>NZ_BMEU01000006.1 GCF_014637085.1 Comamonas phosphati | reverse complement strand
CCTCCGGCACAAGCTGAGGCAAACTACTACCGGCATCTCGCCAGTCAGGTCTCCACGGTGGTGGCCTGACTTAAACCAAACAGCCTCCACGAAACCCGGGGCGGTTCAAAAGTCGCCAAAGCGCGCAGGCAGGTCACGCCAGGCAATGCCAGCGCGGTAACGGTAGAGCACCGCATCGATGAACAGCCGGTTGTCACGCGCAGTCGCTCCTGGTTGGCCCACCTGGCCGGGCAGCAAGTCTTTGATGCGTTCCCATGGGCCATCGCTAATGGCATATCTGAATCGCCCCGGGTTTGAACTGCCCCCAGAAGTTGGACAAACTTCAAGGGGTTTCATGAAGAAGTCGAACAAATTCTCGCCCGAGGTCCGCGAGCGCGCGGTGAGGATGGTGCAGGAGCACCGTGGGGAGTACCCGTCGTTGTGGGCAGCCATCGAATCCATCGCGCCCAAGATTGGCTGCGTGCCGCAGACCTTGAACGAATGGGTCAAGCGTGCCGAGGTCGATGCCGGCGTGCGCGAAGGCATCACGACCGGCGAGGCCCTGCGGATGACCTTGGCGCCCTTCAGGTCACCGTCGGGCTCCATGCTGATGACGCGCACGCGGTAGCCGGGCGTGGCCTTGAAGTCGTAGCACCACAGGGTGTTGTGCGCGGGGTTGTCCAGACGCTGGAATAACTTGGAGCAAGATTACTTCTGGTGAAGACGATTGGCAGAGCCTGAATCTCAGGCGCTACTCTGCCCTCATCTCCCCCATAGCCGCAGCCGCCATGATCCTGACGTCAGCCAGCAGCGAGTCGTAGTCCTCGCGCTCCAGCTCCATGCGGTCGAGCTCGCGGAAAACAGGGATCAGATCCAGCGCAACCGGTCCATTGAAGCCCATGCGCCACTGGTCGCCACCCTGTCCCAAAGGTCTAGAGCCGGCAGGTTGTCGGGCCATACCTCAACCACTTCCGGCTCAAAGTCCCCTGGCATCAGGCCGACCGCCGCCATCTCCTGCGCCGTTGGCTCGCGCTGGTAGATGGCGCGGGCCACGGCCTTTAGTTTCCCAGGCGGGCGCCTGTCTGCTCGCCGATATAGGCGATGACGACTGCGCGCATGATCTCGCCCTGCAGGGCCAGAGACACGTTGTTGACCATTTCTTGGTCGTGGTGGGAAGCGGTCAACATTGGTGGAATTAACACCCTCCATCGAGAAGGTGCTGGCAGCAGATGCAGCCACGCGAATACGGTCACCTGCAGGATGCCGACAAGTTCGGCATAGCGATCCACGCGGCGCTGGGCACTGTGAATGCCGACCCAGAACGATTCCTGCAGGAAGTCGCCATCGATGCTCTGGGTGGCCAGCTGGATGGAGGCGGCCGAAGCGGCATTGAACTTGGCCACATCCTGGGCCAGGGTTTCGATGATTGCGGCCTTCAGGTACTGGTTGAAGACCTTCATATCGAAAAGAGACATAGCTTGCCTGCCTCCTCTCGGGGCAGAATGCAAGTTCCTATCCGTCTATGAGCCAGAGCGCAACGACTGGCGTTGCATCGACAGTGGCGAAGTTTTCAGCGCGCAGATCAACGAAGCCATCGACGCCGCCATAGCAGCCCAGGGGCAGCAGCAATAGGTCATACTGGACGGGCACTGCTTATCCCTGTACCGTTTCAAACAGGATCGGAAACTTAATTGAGGGCACCTCTCACATGAGTCAGAGCAAAGAGACCGGCGTTCGCCACATCGTGGAACCGAAACGCTGGGAACTCCAGAGAGAGCAAGAGCGAATCACCTATCCCCCCGAGCATGCTGGCCCGATTCAAATGGACTGGCGCAAACGTGAAAACTACTCGGCCACCGATCTGAACTATCGCGGTAGAGTCAAGACCCCGTAAAGATCTATACCCAACCTCCGAACCCCGCCCTCAAGCGGGGTTCTTCGTTTTTGAGCCTATGTCCCTCGCATCCCGACGATCGCGCCAGCGCCGCGACAAGCGCCGGCCATGGCCAGAAGACACCGAACACCAGCCGCCCACCGAGGCGGCTTTTTCATGGAGAACTCCAATGCTTGACGCAAAAGCCGTTGCCAGCCTATTGGGGCTCAGCGAGCGTACTGTTTACGAACTAGCAAAATCTGGGCGCCTGAACTGCTATCGCTTTGGCAGCGCAGTACGCTTTGAAGAAGCCGACATTGAGGAGTACAAAAAATCATGCCGATCCGTTTCGACACCCGCAACCAGCGTTGGCGCTTTGAGTTCGACCAGGTTATTGCGGGCCAGCGGCAGCGGGCTAGCCGACTTCTTCCGAAGGGCTACTCCAGGGCGGAAGCCCAAAAATTCGACCTCGAAGAAACAAAGCGCCTCCACGTGGTTGCAACTGGTGTCAACAAGCCAGAGCCACTGGTCGAGGACGCCGTGCTGCTGTATCTGAAGCATCACGCGCCGGCGCTCAAGAGCTTTGAGAACAAGGTGCGCGAGCTCAAGGCCTGCTACAGCGCCTATTCCGGGAAGCCATTTTCAGCCCTGCCGGCCATTGCGCTGAGCTACAAGCCCGTGGACGAAAACAAAAAGCCCATGGCGGCAGCCACCGTGCGCAACCGCCTAGCATACATTAGGGCGGCCTGCCGCTACGCATGGAAGCACCCTGGCCTTGGCGACAGCAATCCCGCCGACCGTGTCAGCATGCCGAAGGTGCACAACGAGAGGCACGTTTACCTGGGTCGTCTGGAGTTTCTGAAAATCTGCCGCTAGATCCCGCCAGGCGGGGCGCGTGCTGCGATCCGTATCGCGTTTTACAACGGCATGCGGGCGGCCGAGGTCGGACTGGCACAGGTTCACCACAACGGCGATGTGTTCGAGCTGGACGGCCAGCACACGAAAAACGGCATGCCGCGCGCTGTGCCCATCCATCCCAGGGTGGCCCACATTGTCCGCAATCCTGCGCTGTGGCCGGTTCGCCCCACAAAGTGGACCGTGAGCAAGACATTCAAGGCTGGAGCTCGAGCAGCAGGGTATGGACATGCCCGGCTGCACGACCTGCGCCACAGCACGGCCAGCGAAATGATCAATGCCGGGGTCGATCTCTATACCGTGGGCGGTGTGCTGGGCCACAAGTCGGCAATCAGCACCAAGCGCTACAGCCATCTGGCAACTAAGACGCTGAAAAACGCAGTTTCGTTGGTTGGCAAAAAACACCGCACAACAGGCAAAAAGAAAGCCGCTTAAAAGCGGCTATCTTGTTGATTCTAAATGGTGGGTCCTGCGAGATTCGAACTCGCGACCAACGGATTAAAAGTCCGCTGCTCTACCGGCTGAGCTAAAGACCCGACCTCCACATCAATGATTGATTGCCTCATCGATGGAATGGCGTTATTGTAATACTATTTTTGCCCCGCAAAAGACTTGCGGCTGATTTTTTCCATGATCCAGCCTGCAGCACACTGGCCGAAGGTGGCGGTCACGGCCACCGTGGAGCCGTAGCCATGGCAGTTGAGCGTGCCGTCGCCCTCGATGGCGCATGAGGCATCGGGCGGCGCCACGGCCTCCCGGCTGAAGACGCAGCTCACATCCATGCGTTTGCCGTCCTTGGGCGCACCATACTCCTTGCGCAGGCGATAGCGCAGCTGGGCCAGCAGCGGATCGTGCGTGGTTGCGCTGAGGTCGGCGATATCGACCAGATGCGCCAGGCGCTTGCCGCCGGCCGCCCCCACGGAGATGAAGCACAGCTTGGCCTTGCGCGCATGGGCGGCCATCGCCGCCTTGGCCCGCACCTGATCGCAGGCGTCGATCACCGCGTCGGCATCGGCCGGCAGCAGCTTCTGCCAGTTGTCGGCATCCACGAAGTCGTCTACGCACCGCACCTGGCAGGCCGGGTTGATCTGCGCAATGCGCTCGCGCATGGCTTCGATCTTGGCCTGGCCGACGGTATCGGTCAGCGCATGGATCTGGCGGTTGATGTTGGACTCGGCCACATGGTCCATGTCGATCAGCGTGAGCCGCCCGACGCCGCTGCGCGCCAGCGCCTCGGCCGTCCAGGAACCCACGCCGCCGATGCCGACCACGACGACATGGGCGCCGCGGATGTTGGCCGCGCCCTGCACGCCGTAGAGGCGCTCCAGGCCGCCGAAGCGGCGCTGCAAATCGGCATCGCCCGGAGAAAAAACAGCGCCTGGGTCAGGCGCTGTCATGCCGTTGCGAGACAAGGTATCCGGCATCATTTCAAGGTCGCAAGCCGGCCCTTGGCGTTGGCTGCGGCTTCCGAGTTCGGATACGCCTGGATCAGCTCTTCCAGCGTCTTGCGCGCGGCCTTGGTGTCCTTGAGCTCCACCTGGCAGTTGGCGATGGACAAGGCGGCTTCGGGCGCACGCGCGTGCATGGGTGCGTTGGTCAGCACGGAGCGGAAGTTGCCGATGGCGTTCTTGTAGTCGCGGTTGGCGTACTGCGCGTTGCCCAGCCAGAAGCGGGCCGAGGGCACATAGCCGCTCTTGGGCCACTGGCGCAGAAAGGCCGCGAAGGCGGCCCCCGCCTCAGGGAACTTGCCGCTGCGGAACTGCGCCAGGGCGTCCTCGTATTCACGCTTCTCGTTGGGATCGGCGTTGAACTCCTGGCCATCAACATTCACCGGCGTGGGCTCGAACTGGCGCAAGCGCTCGTCCATGCCCTTGGCCAGATCCTTCTGCCCCCGCTGCAGCTCCGCCGAGTCGCGCATGAGTTGCTCGTTCTGGCCGCGCAGCTTGGCCTGGTCGGCCTTGAGCATCTCGATCTGCGACTGCAGGTCCAGCAGGCTGCGGCGCATCTGCTCCTGGGACTGCTGCTGACTGTCCAGGCGCTGGCGCATTTCGATGATGGCGCGGCGCGCCTCGTCATCACCGAACAGTGCGGCCTGCGAGCTGACGGCATAGCCAGCCAGAAGGCCGGCGGCCAGCAGCGGGCGCAGCGAAACGTGACGGAGAGCCAGCGAAGCCTGTTTCATCATCAACGGTAGGAGATTTCAACGCGGCGGTTCTGGGCGTAGGCGTCTTCGCTATGGCCTTCGGCGGCAGGCTTTTCCTTGCCGTAGCTCACGGCCTCCATCTGGGCGTCGTTCACGCCCAGCAGGCCCAGCGAGCGGCGCACGGCCTCGGCACGCTTCTGGCCCAGGGCCAGGTTGTATTCGCGGCCGCCGCGCTCGTCGGTGTTGCCTTCCAGTTGCACCTTGGCGCCGGGATGGGCCTTGATGAACTTGGCGTGGGCTTCGATCTGGGGCTGGGCTTCGGAGCGGACCACGTAGCTGTCGAAGTCGAAGTACACGATGCGGCTCACGCCCTGCGGGCCTGCCTTGTTGGCTGCGGAACCGGTCAGGTCCACGCCGGACACACCGCTTTGCGAGGTGCCGGCACCGGCGCCCCGGCTGGTCAGCGAGCCGTCAACGGGCTTGTCGTCGAGCTTCACGCCCGAGCTGCAACCAGCCACCAGAGCCGTAACGGCCAGAGCCAGGGAAAGACGTTTAAAGGTAATCATGGGATTTCTCCGATAGGTCCTTGCGGACATCACATTTACGTAGAGGGGAAGCAACAAAAAAGAATCAGCGTTTCTGGAACGGGCCCCAGTCGGGCTCGCGAATATCTCCGCCCTGCCCCGCCAGCCGCGCCTTGATCTTGCCGTCCAGCGTGGTCGTCATGAGCGCCTCGCGGCCGCCCTGGAGAGTGGCATAGACGATGAGTCGGCTGTTGGGTGCGAAGCTGGGGCTTTCGTCGGCCGTGGTATCGGTGACCGAGTTCACGGTGCCCGAGGCCAGGTCCATGACCTGCAGCTTGAAGGCGCCGCCGACGCGGGAGACATAGGCCAGCCACTTGCCGTCGGGGCTGATGGCCGGCGAGATGTTGTAGCTGCCCGTGAAGGTCACGCGCTCGGCGCCGCCGCCGGATACCGAGGTCTTGTAGATCTGGGGGGCACCGCCGCGGTCGCTGACGAAATAGATGGTGCGGCCGTCGCTGGAGAAGCAGGGCTCGGTATCGATGCCGCTGCTTTGCATGAGGCGGCGCGGCTCGCCGCCCTGCGCGCTGATCAGGTACAGCTGGGAGCCGCCGTCGCGGCTCAGCGTCACGGCCAGGGTCCTGCCGTCGGGCGACCAGGCCGGGGCGCTGTTGGAGCCGCGGAAGTTGGCCACCAGGCGGCGCTGGCCGCTGGCCACATCGTGCACGTAGACCACGGGCTTGCGCGACTCGAACGACACATAGGCCAGCTGCGTGGCGTTAGGTGCCCAGGCCGGGGAAATAATGGGTTCGGGGCTGGACAGGGCCGACTGGGCGTTCTCGCCATCGGCATCGGCCACCCACAGGCGGTAGTGCGCGCCGGATTTGGTCACATAGGCGATGCGCGTGGAGAACACGCCCTTCTCGCCCGTGAGCTTTTCGTAGATGTAGTCGGCGATGCGGTGGGCCACCAGGCGCAGGTCGCCCGTGGTCACGGCAAAGCCCTGGCCGCCCAGGTCCTGGCCCTTAACCACGTCCCACAGGCGAAAGCGCACGTCGTAGCGGCCGTCGGCCAGGCGCGTCACACTGCCCACGGCCAGCGAGTCGGCGCCCTTTTGCTTCCACAGGGCCACGTCGGGGCGGGAGGACTCATCCAGCTGGTTGCCCGAGGTATCCACGCCGCGGAACTGGCCGCTGCGCTCCAGGTCGGCCTGGATGATGGCGGAAATCTTCTGGGGCGACTGGCCCTCTCCCTTGAAAGGCGCAATGGCAATCGGCAGCTGGGTCAGGCCCACGCCGGTCACTTCCACCCGGAACTGGGCCAAAGCGGGAATTGCCGATGAAGATGCGAGTGCGGCCAGCAGGGTGCGGCGCGAGGCCTGCAGCGAGGGGCGTAGCCCTGCCGCGGAAAGTGGAAGGGATGGGAGTCGTTCAACAGTCATTGGCAGCCATCAAAAACGTCGGGCAAACCCGGCACATACACAAGCGCGCATGTTACACATACTGAATGCATCATGATGTAAGACTGTGCGCAGTAGGGTGATCCAGGGATCGCCTCCCAGCCTGCACACCATCAGCATCCACAAAACCGAGAGCTTAGTGCCTACGCGCGCCGCAGGCAATTATTTCAGCTGCCGTAGCCTCTAAAATTCCGCGCTTATGCAAGCCACACAACCTCCTGCGCCAGCCCCCGAGGCGGCCGAGCCCTCGCCGCGTACCTCCACTGCCACGGCAGCCCCCGTGCCCGAACGCAGCCTGGGCCAGCGCCTGAAACGCCTGACGCCCTATTTTTCGGGCCAGCGCTGGGCCTGGGGCCTGGCCCTCCTGGCCACGCTGGTGGGTGCCGCGACCGAGCCCGCCATGCCGGCCCTGCTCAAGCCGCTGCTGGACAGCGGCTTCACCCAGGGCTCGCTGCCGCTGTGGACCGTGCCGGTGTTCCTGATCGGCATCTTCATCATCCGGGGCATTGCGCAATTCGCGGGCCAGTACGCGCTGGCACGCATCACCAACGACGGCATGCTGGCCTTGCGCAAAAGCCTGTTCGAGCGCCTGCTGGCGGCCGACATGGGCCTGTTCTCGCGCCAGTCGGCGTCTTCGCTCTCGAACACCGTGGTCTACGAAGTGCAGACGGGGGCGCAGCAACTGGTGCAGGCCATGATGAGCATCTCGCGCGACGGCTTCACGCTGATCGCGCTGCTGGGCTACCTGATCTACCTGAACTGGCAGTTGACGCTGATCGTGGCCGTGATGGTGCCGGGCGTGGCCTGGATCATGAAGACGCTCTCGCGCCGCCTGTACCGCATCACCAAGTCCAGCCAGGAAGCCACCGACGAACTGGCCTATGTGGTGGAGGAAAACGTGCTGGCCCACCGCATGGTGCGCCTGCACGGCGCCCAGGCTTCGCAGCAATCGCGCTTCAGCGTCCTGAGCTCGCGCCTGCGCGGCCTCAACACCAAGGCCACCATCGCCTCGGCCGCCATGACGCCGCTGACCCAGGTGCTGGCCGCCGTGGCGCTGTCCGTCATCCTGTGCATCGCCCTGTGGCAAAGCCGCGAGGCCTCGGAGGCCGCCTCCAACGCCCGGGGCGTGACCGTGGGCAGCTTTGCGGCCTTCATCTCGGCCATGCTGATGCTGATCGCCCCGATCCGCCGCATGGCCGATGTGGCCAACCCCATCACGCGCGGCGTGGCGGCGCTGGAGCGCGGCCTGCACCTGCTCGAAGGCTCGATCAACGAGCAAGGCGGCAGCTACAAGCCCGCCGCCAAGGTCACGGGCAGCATAGCCCTGCACGACGTGACGGTGCAGTTCGGCGAGGACAAGGCGCCCGCGCTCTCGCACCTGAACCTCACGGTCAAGGCCGGCGAGGTGGTGGCCCTGGTCGGCCCCTCGGGCGCCGGCAAGACCACGCTGGTCAATCTGCTGCCGCGCTTTCTGTCGCCCACCAGCGGCACAATTTTGCTGGACGGCGTGGACTTGCCCGAGTGGGAGCTGAATGCGCTGCGCCACCAGTTCGCCATGGTCAGCCAGGACGTGGTCATGCTCAACGACAGCGTGGCCGCCAACGTGGCGCTGGGCGGCGAGGTGGACGAGGCGCGTGTCTGGGCCGCGCTGGATGCCGCCAACCTGCAGAGCTTTGTGCAGAACCTGCCCCAGGGCCTGCACACGCTGGTGGGCCACAACGCCAGCCAGCTCTCGGGCGGCCAGCGCCAGCGCCTGGCCATTGCCCGCGCCCTCTACAAGAACGCGCCCATCCTGATCCTCGACGAAGCCACCTCGGCGCTGGACAACGAGTCCGAGCGCCTGGTGCAGGAAGCGCTCAACCGCCTGATGCAGGGCCGCACCACGCTGGTGATCGCCCACCGCCTCTCCACCATCGAGCATGCCGACCGCGTGGTCGTCATGGAGCGCGGCCAGATCGCCGAGCAAGGCACGCATGCCGAGCTGATGGCCCTGGACGGCCTGTACGCACGCCTGCATTCCCAGATCCGCCCCGCCGCCCGGCCGGGGACAGCGGCTGCGGAATCCAAGCAGGAATAAGAGCAGCCAACGCATAAAAAAAAGGACTTCAGGGTTTTTCAACCCTGAAGTCCTTTTTTCATAATCGTATAGCGCTATCAAATTAATTAACAGCACATATCCAGCAGACGTACTCCAAGCCAGGGACATCGAGCCAGGGCCGCCCCGCAACGAAGATGTCGCCCCCCTCCCGCGTAGCGAGAGAGGGGGAAGGCGCGAAGCGCCTCAGGGGGTGGAAGGCTCACTCACCAGCCTCCGCGCGGCTCCTGGGTCCGGCGCTCGTTTTGCAAGGCCTGGCTCAGCAGCTCGACCATGTACTGGCGGTCCACCAGCTTGGCAAAATCCACGGCCGTGAAGCCGCGCTGGTTGCGCAAGGTCACATCGGCGCCCTCCTGCAGCAGCAGCTTGACCACGGCCTCGCTGCTGTACTGGGCGGCCAGCATCAGCGGCGTGGTGCCGTTGGGCGAGGCCGCGTCGATATAGGCACTCTCCTCCAGCAGCAACCGGACGATGTCCAGGGTCTGCGGCGTGTCGGCCGAAGCGGCGTAGTGCAGCGGCGCCCAGCCCTCGCGGTTCACGTCGGCATCGCGCCGGATCAGCTCCTTGGCCAGGTCCAGATGCCCCTTGATGCAGGCCATCATCAGCGGCGTCTCGTTCTGGCGGGAGGCCAGGTTCACGTCGATGCCGGGCGACTTGAGCAGCACGTCGAACACCTTGAGCGCATCCTGGTGCAGGGCCGAGACCAGCCCCGGCCGCCCGCGCGTATCGAGCGTGTTGGGATTGAAGCCCTTGAAGATCAGGTCGATCATCAGGCTCGCGTTGTCGCCGACCAGCGCCCGCGAATAATCGTCGTAGTCGCCGGCCCGGGCAGTGCCGGATAGGCCGCCGATGCCCCCGACTCCCAGGGCCAGCGCACCCAGGCGGAGCAGGCCCTGGCGGCGGCTCAGCGGTCTTGCTGCGAATAGGGCCGCGGACAGCTTCATGCACTTGCTCCCGCAGTCACGCCCTTGAACAGGCGATCGAAGTTGGCACTGGTGGCCTCGGCCACTTCCTCCACGGAAATGCCGCGCACCTGGGCAATCTGCTGCGCCACAAAGGGAACGTATGAAGGATTATTGGTCTTGCCGCGGTAGGGCACGGGCGCGAGATAAGGGCTGTCGGTCTCGATCAGCAGGCGGTCCAGCGGCACGAAGGCCGCCACGTCGCGCAGGTGCTGGGCGCTCTTGAAGGTCACGATGCCCGACAGCGAGATGTAGTAGCCCATGTCCAGCCCGGCGCGCGCCACCTCGGCCGTCTCGGTAAAGCAGTGGAACACGCCGCCGGCCTGGGTCGCGCCGTCGGCCTCGCCGCATTCGCGCAGGATGGCCAGGGTGTCCTCCGAGGCGCTGCGCGTATGGATGACCAGCGGCTTGCCCGCGATCTGGCCCGCGCGGATGTGGGTGCGGAAGCGCTCGCGCTGCCATTCCAGGTCGGCAATCGTGCGCCCGCCCTTGCGGTCTTCCATGCCGTAATAGTCCAGCCCGGTCTCGCCTATGGCCACCACGCGCGGCAGGACTGCGCGCTCGACCAGGTCCTGCACGCTGGGCTCGGTCATGTCCTCGGTATCCGGATGCACGCCCACCGTGGCCCAGAAATTGTCGTAGTCCAGCGCCAGCTGGTGCACCTCGCCGAACTCTTCCATGGTGGTGCAGATGCACAGCGCACGCGTCACGCGCGCCTCGGCCATGGCCGCGCGGATCTGCGCCAGGTTGGCGCTCAGCTCAGGGAAGTTCAGGTGGCAATGCGAATCGGTAAACATAAAAACAGTCAAAAAATTGGCTGGCTCACACCCAAAAACTGGCGCGCCTCAACCCAGAGACGCCGAGCAAGAGCCGCCTCGCAGCGAGGGCGTCGTCCCCCTTCCGGGGGAAGCGGCGTCAGCCGCTCAGGGGGAGACTAAATCGTTTGAGTGGGCTTCTCGGAACCCAGCGCCGTGCCCAGGATCTGCTCGATCTTGGCCTTGAGCTGGGCAGATTTCTCGTCCTTGGGGAACTGTATGCCTATGCCCTGGGTGCGGCTGCCGAGCGCGCGTTCGGGCGTGACCCAGGCCACACGGCCTGCCACCGGATAACGCTGGGGATCGTCGGGCAGGGTCAGCAGCACATAGACGTCATCGCCCAAGCGGTAGTCGCGCTGCGTGGGCACGAAGATCCCCCCCTCGGCGAACAAAGGAATGTAGGCGGCGTAAAGCGCCGCCTTTTCCTTGATCGCCAGTTGCATCACGCTGGGACGGGGTGTGACGGAAGCGTTCATAGATAGGTCGAAGAAGATCAGGGCACTAGGTTAACACCAGCCGTCACTGCCGGGTTCTGGCGCGCTGGCCCGAGAGCAGGACGCTGCGCGCCCTGGCCGCCAGGGCCTCCATCATCAGGCCGTTGTTGAACGGGTGATCGGCCGTGCGCGCCGCCTGCACCAGCTCGCGCGACCAGCCGGCCAGCAGCTCCAGGGACAGGGGCTTGCCCGGCAGATCGGCCGGCGAGAAATAGCGCGCCGGCGCGCCGCTGGCCAAGGCCATCAGGTCGTGGCAGATCTTCTGCAGGGCGCTCACCGCGTCGGGCGCGGAAAAAGCGGCCAGCGCCGCCACGTCGCCCTTGGCCAGATTGCGCGGCAGCTGCGACCAGGCCGCAGCCCCCGTTCCCTCCCGCGCCAAGGCCAGCGCATCGCCGGGGCGGCCGCCGGCGGCCTGCAGGGCCGTGGCCGCCAGGGCCGCATCCACGCCCTGCTGCGCCAGCCAGCCTTGTGCCTGCCGGGTGTCGGGCCAGGCCATGGTGTGGGTCAGGCAGCGGCTGCGGATGGTGGGCAGCAGCTGGTGGGCGGCCTCGCTGGCCAGCACGAAGCGCGTGTCGCCGGGCGGTTCCTCCAGCGTCTTGAGCAAGGCATTGGCCGTGATGGCGTTCATCTGCTCGGCCGGATAGATCAGCACGGCTTTGCCGCGGCCGCGCGCGCTGGTGCGCTGGCAGAACTCCACGGCATCGCGCATGGCCTCCACGCGGATTTCCCGGCTGGGCTTGCGCTTCTTGTCGTCGATCTCGGCCTGGGCCTTTTCCGGCAGCGGCCAGCCCAGCGCCATCATCTGCACTTCGGGCATGAGCACGCACAGGTCGGCATGGGCGCGCACATCAATGGCATGGCAGCTGCCGCAACCGCCGCAAGCCCCGTGCTGCGTGGGCTGCTCGCACAGCCAGGCACGCACCAGCGACAGGCCCAGCGCATACTGGCCCAGGCCCGAAGGCCCCTGCAGCAGCCAGGCATGGCCGCGCTGGGCCAGCAGGCGCTCGCGCTGCGCCGCGATCCAGGGTGCCAGGGTTTCTACGGGCTGCTGGCCTGGCTCCCGGTCCAGGGCCGCACTCATGCCTGCTCACCCGCACGGGCCGCCGTCGAGCCCACCATGATGGCCAGCCAGCCCTTGCGTACCATGATCTGGACGACCTGCTGCCACACGGCATGGCGGCTGGCGTCGGCATCGATGCGGGCAAAGCGCGCGGGCGCCGCCTGGGCGCGGTCGGCATAGCCCCGGGCCACGCGGGCAAAGAATTCGCCGGGCTGGGACTCGAAACGGTCGGGCACGCGGGCCGTGGCCAGGCGTTCGGCCGCCACGGCGGCGGGCAGGTCGAACCACAGCGTCAGATCGGGCTCCCGCAGCAGCTCGGGCCGGGGGGCGGTGCCGGTCTGCACCATGCGCTCCAGCGTCGCCAGCTGGCCCGTATCGAAGCCGCGGCCCGCGCCCTGGTAGGCAAAAGTGGCGTCGGTGAAGCGGTCGCAGATCACGACCTCGCCGCGCGCCAGCGCGGGCTCGATGACCTGCAGCAAATGGTCGCGCCGCGCGGCAAAGGCGATCAGGGCCTCGGTCAGCGGGTCCATGGCGTCGTGCAGCATCAGCGCACGCAGCTTTTCGGCCAGAGGCGTGCCGCCGGGCTCGCGCGTCAGGGTCACCACGCGGCCCTGGTCGCGGAAAGCCTGGGCCAGCTCCGCTATATGCGAGGACTTGCCGGCACCGTCTATGCCTTCGAAACTGATGAACAGTCCTGTTGTCATTTCCAAATCATCCATTCACTGAAAAGGCATGCACCAAGCCAGCAGACACCAAGCAAGGGCCGCCCCGCAGCGAAGGTGTCGCCCCCTCAGGGGGAAGGCGCGAAGCGCCCCAGGGGGAGTTACTGCCCCCTCTGGTAGCGGTTCACCGCCTTATTGTGCTCGTCCAGCGTGGCGCTGAAGTGGCTGGTGCCGTCGCCGCGCGCGACGAAGTACAGGGCGCGGGTTGGCTCGGGCTGCACCGCGGCCATGAGCGCCGCCTTGCCGGGCATGGCGATGGGCGTGGGCGGCAGGCCCACGCGGGTATAGGTGTTCCAGGGAGTATCGACCTGCAGATCGCGCTTGCGCAGATTGCCGTCGAACTTCTCGCCCAGGCCGTAGATCACCGTGGGGTCGGTCTGCAGCAGCATGCCGATGCGCAGGCGGTTGCTGAACACGCCGGCGATCTGCGCGCGGTCGGAGGCCTTGCCGGTCTCTTTTTCCACGATGCTGGCCAGGATCAGGGCTTCATCGGCCGACTTGAGCGGCGTGTTGGCCGCACGCATGGCCCAGGCATCGGCCAGGCGCCGGTCCATGGCATGCATGGCGCGGCGCAGCACGGCCATGTCGGAGCTGCCCTTGGCATAGGTATAGGTATCCGGAAAGAAACGCCCTTCGGGCACCACGCCCGCGCGGTCCAGGGCCGCCATCAGCGCCTCGTTGCTCAATGCGGCGCTGTCATGGCGCAGAAATTCCTCGCGGCCCAGCGCGGCGCGCACCTGGCGCCAGTTCCAGCCCTCCACCAGGGTCAGGGCCCTGAACGACTCCTCGCCGCGCGCCAGCTTCTGCAGCAGCACATAGGGCGTGAGGCCGGTGGCCAGCTCATAGTTGCCGGCCTTGATCAGCCGGGCCTTGCCCGAGAAGCGGAACCAGGCATACAGCAGCCGGGCATCGGTCTGCACGCCGGACTTGACCACATTGGCGGCCACGCCGCGCGGCGTGGTGCCGGGCTCGATCTCCAGCTCCAGCACGGGCTGGCTCAGCGTCAGAGGCTGGTTCAGCCACCACCAGGCACCGCCGGCCGCAACCGCAGCCAGGAAAACCAACAACATCAGTGCTCGAAAAATGGCACGCACAACCTTGATCCATGAAAGCCTTGGACCGGCGATCATAATTCAGCCATGACGCAGCCTTCCCTTCCCGCTCTCGACGGCATTGCCCCGATTTCCCACCTTGGCGTGATTCGCGCAACCGGCGAAGACGCCGCCAGCTTTCTACACGGCCAGCTGACCCAGGACTTCGCGCTGCTGGATGCCCGGCACGCGCGCCTGGCCGCCTTCTGCACCGCCAAGGGCCGCATGCTGGCCAGCTTCATCGCCTTCAAGCGCAGCGCCGACGACATCCTGCTGATCTGCGACCACGGCCTGCTGGCGCCCACGCTCAAGCGCCTGTCCATGTTCGTGCTGCGCGCCAAATGCAAGCTCAGCGACGCCACGGCAGACTTCACCCTCCATGGACTGGCAGGCAGCGCCAGCGCGCCCTTCCTTTCCGCCGATACCGCCCCCTGGAGCAAAAAAACCGATGGAGACATCTCCGTGGTGGCGCTCTACCCCGCCGCCGGCCAGCCCCGCGCGCTGTGGGTGGCACCGGCCGGCACGCCCGCCCCTGCCGGCCCGACGCTGAGCGAGGCGCAGTGGCTGTGGAGCGAGGTGCAAAGCGCCGTGGCCACGCTGTCCGCCCCGGTGGTGGACGCCTTCGTGCCGCAGATGCTCAACTACGAATCGGTGGGCGGCGTGAATTTCAAGAAGGGCTGCTACCCCGGCCAGGAAGTCGTGGCCCGCAGCCAGTTCCGCGGCACGCTCAAGCGCCGCGCCTACCTGGTGCATGCGGCCCAGCCGCTGGCCGTGGGCCAGGAAGTGTTCACCCCCGACGATCTGGAACAGGCCACGGGCACCGTGGTGCAGGCAGCCGCGGCACCAGCAGGCACATCGGACGCATCGGGCGGCTGGGACGCCATAGTCTCCATGCAGATCGCCTCCAGCTCGCACGGCGACCTGTTCGCCCATGCGCCGCTGGCAGAAGGCCAGAGCGCCGATGCCGCCCAGGGCGTGGCGCTGCAGGTGCTGCCTCTGCCCTACGCGCTGCTGGACGACATCTGAGCGCAAGCGGCGCAGCCGCTCAGAGGGTGAACACCTTTTTCATGGTGATGTGGGCAATGCCGGCCTCCTCGTAAGGCTCGCCCACGGGCATGAAGCCGGCGCGACCGTAGAAGGCCTCGGCATGGCGCTGGGCGTGCAGCACGACTTCATGGTCGCCGCGCTGGCGCGCGGCTTCGATCAGGCTGTCGAGCACCATGCGCCCCCAGCGGCCGCCGCGCACGCTGCGGTCCACGGCCATGCGCCCGATACGGCCCACGCCCGGGCTGTCGCTGACCAGGCGACCCGTGGCGATCGGCTGCTGCAACGCATTGAACACCACCACATGGCGGGCCACGGGATCGAACTCGTCGATCTCGATCTCGCGCGGCACGCCCTGCTCCTGCACGAAGACGGCCAGGCGCAGGCGCTCGGCGTCGCGGCTCAGCTCGTTCCAGCTGCCCGAGCGCAGGCTCACCACGCTGCGGCCTGCTTCAAAAGCCGCGAGCACGTCGCGCAGCGCCTGGGGCAGGGGCTTGGGCTGCTGCGTGGCCGCGTCGGCGAACACATAGACCAGCTCCACGGTGTTGAGCAGCTGCAGGCCGCGGAAGATGCCGGCCTCGAACTGCAGCGAGGTATTGCCCTGCTTCACGCAGCGTATGCCCACGTCCAGCACATCGCCCAATGTGGCCGAGGCGTGGTAGGTGGTGCTGGCCTTCTTGACGAACAGCTCCCCGCCCAGCACCGCAAAGCTGCTCTCGTAAGGCATGGCCAGCCGGCGCCAGTAGCTGGTGACGGCCACGTCGGCATACATCAGGTAGTGGGCGTTGAAAACGATTTTCTGGGCGTCCACTTCAGACCAGCGCACTTCGATACGCTGAAAGCAGCGAAAGTCTTCACGTTGCATGGATAGGTTTCCTTTTGTTCTCAAAGAAATGCAGCCTTCAGCGCGCGAGCCATGTCGGCATGGGCCTGGCGCGCCTCGGGGATGACGCGGCCCATCTTCACGAATTCATGGGTCACGCCGCGGTAGATCTCCAGGTCTACGGGCACGCCCGCCATGCGCAGCTTGTCGGCGTATTCAACGCCTTCGTCCACCAGCGGATCGCATTCGGCCAGGCCCATCCAGGCGGGCGCCACGCCCTCCACATCGGGGGCCAGCAGCGGCGCGAAGCGCCAGTCGTCGCGGTCCGCCGGCGTGTTCACATACTGGGCGAAGAACCAGCTGATGACGGGTTCGTCGAGCACCGGCCCGTGGGCGAAGCGGCGATGCGAATCCGTGCCCTGGTGCGCCGTGGTCCCGGGGTAGATCAGCAGCTGCAGCGCCAGCGGCAGGCCCGCGTCGCGCGCCTGGATGGCGCAAGCCGCCGACAGCGTGCCGCCCGCGCTGTCGCCCCCCACGGCCAGCCGGGAGGCATCGCCGCCCAACCCGGCCGCGTGGGCTGCCAGCCATTGCAGGGCGTCCCAGGCGTCGTCGTGCGCGGTGGGAAACTTGTATTCGGGCGCCAGTCGGTAGTCGAGCGAGACCACCATGCAGCCGGCCAGATGCGCCAGCTGCCGGCACAGCGCATCGTGGGTGGCGACGCTGCCCACGGTGAAACCGCCGCCGTGCAGGTATAGCAGCACGGGCAGGCCCGGGGCCTGGACCTCGGCTCGGCCCACGGGCGCATACAGACGTGCGGGCAGCCAGGCGCCGTCACGCACGGGGATCTGCAGCTCTTCCACGCGGGGCAATGCCTGCTTGAGGATCTCCAGCACGCCGGAGCCGGCCTCATATGCCGCCTTGGCGCCCTGCGGCCCCAGCAGATGCATGGGGGTGCGTGCCGCGCGCTGCATGCGCACCACCACATCGCGCATGTGCTTGGTCAGGGCTTGGGGCAAGGCGGGTGCGGCATTCGATTCGGCAGGCAGGGACACCGGGAGTTCCTCATTCAAAACAGAGCACCCGATTTTGCCTGCAGGACGGCACAGCTCCGGTGCTCTGTTTGACAACGCCAACATCGGCAATCGGCTCGCATCTGTCCCGCAAGCGACGCAACTTGCCGGCCGCCAGCCGGCTTTCAGGGTTTGCTTTGTTTGCGCTGCTGCGTGCGAGGTCTAGATTGGAAGCCCGGCCTGGCCCAGGCATGCGGCCCGGCATCAGAAACCATTTGCTCACCCGAATCGCCATGGCCTTCATCTACTACGTCACCCAGATCCAGTTCGACTTCGGCGCCGTTCGCCTGCTGCGCCAGGAATGCCAGCGCGTGGGCATCACCAGGCCCCTGGTCGTGACGGACCAGGGCGTGAAGGCGGCCGGCGTGCTGCAAAAGGCGCTGGACGCGCTCGGCGACCTGCCCCATGCCGTCTTCGACCAGACGCCGTCCAATCCCACCGAAGCGGCGGTGCGGGCCGCAGCCGCGCTCTACAAGGAACAGCGCTGCGACGGGCTGATCGCCGTGGGCGGCGGTAGCGCCATCGACTGCGCCAAGGGCGTGGCCATCGCCGCCACGCACGAGGGCCCGCTGTCCTACTACGCCACCATCGAAGGCGGCTCGCCGCGCATCACTGAGGCCGTGGCCCCGCTGATCGCCGTGCCCACGACCAGCGGCACGGGCAGCGAGGTGGCGCGCGGCGCCATCATCATCGTCGACGACCACCGCAAGCTGGGCTTTCACAGCTGGCATCTGGTGCCCAAGACCGCCATCTGCGACCCCGAGCTGACCTACGGCCTGCCACCGCTGCTGACGGCCGCCACGGGCATGGACGCGATTGCCCACTGCATGGAGACCTTCATGGCACCGGCCTTCAACCCGCCGGCCGATGGCATCGGCCTGGACGGCCTGGCGCGCGGCTGGGCCCATATCGAGCGGGCCACAGCCAACGGCCAGGACGCCGAGGCACGCCGCCAGCTCATGAGCGCCAGCATGCAGGGCGCCCTGGCCTTCCAGAAGGGACTGGGCTGCGTGCACAGCCTGAGCCACAGCCTGGGCGGCATCAATCCGCGCCTGCACCACGGCACGCTCAACGCCATGTTCCTGCCCGCCGTGGTGCGCTTCAATGCCGGGGCCGAAAGCGTGCAGCGCGAAGACCGCCTGGGCCGCATGGCCCAGGCCATGGGCTTGGGCCAGGCCAGCGACATCCCGGCCGCCATCCGCGACATGAATGCCCGCCTGGGCCTGCCCACGGGCCTGGCCGCCATGGGCGTGGAGCGCTCGCAGTTCGCGGCCGTGATCGGCGGCGCGCTCAAGGACCATTGCCATGCAACCAATCCGCGCCAGGCCTCGACCGAGGACTACGAGCAGTTGCTGGCCGACTCCATGTGACATGGCATCGAACGGCTTGAATCGCTTATCCGTCAAGCGATTCAGGCTATCTTTTTTTCTGACGCGGCTTCAGGCCGGATCGGCTCCGGCCTCCCGGGCGCTGCCCTGTGCCATGCGCACCTGCTCCATCAACTGCTCGGCCATGGTGCGCAAAAGCGCCAGTTCGTCCGCCGTCATCTCGCGCGGCTTGTCGGCCATGATGCAGAAGCTGCCCAGCACCTGGTCCTGCCGCCCCCTGAGCGGCACGCCCGCATAGAAGCGCACCTGCCGCTGCTGCAGCAAGGGGTTGCGCGCAAAGCGCGGGTCCCGCGCGATGTCGTTGATGACCACCGCCTCCTGCCCATGGACCACATAGGAGCACACGGCCAGATCGCGCGCCATGCCTGCGGCCTGCGGCTGCTCCCGGTCGACGATGAACAGGCTGCCCGGCGTGTGCACGCGGTCCGCATCCACCCAGGACACCTGTGCCCAGGGCACGTGAAAGACATTGGCGGCCTGCTGCGATGCATCATGGTAGGCCGAGAGCAGGCCGGCATCGAGCACCCCGCTGACGTGCAGCGCCTGCACGCGCTGCGCATCGTCCTCCGGCACCGGGGCGGCGATGCCGTCACCGCCGTCGGTCGTCTGCAGGGCGCCTACCCACAGCTGCAGCTCGCGCAGGCTGGTGACGCAGGCATGGGCGCCGCACTGCTCGGCAAAATCGGGGCCGGCGCCCGCCGCCGGTGCGTTCCACAGGGCCAGCACCACCTTGACGTGCGGCCAGCGGCCCCGGATATGCCGCACCATGCGCCGGGCAATGATCTGGGGCTGGGTGCTGAACAGCGACAGCACCATCAGGTCGGCCCCAGGCATGGCACGCGCCCAATCGGTTTCCTGGGCCTGAGCCACGCTCCGGTTCATGCCATGCTGCCGCCACTGCGGATCGGCCGCCAGCGCCCAGTTGGAGCAGCTCACGCTATGGCCTTGCAGCGCCTGGGCATGCGCCACCATGGCCGCAGCCAGCGCATCGACCTCCCAGCGCGCGCCCGCACAGTGGATGCGCAGGCGCCCCGCCAGCGGCTCCCAGGCCGGCACAGCGTCACCCGCATACTGTTCCTGCAGCTCCTCGATCAAGGCATCCATGCCGCTGGACAGGCGCAGCCGGTGCTCGGCCGTGACCGATTCCAGGTCCTGCTGGGTCGCCAGCCGCAGCGCCGGAATGGCCACTTCGTCGTAGAAGCCCGCCACCGCGGCGGCCCGCCCTTCCCAGCCGGGCTTGGCAGCCAGCCTGGCCTGGATGTTGTCCAGCGCCATGGCGATGGCATCGTCGGTGTCGTCGGCCAGCAGGCGCTGGTACAGCCGCTGCTGGAGCCCCAGCACGGGCGCGCTGCCCAGCAGCACCTCCATGAACTGGAGTGCCGGGATGTAGCGCCCCAGCACCAGCAGGCAGACGGTGAGCGGCGTCGAGAGAATCAGGCCTATGGGCCCCCACAGCGCCGCCCAGAATGTGGCCGCGACGATGATGGACAGCGTGGACAGGCCGGTGCTGGCCCCATAGAGCCAGGGCTCGATCACGTTGTTGCTGAACAGCTCCAGCACCAGGATCAGGCCCAGGGTCAGCAGCAGCATGTGCCAGCCCGGATCGACCGCGAACGCCAGCGCCAGCGGAAAGATGGCCGAGATCATGGGCCCCACATAGGGCACGAAACGCATCAGCGCCCCCAGCGCCCCCCACAGGATGGCGCCCGGCACGCCGATGAACCACAGCCCCAGGCCCAGCGGAATGCCATAGCTGACGTTGACGATGAACTGCATGCGCAGGTACTTGCCTATGCGCTGGGAAGCCTCGTCCAGCGCATCGGTGGCCACGTGCAGATTGCCGCCCATGAGCCGCAGCAGGCGGTCGCGCAGATCGTCGCGGTCCAGCAGGATCAGGATCACGAACATCAGCACGATGCCCGCCGTGGTCACGGGCTGGGCCACGCGGCCCAGCCATTGCAGCATGCGTGTGGTGGGCTTGGACTCGGGCGTCTGTATCTCCACCTTCTGCACGCGCGGCGCCGCGGCAGCACCGCTGGCGATCTCCTTTTCCACAACGTTGAAGGTCTTGAGTGCGCCATCCCAGGCGCTGGGCATGTTGATGCTCTTGCGCAGCCCGCGCAGCTTGTCGCGTATGGTGCTCTGGTAGGTGGGCAGGTCGGCGCTGAGCTGCTGCACCTGGCTGCCCAGGTACATGCCAAGGCCCGCCACCACGCCGAGCGCCAGCGCCAGCACCACGATGGCCGAGGCCATGCGCGGCAGGCCCCAGCGCCGCAGGCGCGAGACAGCCGGGTCCAGCAGAAAGCCGAACAGCAGCGCCAGCGCCAGGGGAATCAGCAGTTCGCGCCCGAAGTACAGGCCCGTGATCACGATGGTCGCGATCAGCAGCCCCACCAGCAGGCGCAGCGCGGGCATCATGCCGGCCAGTTGGGCCAGGCCCGGCGCACTGATCCAGGCCGGCCGCTCGAGGCCGCTCCACTCGGCGGCGGCCGGCCGGGTGTTTTCGGAGGTACGGGATGTGGGCTCGGACATAGAAAACAAAGAATGCTTGACGCTACCTCAGCAAAGGTTCCCATCATGCCTGTTCCACTGCAAGGCCATAAGGGGTTGCGCTCGCGCAACATCCGCTCAGCTCTCCCGGGGCTCCATAGCGCCAGCACCACCTACACCACGCCAAACCGGCGCGCACCCAAGCCAGGGACGGCAAGCAAGGGCCGCCCCGCAGCGAGGCTGTCGACCCCCTTCTAGGGGGAAGCTGCGCAGCAGCTCGGGGGGCTCATTTCAGAGCAGCACGTCCAGTCCGCCGCCCGCATGCCAGTCGATCGACGCCTGCTGCAGGACCATGTCGATGTCCATGCCCAGCGCCAGCCCCACCTCCCCGGGAAAGCTCACGGCCAGCTTGCGCTCGTCCCAGTGGGCGGCGCGGGCGCGCACGCGCCAGCAGGCCAGGTGCAGCACGCCGGTCAAGGGCTCGAATTGCGCCTGCTGCATGGGCGCCTGCATATGGAGCAGCGCCTGCGCCATGAGCGGCGGCAGATTCCAGGTCCCGGCCAGAGCCGCGCTCACCTGGCTGTAGCTGTAGCCATACAGGTGTATCTCCAGCCGCGCGCGGTTCGGGTGCAGCACGGCCGCCGTCTCGTTCATGCCAGCGGCCCGCGGCGCGTCCGCGCCGTGCATGAAAAATGACACCCCACGCTCCCCACTGCGTGTGGTCGCTGCCCCTCCGAGAGGGGCTTTTTCATCTTGGGACGGCCCGGCGATGAAAAACTCTCCCAGCCCGTGCACCAGCCCCAGCGCATAGGCCGTGGCGGCGTTGGCCTGCACCGCAGCCGCCAGCGCGCGCGCCAGCTTGGCCACTTCCACGCTGTAGCGCCAGAAATCCGGCAGCTCCAGCCCCTGCAGCCAGCCGGCGCCCAGGCCCAGCGGCGCCTGCGCCACCAGCGCGCGCAACTGCTCCAGCCCCAGCACGACCAGCGCTTCGGGAATGCAGGACACGCGCTGGCCCAGGCGATGCTCGGCCTGATTGGCCGCCGCCAGCAGGCGTGCCGCCAACGCCGGATCGGTGGCGAACAGCTGGTTGAGCCGGCGCATGCTGGGCTGCGGCATGCGCAGCTCACTCAGCAGCAGGGCCACGGTGCGCGGCTGGCTGGGCAGCGCCACCGGGGCCTGCAGCACCGCGGACAGCTGCGGTGGATGGGGTTGACTGGGGTTCATGGCGAACCGGTGTAATAACCTGCCGCGCTTACTTCTTGAGGCCCTGGAGCTTGGCAAAGGCCGATGCCATGGCGCTTTGCGGCTCGGACTCGGCGCGGCGCTGAGGCTGGCTGAATGCCTCCCGGCCGCCACGGCCCCCGCCATAGCCGTTGCCGCGGCCGGCGCTTTCAAAGCGGTTCTCGCGCGGGCCCCTGTCTCCCTGCTGGCGAGCAGGCGCGGCATCGAGCTTCATGGTCAGGCTGATGCGCTTGCGGTCCACGTCGACCTCCAGCACCTTGACCTTGACGATCTGGCCGGTCTTGACCACCTCGCGCGCATCCTCGACGAACTTGTGGCTCATCTGGCTCACATGGACCAGGCCGTCCTGGTGCACGCCCAGGTCCACGAAGGCGCCGAACTGGGCCACGTTGCTCACCGTGCCTTCCAGCGTCATGCCTTCCTTGAGGTCCTTGATGTCTTCCACGCCGTCGTTGAAGCGTGCCACCACGAAGTCGGGTCGCGGGTCGCGGCCCGGTTTTTCGAGTTCGCCCAGGATGTCCCTGATGGTCACGGTGCCGAACTTGTCGTCGGCGAACTGCTCGGGCCTGAGCGATTTCAGCACCTCGCCGCGGCCCATGATCTGTTCGATGGGCTTGCCGGTCCTGACGATGATCTGCTCCACCACCGGATAGGTCTCGGGGTGCACGCCGGTCACGTCCAGCGGATTGTCGCCGCCGCGGATGCGCAGGAAACCCGCCGCCTGCTCGAAGGTCTTGGCACCCAGGCCGGCCACTTCCATGAGCTGCTTGCGGTTCTTGAACGAGCCGTTGGCATCGCGCCAGCGCACCACCGACTTGGCCACCGAACCGGAGAGGCCCGAGACGCGGGACAGCAGCGGCGCCGAGGCGGTGTTCAGGTCCACGCCCACGGAGTTCACGCAGTCCTCGACCACGGCGTCGAGCTGGCGCGCCAGCTCGCTCTGGTTCACGTCGTGCTGGTACTGGCCCACGCCGATGCTCTTGGGATCGATCTTGACCAGCTCGGCCAGCGGGTCCTGCAGGCGGCGCGCGATGCTGGCGGCGCCGCGCAGGCTTACGTCCACGTCGGGCATTTCCTGGGAGGCGAACTCGCTGGCCGAGTACACCGAAGCGCCGGCCTCGCTGACCACCACCTTGTCGATCTTCTTGTCGGCCTTGGCGGCGATCTTGATCAGGTCGGCCGCCAGTTTGTCGGTCTCGCGGCTGGCCGTGCCGTTGCCGATGGCGATCAGGTTGATGTCGTGTTTTTCCACCAGCTTGGCCAGCACAGCGAGCGAGCCATCCCAGTCGCGGCGCGGCTCGTGCGGGTAGATGGTGGTGGTGTCCACCAGCTTGCCCGTGCTGTCCACCACGGCCACCTTGACGCCGGTGCGGATGCCGGGGTCCAGGCCGATCACGGCGCGCTGGCCCGCGGGGGCGGCCAGCAGCAGGTCGCGCAGATTGTCGCCGAAGACCTTGATGGCCACCTTCTCGGCGTCCTCGCGCAGGCGCGAGAACAGGTCGCGCTCGGTCGAGAGGCTGAGCTTGACGCGCCAGGTCCAGGCCACGCATTTGCGGATCAGGTCGTCGGCGGGGCGCTTGGCATGGCTCCAGCCCAGGTGCAGGGCAATGCGGCCTTCGGCCAGGCTCGGCTGGCCGGGTTCGGGTTCGGGTTCCACCGGCAGCACCAGCTTGGCCTCCAGGATCTCCAGCGCCCGGCCGCGGAACACGGCCAGCGCACGGTGCGAGGGCACGCGGCCTATGGGCTCGTCGTAGTCGAAGTAGTCGCGGAACTTGGCCACATCGGGGTCGTTCTCGTTCTTGCTCTCGACCTTCTTGGACTTGAGCAGGCCTTCGTCCCACAGCCATTCGCGCAGCTTCTGCACCAGAGCCGGGTCTTCGGCCCAGCGCTCGGAGAGGATGTCGCGCACGCCGTCGAGCACGGCCGAGGTGGTCGAGAAATCGGGGCCCGGCTTGCCGTCGTCCAGGGTGGTGGCGGGCTTGCAGAAGGCTTGGGCTTCCTTGTGCGGGTCCAGCGTGGGGTCGGCAAACAGTTTGTCGGCCAGCGGCTCGATGCCGAACTCCTTGGCGATCTGGCCCTTGGTGCGGCGCTTTTGCTTGAACGGCAGGTAGATGTCTTCCAGCTCCTGCTTGGTGGGTGCATGGGCGATCGCCAAGCGCAGCGCATCGGTCAGCTTGCCCTGCTCGTCGATGGCCTTGAGCACGGTCTCGCGGCGGTCTTCGAGTTCGCGCAGATAGTTCAGGCGCTCATCCAGCGTGCGCAGCTGCGTGTCGTCGAGTCCGCCCGTGGCTTCCTTGCGGTAGCGAGCCACAAAAGGCACGGTGGCGCCGCCATCGAGCAATTCCACTGCCGCACTCACCTGCTGCGGCTTGACATTCAGTTCTTCGGCAATCTGGCCAATGATTTTTTGCATTCGAGACGCCCCAGGGCGAAAAATCCGGAAAGCTGTTGAGTTTGCCACAGCGTCTCGGCCGCATCCGGCTTGGCCGGGCACTCAAATGCAACAACTATGCTTTTCATAGCTGCCTGCGCTTGACATACACGCATCAAAGCCTGATTTCCTTCAAAATCCATACCATGCAGGACGATTTTTTTGACCAGGCCTTGCCGGCGCCTGCCAAAAAGCCGCAGGCAGCCAAGCCCAAGCCCACCCCTCAGCCCAGGCCCCGGCGCGACGAGGTAGCGCCGGCACCCGGTGCCTTGCAGTACCAGGCGCTGGCCGCCCGGCTGCCGGCCCGGCTGCGCATGGGTGTGTCCACCTGGTCCTATCCGGGCTGGGACGGCCTGGTCTGGGACGGGGCCTATGACGCCAGCGTGCTGTCCAAGAAGGGCCTCACCGCCTACCACCGCCATCCGCTGCTGCGCACCGTCTGCGTGGACCGCACCTTCTGGCGGCCGCTCACGGCCAGCCAGTACGCGGCCTATGCGGCCCAGGTGGATGCCGATTTCCGCTTCGTCGTCAAATGCCCGGCCGGCGTGACCGATGCCCAGGTGCGCACCGAGGACGGCAAGGCCCGCGAAGCCAACCCCGCCTTTCTGGACCCGCGCCTGGCCGTGGAGCATTTCGTGCAGCCCACGCTCGAAGGCCTGGGCGGAAAGCTGGGCGTGCTGGTATTCCAGCTCAGCCCCCTGCCCTGGGGCTGGCTCAGCCGCCCCAGCCTGTTGCTGGAGCGCCTGGGCACCCTGCTGGCAGCGGTGCGTGAGGCGCTGGCCGGCCACTCCCAGGTCCTCGTGGCCGTGGAAGTGCGCGACCCGGAGCTTTTGATCGCGCCCCTGGCCGACACGCTCAAGGTCCATGGCGCCACCTTCTGCCTGGGCCTGCACGGCAAGATGCCGCCCATAGAGCAGCAGTTGCCCATTCTGCGCGCCCTGTGGCCCGGGCCGCTGGTCTGCCGCTGGAACCTGAATCGCGTCTTCGGCGCCTACGGCTACCCGGACGCGCAGAAAAAGCACGATCCGTTCCATGAGATACGCTCGGAGGACCTGCACACGCGGGCGCTGCTGGCGCGTACCATCCGCGGCATCACGGGTGCGGGCCAGCCGGCCTTCGTGACCATCAGCAACGATGCCGAAGGCTGCGCGCCGCGCTCCATCGCGCTGCTGTCCGAAGCCATCGCCGCCTTGTAGGAAGCAACCATGCACCATGCAGTACCCCGCCCCCACAGCACTGCCGGCCTGCTGGCCCATGCCGGCCATATCGGCCTGGTGCAAGGCATATCGGTAGGCCATTTCACCGATGCGCGCCGGCCCACGGGCTGCAGCGTGGTGCTGTGCCCGCAAGGCGCGGTCGGCGGCGTGGACGTGCGCGGCGCCGCGCCGGGCACGCGCGAGACCGATCTGCTGCACCCCAGCAACCTGGTGCAGCAGGTGCACGGCATCATGCTCTCCGGCGGCAGCGCCTGGGGCCTGGATGCGGCCACCGGCGCCGTGCGCTGGCTCGAGGAGCAAGGCGCGGGCCTGGATATAGCCGTGGGCAGGATTCCGCTGGTGCCGGCCGCCGTGCTGTTCGACGTGATGATGGGCGATATGCGCATACGGCCCGACGCCGCAGCCGGCCATGCGGCCTGCGCCGTCGCCGGCCAGGGCCGCCCGGCCGAGGGCAGCGTGGGCGCTGGTGCGGGCGCCGTGGTGGGCAAGCTGTTCGGCCACGGCCGCGCCATGAAGGGTGGCCTAGGCACGGCCAGCTTCACCGTGGACGGCGTGACCGTGGGCGCGCTGGTGGCCTGCAATGCACTGGGCGATGTCTACAACCCCTATACGGGCGAGCTGCTGGCCGGCGCGCGCCAGCCCGACGGCAAGACCCTGCTCAATGCCCGCGACGCCTTGATGGCGGGCCAGGAGCCGCACCCCGTGCTGGCCGGCAGCAACACCACCATCGGCGTGGTGGCCACCGATGCCCGGATCACCAAGGCCCAGGCGCACCGCCTGGCCGTGGTGGCCCATGACGGGCTGGCGCGCGCCATCAATCCCGTGCACACCATGAGCGATGGCGACAGCCTGTTTGCCCTGGGCACAGGCCAATCCGGCAAGGACCTGGGCATGATGACCTTGAGCACGCTGGCCGCCGAAGCCGTGGCCGTGGCGACAGCACGGGCTATTTTGCTGGCCCGCTCCATGCCCGTGGCCGGCCAGCAGACCCTGCCTTGCGCCAGCGAGATACGCCAGCCAGGGCGGTAGGCCGGCAGAACTGCGGCCAGGAATCTTCAAAAACAGGAGCTACCTACGCTCTTCCATAGAAGATTCCAGAATGATTAAATTCTGAAATCATTACTATTCAAGCGAAATTCGCTCCTGTTTTTCAATCCGCGCCCTCGTCCTCGACGCGGCGCAATTGGCCCTTGGCCACCAGCTTGTCGCGCATGCGCCGCGTCATGGACTGGGTGCTGCCGTCGGCCGCCGTGAACAGGAACAGGCTTTGCTGCGGGCTCACCCAGGTCAGGCGGGTGCGCAGTTGCTGGCGCTCGTTGCGCAGTTCCACCCAGCTGCCCAGAGGCCAATTGCCGGCATCCTCTGCCGGGCCAGCTCCGGCAGGCTCCCACTCAGGCCGGCTTTCATGGTCGTCCCGCGCGAACCGCACCTGTCTGCCGCCCGCCCCGGCATCCAAGGGCTGCCGCTTCTTCTGCGCCGGCCGGCCCAGGGCGGCCGTCAGAACCTCACGCACACCGGCCACGGCAAGCCCCCCATCATCGCCGTCGCCTTCATCGGCCAGCGGGCCAGGCATGGTTTCCAGCACCCCGTCCAGTGAAGCCAGCGTGCTGGGCAACAGGTCCAGCGCATCGGGCTGGCTTTGCGGTGCGGCGGACAAGGCCAATCCGGCATCGAGGGCGTCCTGGTGCAATCCGGCCAGACGCGCGGCCAGGGCCCGGATCTCCCATTCGGTGCGCCCCACGCTTTTCAGCCCTTCCGCCAGGCGCGACTGCAGCCGCGGCGCCAATCCGGCCAGGCGCCGGGTATCGGCACTGGCCCTGGGCGAGACACTCCACAGCAGGCTGGGCACCAGGGCCAGATAGCCGCCGGGATCGCTGCCCGACGAAGGCAGGCCCGCCGCGGCCCGCTCCTGCGCCTGGGCAATCACCTGCGCCCAGGGGCCGGTCACGAAGTCCAGAATATCCTCGGGCACGCCTCTGGCGCTTGGCAGGCGCCGCATGGCCTGGACAATGCGCTCCGAATCCGGCAGCGCTGCACTCTGCGTGGCGGCCCCGGGGCCGGCAGTCCCCGGAAAGAACGCCTTGGTATTGCGGCAGTCCTCCTGCCCCGGCGGTTGCAGATCGGCCGGTGCGCCCTGGTCCAGGGCAGACATTCCCCAGCCGTCACGCAGGCGCTGCAGCACCTGGGCAAATAGCTGCGCATCCACTGCGGGCTGGGCCGCCAGCTGCCTGGCAGCGGAATCGGCAGCCTGGATGAATGGCGCAAACCCCGGCGCATCCTCGCCGGCAAACCAGAGGCTGCGCGCCGTGAGTTCGTCCAGCAGCTGGCGCGCCGGATGCAGGTGGTCTTCAAAAAAGCGCTCGCCCCTGCCTAGCAGCTGCATCAGCGCCGGCTCCAGGGAGAGCACCACCTGCCGCACGGACGGCAGCAGCTGTGCGTCCGCCGCCATATGCGCCATCATGCGGCGCAAGGTCTGCTCCGACAGGCCCAGCGCCTGCAACGGCGCGGCGCGATGGTGCTGCGCGGACTCCAGCGCCGTCGTCGAATACGAGCTGCTCCAGCCCGGGCCCAAGCCTTCGGGCGCCCCCTGTTGCGCCCCCTCGTGCCCTCTTTGTTCCGCCCCCGCTCCGCCGCCCGGGATGGCTCTCAGAAAGGGCGGCTGCGCCGCATCCGCCCCCGCCAGGCTCCCGAGCATGGAGCCAGTCAGCGTCTGCGGTGCGGTATAGCGGCTGTCGCCGATCCAGCGCGGATCGGACAGCAGCTCCTGCAGCAGGCACAGCGTCAGCAGGCTCTCGCGCTGGACCGCATAGGCCCGGCTCTGCGCCATGGCGTCGCCATATTGCTCGGGAGCCTGCCAGCGCGCGCGCTGGCTCGCATGGTCGCCATGGCGGCGCTGGGCGGCGGCCTGCGCCTGCGGCGCCAGCGGGGCATACAGCGCCGGAACCACGCCCAGCTCGCGCAGCAGCTTGGCGGTCCGCGCATATTCAGACACCAGCAGCGGCCCCAGGTGCTGCCCCATGACCTTGAGCCAGCATTGCGCATGGGCCGGCTCCACTCCGGTTGCGGCAATGAGCTGCACCCAGGCCCGCACATAGCTCTCGGGCCGCAGCGGGTTGCTCTCCGGATGCACATAGGCCATGCCCTGGGCGGCACTGACCAGGGCATCGAGCTCCGCCAGCGCCAGTTCCACCATGGGCGCCACGGCCTGCTGCAGGCGCTGGCCGTCCAGCCAGGACTGCCGGCCGCCAGGGCTCACGGAGGGACCCGGCTCGGCAAGATCGGCGCTACCCGTAATCGCAGGGGAAGAAAAGGAAAAGGGTTGCCTGGCCGACTGCGCCAGGGTCTCCAGCAGGGCCTGGGGATAGCCTTTGAGCAGCTCACCTTGGTGCAGCAGCAGGCTGCGCTGGGAATCGGCCCGGATGCCGAGCTGGGCCGCGTCCTGGATCACCGGGGCCGGCTGCTGCAGCGCATGCGCGGTACGCTGCAGCAGGCGCAAGGCCAGTGTCTCTGCGCTGCGCACCGCCTGCACAAGGCAGGTGCGCAATACCGACGCTGGAACGGAGGGAAGGCTCATAGGCGCCAAGAATACCCGCTCCAGCCCCACTCCGAGACATTCCGTAGCTTACTTCAACGCTTTGTAACGCATGCGCTTGGGTGCGGCACCCTCTTCGCCCAGGCGCTTCTTCTTGTCGGCTTCGTACTCCTGGTAATTGCCGTCGAAGAACACCCACTGCGAATCGCCTTCGGCGGCCAGGATGTGCGTGGCGATACGGTCGAGGAACCAGCGGTCGTGCGAGATCACCATCACGGTGCCGGCGTACTCCAGCAGCGCATCTTCCAGCGCGCGCAGGGTTTCCACGTCTAGGTCGTTCGAGGGCTCGTCCAGCAGCAGCACGTTGCCGCCCTGGATCAGCGTCTTGGCCAGGTGCAGGCGGCCGCGCTCGCCACCGGAGAGGTTGCCCACCTTCTTTTGCTGGTCCTGGCCGTTGAAGTTGAAGCGCCCTGCATAGGCACGCGAAGCCATCTGGAACTTGCCCACGTTGATGATGTCCAGGCCGCCCGAAATGTCTTCCCACACGGTCTTGTCGTTGGCCAACGCATCGCGGTGCTGGTCGACAAAAGCCATCTTCACGGTCGAGCCGACGTCCACGGTGCCCGAATCGGGCTGTTCCTTGCCGGCGATCAGCTTGAACAAAGTCGACTTGCCGGCGCCGTTGGGACCGATGATGCCGACGATGGCGCCCGCAGGCACATTCATGCTCAGGTTGTCGATCAGCAAACGGTCGCCAAAGGCCTTGGAGACGTTGTTGAACTCGATGACCTTGCTGCCCAGACGCTCGGCCACGGGAATGAAGATTTCCTGGGTTTCGTTGCGCTGCTGGTATTCGTAATCGCTCAGTTCCTCGAAGCGGGCAATACGGGCCTTGCTCTTGGCCTGGCGGCCCTTGGCGTTCTGGCGCACCCATTCCAGCTCTTTTTTCAGGGCCTTGGCACGGGCTTCCTCGCCCTTTTGCTCGGCCTCCAGGCGGTTGCCCTTCTGGATCAGCCAGTCGGAGTAGTTGCCCTTGTAGGGAATGCCGTGGCCGCGGTCCAGCTCCAGAATCCACTCGGCCGCGTTGTCCAGGAAATAGCGGTCGTGGGTGATGGCCACCACGGTGCCGCTGAAGCGGTGCAGGAACTGCTCGAGCCAGTCCACGGATTCGGCGTCCAGGTGGTTGGTCGGCTCGTCCAGCAGCAGCATGTCGGGCTTGGACAGCAGCAGCTTGCACAGGGCCACGCGGCGCTTTTCACCACCGGAGAGCTGGCCCACGATGGCGTCCCAGGCCGGCAGGCGCAGCGCGTCGGCGGCGATTTCGAGCTGGTGCTCGGAGTCGGTGCCGGCGGCGGCAATGATGGCCTCCAGCTCGCCCTGCTCCTTGGCCAGCGCGTCGAAGTCGGCGTCTTCCTCGGCATAGGCCGCATACACCTCTTCCAGGCGAGCCTTGGCGTTGTTCACCTCGGCCATGGCCTCTTCCACCGCCTGGCGCACGGTGTGCTCGGGGTTGAGCTGGGGTTCCTGCGGCAGATAGCCGATGGACAGGCCAGCCATGGGGATGGCCTCCCCTTCGAATTCCTTGTCCACGCCGGCCATGATCTTGAGCAGCGAAGACTTGCCCGAGCCGTTCAGGCCCAGCACGCCAATCTTGGCACCGGGAAAGAAGCTGAGCGAAATGCCTTTCAAGATCTGCCGCTTGGGCGGCACGGTCTTGGTCAGCTGATTCATCGAGAAAACGTATTGAGCCATGTACGAATTGCTTTGAGTTGCTTGAATTTACGCAAAAAAATGTGCCGCTTTCAACGGCGAGCTACCCATGATTATCGACGCATGCGACAATACCCCTCGCAACAGGCTTCCAGTTGCCTATTGCAGCAGCACTTCAGCTGGGGACAAAGGGCTTGCGGTCCGGGCTCCCAACACGCAACTTTATCTGCCTACGACTGGCCAGGCGACCCTACGGGTTGCCATGACAGGCTGATACCCCGCGCCCAGGATTGGCGCATCTGATCACAATGACATTTGAAGAACTGAATCTGGCTCCTGCCATTCTCAAGGCCGTGCAGGAACAGGGCTACGAGACCCCCACGCCCATCCAGGCCCAGGCAATCCCCCTGGTCCTCGCTGGCCATGACCTGCTCGCCGGCGCGCAGACCGGCACCGGCAAGACCGCCGCTTTCACGCTACCCATGCTGCAGCGCCTGTCCAGCAGCAGCGCTCCCAAGAACCGTTTCGGCGGCAAGGGCATTCGCGCCCTGGTGCTGACCCCGACCCGCGAACTGGCGGCCCAGGTTGAAGAAAACCTGCGCAACTACGCCAAACATCTGGACATCAACTCCACCGTGATCTTCGGCGGCGTGGGCATGAAGCCCCAGATCGCCCGCATCGAAAAAGGCGTGGACGTATTGGTGGCCACGCCCGGCCGCCTGCTGGACCTGGCCCAGCAAGGCTTCATGGACCTGTCCACCGTCGAAGTCCTGGTACTCGACGAAGCCGACCGCATGCTGGACATGGGCTTCATCCACGACGTGAAGAAGGTGCTGGCCCTGGTGCCCAAGAACAAGCAGAGCCTGCTGTTCTCGGCCACCTTCAGCGACGAGATCCGCGAACTGGCCGCCGGCCTGCTGCGCAACCCGCAGTCCATCCAGGTCACGCCGCGCAACACCACGGTGCAGCGCATCAAGCAGGTCATCCACCCCGTGGGCCGCGGCAAGAAAAAACAGGTGCTGCTGCACATCATCCAGGAGAACAACTGGAGCCAGGTGCTGGTGTTCACGCGCACCAAGTTCGGCGCCAACAACGTGGCCGAATACCTGACCAAGAACGGCGTCTCGGCCATGGCACTGCACGGCAACAAGAGCCAGAGCGCCCGTACCCAGGCCCTCGAAGGCTTCAAGACCGGCGAGCTGCGTGCCCTGGTAGCCACGGATATTGCAGCGCGCGGCATCGACATCGACGAGCTGCCCAATGTCGTGAACTACGAGATCCCCAACGTCTCCGAAGACTACGTCCACCGCATCGGCCGCACCGGCCGCGCAGGACGCGAGGGCAATGCCGTCAGCCTGGTCTGCATGGACGAGGAAGGCTTCATGATGGATATCGAGCGCTTCACCAAGCAGGAAATCCCCGTGCAGGTGCTCGAAGGCTTCGGCCCCGAGGAGGGCGAGAAGGCCGAGCCCCTCGCCATGGGCCGCCAGACCATCTGGGGCGGCGCCGGCAAGCCGCCGAGCCGTGAGGTCATGCAGGCGGCAGCCAAGGCCGCGCGCCAGGAAATGATGGAGCGCATCCGCACCAACAAGACGGCCCAGGGCGACCGCGGCCGCGGCAATCGCCGTCCGGCCGAAGCCGGCGCCAATGCCGCTGGCGCGGTCGAAGGCGCGCAAGAAGGCCGCGCGCAGCGCCAGCACAAGCCCCGCAACCGCTTCAACGACCAGGCCGCCCCCCGGGCCAATGGCCAGGGCGCCGAGCGCAGCCAGCACCAAGGCCATGCCCGTGGCGAGCAACGTGAAGCCCGCCCGCAGAACGACCAGCAGCGCGCGCCCAAGCGCGGCCCGCGCCAGTTCGGCGAGCGCAACTCACGCTATGAAGACCAGCCGCCGCGCCCCGATGCCCACCTGGGCACCCAGCTGGGCCATGCGCGCAACAAGGCTCCGCGCGGCAACGGCGGCCAGCCCGACCCCATGCGCACCAGCGTGGACACCATGGCCGAGCGCGGCCGCCGCGGCGGCGGCTTCGGCCGAGGCGGCTTTGGCCGCTGATTGAACGCCAGGGAGGCCCCAAAAGCGTCCCGGCCGTCCAATGAAGGGCTGCAATGATTGCAGCCCTTCTGCTTTTTCCCGCCAGCTTCTGGCTGTGGGCTGACAGCGACCCGCAAGACTCTGGGGCTACCATGCCTCCCAAATATGCGAAGCTTGAGCGGCTTGTTTCGATCAGCTTCCTGATTCAGCTCTTTCCATATTCGACCTATGACTCTGCCATCCACATCTGCGCCATCCAGGGCCGCACGCTCCGCCTCCGCATGGTCGTCGGGCGTCCTGCGGCTGACCGCAGCGGGAGCAGCGGCCCTGGTCACGGCCTGTGCCAATGTGCAATTGCCGCCATGGCCCGGCGGCGGTGCTCAGCCGCCTCAACCGATCCAAGCTGCAGGCCGGCCCGCGGCGCCGCAGCCCGCCGCCGGTGGCGCAACGGCACAGCCTGTGGCACCCGCATCGCAACTCACCCCCCCGCCCTACAACCCCGCCATCGAGGCCCGCTTTCCCGACCCTGCGGTGCGCTACGAAACGCCTGGCCTGAACCGCCAGCGCCAGCAATTCACGACCCAGGCCGAGATGTCGTCCTGGCTCCAGGCCCTGGTCGCCAAATCCCAGGGCAGCGGCACGGCCCTGGGCCTGGTGAACATCGGCAGCTCCCAGCACGGCACGCCGGTCCAGGCCCTGGTCGCCACGCGTGCCGCCAACATCCAGGCCTCCTCCCTCAACAGCAGCGGGCACCCTACCGTCCTGCTGGTGGCGCAGCAGCATGGCGACGAACCGGCCGGGGCCGAAGCCCTGCTCGTCATTGCCCGCGAGCTCGCCCCCGGCGGCCTGCTGGCCCCGTTGCTGCAGCAGATCAATGTGATGATCGTGCCCCGGGCCAACCCCGACGGCGCGGAAACCGCCAGCCACCTGACGGCGGACGGCACCGACCTCGCTCACAACCATCTGCTGCTGAGCACTCCCGAGGCGCGCGCCCTGGCCACGCTGGTGCGCGACTACCATCCAGCCGCCGTCATCGATCTGCAAGAATATGCCGCCGCGGGGCAGTTCCTGCAGAAATACCAGGCCGTGCAAAGCTACGATGCGCTGCTGCAGTACGCATCCACCGCCAATGTGCATGAATTCATCACCAAGGCTGCCCGCGAGTGGTATGCGCAGCCGGTACGCAGCGCCCTGAGCCAGGCCGGACTCAGCAACGAATGGTTCTACAAGACCAGCGCCGAGCCCAACGACAAGTCCGTCTCCATGGCCACGCTGGCCCCCGACACCCTGTCCAACACCAGCAGCCTGAAGAACGCGGCCGCCCTGCTCGTCAGCAGCCGTGGCTCGGACCTGGGCTCCATGCACATCCAGCGCCGCGTGCACACACTGGTGACTGCCGTCATCAGCGCCTTGCGCGCCAGCGCCGAAAAAGCCAAGAACCTGAGCCAGGTGGAAGAATTCGTCTCACGCGATGTTTCCTCGCTGGCTTGCCGCCAGCAGTTCACCGTCATGGCCCAGCAGACACCCGAGCAGCGCAGCATCACCATGCTGCAGGCCAGCACCGGCGCCGAACAGCAGGCCCGCCTGGATTGGAATTCGTCGCTGCAGATCAAGGCCAGCCAGACGCGCCCGCGTCCTTGCGGCTACCTGATCTCCGCCGACTCCCGCCTGGCCGTGGAGCGCTTGCGCCAGCTGGGCCTGCAGGTGCAGCAGATCGCCGAGCCGGGCCAGGTGCTGGCCGATTCCTACCAGGAGCCGCACAATGCCGGCGGTTCTTCCTCGCTGGTGCTGACGCGCGGCTCCCTCGATGCCCCGGCAGGCAGCTACTACCTGTCGCTCAACCAGCCCAAGGCGCAGCTGGCCGCAGCCGCCCTGGAGCCCGATACGCCCTACAGCTATGTGAGCCAGGGACTGATCACATCGACCTCGGATATTGCCCGCGTCGTCGCGACGCCGTCGGTCGTGTTCGATGAAGATGCCGACGAATAGGCTAGACCCGCACGCATCCAAAGCCCATGCTGCAGATACGGCATGGGCTTTTTTCCGGTCTGGCCCCGTGACCGGATATGGAAATTGCGGAGTTTGGAAAGACTGGCCTGCCCGGCAGGGATCGAACCTGCGACCCACAGCTTAGAAGGCTGTTGCTCTATCCGACTGAGCTACGGGCAGATGCTTGATTGCATTGGGTTTTATTCGATTTCTCGATGACCCTGTCTTGACGCGAAATGCGGAGCGTTACGCATTTGCCGATTTGACGCCTTCCGGCGCGTCGCCATTATGCACGGCATTTGGGAGGGGCTGCGCGCAATCGGCATGCACAGACCGGTCATGGACTCGAGCACCGCCACAAATCAACGCAAAAACCGTTCTTACGTTTGCGGCCGGCGTCCTGGTGCATTTCAAGTCCTGCGTTCGTGACCGCAATCGCTGTCACCAACCAGGAATGCATGCCATCAATGAGCGGCCTGGAAAAGCACGGGGCCGCCGGACCTCTCACCTTGCATGAATGCCTGCCCGTGACGCTGGCGGTTGCTTATCCGAAGCAGGTCATCACGACTTCGTGCGGACAAAGAAAAACGGGCTGCAGAAAAATCTGCAACCCGTTTTTTTGGAATAAATGGTCGGCGTGGCGGGATTCGAACTCGCGACCCCTTGCACCCCATGCAAGTGCGCTACCAGGCTGCGCTACACGCCGAAGACTTAGATTATACACATTTTCCCGGTGCTCACAGCGAAAGCAGCGAACGGATCTGCAGCAGCTCTTCGCGAATCTCCTCGGTGCTCAGGGCAGGCACCGCGCCGAAGCGCAGGCCGGCGAATGCAGTTTGCGCTTCGGGCTCGCCCTCCTGCACCAGGCTTGCCGGCGAGACACAGGTACTGGACGCGGTCGCCTCTCCCGACGTACCAGCCAGCGGCACTGCAGCACCCAGGCGAGTATTGGCGCCGGCACCGGTTTCGCGCAGGCGGTTACGGGCGCCGCTGATGGTGAAGCCCTGCTCGTACAGCAGCTCGCGGATACGGCGAATCATCAGCACCTCGTGGTGCTGGTAATAGCGGCGGTTGCCGCGGCGCTTCATGGGCTTGAGCTGGGTGAACTCCTGCTCCCAGTATCTGAGCACATGCGGCTTCACGTCGCACAGATCCGCCACTTCACCGATGGTGAAATAACGTTTGGCAGGAATGACGGGCAAATGTGAAGCCATGGCGGTTGCAGTCGATATCGGCCCAAGAAGGCGCATAGTGATGCGCGCAATATAGCGCTCAAAGAAGACGAGCCTGAAACTTCATCCGCGACGAAGCAACGTCATCAAGCGCAGGCTCGCCGTCTTCAGATCGCAGGATGGTCGGCCTGGATCAGTTCCTTGAGCTTGCTGCTGGCATGAAAGGTCACCACGCGGCGCGCTGCAATCGGAATCAATTCACCCGTGCGCGGATTGCGGCCCGGGCGCGGCGCCTTGGTGCGGATCTGGAAGTTGCCGAAACCCGAGAGCTTGACGTCTTCTCCGTCCACCAGGCTCTGCGAGATCAGGTCGAAGAAGGCATCCACCATATCCTTGGCTTCGCGCTTGTTCAAGCCGATTTCGTCAAACAGCAGATCGGCCAGCTGCGCCTTGGTCAGCGCAGGGCTGTCTATGCTCTCTACTGCCAGTTCCATGGGGCGGTCTCCTTGAGGGTTGAACATGATCAGCGCAGACGGGCGGCCACACGCTCTTGCAGCTGCGCCAGCACCGCTTGCACGGCCTGCTCGATCTGCGCGTCGGCAAGCGTACCCTCGTCGCTCATCAGCGTCAGGCGCACGGCCAGGCTCTTCTCGTCCTGGGCCAGGCTGCCGGCGGCGGCTTCCTCGCCGGCCTTGAGCTTCTTGGGCCGGAACACGTCGAACAGCGCGGCATTGCGCAAAATGCCTTCGGCCGTACCACCGGTTTTGGCCGCGAAGACGGCGTCCATGATCTGGGCATGGGTCACGGCTTCCTTGACCACCACGGCGATGTCGCGCTCCACGGCCTGATGCTTGGCCACAGGCTTGAACACGGCCACGTTGCGGGCCAGCACGGCGTCGAGTTCCAGTTCGAACATGATAGGCGCTTGCGCCAGATCCCATTCCTGGCGCCACTTGGGATGCAGCTCGCCGACAAAGCCGACGGGCTTGCCGTTCAGCAGCACGCGGGCGCAGCGGCCGGGGTGCATGGCAGGATGCTCGGCGGGCTCGAACACGGGCACCAGAGGCGCCAGCAGGGCTTCCACGTCGCCCTTGAGGTCGTAGAAGTCCACCTTGGCCTCGGCCCTGCCCCATTGCAGCTGGTCGGCTGCACCATAGGCCAGGCCGGCCACGCGCATGGGCTGGTAAAAGCCCTTCACGGTGGTGTCGGAGTCGACCACCGAGTCATCCTTGAAGAACACGCGACCCAGTTCGAACACGCGCACGCGCTGGGCCTTGCGGTCCACGTTGAACTTCAGCACCTGCAGCAGCGAGCCCAGCAGCGACGAGCGCATCACGCTCAGGTGGCTGGCAATGGGGTTGAGCAGCTTGATGGCATGGTTGTTGCCGGCCAGCTCCTGCTCCCACTTTTCCTCGACGAAGCTGAAGTTGATGGTTTCCTGGTAGCCCAGGGCCGCCAGCTCACGGCGCACGGCAAACGGGCTGCGCTGGTTCTCGGCGCGCAGCTTGGGCGAGATGGGTGCCAGCGGCTTGGAAGTCGGCAGGTTCTCGTAGCCGACCATGCGGGCCACTTCCTCGATCAGATCCTCTTCCAGATTGATGTCGAAGCGGAAGGTGGGCGCGGTCACGCTGATCAAGCCTTCGCTGGCCACCGTCGCCGGCAGGCCCAGGCCGTTCAAGGCGTCCAGGCATTGCTGCTGGGTCACGGGCATGCCGATGACCTTGGCGGCACGCGCCACGCGCAGTTGCACCGTCTTGGGCGCCGGCATATTGGGCTGCAGGTCATCCATCGGGCCGCACTGGGTCTCGGGCGTGCCGCAGATCTCCAGCACCAGGGCGGTGATGCGCTCGATGTGTTCCACCGTGTGCTCGGGGTCCACGCCGCGCTCGAAGCGGTGGCCGGCGTCGGTCGAGAAGTTGAAGTGGCGCGAGCGGCCGGCCACGGCCTTGGGCCACCAGAAGGCGGCCTCGATGTAGATGTTCTTCGTGTCATCGGACACGGCCGTGGCGTCACCGCCCATGATGCCGGCCAGGGACTCGACTTCCTTGTCGTCGGCGATCACGCCGACCTGGATGAAATCGTCGATCTTGATGGTGTTGCCGTTGAGCAGCTTGAGCGTTTCGCCCTCCTTGCCCCAGCGGACTTGAAGGCCGCCGTGGATCTTGTCCAGATCGAAGATGTGGCTGGGACGGCCCAGCTCGAACATCACGTAGTTGGAGATGTCCACCAGCGGCGACACGGAGCGCTGGCCGCAGCGCGCCAGGCGGTCCACCATCCACTGGGGCGTCTTGACCTGGGTATTGACGTTGCGCACCACGCGGCCCGAGAAGCGGCCGCACAGATCGGTCGCTTCCACCTTCACAGGCAGCTTGTCTTGTGAAGCCACGGCAGCAGCGGGGAAGGACAGCGGCTTGAGCGGCGTGCCGGTCAAGGCCGACAGCTCGCGCGCCACGCCATAGACGCTCAGGCAATGCGCCAGGTTCGGCGTGAGCTTGAGGGTGAACAGCGTGTCATCGAGGTTCAGGTACTCGCGCACGTTCCGACCCAGAGGGGCATCGAGCGGCAGCTCCAGCAGGCCGCCGTGCTCGTCGGCAATGCCCAGCTCCTTGGCCGAGCACAGCATGCCGTGGCTTGGCACGCCGCGCAGCTTGCCGATCTTGATCTTGAAGGGCTTGCCGTCTTCGCCCGGGGGCAGCTCGGCGCCCACGGTGGCGCAGGGAATGCGGATGCCCACGCGCGCATTGAGTGCGCCGCAGACGATGTTCAGCAGCTCCGGGGCGCCCACGTCCACCTGGCAAATGCGCAGGCGGTCGGCGTCGGGATGCTGCACGGCCTCCTTGATTTCACCGACCACGATGCCGGTGAAAGGCGGCGCCACGGGGTCCATCTCTTCGACCTCGAGGCCGGCCATGGTCAGGGTATCGGCCAGTTCTTGGGTGGTCAGCTGCGGGTTGCAGTACTCGCGCAACCAGGATTCAGGAAATTGCATAGTCAGACTCTTTGGCGTTCATGCCGGCGCGCTGGCAGCGCTGGCCGGCTGTGTGGCGATCTTGCTTTCAAAAGAGGAGCTGATAGCGCTTGCAACTTGTGGTTTTCGTCTTGTTCTTTCTTTGAAATCCACAGGTACCAAGCGCTGGCAGCTCACTTTTTCAATTACTGAAACTGCGACAGGAAACGGATGTCGCCATCGAAGAACAGGCGCAGGTCGTTCACGCCATAACGCAGCATGGTCAGGCGGTCGGGGCCCATGCCAAAGGCAAAGCCGATGTATTTCTCGGGGTCCAGGCCCATGTTGCGCACCACGTTGGGGTGCACCTGGCCGGAGCCCGCCACTTCGAGCCAGCGGCCGGCCAGCGGGCCGCTCTGGAACTGGATGTCGATCTCGGCCGAAGGCTCGGTGAACGGGAAGAAGCTGGGGCGAAAGCGCAGCACCAGGTCGTCCTGTTCGAAGAAGGTCTTGCAGAAGTCGGTGAACACGACCTTCAGGTCCTTGAAGCTCACGTTCTCGCCGATCCACAGGCCTTCGCACTGGTGGAACATCGGCGAGTGGGTGGCATCGCTGTCCACGCGGTAGGTACGGCCCGGCGCGATCACGCGGATCTCGGGCATGCTCTGGCCGGCGTCGATCAGATTGCGGTATTTCTTCACGTGCTGCACGGCATGGCGCACCTGCATGGGGCTGGTGTGCGTGCGCAGCAGATTGGGGGCATGCTGCGTGCCGCCTTCCACATAGAAGGTGTCGTGCATGGAGCGTGCGGGATGGTCTTCCGGCGTGTTGAGCGCCGTGAAGTTGAACCAGTCGGATTCGATCTCGGGGCCCTCGGCCACATCGAAGCCCATGGAGCCGAAGATGCCTTCGATGCGCTCCAGCGTCAGCGACACCGGATGCAGGCCGCCCGTGCCACGGCGGCGGCCGGGCAGCGTCACGTCCAGCACTTCGGCCTTCAGGTGGGCCTCCAGCTCCGCGTCGGCCAGGGCCTTGCGGCGGGCGGTGAGAAGCGACTCGATGGCCTGCTTGGCCACGTTGATCGCCGCGCCGCGCGATTTTTTCTCTTCGACGGAAAGCTGCGCCATGCCCTTCATGAGCTCGGTCATCTTGCCCGACTTGCCCAGAAACTGCGCCTTGGCATTTTCCAGATCGGCAGGAGTAAGAGCTTGCGCAAACAGTTGCTGCGCGCTTTCGACCAGAGAATCCAACTCGTTCATATCGACTCTTTATCGACGTTAAATGCCTGGGCCTCCCGACTGGAGAAGCCCGGCGACAAAAAAACAAGGGCTAGTGCCTTTTCAAGCCCTAGCCCTTGCTGTTTGTGCACCAGCAGCTACTAAATCAAGAGTAACTACCGATCGTGACCTTAGGCAGCCAGCTTGGCCTTGACTTGGTCGACGATAGCTGCAAAGGCAGCCTTGTCGTGCACGGCGATATCGGCCAGCATCTTGCGGTCGATTTCGATCGCAGCCTTCTTCAGGCCGTTGGCGAACTGGCTGTAGGTCAGGCCCAGTTCACGTGCAGCGGCGTTGATACGGGCGATCCACAGCTGACGGAACACGCGCTTCTTGTTGCGGCGGTCACGGTAGGCGTATTGGCCTGCCTTCATCACCGCCTGCTTGGCGATGCGGAAGACGTTACCGCGGCGGCCGCGGAAACCCTTGGACAGGGCTAGAACTTTTTTGTGACGGGCACGGGCCGTTACACCACGTTTGACGCGAGGCATGAGTTTTCTCCTTGTTCGTCAGTTGTTACAGGCCAGCACCGGGCAGCATCTGTGCGACGTGACCCATGTTGGTCTCATGCACGTTCACTGCACCACGCAGATGGCGCTTGTTCTTGGTGGTCTTCTTGGTCAAGATGTGACGCTTGAAGGCTTGACCGCGCTTGACGGTACCACCTGGACGAACGCGAAAACGCTTCTTCGCGCTGCTCTTGGTCTTCATTTTGGGCATGTGAATGCTCCTGTTAATTGTGCTCGTGAGGCGGTGCGCAACTTTGCGCACACTTCGCTGGCCACCGAGGCACTTGTGCACCCGCCCGAAAGCGGGTGTTTCGCAGGCAGGCCTGCAAATCCTGTCGAGTGGATCGACTCCACTCAGCGGCGGAAAATCCGCAGCAAAACAAAAGTGGGCCGCTTGCGCAACCCACTCTTGCCTTTCAAGGCAGACAGCGATTATGCCTTATCTTCAGCAGCAGATGCAGCCACTGCGGGAGCATCGCCTTGTGCCTTGCCGCCGGCCACAGGCTTTTTGCTGCGCGAAGGCGCGATCATCATGATCATCTGGCGGCCTTCCAGCTTGGGAAACTGCTCCACCTGGATGCTGTCGGCCAGATCGTCGCGCAGGCGGTTGAGCAGATCCAGGCCGAGCTGCTGGTGCGTGATTTCACGGCCGCGGAAACGCAGCGTGACCTTCACCTTGTCGCCATCGCCCAGGAAACGGCGGATGTTGCGCAGCTTGATGTTGTAGTCGCCATCGTCGGTACCGGGACGGAACTTGACTTCCTTGATTTCGATGACGGTCTGCTTGGCCTTGGCCTCGGCAGCCTTCTTCTGTTCCTGGTACTTGAACTTGCCGTAATCCATCAAACGGCAGACCGGAGGACTGGCCGTAGCGGCGATTTCCACCAGATCAACATCCAGCTCGCCAGCCATGCGCAGCGCTTCCTGCAGCGGCACGATGCCCAGCGCCTCATTCTCGGGACCAGACAGACGCACTTCAGGCGCCATGATTTCTCGGTTGAGGCGATGCTTGCGCTCTTCACGGTGGCGCCGATCACGAAATTCAGTAGCTATGGTTTTCACCCTTGGATTGAAATGGCTACAACAGCGTAGCCGCTTGCGCGCAATGCGCGCAGCCGGCTCGCCACAAAACTGTCTTTGTATCAGGCCTTGGCAGCGATGTCCTTGGCGAGCAGTTCGATAAACGCATCAACCGACATCACACCGAGGTCTTTGTTACCCCGGGCGCGCACTGCAACCGCACCAGCTGCCTTTTCCTTGTCGCCTGCAACCAGGATAAAAGGCAGCTTTTGCATCGAATGCTCGCGTATTTTATACGTAATCTTTTCGTTGCGCAGATCGCTCACCACCCTAAGGCTTTGATTAGGCAATGCTTTTTGCAGCTTTTGTACCACTTCCTGGGCATAGTCGGCCTGGGCATCGGTGATGTTGAGCACGGCAGCCTGCACGGGAGCCAGCCAGGCGGGCAAGGCGCCCGAGTGGTGCTCGATCAGAATGCCGATGAAGCGCTCCAGCGAGCCCAGGATGGCGCGGTGCAGCATGATGGGACGGTGACGCTCGCCGTCTTCGCCCACGAATTCGGCGTCCAGCCGCTCGGGCAGGTTGGGGTCCACCTGGATGGTGCCGCACTGCCATTCGCGGCCCAGCGCATCCTTCAGCGTGTACTCGATCTTGGGGCCGTAGAAGGCACCTTCGCCGGGCAGGTATTCGAATTCGCAGCCCGAGGCGCGCAGGCCCTCGGCCAGTGCCTTCTCGGCCTTGTCCCAGGCTTCGTCCGTGCCAATGCGCTTTTCGGGGCGGGTGGACAGGCGGTACAGGATGTTGGTGAAGCCGAAGTCGGCATAGACCTTTTGCAGCAGCGAGGTGAAAGCCGTCACTTCCGCCTGGATCTGGCCTTCGGTGCAGAAGATGTGGCCGTCATCCTGCGTGAAGGCGCGCACGCGCATGATGCCGTGCAGCGAGCCAGTGGGCTCGTTGCGGTGGCAGTTGCCGAACTCGCCGAAGCGCAGCGGCAGGTCGCGGTAGCTCTTGATGCCCTGCTTGAAGATGAGGATGTGGCCCGGGCAGTTCATGGGCTTCAGGGCATATTCACGCTTTTCCGACTCGGTCGTGAACATGTTCTCGCGGTACTTGTCCCAGTGGCCGGTCTTCTCCCACAGGCCCTTGTCCAGGATCTGCGGCGCCTTGACTTCCTGGTAGCCGTTGTCCTGGTAGACGCAGCGCATGTACTGCTCGACCTGCTGCCAGATGGACCAGCCCTTGGGATGCCAGAACACGGTGCCGGGCGAATGCTCGTCGATATGGAACAGGTCGAGCTCTCGGCCCAGCTTGCGGTGATCGCGCTTCTCGGCCTCTTCCAGCATGGTCAGGTACTGCTGCAGCTCGTCCTTGCTGGCCCAGGCCGTGCCGTAGATGCGCTGCAGCATCTCGTTGCGGTGGTCGCCGCGCCAGTAGGCTCCGGCCACCTTCATGAGCTTGAAGTGCTTGAGCTTGCCGGTGCTGGGCACGTGGGGGCCGCGGCACAGGTCTTCGAAGCTGCCTTCGCGGTACAGGCTCACATCCTCGTTGCTGGGGATGCTGGCGATGATCTCGGCCTTGTAGTTCTCGCCCAGGCTCTTGAAGTAGGCCACGGCCTCGTCGCGCGGCAGCACGCGCCGCACCACGGGTTCGTCCTTGGCGGCCAGCTCGGTCATGCGCTTTTCGATGGCGACAAGGTCTTCAGGGGTGAAGGGCCGCTTGTACGAGAAATCGTAGAAAAACCCGTTCTCGATCACTGGGCCAATCGTGACCTGCGCGTCAGGAAACAACTCCTTGACCGCATAGGCCAGCAGGTGGGCGGTGGAATGGCGAATCACCTCCAGGCCGTCGGCATCCTTGGCGGTAACGATGGACAGCGGCGCGTCGTGGTCGATGACGAAGCTGGTGTCGACCACCTTGCCGTCGACCTTGCCGGCCAGGGCGGCCTTGGCCAGCCCTGCGCCGATGGAGGCGGCGACCTCGCCGACGGTGACAGGGCCGGGAAACTCACGTTTGGAGCCGTCGGGGAGCGTGACTTGGATCATGTATTGGAAGCCTCAGGAACAAAAATAAAAAAAGCGCGGTCGGTTGCCGCGCTTCATTTCAGGGAACTCTGGTCCGATTCAGGGCTGGACCAATTCAGTACATGCGCGACCACCCGACCCTCAGCAGGTCGTGAACCTCTCGGTGGTAGTTCGCGGTGTCATAACCGGGATGCCTTTCTTGTTCTTGTGAATTTTCTGACTTCAATTATAAGGCAAGACTGGAAAGGTCTTCTCTGCTGCAGCCGGCTCGCGATCCAGTCGAAAAAAAGCCTTGGCGTTTCCCTGCAGAATGCGCCCCTTTTGCTCACAGTCCAAAAACTGGCACGAGCGCACCAGCGCGCCGGGCTCCTGCTCTCCCAGCGGAAACGGGTAGTCGGAGCCGAGCATCACGCGGTCGACCCCCATCACGTCGGCCAGGAGGCGCAAGGCGCCCGGGTCGAACACCGCGCTGTCGACGTGAAAGCGCCGCGCATACTCCGACGGTGGCCGCGGACAGTCCTTGCGCACGATGTCTCGGTGCTTCCAGGCGTTGTCCGCGCGACCGAGCAGAAAAGCAAAGCTGCCGCCAGCAGCGTGGCCGAAGCGGTGATCAAGGTTCCCACAATGACATGGCCCGACGCCCCGGATTGCCAGTCGTTCAAGTCTTCGGCCAGGTAGCGCAACTCGGCCAGCATAGACTTCGTGTGCCGCTCGAACAGGCTACCGAACTCCGTCAGGACCACTCCGCGTTTGCCGCGCACGAACAGGAGTCCGTCCAGTTGCTGCTCAAGATCGTGAATGGACTTGCTGACCGCCGGCTGGGTCATGGCCAGCTCGCGCGAGGCAGCGAGGATGGACCCCATCTCCACGACCTTCTCGAACACGGCCAACTGCTGCAGCCGCAGTCTACGCGCCAGCGACAGGCGCGAATGCTTGGGACTTTGCTGTTTCAAGAAACACCCTTGGGGATACGCGGGGCCATTCTATGCATGCGCGGCAGCCACGAGAGCGATGATTGCGCAACAGTCCGCAGATGCGGTTCTGGCCGCAGACGCCCGCAAAAAAAGCCCGGGGATAGCCCAGGCTCCAGTCCTGGTGGCCCCTGCCGACGGGCAGGGGCCGGGGGCAATTCAATGGAACTGCTCTTCCTCGGTCGAGCCGCTCAGTGCCTTGACGCTGGACGAACCGCCCTGGATCACGGTGGTCACATCGTCGAAGTAGCCGGCGCCCACTTCCTGCTGGTGCGACACAAAGGTATAGCCCTTTTCGCGGGCGGCGAACTCAGGCTCCTGCACCATGTTCACGTAGTGCTTCATGCCTTCGCCGCGTGCATAGGCATGGGCGAACTGGAAGCTGTTGTACCAGTTGATATGGATGCCGGCCAGCGTGATGAACTGGAACTTGTAGCCCAGGGCAGACAGCTCGTCCTGGAAGGATGCGATCTGGCTGTCGTTCAGATTCTTCTTCCAGTTGAACGAAGGCGAGCAGTTGTAGCTCAGCAGCTTGCCGGGGCACGCGGCATGCACGGCCTGGGCGAACTCCCGGGCAAAACCGATGTCGGGCACACCGGTCTCGCACCACACGAGGTCAGCGTAAGGCGCATAGGCCACGCCGCGGCTGATGGACTGCTCCAGACCGTTCTTGACGCGGAAGAAGCCCTCCTGCGTACGCTCGCCGGTCAGGAACGGCTTGTCGTTGGCGTCATGGTCGCTGGTGATCAGATTGGCCGCTTCGGCATCGGTACGAGCCAGCACGATGGTGGGCACGCCCATCACGTCGGCGGCGAAACGCGCGGCGATCAGCTTTTCCACCGCTTCCTGCGTGGGCACCAGCACCTTGCCTCCCATATGACCGCACTTCTTCACGGCGGCCAGCTGGTCTTCGAAGTGAACGCCGGCGGCGCCGGCCGCAATCATGTTCTTCATCAGCTCGAAGGCGTTGAGCACGCCACCGAAACCGGCTTCCGCGTCGGCCACGATGGGCAGGAAGTAGTCGATGAATTCCTGATCGCCGGGATTGACGCCGCGACCCCACTGGATTTCGTCGGCGCGCTTGAAGGTGTTGTTGATGCGGCGCACCATGGTCGGCACCGAGTCGTAGGCGTACAGCGACTGGTCGGGGTACATGGTCTCGGAGGTATTGCCGTCGGCAGCGACCTGCCAGCCCGACAGGTACACGGCTTCCAGCCCGGCCTTGGCCTGCTGCATGGCCTGGCCGGCGGAGATGGCACCGAAGGCATTCACATAACCCTTCTTCGCCTCGCCGTTGATCTTGGCCCACAGCTTTTCCGCACCGCGCTGAGCCAGGGTGTACTCAGGCTGCAGGCTGCCGCGCAGACGCACCACGTCGGCGGCGCTGTAGCCGCGCTTTACGCTTTTCCAGCGAGGGTTCTGTGCCCAATCCTTTTCGAGGGCGGCGATTTGCTGTTCACGGCTCAGTTGCTGGGTCAGAGATTGCGGCATGGTGTGCTCCTGAAGTGTTGAAACAAGGTGACTTGGTGTTCGTCCTTGGAATCAAATTTAAGCTAATCGGATGCGATCCTCAACTCTTATGTCTTATAAAAGACTATAAATTTTTTTAAATAAAAACAATAACTTAGAATTTAATTTCTCTATATGAAAATCATTTTCTCATATTGAGAAAATTTGATGCAATGCAGCATGATGACATTTCACAATGAGAAATTGCATGCAGCTTCTGTGAAATATCCGTTCCATCACCCGCATTGCAGCGACATTGCAGGCCGGATGCCAGCGACAAGACCCACGCCACAAATGGCAGCCGCCTGGCGCGGCACAGGGGCGCCGCGTCTTCCCGTTATGCTCTCCTGCCTTTTGCCGCCCCCTTCCATGCACCACCCCAACCGCCTTCTTGCCTGCTGCTGCCTGGCCCTGAGCATGTCGCTGGTCGGAAGCTATGTCGCCCTGTCCAAGCCGCTGGCCGCCGTCTTTCCCGTGATGCTGCTGGCGTGGCTGCGCTTCGGCATAGGTGCCATTGCCATGCGGAGATGGGTCAGGCGCCCGGTCGATGAGGCGCCGCTTTCCAGGCAGACCAGGGTGCTGCTGTTCCTGGAATCGTTCTTCGGCAACTTTCTTTTCACGCTTTGCATGATCAGCGGCGTGAGCATGACCGGCGCCGTCACTGCCGGCGTCACCATGGCGGCCATTCCCGCCGTGGTGGCGCTGATGAGCTGGCTGTTCCTGCGCGAGAGCGTGACTGCCAGAACCTGGACCGCCATCGCTCTGGCCGTGCTAGGCATCGGCCTGAACGCCTGGAGCAAGGCCGATCAACCAGAGCTCGCTCCCGCCTCTGCCACAGCCCATCCGGCCCTGGGCCAGTTGTTGCTGATCGCCGCCGTGCTGTGCGAGGCCGCCTATGCCGTGATGGGCAAGAAGCTCACGGCCAGCGTCAGCCCCAAGCGCATCACGGCGCTGATCAATCTCTGGGGCTTGGCGCTCTTCACGCCCGCGGGCCTGTATCTGGCCTGGCGCTTCGACTTCACGCAGGTGGCCGTTCCCATATGGGGCCTGCTGCTGTTCTACGCGCTGGCGGCCTGCGTGTGGACCGTGTGGCTGTGGATGACGGGGCTGCGCGTCATCGCGGCCTCGCAGGCGGGGATATTCACCGTGCTGCTGCCCATCAGCGCCGCGCTGGTCGGCATGCTGGCCTTGGGCGAACGCATCGGCCCCACCCAGCTTCTGGCTTTCGGCATTGCGCTGGCCGGCATCGCCATTGCCACCTGGCCCGCGCGCGGCAGACGATAAGCGTTGATGGCGCCGGGATGCTTGGTGCGCCGGACCTCAGCAGATTGCCGGCCACCACAACCGCGCCGCCCGAGGCCGGCCGCCATAAAAAGCCTCTTTTTCACCACGGTCTCCCGTGTAAACCCCCGGAAAAGGGACAAAACTGGCCTTGGAACAACAAATCGAGGCAAAAAAACAAGGTTCTAGCTTGGAAGAGCGTTTTTTTGCCATTAGCATCAGTCTGCCAGTGGATAGCAGCCGTTTATCGCTGGTGAAGAATCCACTCCCAATTAGGAATAAGCAACATGGCAACTGCAAAGAAGGCAACTACTGCAACCGCGGCTCCTGCAAAGAAGCGCACTCCCAACGCAGCCTTCATGAAACCCCTGACCCCCAGCCCGGCCCTGGCCGCTGTGGTCGGCTCCGCACCCCTGCCTCGCACGGAAATCATCAGCAAGCTGTGGGTCTACATCAAGGCCAACAAGCTGCAGGACGCCGCCAACAAGCGCATGATCAACGCCGATGCCAAGCTCAAGGAAGTCTTCGGCAAGCCCCAGGTCTCCATGTTCGAAATGGCTGGTTTGATCGGCAAGCACGTCAAGTAAGCACGGTTCGCCAGACGGCGGACGCTTGCACCAGAAAGCCGACATGCAGTCGGCTTTTTTCGTCATGGGCGCAGCAGATGCATCCATACACATCCCGCGCTGAGCGATATGCAGCGCATGCTGCAAGCCGAGTTCGCTCTGGCGGCGACACAGATGGGCTGCGCCGGCTGGAAGAGCTCCATCCCGAAGACCTCAGGCGGGCCGGCTGATCGCCCAGGAAGAGCGGGACGCCTCGGCTCTCCGCTGCTTTGCTCCCCTATTCGGAGCAGCTTGCCCAGGATCGGCATCGGTTTGCGGATTTTTCAGGCCAAATCCCCTGCAAGTCTTATGGCCGCACTGCAAATGCGATGGATTCTCATTTATAATCCTGCTACCGTATCAATAGCCAGCCACAACTGCTTGTAGCCATGATCGTCTGTGTTTGCCGCCGGGTTTCCGACCGAGAGATAGCACGCCACGCGCATGCGGGCATGAGCTTTGACGAAATCCAGTTCGAGCTGGGAGTTGCCACGCAATGCGGCCGCTGCGAAAGCTGCGCGCGCGACGTGGTGGCCCAGTGCTGCGCCAGCCATCCTGTTGCAGCCATCCACAATGAGGCGCATCACGAGGCATCGTCCGGGCTACAGACGATTCAGCTTGCCGACAACATTCTGGAAAGCAAAGCATGGCCCAGCTCACCCTCCTGTCCTCAGCCCTTGGCAGCCTGATCCTCGTCATGGTTTGTGCCTGGTGGATCTTTCGGGACTGATGCACATCTATATGCTTGTGCCGTGACCGGTCCCGACCTTATCTGCCGCCCCGCTGACCAGCGCCTTTATCCTCTGTGATCCGCCTTGCCGGTCCGCGCTGGCAGCCTCCGCCCTTTTATGTCTCAGTCTGATCGTTTTACGTCCGCCGTCGGCGCCAGTCGCAACATGGCGGCTGCCGGTGTGGTGGTGGCTGCGCATGCGGCCGCCCTGTGGGCCATGCAGCACGCATTTGCCCAGCCCAGCCCGCCGGAGATCGTGGTTCCCGCCGAAGTGATCGCCGAGTTCGTCGCGCCTCCTACACCCAAGCCTCCCGCACCGCCGCCGCCCACGCCCCCCGCTCCGGCACCCAAACCGCAGCCCCAGCCCAAGCCGGTGGTCAAGAAGACCGCCCTGCCCAAGGCGATTGCCGACCCAACGCCGTCGCCCACGGCGCCCCGGGGCGCCATCGACGATGCACCCCAGGAAAAGGCGCCGCCGGCACCTCCCCCCTCTCCGCCCGCACCTGCGGCACCGCCGGCCGCGCCCAAGATGGAGCTGCCTTCCAGCAACGCCGCCTATCTGAACAACCCCTCCCCGGCCTACCCTGCCGCGAGCAAGCGCATGGGCGAACAGGGCAAGGTATTCCTGCGCGTCTATATCAACGAGCAGGGCCAGCCCGAGAAAATCGAAATCAAGCAGTCCAGCGGCTACGACCGGCTGGATGAAGCCGCACTCAACACCGTGCGCAACTGGAAATTCGTGCCGGGCAAACGCAACGGCGCGCCCGAAGCCATGTGGCACATCGTGCCCATCAATTTCGTCCTCAAGTAATCATTTCTGCAGTTTTCAGGAGTACCCATGGAATCCCAATTCGGCATTGCCCACGTCTGGACGCAGGGTGACTTCGTCACCCGCACCGTGGCCGTCATCTTGCTGGCCATGTCGGTGGCCTCGTGGCTGGTCATCCTCATCAAGGCCCTGGACATCGTGAAGTTCAAGAAGTACGCCAAGACCGCCCAGGACTTCTGGCACAGCCCCGACCTGACCTCGGGCATGGGCAAGCTGGGCGACGACAAGGCCAACCCCTTCCGCCACGTGGTGTTCGAAGGCCGCGACGCTGCGGCTCACCACCGCAAGACCAGCGTGCACCTGCACGACACGCTGGACATCAGCGACTGGGTGACCCGCTGCCTACGCAACGGCATCAACGAATTCACCGCCCGCCTGCAGTCGGGCCTGGCCATTCTGGCCTCCGTGGGCTCCACCGCCCCCTTCATCGGCCTGTTCGGCACGGTCTGGGGCATCTACCACGCGCTGGTGGCCATCGGCATCTCGGGCCAGTCCAGCATTGACAAGGTGGCCGGCCCCATCGGCGAAGCCCTGATCATGACGGCCCTGGGCCTTGCCGTGGCCATTCCCGCCGTGCTGGGCTACAACGCCCTGGTGCGCGGCAACAAGAGCATTCTCAACGCCCTCAACAGCTTTGCCCACGACGTGCACGCCTATTTCGTGACGGGCGCCCGCGTGGCGGTGGATGGCCAGATTTCGGGCAATGTGCTGCCCCTGAAGAAAGGCGCCTAAGCCATGGCATTCGGAACCCTGGATGATGATGACGGCGACGAGGTGATGAACGAGATCAACATGACACCCCTGGTGGATGTCATGCTGGTGCTGCTCATCATCTTCATCATCACCGTCCCCGTCATGAAGCACTCGGTCAACGTGGACCTGCCGCGGGCCAGCAACCAGCCCGAGGACATCAAGCCCGCCACCGTGCGCCTGGCCATAAGCGCCGATGGCAAGTACTTCTGGAACGGCGAGGCCATCGCCGACGAACAGCTGGAAGCCAAGCTCAAGACCGAAGCCGCCAAGGACCCGCAGCCCGACCTGCACATCCAGGGCGACAAGGATGTGCGCTACGAGCGCGTGGCCCAGGCCATGGCCGCAGCCCAGCGCGCGGGCGTACGCAAGATCGGCTTCGTGACCGATCCCGCAGCCGGCAAGTAATTACGGCATCGCCAATATTGAGAACAATTATCACTTGAGTTTTTATTGAGAATCGTTACCATTACGCAACTGATTTCTCCAAGGATCTTCTGCATGTCTGCACCATTTGTTGGGACCTCACAGCCAACCCATGGCAACTCGGCCATGGCGGCGCCCCATTCGAGCGACCATGCCGCCAGCAGCCTCGCGGCGAACGCCTGCGTTGCCGGCGTGGACAGCACCGTGCTGCTCAACGGCCAAAAGGCCGTGACCATCGTGCACAACGGAACGCCCTACCGCCTGCAGGCCACCAAGCTCGGCAAGCTGATACTGACCAAATAGCGCACCAGCTGGATTGTCCAAAACAAAAAACCTTGCCAGCGAAAGCTGTGCAAGGTTTTTTGTTTTGGATCGGCTCCGGCAGAAAGGCTTTCGCCCTCCTGGGATCAAGCCTGGCGACGATTACAGGTCCAGGGCCGCAATGCCGGCGCTGGCCACCTGTGCGTCTTCATTGGCCTTTACGCCGGACACACCCACGGCGCCCAGGCACTGGCCATCCTTCATGATGGCCACGCCGCCTTCGAGGAGGCCGTCCACGGTGGGAGCGCTCAGGAAAGCAGTGCGGCCGTTGTTGATCATGTCCTCGTAGCCCTTGGTGTCGCGGCGGCCCAGGGCGGCCGAACGTGCCTTGGCGGGGGCGATGTGGGCCGAAACCGCAGCGGCGCCGTCCAGGCGCTGCAGCCACAGCAAGTGACCGCCGTCGTCCACGATGGAAATCGTCACGGGCCACTTGTTCTTCAGCGCCTCGGCTTCTGCCGCAGCGGCAATGGCTTTCACATCGGCCAGTTCGAGTTCGTGCTTGGTCTTCATAAGTAAAGGACTCCGTTGGATTGTCAATGTGCCGAGCATAGTGGCTGACTTGGGCATGAATCAAATGCCATGTGCAAAACATTCCATCCCAAAACCGCCGCTTTCAGCCAGGGTATTGAAGAGTGCGCATGAGCCCCCCACCTAGAATAGTCCTGTTGCAATCCACAATTCCTGAAGGAGGAACGGCCACATGAATGATCAAGTCACCACACTGGGCTCTGCGGGCTACGGTGTCTCGCAGCAAGAGCGCAACCGTGTATTGCGCAACACCTACTGGCTGCTGGCACTCAGCCTGCTGCCCACGGTGCTGGGCGCTTGGCTGGGCGTGGCCACGGGCATCACCCGCGCGCTGACGGGCGGCATGGGCCTGATCGTCTTCATGGCCGGCGCCTTCGGCTTCATGTTCGCCATCGAGAAGACCAAGCATTCGGCCGCCGGCGTACCCGTGCTGCTGGGCTTCACCTTCTTCATGGGCCTGATGCTGTCGCGCCTGATCGGCATGGTACTGGGCTTCTCCAACGGCGCCTCGCTGATCATGACGGCCTTCATGGGCACGGCCGGCGTCTTCTTCGTCATGGCCATGCTGGCCACCGTCATCAAGCGCGACCTCTCGGGCATGGGCAAGTTCCTGTTCGTAGGCGCTCTGGTGCTGATGCTGGGCGCCGTCATCAACGTGTTCGTGGGCTCCACCGCGGGCATGATGGCGATTTCCATGCTGGCCATCGCCATCTTCTCGGCCTACATGCTGTACGACCTCAAGCAGATCATCGACGGCGGCGAGACCAACTACATCAGCGCCACGCTGAGCCTGTACCTGGACCTGTTCAACGTGTTCCAGAGCCTGCTGGCCCTGCTGGGCATCATGGGCGGAGAGCGCGACTAAACCCACGATTGATGCCGACACAAACGGCCCCGATTTGAACTGCCCCCAAGATTGGACACCCGCCCAACCTTGGGGTTTTTTCATGGCAAGACATGGCGAGGAATTCAAACGAACCATGACCCAGGAGTATTTATCTGGGACAGCCGGGTTGATTCACTTGGCGCCGAATCCGCATTCGCGGCCTTCGAAGAGGAGCGCAAACAGATCCAGGCTGCCATCGACGCCGTGGTTCTCACTGTCGATGCACTTGAGACCAAGATGAACGAGCTCCGCTCGCTCAAGCGCACGAAGGCAATCCTGACGGATTTCCGCGAGCACTATGCAGCCAGCCGTATTGCACTGCAGTTGCACTCCGTGCCGACCAATACAATGCAGCAGGCGTCCCGCCCTTCCCTTTCGGGCAGCGGTGGCCCGCGGTCGGTCCTAGCCTATTACGCTGCCATCTGGCGCACCGTGCAGGGCAAGTCGGGCACGTACGACGTCCCGGTGGTCATCGACTCTCCTAGCTTTTCAAACTCCAGCGCCTTGTCTTGCATCGCCAGTTCGTGGCCACGCTCGCCCTGGCGGTCAAGCCACTTGAGCAATTCCGGCGCGAGACGGAAGGCCCCGCCCAGGAGGCCACCGAGCAGGGTCTCGATCATTGGCCATCCGCGCCGTACTGACACGCCCGCCGCAAGGCGGTTTTTTTACGTCTTTCGCTGTCTCGGTCGCGCGCGCCCGAGCAAGCGAAGAAGCAAACCGATGGCCCGCAAACCCGCGCCGATACACAACTTCGAGCCTTGAATGCTCAAGAGGGCAACAGAGAACAGAGAGAGAAAAACGGCGAAAAGTGCGCTGGAAACGGGGACTGCGGGAGGGGCGTGCTCAAGAGGCCGAGGCCCGAAACCGCGCCAACACTGGGGGAACGGGCAAAAAAAATCCCAACGGGCTGGCGGGAATTGAACCCTTATCTCAGGACTTTGACAAGCACTCGTTCGATGTGAGTGAGTCAATCCCATGTGAGTGAGTCAATCCCTCTCGTCCGTAAATGCGCACGATTGTGCAAGTTTATTGCATTGTGGCTCGAGACGCAAGGACTGACGCGGGCGGTCAAGATTGAACATCCCGCGACGTAGAGACCGCTCGAACGGAAAGAGGACTCACTGGATTGCGGTGAATTGCGCGTTACCTCCGCAATTGCGGTAACGCGCCGCAATCGCCACTTGTGACTGAGCGCAGGCAACACGGGGAGCATGGGGAGGTGCCAGTCTCACTTCAGACGCTGCACCTGCTCCACAGGAAAGGCTCCATTTGACGGCCCTGTTCGTCACTACGCCTGTGAAGCTTAGAGCCTCCTGGTTGAGGGCGGGTCACCGCGTTCATTAGGGCCTTTGCCCTCCCCAAGGCCACCAGTAGTGGTGCCTCTCACAGGTTGAAGTGACTTCGGCCTCACTTGCGATCACGCCAGTCCTTTTTGTACAGCAACTTGTCATGAGCTAGTTTCAAAACTGTGAAGCGCTGAAGGAACTGGACAAATTCAGAGCCATACTTCTTACCTTCATCGAACGAAACGAAGATCTGTTTTGCCCTTGTTGCCGCCAGGATGCGCAAAATTCTTTTGACTGCCGTTACCTGAATGTTTTTGTAGATAACCGAGTCGTGAATGATATAAGGAATTTTGGTCAACGAAAGCATCGCAAGGTCAAAGCCAATCAAGCCTGCAAACGATGCTCCTGTTCCAGAATCCGCAGGCGATGTAAATTGATACGCGCTCGCGCTTTTAAAGCGTAATTCTGAGCTGGCTCTAGACGCGCCATAAACTACAGCATTAAATGCTTTTAACTTCAAATTAATGCTATTTTCGATATCTATAAATATCCTCGTGTATATCCTATCAAGTCTTTCGTTGGTGGCTTTGATTGCTTCCTCTAGGTCGACTTTCTGATCATAGTGCCGGTTCTCCTCTGCCGCCCTATCGGTAGTTTCTTTGAGATCGAACACCTGTTTGAAAAGATCGTCAGGCATCCCTTTCGAACGAAGCTTTGCCTGAATATGACTCTCAATTGTCGTAATTTCAGCGCCGAGAGCTGTGTCTTCCTGTTGTGCAACAGCAAGCTCTTCTTTTAGTTCTTTTTTTACGGCAGCTCCAATTTTTTGATGGAACATCTCAACCTGCTCCAAACGGTCAACATTGATAGCAGGGAAAAAGTCCGACAAAAGTGCGATGTTCGCAGCCAGTCGCGGAGTAATTCCCGACATTTCTCGCTGTAAACGCCTTATCTTGTTCTGCAACTCTGCACGGGAAGCAGTTAAGTCATTTTTCCGATACTGCTGCCTTTTAAGCTCTTCATCAAAAAGTGATTCGTAGGCATTCAATGCACCTCCGAAGCCATCTTTAAGCTGCTGAATCTTTCCTCCATTTTCCTCGATCAGGCGGATATTTTCATCGCGCTTTGTTTTGTTGATACTCGGAATGATATTCGCACCCATAGATTTACTGATGAGTGTTTTCTTATCTTTTTGAGCTTCAAGGACGGCCCGCTCAGTAGCTATGTCAGAGCTTCGACCAAACATATCTATAACTCTGGCGATCGCAGCAGAATTCGCTTCTTTCGCTGCTCCAATAAATGGCTGATTCGGATCCAACCCTCCCTTGCGCCATATTCTAGAATATGGATTAACCATCGACCTAAAAGATGTCTCAAAATCTTCTAGATCATATTTTTCCTCCAGAAAAATCTTGTACTCATCGATAGGTTTCTCACCTAGCCGTTTGTAGTTTTCGTCACATAGATGGACAACTTCCGGCAAGGCGGTATCACGCGAGAAATAGAAGAATTCGCCACCAAACTCAAATGAGAAATTGTAATGATGATGCCCAAGTTCTCTGATGACACCTGCTTCATCCTTTAGAAACGTAGTCCCGCCCATGATGAAATCAATCACCATTAAAACAGTCGACTTTCCTATTGAGTTACGAGCATCATCGTCTCCCAGAACTATATTTAGACCGAGATGAAATTTAACTTCACCCTGACTAAAATGCTCACAATTTATTGCTTTAAGCATATTTAACCTGTCCGTGTTCGTCTACGTCCAACATGCCGAGCACAAAAAGCGCATCAACTGCATGAAGGAATTCGCTTGCATCTTGGAAAACGCCTAATGTTCGGCGATATAGATCCAACACACTCTCGGAATCAGGCCTGCCGCGAAGGATATTCGCCATTTTGAAGATGGTTGACTCCTCAAGTCTTGTAAATTTGCTAGGCACCAGCATCGAAGACCTCGCAATTTTGAACAAAGAAGGAGGTCAGGACCCTCGCCGCAAGCAACGATTTACCAGTTCTACTGCTTATCCATTCTGCGACGTAACTGAAAACCGCATCTTTATTATGCGGGTGCTGCCTATGCATTTCGAGATAGTAGGTCGTTACTTGAGATTGCAATATCCTGATTGAAACTTGGTCGCTCTGCTCCAGAAGTCTAATATGATCTCGAATCCGAATGTAATAGCTGGTAGCGTAGAGTTTTATTTCACTCTGCTGCAATGGACTCATGCCTGTTCGCAACTTTTTTTCAACGGTAGATATCTCAAACTGCGCAGGAGGGATACCAGCAGCGTCGCTTCCCATTGCAGCGATTTTGTCGAGTATTCCAAAAACCTCTTCTTGAATGACATATTGGGCGGCAGTCTCCTTAGCTTTGGTATCAGCAAGAAAACCATCCTTCAACTTGCGAATCTGATCCATCTCATCAAGTTGGAAATTCTTGTCGAAGCGCGTATGACAGGTTGGGCACAGCGCGATGACGTTCTCTAAAGCATTGATGTCGATGGGAGGTGTGCGACCAGTAAGAGCCTTAGTTTGAGCGGGCGTTGGATGGAGCGGAAAGATATGAGCAATCTCATAGCTTTTCGTAATCTTCTTAACGCCAGGTTTCCGGAAGAGAATTGGAGCCCGGCACAAAGGACAGCACCCACCCGTTTCCGCATACAAGATGCTGTGCTGGTTGTCTGTGTAGTCAATTCGCTTTGGCTTAGTCGTCGTTGTCGTTGTCGTTGTCGTTGTCGTTGTAGTCATCGGCTGGGCTGGTCCTTCGAGTTGAGACGACCGAAGCAACGATGCTGCATGTCCACAATATCGGCAGGGGTCGGCGATGACCCGTTCAGGAAAGCGTACGTTGGTCGGACCGCTACGACGTCAGCGGCTTCTGCGGCCTGACGAACGCTGATCCTCATTGTTCTGATCACAAAGTCCTCCCAGAGTAATTCGATAGCGTCCTTGACACACATGTTGTAACACGATATGCAGCCACAATCGACTTTTGAGTGACAGGACCTTGCCGGGGGGCCGCTCGTAGTCGGGACTAACCTAATTCCGCAGAACCACGGTCCCAACGTTCGTAGCGTTGGGGGCTGCTATCCCGCTGCCAAACAAGGTATGGTGCCGCACGAGCCTTTGACTGAGGCAGGGACCAAAGGAAATCGCGCCGGTGCCGATTCCGGTACAACTGACCAGCTGCGCCTGTATCCGCTGATCAAATTTAAGGCTGCTTGCTGGTGTTGACTCCTACTGCAACCAGCGCCTAAAGGCTGGTTCCAGGCATAGCGTTTTCCGAACTACCTTCTTCAAAGCCGACCCTGACATTAGTAGTCGACAGTTGGCTATGTGGCGCTGATTTCCCGAAGTTCTATTTCGGGATCCTGTGGAAGCCGGCCATTCGGGCTGTCGAACACCGAGGGTGGCGTCAAACGGTCACTGCATTTGACTCGGGCCATCAGTAATCCACCGCCAATGCTCCGCTAAAAAGACCCGCCGCATCCTTCGCCAAGGCAATGGCTTGACGCACATCGTCTTTGGTCAGATCAAGCACGCGCAGTTTACCCAGTGCCTCTGCCACAGACTCGATGCGTCGGTAGGCATTGGCATGCGTCTCAGCATAGGCGGCAAGCCCCTGCAGCTTGGGCAGCGCATCGGCCAGATGTAGGCCATGCGGGTCAACAATGTCGGCCACCACGGTCCCATCTGCTTGAGTGGCAAAGAAAACGAAGTCCGGACGAACGATCCCGTATTGCTCGCCGACCAGGTAAGCAATGCCGAGCGATGACTGCCCGGGTTGTTGGGGGTTGCGGTACCAGAAGCTGAACCCTTCACGCTTCGCCTCTACTTCGATCACTCTCATTTCCCAGCTGTTCAGCACCGCCGGATAGTCGCCCTGCGCATCGCAGAGCAGATGCTTCTTGTAGCTCGGAAGTGATGTCTCGACATCGTGCTCGCGAGCCTTCGTCATCTCAAATCTGCCCTCCGGCCTCACCAGATCAACGTCTTGCGGCTCGGCGCTCATCTCGCGAATTTGACGATAAGACTCCTGCCGGTCGTGCGATAACCCCTTGATCGCTGCGTTGTAGCTCTCCAACCATGTTTTAGCCACCTTTTCCGCCTCGGCATCGAACAGAGGCTGTACCTCTGTCACTAGACCGAGCGCGGCGACGGACACACGAGCTTCTACAAGCGCCTCCTCGAATTCGTACGCATCGGCAGGGTCTGCCACGCGGTAAGCCATGGCATCCACATAAGTGCGAGAAATGTCAGGGCTGAAGATGCGCGCCGCTCGTCGATAGGCATCGTCGATAAACGAGGCTACGACGCGCTGATTGTCTTCAGTGAAGGACACATCAAGTGCCTTGGATTGGCGATCCTGCTTGCCAAAAACATAGCGCAGGGGTGCCCCGTTGTTATCTTCGATGATGTGGTCAATGCCATCGATGATGACCACCGCGATGGAATCTGGCGTACTTTCTTCGAGAATGGTCTGCTCGACGGGAAGCAGGTCATCCTCACGTCGCACGCGGAGGAATTCTTGCATCGCATTCAACAGGAATTGGGCGCCAAGCGGGCCGCTGCCATCAAGCGCTACAAGTTTCTACCGCATCAGGGGGAGCACGAGCTGCGCGTCGATAGTGACCCTCCAACGAAAAACTATGTTTTGCTAGCCCAGCAAGCGCTGGCAGCGGAGGAGAAGCGCGAGGCACTACGCCAAGCACGACCGGCGCTTGAGAGTCTCACGGACCGCCTGTGGACCTGGTTAGGCAGGCGGACAGATGGGCGAATCGATATCAAGTTGGCTGGACCACGCTCGCCCTGGGAATTGAACAACAAGTGCACCAAGTTGCGATCGGTCGTTGATCGGATCGCCACACAACACGCAGGTGCGCCCGAGGCAGTTGCCGCACTCGCGGCTTTACTCAACGTAAACGGCTCGAGTATCGAATGGGGCTATCTCAACAGCGGAGTACATGACTCGCAACGTGATCACGAGTTTGACCGCGCCACCGTCAGGATCGTAGTCGAATCGGTCGCCAAATTGGACTCAGCATTGGATGTCCTGCAGGGACGCTGAATCTGAGCCGACCGGCAGGATTCGACATGTCAGCCCAATAATGAAGAAGCCCGCACGAGGCGGGCTTCCATCAACAAATGGGTATGGTGGGGCGGAGCCCTGCGCCAAACCTCAGTAACTCAGCGTCTTACAACCGCTTCGAACTCCTGTGAAAAGGTGCGGAATCCGGCCCTTGATGTCCGCAATCCTACTAGCTCCGACTGCTCGTTGGCATCAACCGTGTGCAGGAAACAGGCCACCAGTTCGATTCCCATTTGCGGAATCGAACCCGTGTCCGTCAATGCTTGTGCCATGCATTCCATGTAGCGAACTCAAGCGGTTTCAGGCCCGTGGCGCGCAAGGATGCCCTCACGCAGCCGCCGAAGCTCCCCGCGATCCCCGCATTGACCAGGGTACGGCGTAGTCACTCATGGTTTCCATACGTTTTTCGTATGGAGAAAATTGATGACGACCAAGCGCTGCGCCTGCTGCGGCCAGGCCTTCCAGCCACGCCCACAAGCCCCGAACCAGACCTACTGTTCATTGCCAGATTGCCAACGTGCCCGAAAACGCCGGTGGCATGTCAACAAGCTGCGATCCGACCCTGACTACCGGGGCAACCAGCGTGACGCCCAGCGAGCGTGGCTTGAGAGCCATCCAGACTACTGGCGCAACTACCGCGACACCCACCCAGAGTATGCGGAACGCAATCGAGATCGGCAACGGGCCGTTCAATCCGGCAACACCTCCCTTGCAAAGATGGACGCGTGCTGGACACCTTCGCTGACCCCGGGCTTGTACAGGATCACGCCGGTAAGAGGGACTGACGCGTCCAGCAGCAGGGCATTGGTCGTCGAAATCACCCCCGTGTGTGTCGACTGCCCTTGCAAAAAGGACGCTTGCAAAGAGAGGACGTGATGGGCTTTTCGGCTGGGACTCTGTATTTTCGAGCCCAAATGTGCCCTCGATCACCCTGCATGAGAACGATTTCGGCGGAAAGCGCCACGGCCTTGCCTCCCCGGCCATGGCCCAACCTATGAAGTGAAAGGCTGACCCGAGAGCAAGAACGCCAACAACAAAGAGATCGGGTCCTATGCAGCCAGATGAGCCGTCGATAGACCAGCCGGATCGCCCGGCAGTGTTCCGCGCCGCCGAGTACGTTCGGATGTCCACCGAGCATCAGCAGTACTCGACCGAGAACCAAGCCGACAAGATCCGCGATTACGCCCAGCGGCGTGGCATCGAGATCGTGCGCACCTACGCCGACGAAGGCAAGAGCGGTCTGCGCATCGATGGCCGACAGGCCCTGCAGCAACTGATCCGCGATGTCGAATCGGGTCAGGCGGATTTCCAGGTCATCCTTGTATACGACGTCAGTCGCTGGGGCAGGTTCCAGGACGCCGACGAGAGCGCCTATTACGAATACATCTGCCGGCGCGCCGGCATCCAGGTTGCCTATTGCGCCGAGCAGTTCGAGAACGACGGCTCGCCGGTGTCTACCATCGTCAAAGGCGTCAAGCGCGCTATGGCGGGCGAGTACAGCCGCGAGCTGTCGGCCAAGGTGTTCGCCGGGCAGTGCCGCCTGATCGAGCTCGGCTTTCGGCAAGGCGGTCCTGCGGGTTACGGTCTGCGCCGCGTGCTGATCGACCAGTCCGGCGCGGTGAAGGGGCAACTGTCGCGCGGCGAGCACAAGAGCCTGCAAACCGACCGCGTGATCTTGCAGCCCGGCCCGGACGAAGAAGTCGCCGTCGTCAACCAGATCTACCGCTGGTTCGTCGAGGGCGGCCTGTTTGAGTCGGAAATCGCAGATCGGCTCAACACCCAGGGCATCCAGACCGACCTGGGCCGTGCGTGGACTCGGGCCACGGTACGCGAGGTGCTGTCGAACGAGAAGTACATCGGCAACAACGTCTACAACCGTCGCTCCTTCAAGCTCAAGAAGGTGCGGGTGGTAAACCAGCCGGAGATGTGGATCAGGAAGGAAAGCGCGTTCGAAGGCATCGTGCCGCCCGATCTGTTCTACACGGCGCAGGGCATCCTGCGCGAGCGCGCGCACCGCTTCAGCAACGAGGAACTGATCGAAAAGCTGCGCCGCCTGTTCCAGCAGCACGGCTACCTCTCCGGCCTGATCATTGACGAAGCCGAAGGGATGCCCTCGGCGGCGGCCTATGCGCACCGCTTCGGAAGTCTGATCCGCGCCTACCAGACAGTCGGCTTCACGCCGGATCGGGACTACCAGTATCTGGAGGTCAACCAGTTCCTGCGCCGACTGCACCCGGAGATCGTCGGCCAGAGCGAGCGGATGATCGCCGAGGTCGGCGGCATGGTCGTGCGCGATCCGGCGACCGACCTGCTCACGGTCAACCGCGAGTTCACCGTCTCACTGGTGCTCTCGCGTTGCCAGTTGCTGGGCAACGAACGCCGCCGCTGGAAGGTGCGCTTCGACACCAGCCTGGCGCCCGACATCACGGTCGCCGTCCGGCTCGACGAAACGAACCAAGCGCCGCTGGACTACTACCTGCTGCCGCGTCTGGACTTCGGCCAGTCGGGCATCCATCTGGCCGATCACAACGGCCTCGAATTCGAGAGCTACCGCTTCGACAGCCTGGACTACCTCTACGGCATGGCCGAGCGCAGCCGTATCCGGAGGGCAGCATGACCAAACCGCATCACGCCATCGACCTGCAGATGATCCCGGTAGATCAGATCGCCGTGCTCAATCCGCGCGACCGCAATGGCCGCGTTTTCGAGGAGATCGTCGGCAACATCAAGAACGTCGGCCTGAAGAAACCGGTCACGGTCACGCCGCGCGACGATCTGGAAGATGGCAAACGCTACTTGCTGATTTGCGGGGAAGGCCGGCTCAAGGCGTTCAAGTCGCTCGGTGAGGGAGAGATTCCGGCGCTGGTGGTGCGGGTCAACGACGAAGACGCCTTCATCATGAGCCTGACCGAGAACATCGCCCGCAGGAAATATAGCGCGTTGGAACTGCTGATGAGCATCGAGCAGTTGAGCCAGCAGGGCTACGACAAGCGCGTCATCGCCCAGAAGACCGGCCTGAGCCTCGACTACATCAAAGGCATCCTGCTCCTCTTCGAGAAAGGCGAGGAGCGCCTGCTGGCCGCCGTCGAGGCCGGAAGGGTTCCGCTCAACGTCGCCATTACCATCGCGGGCGCCAGCGACGAAGAAGCAGTGCAGGCCGCGTTGCAGGACGCCTACGAAAGCGGACAACTGCGCGGCGGGCAACTGATGCAGGCGCGGCGTGTGCTTCAGCGGCGCAGCGCCCTCGGAAAAACGCTGGCCCACCGGCCCGCGCGCAAGGGACTGTCCGTCACCACCTCCAGCCTGGTGCGCAACTATCAGCACGAGGTCGAACGACAGAAGCTGATGGTCAAGAAGGCCGAATCCGCGCAGCAACGCCTGCTTTTCGTGATCGAGGCGCTACGCCAGCTGCTGGCCGACGAGCATTTCTCCAACCTGTTGCGCGCGGAAGGCCTGGACACCTTGCCCAAGCAACTGGCCGAGCGCGTATGGGCTGGAGGGCACGCGACATGAGTCGGCCGCCGCTGGGGTTCATCCCAGAGCCGATCACGCTGGCGCTGGATCGGATTTTGCCGTCGCGCAAGACGCCGGACGGCTTGCATACCTCGCGCAAGTTCAAGCAGATCGTGGCGTCGATGGAAGCGGTCGGCTTGATCGAACCCCTGAGCGTGGGCAAGGCCGACAAGACCACCGGCCAGCATATCCTGCTCGACGGGCACATGCGCCTGCTGGCGCTGCGCCAACTCGGCTACACCGACGCACCGTGCCTGATCGCCACCGATGACGAAAGCTATACCTACAACAACCGAATCAACCGCATCTCGTCCATTCAGGAGCACCATATGCTTCGGCGGGCAGTCGAACGCGGTGTCTCGCCCGAGAGGCTGGCCAAGGCGCTGAACGTGGACATCAGCCAGATCCACAAGAAGGTGAGCCTGCTCGACGGCATCTGCCCGGAGGCGGTCGAGATGCTGAAGGATCAGCACTTCTCCGCAAACCTCGGCGCGGTGCTGCGCAAGCTCAAACCCACCCGGCAGGTCGAGTGTGTGGAGCTGATGCTCACGGCCAACAACATGACGGTCGCCTACGCCGAAGCCTTGCTCGCGGCCACGCCGCCGCAGCTGCTGGTCAGCGAGAAGCGGCCACGGAAGATAGCCGGCGTCACGGCGGAACAGATGGTGAAGATGGAGCGCGAAATGGGCAACCTGCAAGGGCAACTGAAGCTGGTCGAAAAATCCTACGGTCAGGATGTGCTCAACCTGGTGCTGGCCAAAGGCTTTCTGGTGAAGCTGTTGGACAACAAGGCGGTGGTCCGCTACATCCGGCAGCAGCACCCGGAAGTGTTGGAACAGTTCGAGGCCATCGTCGCGACGACGTCATTGGATCAATGATCGAAACCCTTCCAACTGGAAAGTCGTAGTGCTGCCCGTGTGGGCGACACGCTGCTCTTTAACAATCCGGATGATTTGGGGTCGTCGCGCCCGCAACGGAGATTCCGTCTCTGCGCGTGAGCGGGTGCGGTGGCCAACAGGCCGGCCGCTGGCCTGCCCATTCGTAGTGCCGGATGCAAATGGGCGAACAGCGGCACTTTTTTATTGAGAGCGGGATGGTAATGATTTGATCTTGAGGACGCGCTTTCAATAATTTGACCGCGCAGGGCGGTCAAGGGCCTGTGTCTCTTTCTGGCGGTTAGCGGGCCACGGCGGGTAGATCATTTCGGCAACCACGCAACAGACAAGACGATGATCATCGACATGAAAGAGCGTGGGGTCACTCTCGTCCTGCCGTCCAATGAAGAACAGCCATCCCTTCTCTTTGTCGCCGCGCTTTTTCGCCGCCATGTACTCAGACTTGGCGGTCTCGATCTCTCGGGAAACATAGTTGCGCTTCGTTGTGCTCCAGTCTTTCCAGTCCAACCTCACCCGGTATGGACGAATGAGCTTTCGCTCTTTCCATTCGCCGTAGCTCAATTGGATTTCGAGCTGAACATCGTCGGCGATTGGCGCCTTCCAACTGATAGGAGCGTAAAAAAGGCGCGGTTCGGGGTACTGGACGACTTGATCGCTCTTGAGGGAGCGGAAGACGCCGTGGTACGTGTCAGCCGCGACCCCGGGCACTGCCAAAGGGAGGTCGCGGTCGAACGGGTAATTTATGAAAGTGCGGCAAATCGGCCGAATGGTCTGCGCTGCCCAATGGCGATCCCGTCGCGTCTCGCTTGATCCGTTCGAGCCGGTTCGGCGTCCTCCGCCACCTGCCGGGGCGGTCGGAGACCCATCTGGGCCGACCACAGGGCGAGTATCACGGAGCACGAGCCGGTTCGGGAAGCTGCCAGGGAAGCCCTCGCGAGTTGTGACCCGCTGCTTCCGTGCGCGCTTCACCAGTTCGACTTCGCCCTCGACGTCGCAGCCAGCGTTGTGCCCATCTTTCGCGCTGAAGTAGGGGCGGACCTTGTTCTCCGGCCGATACGAGCAAGGGGTGGCTTGAGCGCCGCAACCCCGACATTCATAGCCCAGGGGATCGACCGGGTTGATGATCCACAACTGTTCGGCGTCGACGATCTCGCCTGTGTGCTTGTCGCGTGCTGATTCCATGTCACCTCTCCGGCTTGACTGTCAAGCCGCCACTTGCGTCGAGAACGTACCTGCTCAGCGTCGGGGCTACTTCTTCTTGATCAACTGATCGAGCGTGTCCACGCCTTCCCGCTTCAAGACGGTTCCCAGATGGGCGTCGGAGCGGTAGCCCTTGGCGAAGTCGTCGCCGTAGGTCTGGCGCAAGGTACCTACCTTCGTGTCACTGCGCTTCTGACGGATCTCGCCGTTCTGATCGCGCATGCGGCCATCCAGGCCCTTCGGGAAATGCTTTGTAGCCATGTTTGGACTCCTTCGGCCGCGATGAGGGCTCAGACACCAAGTGGCTTGGCACCTTGAGGAACCGCAGATCGGCCTGGACTGCGGTTTACAAATTGTACTATAATTTCGTTGCGTGTAAACCTCAAAGGAAAAGGCCACCCCATGTTCAGCGTTCGACTCCATCGGGCTCGGAAAGCAGCCGGGCTATCCCTGCGCGACCTGGGCGAGCGCGTCGGCGTTTCCCATGCCGCTATCAAAAAGTACGAAGACGGCCTCGCCATGCCATCCAGCGACATCCTGATCGGGCTGTCGCGTGCGCTCAACGTGCGCACCGAGTACTTCTTCCGTCCCGAGCCCGTGGCGCTCGAAGGCATCGAGTACCGCAAGCGCAGCTCGCTGCCCAAGAAGCGACTGGACGCGATTACCCACGAGGTTATCGACCAGATCGAGCGGCGCATCGAGCTGGAAAACCTTTTCCCGCAGCCGCCCGTCAAGGCGTTCGCACCCGTCGAGGGGTTGCCAACGACGATCACCGCGATGGATCGGATCGAGGAGGTTGCCGAGCGTGTCCGCGAGACCTGGGATCTGGGTCTGGACCCGATTCCCGATCTGATTGATGTTCTGGAAACCAACGGCATCCGTGTCTTCATGATCGAGGCGGACGCCGAGAACCAATTTGACGGCCTCGCCGCTCGCGTCAATGGCATGCCCATTGTGGTCGTGGGACGCCATTGGCCCGGCGATCGTCAGCGCTTCACACTTGCGCACGAGCTGGGGCATCTGATGCTCGAAGGTCGTCTCCCCGATGATCTGGACGAAGAGATGGCGTGCAACCGCTTTGCTGGCGCCTTCCTGTTCCCGTGTGCCTCTGTGTTGCAGGAGCTGGGCAAACACCGCAACGCGATCGAACTCAAGGAACTCGGGCTGCTGAAGGAAGAGTTCGGCCTGTCGATGGCCGGCATTCTTTATCGCGCCCGAGACCTCGGCATCATCTCGCCTGCCTACCGCGAGGAGCAGGCCAAACTGTTCCGCTTCAAGGGTTGGTACCGAAAAGAACCGGGGCGCGACTACCCTCCCGAGAAGGCGCACATCTTCGAGCAACTGGTGTTTCACGCGCTGGCCGAGGAGTACATCGGCGAATCGAAAGCTGCGGAACTGATGAACATGCCACTGCAACAGTTTCGGCGCGTCCGCTCGATGGAGGGCGGCGATGCTGCTGTTAATCAGTGATGCCAACATCTTGATGGATGTCGAAGTAGGCGACCTCGTGGCACCAATGTTCAGCCTCGGCTACCAGTTCGCCGTGCCTGACGTTCTTTACTACGAGGAGCTGGAAGAGCAGCACGGTCATTTGTTGGACATGGGCTTGCAAACACGCACGCTATCGCCCAAGAGCGTCGAGCGCGTGCAATTGCTGGCGCAGACCTACGCCAAACCGGGGCGCAACGATTTGTTCGCGCTGGCGTTGGCCGAGGTCGAAAAATGCCCTCTGTTGACTGGCGATGCCGCGCTGAGACAAGCAGCGGAAACCGAACAAGTCGACGTCAAGGGCACGGTATGGTTAGTCGGCGAGATGGTGCGCGAGCAACGCATCACGGTGGCGGTAGCCAGGGCGGCGCTCCACAAAATGCGCAGCAACGGGCGACGGCTTCCCTGGGAAGCTGCGGAACAAATGCTGGCGGCGCTGGAAGCGGCGCAGCCTCCGAAGGAATAAGGAACGGGAATCAATCAATATGGCCAACGGCGATACAACAACGAAAAACGGCAACGGCGGCAATCTCGGGTTCGAGGCTGAGATGTTCAAGGCAGCCGACAAGCTGCGCGGTAATATGGAGCCGTCCGATTACAAGCACGTCGCGCTCGGGCTCATTTTCCTGAAGTACATCTCGGACTCCTTCGAGGCCAAACACAAGGCCCTGTTGGCTGAAGACGTGCAGGCGGCCGAGGACAAGGACGAATACCTCGCGGACAACGTGTTCTGGGTGCCGAAGGAGGCGCGCTGGTCGCATCTGCAAGCCAACGCCAAGCTGCCGACCATCGGGACGTTGATCGATGATGCGATGCGCGCCATCGAGAAGGACAACGAGTCGCTCAAAGGCGTGCTGCCAAAGGACTACGCCCGTCCCGCCCTGAACAAAGTGATGCTGGGCGAGCTGATCGACCTGATCTCCGGTATTGCGCTCAACGAGGAAGGCGACCGTTCCAAGGACATCTTGGGGCGCGTGTATGAATATTTCCTGGGCCAGTTCGCCGGGGCCGAAGGCAAGCGGGGCGGCGAGTTCTATACCCCGCGCTCCGTGGTGCGTGTGCTGGTCGAAATGCTCGAACCTTACTCAGGCCGCGTGTACGACCCGTGTTGCGGATCGGGCGGCATGTTCGTGCAGTCGGAGAAATTCGTGCAGGAGCACGGCGGCCGTATTGGAGACATCGCCATCTATGGACAAGAGTCGAACTACACGACGTGGCGACTGGCCAAAATGAATCTGGCCGTGCGTGGCATCGACTCCGACATCCGCTGGAACAACGAAGGCAGTTTCCACAAGGATGAGCTTCGCGACCTCAAGGCTGATTACATCCTCGCTAACCCACCGTTCAACATCTCTGACTGGGGTGGCGACCGGCTGCGGGAGGACGTTCGCTGGAAGTACGGTGCTCCTCCAGTGGGCAATGCCAACTATGCGTGGCTGCAGCACATCGTTCATCACCTTGCTCCATATGGAACGGCAGGTGTTGTGTTGGCCAACGGTTCGATGTCATCCGCGCAATCCGGCGAAGGAGATATTCGCCGCGAAATGGTGGAGAAGGATGTCGTTGACTGTATGGTCGCGCTACCGGGGCAGCTTTTCTACTCGACTCAGATCCCCGCCTGTCTGTGGTTTCTGGCGCGCGACAAATCCAATGGCCGCGCCGGCAAGGAACATCTGCGTGATCGGCGTGGACATGTGTTGTTCATCGATGCACGCAAGCTGGGTGTGTTGGTAGACCGCACCCGGCGCGAACTTACCGACGAAGAGGTCAAGAAAATTGCTGACACCTACCACGCCTGGCGTGGGGAAAAAGGCGTAGGCGAGTACACCGATGTGGCGGGCTTCTGCAAGTCCGCCTCATTAGAGGACATTCGTAAGCACGGCCATGTGCTTACCCCGGGGCGCTATGTCGGCGCGGCCGAGCAGGAAGACGACGGCGAACCCTTCGAGGAAAAGATGGTGCGGCTCTCGGCGCAGTGGCGCGAGCAGCGCACTCAGGCTGCCAAGCTGGATGCGGCGATTGAGGCCAACCTGAAGGAGCTCGGGTATGGCGAATGAGTGGCAAACACTTTCGCTTGCTGAGGTTTACGACTTCAGTTCAGGCTTATCGAAGCCGCGCTCAGACTTCGGTTCTGGCCATCCTTTCCTGTCGTTTAAGGATGTTTTCTATAACTCAGCCGTACCGAAACAGCTTACGGAACTGGTTCAATCGACGGAACAGGAGCGAGCGCGCTGTTCCGTCATGCGTGGCGACGTGTTCCTGACGCGAACGAGCGAAACGATGGACGAACTCGGCATGAGTAGCGTCGCGCTTGCTGATATTCCTGATGCGACGTTCAACGGCTTCACCAAACGGTTGCGGCCAAAACGGGAGCTCATTGCGCCGGGGTTTGCGCGCTATTTCTTTCGCAGCTCGGAGTTTCGTGCTGCGGTCAATTCAATGTCGACGATGTCCACGCGGGCAAGCCTCAACAACGAAATGCTGGAGCGGCTGACGATTACGTTTCCTGAATACGCAGAACAGGAAGCCATCGCTCACATCCTCGGCACGCTGGACGACAAGATCGAACTCGACCAGCGCGCGAACGAAACGCTGGAGGCGATGGTCCGCGCCTTGTTTAAAGCGTGGTTTGTGGATTTCGAGCCGGTGCGCGCCAAGATGGACGGCCGCTGGCAGCGCGGCCAGACGCTCCCCGGCCTGCCTGCCCACCTCTACGAGCTCTTCCCCGACCGGCTCGTCGATTCGGAGTTGGGGGAGATTCCGGAGGGGTGGCGTCATTCGACGATTGGCGCAGAAGTGACGGTCTGCGGTGGATCTACACCCAGCACCAAGGAACCGGAGTTTTGGGAAGACGGACACCACTGCTGGGCCACGCCCAAAGACCTGTCCGCCCTGAAGTTTCCTGTTTTACTGGACACGGATAGAAAAATCACGGATGCCGGTCTTGCGAAGATCAGTTCAGGCCTCTTGCCAGTGGGCACTGTGCTGCTCTCTTCTCGCGCTCCAATCGGCTACTTGGCTATCGCCAACGTTCCAACGGCGATCAACCAAGGCTTCATCGCCATGAAATGCGATGGCGTTTTACCAAATGTGTTTGTGCTGCTTTGGTGCAGAGAAAGCATGGATGCAATCGTCGGCAACGCCAACGGCTCGACATTCCAGGAGATCAGCAAGGGCAATTTCCGGCCAATTTCGGTCGTCGTTCCTCCAGAGCCCGTACTGGTAAGTTTTAGGAAGTCGGCGGACTCGCTTTATCGACAAATGGTGGAAAACGAACGCGAATGCCGCTCCCTCGCCCAGCTCCGCGATACCTTGCTGCCCAAGCTCATCTCCGGCGAAGTGCGCGTACCTGATGCAAAACGCATCGTCGGAGCGGCGCTATGACCTTGGACTGGTGCCCCGGCATTCGTGAGGCCTGCGCGCATTGGCGCGACGCGCCGATGTTGCAGCAAACCTTCGAAGCGCTGGAGCGCAGCCTGGAGCACGACAACGACGCGTGCATCGACTGCGCCAAGACCGTTGTCGAAGTGGTGTGTCGCGTTGTCGTGGAAAGTTTCCACACCCAGCAAACCCCGCTCAAGCCCACACAGGAAACGCCCACCTTGTCGGACTGGCTGAGCGCAGCTATCCGCGCCCTCAAGCTTGGCGACGTGCGCGATGATCGGTTCAAGAAGCTGGTTTCCAGCCACCACAAGCTGGCCGACGCACTCAACGATCTGCGAAACAAGGCGGGCCCCGCTAGCCACGGCAAAGACCCTTATCTGGAGCGTCTGGCGGTGCACCACCGGCGTACCGCTGTGCTCGCAGCCGATGCAATCGTGGCCTTTCTGCATAAGGCCTATCTGGAGGCGCAGCTCGACCCGATCAGCTCCCGTGAGCCGTGGGAGCGGTTCGCCGAGAACAACGCGCTGATTGATGCGCACGTGGGGCTGGCTGTGGACGCTGAGGACGGCAACTCGCCGACCTTGCGTTTCCTGCTGCCGAGTGGTGACGAGCTGCCGATCAACATCGAGGTCAGCCGTTTGCTTTACCAACTGGATCGGGATGCCTATGTCGAGGCGTTGAACGCTGCGCGCGGGGCACCGGCTCCAGTGGTGGAGCCCGTTGAAGAACAAGGAGAACAGTAATGGCGTTTCTGTCGGAGGCCGCCGTTGAGGAAGCGCTGCTGGATCAGCTTCGCGCTCTTAATTACAGCGTGGAACGTGAGGAGGACATCGGCCCCGATGGACACCGTCCGGAGCGCGACAGTCACGATGAGGTCGTGCTCAAAAAACGGTTCGAGGACGCCGTTGCTCGCTTGAACCCTGGCCTGCCATTGGAGGCTAGACAGGATGCTATTCGCAAGGTGATGCAATCCGAACTGCCATCGCTGCTCGAAGAAAACCGTCGCATCCACAAGCTGATCACCGAAGGCGTGGACGTCGAGTACTACGCCGACGACGGTACGCTGGCCGCTGGTAAGGTCGCGCTCATCAACTTCGAGCAACCGGAGCAGAACGACTGGCTGGCGGTGAGCCAATTCGTCGTCATTGCCGGCCAGTACAACCGACGGCCCGATGTGGTCGTGTTTGTGAACGGCCTGCCGCTCGGCGTGATCGAGTTAAAGGCACCCGGGAGCGGTAACGCCACTCTTGTCGGAGCCTTCAATCAGCTTCAGACCTACAAGAAGCAGATCCCGGCGCTGTTCCACACCAACGCCCTACTGGTGACATCGGACGGAATTGTTGCTCGCGTTGGCTCGCTGTCCGCCGATCTTGAACGGTTCATGCCCTGGCGCACAACTGACGGCAATGATGTTGCCCCGAAAGGTGCACCGGAACTTTCTACGCTGATCGAGGGCGTGTTCGAGCAACGTCGCCTGCTCGACCTGCTGTGCCATTTCACGGTATTCGGGGAAACCGGCTCAGGGCTGGCCAAGATCATCGCGGGCTATCACCAGTTCCATGCGGTACGGCACGCGGTCAGCAGCACTGTGGCCGCTTCCTCGCCAGAGGGTAATCAGCGGGTTGGCGTCATCTGGCACACCCAGGGCTCCGGCAAAAGCCTGTTGATGGCGTTCTACGCCGGGCAACTGGTCAAACACCCGGCAATGGCCAACCCGACGCTGGTGGTGCTCACCGATCGGAATGATCTCGACGATCAGTTGTTCACAACGTTCTCGATGTGCCGTGACCTGATCCGGCAAACGCCGGTACAGGCCGAGAGCCGCGAAGATCTGCAGAAGGTCTTGAGCCGGGCATCGGGTGGTGTGATTTTCACAACCTTGCAGAAATTTGGCGAGATCGCGGAGCCGCTCACCACACGACGCAACGTCGTCGTCATCGCGGATGAAGCGCACCGTAGTCAGTACGGCTTCAAGGCCAAGGTGGACGCGAAGACCGGCGAAATTTCCTATGGCTTCGCCAAGTACATGCGGGATGCCCTGCCGAACGCATCCTTCATTGGCTTTACAGGCACGCCCATCGAGGCTGACGACGTCAACACCCCGGCAGTGTTCGGCAACTACATCGATGTCTACGACATCAGCCGTGCGGTCGAAGACGGCGCGACCGTGCCAATCTACTACGAGTCGCGGCTTGCACGCATCGAACTCGACGAGGACGAGAAGCCGAAGATCGACGCCGAAGTCGACGAACTGACCGAGGCGGACTCGGAAGCCGATCAGGAGCGCTTCAAGAAAAAGTGGTCAACGGTCGAAGCCTTGGTCGGCAGCGACAAGCGCCTTGCCTTGGTAGCTAAGGACATGGTCGCTCACTTTGAAGATCGCGTGGCAGCCCTGGACGGCAAGGCGATGGTGGTGTGCATGAGCCGCCGGATTTGCGTGAAGCTGTACGACGAGATCGTCAAGCTCTGCCCCGACTGGCATAGCGCGGACGACAACGCTGGTGCGGTCAAGATCGTGATGACGGGGGCGGCGAGCGACCCACAGGAGTGGCAACAGCACATTGGCAACAAGACCAGACGCGATCTTCTGGCGAAGCGGGTCCGCGACCCGAAAGACCCACTCAAACTGGTGATCGTTCGGGATATGTGGCTCACCGGCTTTGATGCGCCCTGTATGCACACGATGTACGTGGACAAACCGATGCAAGGGCATGGCCTGATGCAGGCGATTGCACGGGTGAACCGGGTGTTCCGCGACAAGCCTGCTGGGTTGATCGTGGACTACATCGGCATTGCACAGAGCCTTAAGGCGGCTCTGCAGCAGTACTCGAAGAACGATCAGGAAAACACCGGCGTAGACGAAGCGCAGGCCATCGCGGTGATGATGGAGAAGTACGAGGTCGTCCGGGACATGTACCACGGCTTCGACTACGCCTCTGCGATGACCGGGACGCCACAAGAGCGTCTGGCGATGATGGCGGGAGCTATCGAGTGGATTCTCGACCTGCAGCAGAAGCTGGCAGCGAAGGAGAAAACCGAGGAAGGCAAAAAGAACGCTCATCGCCGCTATCAAGATGCGGTGCTCGCGCTGTCCAGGGCGTACTCCCTGGCATCGGCATCCGACGAAGCCCGCGAAATTCGGGAGGAAGTCGGCTTCTTCCAGGCTATTCGTGCCGCGCTGGTCAAGAGCAGCACCGGCTCTGGAGTGACCCAGCAGGAGCGCGAGTTGGCTATCCAGCAGATCGTTAGCCGAGCGGTGGTCTCGACTGAGATCGTGGACATCCTGGCCGCCGCCGGAATCAAGAGCCCAGACATCTCCATCTTGTCCGACGAGTTTCTCGCGGAAGTCCAACAGATGGAGCGAAAGAATCTCGCCCTGGAGGCGTTGCGCAAGCTGATCAATGACGGCATCCGCTCGCGGAGCAAGGCCAACGTCGTACAGACCAAGGCATTCTCGGAACGCCTGGAAGACGCCGTGGCGCGCTATCACGCCAATGCGATCACGACAGCCGAGGTGCTGCAGGAGCTGATCCAACTGGCCAAGGACATCCGCGCGGCTCGTCAGCGCGGCGAAGAGTCCGGGTTGTCCGATGAGGAGATCGCCTTCTACGACGCGCTGGCCGAAAACGAAAGCGCCGTGCAGGTGATGGGCGACGACAAGCTGAGGGTCATTGCCCACGAATTGCTGGTCAGCTTGCGCGAGAACGTGTCGGTTGATTGGGCGCACCGCGATTCAGCGCGTGCGCGGATGCGCGTGCTGGTGAAACGTATCCTGCGCAAGTACGGATACCCGCCCGATCTACAGGACACAGCGGTGCAAACGGTGTTGCAGCAGGCGGAAGCATTGTCGGCCGGCTGGAGCGTGGCGAGGACTGGCGCGGGGAGTAGCAATGGCTGACGTATTCATCTCCCACGGCGCGGCGGATTTGCCTCTCGCGGAATTTCTACATCGCCACCTGTTGCAGGAAGGGCTGAGTGTGTACCTGGCTTCGGTTTCGATGCCGCCGGGTGAACGCTGGATGCCTCACATCATGGATAACTTGCGCAACTCGACCTGGGTGCTTTGTCTCGCGAGTCGTGCGGCTTGCGCCTCGCCCTGGGTAATGCAGGAAATGGGGGCAGCGGTCGCTGGCAACAAGAAGCTGGTGCCGATCATTTGGGATCAGCCTGCAGATTCGCTACCGGGATGGATGCGGCAATACCAAGCTGTCAATCTGGCAGGAAGAGGGCAAGAAGAAGCGATGACAGCTATCGGGCGCATCGCGGAAACAATCAAAGCCGAGAAGCAAAAGGGTCTCGTCATTCTTGGACTGTTGGTCGCGGGACTATTCGCTTTGGGGAAATAGCATGGCTGGATACAACGGCAACCCAAACCTGAATAGCCTATTGGCGACGCTCATGCAGCCGGCGCAACGTAACGCTTTGGATTATTGGGGACTGGATTCGCTGGTCGGGGGAGGTGGCGTGACTGGATATTACGGCAATCCGAACATGAATAGCTTAGCGGCGCTCATGAAACCTCCGGCGCGGCGAAAAATATTTGTCAGTTATCACCACGATGGTGATCAAGCATACTACGACGAGTTCTCCCGCTTCTTTCATGACCAATATGAAACGATTCGGGACAACTCACTGGATCGCCTGATTCAGAGTGACAACACCGATTATGTGATGCGGCAAATCCGGGAGCAGTATCTCACGGGCACTTCATGCACCATCGTCTTGATCGGTGCGCAAAGCCACGAACGCAAGTACCTGGACTGGGAAATCAAAGCGACCTTAGACAAATGCCATGGGCTGGTTGGCATTGTCCTACCGACACACGTCAAGAATCCACTCGGAGAGATAGTTGTGCCCGACAGATTTCTTGATAACCACAAGACCGGATATGCGGTCTGGTCACATTGGACCGGACTGACGGCCCAAGGATTGACCCAATTGATCGATATAGCAATTGCGAAACCACAATGGCAAATCGATAATTCACGAGCGACGCGTCAAAGGAACGGATAGGAGGCAGCTGATGGCGGTGATGAAGAAGGGCAATTTTGCCATTGATATCGGCTTCCTCAAGCTTGGTGCCGATTTCGAGGAAAGCGACCGGCAGTGTGCATGGGAGCTGTACACCGAGTTGGCAACGAGAATTGCTCTGACCGGCAAGACTAAAGATCCAGACTGCACGGACTTTTCAGGTGAGGTCTACGCCGAGAGCCTTGCATCGTTCCACGCGTTCTTCGGGGAAGCGCGCAAGATCATGCGTCAGTTTCCTGTGGGTTCAATTCAAGCAAAAGGCGTCGAGAATCACCTTGGCGCGCTAATTCACCGGGCAATGCGCGATGTGCTGCGCCCTTTCCTGGAGACTTGGCAGGCCGATTATCGTTTCTGGTGGGAAAATTTGAGTGACAAGACCCTGCCGCCCTGCGAGCGTCAGCAGGCGTATCCAAAAGTGAAGGAGATGATCGCCCAATGGAGCGATGTTCGAGCGATCATGCGCGCGATACAAGATGAGTTGGTGCAGATGTACAAGCTGGTCGATGTGACCAAGCTCTCGTGAACCGAATTTTTATGCCGCCCCGTTCACCCGCTCAGCCACATGCAGGCCACCCAGCCCCAGCATGCCGAGCGTGAGCGTCGCCAGCGGCCCAAGGTCGAGCGAAGGCAGGTTGAGTGGATGCCCGACTGCGGCGGCCACCGCGTTCGCGAGCGGTCCACCGACGAAGTTCCAGAAATATCCCGCGACGCATACCCAGCCGAGGCCCCCGCGCCAGTGCTGCAACGGGTCCGAGCTTTGCGCCTCGGCCTTGTCGATGTCGGTCTGCGTCTGAATGAGCGCAAGCGTCGCTGCCAGCTTGGCCTTGTCCTCCTCGGTCTTGTCGGGGAAGAACATGCCGATGATGCTTTTGGCGGCTTCCGCCGCCGTGCCGATCCCACTGATGTCCATGGCGACCCTCCTCAAGCGTGGCAGGCGGTAGGTTCACAACCTGCCGCCCACTGATAGTTGACGGTGTGCTCGCCGCTATCGACGAATGCGATCAGCTTGGCCAGCGTCACGCGGCTTTCGAGAATGGCGAGTTGTCCATCCCCGTCGTCATTGACCAGCGAACCGTAGCGGCTGCCAACCAGCGTGCAACCGTGCACCTGGGTCTCCATCCCGAGCGACACATCGCCGGCGAAGTTGCCGCAGTGGATCAGGCAGTTCTGCCGCCCGTGCTTGTCCTCCAGACGCAGGACATCGCAGTCGAGATGATCGGAGTGCCAGATCGTCGCGCGGTAGCTGTCATCGACGATGCAGGACACCCCCGGGGTGTTGTTCTGCCAGGGTAGTTCCAGCGTGCTGCAGGTGAAGGCCTCCCCTGACGGATTCACGGCAACCAGCTCGCCAGGCGTGCCGCTGGACGTGGATTGTTTTCGGGTGATGACGATGTTCATTTGAAGCCTCCGCTCTTGGTAAAGGTATAGCCGGCCAGGGCCAGAAGGCCGGCGATCAGGATGCGTTTGAGCCAGCCGACCACGCCGCGCCCGATCACGCGCTCGAACTGCGCCTGCAGCGCGTCGGACAGGGCCTGGGACAGCACCGGCGCCGATTTCTCGAACGCCTCGCACAGGGCATCCGCCAGCGCTTGCCGATCGCTTTCCGACAGCACGCCGCCGGCATGGCGTTCCGCTTGCGGGCCGATGGAACGGCCGCATTCACAGACATCGTTCATGTCTGACTCCTCTCGTTGGAAATTGAATTGCCGCCGGAGCCGGTCTCACGGCTCAGTCGGACCTATTCGGGGTAGCGCCCCTCGCGCAGCCACTTGACCGCGATCCACTTCTCACCGTCGATGACGGCATTGCCGCTGTGAAGCGTCAGTGGATCGAGCTGGCCGTCCGCCGTGCGGTATGAGAAAAAGCAGGCGTTGCCCTGAACGGCCGCCACTTTGACCTCGGCACGCGGGAACTCCGTCTCCCCGCCGAGGGGAACGGTGTTCAGGTAGGCGATGAACGTGGCGACACGTTGGCCACCCAGTTCCGGCCGGACGATGTCGGCGGACGACGGATTCTCCGGCGGGAAGTAGTCCCAGTGCGGGACGTAGTGCTGGCCTGGCAGGTAGTGCAACACCTGCAGTCCTTCGCCGTTTTCCGGGGGGATGCCGGTGAGCTCTGCGATGCGCTGCTCGATGTCCGCCACCAGTGCAACTTCCCCGCGCCGGAAATGGCATCCTGAGCTGGTGCGCGTCTCATCGATGCGCACCCCCTCGGCGTGGTGCACGACCGAGGACCGTTTCATGCGCGGGCGGGCCAGATCGATCAGATCGCGGCAGGCGTCCTCGTCCAAAAACCCTCCCAGCACGACGATGTTAGGCGACTGGACCGCCGTCAGTACCTGGTGCCGACGCCCGCCGGCATGCAGCTGCGCATCCGGGTATGTCATCCGTAGGAGGGTCGGATCATTCATGACGCGCAGCCGACAGATACGTGCGGTTGAGCATCGGGTGATCCTGGTCGGTCGGCCCCCAATCGCCATCCGGATGGAAGGCGATCACATCGAGCCGCTGATCCTCCGTGCGGAAGCGATGCAGCTCGCGCTCCTCGATACAGAACAAGGTGCCGGCGGTCAGGGGGATCTCGCGGTCCGCGAAGCAGGCATGGCCCGAACCGCTGGCCACCACGCCCAGGCGGATCGAGGGATGGATGTGAAACGACTGGCGCACACCGGCCGGGAACGACAGATGGTTCAGGCTCGGATCGCCCTTGCGCGGCGGATAGACCAGCAGCGAGTCCGAGCAGTTGTCGATGTAGCACAGCCGCCCCGAGGCCTCGATCGGCCCGCCGACGAGCCCTTGCCCCCGAAAACCATGCCGGATCACGGCGAAGACCTGGGCGTCATCGTCGTCGCCAAGAAGCAGCGTGGCCGGCTCGCTGCCAGTGGCGAGACAGAAATATTGCCTCTGTCCCGCCTGGCGCAGAACCTTCGGTTCATCCGCGCTGCCTGAGCCCGCGATGATCGAGGCCGCCCGATCGGCGTGGCCGGAAACGACGAAACCGTACAGCGTGCAAAACGGCGGGACGGTGATGTGGTCCTTGATGGGCTTTGACAGCAGCCAGGCTTGGCACGGGTACATGCTGTGCCGGGCGTCGATATAGGTGCCGGTTTTCATGATCAGGCCCCCGTCTTGGTGGTGTTGACGACGATGCCGTTGGCCTTGTTGTAGGCGCCAGCAGCGCTGGAGACCTTGCCCAGGTCACCGCTGTTGGCGGCCTGAAAGCTGTCATAGGCCTCCTGGCTTTCCCAGACGGTGGTCGTGGTCTTGGTCAGCCCGTCGGCCGACATCTCGACCGACCGGGACTGCACGGCCGGATGCGTGCGCACGGCGTGGCCGACGTTGGCGATCGCGGTCGCGACCTCGGGTTCGAGATTGGCGCTGTCTTTGAAGACGGGCACGTCGCTGGCCGGGCGCGTGGTGGTTTTGGTGACGGTGAAAGACATGGCTATTCCTCCTGCGGAAGGATGGGTTGAACAAATGGGGGCGGCGCGGGCCGCGAATCGAAAAACGAACGGAGCGAGGCGTTCAGTCAGAACGGACGAACGCCTGCAAGCCGGCCTGATCGACCGGCGCGCCATCGGTGGTGATGGCAGCCACCGGCGGATACTTGAAGACCTTGCACAGCGAGCCGATCTTCATCTTGGTCAGATAGCTTTGATCGCCGGTGAACTCGACGGTGTAGCGCTTGGCCGGCATCTTGTAGGTATCGATGCCGGCACCCAGTTTCTCAGCGGGATGCGTGAGGCTCCAACGCTGGAACGCCTCGGTGTCGAAGAAATGCCGGACCTTGCCGAGCAACGCGCGATAGTCCGAGTCCGGCGGCTCATAGAGCAGATGCCGGTACTTCACATGCTGCCATTTCTGCGAGAAGTTCCACCACCACAGAAAGTCCTGCGCGCTGACCAACGGATAAGGGGCTTCGTCGGCGATCGGCGCATAGCGTCGATAGATCACGGCGCCGGTCTCGATGTCCCCTGCGATGCTGCCGAACAGGCGGGGCAGGACCAGGGCATGCGGCTGCGCCAGGCAGTCGAAGCCCAGTCGCCGCGTGGCCTCCAGCATCAGATCGGAGCCGAATAACTGGTCGCCCAGCTCGCCGGTGACCACCGTTTCGTCGTACAGCCCGGCCTTGCCGACCGTGCGTTGCACCGACAGCTTGCCGGCGATGTGGGCCTGGTAGAAGCTCGGGTTCTCGGCGATGCTGTGGCTCGACAGGTACACGGTCAGCCGGTCGTGTTCGTTTGCGGGCAAAGCCTTGACCAAGGCAACCAGCGTCACCGTCGAATCGATACCACCCGACCACATGACGTGCAGCCGCGCATGCGCATCGAGCAGTTCCCGCGCACGGGCGTCGCAGCAGTCCGCGAAGGACATCTGCGGCCCCGTCGTCGCATCGGGCATCGGACAGCACGCGCCAAAGCGCAGCAGATCGGGCTTGCACGCCAGGCGGGAGGTCGTGACGACCCCTCCGATGACCTGGCGCAGGCCGCTTGCGAATGGGTTGTCCCGCACCAGATTGCGGGCGACCAGTAACTCAGTCATGGCATCCGTACCTCACGAACAGCGCATCCAGATCGACGTGATCACGCGCGGCACAGACGGCCGCCAGGGCATGCAGGCGGCGGACCTCGGACTGGATCAGCGCGTCGTGCCGGTCGGCGTATTCCATCCGCACCCGCTCTGCCGCCGTGACCAGCGTGGTGTTCCAGGCCGTGGCCATCGCGCCCAGCAGCGGCAATGCATCACCATCCTGGCCGCCCTGATCGTCCAGCTGCTGGCACTCGGCATGGGCGAGATCGAGCAGCCGCTCCTGCAGCGGCAAGGACCTCGTGGCGAATGAGGTCCGCTGCGCCCGCAACGCCGCATATACCTTGTCCATCAGCAGCAGCCGTCGGTAGTGGAAACGGTAGTCCTGGTCGTCGGGTGGCGCTGCCTCCACCACTCCGCCGCGCAACCGGTAGCGATACGGCTTGCGGTAGCTGAAGTCGTCCGGCACCTCGCCCCAGTGGTGGAAGGGTTCATAGCGCTCGTCGATCTCGCGGGCAAGGTGCTGGCGATCGAGGTCGACGTAGTTGATGACGTAAAGGATCACGCCGGTCGGCATGAATTGCAGACCGGCCATTTGCAGGTACATGGTCATCTCCCTGGATCAACCGCCACTCGGAGGCGGTGGCGGAGGTGGAGGTGGCGGCGGCGGTGGCGGTGGGGGCGGCGGTGGCGGAGGCGGCGGAGGCGGAGGCGGAGGCGGCGGTGTCGGCGTAGGCGTAGGCGTAGGAGTTGGTGTCGGTGTTGGCGTCGGCGTCGGAGTCGGAGTCGGAGTCGGAGCAGGCGTCGGAGTTGGCGTCGGCGTCGGAGGGTGGTAGTTCGCCAGCGCGGCGGCGACCGCTGCATTGATCAGGGCCTCGATCGCCTGCCTGAGCTGGTTGAGCGCGTTGCGGTCGGGTACGAGCCCAGCGGCCAGGATGACATTGCGGATCTCCTCGCTGACCTGATAGAACCAGTAATCCCCCGGCGTCGTGGCCGGCGTATTGGTGGCCGGATTCCCGTCGGTCGGATAGCCGATCGACGGATTGGCCGGCACGGCAGGGGGTGTTTGGGCGGCATTGGCCTCCCAGACGCGGTTGTCCATGTAATCTCCTACAAACCGTTCATGAATAGCTGAAGAGCAGCGTGGTGTGGGCGGGCTTGAGCCGCCGCATCACGCACTCGAGCAAGGTGTTGCCCCAGGCCGCGAGCGGATCGGAGACGCGGCCGTTAACGGTGAGCGTGCTGCGCGTGTCCCCGAGGGGCACGTGAATCGTCCAGGTGTAGATCCAGCGGCCATTGACCAGCGGGTTGTTGACCGGCGAGACGACGGTGTCGATTTCCTGCCAGCCTTCGGTGATCGAGATGCTGAAGCCCAATGCCCGCGCCACGGTGATGAAGTAAGCGCGAGACTGGCCGCCGACCTGAATGAGCCGCGACAGCAGCGCGGCCCGTCGCTGCGCAAACGTCTGCTGACCACCGAGCGCTACCACGCACGGATCGGGCAAGCCCGCCACGCGCTCCCAATCGGGAAACAATTCATTGGAGGTGCATGGATCGGCCTCGTCGATGAGTTGCCAGCTTCTGGCGTCGATCCGCGCCAGTTCCTGCGCGAGGCCCGTCAGCAGCCGGGTGATGGCCGCATCGGCGTCATCGGTCCAGGCCGGGCCATAGGGCAGGAGCTTTTGCAGCGACGCCAGGTAGTCGGCGGCGGCCAGTGGCTGACTGAGCTGCTGCATCACTGCCATACCACCCTCCCCATGACCGGGATCTGGCCGGGCGACAACACGACGTTGGCGGCCGGCGAAACCAGCACGTAATCCCATTCCTGGGCCGCAGAGGAGATCGCCGAGCGCATGTGCGACAGCAGGATCGTGCCGCCGGGCTGCCCCTCACGCGCCAGCAAATCGGCGAGTTCGGCCGCGATGGCCTGTTGAACGGCCAGGGTGTCCGGGCTCAATCCTTCGATCGCGAAATCGATCGGCACGGCGACCGGCGCATAGACCGTCACATGCGCGGTGACCGGGCGGACCGTGTCGATGAAGGCAGCGACGGCCGCGATCTGCGCGGCCGTGGGAAGGATCGCCGCGCCCGCGCCGTTGCCATCGCAGACGAAGGCCACCCCTACCGTGCCTTGCCCGAATTGCTCGGCCACGACCCAAGCGCGGGTGGCACCGCCGCCGGGCGTGGCCAGGGTCCACTGCACGTAGTCGTTGGCGTCCCCGCCTTGCGGCGGTTGCTGGATGCGGTTGAGCAGCCGCTCGCGCAGACTGTCATCGGATTCGAGGTCACTGCCGCCGCCCAGCACGCCGAGCACGGCGGCGGTCTGCACGCCCAGCACCGGCGTGACCAGATTGACGGTCTGCCCGGAATACCGGTTGCTGGCGGCGGAAGACACGACCGCCGTGACCGTGGTCGTGGCCTGGAGCCCGCTGACCGTGATGTCGGCGGTCGTCTGGAACTGCGTGCCATCGAGCGTCTGCACCAGCGTGCCCGCCGGAATGTCCGCTGCCCCCGGCGCCACCGTGAAGGTGATGGTGCCGGTGGCGGGTGTTGCCGCCAGGCGCTGCACGCCCCAGATGGAGGCCCAGCGTTCCAGGAACTCGGCTTCGGCGGTGTCGATGATGATCTGGCGGCTGATCCACTCGATGAAACCGTACAGGCCATGGGCCACCCCGGCCAGCACACGCGCATAGACCTGGGCGTCGGCGCGGCGCAGCACGTTGTCCTGCTGCAGCCGTTGAAACACGTCGTTCGTCGTGCGATTGATCAGGTCCGAGAGGGACGGACGGTTAAACATTCAAGAGACTCCAGAGGTTGTCGAACCTGAGCACTGCGTTGGCCGTGCCATCGGCGGCAAACAGGGTGCATTTCAGGGCCAGCGCCGACAGGCCTTGGCGCTCCGCGCGCACGGCGATGCGGGCGGCGACACCATCGTCGATCAGCCACTGCAAGGCTTCTTCGGCGTAGTCCTGGGCTCGTTGCACCGTGGTCGGCGTGAGCTTCGCGCGCGCCAGCAGCCACAGGCGCGAGCCGATGCGGTCGTTCGCGACCGGCGGATAAGAGTCTCCCCACCAGCCCATGCGAAACCCGTGCGGGTCGGGCAAGGTATCGTCGGCATTGGCCCGCCGCCAGGTGAACAGACTGATGAGCACCGCCCGCACCAGCGGATGGGCCTTGTCGTTGTCGATGTCCTGGAGCAGGCCGAGCGGGGCCGTCTGGCCGTCGAAGACGACGGTCAGTGGCAAGGTGTCGCGCATGCTGTTGGTTGTGCCTATTGCTGTGAATTCGGCGGAGTGGTGGTGAAGCCGTCGCCGTGGCTGTCGGTGCCGCTATGCGTATGGGCATCGAAGACCGAACGCATGCCCGCCATCGTCTTGGCACCGCCCTGGTCGCCGACGTCCTGTGCCGCCGTGATGCTGGCGTCGCTCGTGATGTTCTGGGTCACTTCCAGCGTGCCGACGATCTTGCTGTTGGCGTTGATGGTGAGGCCGGCGACGAACGTCATCGTGCCACTGCCATCGCCTTGCATCACCACGGTCGAGCCCGCCTTGTCGGTGAGCTTGATGCCGCCGCGCATGAGGTAGACGGACTGCCCTTGGTCGTCATGCAGGATGACTTCGCCGCTCTCCAGGCCCTTGACGCGATAGCGACGGTCGGCCACGCACACCACGATGCCGTGCGAGCGGTCGCCATCGAGAAACAACGCGACGCACTCGGCGCCGGTCTGGGGATGGCTGGTCAAGCCATACGGCTCGAAATGCTCAACATCAGCTTTGGATTCGCCGGCCAGCAGTCGCAGTTGCAGGCTCTGCATCTTGGTCCCTGCATTGACCAGGGACACCGTGCCGCGCGCGACCATGTTGGACAGACGTCGGACATAGGGTGCAAGCAGTCGCGCGAAATCCGTCATTGATGAATCCTCATTGCACATCCCCCCAGGTGTCGGCGCCGCCGCGCTTGATGCCCTTGCGTGGCTTGGCGGCCTTGGATCGGTAACCGTCGGGCGGCCCGACACGCAGTTGAATGCGCAGTCCGCCGTCGTCGAGCAGGTAATGCACCTCGGCGATGACCATGGTCTGGTCGAACCCGATCAGGTCGTCCCGGACGCGCACCAGCAGGTTCGGCACCCACAGCTGGCCGTCACCCTGGCGCCAGCCAGCGACCGTATAGGTGGCTTCGAGCGCCTTGGCGGCCCGGTGCGCGCGCTCGTACAGCGCCCGGTCCTGGCAGGTGCCGGCGTCGGCATGACCCGCCTGCTTGAGCACCAGCACCCGAAAGCGCTTGGAACGGGCATCCGTCAGACTGGCCGTCACCGGTGTGCCGGTGTCGGCAATCCCGCCTTCAAATTCGGCCTCACCGTCGTCGTCGCCTTCGACCTCGTTGGCATCGGCGCCGAAGTCACCGTCATTGCCCGCGCGCTGGCCTTTGACGACGTAGCTCGACATCACGGCCTTGAAGTCGAGTTCGCAACTCCCCTCCCGGATGTTCTGGCCCAGCTCAAGCGTGGTGGTGGCATTGCCGGCGCTGCCGACATCGATGAACACCAGGTCGCCCCGGGCGTTGTCGGTGGACAGCACATGGCGCAGGCGCATCAGCCGGTCGATGCTCTCGAACACGGTCTCCCCGACCTGGACGTGGTGCTCGGAGATCGGCGCGCCGGTATCGATCTCGGTCAGCACGCGCACGCCATAGGGCGCGGCCAGCGCGGCGGCGATGGTTTCCAGCTTGGCGTTGCGCCAGACGTTGGTGTTGGCCGCCGCCGGCTTGACCACGGTGCCGGTCTTGCCGTCCTTGCCTTTGACGTCCGCCCACAGGCCGTTGCCGGCTGGTGGGGCGCGCCCGGAATCGGGCGGGCTGCAGTCGACCAGATCACAGGTGCGGCTGCGACCCTTGACGGTGACGCTGATGCGCTTGCCGTCGTACTGGATCGGTGTGGCATCGACATAGCCGGTCAGCACCAGGTCGTTGCCGATGAATACCTGGCAGGCATCGAATGGCCGGATGCGGCGCGAACGGAAACTGAGCGGCGGTGCGGAATCCGACGAGGCAGCCGATGTCGGCCCCGGCCAACGATCAGTGACTTCCAGCTCGAAGCTGCGCGCTTGCCGCTCGATGCCGGCTTCGATGCGGATCTTCTTCCAGCCGCCGAATTCCTGACCCTCCACGACGAGGCGTACCTGATTCTCCGGCAGGCCCGCCGGATACCCTGGATCAACGTTCGCCATATCAGGCCGCGATCACGGAAAGCGCGCCGGGTGGCACGAAGCCGGGATGCCGGATGCCGTTGCGAAGCTGGATCTCGGTGTCGCACGACGCATCGGCGTGCACCTCATAGGCGATGGCCAGCATCGGCATCGTCTCGGGCGGCGTCCACATGGTCAGGCTCACCGCGCTTTGCGCCCGGGTGGTCAAGTCCGCGTAGACCGTCGCACTGGCCTGCTGCAATGCCTCATAGGCCGCATCCCCGCAACGCGCCATCTCGGCATCGAGGGCGCTCAGCAGCGCATCGCGCACCGCCAGCATCGTGTCCTGCGTAACCTGCTGCTGGGGCAACTGTGTGCTGCCCTGGGACTGGCTGATGCCGAATTGAGCGCTGTCCTGCTCGGTGCCCACCAGGGACGAGATGCCCACCGCTTGCGCAAGCAGGAGCTGGCGGCCCAGGCCGTAGAGCGCGACCGCATTGGCGTTGATCTGCCGACGCGACGGCGTGGCCGCAACCCTTGAGGAACGTGGCAGCATGGCATTCGACGACGCCGTTCCGGTGAGCAGCTTGACGACGTTGGACCAGGCCGCCACAGCACCTGCCGCGCCCGACAATCCGAAGGCACCCGCCAGCGTCTGGCCGAGCATCGCCGGATTGCTCAGAAACGATGCGGCCTGGGTGACCAGGTTGGCGACCGAGGTCGCCTCGGAGGCAAAGTTCGCCAGCACTTGGGCCGTTTGGCCTGCGCCGATCACGCCCAGCATCGATGCCAGGTTTCCCTGGGCTGCCGCCGCGACGAAGCTCTGGAATCCGGCAACGGTAAAGCTGCCCGAAAAATCCTCGATGGCCGCCGTGGCCAGTCCATCCGCAGCGAGCCGGCTGGCCGCCTGCGTGGAACTTGCCGGAGTCGGGAAACTGAGTTCGCCCGATTCGACGAAGGACAGCGAGACGGTCGCCACGCCCAGGCCGGAATCGAAACGCACGCGTGCCGGCGCGGACAGGCAGACCTGCATCGTCCCCAGCCAGGGATGCACCAGCGTTCCCGGACCGGCCGTCTCCAATGCCGCCAGTAGTCGATTGACCTGATCGATGTAGTCCGCGCCGATCAAAAAGGCATCCAGCGCGATTTCGCGGGTGGCGCGGCCCAGGTCTTCCACCCAGGGCATGTCGCGCTGCGGGTATTCGTGGACCTGCACGCGGCGGCCGGCGCCAAAGTCGGCGCCATTGATCTGGAACGGCACCCCGCGAAAGGATGCGGGATGCAAGGCGTCGGAATATCGTGGCATCGCAGTGTCCCCTATGGCATCAGCAGCGCATGCGTGCTGTAACCGGCATCGACATTGATCGGCATCGTGCCGCCGCGTACCTGCTCGACGCGTGAGCCGGCCGGCAGTCCATCGATCTTGATGTTCACCTGGCCCTCGACTTTGGCTGCGCCGGGAGCAGCCCCCAGCAGCGGAGAACGATCACCCACCACGGGGGACGGCATCGCTGCCATGGGCGTGCTACGGGCGGGATTGCCGCGATAGGGCATTGTCGGCGCGTCATCGCCTCCACCGATGCCGAAGGCACGGCCCACGGATTTGGCGGCATCGATCATCCAGCGCAGCTTGTCCGACAGCCACTGCACGAAACCGCTGAACCAGGCTTTGAGTGGTTCCCAGTGGCCGATGATCGTGTTGGCGACCCAGCCGATGGGGCCGAGGCAGGTGAGGATCAACTCGGCGTGGGCCTTGATCCAGTTCCAGAAACCGGTGAACCAGGCCTTCACGGTGTCCCAGTTCTCATAGATCAGCCACGCGGCCGAAGCGATCGCGAGGATGATGCCGAGCGGGTTGGCCATCAGCGCTGCGCCCACGGCGCGAATGCCGCCGGCGACTAGGCCGAAGGCCCCGGACATCAAGCCGCTCATGGAGACGGTCGTGGTCGTCAACAGTGCCCAGCCCGCGCGCAGGAAGGCGAGCGGCCCGGTGACCAAGCCCGAGGCAGCCAATCCTGTGCGCATCATGGACAGCAGCGCCGCGTTGCTCGCGACATAGGCCCGAGCCGCCATGCCCAGGAACGCCAGGCCCGCACGCCCGACGGCGCCGACCAGGCCGCCCAGGGCCATGATGGTCTGGGCGTTCATCACCACCGCCAGGCCGATCAGCGCATTGCGCGGTCCGCCCACGAAATCGACCAGCTTGCCGATGCCCTGTCCGAAGGCCAGCACGCCCCTGGCCATGCCGCGCCAGTCGATGCCGGACAGCCAGTGGCCGAGATCCTTGGCCATGCGGCCGACCTCGGCGGACACCAGCTTCTTGTTGGCCGCCATCCAGTCGTTGAAGCCATCGAGCAGCGGTTTGATCGCGGGCACCAGGCTCTTGGCGATGGTCATCTGGAAGCCCTTGCTGACCATCTCCAGATCGCGTAGCGACTTGGCGAATTCGCGGGAACGGTCGATGTCCTCCTCGTTCATGACGCCCTTGAAGCGCGACATGCGTGCCTGGGCTTCCTCGATGCCTTTGCCACCGGCCTCCAGCAGCGGCACGATTTCCTGCCACTTCTTGCCGAACAGCGCCATTCCCATGCGGGCGCGCACCGCCGGGTTTTCGTTGCGCACGAAGGCATCGGCCAGTTCGGGCAGCACAGTCATGCCCGAACGCAGTTGGCCGGACGCATCGCGCATGGCGATGCCAAGACGGGCGAACAGCGCGGCGGCTTCCTTGCCCCGGCCGCTGGCCGCACGTCCCAGCGTCAGGTTGAGCTTGCCCATGGCGCCTTCCATCTGTTCGACCGCGACGCCGTTTTGCTCGGCCACGTACTTCATGCGCTGGAACTGCTCGACGCTCATGCCTGCGCGCGTGGCGCCGTGGTGAACCGTCTCGCCCAACTCGGCGTAGGCATGCACGGCGTCCTTGACCTTGGCCAGGCCGAAGCCGGCGGCCAGGCCACCCGCGATCCCGACGGGCAACCCGAACTTGCCGGCGATGCCCGTGGCACTCTTGCCGATGTCGGTCAGGTATTTGCGCGCAGCCTTGGCGGGTGCTTCAACGGACTTGAGCGCACCGATCAGGCTTTCGGCATTGGCCGACAGGATGGCTTTGAGTTCGAATCGATCGCTCATGGACGGTGCAAGGAATCAGTCGTCGTGAAGTTGGCGCGCGATGCGTTCGGCCTGCTGGTTCCACAGGTCGAATTCGGCCAGGGTCAGACTCAAGACGTCGCGCGGGGATGTTTTGAAGAACCAGGCGACTTCGAAGACACGGTCTGCGAACTGCTCGTCCGATCCGCCGGAGCCATATCGGCTTCCCCTTCCCCGAAAAAACCCAGCACCGCCTGCGTGGCGCGGCCAAAGTCACCCAGCGACAATGCCTTGACGGTAGACAGCGGAATGGCGGCCAGCCGCGCCACGTAATTTGCAACGACGTTCATGCGGACTTCGACAGCCGGGTCCTCCATGCCGTTGCCGGGCAACAGCCGCATCGGCTGCCCCAGATCGATCAAATCGGACGTGGTCGGCTGACGAAGGACCAGGCAGTCGATCTCCTCACCATGCGCCATCACCGGCGCGGACAGGGTGATGGTCAGTTCTTGGTCGCTCATTGGTTGTTACTCCACTGTCCCTGGCTTCCCGAGAACTCGATCTCGATCGTGCCGTCGATGGGTTTGGCTTTGGGCTCGCCGCGCACGAAGGCGTTGGAGAGCGTGTAGACGACACCGTTGGCGAGTTCCGCCGTGACGGTGAGCGTGGTGTTGGTGCGCAAGGTGTTCACCGGAAAATCCGGCGTGAACAGCGCCACCACCTTGATGTAGGGTTCCAGCGCCGTTTCCTTGTAGCCGGCCGGCCCGGACAGCCCCATGACGGCCTCGCGCTTGAACTCGGTCAGCGGGATTTCGATGTCGCCGGAGATCTCGAATTGCGCGCCGTTGACCTTGACGAAGCAGATGCCTGCAATGCGTTGTGCCATGTTCTCCTCCTGGTCAGCTGACGATCTGGTTGGCCGGGTACTGCAGCCGGAACTGGTTCAGCACCGCGAACACCCGCAGTTGATTGACGTAGTCGGGCGGGAACAGGACATTGACCCGGTTGGGGTCCGTCGTATCGCGCTCGACGATCAGGTACTGCTTGAAGGTGTCGAGGTTTTCGACGATGCCCAGGTATTCCATCTGCCCGTAGATCGCGCAGAGCTCGCCCTTGATGACAGCGGGCGTCAAGATGGCCTGGCCGGCGGCGAAACGTGTGCCGTCACTGGCCAGCTTGTGCCGGGGATACTTGGACGTGATCACGCCCTTGAGCGCACGCAGCACGTAGGCCGAGGTGTGCAGGGTTTCCGAGTCGAGGTAGCTCGTGTCCGGCGCGCCGAAGGCGTTCTGCTGATAGGTCGTGATCGCGCGCTCCACGCGCAACTGGCCACCGGAGACGAAGCTGGTCGCTATCCCGAAATTGAGCAGCGCCTGGCGATCCTCGAACAGGAAGCGATTGCCGGCGCGCGGCGCGAGCAGGCCCAGCAGCGGTGTCGTCTGCGTGGGACGCGCCGGATCGGTGGCGATGTCGACCGCGTTGGCGCCGCCATAGGCAGACGCGTATTCCCAGCAGGGATTCGGACAATCGGCATCGATGGCGGCAACGGTGTGGTGCTGGTCGTTGCGCATCATGCCGAAGGCGACCAGATCACTGAGCATGCCGCGCAAGGCGGTGTAGCCATGTCCGTAGATCTGCTTGGCGTAGGACCAGCGCCCCGTGACGTCGTTGAGCTCCAATTGCAGATCGTTCAGGGCCTGCGCCTGGCCATAGGGGTGGATGATGAAGTCGTAGGGGTCATCGCCCATGCCCGGGATGGCAGTGGCCGCCAGCGTCGGATCGGTGGACCCGCCCGAAAGGGTGGGACCGGAATAACTCAGGCTCACCCCAGCGGGCACGCGCTCACCGGCACTCCACCCCAGGAAGGAGTCGAGGATGGTGATGTCGTTGGCGGTCTGTCCAGCCCACTTGCTGGTGAGCGTGACGACGGCCGAGCCCTCGGCGATCGCTGACATGGGGCGCACGGCGGCGTAGGCATAGGCCCCCGTCGTGGCGGTCACCGGCAGATCCGCGTTGGCGTTGATGCTGCTGACCATGTTGGCCGCAATGCTGTAGGGGCTGTCACCCAACTGGACGCCGACATTCACGCGCTGGCCCGCGATGTACAGAGCGATGGCGCCCGCAGCATTGGCGAAGCCGTTGATGACGATCGTGGCGCTGGCGATTGATGCCGCCGGATCGTCCTGCACCGGAATACACCACAGATTGCAGGAGCCAGCATCCTGCAGCCGGTAGCTGGCGACCATGCGCGCAAGCATCGATCCCTGGCCGAACAGAGAGAGCGCCGACTTGGGATCAGTGACCAGCACCGCCTTGTTCGGCGTCGCGGTCCCGGTGGGCAGCATCTGCCCGATCAGCAGCGCATTGAGCGCCTGGTCGCCCAGATTGGCCTGGCTGTTGTCCATCTCCGCGTAGAACAGCGGCACGCGCAGATTGGACGGGATGTGCTCGAAGGACACGCCGCTCATGTCGTGCTCCTTGCAGGAGCCGGCGATTCAGGTGCTGCGGCGGTGGCCGGTGCGGATGCCGGCGCTGCCGATGCGGCAGTGGGCGACGCTGCCGGTGATGCGGTCTTTGCTGCTTCCGTCGCAGCCGGGGCTGCAGCGGGAGGCGCCTCGCTCAGCGTGATATCACCCTCATGTAGCCGGCGCTGCCAGTACTGGGTGACCTGGCCGATGTTCTGGCCGGTGGCCGGCAACAGCGTCCTGGTTCCAGGGATGGGGACCGATCGGCCCGGTGTGGGAATGGCAAACATGTGTGCTCCAGTGCAAAAAGCCCGCGACGACGCGAGTCGTGGCGGGCGGTCATGAAAATCCGTCGTGGCCTGGGCAGCCAGGTCAGGGAACTGAAATGTCGAACTCGATGCGTCCGTCAGGGCCGTGCGTGCGCGGCGCGCTCACAGTCGCCTGGGCAAAGTCGGCGATGGGGTTGGCCGGGTAATCGCCCGTGGCGTCGAAGATCGGCGTGCCGACATCGACTTCCACGTTGGCGGCGGAGCCCGGCAACCATCGACCCTGGGCATCCTCGATGCCGAAGTCCGGCAAGGCGCGCAATGCATCGGCCTCCCAGCCATCGCTGGCACCGATCCACATCTGCGCGCCGAACTCGAACTGGTACCAGAGCCGCGCGCGGTCCATCGCGAGCAGGCTGCCGCCCTCGTAGAAGATCCCGTTGTAGTCGGTGGCCGGATTGACGGTGTTCACCGGCCCCGGCACCCAGCCGAGCAAGGCCCGCCAGATTTCGGCGCGGACGGCATGCACGCCATCGAAGGCGGATTGGCCCTTCTCATCGGCACGGTTGTCGAGCGCGACGATCACGCCGAAGCTGTCCGTCATCTCCTGGCCCACGGCGTTGAGCGCCTTGGGTGGCTCGGGACGGTCATCGAGGGGAATCACGAAAGCGCACGGCACCGGCAATGCCGCTGCTTCCTGTACCGGCTTGAATTCGGCGGCGCCGGCCACCCGGCCGCTGAACGACGGGCACAGTGCGCGCAGTTGCGCGATGACGAGTTCGAGTTGCATTACCTGGGCACCAGCGCGTGGCGCAGCGCATCGCGCACCTGCTCACGGATCTCGCCGCCGCGATTGGCCAGTGCTGCCGTCATGAAGTTGCCGCGCGCCGCGATATGGCGCGCGGGACTGCCGTAGAACAGCACCGCCGGGTAGTAGAAGCTGCCGGGAATCGCGCGCACACCCACCTTGACCCAGCCACCCTTGGAGCCTCTGCCGATCACGCCGATGGCGCGGCGCATCGCGCCCGTCACAACGCCTGGGAACTCGCCAGGCTGGGACACCACGCGACGTGACACCAGCGTGCGCGCCTCCTTGCGCACGACAGCCGCGCCCTTGACCAGCGCACGGCGCATGGCCTTGCGGTCGTAGTCGATCGTGCTGTGGAAATCGAGGCCGACGTGCAGGTTGATGCCTGCCACCTGTCCGTCACTGCTTTGCTGGTTCATGGCGAATCTCAGTTTGCGGTCGTGTTGAGCGAAGCGATGGCACCCAGATCCTTGGCGGTGATCCGGATGAAGCGATCGGCATCCTGAAAGTTCTGCGCATCGAGGATGCGAAAGCGTCGCCCCCGGTACTCGATGACGCGGTCCTGCGAAAAATAGTCCGCTGTCGTCTCAGCGCTGTAGCGCACCCAGAAGTAATGCGTCGCTTCCTCCACCGTCGCCACTCCCATGCGGGAGGCAATGCCCCGGATGGGCTCGACCTTGGCCCAGCGGTTGATGCCGGCATCGAAGGTCTGATCGACGTTGAAGCTGGCATTGGGAACGTCGGTCCAACGCCGGATGACGATGCGACGGTTGAGCTCCCCGGTATCGGGGAGCATCAGCGCTTCGCTCATAGGATGGCGATCCGGTAGGGGTCGAGCAGCGCGTCCACATAGGGCAGCTTGTCCATGCGCCCGCGTGCAAAGGCCACTTCGCCCCGCTGGTTGTAGAGGCTGTCGACGCGCAGCTTGATCCAGTGCTTGATGCCCTCGGGCACCTGCGTCGAATCGCCATAGCCCGCCACGAACTGCACGGTGACCGCGCCGATTTGCGGCAACGTGGGTTGCCAGATCTGGCCGAAGATCGGCGTGATGCGGGTCAGATCGTCGGTGGAAGTCACCACGTAGTTCTGTGGCGGCATCGTGATCCGGTCGAAGTTCATGTCCAGGTAGCTGATCTCCGCTACCTCCTGGACCGGCCCCTTGGCGATCAGGATGGCGTGCTCCGGAATGGAGTACGGCGTGCCTGCCGGCACGCCGCTCAGACTTGGGCCGGGAAACGCGTCGAGCACCAGATTCCAGGTGGCCGAGAGCAACTGACGGTTGGTCAGCGTCTCGGCCATCTGCCGCGCACCGCTGATCAAAGCCAGGATCAGCGCATCGTCATCCGGGATGTCGACGCGCAGATGCTGCTTGACCTCGGCCAGGGACACCGGCTCGGCGATGCCGGTCGTGGCATCGACGGCCGGCGGTGTCACCAGGTGAAAGGGCATCAGCCTTGGGTGTTGGCGGTTGCCGTGGTCGCGGACGACGGTGCCGCCGCAGCCTGATCGTTCGTCGAAGCGGCGGGCACATCAGACGGCGCACCAGTCGTCGCCTGTGCATCCGGCGCCGCCGAGTCGACCGGGGCTGCCGTAGCGCTCGCCTGGGTCCCGGTGGTGTCGGCAGGCTGGACCGCCGTCTGGGATTGATCGGCGGACGCATCGGTCGCCGACGGACTGGTCACAGGTGCTGCCGCCACCGCGACGGCAGGAGCCGGCACAGGATCGGTTGCGGTGGCCGCCGGGGTTGCCGAGGACGCGCTTGCATCCGTAGCCGGAGCGGGATCTGCGGCGGGCGCTGCCACCGTAGCCGCTGGTGCCGCGTCTGCCGCCTGTGCGACCGGTGCGGTGTCCGGGGTCGCATCCGACACCGGGGTCGGGCCGGGCTGGGCCGGCTCGGCAGTCGCAGCGTCGCTGGACCTGGCGGTGACATCGATCACCACGATCTCGGCATGTCCTGCCTCCACATGCGACAGGGTTTCGTCGTCAGCCGGATAGGTCTGGCCCTTGGCGTACTTGACGGACTGCACGCCCGCGCCGTTGATGTGGAAGAAATCGATGAGATAGCGGATCACGTTCATGGAAAAGCTCCTTGTTGGGTGGGGTGAAAAAATCAGGAATGGGAAGACCGTTCGCGGCCGGTAGTGGCTCAGCCGGTGATCTGGGCGACGGATGCGGCGTTGAGCGAGCTGGCCGGCTCAAAGCGCGCATTGATGCCCAGCAGCAGGCCCGCGATCAGACCGGCGTTCGACAAGGTGATCTGCAACTGCACGAAGGCGTAGCCGTTGTTGGTGTCGAGCTCGTCGACCGAGCAGTCGATCAGGGCCTGCACGTTGATTGCATTGCCGGCCGTGATCGGGGTGAGCGCCTTGGCCTGGCCATTGACGCCGGTGATCGGCTTGGCGCCGGTGCCGGCGGTGTCCAGCGCCTGCATCAGCTGCGCGTTGAGTACGCCGTTCGCATTGGCGCCGGTATCGAGCAGCGCCAGCAGGCGATGGACGTTGCTGACCGGGACCCAGGCCGTTTGCGCGGCGTTGGCGTTGATGGGGCCGGTGCGGCCAAGAATGGCGAACTGTTCCGAGCCCTTGGTGTTGGGGAAGCCCATGGGATGTCCTTCTGTGAGAGTGAAAGAATCAGCGCGCACCGAGCTGGACAAAGGGCGAGAGCGTGGCCGCGCCCTTGGCGGGTGCGACGGCCTGCGCGATCTTGCTTTGCCCGTCCATGCGGAAGGTGGTGCGGAAAGCCACCGCATCGGCATCGAAGTACAGATGCATGCTGGTGGCGGTCTGCAGGCCGCCGGCCTTAGTGATCGTGTGGTAGTACTGCAGGTCCACCAGCAGCACGTCACCCTGGCTCGAGAACGGCGCCGGGTGCTGGGAGAAGATCACGGGCAGGCCCAAGAGCGTGTTGCGCTGCACCTGGGCGAGCGAGCCACCGAGATTGACCTGGTAGCCGATCGGCATGAAGGCCGGCATGCCGTTCCAGGTAATGCCGTACAGGGCGGCCTGGACCGACTTGTTGATGATCCACACGCCCTTGTTCTCCGAGCCGGGCATGAAGCGCGACTGCATGTTGAGCAGGTTCGTGAGCGTCAGCGTCTGGGTCGCCTGGCCCTGGTCCTTGGGCACGGTGATCACCGCGCCGGACTGGAAGGCGCCCAGCGGCACGCCATCGCCCTGACCGTTGAGGATGGCCTCGTTGGTCTTCCAGCGGATACGCTCGGCGATCTGCTTCGGCAGGTAGGAGGTGAGCGCGTTGGTGTCCTCCAGCAGCTCGGAGGTGATGGGCACCAGCGCCATGAGTTTCTTCAAGCGCAGGGTGGTCAGGCCCAGCTGCGGCTTGGTGGCTTGGGCCACCGATGCTTCGCCTTGCCAATAGGCGCGCACGCCGTTCGATCCCCAAGGCGTGGTCTCGTCCTTCGGGAAGGACATGCTGTTGCCGGAGATCTCGACGTTGTCGGTCAGCGGCAACAAGCCGTCCTCGCCCAGCGAGAGCGTGAAGATCTCCTGCGCGAACTGCGGCGGCACGGCAAAGCCGCCATCCACACCGGCCGATTCGTTGGCCGCCAGGCCGGGGGCGACGGCGCCGATCCCGGAGCCCACCAGCAGTCGCTCGTCGACCACGCCGCCCGCGCGGCGTGCGATCTCGGCCTGACGCACAGACTTCAGGAACTCGCCAACGCTGGCAAAGCCACGCCGGGGATCGAGTTCGCGGTTGTCGCTAATGGTGATGATGCTTGCGCCTGCCGGCGCGCTGGCGACGGCAGGAGGATGGGGCTGCGGGGCACCGCTCGACGCTAGCGCCACGGCGACGCCGGCCGAGCGCGCCTCCTCGGCAACCAAGGTCATCTCCCGGTCGATGGCGGCGGATGCCGTTTCGATCTGGGCGCGCAGGGTATCGAAGCGACTGGCCTCTTCGGCCGTGAGATCGCGATTCTCGGCGGCGGCGCCTTCGGTCAAGGCACGGGCGTCCTTGACGAGGTTGGCCTTCTTGGCCTGAAGCTCTCGTAGGTGTTTGCTCATTGCGGGTTCTCCAAATGAAAAAACCCGCGCGGGTGAGCCACCGGAGCGGGTATGAAAAAAGCCGCCGAGGTTTCCCTGGGCGGCTGTTCGTTGTCGCCTGCACGTGCAGGCAGAAAATCAAATCAAGGCAAGCGTGTTCCTGGCCTGCGTGAGACGGGACGCGGTGCGGCCTTGCGCACGCCCGCGCTTTTGCATCATCGTGACGACCTCGTCGAAGGTAGCGATGCCGTCCACCATCTTTTGCGCGAGCGCAGCTTCGGCGCCGAGCACGCGGCCCTGGCCCATGCCCTCGCGCACGCTGGCGATCGGCTGGCCGCGCCCCTTGGCGACGGCTTTCGTGAACGCACCGTAGTAGTCGTCCACGCGCGATTGCATGAAGCCGCGCGCTTCCTCATCCAGCGGTTCGTAAGGGTTGCCCTCGACCTTGTATTTGCCGGCCGAGATCAGGGTGGGTGTCACGCCGTCGGCGGCCAGGGCCTGCGAGTAATCAAAATGGGCCTGCCACACACCGATGGAACCGACTTCACCGCCAGGGGTGACGTACAACTCCCCAGCCGCGCAGCCGATCCAGTACGCGGCGCTGGCGGCGAGGCTGTTGGCGATCGCCACGACCGGCTTGGCCGCGCGCGCCGACTGGATCTGATCGGCGAGTTCGGCGACGCCGTAGACGCTACCGCCCGGGCTGTCGATGTCGATCAGGATCTGGCCGACCGTGTCGTCAGCGAGCGCCTGGCGCAAGGCGGCGCCGAACATCTGCGTGCTGGTCGTACCCGGGCCGGAGACGTCGTCGACCATGTTGCCGCGCTGGGTGACGACGCCATACAGCGGCAGCACCGCGATGCCATTGCCACCGGCGGATTGCGCCGCCTGGCGTTTGAGCTGACGAGCGTCGCGGTCCGCCGTGACGCGGGCGAGGATTTCGTCCCCAGCCGGTTCGTTCCTGGCCCACCGCCCGAATACTGCAGCGAGCGCGTTCAGTCGCTCTGGCATCAACGCCCACGGTGTGGCCAGGAATTCGGCCAGCAGCAGTTCACGTTTCATCGTCATCTTCTCTGTCGTTGATCTTGTTCGGTGCGGCGTTGTCGTCGTCCGGCGGAGGCGCCTCGGCAGGTTGTTGGTTGGGGCCAGTCGCGCCCATGTTCAGTGCGATCAGTGGTTCATCCAGGCCAGGCAGCGGCGCGTAGTTCTCGGCGAGGCGAACCTCGTTGCGGGTGAGTGCGCCCATGCTGACCATCGCCGAGTAGTAGGTCGCCCGGCTGTTGGCATCGCCGCGCATCAAGGCGGCGAAATCGAATTCGCAATTCAGGCCTTCGTCATCGAGCATCAGGTCGGCACGGATGCTGGCCTCCCAGCGCTCGGCCCACGGCCGCATGGTGTAACGCACGAACTCGATCGACTGCTGTTCGATGTTGTTGTTGGTCGCCCGGTCCAGGTCCGCGATCATGTGCGGCGGCACGCGGAACAGGCGCGCGATGTCGGTGACCTGGAATTTCCTGAGCTCCAGGAACTGCGCCTCCTTGTTGGTGACGCCGACCTCGTGGTACTTCATACCGGCTTCCAGCACCAGCACCTTGCCGCGATTCATGGCGCCTTGCGCGTTCTGGTAGGACTCGCGGAAGTTGTCGCGGGCGGGCTTGTCCTTGAAGGTGCCCGGGTACTCGATCCAGCCGCCGGTGGGCTTGGCGTCGTTGGCGAAGAAGCGCGAGCCGTAGTCTTGGGCGGCCAGAGCGAGGCCGAAGCTCTCGCGGGCCATTTCGATCGGCGACAGGCCGATCATGCCGTCCGACGACAGGCCGCGCAGATGCCAGACCGCGCCGCGAGGCAGGATGGTTTGGTTGCCGAAGCGGTCGAGGATGCGATAGCTGTACTCGTCGGCCTGGGTGTTGGAGAGCACCAGGCTCACGCGGTCCGGGTGAATCGGAATCAGATCGGTGATCTCGCCAGCGGCATTGCTGACGATGCGACAAAACGCATTGCCGCGCAGCGCCAGGTGGCCCATCAGCATCTCGCGCCACTCGAACGGGTTCTGATACCGGTTCGGACGGATGTGGAACAGGCGGTACAGCCAGTGATCCGTCACCTCAACTTTGCCGTTCTTCTTGCCCGGGCGGTAGAGAACGAAAGGCAGCGAGGCCATGCTCTCGGCCAGGATGCGCACACAGGCATACACGGCCGACAGACGCAGCGCGGTCTCAGACGAAATGCGCGCGCCACTGGTGGTGCGCACGGTGACCGGCTCGAACCAGAACGAGCCCCAGGGGCTGCGGTCGTCCGAGTCGGCACGTGGTCCGCCGAGATTGCGGAAGAAGTCAGCAAGCTTGCCCATCACAGCACCATCAACTGGTAGCTGCTGTCGATGACCATGCCGTCGCCCGGTTTGATCGCCCGCGAAATTGCCATGATCAGGGCGACGATGCCGTCGATCTTGTTCTCCGGACGCTCCTTCCTCGGGTAGATGTTGTCCTTGGCGTCCAGATGCGCCACCACGTTGCTGGCCATCCAGGCCAGCACCGGGTCGCCGTCATGGACCAGCTTCTTCTGCAGCACCAGCGCCTCCACAGTCTTCATCGGCTCGGAGAAATTGAGCACGGTCGGGCGCACCTCGATCATCGGCAGTCCTTCGGCCAGCATCCGCGTCGACAACTGCGTGGCCTGGAAAGGATCGAAAGCCACGGCCTGGACCTGAAAACGCGAGGCCATCTCGGTCAGGTCGGCCTCGATCCAGCCGAAATCGATCACGTTGCCCGGCGTCACGGTCAACCGACCGGTGCGCATCCAGCCGGGGTACTGGCTGTTGCCGGCGGCCTGGACCGTGTCTTCGGGCAGGTAGTACTTGCCGAACACCGCGTAGGCATCGGCGATCTCCGGATGCTGGAACACCAGCACGAGCGCTGCGATGTCGGTCTTGCTGGCCAGATCCAAGCCGATCCAGCAGGGCTGACCTTCGAAGGCCTCCAGGTCGAGCGCGGCGTCGCCGCAGGCATCCCAGGCCCGCATGTCCATCCACGCCGTGTCGGCGTTGACCCACTCGTTGAGGTGCTTGGTCTTGAAGTTGTTGATGGCGCTGGGCAGTTGCATGGCCTTGGCCTGCAGCGGCCCCAACACCTCCGGGCGTACCGAGATGCCCCAGTTCGGATTAGCCTTGATCAGCGCCGGCTCGGTGTCCCAGGCATCGCCGTCATCCAGCCCGTAGATGATCCCGAACTGGGTGTCGTCCTGGATCACGCCGTCGAGCAACTTGGTGACGAAGGTGCGTACCTCGTAGCAGATGCCGGCGCGGTTGCTGCCGGCGGTGGTGATCACCCACAGGAGCGAGTTGTCGCGTTTGCCGGTACCGGTCTCGACCACGTCGTAAACGGTGCGCGTCTTGTGCGCGTGCAGCTCATCGACGCAGCCGAAGTGGATGTTTAGGCCGTCCAGCGTCGAGCCCTCGGCCGACAACGCCTCGAACTTGGAGCCGCTGGCCAGCACGTGCATGTTGTGCGCGCCGACGTTCACCGCGAAGCGGCTGCGAAATCCGGCACTGCGCCGCGCCATGGTCTGCGCGTCGCCGAACACGATGCGCGCCTGGTCCCGCGTGGTGGCGAGTGAATACACCTCGGCGCCACCCTCGCCATCAGCGGCCAGCATGTACAGGCCCACGGCCGAGGACAGCGTGGACTTGGCGTTGCCGCGTGGCACTTCGATGTAGGAGCGCCGAAAGCGCCGCTTGCCGTCGGACTTCACCCAACCGAACACGGTGGACAGGATGAACACCTGCCACGGCTCCAGGCTGATCGGCTCGCCGGCCAGCGGTCCCTTGACGTGTGGCAGCCGCTCGATGAAGGCGCACAGGTTGTCGGCGGGCAGGAAGGTCCGGCCTTCCTTGTCCTTCAGCTTCGGGTTGAATCGGTAGGGGCTGGCCTTGCCCGTGAACCGGGCCAGGTCGTCGAGTTGCCGGCGGCAGGCCTGTTGCACCCAGCGGCAGGCGGAAATCTCTCCCCCCACCACGGCTTCGGCGTAGCGCCGGGCGACGGTGGCGTAGTTGGTGGTTGCCGTCATGCGCCCAACTACCCAGCGATGTCCGCCCAGGGATCGAGATCGTCATCCGCCGCCTCCATGGGCAGGGTGACGCGCGAACGCGAGGCCGGCGTGAAGCCCATCTCGGTCGCGGCCTTGGTCATGATCTGCGCCTGCTTGTTGGCGATGGCCAGATAAGGGGACTGCATCGGCACGCCGGTGTTGGGGGCCTTCACGAGCAATCCAGTCTTGCTGATGCCGGCTTGCGCTTTGCGATACAGGTCGGCGGCGCAGGCCCACACCTCCAGCACCGACATGTCGAGTCGCTTCAGGAGATGCGGCGGCGCGCATTCGAGCGCATAGCGCCAGGCCGACTTCGCACCCTCGCTCATGTAATCGGGCGGCTCGACCAGATCTCCTTGCGGTTTGGGCTCACGCAGGTTGGTGCGGCACTTCTGCAGCGTGCCCTTGATTTGCTTGACGGTGGTGGGCAGCGGCTTGCGTCCGGCCATGGATGTCGGGTCCTCGCAGGGGGAGTCCCCCCTGTTTCAATTTGCACGCGAAAAAATTTGACTGGGCGCGCGGTCTTTTGCGATTCGTGCCCAAGGAATTCACCCCCCTACCCGGGGAGCATCAAAAGCTGTAGTCGCCGGGCGCCCCAGACATGGCCACCGGGTCACGCGGTTGGCGCGACTCCTGGGCCGTCTTGAGTACGTGGCAGCGGTGGCAGATCGCCTGGCAGTTGTCCGGGTGATCGGTGCCGCCTTGTGACTTGGGCACGACGTGGTCCACCGCCACGGCCGGTGTCAGGCGTCCGGACCGTTTGCACGGCTGGCATAGCCCTTGATCGCGCTGCATGACGAACGCGCGCAGCTTTTGCCACTTCGCGCCGTACCCGCGCTGATGCGCATTGCGCCGATCCCGATGCCAGCCGACCTTGTCACGCTGATGGGCGGCGCAGTAGCCAGAGCCGTCCGGGACCAGCTTCCCGCAGCCGGGGTGGCGGCAGGGCGTGGGGGCTTTGCGGGGCATCGAGGGCCTGTTCAAGAAAGAAGCGACGAATGCGCAGAAACCACTTGGCTTCTCGCGTGATTGAAGCGTTCATGCGAACACCATCAACCACGACGACGGAGATTCAAATGACCACTCAGCTCACACCCGCCCAGCACGCCATCCTGGCCTACGCCCATCAACACACCGACGGCAAGATCGTCTGGTTCCCCGACCACATCAAGGGCGGCGCCCGCAAGAAGGTGCTCGACGGTCTGTCCAATCGCGCCTTGATCACGAGCAAGCGCGACGACTGGTTCATCGCCGCCGAGGGCTATGACGCGCTGGGCGTCCCGCGCAAGGCACCGGTCAGCGCCAAGTCGATCGATGCGGTCATCGAACAGGCCAAGCCACGCACCCGGGAGAACAGCAAGCAAGCCCAGGTAATCGCGATGCTCAAGCGACCCGAAGGCGCCACGATCGCGCAGATCTGCGAGGCCACGGGATGGCAGGCGCATACCGTGCGCGGCACCTTTGCCGGTGCCTTCAAGAAGAAGCTCGGCCTGACGATCACCTCGACCAAGGAGAGCGGTGGCGAACGGATTTACGCCATCACCGGCTGATCCGCCTCGAGCGTCGACCCGAATTTCGCGCCATCACTGGCGCGCATCGCGTCCTGACCCGTGTAGTCCTGCCAGCGGCGCACGATCACATCCACGTACTTCGGGTCCAGTTCAATCAGGCGTGCCCGACGGCCGGATTTCTCGCAGGCGACCAGCGTGGTGCCTGAACCGCCGAACGGGTCAAGCACGATGTCCTTGGTTTTGCTGCTGTTGCGCACGGCACGTTCGACCAACTCGACCGGCTTCATGGTCGGATGCAGGTCGTTCTTGGCCGGCTTCTTGATGTTCCAGACGTCGCCCTGATCACGGGCACCACACCAGAAGTGATCGGCGCCATCGCGCCAGCCGTACAGGATCGGCTCGTACTGGCGCTGGTAGTCGGCACGGCCCAGCGTGAAGGTGTTCTTGGCCCAGATGATGAAGGTCGACCAGCGACCACCGGCAGCACGGAATGCTGATTGCAGCGTATCCAGCTCCGACGAGCTCATCGCGATGTAGACCGCGCCCTTGGTGCAGGTGAGGATGTTCGTGCAGGCGTCCGTCAGAAAGCTGCCAAAGCCTTCGCCCAGGTTGTCGTTCAGGATCGGCCGGTTCTTGCCGCGCAGCTTGTCTTTGGCCGTGTTGGCGTAGTTCACGTTGTACGGCGGATCGGTGAAGGCCATGTCCGGCAGTTCATCACCGAGCAGCAGCTTGTAGTCGTCCGCCTTGGTGGCATCGCCGCACAGCAGCTTGTGATCGCCTAGCAACCACACGTCGCCCGTTTTGGAGACGGGTGTCTCGGTGACCTCGGGCACGGCATCGTCGTCGGTGAGACCGTCCTTGCTGGCTTCGTCGCCTGCGATCAGCGCTTCCCACTCTTCCGGAGAAAAGCCCGTCAGGCCGAGATCGAAACCGGCGTCCTTCAGTTCGGACAACTCGATGCCCAGCAGTTCGTCTTCCCAGGAAGCGTTCTCGCCGATCTTGTTGTCGGCCAGGATCAGCGCCCGGCGTTGGGTGTCGGTCAGATGCTCCAGCGGGACGACCGGCACCTCGGTCATGCCGAGCTTGCGGGCAGCGAGCAGGCGGCCGTGGCCGGCGATCACATTGTTCCTGCCATCGATCAGGATCGGCGCGCCCCAACCGAACTCGCGGATGCTGGCGGCGATCTGCGCGACCTGGGCATCCGAGTGCTGCTTGGCATTGCGGGCATACGGAATCAGCGAGTCGATCGGTCGGTAGTGGATCTGCAGGGCGCTCATCGGCATCCATAAATGAAAAGCCCGCCGAGAGCGATGCTCCGGGCGGGCTACAAGTCGATTCGATGCGAGACACAGCTCTCGCAACCATAGAGAGAATTTACCCCCGATCGCCGCAAAACGCGACACCCCGAAAAGCGTGCAATCCCATCAAGCGTTAGCAATGGCTGGCGCTCGTTAGCAGCCACCAGCAACTTCACTTAATTTCCCGATGCCAGATGGAATGCCACGAGATGCAGGGCCATGTCCCACCGTCGTTGTGCCGTGCGCGGTGCACAACCGAAGCGCTTGGCGATCTCTGACCAGTGATACCGTTCCGCCCGCATCCACACGAGATGTCGTTGCTCCACCTCCAGGCATTGCACCCACTGCATGACTTCCAGCATTCGATCGACATCAGCAGGACTGGGCGGAAAGCGGATGGGTTTGGGATCGTCGCAGGCCATGCGTTCAAACTCCGTGCGCACGATTGTCGGCCAGACGTTGAAATAGCCTTGCACCCGCACAGGAGGCAATCGATGTGCAGTGCGTGCAGCTTCGACAAAACGATCTGCCAGTTCATCGATGCTCCATTCAGCCATGGCGACCCTCCTTGTTCCCATACAGGCGGTTGCCAATGCGACGGAGCAGCTCACGCTCGGACCAGTCGAGTCGTGCGTCCTCGGGGGAAATGACGAGGATGTGCTGGTCGAGCCATCCCTCGCGTTTGATCTCTTCGGGATCTCGTCGGGGCTCTGGCACGAGCCGTCCCAGCGGGCTGCGGTACTGAGGTGCAGCAATCTTCATGTCACACCTCCTGTCCATCGTGGTGGAGCTGGATGGCCCAGTGCAGGATCGCCAGGGCATCGGCCTCGTTGTCGTCCGCAGGTGTATGCCCGCGAAGTCGGGCGGCAGCGACCATCTCGTCCTTGCTCGCATTGCCTTTCCCGGTGGCGTGCTTTTTGATCGTGCCGACCGGCACACCCTGGTACGGAATCTGATGGTGTTCGCACCACGCGGTCAGATGGGCCATGAAGCCGCCGTATGCGTGCGCCGCGTCGACGCCGGCATGGCGACGGACCTCTTCGAAGAACACGGCATCCAAACCATCCGCAACCTGCTTGAGTTCGGTGAGCCAGCGTTTGAAGCGGAGGTAGCGCATGCCGCCACCCTCGAAGCGCTGTGGCTTGAACCCTTCGGTTCCACTGCTGATGTCGCCGTCACGGTCCAGCAGAGCCCAACCGGTCTGGGTGCCGAGATCCAGCGCCAGGATCGCGTTGCCGTTTGCCGGCAGACCGTCCCCATCCCGACCACCAGGCAAACCTCCACGCAAGGTAGAGGGAACCGCAGTTCCCTCTCCTACGTAGTAGGAGGGGGAGTTTTCGCCAACTTGGAATTCCCGGGAAACCCAGCATCCATGCGGTTTTTCGGAAGTTGGCAAGTTGGCGGCGCTGCCAACTTGCCAATTTGCCGACAACGCCGTAAGGCATTGATTCGAATCGGATTGAAGTTGGCAGGCGTTTGCCAACTTGCCGACGTCGGCAAAAAACAGGGGGACGTTGGCAACGGTTTTGCCAACTTGTCGGTGCGTGTTCATGCGGGCTCCTGAGGATCGTTGATGTCATCTTGGTAAACCCACACCTCGGGGTTCTCGACCGGCAAGGCGGCCCCCGATTGCGGGCATTTGTAGTGGGTGGGCTGTACGGCAAGCTCGCGCAACGGCACTTCGCCGGTGTCGGGATCGGCCTGGCCAGCGACCGAGCGCAGGACCATGCCTTCCACGCAGAGGTAGCCGAATTTGGTTCGAGCTGGCGGCAGGTCGTAGTCCACCGCGTTGCGGAAATACTTGATGTAGCCCTGCGTCGAGAGCGCCGAAAGCCGCTCGCGGATCGTGCGCTCGCCGCCGAGTCCTGCCTTGCCCTCGAAGCCTTCCGCGAACTGATTGGCGGTGTAGCAGTGCCCCTGCGCAGCCTCATCGAACAGGATCTGCAGGATCGCGTCGCGTTTGCGACGACGTTCGGCATCCAGCCGCTGGCCATACTCCTGCATGACCAATCGCTCGTTGGGTTCGACCTCGCGCCACTCCCCCTGCACCTTGTCCACGTGCTTGAGGGGGATGCCAGGCCCATTGCGCAACTCGAAGATGAGTTGCCGCGTCGTGCGCAGCTCGTCGGGCCGGTACAGCAGCATTCCGCTCGAGTAGTAGCCGCGCAGGCTGCCGGCACCTGCCAGAGCCTGGAACGGGTCCTCCTCGAACTGCTTCTTGCCCAGCTTCCTCGTGTGGTGGGCCAGGATCACCCCCGCGTCCGGATTCACCGCCTGGCGAAGGCGGTCCACCCGCTGTGAGAGAAAGAACAGCATCGCGCCGTTGTCGTTTTCGCCACCGGCGTCGCCGCCATCGAACACATTGCGGATGGGATCGATGGCGATGATGTCCGGAGGCTCGCCGCCAAACGCATTCGCAATGGCAGGAATCACCTGCGCGAGGCCGGCGTCGTCCAGCACGAGGCGCAGCTGGGGCGTGGCCACGAAGTTCGCTCGGGCATCCAGGAGCCGGCTGGGGGGAATGCGCAGCTCTTTGACCCGTTCGCGCAGGTAGTGGTACTGCACCTCTGCCTGCAGGTAGAACACGCGCAAAGGGCGTGACGGGCGCATGCCGAGAAAGGCGGCACCAGCGGCCATGTGGGTCAGCCAGGCCAGCAGGAAGTCGCTCTTGCCGACCTTGGGCGCGCCGCCGAATACCAGCATTCCGGCCGGCGTAAGCACGCGCGGCGAGATGAGATCGGGCGGCAGCGGCGAATCGTCATCCAGCAGCGCGCCCAGCGTGAATGTCGGCAGCATCGGCAATGCCGCCTTGACCACGCGGCGCTCGCCCTGCGCGATGAACCCATCGCAGTCGAAGCCTTCGGCGACTGCATCAGCTGCGTCCCACTTGTCGGGCTTGTCGGATGGCGGCACCAGAATGGCTACGGAAGCGCAGCCCGCCGCGACACAAGCGCGTGCGGCGTTCTCGGCGTAGTCCCAACCCGGCGCGTCGCGGTCTGGCCAGATCAGCACCGAGCGGCCAGCAAGCGGTCGCCAGTCGGTTTTGTCGATGGGCGCCCTGGCCCCGTTCATCGCGGTGGTGGCCGCAATGCCGCTGGCGATCAGCGCATCGGCGCATTTCTCGCCCTCGACCAGCACCACGTCCTGCAGCTTTGAGATTGCCGGCAGGTTGTAGAGCGGGCGCGGATCGGGTGCCCGCCACATCCGGGCGCGCACGTCCCAGGGGCGGTATTCCTTGCCGGTCGGTGGGTCGTAGCGGTACACGCAGGCGATCAGCTCGCCCTCGGGCGTGAGGTAATCCCATTTCGCGGTGTAAGGGCCAAGCTCATCGACAGCAACGGTACGGACTGCGTGAGGAGCAATGGACGGTGCAGGCGGTGCGACTCCCAGCCACTGGCGAATCTCTGTGGCGAGATGGGGAAAATTCTGGCGCGTGGACAGCCCCTGGGATCGCGCCCACAGGTCGATGACATCACCGCCATCGTCGGCCGCGAAGTCCTTCCACAAACCGCGACGAGCGCCGTCGAGCTCGACAACCAGGCTTTTGCCGGGCGAGCCATCGGTGTCGCCGACATAGAACTTGCCGCCCCGCATGCGGCCTTGGGGGAACAGGTAGTGCAAGACGGCTTCGAGCCGATCCAGCAACCCGGTACGCAACGTCTCCGTGTCATTCACGAGTTCATTGCGAGGTTCGGCCGCATCGTTGAAGTCGAGCCACACGATATCGTTCGTCGTCACGTCGTCCCCCAGCAGCGGTCTTGCCAGGAGCACGACTTGCACTCGAAATGGGTCGGGGTCGTTGCATGGCGTGGCAACAGTTCGCCGGCATCGGATGCGGAAATCACCCGGACCGCGCGATCGGACATGCGCTGGGCCAGTCCGCCGTCAAACGGCACCAGCTCGAACCAGATCTCCTGCGAATCCTTGTTGATCGCGGTGAACAGCGCGGGGTTGCGTGATATGCCGGGAATGGCGGCTTCCATGTAGGCCTGGTAGATCGCCATCTGCGCTGCGTACACTGGTTTGGATCGGGCGACGCCGAGCTTGACCGTGTCCCGCCAGGACTTGTCGTTCATGGTCTTGCATTCCCATAGCGACGGGCACCGGAGCCCGAGCTCGCCGGGGGCGGCGTTGATCACGCCGTCGACATGGCCCTGGATACGCCCGCCCGCCACGGAGAAGCCGAATTGGCCTCCACCGGCCTTGCGGGTGTACAGGTCGAAGCCGGCCAAGCGCAGCCAGCGAATGGCGAGGTCTTCGAGCGTATGCCCGACCTCAAACACGCGCAGGATGCGACCGGGAATTTCACGGCAGGGATCGACAGGTGTGCGCAGGTACTCGTACTGCAGCGCGCGCTCGCAGGCCACACCCAGCCGCGAAGCGCCGAGGTAGGTGCGCGGAGCCTGTCCATCACGATCGCTGGCGAGGGCGGCATCGATGAGAGCGCCGATCTGTTCGTGAATCTTGGGGCGGTGGTTGAAATCCAGCATCAGAACGGCACCCCCTTCGAAGCGGCTTGCCCTTGGCGGGCCAGGCGCTCCTCCAGAAAGGCACGATCCTTGGCGGCCATGCGCTCGTGTTCTTCGATCATCTGGTCCTGGTAGGCGGTGACGACGACCTCGATCAGGGTCAGCACCTCATCCCGGGTGTAGTCCGCCAGGGGCCGCTCCATGCCGATGGAGCCGACGTACTCGCCCAGCGGCGACAGGCACGCCCGCAAGGCCGCCAGCTCCATGTCACTCGGGTCGATCATGCGTGCCTCCGTCTTGGTCATCAGCTTGCAGAACGCGTCCTGACAACGGCGCGAACAGAAGACCCAGCGGTCTGAGTAGCGTCGTTGGTCGCCCGGTTTGAACCGAGGGTTGGACCAGCCGTACCCCTTGGCCTTGCGGTAGCAGATCGCGCATGTCAAGCGGCCTCCCGATGGCTTTCGTTGGCCGCGACCACCAGCCGCTGAATCGACGACTTGTTGAACTGGAACGCCAACAAGGCCGATGCCTGGTAGCGGGTCATGCCGAAGTCCGCCCGCATCTGCTCGGGGAGGTAACGGAGTTGCTTGTCAGTCGGCGGTTCGTTCAGCCAGCGCCGGGTCTTGTGGGCGGAATCGGCGGATTCGTGCTCGTTGAGCCAGTCGTCGGCCTTGGCCATGCACACCGTGCGCTCGCCGACGGCCAGCAGGTGCGGCCTCAAGTCCTTCCCGCCGCCGACGGCGTGCCAGCGGCCATTGAGGAAGAAGATGCCGCCCCACGCACTGAACCCCGTGGCCATCAGCGCGTCGTCATGCCCGAACAGATCGCACCAGCGGAAGTTGGAGCGCTTGAGCAGATCGATCTCGCTCATTACGAAGTCCGTCAGTACGCCAAGCTCCTGCGACTCGCGCTCCCACATGTGGCCGCACAGGGGGCACTCCATGCAGGCCAGCGGAACGATGGCGCCACACTCCGGGCAGTCCTTGGTCGGCGCATCACCGTCGCCCGGATGCCCGTCGAGATTGATTTCCTGCTCGAGAGATCCGTGCATCAAGCTGGCGGTGCCGAAATCCAGCACGATGCAATCGGTTTTGATGACGCCCGGGAACTCCTCGGAGTCCACGGTGCGTAGACCACGGCCGACCATCTGGATGAAGGTGGACTTGTAGGAACTGGGGCGCAGCAGGACGACGCAGCTGGTGGGCGTGTAGTCATAGCCCTCGGTCAGCACCGCGACATTGACCACGACCTGGGCGTGCCCGGACTCGTACTCGGCCAGGCGCGCTTTGCGATCGGCGTCGGACAACTCGCCGTGGATCAGCACGGCGCGTATGCCCGATTCGACAAAGGCATCTCTGACGTTCTGCGCATGGGCGACCGTCGAACAGAAGACGATCGTCTTGCGCGATGACGCATTCGCCTTCCAATGCCTGATCACCGCCTCGGTGATCAGCCGCTTGTCGAGAATGGAGGCGACCTCGTCCATGTCGAAGTCCATCGCGGTGCGGCGGACGTTGCGCAGTGCGTCCTGCACGCCGACGTCGATCACGAAGGTGCGCGGCGGAACGAGGTGCCCGGCGGCGATCATTTCGCCCAGGGTGATCTGGTCTGCCACGTTGGAGAAGACTTCGCGCAGCCCCTTGCCATCACCGCGATTCGGGGTGGCGGTCAGGCCGCAGACGCCAGCCCGAGGATTGCGGTCCAGCACCGTGTCGATGACGGCGCGGTAGGTCGGTGACGAAGCGTGGTGCGCCTCGTCGATCACGAGCAGATCCAAGGTCGGCATCTGGTCGAGGTGCGCCTGGCGCGACAGGGTCTGCACCATCGCGAACGTCGCCTGGCCGCGCCAGGACTTCTCGTTGGCATCGAACACCGACGTGCTCATGCCCGGATTCACCCGCGAGAACTTGTCGCGGTTCTGACCAGTCAGTTCAGTGCGGTGGGCGAGGATGCAGGCCTTCGCATCGGGCTCGGCCAACACCCTGCCGGTGACTGCCGACAGCATGATGGTCTTGCCCGACCCGGTCGGCGCGACAGCCAGCGTGTTCCCGTGCTCATCGAGCGCCGCAATCGTGCGCTCGACGAGGAGGGATTGGCGGGGACGGAGCATCATGACCGTGGCCCTCCGTCACTGTGCCCAGCTGGGGCGGCCCGGAACGGGCGCCCGGCCGGTGGCCTGCGCATAGGCGTTGGGGGCGCTGGCAGCGGGGGCCGGCTGACCGGCGCCGCCCATCAGCGCGACGTAGTCCTTGTGGTCCGGCGTGACGGCGGCCTTGATGACGCTCTTGTCCTGGCCGTTCTTGTCCTTCTCCCAGTCGACCTTGCCCAGAAACTCGATGCCATCCAGATCGGCGAATCCACCGATGCGGCGCGCGTTCTGTGCGGCAGGACTGTTGTCGCCGGGATGCACCCCACGCGCCGAGTTGAGGATCGCCTTGACGAAGGTGCGGCCCATGTTGGCCCATTCCGGCCCCTTGGGGCTGTGCAGGCCGATGAGCGACCACATCTTGCGGCGGGCGAACTCGCCGTCTGTCACGACGAACTCGCAACTGAGGTAGACCGAGCCGGTCTCGGCATTGCGGGTGGCGTAGCCGCCGGTCCACCCTTGCGACGCGTCATCGAAGCCGCCCGGGCGGATGGTCATGCGGACGCGGACCAGGGTGCCCTTCGGGATCAGATCGAAGGACGTCTGTTCGGAAGCGGAATTGAAATCGAAATAGGTCATGATCAGGACTCCTGAGTCGAAGTGGATTCGGGGGCGGCGGCTGAATCAGAAGCAGAGGCAGACGCCGGATTGGGACGGACGAAATTGAGTCGCTCGGTGGCGGGCCTCGCGGGGCCGGCGATCTTTTCCATGAGGCGGCCGAGATGGGGCTCCTCGATGGCATCGAGCCGACCGGAACGGTCCTTGGCCGGGTAGTTCCATGGGTTGAGCGTGTGGCAGACGAACGCCCGGTAGCCGCTGCCGTCGTCGGCCTTGAGCTCGGCCAGGGTCACGACCTCGTCGACGATCCCGGGCAGCTCGAGGCCGGTCTTGGAGCCGTCGATCTGCAGCGAGAACACGCGGCGGTTGAAGTCGTCCAGGGCCTCGTTCAAGATGCCGACGAACCACACGTTCTTGCGGCGGGTGTGCTGCAAGTGGGTGAGCCAGCCGATCATTTCCTGGCCCATCAAACCGTAGGCGCCACGGCTGTCGGGCTTGCCGGTCTTCTCCGAGTAGGCCTGTGGCTGGCCTTTGCACCACTGCAGGCACAAGCGTCCGGCCACGGTGATCGAGTCGACGAAGACGGTCTCGTACTTGTCCAGAGCCGACGGGTCGCCAAAGCGCGCGCAGACCGCGTCGAAGTGCGCCTGGCTGTAGGGTTGGTCCTCGCGCAGTGCCGGGTTCGGGCCGCCGATGAAGACGGCGAAGTCGCGGCATTCCTGCCACGTCCGTGGGCGGATCGCGTCGCCCGCCCAGCCTTCGACGGCGAGATCGCCGGCCTCGAGGTCGAAGAACAGCGTCGCCGTGGGCTTCAACGTCCAGAGCTGTGAGGTCTTGCCGATGCCGCTCTTGCCAACGAGCACGCCCTTGACGCCACGGCGCTCTGCGAGACGCTGGTCTGCGGTGATGATGGGCAGGCTCATTTCCGGCCTCCTTCACCACCCAGATCGGCGAATGCGACAGCCACCGTGGTGACGCCCAAGGCGCCGCGCTTGCGGGCAAGGTCATAGAGGTCACGCAGGCCCTGAAGGCGGCGGTGATGGAGACGGGACTCGGCTTCCATACCTTGAATCGCGAAAGCCAGGTCGTCGACGGTCGCATCCTCCAGCGGGCGCACCACTTCGTCGGCACGGCTGTCGCCGAGCGCCGGGATGCGGATCGTGTCCGGCAGATCGCGCAGGTACATTTCGGGCTGCTTGCGCAGCAGATCGAGCAACGCAGGTTTGGTTTTCATGGGAATCACTCCTGAATCAGTGCGAGGCGGAACCCGGGCTTGCCGGTCTTGAGCGTCCGCGCCGAGGCGAACGCGCTCTTCAGCGTCTCGGGCCAGGCGTTGAACTTGGTTTCGGAGACGCGGTAGCTGATCTCGACGTACTCGGCGGGGTCTTCGCCGTTGGCCGCGATGCGGCGGGTGATGTCGTTGAGCTTTGCCTGGTCCCACTCGACTTTCTTGGGCAGGTCGGCAGTGATGCGGACACGGCCGTCATCGAAGTGCACGACGCCGGTGTCTTTGCCGGCCGCCAGGCGCAGTTCGTGGGCGCGTTGGGCGTACTTCAGATCCAGGGCGCGATCGACGTGCTCGACGATGGCTTTGGCAGCGGCCAGCAGATCGGCTGCGTCGTTCTTCAGTTGGAAAAGCGATTCGCCGGATTGCTGGGCGAGTTCGCCGGCCGGCGTGGCCAGCACTTGATCGGGGGGGAGGTGGCTCATGCCGCACCTCCCGTTTCGACACGCTCGGATGTGCTCTTGCGCAGGCTCTCGGACTCGAAGGCTTCGACGTCCTCAAGGCGGTACAGGACACGCCCTTGCAGTTTCAGAAAGACCGGCCCGATTCCTTCGGACCGCCAGCGTTCCAGCGTGGCTTCGCTGACGTCCCAACGGTCGGCCAGTTGGCGTTGGTTGAGGTGTTTGACACTCACGTTTTTCTCCTTTCAGGTGATTGCGAAAACGTGAGGTCATCTTCAAATCCGGCCTGTACGGGCGTCAGCCACCGCCATGTACGGGCTGATGTACGGGCTCAGCCAAAACAGGAAAAAGCGGGACCCTGAAAGTAAAAAACCGCCCGAAGGCGGCTTTGCGTGGTGCGTCAAACTGGTACGGGTCAGTCCAGGTTGAATCCGTACTGGCCGTTGCCGTCGTTTGCGATGTAGTCCTCCCAGACCAAGTTGCCACTGAAGACGTTTTGAATACGCTGGCTACGGCCACCCTTCTGCGGGCCGTAGACGGCGTTCAGGATTTCCCCGGCGGGAACCCAACGCCTTCCGTTTTCAAACTGCTCGAACAGATACCTGACCACGGCAACCTGCCGGGTGCCTTTGATGGCCCATGGCTGGTCGGACTTGGTGGCGATGACCAGCGTGTTCGAGTAAGGGTCGAAGCGTGCGGGCAGGGATTTCTCCACCTTGCTGCCTGACGGCGCCACCAACAATCGGTGGATCAGGTCGATGTCGAGGTGCGGCTTGACCGCGTAGTCCACCAGAACGCTGGCGATCGGAACGATGCGGTAGCTACGGGGCGGCGGCACGATGTCGGGCAGGGCTTGGCCCGTTGTGAAGATCAAGCCCTGTTCGGGTTGTGACGCCGAACGGAAATGGTCGAAGACCCGATCGATGGATGAAGAAAGCCCTCGCACCAGCCAGACGTCGACCTGCGCATCGGCTATGCGCATCTTGCCGAGATTCCACAGTACGCCACCGATGGCGGGCGCCGTGATGCCGCGTCGATGTGCCTGTGGAATCCCGAGCAGGTCCGCCAGGTAGTTCAGCAGCTTGGCGTCGGTGACGGCATGAACCGCCACCAGTTCGGCAGAAACGTATTTGGTACGGAAGGTCGCGGGACACCGGTAGCGATAGCGTCCCGGGTCATCGTCTTCCTCGATCTCAACCGGCACGCGTTCGTCACCTCTGGGCGCCGGATAGCATCCGGCATAACCGATACGTTCGGTCCATCGCGCGAGATCCCGATCGGAGAGCGTCGCGTGGCGCGACAGATCCCAACCGGGCACACCATGCAGAGGCTGGCCATCGCCATTGATGAGGGCATGCGCCGATCGTTCGAAGAGATCGAGCAAATCAAGCAACGAGCGCGTCGACAGGCTCTTCGGCGACATCTGTGATCTCCTTCACCAACTGCCACTTGGCCAGCAAACGGTCGCACAGCGCCCGATCCTTTTCGCGCTTGGTCTTGACGTTGCACTTGTTGTCGTCGCGCAGGATCACGGTGATCGTGCGCGCGCGCTCCTTGCCGACCTTCTTGATGCGGATCGACAGCTTCGCGTAGTTGAGGTGGTGGTGGCGGAAGTCGAACGACAGGGAAATCAGCGAGCGTGCGGCGGTATAGATGTCGTCAACGTCCTTGGACCAGATTTTCACCAGCAGGGACCGGTGGTTGGCCAGGGTATAGCCGAGTTCGATCACCTTGACCGAAGCGACGTCTTCGCCGGACAGATCGAAGGCGCGAGGGGCAGCCAGGCTCTGGTAGTCGTACTGCTTCAGCGGAATCTTGTCGCCGGTGATGGGCGACTGCAGCAGCGAATCGGCCACGATGCGCGCCAGTGCCTCACGGCCGTCCGTGTCTTTGGACAGGACCTCCAGATGGCCGTTGGCCGGCTCATACGTGATGTGCGAGGAAACCGCACGAATGACTTCCTGCGGCACCAGTTCGCTGGCCTGGACGCGGTCGATGATCTCGGGCGGGCGGTTGTGATGCACGCTGACCTGGTAAAGGTCGACGTCTTCGCCGGTGAGTGTGTCGGGGCGCAGCCGCTTGAAGACCTGGACGGCGACAGTGTCCGCCGCGCAACCAAGGTGCTGAGCGACGGCCTGATGGAATGCCTGCCGCGCCGCCGCGTCGTCCAGCACCGTGAGGTCCTTGGGCGCGACGTAACCGGAATAGCACGACGCGCTCTGGCGGAACACGTCGGCCTGACGGGCGTTCAATGCCTCCTCGAACAGTCCAGGCTCATGGAGGTGAAGCCATAGCGCGCGTTCATATTGATTCGGGATGGCAGCAAACGCCGCTTTTTCAGCGTCGCCGAAGATGTCCTGACTGATGCCCTCGATGACGTCCTGCCCGGCGCCGTCCGACAACAGCACGATGCGCTCGGCCACTTCCTCGATCTTCTGGCGCTCGCTCACCGTCAGCGCCGACAGCACCGGCTCCATGACGGCGCGCTGGTCCTGCTTGCCCTGCTTTTTGTCCAGTTCCGGCATGGCCAGACCGAATTCCCCCACCATGAATTCACGGAAGACTGCCGGCGGCAGGTGGCCGAGCAGCTTGGAAAGATTTTCAGCATCGTTCATCGACATTCCCCCTTTGCAAGGTTTTGATTGGGTTGGCACCAGCCCAGGCCCCCCGTCTTCTTGTTGGGGATTTCAGACCGATAACGTTCGGCGTACCGAACGATTCAGATTATTGATGGTCGGATATGGGTTTGTCAAGCAGGTACAGTTTTGTTCGGTGTAGTGGTATTATTTTCGGATTGAAGCAGACGAATGAGGAGAAAACGGTGCCATCCCCCTTGGGCGACAAGATCCGTGCACTGCGCAAGCAGAAGAAGCTCAGCCTTGAACAATTGGCCGAGCTGACCGAGTCCAGCAAGAGCTACATCTGGGAGCTGGAAAACAAGGACGACCCGAAGCCGTCAGCAGAGAAGATCGGAAAGATCGCCGCTGTGCTCGAGGTCACCACCGAGTTCCTGCTGACTGAGTCCTCGGCCACGCCGGACGAGGCGGTGCTCGATGAGGCGTTCTTCCGCAAGTTCAAAGCCATGTCCGAGCCGGACAAGAAGAAGATTCGCAAGATTCTCGATGCCTGGGAAGACGAATGACGGATGCGAAAAAGCCCAAGGCCGAGGCCAACCGCATCTCAAAGATGCTAAACGCGGTGCTTGGCACCGAACGATTTCCGCTGAAGGTCGATGAGTTGGCGCTGGAGTATTCGCGTCAGTGTTTTGCAGATTCGCCGATCGATAAGGTTCAAGGCGAAGACCTGGACGGTTTCGACGGCCTGCTGAAAGCGAACAAGACGCGGTCGAAGTGGTTGATCCTCTACAACAGCGCCACCCCATCAGAGGGCCGCAAGCGCTTCACGATCGCGCACGAATTCGGCCACTACATCCTGCACCGGCATAGTCGAGACCAGTTCGAATGCGGCGATGCCGACATTGAAACCGGGCACGGCGATGAACAGGACATCGAAGCCGAGGCGGACAAATTTGCGTCGACCTTGCTGATGCCATTGGACGACTTCAGGAAGCAAGTCGATGGTCAGCCAGTCAGCTTCGATCTGTTGGGACACTGCGCCGCGCGCTACGGCGTGTCGCTGACCGCCGCCGCCCTGCGGTGGACCGAGATCGCCGAGAAGCGCGCCATCCTGGTAGCCAGCCGTGACGACCACCTCTTGTGGGCGAAATCAAACCAAGCAGCGTTCAAGTCCGGGGCCTACTTCGCCACGCGCAAACAGACCATCGAATTGCCACAAGACGCGCTGGCGCACAGCAACAACCTCTTGGATGCTGGTGCCCAGTTGCAATCGACGCGGGCGCAGATCTGGTTCCCGCGCGAACCGGCGACCATGCCGTTGACCGAAATGACCCGGGTCGCCGGTCAGTACGACTACACACTGACGCTGCTGTTGATGCCCGACGCTGAATGGCAACGGCCTCAGCATGATGATGAAGACGCTGAGGAGGACACTTTTGACCGATTCATCCGCAACGGCCAATACCCTGTTCGATAGCGGGCTGATTCGCTCGCGGTTTGGGCTCTGACGGTACCGCGTTTTCGCAGCGGCCCGCACCAGTACGCCAGCGCCCGAAACTCCCTCATGGTGTCGGTCAGCGTTCGTCCGGAGAATTTCGCTATTCAAGCGAGTTTGACGGAGAGGACCGATACCGATGCATGCAATCAACCAAATACCACCCGATCGGATGACTCCGGAACAGCGTCGGCGCGAGCTCGCGTCGTTACTGGCAAATGGGATCGCGCGCCTTCGACTGGCCGACGATCTCCGGTCCGCAGATAGTGCTGAAGATAGCGAAGTTTTACTTGGCTTTCATGGCAACCAGAGCGTTCATTCAGACACCGTCAACAACACAAAAACGGAGTCCTGATGAGAACGAATACAAGCACCTTCACCACGCCACCCTCGGTGGCTGCGCAGATCGCACGACTGCCCGAGCTGCCCATGCCGGAAATCAAACATCTCTGGCAGCGGCTCTTCGGCGGCGATACGCCCACCCACAACCGCCAGTTTCTCGAGCGCCGCATTGCCTACCGCCTGCAGGAGATGGAGTTCCGCAAGGTCGATGCCGGCCTGCTGGAGCGCAACAAGCGCCGGATCGCATCCTTGATCGAGACCGGCAAAGTCAAGAAGCGCGATCGCGACTACCGACCGGCAGCCGGTACCGTGCTGACCCGTGAGTACCAGGGCGTTGCACACCGCGTGATCGTGACCCAGGACGGTCAGTACGACTTCCAGGGCCGGATGTACCCGAGCCTGTCGATGATCGCCCGCGAAATAACCGGAACACGCTGGTCCGGCCCGCTGTTCTTCGGGCTCAAGGCACCCGCCACACCCAAGACGAAGAAGGGGGCACGGCGATGAGCGAAGTTCTGAAGCGCCGCATGCGCTGCGCTGTCTACACGCGCAAGTCCACCGACGAGGGCTTGGACCAGGAATACAACTCCATCGACGCCCAGCGCGATGCCGGCCACGCCTACATCGCCAGCCAACGCGCCGAAGGTTGGATTCCTGTCGCAGATGACTATGACGATCCGGCGTTCTCCGGCGGCAACATGGATCGTCCCGCACTCAAGCGGCTGATGGCGGACATCGAGGCCGGCAACATCGATGTGGTCGTCATCTACAAGATCGACCGCCTGACACGCAGCCTTGCCGACTTCTCCAAGATGGTCGAGGTGTTCGAGCGCTACGGCGTGTCCTTCGTGTCGGTTACCCAGCAGTTCAACACCACCACCTCGATGGGGCGGCTGATGTTGAACATCCTGCTGTCCTTCGCCCAGTTCGAGCGCGAGGTCACGGGCGAGCGCATCCGCGACAAGATCGCCGCCAGCAAGCGCAAGGGCATGTGGATGGGTGGTGTCCCGCCGCTCGGCTACGACGTCGAGAACCGGCGGCTGGTGCCCAACGCAAACGAGGCCAAGCTCATCCGGCACATTTTCCGGCGTTTCGTCGAACTGGGCTCCGGGACGCTGTTGTTCAAGGAGCTGAAGCTGGACGGCGTGACCTCCAAGGCATGGACCACGCAGGACGGCAAGACCCGCGAAGGCAAGCCGATCGACAAGGGGCTGATCTACAAACTTCTCAACAACCGCACCTACCTCGGCGAACTGCGCCACAAGGAGCAGTGGTACCAGGCCGAGCACCCACCCATCATCGACCGCGCGTTGTGGGACCAGGTGCACGCCATCCTGGCTACCAACGGCCGGGTGCGCGGCAATGCCACCCGAGCGACCGTGCCGTATCTGCTCAAGGGCATCGTATTCGGCAACGACGGCCGGGCCTTGTCGCCGTTTCACACCACCAAGAAGAACGGCCGGCGCTACCGCTACTACGTGCCGCAGCGCGAGAACAAGGAGCACGCGGGCGCGTCGGGGCTGCCGCGACTTCCAGCCGCTGAACTCGAATCCGCCGTGCTGGACCAGCTGCGCTCGATCCTGCGATCGCCGGCTCTCTTGGGCGACGTCCTGCCGCGCGCCATCGAACTGGACCCCAGTCTCGACGAGGCCAAGGTCACGGTCGCCATGACGCGGCTCGACACGATTTGGGACCAGCTGTTCCCGGCCGAGCAGACGCGCATCGTCAAGCTGCTGGTCGAGAAAGTGATCGTGTCGCCCAATGATCTAGAGGTGCGATTGCGCGCCAACGGCATCGAGCGCTTGGTGTTGGAACTGCAGCCGGTGGGCGTTGCCCAGCCCGAGGAGGCCTTGGCATGAGTGAGATCGGCATCCACAAGACGGGCGAGCCCGACATCATCGAGGCCAGCGATGGCCGACTGACGTTATCGGTGCCGATCCAGATCAAGCGGCGCAGCGGGCGCAAACTGGTCACGCTGCCCAACGGCGAAACAGCCAAGGCCAGACCGTGGGATACGGCGGCCACACCGTTGCAACTGGCGCTGGCCCGTGGTCACCGTTGGCTGGCCATGCTGGAGTCGGGCGAGGTCAAGTCGCTCAAGGAGATCGCGGCCCTGGAGGGGGTCGACAACAGCTACATCAGCCGGATGGTCAACCTGACCACGTTGGCGCCGGACATCGTGGCCGCCATCCTGGATGACGCCATGCCGAACCACGTCACGCTGTTTGACCTGGCGGTGGACCCGCCTGCGCTGTGGGATGAGCAGCGCGCCCGACTCCCTGCCGAATAGCGTCAGGCACAATCTGCAGGGCTCGGAAGGGCACACCGCCGAACACCGTAAAGATCTTTCGCTGGACTGGCGCGGCCAAAAAGGCGTTCTTTAGCTGCTCGCGCTCGCGCGGCGGGATGCGATAGCCAAATAGGATGCCCGTTAGCAGTTCGGGCGCGAAACGCAGCTTCTGTGCCTCAAGTGGTGGATCACCGGGGATGGGCGGGTCGCCGACAATGAGTCGGTACTCGCCCTCATTAGCCCAGCGCTTACGCTTGACGAGCGCCGTCATGTTCAGCGCGGTGAAGCCCTCGTTATCCGTGATGTCGAGCGCCGGCACTGTATCGCTATAGCGCATCTGGTATGCGGTTCCGAACATCGGATCGACGAAGAACTGCAGGCAGACCCCAGCGTAGTTATCAGCATAGCGGACCCACAGGTGGTCGTTCTCGCACGAGTCCGCGAGACTCAGGATCCGGTATCGCGTGTCCACAGCCGTGTGATACTCGGCGTTCGCTTCGGCCAAAAGCGCCTCCAGCCGCTGCTGGGTTAGCTGCGCGAGTTCGGCCTGAATCTGTTCTTCAGTCACGTGTTCGGGCCGGTGCATTATGCAGCGCCGCACCCACGCATCGACCTGCGGCCGGTAAGCCGGGTCGGCGATATCATCGAGCACGAAATCCGGCCGGCATTCGTCCGGATCGTTCAACTGCGTCGGCCTCGGGCAGTAGATCAGCGACCGTTCGATGATCTCAAGCGTATGCGCGAGGTTGCCGCCCGCAAGTGACTTGTACTTGTAGAGGTGGCCGCGCCGCAACGTCACGTGCGCCATTGGAGGTAGATTTGTCACGATGCCCTGTTTCCTTGTTCTGTCAAGAAAAGGTTGAGGCGCTGTGCGCGCGACGTGAGCGTGTAAACGGCGACCAGCAGCGCGAGGAAGGTTAGGAGGCCGTCGATCGTCATGAGGTGATGGAATCTCGCATGGGCGGCTTGCTCGTCACCCGGCAAGTTTGCGCAGGAGACTCTCCAAATCTTGGCGAATGTATTCTTCTTCGCGTAGTTTGTGGTCGACCAAATTGGTCCGTCTGCCGTTGTTGAAAAGCTGCTCGACGACCGCGGCAACCTGATACAAGACTTCGAGGATTGCCTCAACTTCCCCGATATTTGTCTTCGCAAAAAGAGAGTCCTTGCCGCCGATCGTTGCCATATCCTTGTGGGCGATCAGCTTGTGCCGGATCGGCTGGTAGTTGGTGATGTACACCGCCTCACATGGCGCGATCGCAGCCGCGAGCGTTTGGAAATCGGCAGTGACCGGCTCGTACACACCGGGCAGGTACCCATCCAAGTAGTCCGGCCTAACACCGTGGTTGCTGGCAAGTCGTCGTGCTTCAAACGCGGGCTTGCTGAATTGATCGAGGGCCGCCTCGCATTTGCTGATGAACGTGCGGGCAGTGAGCGAGCGCTTGTCACGATCAAAAAGTCGTCCAAACGCCGAAAAGAACGTGATCTGCAGCGAGTGCGCGATTAGGTTCCAAGAAAGCGCATTGCGTTGTAGCGCCTGAAACAATGCGGGGTCGTGCGCGGCCAGGTTGTTGATGTTTTTCCAGGCGTAGAAGCTGGACGCAGCTACGTTGACTTCGCCGTGGTATTCCTTGAGCAGTCCTTCAATCGCGCTCATGGGTCAGGCCAACTCGCGCAGGTAGGCGCCGGTCACCCGAAGGTTGCCCTGCCGATCGAAATTCTTGGGATCGGCGAGCGCGGCGCGCACGCCGTCGAGGATGCTGCCGCGAAACTTGTCGAAGGTCTTCAGATAGACGGTGTCGTCTTCGGTGCCGGTATGCCTGCCGAGATCTTCGATCGCCTCGCGGGTGAGGAACACCGTCACTTCCTTGCCTTGCCATTCGATCGTGAACGGCAATCCGTCCCACTTGGTCATCGTCGTCGGCCGGCGAACCAGGTTCGGGCGGTTCGCGATCAGCCGAACCCCTGGACCGCCGTCCACGGTGCCGGGCAAGAATTCGATGCCAGCGTTTTCCAGCGTGCGGCGGACCGCTGCGGCCGTGCCGCTGTCAGCTGCGCGCTTCTGGCTTTCGAGGTCGCGGACCGACGTGAGCGCCACGTCGGCGGCCTTGGCGAGTTCATCCTGCGACCAGTCGAGCATTGCGCGGCCGGCGCGGATCTGCGCTGGGATGACGATCATCTTCTGCATGGCTTCCCCCGGGATGGGTTGGAACATGCCGCTAGTATGTAGGCTAAATACGCCTATCACAAGACAGGCCTAAAACGCTAACCAGACCGTCTTCGCCTCGAGGCGGTTTCCTTCGCCTACCGATGCTGAAAATCAACTGCTCGATTAGTCCGCACGTAACTTGTTGATCTGTAACGGTGTCGCTGGCGGCCTTTGCGGACTTCGGGCGCCTGGCGGGGAGCGAGACCGGAGAGAAGAATGGCCCGGAGAGAGAGGAATGTGCCGAAAGACAGGTCGGGTGGCCGACCGGCGAAGTCCGCAGGCATTCGCAGGAATCCCCGCAAACACGCGGGAACCGCCGCGATCAGGCAAGAAAAAACCCCAACCGAGAGTGGTTGGGGTTTCGATATTGGTGGTGTAGGAGGGACCCCGCACGGCCGATCAAGGCTGGCACTGTTCTTTTATCCAGTTTTTTGTCGTGCATGAGCGGGAGTTGGCCTTGACAACCGATGATTTCGCTTGTGGTTTTTACGCGGACGCCGCTTCAAATCCGGATTCAGGAATTGAATTCATGTCCATTGGATCAGCAGCTGAGCACTCTCGATGAGACAACTACACTGCAAAATAACTTGATGATTCGCGTTACTAGCGCATAATTACGATTTATTTTTTCTTCTATGGATGAATCCAATGCTGGTCGAGTTCCGCGTCAAGAACTTCCGCAGCCTGCGTGATGAGCAGGTGCTTAGTCTTGTTGCGTCCAAAGACAAGACCCAACAGGACACGAACACCTTGGCGACCGGCATCAGCGCTGCTCCACTGCTGCTGCGCAGCGCCGTGGTCTACGGTGCCAACGCCAGCGGCAAGTCCAATCTCATCAAGGCACTGCAGTACATGCGCGGCGTGGTGGCCGAATCGGCCACGGTGATCCAGCCTGGCCAGACCTTTGCCGTACAGCCCTTCCGTCTCGACGTCGAGTCGGCCAGCCAGCCCAGCGAGTTCGAAATCACCTTCCTGCTCGATGGTGTGCGCTACCAGTACGGCTTTGCCATGACTGCGCAGCGCATCGTCAGCGAGCATCTGCTGGTCTACAAGGCCTTCAAGCCGCAGCGCTGGTTCACACGCCAGTTTGATGCCGATACCGGCAAGGATGTATATGACTTCGGTTCCGGCCTGAAGGGACCTAAGAACCTATGGGAAGGCGCAACCCGCCCGAATTCACTGTTCCTATCGATGGCCGTGCAGCTCAACAGTGAAGCTTTGCGCCCTGTATTCGACTGGTTCGTCAATCGCTTGGTCATCTTCAACGAGCAGGCGCAGCTCAATCCGCAAATCTCCATCCAGATGCTCAAGCAGGCCGATGGGCGCAAAGAGATCTGCAATTTTCTGTCAGCCGCCGACATCAGCATTGCCGACATCGATGTGGAAACCCGCAAGGTGCCTGGCCAGGCACTGCATTTCGATGTGGCGGCTGGTAAAACCGAGGTGCACACGGAGGAAATGGAAGAGCACAGACTGCGCTTTCACCACGTCACCGAGCAAGGTCGAGCCGTGTTCGACTTGCCGGACGAATCCAATGGCACGCGCAATCTGCTGTTTCTGGCCGGACCTGTGCTGGACATCCTGAGCAAGGGGCTGACGCTGGTCATCGACGAACTCGACACCAGCTTGCACACCTTGCTGGTGCGCGAACTGGTGCGGCTGTTTCATCACCCGGACATCAACACCGGCGGAGCACAACTGATCTTCACGACCCACGACACCTCGCTGCTGGATGCCCCCGATCTACTGCGACGCGATCAGATCTGGTTCGTCGAGAAAGATCGCGATCAGGCATCCACTCTGGTGGCCTTGTCTGAATTCAGCCCGCGCAAAAACGAAGCGCTGGAGCGTGGCTACCTCATGGGGCGTTACGGCGGTGTCCCTTTCCTCAGCGAAACACTGGGGCGCAAGCACTGATGGCCCGCGATAATGCCCCCAAGGAGCGCCAGAAACAGCAGCTGGCGCGCAAGCAGGGACGGCGGGCAAGTTACGACCGCGTCCTGATTGTGTCCGAAGGCAGCAAGACGGAGCCGAATTATTTTCGGGAGATCCGCAGCGCCTATCGCTTGCACACGGCCAACGTGGAAGTGAGGCCCAGCGAATTGGGCACCGCGCCGATTCAGGTAGTGCAGTACGCCCAGGAATTGTTCGAAAAAGGTGATCGCCACAAAAACATCCAGCGGCGGGCATTCGAGCAGGTCTACGCAGTTTTTGACAGGGATGACCACGGCAGCTACCACGCTGCCTTAGCTCTGGCCGAAGAACTCAACGGCAAGCTCAGGAACGACGCCAAGCAGCCGGTCACGTTTCGGGCCATTGCCTCCGTGCCCAGCTTCGAGGTGTGGCTGCTGCTGCACTTTGAGGACATTCAGGCCCCGCTGCACCGCGATGAGGTGATGCGCCGCCTGAAACGGCATATCCCCGGCTATGAAAAAGGCAGCGGCAATGCGTTCGCCACCACGGGCGAGCATTTGGCCATCGCCACCCAGCGTGCCAATCGGCTGGCGCAGCGCTTTTCCGCGCACACCGATCCTGAACCGTTCACCGCCATCGTGGATCTGGTGAAACTGCTGACGACCTTGCGCGGCTGAATTTCAGCACTCCATGTGCGCCTGATCATGCGCATGCTTCTCCAACAGCAGTGATCTGTCACGGTTCCCATGCGGATTTGCATGGAGACCACGACGATGACCAAACGCTGCGCCTGCTGTGGCAAGCCCTTCACACCCCGCCCGCAAGTTCCCAACCAGTCTTTCTGTTCAGCACCAGCCTGCCAACGCGAGCGGCGCCTGCCAGCACGGCGTTGCGCACGCCGTAGATGGCCAGGTGGTCCTTCAGCCACAACCGGTACTCATGCCCGCGCAAGCTGTGGTCAGGGGAGCAGTCGACACTCCATTTGCGCAGGATGTATCCGGCAGTGGCGGCACGCAGCTTCATCCGCAGCACGCCGCCTTGCATGCTGTAGTCCATCTCGGTGATCTCCGGCCGGGGTTGATCCGGGTGCGGCACTAGCTCCAGCTCGACGATCCGAGTCCACTGAATATCCTGATCGCTCATCTCGTGGGGCGCCACTGGCTGCCCCTTGAGCACCACCGGCCGCTTGATCCGGGTGATGACGAAATCCCGGAACTCCTGGGACTTCCGGTCGAAGGCCCGGACGTGCCAACGGAGGCCGTTATCGATCAGCGCGAACGGGACGATCTCCCGCTCGGTGCGGCCACTGGAGATGGAGTGGTACTCGATGCCGAGCGGACACTCCTGGTGAATCGCCCGGGTCACGCTCGCCAGCACATCCAGATCCGGATGCGTGAGCCGTGACGGGCTCTCGCTGGCCACCCACGCCTTGAGCCGCATCGGCTCACCATCGCCAAAGCCCTGGGTCAGCCACGACAGCACCCGCTCTGGGGGAAAGTCGAAGACGGGCCGGAAGTCCGGCCCCAGGACGTAGGACTTGCCCTTGGGGTCGTAGTCGATGTTGCCCGGGGCCAATTCCTTGTAAAGCGCAAGATCCCTCGATGCGGCGGCGGACTCGGGCCGTCGAACACTATCTGACGCACGGGCGCTGCGTGGCTTTCACAATCAAGGCTCTTGGCTATCCCGGGAGGGCCTCACTTCACGCTTGGGTTCAAGAGCTCAATCCCCGGGCTCGGCCACGCCTGCTTGGAGCATCGTCGAACGAGCAGAAGCACGCTGCGGTGCTCGCACTGTGCACACGTCAAGGACGCGTCCAAGCCATTGCTGACGACGTTGGCGTGTGTCGAGAGACGCTGTACAACTGGCGCAATCAACTATTGGGGCCAGAGGCTCTCGCATCGATGAAGCGCTTCAATGATTCTTCAACGGGTTCGGAGCTGTCCCAGTTGGAGCAGCAACTCCAGACGCTACGTCGTCAAGTGAGGCGGTTGCAGTTGGAACAGGAGTTATTGAAGAAGGCGAACGAGCTCCTAAAAAAGGACCAGGGCATCGACCTTCATCTCCTGAGCAATCGTGAGAAGACACTTCTGGTTGATGCCCTGCGCCATGAATACTCACTTGCCGAGTTGCTCGCCTCGCTAGTCCTGGCTCGCAGCTCGTACTTCTACCATCGAGCTCGGCTCAACGCTGACGAAAAGTATGTCGCGGTGCGCCGAACGATCACGGACATCTTCGAGCGCAACCATGGCTGCTATGGCTACCGTCGCATCCAGGCCTCACTGGTCAGGCAATGCGTGTGGATCTCGGAGAAGGTGGTCCGGCGCCTGATGAAGCAGGAAGGGCTGGTGGCCGCTGCGCCCAAACGACGCCGCTACGGCTCCTACTTGGGAGAGATTAGCCCTGCACCTGAGAACTTGCTGAATCGCGACTTCAATGCCACTGCGCCTAACCAGAAGTGGCTGACCGACATCTCGGAGTTCCAACTACCCGCCGGCAAAGTCTACCTGTCGCCCATGATCGATTGCTTCGATGGAATGGTGGTGAGCTGGTCTATCGGAACACGCCCCGACGCTGAACTGGTCAACACGATGCTGGATGCCGCGATCGCCAAGCTCAATGACAGCGAAGTGCAACCTGTGGTTCACTCAGACCGTGGTGCCCACTATCGCTGGCCAGGATGGTTGTCACGCATCGCTGATGCCAAGTTAGTGCGCTCGATGTCACGTAAGGGGTACTCACCGGACAATGCGGCCTGTGAAGGCTTCTTCGGGCGGCTCAAAAACGAATTGTTTTATGCCCGCGACTGGCAAACCACGAGCATTGAGCAGTTCACGCAAGCTCTGGACGCGTACATCCGTTGGTACAACGAGCAACGGATCAAGATCTCGTTAGGGGCACGGAGCCCTGTTGAGTACCGCAGGGCCCTCGGGATTGCTGCATAACCGTCCAAGATTTATGCCGCATCCCCCACCCCGCCAGGTGGGTCAATTCTGCTCGCGCGTTAACATTCTTCGCTACACCAGTGGCTGCCGACCTATTTTCGCTGCGAGCCCTGTCTACGGTCGGCCGATCGGTCACGAGGTGGATCACGGATTGGAAGACGGTGCGAAGCTTGGCGCCGACCGGAGCGCGCCCGCTCTTGACAGGGAATCCCACCTACCTTGGCTACATCACGTCAGCGTACAAAGTCTCCTCTGGTCGCAACTCGACAAAACCTCACGACTACTGGGAGGCCAAGATCGCTCCTCGGGTGCGGGATCGCGTGGTCGATGCGTTGCGTGCTGTCGATCCAGGACTTGTACCACACACCACGAACAAGCTCGCCGCGATCAAGGATTTCCACAGCTTGGCACCTCAGGCCCAAGAGTATGGGGTCGGAATCGGGAAGCTGCGGGGAATGGTCAATTCTGGCTATAACAATCAGATAGAGGAAGCCGCCTCCGAATTCAAAGGGCTTGCGCATGAGATTCGCAAGCGGTCCGGTGTCTGAGCTGCCAAGGATTGGAGAGGCGAACGTCAGCTTTGGTCTGAGGTGCTGGGCCCAACCGAAGTCCGCTCAGGGTCGAACTAGGACTGTCCCATCCCGTAACGTTGCGCTTCTGAGTGGTCGACTCTTGCAGTGCATGCTACGGGAGCATCAACCAGAAAAATGCGGATAACCGATCAGGACGCAGCGCCCAGACGCGCGTTTTGCGGAAACAGCACGCGGCGGGCCTCGTCATCCATCTCGGTTTTGAAAGCGTGCTGCGCCTTTAGGGCTTCGGCGCGCTGGGCGGCGGGCCGTGCGTTGATTTCATCAAGCAGACGCTTCACATTGGGGAGGCTGCCCCACGCTTCGGCGCCAAGAATAAAAGGCACGGCGCGGGCCCAGCCCCACACCGCCATGTCGACGAGACTGTAGCGGTCACCCACCATGTAGGGATGCTTGGCGAGTTGTGCGTCGATCAGGCGCCAGTGGCGCTGCGCCTCGAAGTCGTAACGGTTCACTGCATAGGCCTTCGGTTCTGGCGCGAAGTGCTTAAAGTGCACAGCTTGGCCTGAATATGGGCCGATCCCCGTGGCCACGAACATCAGCCACGACAGCATCTGCGCACGATGCTCGGGTTTGTTCTCCGGCAGAAATTTGCCGGTTTTCTCGGCTAGGTACAGCAGGATGGCATTGCTGTCGAACACCACAACCTCGCCGTCCACCAGGGCCGGCGTCTTGGCATTCGGGTTGATGGCGGTGTAGGCGGGCGCGTGCTGCTCGCCCTTGCGGGTATCTACTGGCACCAATTCATAAGGCAGGCCTGCTTCTTCCAGGAAGAGGGCCACCTTGGCCGGGTTAGGGGATGGGTGGTAATAGAATTTGATCATGACGAGCCTCTAAAAACGGGGTGGAAAATCGTGAGTAGCGAACTTAGCGAAAATTCAGAGGGTGGCATTGCCCTTGTGCAACGCGTCTTTTTCAGCAGGCAGTGCGGACAGAGCACGGTCGGTGGCGCTGTCGCCACGGGCAATTACGGCGTGCCGTCGGCGGAAGTGGTCACTTTGTCTTGGGTCCGAGTATCGAAATCGCTGGCGTCGTGGCGTTCGAGCAACTGACTGGATGGCTCACCCCAGGCGCGGTTGACCTTGCGCCCGCGCTGGACGGCCGGACGCAGTGCAATTTCGTTCGACCAGCGCAGGACGTGCTTGTACTCGTGCACGCTGAGGAACTCGCCAGCTTCGTAAAGCTGGCCCTTGACCAGGACACCGTACCAAGGCCACACCGCCATGTCGGCGATGGTGTAGGTGTCTCCGGTCAGGAAACGGTGCTCGGCCAGTTGTCGGTCCAACACATCAAGCTGGCGCTTGACTTCCATGGCGTAGCGGTTAATCGGGTACTCGAACTTTGCGGGCGCGTAGGCATAAAAGTGGCCAAAGCCACCACCCAGAAAGGGTGCGCTGCCCATCTGCCAAAAAAGCCACGACAAGCATTCAGCCCGCGCCGCGCCACTGGCGGGCAAGAAAGCACCAAACTTCTCGGCCAGGTACTGCAGGATAGCGCCGGACTCAAATATCCGTACCGGTGTTTCACCGCTGTGATCCATCAAGGCCGGGATCTTGGAATTAGGGTTGACTCCCACAAATCCACTGCCGAACTGGTCGCCATCATTGATCCGAATGAGCCAAGCGTCGTATTCAGCGCCACCGTGCCCCAGGGCCAGCAGCTCTTCCAGCATGACCGTCACCTTGACCCCATTGGGCGTGGCCAGCGAATACAGCTGTAGCGGGTGGCGTCCCACTGGCAAGTCCTTGTCGTGCGTGGCACCAGCAACAGGCCGGTTGATGCTGGCAAACTGGCCGCCGCTTTCCTGATCCCAGACCCAGACCTTGGGCGGAATGTATTCGCTTGCATCGCTCATGATGTGACCTTGATAACGTCGCGCTGTCGCTGGCGCGGGATTTGTTTTGGGGTAGCTGAAAAATCATTCCGAACATTTGGTCTTCCCTGAGATGAACAGCGCACTATCAAGGAAGGCGAAGTGACTGACTCCTGCCCCGTCTAAGCGGGCATGATAGCAAAATTCTGGTACAATCGGTCCAGAATTTATTGCAAGGTACGCTGCTCATGGCTCGACATCTGGAATTTGATCGCACGGAAGTTATTGCTCGGGCAGTCGACGCGTTCTGGCGGTTCGGCTATGACCCCTTGTCTGCCATGGAAATTGCCGAAGCAATGGGCGTTGCAAAGTCTTCGCTGTACAACACGTTTGGCTCGAAACGAGATCTTTTCCTCGAATCGGTTGACCATTACGCCAACAGTCAGCGTTCGAAGCTCGTCGCGCGCGCTGGTAGCGAGAATGCGGGGGCGCTGCTGCGCGAGATATTGCTGGAGGTGGTCTCCGGCAATAACGCGGGACGAGGCTGTTTACTGGTGAACACGGCCGCCGAATTCGGAGCGCGTGATGGCGAAGTTTGTCAACACGTCAAAGCTGGTTTCAACGGGATGATGGACGCATTCGCAAACCTGATTCGCGCGGGCCAGGAAGCTGGGCAGTTTAAATCCGGCGTGAACCCCCGTCAGTATGCCGTCATTCTCGTTACCGCCATTTCGGGTCTGCGCGTTCTTGCAAAGGGGGGATGTTCAGCCGATGAACTCAATCCCGTTATTGAAAACATATTAGCTGGATTAATGGAATAATTTTCTCTATTTTTTACCGAAATTTCCACAAATATTGATCAAAAAATTGATCAGTCGCTTGCACGGTAAAGATTAGCTCTAACACAGCCGCGCGGCCGATCTATCGTTGATCTTCGCCATTGGAGTCAACAATGAATCAATCGAGAAAGCACGAGCGCGTGATCGTCTTTGATGTGAATGAAACGCTGCTGGATATCGAAACACTGAACCCGTTTTTCGAACGCGCCTTTGGCGATGCGCGTGTCATGCGACAGTGGTTTGCAGAACTGATTCTTTACTCTCAGGCACTTACTTTGAGCGGCAGTTACTCGCCTTTTGGTCAACTCGCGGTGGCCGTACTTAAGATGATTGCGGAGATAAAAAACGTTTCGCTGACGGCAAACGATCTCGATGACTTCAAGGACCATATGAGCAGGCTACCTGCTCACAAAGATGCCGCGCCCGCTTTGGAAATCCTCAAGAGTTCAGGATTCCGTCTGGTGACCTTGACGAACTCAGCATCCGAGGCTGGCCAGGCAGTTCTTCAGAAGGCAGGGCTTTCCCACTATTTTGAGAAGCAATTCTCGGTTGATGCAGTCAAGCGCTTTAAACCTGCCCCAGAGACTTACAGCAGCGTGGCCTCGGCGCTGGGCACCGACGCGGGCTCATTGCGATTGGTTGCGGCCCATACCTGGGACACGCTCGGCGCGATGGCGGCCGGGTGGAAGGCCGCACTCCTAACCCGACCAGGGAACGCGCCCTTGCCCGTTGGCGACCAGCCTGACATCGTCGAGAAGGACTTGCTGGCAATCGCGCACCGAATCCTCAGCATAGACCGCTAAGCGAAGCGGGGCTTCGGCCTGCTTCGACCTCTGGAAGACCGTCGTATCGCGTTTTCCGCTTCAAGAGACTCTTGTCTGGGCCAACGCAACGAATCCCGATTCATTCATCACCTTGATCAATATGAAACCAACACAAAACCCATCAAAACTCTTTGCGCCGGCCGTTCTTGGTTCCGTGCCACTTCAAAACCGTATCGTGATGGCGCCGTTAACGCGCAGTCGTGCCGCAAACGGCAACGTACCGCATGAACTTAACGTCCGTTATTATGCGCAACGCGCCTCTGCTGGCTTGATTATCTCGGAAGCAACCCAGATCAGTCCGCAAGGTCAAGGTTATCCAAAGACGCCTGGAATTCACAGTGATCCGCAAATTGCCGGGTGGCGCCTGGTGACGAATGCAGTCCATGAGCGCGGCGGGAAGATTTTTCTTCAACTGTGGCATGTCGGGCGTATCTCGCATCCCCTGACGTTGGAAATAGCCGATCTCCCGGTGGCGCCTTCTGCGATCAAGCCTGCTGGCGAGATTTACACTGACCAAGGGATGCAGCCATTCGTGACGCCACGCGCACTCGCCACGAACGAAATTCCTGCGTTGATTGAAGACTTTCGCCGCGCTGCCGCCAATGCGAAAGAAGCGGGCTTCGACGGCGTCGAAATTCACGCCGCGAACGGCTACTTGATTGATCAGTTCCTCCGTGACGGCACCAACAAGCGTGACGACGCCTATGGTGGCTCGGTGGAAAACCGCGCGCGTCTTTTGCGCGAAGTGACAGAGGCGATTCTGTCCGTCTGGGAGCCCGGTCAAGTCGGAGTTCGCATCTCGCCGACAAATCCGTTCAACGATATTGCCGACTCCAGTCCGCAATCCACCTTTGAAACGGTGGTCGAGCAACTGAACCAGTATTGTCTGGGCTACCTTCACGTGGTGGAAGACCGCACGGACGGCTTCGACTATCAAAAGCTCCGGCACATCTTCAATGGCGCCTACATGGCCAATGGCGGCTATGAGCGTGACAGCGCGATTGACGCAATTGAGAGTGAACAAGCTGATTTTATTGCCTTCGGCAAGCTTTTCATCGCTAATCCCGACCTTCCCGAGCGCCTGCGTCTGAACGCGGGATTTAATCCGGCGCGCGAGGAATCGTTCTACGCCGGCGGTGCCGAGGGCTACGATGATTACCCGTCCTTGGATACAGCGAAGGAAAATACCAATTAATAAAAAAACGGAGCCGGCTGTTGAAACACAATTCGCACAAAAATGGCGAGATTGGAATAGCCAATATCCTCTGGCGAAGTTGCGGACGCGGATCTGATTCCGCAAATGGAATCGAACTGCCCCAGCTTTGAAGTGCAGGATTGATGCCGACAGCGGGTCGAAGTTGATACGATAAGGCCCGTTGGGGACTGGATTTCGCGCCTTTCCGCAGAAGTTCAAAGCGGTTGTAACGCGCTGAGTTGCATAGGTTTGGCGCAGGGTTCCGCTCCACCACCATTATTGAAGCCCCAACTGTTCTCAGTTGGGGCTTTTTCTCGTCCGATAGCGACAGTTCCCGCGTGTTTGCACGGGTTCATGAGGAACCCTGCGGACTTCGCCAGTCGGCCATCTGGCTCGTTCCCGGCCACCTTTCGCTCTCTCCTGGCCATTCTTCTCTCCGGCCTCGCTCTCCGAGAATGGCCCGAAGTCCGCAAAGGGCTGGCCAAGCGCCCTTACAGATCAACAGGTTACGTGCGGACGGTTCAAGCGGTTGGATTGCATCATTGCCTACCCGGAGGGGAACAACTTAGGCCAGGATGCCGTCTCTTACCGTCCTGGCTCCGCGGCGGCGGCCTGCTGAATCCGCTCGAACAGATCCTGCGCGGTCTCCCTGGCAGCGGCATCTTGCTCCGCACTGAGAGGATCGAGATCTACACCGTCGCGGCCCGCGACATAGGCGGGACCGCCGACGTCATCGTCGTACTCCGAGCCATCCTCGTTGATCGCGTAGTGCGCGTCCTTGGTGAGGTCCGTGCCGACCAGCCGGGACAGATACACCCAAGTCCAGCACCGAGCCAGATCACCTTGATCGTGTTCCTCGATGAGGCGGAGCATGGCGTCCGTGTCCCCGCTCTCGGCAGCGACGGTAAGCCATTGCTTCGCATCAGCCACGCGGCCCAATCGTTCGGCGATTTCGGCAATGGCCGATGGATCTGCATCGACATCGTGACGTGGCTGCTCGAAAAAGGACGGGTCGCCAAACCGACGCGCCAGGTCGAGTGCGTCGAACTGATGGTGGCCACCAACAACATCACCGTGTCCTACGCCCAAGCCTTGCTGGCAGCCACTCCCCCAAACATGCTGATCAACGAGGGAGGCCCAAAGAAAGTCAAAGGGGTCAGCGTCCCGTAACTGAGCTGCGCCACCCGCAGGATCAACTGCTCGATCCGCAGCTCGGGCCAGGAGAACCTGAACACGTCGCCGATGTTGAGGCTGGCGGCGGTGCGGTTGGCCACCAGCGTGATCTTCGCCAGGGTGGAGGACAGCTGCCGCAGATCCCGCATGGCCAGACGCGCAGCCAGAGCGCCATTGGCCACGCCCTCGTAGCTGACCTTGGCGTCCTTGATTTCACCCAAGGATCGTTCGATGCCGGCGATGTCCTGCACCGAGATCGACACGCTCTTGTCGGTCGTGCGGTCGTGGTAGGACAGCGTAACCTGATTGATCAGCTCCTCGGGCAAGGTGCGCTCGAAGGACTCCAGCCGGATCACGTTGGTCTGGTTCAGCTCCAGCAGCGTCGCCGGGTCGTAGTCGTCCCGGGTCAGCTTGAGCGTGAACAGGCCGGTTCGCGGGCTCACATAGATCGAGCCGTCGATATGCTGCAGGATGCGCTCGATGAAGGCCTCGATGTCCTGCTGCTGATTCCACAGGATCGACAGGCCGAAGCTCTCGGCGTAGAGCGTATCGGCGGCGGCGCGGAACGAGGCGTCGTCGATCTCGGCCGAGCTGTAGCCCCGGCCCCAGGTCAGGTCGGTCAGGCACTCGTAAATGATGTGCGCCGGATTCATGTCGCCGGCGATGGCGGCCTTGTCCGAATACCACTGCGGTGAGCCGTCGGAGCGCCGGATGATCCGCGTGAGCTCGGCGCTCCAGGGCTTGATATAGGGGTTCATCGCCGACAGTTGCGGCTGACGCAGCACCAGCGACACCACGCCCCGGAAGGCCGGCACCACCCCGCCAAACTGTGCGCCCAGCTTGGAGGCGAGGTAGTCGTTCTGGCCGTCCGAAGCATTGCCCATCACCAGATCGACAGCTCCGACGATGCCACCTTCGCGCTCGTCGCCGCCGAACAGGTTCGGCTGATCGATGGCGATCGGTCCGCTGGACGTCAGCGACCCCGACCACGCTGTGCGCTCGCCGACCACGATCCTGTTGAGCGAATCGACCGGCCCGTGGCACAGTGCCAGATGCATCCCCGCGTAGTAGCGGTAGCCGACGGTGACGCTCTTGCTGCCTTTGCCGCCGCCGCTCATGCCTTGGCTCCTTCATTCGTTACGGAGAGGGCCTGCTGCTCGACGTACTCGGCCAGTCGGATGGCCATTGCATCCCCGGTGGCCCGTAGCCAGTCGGTGCGCACGCCCTGCTGACGAAAATCATCAAAAGTCACGCTGTCACGCGGAAACCATCGGCGTAGCCCAGCGTTGCAGTAGCCGAGGGCCTTGGCATCGAGATGGGTGGCAATCATTTCTTGCCGCCTCCACTGCTCTTGATCGGCGTCGCGCGCACGTCGCCGAACCAGACACAGTTCGGCTGCTTGATCATCCGCGTGCCGAACAACACTGGGATCGGGCTGTCGGTCGCGGCAACAGGGGCATCGACATCGCCGGGTTGCGGCGTGGTGGTCTTGGGTTTCGGGGCAAGCAGCGACGACAGGACCGTCGTGATCACCCACACGATCAGGTATTGCCACATGGCGGCACCTCAAACGATGGCATCCCCCGAGAAGGGGTTTTTCAGGGGAATGTAGGGAAAGCCGCCGTAGTTCAGCTGGTTGCCGAACTTGGCGACGCAGGTCGCGAGCGTGTGGTCACAGCCCGGATAGGCCTCGAACGTATCTCCGGCCTTCAGGCCTGGAATCGGCGCCGACAAGGTCACCGCTCCGCCGGAACTTGCGACAATCATCCGTTGCGCCCCGGCGGCCATGAGCCGGCCGCCGACGAACCAGGCAATTGGCTTGGGCAGGAAGACGGACGCGGTTACCTCCAGCCCCGCCACGCTCTCGACGATACCGGCCGTCTTGTAGTCGGCCGCGTTGACCTTGCAGCCGCCGTGGTACAGCGGGTGGCGGCAGTTGATCTGGTAGTTCGCCCGGCGCCCCGAGCGCTTGAGCGTCGTGAAGATCGGCTCGCAGCGCATCTGCACTGTGACGCCGCTGAACACCACCGACACGACGCGCCCCTTCCACCAGGTGATGAACTCGGCGCCGGGGTCGGTCAGGTGCTGGCGAAAGATGGTGAGCGACAGCACCCCATCGGGCGGGGTCACGATGAAGGACTGCACGACACCGATGTCGAGCGCCGCCTCCAGGTTCAGCATCGCGCGGCCAAACTCCTGCGTCTGCTCGATCTCCGAGCGCCGGATCGGCGCCGGGATGTACTTCTCCCCGTTGTAGGTCACGGCATCCCGTGCCGATGTGTAGCACCAGACAGTGGTGCCCAGCGCGAACCGGTACAACTCGACCGGCTGCCCCGAATGGAGGCTCGCCTCAATGCTCTGATAGGTCATCCGTTGATGCTCCGAATGGGCAAGGTCACGCGCGCCACGCGATCCGTCTCGAAGAATATTTCCACGGCATCGCTCTCCAGCCGGGCCAGTTCCAGGAAGCAGACGATCCGCAAGTCCGACGGCGCGCAGGCCCGTCCCAGCGCGGCATCGATTCGCATCCGTTCCACGACCCCGTCCACGAACTCGAAGGCGGTTATCCGGCGCAGGGTCCAAGACCCGTCGTTGTGCAGGAAGGCCACGTCCTGCCGGCCGGGCATGGCCTGGTAGTAGGTGGCGAAGCCCCGGGCTTGGACCAGAATTTCCGTTGCATCCAAGGTGAAGGGCTGGGCGACTTCGAGGCCACGCTCCCAGATCGGCACCCAGAAAGGCACCTGCCGTCCGGCACGAGCGGCGAGCCAGCCCCGCATCGCGGTGAGCCGGGCGCGATCCGGAAGCAGGTACTCGTGGCGGCGCACGATGAAGGGCCGGTTGGGGATGTCGATCACGGCAGGCGCACCTGTGTCGTGGTCGAACACATCGACGAGCCGCTGATAGTCGATGCTGACGTCCTCGACCCGATTCGGGTGCTGCAGCAGCGTGTCGTAGCCCCGGTACTGGATGGGAGAAGGCACCTCCGCCACCGGCGACGCCAGGTCCTCCAGGTCGAATCGCAGTTTGGCTTGGGAGATCGCCGCCGTTGGCCGGGTGACGGTCTGCTGGGCGGGTAACCGTCCCAGCCGAGCCGGCGCGATCCAGGAGCCTGCGGGCCAGTTCCCCAAGGCCGGGCGCTTGAGCGTGATCGTCCCGGCGGTCAGGGACAGGACTTCCAGTGCCTCGGTGGAGCCGGCTGGCGATCCGACGATAGCGAGACCGCCGGCGTGGTAGTCCAGATCCGTGGTGCTCATGGCCAACACCGTGTCGCCAGGATGGATCGCGGCTGTGAGCCAGGCCTTGTCGGTCCATACCGGCACGGCATAGACCCGCGACTGCCAGACGTTCATCAGCAGATCCAGTTGCCCGCCATTGCCGTACTCCAGCACGTCGAACTCGAACGAGCGCCGGGGATCGGCCCGCAACCGCACCCGCTGCTCGCCGCCGTCGCGCATCGTCAGCACGTCAGTGAGCCACTCCAGCCGCTCGGTGAAGCCACCTTGCCAGTCCTGCAGCAGCCCCATGACCAGCACCCGGCCATAGCTGATCGCCAAATTCCGCGTGCCGCCGGCTGAGAAATGCAGCGTCAGCAGCGTATCGACGAAGCTCGGGCCGTCCAGCGTCGCAGTGACCTCATAGAAGATATCCTCCAGTCCCCGCATCCTCGCGGGTGGGAAGAACCCCAGGGACAGGCCCTCGGTGTTGCCGTCGAGCTGAAAGATCGTCACCGGGTCGAGGAACGCATTCCAGATCTCGACGGTACGGGTCGCGGGGATCACCAGATTGCCGAATTCAATCCTGGACGGCTGCAGGTAAATCCGGTGGTAGTAGTCGTCCGAGAACGAACCGCAGTGCGCGCCCGCGCGGGCGATCAGGGCCTCGGGCGAGGGCTGGCCACTGGCGATGATGCCCACCGCCCCGGTGATGGCGGGAACAGCCGTGACCGGCTCGAAATATCCGGGTCGACCGTGGTCCCACAGCGCATTCATGCCCGCGCCCGCCGCGCCGCCCAAGATGGCAGAGCTCAAAGCCCCGGCGAAGTCAGGCATTCACACCACCTTGCGGTAGGCCACGCCGTAGTCGTAGCTGATCGGCTCAGCGCCGGCCACGTAAGCCTTGTTCCACAGTGGGAAAATCTTCCACACGTCGGTGCCGAGGGTCAGCTCGTCGCCCGGATTGAAGTTGGCGATGTTCAGAAAGCGCACATCGGGGAATTCGCCGAGCAGCGTCCAGGTACCGACGGAAGGGGCGCGATTGATGCCCACGTAGCACGGTAGCATCGGTGCCAAGCCGTTGTAGCTCTGGGGCGAGCAGTGATAGGCCAGATCGTGGGCCAGTGAGTTCAACGAATTCTGCGTGGCACCGCCGTTGTAGCCTGCGCGGGTATTAGCCGCGTTGGCATAGCTGGTGCAGCCGTAGGCATCCCCCTGGTCGGTCGTGTACCAACTGGCGGAAAGCAGCCGCCAGCCAACAGCCCATCCGTCGATGTCAGCCCGCACGTAGCTGCCGGCATAGCCGTTGGACGCGAGCGCCGCCCGCGACGTTGCCTGACTATTCGATCCGAACGGGACCATATGATTCGTTGTGTTGAAAGCGTAGGCTGCGGTCGTGGATGCCTCGACGGGGCAGCCGGCGGTCAGGTACTGGCCACCGGCAAAGCTGCCGTATTTGTTGATGAAGCCGAACGACAGGTGGCGGAATCGGCCCGGGGTTTCCTCGATCACCAGATGGATGAAGTCGCCGTTCGAGAACAGGTGGTAGGCATACAGGGATGTCGCCATCGGCCCGATCATCACAAACTTGCGGTTGTTGGCTTGCAGGTTGGCAGTCGTGCCGGCAGCGAAGCCGTCGCACGCCCAGGCCTCCAGGCAGGCGTAAGTGCCGCTGACGCCGTTCTTGATGAGTTTTTTATTGACCGCAAACAGTTGGTAGGACACACCGTTCTTGGTCAGCACGACCCGGTTCGCGATCAGACTCGTTTCCCCCTGGTTTCTGTACGCATCGGAACTGCCCACCGAGGAAACCATCGATGTCGTATCGGCGTGCGCGACCAGGCCGTTCGCCCCATAGCTCCAAAAAGTCATCGTGAATGTGTCGGTGACATTCGCCGTCCAGCCGTTGGCCACCGCAAAATTCTTGATGGCGGTCAGCAGCGTGTTGATGTCTGCCGATGCGCCGGTGATGTAGGCCATTGAATCGCCTCCAGCCAGTTCTCAGTTGAGTCGAATTGCGGCGAAGCGCGCCGCATTGGTGGAAGTTGCCGCCTGCACGACCAGATGGGATGTGCCACCCACCGTCACGGTGTCGCCGGCGGCTACGCCGAAGCCCGGCACGGCAAACACGCCTTGCAGCTCGCCCCAGACGTTGAAGGCGCGCGAGGTCGCGCAGTCGTAAAGGATGGCCGGCAGCAGAGGACTCGCGCCATTCGGCAACTGCGTGAGGTTGCCCATGTCGTAGCGCCCTACGCTGTTCTTCCTGGTCTCCAGCGACATCGCCCATGGCCAGGTGCGGCCTGTGTAGGCTGTATCGAAGCGGTTCGTGCCGGCCCAGGCGCCACTGGGCTGCAGGATCGCCGCGCTGTAGCTGCCGTATTCGCCGTCATTGCGCCAGAAGGCGCTGTTAGCGATGTCGAGATCCGAACTTTGGTAGTTGTCGCCGCGCGAGGTGTTGGCCCCGATGAACAGCGGGTACGGGTACTGCGATGGGGTGCCGTAAGGCAGGAAGAATCCGGCGTAAAGCGCGCCCCAGTAGGCCGAGGACTTCGCCACCACGATGAAGCGCCGGCCGTTGGCGACGAACCAGTAGCTCACCGCGCTGTTGAACACTGGCATCCTCGGCACGATGCCCAGCGCGCCGGCGCCTGACAGCAGGCTGCCCGGCTGACCTTCGGGTGTGCTGATCGCGACGGCGCTTTGCCAGGACTGCGAGCCGAGCAGGCGGATTGAATGGGCTGGCGCTGCCGCGTCGGCGAACAGGCAGATCTGTACGTAGATCGCATCGCCGGCCGAGGAGCCGGGGCCGCGCAGTTCGACCAAATCCCGTTTCGCATCCGCCATGAAGGTGTCGCGACGCAGTAGGGTCCAGGCCTCGCCCCCGGCGACCAGCGCCGCATCGGCAGTCAAAAAGGTGATCAGCTTGTTGAAAAGATCGGCGGCATTCGTTGCCGTACCGGAAGTCCAAGCCATATTCAGCGTCCCAGAATGTTGCGCACCGACGTGGCGTTACGCTGGATGAGGTTCATCACCGTGCGCTCGCCGGCGCTGCTGTTGAGGTAATCGGCAGCCATCGCCGGGTCGATCACATTGACGATGCGGATGTTTTGGCCCGTGGCCGGTTGAGCTGGGGCTTCCGGCACCAGGCCACCAGCGGCGAAGGCCAAGCGCCCGCCTTGGATGCGAGGCCCGGCAGATAAGCCGTTGATGGCGTCCAGGAACGACAACCCGAGTCGGCTCACCGCGCGGGCATTGACCACGTACTCGCCGTGGGAGAGCCGCGCCGGGATCGAGTCACTGGTCGAGGTGCCGGGGCCAGTCACGTAGCCCCCCGACGCGAAGCCGAAGAACGACGAGATCAACGCGCCCAGGCCCCCAGCGCTGCCTGCTGCGCCGCCACCCATCAAGCTGCCGAACAAGGCTTCGGCGAGCTTCTGCGAGGCAATCCGGTTGATCGTCTGCAGCACGGAACGCCCGAAATCCGCGAACGCGTCCTTGGCCGACTTCGCGCCGCTTCCGATGTCCTGGAAGAGTTGCGCGAAACCGTCCTGCACCGCGCCGTCGATGGCCACCGCCACGTCGTCGGCGACCAGCTTCACCTGCGCGATCTCGTTCTTCCAGGCCTGCACCCGGGCGACGGCGTCCGGGCCGATGGCCGTGGCTGCCGCCTCCAACTGCGGCAGCAGCGCGTCGAGCGATTGGCCGGTCTGCCGATGCAGCGCCAAGATCTGCTGGCGGGCTTGGGATTCCGTGAGAAGGCCGGATTGGCGTTGCAGGTTGATCGACTCCTCCGAGGCGCGCATCCGAGAGAGCGCATCGTTGAATTGGCGCTCGTAGTCGGCGAGATCGGCGGACGCCGATTTGACGTCGATCAGCCGGCCGACCGTGGTCACACCCTCGGTGTCCCCCTCAGCACGCAGCCGCTCGATCAGGCTCTGGTACTGCCGTTCGATGGCGGCGCGCCGATCCTGGCTGGTCGCAGCGCCGGTGAGATCAAGCAGTTCGTCGCGAACCTTGGTGAGCTCCTCACGCAGATCGCGCTCGGCCTGGACCGCTTTGCGGGCATTGACAACCTCGACATCAGTGCGCTTGTTGTTGAGGACCGTCAAATCCGCCTCAAGCTTGGCGATCTCGGCCTTCGCCTTGAGACGCGCCGGTTCATCCTTGCCGGTTTTGAGCAAGCGCTGCTGCTCACCCAGCGACACCTGCGCGCGACGGATGTCCACATCGATTTCCTGCTGTTCGATCCGGGTCTTGGTGGCGTAATACTCCTTCAGCGAGATCAGCCGGTCTTCGAGCGCGGCATCCAGTTGGCGCCCCTGGCGCTCCAGTGCATCTTTCAGAATTTTGAGTTCCGCCTCGGCCTGCGCCTGCAGCAAGGCCAACTTTGCGGCCTCTACGCCCTTGTCGGGCGTCGGCTTGGCGGGCTGTTGCGGACGGCCGAAGACGCCGGGCTGGTTTTGCTCGGGACGGATGCTGCCGGCGATGGCCTGGGCGGCTTCCCCGACATAGTCGCGGGTGACCGCGTCGCGCACGGTCCCCGCCAGTTCCTTGCCGAAGTCGCGCATTTCGTCGAGCCGGCGCCCAAGGACGGTGCGCAGCGACTGCATCGAGAAATCGCCGCTGAAGGCCGCTGCCACGTCCTGACCCAAGGCCTGCGCCAGATCGCCGATGTCGGAGAAGGCGTTTCGGAAATGCTCGACCAGGAAGGCGGCCGTGATGCCCGCGACACTGCCGACCGCGTTGAACGCGCCGATGACGCCATTGACCATCGTGCGGATCGCCGTGCCGATGGTTTTGACGGCGCTGACCATCACCTCGCGCACGCGGGCCCAGGAAAGATCGTTGGTGCCGACCAGCCGCCCCAGGGCGCTGACGACTTCGCCGACCTTCTCGACCACCAGATCCCAAGTGGCAACAACGATCTGCTTGATCGACGCGGTCTTGCCACCGAACTCGACCACCGCATTGCGAGCTGAGTAGAACACGCCCGCCAGCAGCGTCACCGTGGTCACGATCAAGCCGATGGGGCCACCCAGAAGCGCCAGAGCGCCACGCAACAGCCCCGCCGCACGCCCCAGCAGCGATGTGGAAGCGACAGCCTGCGTCACGGCATTGGTGGCGGCGGTGGCTTGCAGCCGGGCCTTGGCCGCGTCGGTGACCAGGGCGCTGGTGGCGAGGCCTTGCGCCCGCGCCTGGGCCAAGGCAGCATCAGCCACGCGCACCCGCGCCAGTGCCTCGGCTTCGAGTGTGCGCAGGTTGGCCAGCCGCGCCGCCGCTTCGGCGCGAGCGGCGGCAATGCTGGTCGCAAACGCGCTCGCCATCCGGCCGAAGGCGGCGACCAGAACGACACCGGCCAGATCGATCAGCAGTTCCAGATGCTGGGCGACGAATTGGAGGGCCTGCGCGAGGCCTGCGGTCAGGCCGGAACTCGTGTCCCGTTCGCCGAAAGCGCGCAGAAAGGCGTTCTTCAGTCGGGTGAGTGCGCCCGAGACCGTATCGGGCAGGCTCGCGTATTCCTCGGCGAGGCGCCCACGCTGCTTGAGCAAGGCGTCGAGCACTGCCTTGGAGGTAATCTTGCCTTCTTCGGCGAGCTTCCTCAAACTCCCCAGCGGCACGCCCATGCCGTCGGCGATGGCTTGCGCCAGACGCGGCGTCTGCTCGATGACCGAGTTGAATTCCTCGCCACGCAGCTGGCCCGAGGCGAAGGCCTGCCCCAACTGCAACAGGGCGCCAGCCGCCGCCTCGCTGGAGGCGCCGGAAAGCGACACCGCCTGGCCGATGGCGTCGGTGGCCGCCAGCACGTCCGCCTGAGAACGACCCAGTGCCTGCACGGACGGTGCCAGCCGCGCGTAGAGCGTGACGGTCTCTGCCAGTGGCGCGCGGTTCTTTTGGGCGATCTCGAACAGGGCCGCGTCGGCGCGGTTGAATTCCTCTTGGGAGGTGACTGCGAGCTTGAGCCGGGCCTGCAGGTTCTTGTACTGGTCGGCCACCTCCACCAGTTCGCGCACGCCCAGTCCCACACCGATGGCCCCACCGATGCGGGACAGGACGGCGCCGACCTGACCGGCTTGGTCGCGCAGTTGCGACAGACTGCCATTGATCGACTGGAAGGCCCGTCGCGTCTCATCGACTGCAGTGATGAGGATCTGGGCGCGGTTGTTCGCCATGTCAGGACTCCTGCCGGGCCGCCCCAAAGGAGGCCTGCGCCCCCTCGGGGGGCAGCGAACGCAGTGAGCGTGGGGGCTGTTTCATCTCAAACCTTCGCCATTGCCTTGCGGATGGCCGCCGTCAGGCGGGGAAGCCCGACCCGCACCGCACGGTTGAGGTCGAATCGTTTTCTCAAGCTCACGCGCCGCACCAGCACGGCGATGGGAATCTCCTGTCCGCGCCGCAGGCGCTTTGCGCCGGTGCGTTCGCGCTCGGCTCGACGGAAACGCGCGAGCGGCTGGGCGTTCTCTGCAAGGTTCTCGGCCATCAGGATCTGCTGGCCGTTCTTCTCGACGAACCAGGCATTGCCAGAGCGCATCAGCGCATCGATCACCCGCGCGAAGGCCTTGCGTCCGATGCGCCGGTGTTGCGGCAGCAGTGGGATCAGCATCCGTCCCCGGATCGTTCCGCCCTGTTCGTGAATGCCCAGCCACGGCACTTTCGAGCCGAGGTAGAGCGCGGGGAATGCATTGGCCTTGCGGTCGAATACCTTGGCGTGCATCGAGCGCAGGAACTTGGGGCTGGCCGTCCGGAAGCTGGCGCGCATCTCGCCGCGCACCCGCTCGGCCATATCCTTGCCGCTGTCGCGCATCGCGCGGGCAACGGCCGCGTGGATCGCCTTGTGGGTATCGGCCTGCCAGGCATTGAAACGCCGCCGGTCCAGCAGGCCCTCAGCGACCAGATCGATTTTCATCGCGTATGCCCTGTTGGAGTTCAGCCTGCAACTGGCGGATGCTGTCGCGACTGCCTTGGGCGGCCGTGGTCATGACTGCCAATTGGGTGGAGAGGCGCTCGTATTCGAGACGGACGTCGGCTGCCAGAAAGGCGTTCACCTGGCCCAGCGTGTAACCCAGGACGTCCGGGTAGTGGTGGCCGCTGCGGATCAGGCGCGCGACGGCGTCGATCCAGCCAGCCGGCCGTTCAGGCTCTGCGCCAGATCGCCGACCTTCGGCGCGACCCGGCGCACGAAAAAATCGGCGTTCACCTCGAACACGGCGGCGGCCAGCGTGATGGCATCGTCCAACGCCAAGCCGTCCACCCACTCTCGCGGCTGGCGACTGGCCAACGCCAGTGCAGCCAACAAGGGGTCGCCGTGGTCACAGAGCAAGGCAAGCCAGTCCGGTTCGCCGGTCAGCTGCTCGGCAAAAGGCCGCACGGCCTTGAGCATTGCCGGCAACTCGCCGACAACCAATGGGCTGATGGTCAGACGCTGCCCGGCCAGTTCCAGTACCCGAGCCTGCGGCACGAGCACATCGAGATCGGAATGGGTCATGACGGCTCCTTACAACAGCACGATGCGGCCGAACTGGCCGAGATCGCCGGCAGCCGGCTTGAGCGTGTCGGCCAGTACCTGCCCGGAGAGCTCGAACTTGAGCAACTCCTCGGTGATGATCGACAGCTCCTTGGCCGGGTTGATGGCGACGCGGTACAGGTCGATCACCACCTCGCGGTTGCTGTCGGCGGTGTTCAGGCCCTCGAAGCGCACCCAGCGCTCGGGCAGCGGCTGGGTGAACAGCGCCGTCGATTGGGCCGCGCCATAGGCGTAGTCGACCTTGAACGGCTCCACAAAGGGGCCGCCCGTGGTCTTGTCCGTGATCGACAGCGAACCGTGCTTGGCGTTGAGGCTGTACTGGCCCGCCGGCAGCGTCTTGGGAGTGGCCGAAGCATCCTTGACCACTACCGACGAGACGTTCTGCTTGGCGAGCAGGTACAGGCTGCCGACCGTGATCGGATTGGGCAGCGCCTCGGCGGTGACCGTACCGCTGACCTGGTCGGTGGTCGTTCCGTACAACGCGAGCCCCAGGTTCACGGCGATCAGTTCTTCCAGCGTGCAGGCGAATTCGCCCTTCTTGGTCTTGATCAGTTGCAGGTCGGTCAGGCGCTGGCCGCTGGTCGATTCTTGGTGCTCCAGGGTTTCCACCGACAGCGACACCTTGAGCTCCGGCACGTTACCGACGAAGTTCAGCCCTTGCGGGTTGCCGGCGGTGTCGCGGGCGCCGATGTACACCCGGCCTTGTCCAGAGAAATACGGCATGGTCAGTCTCCTTTACGAACGGGGGTGGCGAGCTTCGGGGTGGCGTCAGCCACTGCGACTTCCTGGGCGACGGCGTGGTCGATCAGCCATCGTGCGGTGGCCTCGTCGACGTCCAGGCGCGCGCCGGGGGCATAGCGAACTCCGGCGTGGGTGTGGGGTTTGATCAGTTCAAGAGTCATGGAAAGTCATCCTGTTTGGGTGAGGTCTTGGGCTTGGGTGCGGTAGCGGACTTCGTATCGGGCGGAGAGCATGGCGGCGGTCGCATCGGCGTCCTCCACCTCCCACTCGCAGTCGAGCTCGTGGATGCCCAGGCACAGGCCACCCAGGTTTGCGTCGGCCATGAGGGCTGCGTGGGCAACTGTGAGCAGCCGGTCGGCTTCGGTTTCTGGGATCGCCGGTGGCACAGCTCGGGCCAGTGCGACGAGACGCACGGTCAGCACGCGCGTGACGCGGTCGTTGGCGCGCTCGGAAATGGACTCGCTCTCGGGAAACACCACCAGCGCAGGAGACTGCTCCCGGCTGATGGCGACCGAGGGCGAGCGGTGCAACGTGGCGCCCAGGGCCTGCGCTGACGGACGGACAGCATCGAGCACCGCGAGCACGATGCGCTCGCGGATCGAGGTGGCAGTCATCGGTCAGATCCTGGTGAGCTTGGCGCGCATCTCCGAGCCATCGCTCAAGGCCCGGACCTCACGCACCTGATAGGCCTGGCCGTCAATCTCCACGGTGTCGCGTGCGGTCAGCCCGACGAACACCGATGCCGGATATGTGATCGCGTAGTCGGTGTTCAGGGCCAATCCCTCGAACACGGTGTCATCCGGCGCAGAAAACCCAACCTGGGCGGTCTGCGGCGCGGTGCCGCCCGAGGGATGCCAGATGCACGCCCTCAGCAGGCCCACGTTCGCGGCCGACGCGTAGATCTGCTCGACGATGCCCATCACACAGTCAGCTTGACCAGCACACCAGGCCGGTGGCACATCGGCAGCGGGTTGGACTGGGTGTGCAGATCGGTGCCACGGTCGAACTTGCGCGGCTCCTGCTTGGCATACAGCGGCAGACCGACCGTGTTGACGGTTTCGTTGAAGTCCGCTGGGGCGAAGTACGTGCCAAAGGTGTCGATGGTGCCCAGCGGGAAAGCATGCGCCTCGCCAGCCGCGATGAAGCGGCGTGCGTTGCCGCTGGCGTCGGTGGCTTGACCCCGGTATTCCTCGAAGGTGATGCCGCCGTAGGTGAAGCCCCGACGGACGTCGTTGATGAGGATGGCCCCGTTTTGCCAGTTTTCGAAGGCTTTTTCGACCTTGGCGTGGCCGGTCAGCGCGGCGAAGAATTCCGGCGAGCACAGGCAGTGGACACCGTTCATGAATTCGCCCTTGAGGTTTTCCTCGATGGTGGCCAAGACAGTCGTACATTTGGCCTTGACGTTGGTGCCCGCCGTGCCCAACTCGAAGGCCACCGTCTGTGGCGTGATCTCAAAGGCATCGAACAGGTCATAGAGCACAGAGCCGTCCGCATCGAGAATCACGCCTTTGAGCGCACCCACGCGCAGATGCTCCAGCGTGATCGCATGCTTGTTGCGCATCGTCTCCAGATGGCGGGCGACCACGCCTGCGACTGTTTCGACCTCAGTTTCCGAGCCGAAGGCACGGATGCCTTGGACCTCCTCCGGCAGCACCACGTCATCGTGCGGGATGTGCGGCACCACGAAAGAGCGAAGTTTGCGCTTGCCCCGAATGCCGACCGTTCCGGGCGAACCAGGCGGCAGCGTGGGCAGTAGGTTGAGCACGCCGTTCATTTCCTCGACGACAACCTGACGCTGACGCACCGGCTTGGGTGGCATCAGGTTCAGATCTTCCAGGCGCCCGTAGCGGTTGGGCAGGATGTTGATGGCTGCCGTGAGCGCGGCCACCGAGAACGCTGGATTGGTGAAGGGATTGTTCATAGTCAGGCTCCTTGACGAACGAGCACGCCCAGCGCCTTGAGTTGTGCCATGGCGGTGAGTTTTTCAGCGTTGGTGATAGCAGCGGGCCACGCGAGCGCGTGGTCGGAGACGATGGCGTGACGCGCGACGATCAGGCCGTCCGTGCGCTCGGCTGCCGTAGCGTCGCAGTCCTGCAGCAGCACGCCGGCGGCGACTTGCTTACCGTCTTGGGCAGACGGGTCGATCCGGGTGTATTGGCCAGAGGCCGTGATGATGCCGACGACCGAGCCCAGTAGCAGGTTTTGGCCAGCAGCGACTGTGATGCGATCACGCGAGTAGAGGTTGGGCGCTTCGTACTTGAGCAGATCGCCCAAGTTCATCGGTTCAGCGAGGACGGGGGGCATTTCAGATCTCCTTCTTGGTGGACTGCGCCGCAATCTGTTTGGCGGCATCGATCAACGGGTTGCTGGCCGCAGGGCGTGCGGCATCGGGCGCAATGCGGCTGACGATTTCAGGACTGGCTTCGGCCTGTGCGAGCAGGAGCTGGCTGCGCACCTTGGCGGGCGAGGTGTTGGCTTCGAGGAAGCCCGCGATCAGGTCGGTGCGTCCGGCAAGCTGACAGGTCTGGGCGACCTCGATGGCGTCCGCCACGGTCAAGGTCGTGGCGGCGGTGGCGGACGGTTGAGCAGGATGGCCAGCAGGATCAACAAGAGGCCGATCAGCAGCAGCGGGGTCGGTTCGATCATTCATCAATGACTCCTTGGGAGGGTTGCAGAAAGGGCCCGCCCGGCTGGCTGCAGCCATCGGAGTCGGGTTGGGAGAAACGGATTCCAGAAGCTGGACCAGCGCGTCATCGAAGGTGCCAATGGCGTCCGCCAACCCAATGGCGACGGCGGCCTGCCCGAAGAACAGACCCGCCTCGGTGTCGCGCACGGTGGACGGCTCGATGCCGCGATGGCGAGCCACCGTCTCGACGAACAGCCCGTAAATGCGATTGACCTCGGCCTTCAAGAAGACGTGGGCCTCACTGGAAATCGGCTCGTGCGGGTTGAGATCGTTCTTGCGGTCGCCCGCGAACACGGCGGTGTAGCGAACGCCGTCCTGGGCATCCTTCTCGGACTGGTCGACGTGCATCGCAATGACGCCAATCGAGCCGACGCCACCGGTGCGTGAGACGAACACCCGGCTGGCGGCGGACGCCAGCGCGTAGGCTGCCGAGAAAGCCATGTCGTTGGCCACGGCCCAGACTGGCTTGATCTGGCTGGCTGCACGAATGCGGTCGGCCAGATCAAACACGCCGCCCGACTCGCCACCGGGCGAATCGATGTCCAACAGGATGGCCGACACAGACGGGTTGCCGATGGCCGCGTCCAGTTGCGCGGCAAGGCCCGCGTAGCTGGTCAAACCCGATTCAGCTTCCAGCCCCACGGTGCGGCGCACCAGCGTGCCGTGGATCGGGATCACCGCCACGCTCGATGGCAATGCTGCAGTGGGGCGCGGCTGCAGCGTGAAACCAGGGCTGGCGGCAAGATCGGTCAGGCCGACCCGGGGGCCGAGAACGGCCAGGATCACGTCAAGTTTTGGGCGATGGATCGCCAACGGCACACCAAAGAGGCGCGCCGCCAAGTGCGGCAGCAAGGTCATGGGAATCCTTCAGGCAGCCGAAGTGCTGCCGGATGTGTCGATGGCGTCGGGGGTGACGACGTTACGGTTGGGTTCTGCGCTGCCGCCGTCCTTGGACGTGTAGCGCGGGTCTGAATCGAAGATCAGTCCGAGGTCATCGGCGCGCCGGTTGTCGGCGGCGATTTCGCGGTCGACGTCTTCGGCGTCGTAGCCATTGGCCGATATGGCTTCCGAACGGCTCATCAAACCCGCCCGGATGGCCAGCAGCATTGCCTTGAACTCCTTCTCGGGATCGACCCACTGCCAGCCCTGCGGAATCCACTTCACCTGCAGGTACTGGCGACGGCGGGCAGGCCCGCCACGCGCGAAACCGGGGGCTTCGAGCGCACCGGCAAGCACGGCCTGCTTCATCCACGCAGCCCACACTGGACGGCACATCTGATGGACGAGCACACCGTGCTGCACCATCTCGCAGCGACGCCGGAACTCCAGCATCCCGGCGCGAATGCTTGAATAGTTCACGCCGGTCAGATCACCGGTCAACTGCTCATAGGTGACGCCAATGGCTGCGGCGACCGCGCGGAACTGCGTGCGCAGGAATTCGGAGTAGGAGCCACCGACGTCGGCAGGGTCGGAAAACTTGATGTCCTCGCCCGGCTCCAGAATCTGCAACGTGCCCGGCTCCAGCCCCGCGAGCGCGATACCGTCAGCGTCGGCAGCGCCTTCGCCCATCAGGTTGTCCTCGGGGTTCTGGCGCGTGACGAAGCCCGCGAACATCGCTGCGGTCTTTTTGCGCACCAGTTCCGCGTCATCGTACTGATCGAGTTCGTTGAGCTTGACCAATGCCCGCGACAGCCACGGCTCGCCCCGGATCTGGCCCGGGCGCAGAACCCGGAACAGGTGAATGATTTCCTTCGCATCGATGCGCACCGTGTCCATCCCACCCTGACCGGACATCGGCGCAAGACTCCCGTCCTCCGGGTGTGATCGGTACAGGTGGTAGGCCACGCGCCGCCCAAGGCTGTCGAACTCGATGCCCGAGCGCACGGCGTTGCCCGAGGGCAGATCGGTATTCAGATGGATCGGCAGATGCTCGGGCTCCAGCAGTTGAAGCTGCAGCGGCACGACCAGCCCGTCCTCGGGGCGGCGTGGCCGCAGGCGGATCAGACATTCACCGCCTTCGAGCATCGCGCGACAGGCCAGCGCCTGCAGGCCATAGAAGTCGGTCTGCCCTGCAGCGTCGGCCTCCTCGACCCAATCGCGCCACAGCGCCTGCACCTCGGTTTTGAAATGCTCATCAGCAGCCAAACTCTGCGGCTTGATGCCGGTACCGACCGCGTTGGCCACGAAGGCTTCGATACCGGCCTGAGCCCAGGCGTTGCGGCGCACGAGGTCACGGCTCTTGATACGCAGCTCGGTATTGGTTGCCAGCATCGCTGCGACGGCACCAGGGTTGCCCGGCATCCACGCCAGCGAACGGCGGCCACGGCCTGCGGCCTCGTGAACGGGAGGCTGGCCAAACAGGCTTCGGAGTTTGGAATACCAGGCCATCAGAAGCCCTTCACTGTTGTGACGCGAATCTGACGCTTCGTGCCCGATCCTGCGTTGCGGGCCAGCTCGGCCTCAACCGTGCGGATGGCCGACTGCAGTTCCTCGACCGAGCGATATTCAATGGTCTTGTCACCAAAGCTCACACGGCGTTCGCCGGTGGCAAGCGCTCGCTTCAATGCGTCCAACTGCGTGATGGTGTAGGTCATGAATCCCTCGTCGAATCAGCCAGCAGCCAGCAGCAATCAACGAAGCCAACGGCTCCGGATCACGCGCCGACCGGTACTGCGGTTTCCAGAAACAGCGAGGCCACCGCTGGGGGTGGCCTCGTTCAATTCGATGTCATTCAGTGGTGGTGGCGCGTCCGGTGGGGGAGCCACGCCGAGTTGCCGCTCCAGTTCGCGCCAGTGGCGCTCCTCGAAGCGATCCAATCCCGCCGCTGCAGCAGCGGCGCGGGCGTAGACGTAGCAGTCGAGCGCTTCATTGCGTTCGCGCATCTTTTGCCACTCGCGCACCAGGAAGCCATTGCGGTCGCGGCGGGTGATCAGTTGCTCGGCGCAGAGCTGCTGGATGAACTCGGCGTCAATCTTGGGCAGGTGGACGAACCCGGTCGGATAGACCGTGGTGACGCCATCATCAGAGACATCGGCGCTCTTGCGCAGGTTGTTGTAGAACTCCAGCTTGACGATGCCACCGGCAACCGAGAACACCTTGATGCCCCGGCGCAGTTTCTTGCCGCCCTGGGTCATGTCCACCGCTGTTGGGGTGCCAATCAGAGCCGCGCCCCGCGCCACCCCCTTGACGGCCATCACCCGACTGTCGCGGCAGGCGCGCACGAAAGCATAGGCCTCCTGCGTCGCAAAGCCGGTGTCCAGCGCGAAACGGGCCAGCGGCATCGCCGCACCAGAGGCGTGTGTCCACGATTCGGAGAGCATTTCGGCGAGGTGTTTCCACACCGTATCGCGCGCCGTATCGCCCATCAACACACGGTGCTCGACCAGCCAGCATTCCTTGCCGCGCCCAAAGGCCCAGACAGAGGACTCGATGCGATCCTTCTGCACGTCAGCAGCACCGACCAGAAGCAGTCCGCCCTGCGGAACGGTGCCGATGCGGTATTCCTCGCGGCGTTCGACCAGCCGCTGCCAGTCTGGGGCTTCACCTTCCTCGACCCAGGTCTCACCCAATTCGGTGTTCTTGAAGGTCTTGATGGCTGCCGCCGACCCGGATTCCTTGTTGACGGCGGCTTCCCACGCAGCGGCGATATCACGCCAGCTGCGCCATCCCACAGGGCTGTAGAGCGACGACAGGTGAAAGCCAGCCGTTTTGCCGCCGTTGCCCTGTGTCATCGCGCGCCATTCGCCGTGCTCCAGCATCCACGTCTTGTGGTGCTCGGCAATCGCGGTGTCGCACGACTCGCAGACGTAGGCCGCAGTGTCGGGTTGGCCCTTGTCCCAGCGCAGCTGCTCGAAGCGGAACCATTGCTGGTGGTTGCAGTGTGGACACGGCACGAAGTAGCGGCGCTGGTCGCTGGCCTCGTACTCGCGCTCGATGGCCGACGCCCCCGAGATCGTCGGCGTCGACACGATGAAGATCTTGCGCCGCGCGAAGGTGCGCGTGCGCGCCTCGGCCAGCGAGATCGCATCGCCTTCACCCTCGACGTCCAGCGGATAACCATCGACCTCGTCGAGGAACAGATACCTCACCGGCATCGACCGCAGGCCGACCGCGCTGTTCGCCCCGGTCATCACCAGCACGCCCCCTCGGAACTCCTTGGCCAGGATGGTGTTGCCCGAATCGCGCGAGCGCGCCGGAGCGATCAGTTCCGCCAGGGCCGCCGATTCCTCGATCAGCGGATCGATGCGCTGCTTGGAGTTGCGCTTGGCCATCTCCACGGTCGGCCAGACCGCCATCATCGGCCCAGGTGCGTGGTGGATGACGTAGCCGATCCAGTTCGACCCCATCTCGGTCGCGCCGAGCTGGGCGGCCTTCATGAACACCACGCGTTCGACCGGCGAAGTCGGCGACAGGCAGTCCATGATGGCTTTGAGGTATGGCGTGCGGCTGGTGCGCCAGCGTCCCGGTTCGGCGGACGCCTTGCTCGATAGCATCCGGTGGCAGTCCGACCATTCGGAAACTGTGAGCAACGGGTCGGGGGTGAGCCCGTCGCGCCACGCCCGTTCGATCTCCTGCACGCCTTCGTAATCCATCGTCATCAGTCCACGCGCGGGCGTAAATCGCCCAGTTCAATCAGGTGCTCGCGCACGGCAGCTTCCAGAGTCACGTGCATCTGGTGGGCATCGACACCGAGCGTGGATGCCATCTGCCCCGAAATGCGCGCGGGCCAGTTGAGCCACGCGTCGCGCTCGATGCGTGCAAGTTTGAAAACGTGCGCCACGGCCTGTGCCCGATCCACCAGTTCCTTCTTGCGGTGCGCCAGCTCCACCTTGTTGAGCTGGGCCTTGAGCACTTCGTTGACCGTGCGCGCCTGCAGCAGCGAGGTACCGCCCGCAGACAACGGCGGAGTGCTGGGTTCGGACACCTCCCGTTCTGGCAGCACGCGTGCCTTCGCGGTGCTGACCTTCTCCGGCGCTGCGGCCCTGCGGGGCTGCAATGTGTTTTGCGCCCACTGCGCGTCGGCAGAATCCGGATCAATCGTTCCGTCTGGTTGTGCAGTGATCCGCCCGGTGTCGATGGCCTTCTTCACGGCCACATGCGACACGCCACGGTGGCGCGCGTAGGCGCGAATCGAGAGTCCCATCGTCACCTTCTTCAATCATTTGTTCGCTCATTTGCCAAATTCGCCTGCAGATTGAGCTTGGCTTCCATCGGGAACAGCGCGTTCATCACGTCATCGCAACCACATCCTGAAAGGACGAACGATGGACACCACCAACCTCGACACCCTGGCCAAGAAACTCGCAGACGCTGCACTGACGGTGCTGGTGCGCACCTGCCGCGAGGAAGTGTCAGCGGCCAGCCGTGACGAGCTGGACGCCGCCTGCGCTGCGATGCGCGCCAAGAGCAGCACCGTGATCGACCAGATGCTCGACGACGTGCGCATCGCGCCCTGGGCGGCAGAAAACGCCTTCCGCTGCGCCGCGCTGGACCTGGCGCAAGTGGGCATCGTCACTTTGCGCAAGCCCTGAAATCGGGTGCGAAGCCAAGCAAAAAAGCAATCAGAAAACGCTTGGCTTCATTCCCGAACAGCGCGTTCATCACATCGTCATCAACCACCCCGAAGGAGCAGCACATGACCGCCACTCAACTGACCCCGGCCCAGCACGCGATCCTGGCCTACGCCCTCGAACACACCGACGGCAAGATCGAGTGGTTTCCGGACAACATCAAAGGCGGCGCTCGCAAAAAGGTGCTCGACGGTCTGTTTAACCGCGCCCTGATCACCACCGATGGCACCGACTGGTTCATCGCCACCGAGGGCTACGACGCCCTCGGGATTTCCCGCCCAGCGCCCACGTCTACGCCACAGGACGCGCCGGAGGACACCGCAGCCCTCTTGGTCACCGATCCCGAACTCGAGGCCGACGTGGCCGCGTGTGAGGCACAGTGGATCGAGGAAAAGGCCAAAGAAAAAGCACCGGAGCCAACCAAGCCGCGCACCCGCGAAAACAGCAAGCAGGCCGAAGTGATCCGGATGCTGCAACGCCCCGAGGGCGCAACCATCGGCCAGATCTGCACCGCCACCGGCTGGCAGGCGCACACAGTGCGCGGCACCTTCGCCGGAGCCTTCAAGAAAAAACTCGGCCTGACCATCACTTCAGACAAGGTCCAAGGCGGCGAGCGGGTTTATCGCATCGCTTGAAGAAAGATGGCGAGAGCGGCCACGAATAGCTTGGCTTCTCTCGCCACCAGCGCGTTCATGTGGGTGTCGCAACGATCAACCCGGAGAGCACCATGAACATAGCCACCAGCATCCGCCACACCCTGCAAAAAGGCGACCGCGTCGCTTACTACATCGACCGCAACATCAGCACCGGCCACCACAGCACCCGTATCGAGCAGGTGCGCCGCACCGGCATCGTCCAGGGCTGGCGCGACGGCAAGGTCGTCGTGCTGCACAAGGCGGGCTACACCGAGGACTTGGTCGAGGCCGATCTCTACTACGTCGAATGATCGAGAAAGAAGCCAAGAACAGCTTGGCATCTCAATCACACAGCGCGTTACTACGGGTGCCGCAACGATCCCCCCCAAGGAGCCCGAGATGACCACCACCACGCAAATCCCAGCCACCCAGAACGATGCCTGGGGCTTTTGGGGCACGATGGACGAACACGCCGCAGCCGCGTGGCCGCTGACGATGACCGCCATCTCCGACGCCACCAGCCAACCCCTCGAATCGGTTCGGGTCTTCCTCGACAGCCCCCACGGACGCCACTTTGCCGACGACGTCCAGAACGGGCTTTACGAAGGCAAGGCCCTGGCGGATGCGATCAACACCGCCACACAACGCTGGATGGGCTGGACGATTGGCCGCCAGACCAGCAAGCAGTACGGCATTCCGCGCGGCATGCCTTACCTGACGGGCTTTGTGATTCACTGCGAAATCATCGAGGAGTCCATGGCCGCCTGATCGAGCACCACACCATCCGCCTCGCGGGTGGCCTGCTTGCCGGTGAAGTCCTCCCACCGGCGCACGATCACGTCCACGTACTTCGGATCGAGCTCGATCAGCCGTGCAACGCGGCCTGACTTCTCGGCAGCGATCAGCGTCGTGCCGGAACCGCCGAAGGGATCGAGCACCACGTTGCCGGGGCGGCTCGAATTTCGGATCGCACGCTCGACCAGCTCCACCGGCTTCATCGTCGGGTGCAGGTCGTTCTTCTGCGGCTTCTTGATGTTCCACACGTCGCCCTGGTCGCGGTCACCGCACCAATAGCGCTGCGCACCCTCGGGCCATCCGTACAGGATCGGCTCGTACTGGCGCTGGTAATCGGCGCGGCCCAGCGTGAAGGTGTTCTTGGCCCAGATGATGAACGTTGACCAGCGTCCGCCAGCGGCGCGGAAGGCGGCCTGCAGCACATCGAGTTCACTGGACGACATCGCCACGTAGATACCACCTCGGCAGTGCGCGAGGGTGGGGGTCAGCGCCGCCAGCAAGAAGTCGTAGAAACCATCGCCCAGGTTATCGTTGAGGATCGCACGATCCTTGCCGCGCATCTTGTCCTTGGCGCTGTTGGCGTAGTTCACGTTGTACGGCGGATCGGTGAAGACCATGTCCACTGGCGCGCCTTGTAGCAAGGCGTCGTAGCTTGCCTCCACCGTAGCATCGCCACACAGCAGCCGGTGCGGGCCCAGCACCCAGACATCGCCCGGGCGCGAAATCGGTGTCTCGCCCAGCTCAGGCACTGCGTCCTCGTCGGTCTGGCCTTCGTTGTACGATTCCTCGCCAGCGAGCAACTCCAACAGCGCATCGGCATCGAAGCCGGTGATGTCGAGGTCGAACCCTTCGTCCTGCAGGGCTTCCAGTTCGATGCGCAACATCGCCTCGTCCCAGCCCGCGTTCTCGGCGATGCGGTTGTCCGTGATCACCAAGGCACGGCGCTGGGTCGAGGTGAGATGGTCGAGCACGACCACCGGCACGATTTCCAGTCCGAGCTTCCGCGCGGCGGCCAGGCGCCCGTGGCCTGCGACGATAATGCCGTCGCTGCCGGCCAGGATGGGGTTGGTGAAACCAAATTCCGCGATGCTGGCTGCGATCTGCGCCACCTGCTCGTCGGAGTGAGTCCTTGCGTTTCGGGCATAGGGCAGCAGTTTGGTGGTCGGCCACTGTTCGATTTTGTCGGCCAGCCAGTTCATGCCGCCACCTCCACTCCACGTTCGGCGGCGACCTCGTCGAAGGACTGGTCAGTGGTGATCAAGGTTACCGGCAGGCCTGGATGATTCTGCTGAAAGCGCTTGATGGCCACGTCCACGTACTCCGGCGCGATCTCCACGCTGCGGCAAGTACGCCCCACGCGCTGGGCCGCCAGCATCGTCGTGCCGCTGCCCCCGAACGGTTCGAACACGGTGTCGCCCGCGTCGGTATAGGCCTCAATCACGAACTCCGGCAGTGCCACTGGGAACACGGCGGGGTGGTCGATGTCCCGTCCAATCTTGCCCTTGTGGCGCATCACACGGATCACGCTGTCGGGGATACGGGTGTCCTGCGTGGGCTGGCCTTTGTGCGTCCAGCCGCCGACCTCGCCATCCTTGCCACGCATCGCCGTGGACGAGCCATCGGCGCGCAGATGCGATTCCTGGCCTGCGTGTTTGCAGGGGACAATCTTGTGGGGCTTGCGGCTTTCACGGTTGAAGTGGAAAACGAACTCGAAGCTCGGCGCAAAGCGACCCGCCCAGTCGCCGGGCATCCCCGGCCCCTGATCCCAGACATACCAGGCAAAGCGCCGCCAGCCCTGCTTGCGCATCCAGGACAGCCATCCATCCCAATACAGGATCACTTCGTTGTCGCGATGGATGAGGCCGAGGTTGACCAGCACCTGGCCATCGTCCGCCATCGGCAGATGGGCGAACACGCCGCTCATCAAGCCATCCCAATCTTTGACCCCGCCCGAGGTGTAGTCGCGCTGATTGCCGTAGGGTGGTGAGGTGAAGCACAGACGTGCTGTGTCGCCCTGCATCAACGTGGCGACCACGGCGGAATCGGTCGCATCGCCGCAGATCAGGCGATGCTGCCCGAGCTGCCAGACGTCGCCCGTGCGTGACACCGGCACCAGCGGAGCCTCGGGCACGTCATCGGCGGCATCCGGTTCGTCATTACCTTCCGCGTTCTGCTGTTGCTGCTCATCGACAACGTTGGCATCGGCCAGCAATGCATCGATCTCGAAATTCTCGAATCCGGTCAGCGCCAGTTCGTACCCAGCCTCGGAAAGCTCGGCCAGTTCAAGCGCCAGCATTTCCTCATCCCAACCCGCGTCGAGCGCCAATCGGTTATCGGCGACCACCAGCGCGCGCTTTTGCGCCGGGGTTAGGTGCGCCAGTTCGATCACCGGCACCTGAGCCAGCCCCAGCTTGCGCGCAGCGAATAGGCGACCGTGACCAGCGATGATGCCGCTCGCGCCATCGACCAGAATCGGGTTCGTCCAGCCGTACTCGACGATGCTAGCCGCGATCTTGGCGATCTGCGCTTCGGAGTGCGTGCGCGGATTGCGGGCGTAGGGAATCAGCGCCTCGATTTTGCGGTACTCAACGTTGAGCGTGTTCAAGGTGGGAACCCCAAAAGCAAAACCCGCCGAGCGTTGCCGCCGGGCGGGTTAGTTGAATGAAGATTCTGGTGGGGTGGTAACTGCGCCTGGGGGTGGTAACCGGAGCCGGTAACCTGACCGACTGGTAACCTTGTTCGCGCCCTGACGCTAAAAAAGCGCCGCGCTCGCGCCCCCCGCATTGCGATTTGGGCAGGAAGGACCCCTTTTGCCTGGGCCCATCCCCTCAACCGTCACCGCTGTCCAGAAGATAGCCGAAATACTACCCCTGATCGGCCTGCTTTGTTGCAGGGGCAAAAGCCGCTGTTGGTGGCCGATGGCAGCGCATGACAGCCTATCGACGCCCATTCACGTTCAAAGACTATCCAGCGACAACGCTCCCGTTGAGCTGGTCAGCCACCGTCTGCAAGGCCTTCTGCCACCGCCGCCACGCCGTCGTCCGGTCGCAGGCAAAGCGGATCGTGATGTCCCGCCAGCCGTAGCGTTTGGCGCGCATCCACACCAGATGTCGTTGCTCGACCTCCAGCCACTGCACCCACTTCATCGTCTCCAGCATCCGGTCGATAGCTTCGGGCGTGGGAGGGAACGGTCGGTAGACGTGCTCGTCCGCCGCGAACCTCTCCCACTCCTTGCGCACGATGATGGGCCAGGTGTTGAAGTAGCCGTGCACACGCACGGGTGGTAGGCGTCGTCCAGTGCTGGCGGCTTCCTCGAAGCGTGCTGCCACGTCCTCAATCGTCCAAGGGTTGCACACATCACACCTCCTGTCCAACGTCGTGGTGGTAGACAGCCCAGGACAGCAGGGCCAGCGCGTCGGCTTCGTTGTCGTCGGCCGGGGCATGACCACTGGCACGGGCGGACGCCACCATCTCATCCTTGCTGGCATTGCCTTTGCCGGTGGCGTGCTTCTTGATCGTGCCCACGGGCACGCCCTGGTACGGGATCTGGTGGTGCTCGCACCACGCCGTGAGCGTGGCGAGGAACCCGCCATAGGCGTGGGCCGCATCCGTGGAAACGTGGCGGCGCACTTCCTCGAAATGCAGGCAGTCGATGCCATCGCAGGATTGCTTGATTTCCGTGAGCCAGCGTTTGAATCGCAGGAAACGCATCCCGCCGCCTTCGAATCGCTGCGGACGGAAGCTCTCGGAACCGCTTGTGATGTGGCCGTCACTGCCGCGCAGTGCCCAGCCGGTGGTGGTGCCCAGATCGAGGGCAAGGATGGTGGTGCTCATGGTGTCAGTCCTTGTCTTGACTGGCCTGACGCATCGGACGCAGTCAGACATAACTTCTCCGTGAGGCGCACGCACGCGCACGCGTATAGAGAAGTTACGTTCAGCCATGTCAGTTGCGTCAGACCGTGTGGTTTTCATGGGTGGCTCAGTTGTCCGCGTAGGGGGTGTAAGACGGTGCTGACTGGTACTTCAGGCCAATGCCCTGAAAGCCCCGCACACCTGCGCTGTTGCGCCATTTATCGATTCCACGGGTGATCAGCAAATCGGAAAAACGGCGCTGCGAACCGATGAACTCGCCCGATGCCTCCGCCCACTGTTTCCAGTCGGTGAACAGTTCGGCGGTCAGTGACTTGGCGTTGACCTCCCGCACACAGCGCTCGTCAATCCAGCGGCCCAGCGCATCCTCGGCCTCGAAATACTCCTCGGTCGCCGACACCACGCTGGCGGGCGGCTTCAATCCCTGGCGTTGCCACGCGAGGCATCCAGCCACGGCCCATGCGAGGATGCCGTCACGTTCGGCCAGCAGCTTTTCCGTCAAACAAGGATCGCGCCGATCCGGCGGGATCGTCACCGTGAACGGAATCATGTGCAGCCGTCGCCGCATTGCTTCGTCGATGTTGCGAATAGCGGGCTTGTGGTTGCCGACGATCACCGGCTTGAATTGCGGCGTATATTCGAAGAAGTCCTTGTGCATGAAGCGCGCGGAGATCTTGTCGCCGCCCGTGATGGCTTTGACTTTGGACTCGTTCAAGCGCCGCCCCTGCTCGGTTTCGATGGCTGTCACGAAGCGCGCGCCGCGCAGCCCTGCCAGATCAGTCGGGTGCCGGTCTCCACGGGTTTCGACGAAGGTGTCCATCGACGCCGTTGCGGCGTAGTCGCCGAGAATGGTGCTGATGACGTTGGCAAAAACACTTTTGCCGTTGGCACCTGTGCCATACAGGAAAAACAGCGCATGCGCACTCGTCGCACCCGTGAGGCAATAGCCAACCATGCGCTGCAGGTAGGCCTGCAGGTCGACATCGCTCCCCGTCACATCCGACAGAAACGCCGTCCACTGCGGACATTCGCCGTCCGGTGTGGCCGTGGTGATCTTGGTCATCCGGTCAGAGCGCTCATTTGCCCGCTTGCGTCCGGTCTTGAGATCAACCACACCCCCTGGGGTGTTGAGCAGCCACGGATCGGCATCCCATTCATCGGTGGTTGCTGCGTGCCTGCGGTCGGCACGCGCCAGCCGTTCGACGCCACTGACCGTGCCCGAGCTGGCCAGCTTGGCGGCGACCTTGGGGTTGTCGGCGCGCACAGCCGTCTGGCGGCAGACGCTGCGGATCAAGTCCGTGGCCGCCAGCGTGTCCTCGGTGCGCCAGCGTTGCCCATCCCACACGAGCCAGCGACCCCATGCCGCCACGTAACGCCAGTCGCGGTGGTAGCGGCGCGTGAAGGACAGCGCCAGTGCGTCCTCCGTACCCCAGACGGATTCGTCGCTACTGACCACCGGATCGACGTCATCGGCCACGTCGTGCATCTGCAAGCGCGGGCCGTGGCTGAGGAAAGTAGCAACGTCAAAGCCTTCAGCGATGGCATCTGCCCCATCCCAACCTTCCGGCGCATCTTCGGGCGGGTACAGAATGTGGCAGGACTTCGCTCCTGCCGCCAGAACGGCCTGCGCGGCTTGTGTTGCGTATTCCCAGCCCGGCTTGTCGCGGTCGGGCCAGATCAGTACGGCCTTTACGGCCAGCGGCGACCAGTCGGTCTTGTCGACCGGAGCGTTCGCGCCGTGCATCGCCGTGGTGGCCACGATGCCCGCGTCGATCAAGGCCTGCGCGCATTTCTCGCCCTCGACCAGCACCACCTGCGCGGCGCTGCTCATCCCAGGCTGGTTGTAGAGCGGGCGCGGGTCGGGCGGTGCCATCTTGCGCCGCTTGGCATCCCAGGGCCGGAACTGCTTCTTCTGCCCGGGCGGGTCGTAGCGGTAGACGACGGCGATGAGATGACCCGCCGCATCGAGGTAGTCCCACTTGGCGGTGGCGGGGCCGAGTTCGTCGACCGGCGCGTCTTTCTTGCCAGATCGGCGTACTGGCATCTCGCGGGCGCGACCGAGCAGATCAGCCGCCGCATCCAGCACACGATTGAAGTCGGTGTGGATGTTGAGCGCTAAATGTCCGGCGATCAGCGAAAAAATGTCGCCGCCATCGCCCGTCGCGCGATCCGTCCACAGCCCTGCCTTCTCGCCGTCCAGCACCACCTCGAGGCTGTCGCCGGGGCTGCCCAGCACGTCGCCGATCAGGAACTTGCCACGGCGTTTCTTGCCTGCTGGAAACAGCGTGACCAGCACCGAGGAAATGCCCGCGATCAGTCCGACACGCAGTTCCTCGCGTTCGCTGTCATCAAGGATGCGCCGGGGCTCGATTGGTTTTTGGGTGTCGTTGAAGTCAAGCATCGGCGGCACCTCCGATCACATCGGCGATACCGGCAAGCTCGTGCGGGATGCGAGATTCGTGGCGCAACTTGCGCAGCGCCTTCCCCTCGATCTGGCGGACGCGCTCGCGCGTGACCTCCATCTTCTCGGCGATCTCGTCGAGCGACGATCCGACAAAGAAGCGCTCGCGGATCACGTCCGCCTCACGCGGCGTCAGCGAATCGAGGGCATCCTGAATGATGCGGCCTGCCTGCGCGTGGCTGGCCAGCCGCAGCGGGTCGGCAGACGCCGTTCCACAGGCCAGGGCTTGCACGCTGTCTGCATCCAGATCGATGCTGGAATGGTTCGTTTCCAGCGGTGGGAGCTGGGCATCCGACCACAGATCGGAGGGGGATGCGTTCAGGAAGTCGCACAGGTTCCACGCGCATTCCCGCAGCAAACCATCCGGCGTGAGCGGCGACCGAGTGAGGTTGATGTATGGCAACAACGCCCCGTAGTAGCTAATGCCGACGGCGGCAGCGAACGGTGCGCCCGGCCTGTGGCCCGCCCGCTCGATGGCACGCAGCAGACGGGCATTGCGCACGGAGATGCGAACACGGTAGTCACTCATGTGCGCCTCCTTGCGTGACTGCCCATGCACTGAGCTCCGACATCCGGAAGCGAACCATCTGGCCAACCCGGTAGTGAGGAATGCGCTTCGAGACGCGGCACCGAGGCTTGGTGAAGTAGTACGGCGGAAGATTGAGCAGACGGGCGGCGTGACGTGCCCCCACCATCGGTTCCGCCGCTGGTGCTTGTGAGCGGGTATGGTTCATTGCCCCCTCCAGCAGCGGTCTTGCCACCCGCACATCCGGCATTCGAAGTGGGTCGGGTCATGGAAGGCGCGCGGCAGCAGTTCGCCTGCCTCGGTCGCCGTGATGACCTTCACCGCCCGATCCGACATGCGCTGGGCCAGCGCCGCGTCAAAGGGCACGAACTCGGTGTAGATCTCCATCGTGTCGGCGTTAAGCGCCGTGAAGATCGCCGGGTTCTCGTGCAGTTCGAGATAGGCTTGGTAAATCGCCACTTGTGCGGCGTAGATGGGCTTGGAGATGGCCAGTCCCTTTTTCTCCAGATCGCTCCAGGACTTGTTGCCCAGACACTTGCATTCCCAGAGCGCGGGATAGGCGAAGCCCTCGGGGCCGCCAACGATGACGCCGTCGACGTGGCCCTGCAGGCGCCCATCCGCGACCGAGAAGCCGAACTGCTCGCTACCACCACCAGGAAGGGCCTTGCGGGTGCGCAGGTCGAAACCCGCGTCCCGCAGCCACGCGACCATGCAGTCCTCCATGACGTGGCCACGCTCGAAGATGCGCAGCATCCGGCCCGGGATGTCCCGCCCGTGATCGATGGGAGCCTTGGCGTACTCGAACTGCAGCGCGCGCTCGCAGGCCACCCCGAGGCGCGAGGCCCCGAGATACTGGCGCTCGGACTGGCGGGCGCGGGCCTGCTGCATCCCGGCGTCGACCAGCGCCGTGACCTGGCCGGAGAGGCTCGATGAGGAGTTGAAGTCGATCATGGCTTCTTCCCCCTCGGCTCGTCCCAAGGCAGGTCGTCCTCCAGATCGGCGAACGGATTGGCGGCGTCGGGTGCCAGTGGATCGGGCGTCGGTGGCAAGCCCCGCACGGGCGGGAACTTGGTAGCCTCGTGGTGCGCGACCATCGCGTCCGACCAGCAGGTGACGATGGCATCGATCACTCGCAGGGCTTCGGTCTCGGAGTAGTCACCCAGCGGCTTCGTAAAGCCGATCTCGCCCGCTGCCTCGCCGAAGGCCTTGAGGCACTGGCGCATCGCGGCCAGTTCGACATCAGACGGATCGATCATGGCGACCTCCGTCTTGTCGATGCGACCTTCCTTGGCGCGCTGCCAGTTGCCGTACAGCCCGTGAAACGCGTCCTGACAGCGGCGCGAGCAGAACACCCAGTCGAGTACGTAGCGGCGTGGATCGGCGGTCTTGAATCGACCGTCCGTGTGGCCGTAGCCGCGTGCTTGTCGTTTGCAGACCCAGCATTTCACGCCTCCTCCTCGAGTTCATCGAGCAGCAGGCCCAACTGCAGGGCAGCGCCAGCGAACGCGGCCTCGCAGCGGCGCTTGAAGTCGGGGTAGCTCATCGAGCTGCGCGCAATCGCCGTGACCGCGTGAATCTGCGATTCCAAATGCGCCAGCCCCTGATCGGACAACCACTGGTGGTGTTTCTGCGAGATGCCCTTGCGGTTGCGGATCTCGCCCAACAGATCCTCCGGCAGCACCGGGCCGTAAACCCAGCGCAAGGTGATCTGGCCGATGACGTGCGGTGGGTTCTGCTCGTGCCCCTGGTATCGCCAGTTGAAGAGGCGGTACAGCGCGCGGTAGTAGTCCGGATGGAAACGCCGCTCCCACGACGCGCAGGACTGGCGCAGCAACTTGGAGATCAGCTCCTGCAGCGCATCCGGTGCGCGGTGGTGCTGGTAGCCGGTGGCCTCATCAATCAGCGCGACCTCGCCGGTGGTGGCAAGAGCGCGCATGATCGTCAGGCAGTTACCGACGATGCCCTGGCGAGCGCGGTGCAGCGTGCCCGCGATGGCCGCGTCCACCACGGATGTGGCCACGTCGGCGATGATGCCTGCGGGGAAGAACTGGGTCTGACGTCCCGATGGCAGCAAAATCGGCCCGGAAGATTTCTCCAGCAGCGACAATGAGTTAGGCGCGATTTCGGCCAGAAAACGGGCAAAACGGCCACCCTTGTGCGATTCGTGAAAACCGAGGAGCTTGGCCAATTCCTTGCGGACGTAGCCGCGCTCTCCGGTGGTGAGCACGACAGCCTCGCAGTCGAGATCGCCGAAATGCACGACGCCGTAGTGGCTGGCAGTGAGCATGGATGCGTTCATGGCGACCTCCCTCACTGCGCCCACGACGGTTTGCCCGTCACGGGTGCGCGTTGCGGAGCCGGTGCCTGATACGCGGGCGCTGCCTGCGCCGGAGCTCCGGAAGTGCCGCCGCCCGAAGCCTTGGACGGCACGCCCATCAACTTGGCGTAGTCGGGGTGATCTGGTTCGACCGCCACTTTGACCACGTTGCGATCCTGGCCCTTGCCGTCCTTCTCGATGTCGACGCGGGCGAGGAATTCCAAGCCATCCAGTTCGTGAAAGCCTTGGATGCGGCGCGCAGCGGCGGCCTGCGGACTGTTGTCCTGCGGGTGGACGTTGCGGGCGCTGTTGAGCGCAGCGCGGATGAAGCTGCGCCCCATCTGGCCCCAGGTCGGACCCTTGGGGGAGTACAGCCCGATGTTCGACCACAGCTTGCGCTTCGCGTAGTCACCGCCAGTGACGACAAACTCCGCAGCGAGGTACACGGCCCCAGTGTCGAAAGACTGGGTGGCGTAGCCGCCCGTCCAGCCCTGGCTCTGGTCGTCATAGCCGCCCGGTTTCACGGTCATGCGCATTGGCGCAATGACGCCCTTCGGGATCAAATCGAAGCCAGACTGTTGGGGGTCGGCATCCTGAAAATCAAAATAGTTGGAAGACATGGCGATTACTCCTGGGATTCGGTGGGGGTCGTGGTGGCGGCACTGGCGGGCGTGATGGATGCGCCCGCGCACTTGGCGATCAGCGCGCCGAGATGCGGCGGCTCCAGCAGGTCGAGGCGACCGCTGCGGTCTTTGGCCGGGAAGCCGTAGGGATTGACGGTGTGCGTGACGAACGCGCGGTAGGCGCTGCCGTCGTCGGCCTTGATTTCGGCCAGCGTCACGACCTCGTCGACGATGCCGGGCAGCTCGAGGCTGGTCTTGCTGCCTTCGATCTGTGGCACGAACACCTTTCGGTTGAAGTCGTCGAGCCGCTCGTCGAGGATGGCGACGAACACCACGTTTTTGCCCCGGGCATGCTGCAGATGGGTCAGCGCACCGATCATTTCCTGGCCGAGCAGCCCGTAGGCCGCGCGCAGATCGGGTTTGCCGGAACGGTCGCTGACCGCGCCGGGCTGCGTCTTGCACCACACAAAGCACTGCCGCGCCAACTGTGTGATCGAGTCCAGAAAGAAGGTCTGGTAGCGATCAAGCTGCCCAGCGTCCCCAAACTTTTCGATGACGTGGTCGTAGTGCGCCTGCGAAAACGCGCTCTCTGGCGGCAACGACTTGTCCGGGCCCGCGAGGAACACGAACAGATCGCGGCTTTCCGTCCACGACTTCAAGCGGATGGTGTCGCCCTGCCAAGTAGCGACAGCTAAATCGCCAGACTCGTAGTCAAGAAACAGCGTGGTTGCGGGATCAAGGTCTTTGAGCCGGGACGTCTTTCCGATGCCGGACTTGCCAAGCATCAGCAGCTTCACGCCCTTGCGCTCAGCCATCCGCTCAATGGCGGACACGATGGGGAGCCGTTTCATGCTGCACCCCCATCGAGCGTCAGGGTGATGGTCGGCTTGCCTTCCTCGACCGTGCGGGCGGCGGCGAACTGCTGCTGCAATGCGGGGGGCCAGTTGATGTACCGGGACTCGGAGACCGACAACTTGATGTCGATGTAGTCCTCGACCTTGTCGCCCGAGGCCACGATGCGCTCTGCCATCTCCTTGAGGATGGGCTGGCTCCAGGTCACCTTCTTGGGGAGCTCATACTTGACGTGCAACGCGCCGTCATTGACATGGGCGGTGCCGAAGTCGCGGCCGGAGTCACGCAGGACACTGCGGGCCTCCGGGGCGACGATCACCTTCTTGATGCCGCGCTTCTTGAAATGGAAAGGCACAAAGGTCGTGATCCGCACACCGCCGCCTTCCAGCGGATGGCGGCGCTCGTGGGGTTTGCCATCGCCGATCAGCCTCTTGGACGAGCGGTTCATGGCGTCACCTCCATTTCCAACATCTCGCCGCCAATGCTGTCCGCCCGCAGTTCACCGGCCAGTTCGCGCCATCCCGACTCGCGCCAGACGATATCGACGCCGTCGGAGAGGAGCTGGACGCGCTCGATCAGCAGGTTGACCAGCCGCACCTGCTCGGCGGGGAACAGTTGCTTCCAGACCTCCCCGAGGCGGCGCATTGCCAGCACGGTGGTCGGCTCGTCGATCTCCGGATATTTGTCGCGCACCGTGTTCCAGACCCCTTGGATGCTTTCGGGCGACTGGAGCGCCCCCACCAGCAGGTTCACCACCACCTCCTCGATCTGGTCGGCCGGGATCATCCCGGTGGCGCTGCTGCGGTAGCCGTAGCGGCTGTCCGCCTTGGGGATGTAGTAGCGGTACTTCTTGCCGGAGGGCTTCTTGCTGTAGGTGATGTGGTACTTGCCGCCATCAGGACCGTACATCAGGCCACGCAACAACGCGTCAGTCTTGTGCCGGGTCTGGGTCTTGCCCATGCGCTGGTGCGCGTCCTCGGACAGGATGTCCTGCACCCGATCCCACAACTGTCGGGTGATGATCGGCTCGTGCTGCCCAGCAAACACCGTCCCCTTGTGGCGGATCTCACCAACGTAGATCGGATTGCGCAGCACCTTGGATATGTACTTCTTGTCCATCGGCGTGCCGTTTCGCACGCTGCCGTCCTTCAGGCGGTTGGGCTTGGTGGTGATTCCCTCCAAGGCCATCTCTCGGATGATGTCCGTGATGCAGCGCGTTTCGGTAAAGCGCGTGAAGATTCGCCGGATGGTCTCGGCATCCTTCTCCTCGATGATCAGCTTGCGGTCTTTGACCTCATAGCCCAGCGGCGTGTAGCCGCCCATCCACAGACCCTTGCGCTTGCTGGCCGCGATCTTGTCCCGGATGCGCTCGCCCGTGACCTCGCGCTCGAACTGCGCGAAAGACAGCAAGATATTGAGCATCAGCCTGCCCATCGACGTGGTGGTATTGAACTGCTGCGTGACCGACACGAACGACACCTTGTGGCGCTCGAAGACGTCCACCAGCTTGGCGAAGTCGGTCAGGCTGCGTGTCAGACGGTCGATCTTGTAGACGACCACGATGTCGATCTGGTCGGCAATGATGTCGGCCATCAGGCGTTTCAAGGCCGGACGTTCCATGTTGCCGCCCGAGTAACCGCCGTCGTCGTAGTCGTCGCCCACCGGCAACCAGCCCTCGGCACGCTGGCTCACGATGTAGGCTTGGCCCGCCTCGCGCTGGGCGTCGAGGGAGTTGAAGGACTGGTCGAGGCGCTCGTCCGTGGAGACGCGGGTGTAGACGGCGCAGCGTTTCTTGGTCACGACGGTATTCATTTGGCACCTCGCTTCGGTTTGTTCTTGGTGATTCCGAAAAACAGCGGCCCTGACCACTGGGTGCCGGTGATGTGGCGTGCGACTCCGGACAAGCTCTTGAAGCGGCGGCCTTCGTATTCAAAGAAGCCGTCCGCCTGTGCTGTGACGCGGTGTTCGCGGTTGTCGAATTCCCGCACCAGCACCGTGCCGGGAATCACCTGGACTTCGACGCCGCGCTGCGTCTTGATGTTGGATTGGGCTTCGCCGATCCGTGCCATTTGCGTCTGCACGAGCAGCGTGGTGCCCAGTGCCTCCTCCTGAATCTTGTAGGCGACACGGCCTTCGACATAGGCCCGGTTATGGTGGGGTGGACGCTGCGGGAAATACTTGTCCCAAACCACCCACAAGTCCTTCATGGCCAATTTGGGCAGGTTGGCAATTTGCGCCGCAAGAGACGGGGAATTTATTGGTGCGTTCATTTGAAAACTCCTTCTGTAGAGGGGTTTGTATGAACGCGCTCGGGTGCCGAGAAGCCAAGTGGAATATCGCTGTCTTGTGGACGTGTGGAATGCAAGCGCGCGATGGCGGCCGCGATGATTTCTGCGGCTTCGCGCGCCCGCTGTCTCGGGGACATCAATTCAGGGAATGATTGTTCGACGGTCATTTCGGTAGCCAGTAAAGTTGTCAGACCGTCAGGAAGAATATGCACACAGGGCGGTCGGGGTATCCCGTTTCAGCGTGCATCAGATAGGGACAGCGAGATTTCCAGCAGATTTTTTTGAGCGACGCTGACCGCCCTGGCGTCATAGAGTGCCAGCGCAGAGACCATCATGGGCAGAGTGGTCGGGGTGACCGGGCGACACGGTCACTGTGCTTGATGCCGACAAGAACCAGCACAAGATCCGGGTGACTGGCATCGATGCGCCGGAGAAGAAGCAGGCCTTCGGCCAACGCTCCAAGGAGTCGATGCCTGATCTGGTATTCGACAAGGACGTCGAAGTGGTGACCAGCAAAAGTGACCGTTACGGACGACTCATCGGCAAGGTAATGGTCGCTGACCCATCCTGCAGGGCTCGCGCATGCCCCAAGACCCTGGACGCGGGGCAGGCCCAGCTCACGACCGGGATGGCGTGGTGGTACCGGCAGTACGCCCGCGAACAGTCTGCCGAAGATGCCGGAGCCTACGAATTTTCCGAGCAGGAGGCGCGTGCGCGCCGTGCCGGGCTGTGGTGTGATCCCGAGCCAACCGCGCCGTGGGATTGACGACACACTTCCCGACGGTGGTCGGCCGAGAGCGGTTTGTCTTGGGTCGCCTCATTGACCTGATATTCATCAGGTCATATATTGCACAGATCGGTGAGGAGCAATGCCATGAGCAAGCAAAAAACCGAAGGCATTACGGAGCCGCAGGCGAGAACGTTGAAAGCGATCTGCCAAATCCTGGACAGCACGGGCCTGCCGCCCACCGTCAAGGAGCTGGCCGGGGCGCTGGGTATCAGCCACGCCAGCGCTCATGAACAAATCGCGCAACTGGTACGCAAGGGGTACTTGAGAAAAGAAGAAAAAAAGGCACGAAGCATCGTCGTCGTGAAGCGAAACGAGTGATGGCGATGCTCTGACTTCAACGAGGGGAATCCTGAATGGGGCATGTTCGGCTTGGGCTATTACCAAGAACAAGGGCGTGGAAGGAAGTCATTGAGCTGATTGCAGCCGGTGCCGACGTGTCCCAGATCGCCAATGCGACCATTACGGCAGCGGAGAAAGCATTCTCCTTCGTCATGAACGATGTGGGCTATACCGAAGCCGTCTGGTTGATGACCCAGATGGCCATTGCCGCCAAAAAGCCGGATATTCGTCAACACCTCGCGGCAGCGGGTATCCATCTCCCCGCAGAACCCTCCCTCATCGATGTCACCACGGCGATCACCGAAGCGCTGGATCGCCGCGTGGACGGCAACGGCGAGCGATCCGATCTCGGCGGCCTCGCCAACCGGGCCATCGTCGGGGCCGTCAATGACGTTCTGGCGCCAAAGCTCCATTCGTTGTTTTCTTCTGACCCGGACACGATGCGCGCTGCCCTTGCGGACTTGGACAAGCCCAGGGAGTTTGGCGAGTTTTCGCGCCGATTCTTTGCGCGGCTGGCCAACGAGGGCCTGCAGTATTTCCTGACCAAGGTCGTCAATACCCAGCTCGGCGACGGGATGCGGTTTGCAACGATGAATCAGACTGCCCAGTTCAATGCGGCGCTGGAAACTCACACCCGGGAGGCGTCGCTCATCGTCGAACAGTTTTCGAGCGAGTGGTTTTCCAAGCACCGCTTTCAGGAAGGCGGCGACATTTCCAGAGAATCATCCGACGGATTCGCAGGCTATGCGCTGAAGAAGATGAAGGATGAACTGAAGGCGGGAGCGCGCAGCGATGCAAGATAAGCGATACGTCCTCTGCGGCAACGCGTCCGCCAAAGGCATCAGCAACGACCCGTCACGCGATCTGCGGCTCCGTCTCTCGGGCAAGGCTGGACACGGCAACATCACCCTGCGTATCGAGGACGTCCACAGCAAGATGTTCCGGAGCGTGCATCCGAAATTTCATGATCTGTTGGAGATTGCCACCTACGTATACAGCGCCGATCAGGTCATCAAGCGTGGCGCGGATGATGTCGATTCCTTCGGCGACGGCTGGCGGCGAGATTTGCACTTCGTCGTGCCCGTGCGCAACCCGGACTTCTGGAACAGCCAGGAAGTTCAGGACACATTGTGCTCGACCCTTGGATTCTTGTCCGACGATCAATACCAGTTCGACTTCGTCCAGTTGGAACAGGATCACCAGTTTCAAGAGTACCTCGAGTTCAACGACGCCCAGCAGATGTACGGAATGCCGGAGCAGGTGGTGATGTTTTCCGGCGGCTTGGATTCACTGGCCGGAGCCATCGACGAGGTGGTGAACCAGAAGCGGCGCGTGGTCTTGGTGACCCACAAATCGACCTCCAAACTCAACAAGCGCCACAAAGCCCTTGAAGATATGTTGGCCGAGAAGGCCACTGACAACGTTCCCCACCGGATCACCGTGCGGGTCCACAAAACCAAGGAGCTGAACCATGAGTACACACAGCGCAGCCGGTCTTTCCTCTATATGTCGATTGGCGCAACGATTGCCAAGATGCTACGTCTCAACAGCGTGCGTTTCTACGAAAACGGCGTCATCAGTCTGAACCTGCCGGTTTGCGCCCAAGTGGTCGGCGGACGCGCCACGCGGACGACGCACCCAAAGGTGATGAAGGGCTTCCAGGAAATCATCACGCTGGTGGCTGGCGAGCCCTTCACCATCGAGAATCCGTACATATGGAAAACCAAGGCCGACGTCGTCAAGGTCATCACAGACTCGGGCTGCCAAGACCTGATCAAGCATTCGATGACCTGCACGCACACCTGGGAGATGTCGAACCAGCACACCCATTGCGGCGGCTGCTCGCAGTGCATCGACAGGCGCTTTGCCGTCCTCGCGGCCAACGCCGATCAACACGATCCGGTGGAGCACTACAAGTTCGACGTGTTCACCCAGAGCCGTGACAAGGGCGAGGACAAGATTATGGCGGCGGCCTATCTGGAGCGAGCCAATCAGGTGAAAGGCCTCACGGACGTGGCGCAGTTCGTGAGCAGCTACCCCGACGTTGCTCGGGTGTTCAAGTACCTGAACTACAACAGCGCCGGTCAGGCTGCCCAGCGCGTATTCGACCTCTACAAGAGACACGCCAACGAGGTGATGGGGGCATTGGATGAGCTGCTCAGTCGCCACAGCAAGGGGATTCGTGAGCGCACGCTGCCCGGCGACTGCCTGCTTCGGACGGCCTATGAGTCCGGCTCGGTGGTCTCGATGCCCGTCGTGGTGTCGGCCGAAAAGCTGCCGGACAACATCTTCCGAAAGCGCGGTGGTGTCTGGGAGGCACGGTTTCAAGGTCGGGGGCGACACACCATCCTCATCCAGGGCGTGGACAAGGGGGCTGAATACATCAACTTGTTGCTGGCGTTCCCGGATCGCGAGACATCCGTCTATGAGATCGCCGTTGGAAGCGCGGCCAACGCCATTGATCTCCCCGCCAACACCGGGGTGGCACCGGAAGATATTGTGGAAGGCTTCCAAGTGACCCAAGGCATCCCTCTGGGCGATGCGGGTGACGTCGCAGACAGGCAAGCCCTCCGTGAATGGCAGCAGCGCGCCCGCGAGCTGCTGGGCGAGATTGAGGAGGCGCGCGAAGCCGGTGACCACGCCCGCATTGAGGAGATCGAGGAGGAAATGGCCTTCCTGACCAAGGCGATGGAGGGCGGCAAAGGCCTCGGCGGGCGGCAACGCAAGGCCGGGGACAAGCGGAAGAACGTCCGGGATGCCTTCCGCAACGCTGTCGACCGCGCCATCAAGCAGATCGAGAAGTACGACAAGCCGCTGGCAGAACACCTGAACACCAGCATCAAGCGCGGCGACGTTGTGGGCTATCGACCCGAGTCACCGATCACTTGGGACGTTCGGCCCATCGTGAACGTCTAGCTCAGTCGCGCGGTCGGGTCGCCTGCGTGAAGACGGATTCCAAGACGAACAAGGATCCGGAAACCCGCGTCGTTGCTGATTCGGGACTCGATAAATTCTGCAAACTAGGAGGTCTGTCACATGAACCATGAAACCATCAAAGTCTCTACAGACGACTATGACCGATTCGTCCAGGCGGCTCACGCAGCGGCGGCCCCCGAACTGGACAAATTGGTGCAAGCGACCATCTCCGCGCTGCGGGATATGGATGCCATCGATATGTTCGGTGATGTTGCCGCCCGCCATCTATGGGACGAATACTGCTGGCAGTTGCAGGAAGGTCCGTATGACGACGATGACATTGGCTTTGGCTCTACCAGCAGAAATTTTGAAGAAACGTTGAACGCTGTGATTGCAGACGCCGTAGATGTACTGCCTCAGCACACCTTGTTGTTTTTAAGTATCTATACCCGAAACGACCTAGGCGCTGCGGATGATCCCGACAGCATCGAGGGCATCAACCGCGACGAAATTACCTCCGCTGTGCTGGAACGTGTCAATCAGTCCGCATCGCGGCGCAATCTCGATTTCATCGGGCCTGATCGTGGCGATGTCATACCGATGGAAATCAGCCTGGACGGTCTTGCGGGCAAAGCACTCTCTGATGCAGGTGAGCACAGCGACTTCCTGTCCGAGTATGTGGATCAAATGCTTGCAGGTGGTGCCAGCAACATAGCCGACATCAGCCATGCGCTGCTGGAACGCTACATGGAGCTGCTACGTGAAGACGAGGACTGCGCTTTGCTATCAGCACTGTTTGAACGCTTTGAAAAAGACATCAGGGCGCTGGTGCTGGAAAAGGACATTCGTCCAGCGGTGGAAGATGCCATAGGGCAGTTGGAGGAAACGCTGGGGGATGAATCCTGATGCCCGACAGTTCATCCCCAGCCGGTGTTGTTGAATCGCAGGGGTCCAAGGTAAGGGAAGCAAGCTACGCAATGTTGCCAATTAAAAAATGTCCGCGCCGCGTTCCGCAATGCCGTCGACCGTGCGATCAAGCAAGTCGAGAAGTACGACAAACCGCTGGCAGATTGCCTGAGGGCCAGCATCACGCAAAGCACTCGTCTAACAGACAGGGATGCCGACCACTTGAGAAGTTCGACCCATCGTGAGCTTGTAGCCTGCTCCGGTGTCGGGTCGCCCGCGTGAAGGCGGTTTCCAAGACGAACAATGAGCCGGAAACCCGCGTCGTTGCTGGTTCGGGTGCGGAGTCGTCCTTCGCGGAAACAGAGAATGGGCTGGAACAGAGAACGGAAAACTGCCCGAAACGGGGTCATCCGGGGCGGCGGCGTCCGTCGCAGTAAGGCCCGAACCCGCGCCAACACTGGGGGAAATGGGCGAAAAAAAACCAACCGAGAACGGTTGGTTTTTTGAATAGTGGTGGAGGTGGCGGGACTTGAACCCGCGTCCGCAAGCCTTCTTCGCCCAGTTCTACATGCTTAGCCGTCTGATTTGAGTCTCGCCTCTTAGATCGCGCAGTGGCACGCTACCCAAGAAGCCAGCATCCTTAGATCTCGTCATACGTCAAGGTGCCCGACGCATGACCAGCCGATGTAAATTCCCTCACAGCCTGGAAGTCTTTCGACCCCCTTGCCCAGCCCATCGGCCTGCTGTTGTGAGGCTCACCGGTGTTTAAGCGGCGAGTGCGAAACGTTCGTCGTTTGCAGTTAGTTTTTTTCTGCTGTTTTACGAGGTGACAGAACCTCGGCATGCCCTGAAACGCGTCCGAACCCACGTCGAAACCAATTCACCCCCATAAGATGCTTGGTGCAAGGACACATTGTACCGCGTGGCAAGGAGTTCCGCAGGACGCTCATGACCCATAGCCCTATCGTCCTATGCCAAAGCCTCAGCCAAAAGCGAATCCAGACAAACTTGGCGTGCTTGTGCGCGAGGTGCGCCCTCAACTGCGACCCTGGCTGCAGCTTCGTCCCCGACCAGAAGCACCTGTTTCTGAGCCCGCGTGACTGCCGTGTAGACGAGTGTTCTGTCCAACAGTCGGTGACCCGTGAGAGGAACAATGACGCGAGGCCACTGAGAACCTTGCGTGAACCGCCCCGGGTTTCGTGGAGGCTGTTTGGTTTAAGTCAGGCCACCACCGTGGAGACCTGACTGGCGAGATGCCGGTAGTAGTTTGCCTCAGCTTGTGCCGGAGG
>NZ_BMEU01000005.1:168727-210316 GCF_014637085.1 Comamonas phosphati | reverse complement strand
CCCATGGGCCATCGCCAATGGCATATCTTCTGGTCATACCACTTCACCTGGGTTCGGGCCTTTGGCCTTCAAGTCCAAAGGGGAGATTGATTGATGACAGGCCCTAGCACCCCCTGAGCCGCTGACGCGGCTTCCCCCTCTCTCTTCGGGAGGGGGACGACGCCCTCGCTGCGAGGCGGCTCTTGCTTGGCGTCCCTGACTTGCATCGCGCCAGTTTCTGGCGCGTGCCCGTTTCATGAGCTGTACCGGCTATCTGCAGAAATCTCTCTGAGTCGCTTTTGAATATGTCATCTGCTGTTCCAGCCCCACGCAAGGCGCGCAGCGCCAAGCGCGTCCTGCCCGGTTTCGGGCTGACGCTGGGCTACACGATCTTCTATCTGAGCATCATCGTACTCATCCCGCTGGTGGCGCTGATCTCGGCCAGCTTCTCCCTGACCTGGGGCCAGTTCTGGAACGCCGTGACCGCGCCGCCGGTCGTGGCGTCCTACAAGCTGTCGTTTTCCATGTCCTTCATCGCCGCCTGCGTGAACGTGGTGTTCGGCATGCTGATCGCCTGGGTGCTGGTGCGCTACCAGTTCCCCGGCAAGAAAATGGTGGACGCGCTGGTGGACCTGCCGTTCGCCCTGCCCACGGCCGTGGCCGGCATCTCGCTGTCGGCGCTGTACGCGGGCAATGGCTGGGTGGGCCAGTACTTCGAGTCGCTGGGCATTCAGATGGCCTACAACGCCAAGGGCATCGCCATCGCGCTGATCTTCATCGGCCTGCCTTTCGTGGTGCGCACGGTGCAGCCGGTGCTGGAAGACTTCGAGCAGGAGCTGGAGGAGGCGGCCACCAGCCTGGGCGCTTCGCGCTGGCAGATTTTCTACAAGGTCATCCTGCCGCACATCGGCCCGGCCTTGCTCACGGGCTTTGCCATGGCGTTTGCACGCGCCGTGGGCGAGTACGGCTCGGTCATCTTCATTGCGGGCAACATCCCCATGGTTTCCGAAATCACTCCGCTCATCATCATGGCCAAGCTGGACCAGCATGACCTGGCCGGCGCCACCGCCGTGGCCGTGGTCATGCTGATCATCTCCTTCGTGCTGCTGCTGCTGATCAACGCGCTGCAGGCCTGGCAGCGCAAGACCGTGGGAGGCCGCTGATGCAGACCATCCATGACCTCGTGATGCAGCTGTTTCCCCCATTGCTGCCGATCTGGGCGCACCTGATCACCGCCGTGCTTCTGGCGCTGGTGGTGCTCGTGGCGCTCTACAGGATCACCGCGCCGTCCAGGAGCGCCAGGCCCGAGAAGCTCACCACCACCGAGCCGCGCTGGGTGCGCTGGGTGCTGACCACCATTGCCCTGGGCTTCATGGGCCTGTTCCTCATCCTGCCGTTGCTTTCCGTGTTCGGCGAAGCGCTGGCCAAGGGCTGGGACGCCTACGTCACGGCCCTGGCCGAGCCCGATGCCATCTCCGCCATCAAGCTCACGCTGCTGACGGCGCTGATCTCGGTGCCGCTGAACCTGGTCTTCGGCCTTGCCGCGGCCTGGTGCATCGCCAAGTACGAGTTCAAGGGCAAGGCCTTTCTGACCACGCTGATCGACCTGCCGTTCTCGATCTCGCCCGTGGTGGCGGGCCTGATGTACGTGCTGGTGTTTGGCGCCAACGGCTGGTTCGGCGACTGGCTGGCAGCGCACAACCTGCAGATCGTGTTTGCCGTGCCCGGCATCGTGCTGGCCACCATCTTCGTGACCTTCCCGTTCATTGCCCGCGAGCTGATTCCGCTGATGCAGGCCCAGGGCAGCGACGAGGAGCAGGCCGCCGTCGTGCTGGGCGCCTCGGGCTGGCAGACCTTCTGGAAGGTCACGCTGCCCAATATCAAGTGGGGCCTGGTCTACGGCGTGATCCTGTGCAATGCGCGGGCCATGGGCGAGTTCGGCGCCGTGTCCGTGGTCTCGGGCCATATCCGCGGCCAGACCAACACCATGCCGCTGCACGTCGAAGTGCTGTATGCCGACTACCAGGCCGCCGCCGCCTTTGCCGTGGCCTCGCTGCTGGCGCTGCTGGCCCTGGTGACGCTGGTCATCAAGTCGATTGCCGAGTGGCGCGCCGAACAGCTGGCCAAGGCTGCGGCCGAGGCACCGCCGGAACGTCCGACGCCCCCCATTGCCAAGGCAGCCTGAGCTGCCTGCATCAGAACCAGAGATTCATCATGAGTATCGAAATCCGCAATGTCAGCAAGCAGTTCGGCGACTTCCAGGCCCTGCGCGATGTGAGCCTGGACATCAAGTCGGGCGAGCTGATCGCGCTGCTCGGGCCGTCCGGCTGCGGCAAGACCACGCTGCTGCGCATCATCGCCGGCCTGGAAACGGCCGATGTGGGCAGCATCCATTTCAGCGGCGAGGACACGACCGACGTGCACGTGCGCGAGCGCAACGTGGGCTTTGTGTTCCAGCACTATGCGCTGTTCCGCCACATGACCGTGTTTGAGAACGTGGCCTTCGGCCTGCGCGTCAAGCCCCGCAAGGAGCGGCCCAGCGAGGCCTTCATCCGTGACAAGGTGATGAGCCTGCTCAAGCTGGTGCAGCTGGACTGGATCGCGGACCGCTACCCGTCCCAGCTCTCGGGCGGCCAGCGCCAGCGTATCGCCCTGGCCCGCGCCCTGGCGGTCGAGCCCAAGGTGCTGCTGCTGGACGAGCCCTTTGGCGCGCTCGATGCCAAGGTGAGAAAAGAGCTGAGAAGATGGCTGCGCCAGTTGCACGACGAGCTGCACGTGACCTCGATCTTCGTGACCCACGACCAGGAAGAGGCGCTGGAAGTGGCCGACCGCGTGGTCGTCATCAACCAGGGCAGGATCGAGCAGCAGGGCACGCCCCAGGAAGTCTGGGACAACCCGGCCACGCCTTTCGTCTATGGCTTTCTCGGCGACGTCAACCTCTTCAAGGGCCGGGCCAGCGATGGCCGCGTGTACCTGGAAGAGGGCATGGAACTAGACAGCTCCGATGCCAAGGGCGTGCACCACAGCCAGGCCTTTGCCTATGTGCGCCCGCACGATCTGGAGGTGGAGCGCTATTCGCCGGGCCAGAACCTCGACGCCCAGGGCCGGCCCACGGGCATCGTGGCCCAGCTGTCGCGCGCCATCGTGGTCGGTCCCATCGCCCGCCTGGAACTTATTCCCTCCGAGTCGGCACAAACCTCCGACAATGCCGGGAACGACAGCTTGATCGAGGCCCAGATTCCCGCGCAGCAGTTCAAGGACATGGATTTGCGCGAAGGCGAGACCCTGGTGGTCACGCCGCGCAGAGCCAAAGTGTTTCTGGATGAGGCTGCGGGAATTTGATACCCCCTGAGGCGCTTTGCGCCTTCCCCCTGGAAGGGGGGCGAGGCCCTCGCTGCGGGGCGGCCCTTGCTCGGCGTCTCTGGCTTGGGTCGCGCCGTTTCATGGACTGGAGGCGCTATCCTCGGCTTGCATATGGTCCGGAAAATTTCGCAGAAAGAGAGCATTGATGCTTCGATGGTTTGAAACCGCGCCCCGGCGCGTTCTGGCGCTGATCAGCGCCGCTTGCGTGGCCATGCTGGCCTTTGGCCTGTACCTGCAGCACGTGGTGGGGCTCGAGCCTTGTCCCATGTGCATCGTGCAGCGCTATGCTCTCATCGGTGTAGCGATATTTGCAGGCTTGGCAAGCCTCAGGGGCAGAAAAGGCTGGTGGATGAGCTTTGGCCTGCTGGCGCTGCTGATGAGCGGCTTCGGCGCCTTTGTCGCGGCCCGCCAGAGCTGGCTGCAATGGTATCCCCCCGAATTCGCGACCTGCGGCCGCGACTTCTACGGGATGATCGAAAACTATCCCATCAGCCGCGCCGTGCCCATGATCTTCCGCGGCTCGGGCGACTGCGCAACGGTGGACTGGACCTTGCTGGGCGGCTCGATCGCCAACTGGTCCTTCATCTGCTTTGCAGGGTTCGCCGTGGTTCTGCTCGTGCTGATGATTCGCGCAGGACGCCGCTGATACTGCCCGATTCCCAGATGTGAAAAAGCCCTGCCGGATTTCGGCAGGGCTTTTTCATCGCCGGGCCGCCCCAAGATGAAAAGCGCCCCTCTTGGAGGAGCAGCGACCACACGCAGTGGGGAGCGTGGGGTGCCATTTTTCGTTTGGGCTTGTGCTGCCTCAGTCGCTTTCCACGCTGTCGCTCACGAATACCGGGCCGACGGTGCCGGGCACCCAGCCCGGATAGGTTTCCATCACTTCGGCAAACAGGGCCGAGTCTATCCAGCGCTGCAGCCAGCCCTGCAGATGGGGCCAGGGCTGTTCGGTCCACCGGGCTTCGTCGATGCGTGCGTACTGGCGCACGAAGGGGCGCAGCGCCATGTCGGCCAGGCTGGGGTTGAGGCCGAACAGATAGCCGGTTTCCTCCAACTGCTCGTTGAGCGCGGACAGCCAGGTCAGTGCATCGATCCGGGCCTGGTTGACGTCCTCGGCGCCGTGGCGCTCGGGGTATTTGCAGCGGTCCAGCGCCTGCTTGAAGAAGCCGTCGTTGCGCTCTATCAGCGCCAGCATCTCCTGAAGGCTGCCATGCGTGGGTGCCAGCCAGCCGTCGGGGTCGCGGCTGCGCAGCGCGTGCAGCATGATGTCCAGGCTCTGCTCGATCACTTCGCCGCCCTGCAGCACCAGCACCGGCACCGTGCCCTTGGGCGAAGCATCCAGCAGCGCCTGGGGCTTGCTGCGCAGATTGATCTCGCGCAGCTCGCAGGCCAGGCCCGCATGGGCCAGCGCCAGGCGGGCGCGGATGGCGTAGGGGCAGCGGCGGAAGGAGTACAGCGTGGGCAGGGCGGCAGGAGTGTTGGGCAAGTCGGGCATGAAAGGTCGAGGGAAAGAAAAGCTGCAGTTGGCCTGCGCGGCCGGGGTGGGTAATGTACTTGCAGCCGTTGTATGCTTCAACTTGTATAGCGTGACCGAAAGAGGGACTTATGCAACGACGCAGTTTTGTGGCGACATCCATCGCTCTGGGCCTGGCCTCCTGGGGTCTGAGCAGCTGTGCCTTGCCGACCAAGAAGCAATTGCAGGCGGCCAGCACGCTGTCCGATGAACTCGCGGCCGTCGAAGCCCAGGCGCAGGGGCGGCTGGGCATCCATGCGCTGGACACGGTGTCGGGCGCCGAAGCCGGCTGGCGCAGCGACGAGCGCTTTCCCATGTGCAGCACCTTCAAGCTGCTGCTGGCCGCGCGCGTGCTGTATCTGGCGCAGAAAGGCGATCTCAGCCTGTGGCGCAAGATTTACTACTCGCCCTCGGAACTGGTGCCGTATTCTCCGGCCACCGAAAAGCGTGCCGGTGCCGACGGCGGCATGACGGCCCAGGAACTGTGCGAGGCCGCCGTGGTCTTGAGCGACAACACGGCGGCCAACGTGCTGCTCGACGCCACGGGCGGCCCCGCGGGCCTGACGACCTGGCTGCGCGAGATGGACGACCAGGTCACGCGCCTGGACCGCAACGAGCCCACGCTCAACGAAGCGCGGACCGGGGACGAGCGCGACACCACCACGCCCCAGGCCATGCTGCACACCATGCAGAATCTGCTGCTGGGCGATGTGTTCGAGGGTTTCGGCCGTGCGCTGCTGCAGCAATGGATGGTGGACAGCCGCACCGGCGACAGGCGATTGCGGGCCGGCATGCCGGCGACCTGGAAGGTCGGCGGCAAGACCGGCACCGGCAACAACGGCACGGCCTGCGACGCCATCATCATCTGGCCCACGCCGCAGTCCGAACCCGTGCTGGTCACGGCCTATCTCACGGGCAGCAAGCTCGACATCGCGGGCCAGGAGGCCGCGCTGGCCAGGGCCGGCGAAGCGGTCAAGCGCTGGTATTACGCCATCTGAGATTAGGCGGCCTGAGCGGGCAGGCTCAGCCGCAGGCGCCTATGTAGCCGCAGGCCGTGCAAAACGAGCAGCCGTCCTTCTGGATCACGGCCTGGGCGCCGCACTCGGGGCATTTGCTGCCGCTGGTCGGCAAGATGGGTTCGGGTGGCGATGCCGACGTGGCCGCGGTGGCCGGGGTCACTGAGACTGGCTGGGGCTGGCCGCGGTTGGCGATGATGCTCTGGATGGCAAAGGCCAGCAGGGCCACTTCGCTGTCATGCCACAGCGGGATGCGGCTGCCGTCCTCGCGGGCCTTGAAACCATAGCGCACGGGGCCCCGGTCCCAGGCCACCTTGCGCAGGTCGGCCAGGGCCTTGTCGAGAAACCCGCCGCGCGCGGCCAGGCTCAGGCTGCGCATGGTGGCTGTGATCCATTGCTGGCTCTCGCCGGTCTGGCCCACGGGCATGAAGAACTCGATGGGACGCTCCACGCCGTCGGCGACCATGAAGCTCACCACCAGGTACAGGCGCCGCACGCCGTCGCGCGTGAAGTATTCGATCTTGTCCACCACGGCGTTCAGCGGCCCCTCGGGGCGGCGCTCGATCACGGCGCTCATCCCTGATCCCGCGGTATTGCCCGCTGGCCCTGCTGCCGGCTCCATGGCCAGCACCGCACCCAGCGTGTCGTTGGGGCGGTAGGTGGCGCAGCCCTTGAGGCCGGCCTCCCAGCATTGCATGTAGAGATGCTTGAAGTCCTCGAACGGATAGTCGGCCGGGATGTTGACGGTCTTGGAAATCGAGGTGTCGATATAAGGCTGCACCGCGCGCATCATGGCCACGTGCTCCGAGGCGCTGAGCTCCAGAGCGCTCACGAAGTAGTCGGGCAGCGGGGCGCTGTCGCCATGCAGTGCGCGGTACAGGCGCCAGGCATGGTCTTCCACCGTGTAGAACTCGGCGCCGCCATCGGCCCTGCGTTTCTTGCGCGTATAGGTCCAGGAGAATGGCGGCTCGATGCCGTTGGAAGCATTGTCGGCAAAGGCCAGCGACACCGTGCCCGTGGGCGCGATGGACAGCAGGTGGCTGTTGCGTATGCCGTGCTTCTTGATGGCTGCGCGAATCTCCTTGGGCAGCCGCCTGATGAAGCTGCCTTGCAGGTACTGCCTGGCGTTGAACAGCGCAAACGCACCTTTTTCCTTGGCCAGCTCCACCGAGGCCAGATAGGCCGCGTCGCGCATGGCGCGGGCAATGGTTTCGGCCTGGGCCAGGCCCTCGGGGCTGGCATAGTGCAGGCCCAGCAGGATCAGTGCATCGCCCAGGCCCGTGAACCCCAGGCCGATGCGGCGCTTTTGCCGGGCTTCGCGCTGCTGCTCGGGCAGGGGCCAGACGGTGGCGTCCAGCACGTTGTCCAGCATGCGCACCTGCACGGCCACGGCCTCGCGCAGGCCATCCAGGTCGAAATGCGCCTCGGGCGTGAAGGGCGCATGCACGAAGCGCGTGAGGATGATGGGCCCCAGGTCGCAGCAGCCATAGGGCGGCAGCGGCTGCTCGCCGCAGGGGTTGGTGGCGGCGATCTGCTCGGCATACCAGAGGTTGTTGTCGGCGTTGATGTTGTCCAGGAACAGGATGCCGGGCTCGGCAAAGTCGTAGGCCGAACGCATGATGGCGTCCCACAGCTCGCGTGCGGGCAGGCTCTGGTAGACCCACAGGCCGTCGTCGCGCAGCTGGGCGCCGGCCGCGATCTGCCTGTCGCTGGGTGCGGCCTGGTGCACCAACTGCCATGGCGCATCGTCCTGCACGGCCTGCATGAAGGCATTGCTCACGCCCACCGAGACGTTGAAATTGTTCCAGCGGCCCTTCCGGCGCTTGGCCGTGATGAACTCGCGCACATCGGGATGGTCTATGCGCAGCACCCCCATCTGCGCGCCGCGCCGCGCGCCGGCCGACTCCACCGTGGTGCAGGAGGCGTCGAACACGTCGATGAAGGAGCAGGGCCCCGAGGCAAAGGAGTGGGTGCCGCGCACCAGGGACCCCCTGGGCCGCAGGTTGGAGAAGTCATAACCCACGCCGCCGCCGCGGCGCATGGTCTCGGCCGCCTGCGACAGTGCGGTGTAGATGCCGGGGTTGCCCTGGGCATCGAAGCCGTTGGTGGCGTCGGCCACGGGCTGGACGAAGCAGTTGATCAGCGTGGCCTTGGTCTGCAGGCCGGCCGCGGCCATGATGCGGCCCGCGCCGATGGCGCCGCGCGTCAGATTGGCGAGGAACCTGTCTTCCCAGTGCCCGCGCAGCGCCTCTTTCTCGACAGCGGCCAGGGCCTTGGCCACGCGGCGGTAAAGGTCCTCGGCCGTCTGTTCGCCGGGCGCCAGGTATTTTTCGGCGAGCACATCCTGGCTGATGGCTTGGGGCGGCAGGGCTGGTGGTGTGGTGGGCGGCATGGCGTATCCAGTCAGGGCAATATGCCTGTTGTACCCACGATGGCCGAAACAGCTGTGACGCAACGCAACAAATGCCTTGCGGTCCTGGGGGGGGAGGCACGCAGACCTTGCGGCAGCTCAAGTCACAGCCATGCCAGGCCGTTATTGCTTCAAAAAATATAGCTGTCAGCGATTTCCAGTCAAGCGCTGAGGCCTATTCTGATAGCGAATCTGCTTACAGCTTCTTGACCAGCACCTGGCTCTTGCGGTTCCGGTTGTACTTGGCCTTGCGTGCTTCGGGCAGCCAGTCGGGGTCCACGGGCTGGAAGCCGCGCTTGATGAACCAGTGCATGGTGCGCGTGGTCAACACGAACATGCTCTCGCAGCCCAGGGCGCGCGCGCGCTGCTCTATGCGCTTGAGCAGCTTTTCGCCGTCGCCCGTGCCCTGGCTCTTGGGCGAGACGGTCACGGCCGCCATTTCGGCGGTCTTGGCTTCCAGATAGGGGTGCAGGGCCGCGCAGCCGAAGATCACGCCGTCGTGCTCGATCACCGTATAGCTGGCGATGTCGCGTTCGATCTCGGTGCGGTCGCGCTTGACCAGCGTGCCGTCGCGCTCGAAGGGCTCGATCAGCTGGATGATGCCGCCCACGTCATCGATGGTCGCTTCGCGCAGCTCCTCGAGCTTTTCGTCGATGACCATGGTGCCTATGCCGTCGTGCACATAGATTTCGAGCAGCAGCGCGCCGTCGGTGGAGAACGGCAGGATGTGGCTGCGCTCCACGCCGTGCTCGCAGGCGCGCACGCAGTGCTGCAGATAAAAGCCCACGTCCGTGGGTTCCTGCGCCGGCGGCAGCTGGGCCAGCAGGCGGCGGGCCGCATCCACCGGCAGCTCGGTGTCGATGGGGTTGTTTTCATCGGCCGGGCCCGCGGGGTCCATGCGGATGCCGGGCACCTCGGTCAGGAACAGCAGCTTGTCGGCCTTGAGCTCGATGGCCACGCGCGTGGCCACTTCCTCCATGCTGAGATTGAAGGCCTCGCCCGTGGGCGAGAAGCCGAAGGGCGAGACCAGCACCAGGGCTTCGGAGTCCAGCGCGTTGCGAATGCCTTCCACGTCCACCTTGCGCACCAGGCCGGTGTGCATGAAGTCCACGCCGTCGACGATGCCCACCGGGCGTGCCGTGAGGAAGTTGCCCGAGATCACGCGCACGCGCGCGCCGGCCATGGGCGTGTTGGGCAGGCCCTGGCTGAAGGCGGCTTCGATCTCGTAGCGCAGCTGGCCCGCGGCTTCCTGGGCGCAGTCGAGGGCGATGGAGTCGGTCACGCGCGCGCCGTTGTAATAGCGCGGCTCCTGGCCCTTGAGGCGCAGCTGCTCGTTCACCTGGGGACGGAAGCCATGCACCAGCACGATCTTCACGCCCATGGCCTGGATCATGGCCAGATCCTGCACGATGGAGCTGAGCTTGCCCGAGGCAATGGCTTCGCCCGTCAGGCCCACCACGAAAGTCTGGTGCCGGAACTTGTGGATATAGGGAGCCACGGACCGGAACCAGGGAACAAAGGTGAAATTGAAGACGGTGGACATGGGCAATGCGTGAGAGCCTTGTGAGAACGGACGGCTCCCGGTCGCCGCCATGCGGCAGCGGCCGGACTGGAAAAAAAAGCCTGCGAACCTGACCGGCGCGCAAGCAGAGCATAGTTTAGCGGCTGCCTATGAAGGATGCAGCCGCCTGGTGTCATGCCATCGCAGCGCCTTGCCGGCGAGACTGCAGGCCCAGCCCCAACAGCACCACGGCCACCAGGGGCAGCATGCCGTAGTTGATGCCGTTCCAGCCGGCGGAATGCAGCAGCTGGCCCGAGCCGAACGAGGCCACGGCCACGGTGCCGAACACCAGGAAGTCGTTGAGCGCCTGCACCTTGGCGCGCTCTGCCGGGCGGTAGCACTCGGTCAGCATGGCCGTGGCGCCGATGAAGCCGAAGTTCCAGCCCACGCCCAGCAGCACGAGCGCGCCCCAGAAGTGCCGCAGCTCCAGGCCCAGCAGGGCCAGGCCGCCGGCCATGGCGATCAGGATCAGCCCCAGTGCCGTGATGCGGCGCTTGCCGAAGCGCGCAATCAGCCGGCCCGTGACGAAGCTGGGCGCGAACATGGCCAGCACATGCCACTGTATGCCCAGCGCCGCCTCGCCCACGCTGTGGCCGCAGCCCACCATCGCCATGGGCGCGGCCGTCATCAGAAAGGCCATGAGGCCGTAGCTCACCACGCCGGCCGCGGCGGCCACGATGAACTGCGGCGAGCGCGCGATCTCCCCGAGCGGCCGTGCCTCGCCCGCCACGGCCCTGGACTGGGGCGGCGGCAGGCGCAGGCCCATGAGCAGCGGCAAGGCCAGCAGGGCCAGGGTCGCCTGGCTGTAGAAGCTGCCCGCGAACGGCGTGGCGGGCAGGGCATCGCGCGTCCAGATCACCACCTGCGGGCCGATGATGGCCGCGATCAGTCCGCCGACCATGACCCGCGAGATGGCCTTGGCCTGCTGCGAAGGCTCGCCCACCAGGTCGGTGGCCGCGAAGCGGTAGCTCTGCACGCAGGCCGCATAGAAGCCGGCCAGCGCCGTGCCTATGCAGAAGGTCACGAAGTCGGAATGCGCAATGCCCTGGGCCGCCACCACGCCCGACAGCACGCCCAGCAGGGCGCCCAGCACATAGGCCTGGCGCCGGCCCAGGCGGTTCATGAGCCAGGCCGCGGGCAGCGTGGACAGGGCCAGGCCCAGTTGGTAGATGCTGACCGGCAGCGTGGAGGCCGTGGGATTGCTCGACAGCTGTTGGCCGACCAGGCCGCCCAGCGAAATGATGATGGGCGGCGAGGCGCCGCCCAGGGATTGCGCGGCCACCAGCAGGCCCATGTTGCGGCGCTGGTGCAGGCTGGATTCGTGGTGATTCATCGGAAGCAGTATGCACCTCTCTCGTCAGCCCGTAGACGGCTGAAAGCCATGCAACAGCTGCTATGAAATCAGGACTCCGATGCCGCCGGACCCGAAAAGCCGCGCACGGCAGCCAGCGGCGGAAAATCCGCGCTGCGCCTGCCCTGCATGGCAGCAACGGCCTCCGTCACGTGGCGGTTGCTCCAGATGCCGCTCTGCACCCAGCCCATTTGCTGCAGGGCATCGTGCACGCTGTGGTCGCGCGCGTAGTTGATGGCCTGCTTGCTGCCCCAGATGGCGATCGGCGGCTTGGCCGCAATCTCGCCCGCGCAGGCCAGCGCCGCGGTCACCACGGCTTCGTGGCTTTCGTATACGGCGTTGACCAGGCCGTGGCTGGCGGCTTCCTGGGCGCTCATGCGCCGCCCGGTATAGGCCAGCTCCTTGACGATGCCCAGGGGCATGAGCTTGGGCAGGCGCTGCAGGCTGCCCAGGTCGGCCGCCATGCCGATATTGATTTCCTGGATGCAGAAGAAGGCCTCGCGGCTGGCGTAGCGGATGCAGGCCGCGGCCACCAGGTCCAGCGCGCCGCCCACGCAGCCGCCATGGATGGCGCAGATCACGGGCATGCGCAACTCTTCGATGCGGTTGAAGGTGGCCTGCATGCGGGCCAGCGCGTCGACGAGCGCGGCGCGGCCTTCGGGGCTGCGGTCGTCGGGCGCGAACTGCGGGTCGGCAAAGGTGTCCAGCGCCATGCCGGCAGAGAAATGCTTGCCCGTGCTGCTGATCACCAGGGCGCGGGCCTGCCCGCTGCGGTGCAAAGTGTCCAGCACCAGGTCCAGCTCGTGCCAGAACATGGGGTTGAGCGTGTTGAGCGCTTCGGGGCGGTTCAGGATCAGATGGGCGATCCGCTCCGCCAGGTCCAGGCGAAAGCAGCTCAGTTGCAGGGGTGGCAGGGTATGGTCATCAGGCATGGCGCACATGGTGTCGCGCCGCGAGGGCTGGCGCCGTCGCGCGTGCGACTGCCGTGCCGCCGGTTCTGGAGCGGGCGCTCAGTGCTTCTTGCCGCCCAGGATGCCGCCGAGCACGCCGCGCAGGATTTCCTTGCCGATGCTGCTGCCCACGGTGCGCACCGTGGACTTGGCCATGGTCTGCACCAGGCCGTCGTACTGGCCGCCGCGCGGGCCGGTGCGGCCGAACAGCAGCTCCTTGAGGCCGTCCATCACGGCCGAGCCGCCAGCTTCCAGCCCAGCACCTGCTGCGCCGGCGGCCACGGGCGCATCGCCGGGCTTGGCCGGCGTGGCGGTGGCCGTGCGGCCGCGCAGCACCTCGTAGGCGGATTCGCGGTCCACCGCCTCTTCATAGACGCCGGCCACCAGGGAGCGGGCCATCAGGTCCTTGCGTTGCTCGGGCGTGATGGGGCCGATCTGGCTGCCCGGCGGAATCACGTAGACGCGCTCGGTCACGCCGGGCCGGCCTTTTTCGTCGAGGAAGCTGATCAGCGCCTCGCCCACGGCCAGTTCGGTGATGGCTGCGGCAACGTCCAGGCCCGGGTTGGGGCGCATGGTGGAGGCGGCCGAGGCCACGGCCTTCTGGTCGCGCGGCGTGAAGGCGCGCAGCGCATGCTGCACGCGGTTGCCGAGCTGTCCCAGCACGGAGTCGGGCACGTCCAGCGGGTTCTGGGTGACGAAATACACGCCCACGCCCTTGGAGCGCACCAGGCGCACGACCAGTTCGATGCGCTCGATCAGCACCTTGGGTGCGTCGTTGAACAGCAGGTGGGCTTCGTCGAAGAAGAACACCAGCTTGGGCTTGTCGGGGTCGCCGATCTCGGGCAACTGCTCAAACAGCTCGGACAGCAGCCAGAGCAGAAAGGTCGAGTACAGGAGCGGGGCATTCATGAGCTTGTCCGCGGCCAGGATGTTGACCATGCCGCGGCCGCCGGCATCGGTCTGCATCAGGTCGTTGATGTTGAGCATGGGCTCGCCGAAGAATTTGTCGCCGCCCTGGGATTCGATGGTCAGCAGGCCGCGCTGTATGGCGCCTATGCTGGCCGAGCTGATGTTGCCGTACTCCGTGGTGAACTGCTTGGCGTTGTCGCCCACATGCTGGAGCATGGCGCGCAGGTCCTTGAGGTCCAGCAGCGGCAGGCCGTTGTCGTCCGCGATCTTGAAGGCGATGTTGAGCACGCCCGCCTGCGTTTCGTTGAGATTGAGCATGCGGCCGATCAAGAGCGGCCCCATGTCGGAGATGGTGGCGCGCACGGGATGGCCCTGTTCGCCGAACACGTCCCACAGCGTGGCCGGACAGGCCATGGGCTCGGGAATGGCGATGCCCCGGTCCTTCAGCGAAGCCGCGAGCTTGTCTCCCACCTTGCCGCTCTGGCTGATGCCGCCGAGGTCGCCCTTGATGTCGGCCATGAAGACCGGGACGCCGATCTGCGAGAAGCTCTCGGCCAGTTTCTGCAGGGTCACGGTCTTGCCGGTGCCGGTGGCGCCGGTGATCAGACCGTGCCGATTGGCCATACCGGGCAGCAGCTCGCATTCTGTGGCAGAGTGCTGTGCAATCAAAAGGGATGATGCCATTTCGGGTTTCCTCGGGGCAAGCGTTCAGTCAAAAGTAAAATCTCGCCTGCAAGGTTAAATCAAATATCAAAGGACTCCCTGTGGCAGGACACAGCAAATGGGCCAACATCCAGCACCGCAAGGGTCGCCAGGATGAGAAGCGCGGCAAGATCTGGACCCGCATTATTCGTGAGATCATGGTGGCGGCGCGCCAGGGCGGCGGCGATCTGAACGCCAATCCGCGCTTGCGCCTGGCCGTGGACAAGGCCAAGGCCGCCAACATGCCGGCCGACAACATCAAGCGCAACATCGACAAGGCCACGGGCAATCTCGAAGGCGTGCACTACGAGGAAATCCGCTACGAAGGCTACGGCATAGCCGGCGCGGCCATCATCGTGGACACCATGACCGACAATCGCGTGCGCACCGTGGCGGACGTGCGCCACGCCTTCAGCAAATACGGCGGCAACATGGGCACCGAAGGCTCGGTGGCCTTCCAGTTCAAGCATGTGGGCCAGCTGCTGTTTGCGCCCGGCACCAATGAGGACAAGGTCATGGACGTGGCCCTGGAAGCCGGCGCCGAAGATGTGATCACCGACGATGAAGGCGGCATCGAAGTGCTGACCGCGCCTGGCGACTTCGAAGCCGTGCGCGATGCGCTGCAGGCCGCGGGCCTGACGCCCGACATGGCCGAAGTGACCATGCGCCCCGAAAACACCATCGCCCTGGAAGGCGATGACGCTGCCCGCATGCAGAAGCTGCTGGACATGATTGAAGATCTGGACGACGTGCAGGACGTCTACCACAACGCTGAACTATGAAAATTCTTGTGATTGGTGGCGGAGGCCGCGAGCACGCCCTGGCGTGGAAACTGGCTGAATCGCCCAAGGCGACCAAGGTCTATGTGGCCCCTGGCAATGGCGGTACCGCCCTGGCCGGCGGCAAGATTGAAAACCTCGACATTACCGACGTGCAGGCTCTGCGCGAATGGGTGCAGGCCGAGAAGATCGGCCTGACCGTCGTCGGCCCCGAGGCGCCCCTGGCTGCCGGCGTGGTCGACGAATTCCGCGCCCACGGCATGCGCATCTTCGGTCCGGCCAAGGCCGCGGCCCAGCTGGAAAGCTCCAAGGCCTTCTCCAAGGCCTTTATGCGTCGTCATGGCATTCCCACGGCAGACTACGACACGTTTACCGACCCGGCTGCCGCCCATGCCTTCGTGGACCGCCTAGGCGCGCCCATCGTCATCAAGGCCGACGGCCTGGCTGCCGGCAAGGGCGTGGTCGTGGCCACTTCGCTGCAGGAGGCCCACGACGCCGTGGACTTCATGCTGGTGGACAACAAATATGGCGTGACGCACAACGACGGTGGCGCCCGCGTGGTGATCGAGGAATTCCTCGACGGCGAGGAAGCCAGCTTCATCGTGCTGTGCGACGGCAAGAACGTGCTGGCCCTGGCCACCAGCCAGGACCACAAGCGCCTGAAGGACGGCGACCAGGGTCCGAACACGGGCGGCATGGGCGCTTATTCGCCCGCGCCCGTGGTCACGGCCGACGTGCACGCCCGCGCCATGCGCGAAATCATCCTGCCCACCATCCGCGGCATGGAAAAGGACGGCATCCCCTACACCGGCTTCCTGTATGCCGGCCTGATGATCGACAACTCCGGCCATCCCAAGACGCTGGAGTTCAACTGCCGCATGGGCGACCCTGAAACCCAGCCCATCATGATGCGCCTCAAGAGCGATCTGGTGGACGTGATGCTGGCGGCCACCGATGTCAAGCTGGACCAGATCGAGCTGCAATGGGACCGCCGCACGGCCCTGGGCGTGGTGATGGCCGCTGCCGGCTACCCCGAGGATCCGCGCAAGGGCGACGCCATCACCGGTCTGCCGGCCGCTGCCGACGACGCCATGGTCTTCCATGCCGGCACCCAGCTCAAGGACGGCGTGCCGGTGACCAGCGGCGGCCGCGTGCTGTGCGTGACCGTGCTGGCCGACAGCGTCAAGCAGGCCCAGCAGAAGGTGTACGACGTGGCGCGCGGCATCCATTTCGATGGTGCGCAGTACCGCCGCGACATCGGCTACCGCGCCATCAAGGGCTGATAGCCGTATGGTGACCCCAGCGAGCACATCGTCTTCGGCGCAGCAGCTGCCTGCGGCACAGGTGCGCGAGTACCTCACAGGCCTGCAGGCGCGCATCACCGAGGCGCTGGAAGCCCTCGAAGGCGAGGGCGGCGCGCGCTTCGTGCACGACGCCTGGCGCAAAGACCCCGAGGAAAAGCTGCAGGGCGAGGGCATCACCCGCATCATGGAAGGCGGGCGTGTGTTCGAGCGTGCCGGCTGCGGCTTCTCGCATGTGCGCGGGCCGCAGCTGCCGCCTTCGGCCACGCAGCACCGGCCCGAGCTGGCCGGCGCGCCGTTCGAGGCCATGGGCGTGTCCCTGGTGTTCCACCCGCTCAATCCCTATGTGCCCACGGTGCACATGAATGTGCGCATGATCGCCGCAGGCCACGAGGGCCAGCCCAGGACCTGCTGGTTCGGCGGCGGCATGGACCTGACGCCCGTCTACGGCTTTGAAGAGGATGCGGTGCACTTTCACCGGAGCTGCCGCGATGCGCTGGCGCCGTTTGGCGGCGGGCTGTATCCGCGCTTCAAGAAGTGGTGCGACGAGTACTTCTACCTCAAGCACCGCCATGAGCAGCGCGGCATCGGCGGCATCTTCTTCGACGATTTCGCCGAACTGGGCCAGCAGCAAAGCTTTGCCATGCTGCAGTCGGTGGGCGATGCCTTCCTGGGCGCCTACCTGCCCATCGTGGAGCGCCGCCAAAACGCCAGGTACGGCCAGGCGCAGGTGGATTTCCAGCGCTACCGGCGCGGCCGCTATGTGGAGTTCAATCTGGTCTGGGACCGCGGCACCCACTTCGGCTTGCAGTCGGGCGGACGTACCGAGTCCATTTTGCTGTCCATGCCGCTGCATGCGAGCTGGAGCTACCAGCGCGAGGATGCGCCGGGCACGCCCGAGCGCGAGCTGGTGGACCAATTCCTGGTGCGCCGGGACTGGGTGTGACCAGGGTTGAAGACTCTCTTGCCGGCAGCGCATAAAGCCCCGTCAGCAGGGAATTTTTTAGAAAACTATAATTTCCGTAGCTGGGCGCGCCGCATGCATCTTCATGCACCAGGCGCACCGACATTTTTCAAGGCGTGGCGGACAAGGCTTTACGGGCCGAGGTTTCCGCTGCTGAGCCAACCCTGATACGGGCCGGGCGCAGCACACGCTATATTGACCCCATCTTTACTGTTCCCATCGCCTGATGACCACCTTGACCAAATCGGATTCCGCAGCCAAGCGCGACGTCACCAAACTGCAGCGCGCCATCGTCGACGGCCTCGAAGACGTCAAGGCCCACGATATCCAGGTGTTCAACACCGAAGCGCTGTCGCCTTTGTTCGAACGCGTGATCGTGGCATCGGGCACCTCCAACCGCCAGACCAAGGCGCTGGCCTCCAGCGTGCGCGAAGCCGTCAAGAAGGCAGGCTTTCCCGTGCCGCGCCAGGAAGGCGAAGACAACGGCGAATGGATCATCGTGGACTGCGGCTCCGCCGTGGCGCACATCATGCAGCCGGCCATCCGCCAGTACTACCGTCTGGAAGAAATCTGGGGCGAGACGCCCGTGCGCATGAAGCTGGGCGCCGCCAAGCCCAAGGCCGTCGGCACCAAGAAGCATGTGGTCAAGCTCGATGCCGAGGCAGCCGAGCCCGTGGCCAGGAAGCCCGCCGCCAAGAAGGCTGCGGCCAAGCCTGCCGCGACCAAGACTGTTGCCAGGAAAACGGCTGCTGCCAAGCCTGCTGCTGCCAAGCCCGCCGCAGCTGCCAAGAAAACCGCAGCCAAGCCTGCTGCCGCAAAGAGGCCTGCAGCCAAGAAGCCTGCAGCCAAGTCCGCAGCGCCCAAGGCCGTGAAGACCGTGGTCGTCAACCGTCCCGCCAAGGCTGCAACCAAGACGGCGGCAAAAACCGCAGCCAAGCCCGCAACCAAGACTGCCGCCAAGCCCGTAGCCAAGCGCGCGTCCCGCGCCAAGGCTTAAGTTCCCGGCCCAAGCCCGGCCAGAGCAATGAGACTGACGATCGTGGCCGTAGGCCTGCATGTGCCCGACTGGGCGCAGACGGCCTACGACGATTACGCCAAGCGCTTTCCGCCGGAGCTGAAAGTGGAACTCAAGGCCGTCAAGACCGAGCCGCGCGGCTCCAAGACGGTGGAGACGCTTTACGCGGCCGAGCGCAAGCGCATCGAGGCTGCTGTCGGAGCGGCGGCGCGCGGCACCCCTCGCATCGTGGTGCTCGACGAGCGCGGCACCAACCTCACCACCAAGGCCCTGGCCCAGCGCCTCAAGGGCTGGCAGCTCGAAGGCGACGATGTGGCGCTGGTGATCGGCGGACCCGACGGGCTGGACCCCGAGTTCAAGGCCAATGCCCATGAGCGCATCCGCCTTTCGGACCTGACGCTGCCGCACGCCATGGTGCGCGTGCTGTTGATCGAGCAGCTGTACCGCGCCTGGTCGGTCAATGCCGGCCATCCCTACCACCGCGAGTAGGTTTTTTGCGCCGGGCGGGGCCATGCGCATCCCCTTCAAATCGACCGGCGGCGTGATACTATGATTTTGATAGCCGCTGGTGCTTGATAGGCAAGTTCTGACGGTGTATTTCATATAAATCATGGCGCCGTTCATCTACCTCGCATCCCAAAGCCCCCGCCGCCGCCAGCTGCTCGAACAGCTGGGCGTGGCCCATGAACTGCTGCTGCCCAACGCGGCAGGCGACATCGCCGAGGACGCCGAGGCCATCGAGCTCGAGCGTGCGGGCGAGTCGCCGCGCGACTATGTGCAGCGCGTGACGGCGGCCAAGCTCGATGCCGCGGCGGCCCGCCACGGCCGCCGCGGCCTGGTGCCCGCGCCGATTCTGTGCTCGGACACCACCGTGGCGCTGGGCTTGCAGATTCTCGGCAAGCCCGCGGACGCCGAGGATGCCGCGCGCATTCTGGGTCTGCTCTCGGGCCAGGTGCATGAGGTGCTGACGGCCGTGGCCGTGCAGCATGGAGTGCAGCGTCTGCAGGACCTGTCGGTTTCCAGCGTGCGCTTTGCGCCCATGACCGCGGCGCAGATAGCCGCCTACGTGGCCACGGGTGAGCCCATGGGCAAGGCCGGTGCCTATGGCATCCAGGGCAGGGCCGCGGCCCATATAGAGGAAATCCGCGGCAGCTATTCGGGCATCATGGGCCTGCCGGTGTTCGAGACGGCGGGCTTGCTGCGCCAATTGGGTTGGGCGCTGTAGGCGCAGTGAAACAGCAAGGAAAGCAATATGTCGATGCAGCAGGACATTCTGATCAACTGGTCGCCGCAGGAGACGCGGGTGGCCGTCATCGAAAACGGGGCGGTGCAGGAGCTGCACATGGAGCGCCCGCTGGAGCGCGGCCTCGTCGGCAACATCTATCTGGGCAAGGTCTCGCGCGTGCTGCCCGGCATGCAGTCGGCCTTCATCGACATCGGCCTGGAGCGTGCGGCATTCCTGCACGTGGCCGATGTGTGGCAGCGCCAGGAAAACGGCGAGGCGCCCATGTTCGCGCGCAAGGACGTGCCGCAGGTGCCCATCGAGAAGCAGGTGTTCGAGGGCCAGACCCTCATGGTCCAGGTCATCAAGGACCCCATAGGCACCAAGGGCGCGCGCCTGTCCACGCAGATCAGCATTGCGGGCCGCCTGCTGGTGTTCCTGCCGCAGGACGACCATATCGGCATCTCGCAGAAGATTCCGCAGAACGAGCGCGATGCGCTGCGCGCGCGGCTGCAATCTCTGGTGGGCACCAAGGAAACCGGCGGTGGCGGCGGTTTCATTCTGCGCACCAATGGCGAGGACTCCAGCGACGGCGAGCTGGCCGAGGACATCCGCTATCTGCGCAAGACCTGGGCCCGGATCAAGGACTCCTCGCAGAAGCTACCCGCCATGTCGGTGCTGCACCAGGACCTGAACCTGCTGCAGCGCGTGCTGCGCGACCTCGTGGGCGAGACCACGCAAAGCATACGCATCGATTCCAGGGAGCAGTTCGCGTTGCTCAAGGCGTTCGGCCAGGAATACATGCCGGCGGCCGTGCCCAAGCTGGCCCTGTACAAGGGTGAGCGGCCGATCTTCGACCTGTATTCGATAGACGAGGAAATCGCCCGGGCCCTGGGCCGGCGCGTGGATCTCAAGTCGGGCGGCTACCTGATCGTGGACCAGACCGAGGCGCTGACCACCATCGACGTGAACACGGGCGGCTTCGTCGGCGCGCGCAACTTCGACGAGACCATCTTCAAGACCAATCTTGAGGCGGCCCACGCCATCGCGCGCCAGCTGCGCCTGCGCAACCTGGGCGGCATCATCATCGTGGACTTCATCGACATGGTCCGCGAGGACCACCAGGACGAAGTGCTGTCCGAGTTCCGCCGCCAACTGGCGCGCGACCGCGTCAAGACCATGGCCGGCGGCTTCTCCCAACTGGGCCTGCTGGAGATGACGCGCAAGCGCACGCGCGAATCGCTGGCCCATATGCTGTGCGAGCCATGCCCGGCCTGCGCGGGCAAGGGCAATGTGAAAACGGCGCGTAGCATCTGCTACGAAGTGCTGCGCGAAATCCTGCGTGAGGCGCGCCAGTTCAATCCGCGCGAATTCCGCATCGTGGCTTCGCCCAAGGTCGTGGAAATGTTTCTCGACGAGGAAAGCCAGCACCTGGCCAGCCTCTCGGATTTCATCGACAAGCCGATTTCGCTGCAGGCCGAGACGGCCATGGCGCAGGAGCAGTACGACATCGTGCTGCTGTGATGCCCCGGCCCTTCCGGGCCCTTCCGGGCCGTAACGGTTGATGTTGACAGAACAGGGGATTGGGCTTCTCCTGGGTGCCTGCATTCGGCGGCGCCACAAGCTGGGCTGCCTGGGGAGGCTGCACCATGGCAACAAAGAGCAAGGGTCTGAGGCCGCGTTTCCGGTTTGCACCGCTGCCCGAAATGGCGGCTCGGCGGGTCGGGCGGACGCCGGCGCCTGTCGAGAGCTACGGGGACAGGGACGGCTACCAGGCGGATTTCATCGGGGCCGACCAGCTGGCGCCGCTGCCAAAGCTGGGCGCTGCTGCCAAACGCGATATCGTCACCTTCACCTGGAAAGGCGCAAGAACCCACGTCCTGGACTACACGCACTTTTCCGCCGCGGTTTCTAAATCCAGGCGCATGCCGGTGTTCAGTGCCTGCAACATCGATGGCGGGAAGTCCAGGACCATTGCCCGCAGCAACGACTGGAAGCTCGATCCCCGCATTCCCACGGAGTACCAGATTCTCCAGGAGGTCTACGGCAGCCAGAAGGACGGCTACTTCAGCCGCGGCCATATGACGCGCCGGCAGGATCCGGGCTGGGGCAGCAAGGCCGTGGTTGCGCTGGCCGATTCCGATACCTTCCACGCCACCAATGCCGCTCCGCAGGTCCAGCGCTTCAACGGCGGGCTCTGGGGCGAGATAGAGGACTACATCCTGGCCAACACCCGGCGCGACAGCATGCGGGTGTGCGTGTTCACGGGGCCTGTCTTCGCAGGCTCGGACCCTGTGATCCACGGCGTCAAGGTGCCGGTACGCTTCTGGAAAGTGGTGGCCTTTCTGCACGACGGGAGCGGGCAGCTGACCGCCACCGGCTACATTGCTTCGCAGGCCAGGGCGATCGCCGACCTCAAGCCGGCGATCACGCCCTCCTTCGTGTTCGGCGACTTCGCGCACCAGCAGCGGCCGCTGGCCGCCATCGAGGCGCTCACGGGGCTGTCGTTCGGGGCGCTGACCCGGCGGGACGTGCTGGCCGGCGCCGAACCGGCCTTCGCCGCGGCGCTGCGCGATGTGCGTGACATCATGCTGGCCTGAGTTCGGTGGTCATTCAGCCGCGCCGGCTCTTTGGCGCTACTCACGGCTCTTTAAAGAGTCGGGGTGCCGGAGATTTTTTACCCAGCACTTTGGATTTTGGGAAGGTGCGAGGTCATTTGCGGCGGTTTGCCGGCGGGAATTCATCCTGTATTTTTACGCCAGCGATGTCCCGCCACCGGTGCCCTGCAAAACGGCTCAGGCTTTTTTGACGTACTCGGACTTGAGCTGCATGCTGCCGATGCCGTCGATCCGGCAGTCGATGTCATGGTCGCCGCCGATCAGCTTGATGTTGCGCACCTTGGTGCCGACCTTCACCACTTGCGATGATCCCTTGATCTTCAGGTCCTTGATCACGGTGACGGAGTCGCCATCCTGCAGCACATTGCCCACGGCGTCCTTGGTGACGACGGGTGCTTCTTCGGGCTCAGCCGCGGCGGCGTCCGCAGGCCATTCGTGGACGCATTCCGGGCAGATCAGCAAGGAGTCGTCGGCATAGACGAATTCGGATTGGCACTGGGGGCAGGGAGGCAGGGTGGAAGACATGGAGGTGTTTTGGGATGTCGGATGAAAATGAAGCCCTGCATTCTATGTAGGGCGGCTGCGGCGAGGTGCCGATAATGCCCAATCGATAGCGCAAAAGGTCTGTTACATGACGAACGACAGGGAAGCCCATCTGGTGGAGCACCGGCTCCAGAGCGAAGTCGTGCACCAGGGCAGTTTTCTGCAGGTGCGGCTGGACACCGTGCGCCTGCCGCATGGCGGCCAGGCCACGCGCGAATATGTGGTGCATCCGGGGGCCGTCGTGGTGATCGGCCTGCTCGACGACGGCCGCGTGCTGCTGGAGCGCCAGTTCCGCTATCCCGTGGGCCGGGTGATGACGGAGCTTCCCGCGGGCAAGCTCGATGCCGGCGAGGAGCCATGGGCCTGCGCCCGGCGCGAACTGCTGGAGGAGACCGGCTATACGGCCGGCGAATGGGCGTATGCGGGGCCCATGCATCTGGCCATAGGCTATTCCACCGAGGTCATCCATGTGTTCTTCGCGCGCGGCCTGAAGGCCGGCGAGCGCCAGCTCGACGCAGACGAATTTCTCGACGTGTGCAGCATGACTGCCGCCGAGCTGCTGGAAGGCTGCCGCCGCGGCGAGGTCACCGATGCCAAGACGCTGAGCTGCTGCCTGTGGCTGCAGAACGTGCAAAGCGGCGCCTGGGCGTTGGATTGGAAGCCGGTGCTTCTGATTTCATAGCTATTGGCGCATTCCCATCATCGGTTTTCGGAGCAAATGAGTCCAAGAACAAGAAAAGGAGCGCTATGGGCGCTCCTTTTTTATGCTTGGAGATTTTTTTACAGCTTGCGCAGCCGGGCCGCAGCCTCCACCAGGGTTTCGTCCTGCTTGGCGAAGCAAAAGCGCACCACGCGCTGGTCGAACCCGTTGCCGTAGAAGGCCGACAGCGGAATCGCGGCCACGCCCACTTCCTTGACCAGCCATTGGCAGAACTCGGCTTCGTTCAGATCCGAAACCGAAGAGATGTCGGCGCACAGGAAATAGGTGCCGGCCGTGGGCAGCAGCTTCAGGCGCGAGCCCTGCAGGCCGTTGACGAACAGATCGCGCTTGGCCTGGTAGAAGGCCGGCAGATCCAGATAGGGGGCCGGGTCCTGCATGTACTGCGCCAGGCCCGCCTGCATGGGCGTGTTCACGGTGAACACGTTGAACTGGTGGACCTTGCGGAATTCGGCCGTCAGCGCCGCGGGCGCGGCCACCGTGCCCACCTTCCAGCCCGTGACGTGATAGGTCTTGCCGAAGCTGGAGACGATGAAGGCGCGATCGGCCAGCCCCGCATAGCGGGCGGCACTCTGGTGCCGGCGGCCATCGTAGACCATGTGCTCGTAGACCTCGTCGCTGATCAGCAGCACGTCGGTCGGGGCCAGCAGCGCTTCGAGCTGGCGCATTTCCGCGTCGCTCCAGATGGTGGCGCTGGGGTTGTGCGGGCTGTTGATGATGAGCAGGCGCGTGCGCGGCGTGATGGCGGCGGCGATCTGCGCGAAGTCCGGGCGGAAGGTGCCGGGCGTCAACGGCACGCGCACGGCCACGCCGCCGGCCAGCTCGATATTGGGCACATAGCTGTCGTAGCAGGGGTCGAGCACGATGACCTCGTCGCCCGCCTGCACGGTGGCCAGGATGGCCGTGAGAATGGCCTGGGTCGCGCCGGCTGTGACCGTGACCTCGGTGCCCGCGTCATAGCGGCGGCCGTACAGCGCCTCGATCTTGGCTGCCACGGCCTCGCGCAGCGCGGGCCAGCCGCTCATGGGCGGGTACTGGTTGTGGCCGGCGCGCATGGCGTCATTGACGGCGTCCAGCAGCCCGGGGTCGCAGCCGAAGTCAGGAAAGCCCTGGCCCAGGTTGACTGCTTGGTGCTCGGCGGCCAGCGCCGACATGACGGTGAAGATCGTGGTGCCCACGTTGGGCAGCTTGCTGGGAAAAGTTGGAGTCACGATGGGTTTGCAATAAGGGTCAGAGACCGAAATCGTCCACGTTGCCGTTCATGGCGCGCATGATGAGGTCGCGCGAGAGGCGGTCGCTCAGCAGCTCGGCGAACTTGTAGACGAAGTTGCGCAAATAGGCGCCGCGCTTGATGGCCACGCGGGCCACGCTGGTGCCGAACAGATGGCCCACGGGGCGCACGACCAGGTCGCCCGCGGAATCGTCGCGCATGGCCATCTCGGCCACGATGCCCACGCCCAGGCCCAGGCGCACATAGGTCTTGATCACGTCGGCGTCGATGGCCTCGAGCACGATGCGCGGATGCAGGCGGCGCGCCTCGAAGGCCCGGTCGACCTTGCCGCGTCCCGTGAACGAGGGGTGATAGGTGATCAGCGCCTCATGGGCGATGTCTTCCAGCGTGACGCGCTCCTTCTGCGCCAGCGGGTGGCCCGTGGGCAGCACCAGCACGTGCTGCCATTCGTAGCAGGGCAGGGTGACCAGATCGGGATAGTCGGCCAGCGATTCGGTGGCCATGCCGATTTCGGCCACTTCGTCGATCACCATGCGCGCCACCTCGGCGGGCGTGGCCTGGTGCAGGCTGATCGTGACCTTGGGGTACAGATCGCGCAGGCGCGCCACGGCGGGCGGCAGCACGTAGCGGGCCTGGGTGTGGGTGGTGGCGATGCTGAGCGTGCCGCTGTCCTGGGCGCTGTATTGCTCGCCGATGCGCTTGAGGTTGCCCACCTCGCGCATGATGAGTTCTATGCTCTTGATGACTTCCTGGCCCGGCTCGGTGATGCGCTTGAGGCGCTTGCCGTGGCGGGCGAAGATGTCTATGCCCAGCTCTTCCTCGAGTTCGATGATGGCCTTGGACACGCCAGGCTGCGAGGTGTGCAGGGCCTTGGCCGCTTCGGTCAGATTGAGGTTGCGGCGCGCGGCCTCTTGGACGAATCGGAATTGGTGAAGATTCATGACGGCATAGACAAAAAGCTTGCGCCATTATGCTTCATTTGTATAAGAAATCGATTTTTTATCCCGGCATTTCCTCCGCTGCCGCAGCAGGGGTCAGGCCCTGTCCGCCAGTGTTTGCTCGATGGCCAGCTGGGCCAGCAGCTGCGTCACGCGCGGGTGTTCACCCACGGCGGTCTGCAGCTCGAAGCGGCAGCCTGGGTGCTGCTGGCGCAACTGCTCCACGAGGCGCGGAATGTCCTCACGCGCATGCTTGCCCGTGCCCAGGAACAGGGGCAGGACGGTGATGTGGTTGGCACCCCCGCGCACCAGGGCCGCGACTGCGGTCGGCAGATCGGGGGCGCAGGCCTCCAGATAGGCGCAGCTGCAGGCCAGCGCGGGCTGCGCTGCCCGCACGGCCGCCTGCACGGCCTCCATGGGCCGGCGCCACTGCGCATCGCGCGATCCATGGGCCAGCAGCACCAAGCCGGGCACGCTGGCCGGGGGGCAGGCGAGTTGGGTATCAGCCATGGCCTCGGGGCATCAGCGCCGCAGCACCAGCCAGCCGAAGGCGGTCAGCGACAGCGCCGTGTAGAGCAGGCCCGGCGCGGCAGCGGTGAGCCACGGCCACCAGGATTGCAGCGTGCCGACATAGCCGAACACGTTGTTGAGCAGGAAAAAGCTGATGCCGGCCATCACGCCGCCGAACACATAGGTGGCAATGCCGCCCGTGCGGAAATGCAGATAGGCAAAGGGCAGGGCCAGCACCACCATCACCAGGCAGCTGAGCGGGTAGAAGACCTTGCGCCAGAACTCGATCTCGTACTTCTGCACGGCCTGGCCGTTGGCATCGAGGTGGCGGATGAACTCGAACAGCGCAAGCGTGGACATGTTGTCGGGCTTGAGCAGGGCGGCCGAAACCATCTCGGCCGTCACCTGTGTCGGCCAGTTGTAGTTTTTCTCGCTGCTGTGCACCAGCCTGGTTTTCTCGCCTTCCTGGCTCAGTTTGCTGAGCTGCACGTTCTGCATGTTCCACTGGTCGTGCGCTTCGTCGACCTGGGCTGTTTCGGCATGGATCTGCTCGGCCAGGCGGCCGTTGGCATCGAAGTTGTAGACGCGCACGTTGAGGAAATTGCCGGGAGCCTTGACGGCACGCACATTGATGGCGATCGAGTGGTCACCCTGTTTTTCCTTGAGCCAGGCGCCGGTGGCGCCGGTGGTGAGCTGGCCTTTCTGGGCCGTGCGCAGCTTCTGCCCCAGGTTTTCCGCGGCGGGGGCCGCATAGTCGCCCACGGCAATCGTGAGCACCACAAAGCCCAGGCCCATGAAGAGCAGCGTGCGCAGCGCCAGCCAGGGGCCCATGCCGCTGGTGCGCATGATGGTGAATTCCGAGCTTTGCGCAAAGCGCGCCATCACGAAGATGGTGCCGATCAGCACCGTGATGGGCAGCAGCTCATACAGGTGGCCGGGAATGGCCAGCGCCACGAACATCAGCGCGTGCGTGATGCCATAGGCCGAGTTGCGATTGACCCAGCGCATCTCGTCGATCAGGTCGAAGAAGAAGAACAGCGCCAGAAAGGCCAGCGTCACATAGAGCACGGCCGCCAGGATCTGGCGGTAGATCAGACCTCGCAGGACTTTCATGCGGCACCTCCGTTGGCGCTGCGGCGGCGCAGCAGGTCGCGCGGCGACCAGCGCTTGTGGCGCGCGGCCAGCACCAGCAGGCTGGCAGCCAGCGTGGTACCGTGCAGCAGCAGCAGCAGCCCCCACATGCTGATCTTGTTGGCGCCGACCCAGCTTTCGCCCAGCGTCATGAGGTTGTAGTAAACGATGAAGGAGAAGAGGGCGATCATGAGGCTGCCGCTGTTGCCGGCGCGCGGATTGACGCTGGAAACGGCCAGGCCCAGGAGCACGAAATTGAGCGCCGCCAGCGGCAGGCCCAGACGCCAGCCCAGCACGGAGCGGGCAATCGGCTCGTCGCGCTTGACCAGGTCCAGCGTGGGCATGCTGCGCGCGGCGATCTCCTCGGCGGCCACGGGGTTGCCGCCGTCGATCTGCGTGCCGTATTCCTTGAAGTCGCTGATCTTGACCGTGCCGTCGCTGGCGCGGCTTTCCATGCGCTGGCCGTCCATCAGAATGACCGTGCGCTCGCCCTTGACCACTTCCAGGCGCGCGCCCTTGGCCGAGGTGACGGATTCGCGCCCCGGTTCATTGGAGACGATGAAGACATTGCTGGCGGCCTGGGCGCTGGGAATGTCCTTGTCGATGAAGAACACGCGCGTGCCGCCGGCGGATTCCTGGAACTCGCCCGGGGCGATGCGGTCGATATCGCTGCGCTGCTGGAACTGGGCCTTGATCTGTTCGATCTGCAGATTGGCCCAGGGCAGCACGACCAGTGCCAGCACGGCAGTGGTGGTCAGAATGGGCCAGGCAAAGCGCAGCAGCGGCCGCAGCAGCGATGTCAGGCCCTGTCCCGCGGCGAACCAGATGACCATCTCGCTGTCGCGGTACATGCGCGACAGCGACCCGACGACGGCCACGAAAAGGCTCAGGCCCAGGATGGTGGGCAGCTGTCCCAGCACGGTAAAGCCCATGACCAGCAGCACGTCCGATGGATTGACGCTGCCTTTGTAAGCCTGGCCCAGCGTGCGGATCAGCATCATGGTCATCACCACGGTGACCAGCACGACGACGGTCGCACCGAAGCTGCGGGCAAGCTCTTTGCGTATGGATGAATCGAATAACATTGGCTAAAAGGAAAACACCGATTATGGACTTTGAACTCAAGGCTCTGAGCGCTGCGGCCGCAGCACGTGAAAAATGCGACCTGCTGCTGGTGCTGGTTTCCGAACCGGCAGCACCGGGCACCTTAGGCAGCGATGCGATCGGGGCGCTGGTGGCGCATGCCCTCAAACAGGGTGATTTTGCCTTGTCCGTCGGCAAGCAATTGCCCATGTACCAGATACCGGCCATCGCTGCGCGCCGCGTGCTGCTGCTGGGTGCGGGCCAGGGTTCGGCCAAGGAGGTGCGCAATGCCCTGGCCGGCTGCGCCGAGGTGCTCAAGGCCAAAGGCGTGGCCAAGGCCGTGCTGAGCTTTGCCTTCGAGGCCGAGGCCACGGCCGTGTCGGCTGCCGTGCAGGCGATAGCGGACGCCTGCTATGTCTATACCCATACCAAACCCCAGGCCAAGCCCGTGAAGCTGCAGAAGGTCGTTGTCGGCGTGGCGGCCAAGACGACAGCTGCTACTTCAGGTTTCCATACCGCAGTGGCACAGGCCGAAGGCGTGGCCATGGCGCGCGAGTGGGCCAATCGTCCGGCCAACCATGCCACGCCGACACTGCTCGCCGATGCCGCCAAGGCCATCGTGAATGCAGCCAAATCGACGCGCATGAGCTGCAAGATCCATGGTCCGGCCGAGGTGGCCAAGCTGGGCATGGGTGCCTTCATGGCCGTGGCCCAGGGCTCGCGCGAGCCCTTGCGCCTGATCGAACTGCACTACAACGGAGCGGCCAAGAACGTGGCGCCCATCGTGCTCGTGGGCAAGGGCATCACCTTCGACACGGGCGGCATCTCGCTCAAGCCCGCGGCCGAAATGGACGAAATGAAGTTCGACATGGGCGGTGCGGCCAGCGTGCTGGGCGTCTTCCAGTCGCTGGCCCGGCTGCAGCCGGCCATCAACGTGGTCGGCCTGATCCCCGCCTGCGAGAACATGCCCGACGGCGCGGCCGTCAAGCCCGGCGACGTGGTGACCAGCATGAGCGGCCAGACCATCGAGATCCTCAATACCGACGCCGAAGGCCGCCTGGTGCTCAGCGATGCGCTGAGCTATGCCGCGCGCTTCAAGCCCGCGGCCCTGGTGGACATGGCGACCCTGACCGGCGCCTGCGTGGTGGCCCTGGGCGGCCTGCGCAGCGGCCTGTTTTCGGCGCACGACGAACTGGCGCAGGCGCTGCAGGCTGCCGGCGACGCGGCCCTGGACCCCTGCTGGCGCATGCCGCTGGACGACGAGTACGCGGACGGCCTCAAGAGCAATTTTGCCGACATGGGCAACGTGGCCGGCCGCGCCGGCGGCGCCGTGACGGCGGCCAAGTTTCTGCAGAAATTCGTGGGCGACATTCCCTGGGCGCACCTGGACATCGCCGGTACGGCCTGGAAAAGCGGCGCGGCCAAGGGCGCGACCGGCCGGCCCGTGGGCTTGCTGCTGCAATACCTGCTGGCGCAGCAGGGCAAGGCCGTGGCCCCCAAAAAGGCGCTCGGGACCCGCAGCCCGCGCCATGCCGCGGTCCCTGCCGTGGACGCCAAGGCTTGAGGCCGGAGGCTGTGGATTGCTGCGTGACCGAGAACCTGGCCGTGGTGCCGGATGCCTGCGCAGGAGTGTGATATGACCGAAGTCGCCTTCCATTTCAACGCTCCCGACAAGCAGGCCTATGTGTGCCGGTTTGCCCGCAAGGCCGTACGGCATGGTGCGCGGCTGGTGATTCTGGGCAGCCAGCCTGTGCTGGCTGCGCTGTCCCCCAAGCTGTGGGCTGTATCCCCTACGGATTTTCTGGCCCATGCCTTTGCCGACGAGGGCGGGCAGTTGCTGGCAGCGTCCGGCATCGTGCTGGCGCAGCGGCTGGAAAACCTGCCGCACCATGACGTGCTGGTCAATCTGGGCAGCGAAGTTCCCGTGGGCTTCGAGCTGTTTGCCAAGATCATCGAGATTGTCTCGGCGACCGACGAGATGGACCGGCAGGATGCGCGCACGCGCTGGAAACACTATGCCGCGCAAGGCGTGGCCATCGTGCGCCATGATTTGAAGCTCAAGGGCTAGGGTATGAATTCCTCTTCCAAAACGCCGCCACGCTTTGTTCCCACGCTGACCGAAGTGGTGCCTGAATCGGTCGACTCCGATATCTCAGCCCCGGGTGAAGCGGTGGCACAGGCGCAGACTTCGCCTTCGACACTTGCCGGAGTAGACGAGGCGCCGGTTCCAGAACAGCAGCCACCATTGCATTCGCCACGGCTGGCTGCTGGCATGCCTGCTGCGCGCGGCTTTGCCGCCATTCCGCGCCATCTGCCACCGCTGCCGGATTCCCTGCCTCCGCAGCAGTTCTTGTCCGGTGCGGCGCTGCAAGCTGTCGAACAGTCAGCTCCCGGGGAGGCGCCGGAGCACGGCTTCGAGGGTGCAGGGCGTGAGCTGGCCAAAGTGGAGGGCGAGACCAGCGCGCCAGAGGCTCAGGCACCGGCCATGGAGTCTGCAGAGCCTGCTGCCGATGCGGCTTCTGACGAAGCCCGGGTGTCCCCGGTACCCCAGCTTTCGTCGCAGGCTTTGGCGCCCGTCGAGTCCGCGGCCCGGCATTCCGTGCCGAATGCGCGGGATGTTGAAGAGCGTCTGATGCAAAGGCTGATGTCGCATGTGGGCCAGCTGCTGGAGACGCGGCTGAGCGAGGCAATTTCGGCTGTAGTTCAGCAGCAGGCCCAGTCCATGGCGCTGAAGCTGCGGGAAGAGGTGGAGTCCGTGGTTCGGCAGTCGGTGCGGGATGCCGTGGAGCAGGAGTTGCCCCAGGATCGGGCGGAGCGGCCGGATCCGGATGGGGCTGCGCAATAGGAGCCTGCAGGGGAAGCGGCAGGGCAGGCGGTAGGGTTCAGGGACGGCCCATGCGCAGCGGCCCGCTGAGAACTTCCGGGTTCAGGATATTGCTGGCCTGGCCATTGACGAAGTTCACCACGTTTTCGAAGGCGGCGCGGAAGTAGAGCTCGTAGCTGTCCTGCTCCACATAGCCGATATGGGGCGTGCAGATGCAATTTTCCAGGCGCAGCAAGGCATGGCCTTGCAAGATGGGTTCGCTTTCGAACACATCTATGGCGGCGAGGCCCGGCCGCCCGCGGTTGAGCGAGCACAGCAGGGCTTCGGGCTCCACCAGCTCCGCGCGCGAGGTGTTGACGAACAGGGCCGTGGGTTTCATGCGGGCCAGATCGTTGATGGTGACCACGCCGCGCGTGGCGTCGCTCAGCCGCAAATGCATGGAAAGCACGTCGCATTCCTCAAAGAATGCTTCTTTCGATGGGGCGGCGATCAGGCCGTCGGCCGCCGCTTTCTGGCGCGAGGCCTCGCTGCCCCAGACGCAGACCTGCATGCCGAAGGCCTTGCCATAGCGCGCGATCAGCTGGCCGATGCGGCCATAGCCCCAGATGCCCAGCACGCGCCCGTGCAGCGCACTGCCGATGCCGAAATTGGGCGGCATGGAGGCGGCCTTCAGTCCCGATTGCTGCCAGGCGCCGTGCTTGAGGTTGGCAATGTATTGGGGCACGCGCCGCATGGCGGCCATGATGAGCGCCCAGGTCAGCTCCGCCGGCGCAACGGGAGAGCCCACGCCCTCGGCAATGGCCACGCCATGGGCCGTGCAGGCCGCGACATCGAGATGCGCGCCGGCCTTGCCGGTCTGGGCGATCAGCTTGAGGCGGGGCAGCTTTTCCAGCAACTGCCTGGTGATCTGGGTGCGTTCGCGGACCAGGACGATGATGTCGGCATCGCGCAGGCGTACCGACAGCTGTCCGACACCCTTGACGGTATTGGTATAGACCTTCGCATTGAAGGGCTCCAGCAGACGGGCGCATTCCAGCTTGCGCACAGCGTCTTGGTAGTCGTCCAGGATCACGATGTTCATGCGTCCGATTGTGCCCTGAATGCGCTCATTTTTGTGAGCGTTCAATGGCCACCGGGCGTGGAACTGTTTGCAATTACTTCAAACCCCGGCCCTTGCTTCGGCATCGGCCTGGGCCTGACCGGGCGCCGTGCCGCGTCAGGCGTGCAGCGCGTTCTCGTGGGCGGCCATGCGCTCCAGCGCCGCGCAGACGTCGGCCATGCGGCCCGAAATCATCAGGCACTCGGGTTGCTTTCGGGGCTCGCGCTGGACAATGCGCAGCATGCGCGGCTGGCTGCAGGCGGGTTCGGCTTGCAGCGGCAGCGCCATCTGCGCTGCGGGGCTGGAGGCCGCGGCAGCGCGGCGTCGGGAACGGCTGCGGCGCATGGTGAATACGGCAGGCTGGGTCTGTGGTTCTTCGGGCAATGCCGTCTTCGGCGCGGCGTTCTTTGGCATGGCGGTATTGCGGCGGGCCTGAAAGGCAAAGCGTGCCAGTGACGGCAGAGGCAAAACGAATCCCATGTGGCAACTCCTGTTTCAAGAAAGCTCTTGCGAGGTTGTGAACGGGGCAGGATTGCGTTTTCAGGCAAGGCTCCGCCCAGGGCAAAGCCAGCGGGCTTTGCGCCTACCACCTGGGCAGTGCGGTTGTCAGTCCATGGCGCGGAAAGATATCGCCATGGGCCAGCGGGCTACATGAACATGCTGTTGCGGATCAGGCCTACGGCCAGGCCTTCGATGGCGAAAGGCTCTTCCGGAGCCACGTGGATCACCTTGTAATCGGGGTTTTCCGGCAGCAGCTCGATGCCTTGCGGCGTGCGCTTGAAGCGCTTGACCGTGACGTCGTCGCCGAGGCGGGCCACGATGATCTGGCCGTTGCGCGCTTCATGCGTGGATTGCACGGCCAGCAGGTCGCCATCCATGATGCCGGCATCGCGCATGGACATGCCGCGCACCTTGAGCAGGTAGTCGGGCTTGGCTGCGAACAGGTTGGGCTCCACGGAATAGCTTTGGTCTATATGTTCCTGGGCGAGAATGGGCGAGCCCGCAGCCACGCGGCCGACCAGCGGCAGCACCAGGGGCGCCAGTGCCGCCAGCGGCAGGGCGAAGCTGGTGCCGCGGGCGGCGTTGATGGTGCGCACGGTGTCGGCGCGCAAGCGGATGCCGCGCGAGGTGCCGCTGACCAGATCGATGACGCCCTTGCGCGCCAGGGCCTGCAGATGCTCTTCGGCCGCATTGGCGGACTTGAAGCCGAAGGTGCTGGCAATCTCGGCGCGGGTCGGGGGGGCGCCGGTGCGTGCAATGGTCGACTGGATCAGATCCAGGATCTGCTGCTGGCGGGGGGTGAGCTTGGGGTGGTCGAGCATGGCAGGCGGGCGTGGAGTTCTGGATCAGGATTTTCGAACGACGATCTGATAATTCATACAGTACCTGTATTTTTAACCAGTTTTCTGCGAGGGGCAAGTGGCTGAGGCAAAGATTGTCATTTTGGGCACAGGCGGAACCATCGCCGGACAGGCATCGAGCCAGGGCGAAGGCGTGGGCTACAAGGCGGCGCAGATCTCGATCGAGGGGCTGCTGCAGGCGATTCCCGATCTGCAGGCGCAGGCCGGTGGCTGTGTGCTGGAGGCGGCGCAGCTGGCGCAGATCGACAGCAAGGACATGGATTGGGCGGTGTGGCGAACCTTGCTGCGCAGCCTGGCCGAGCTGCTGGCTGACGCGTGCACGCGCGCCGTGGTGGTCACCCACGGCACGGATACGCTGGAGGAGACGGCCTGGCTGCTGCAGGCCGTGCTGCAGCCGGCCAAGCCCGTGGTGCTGACCTGCGCCATGCGCCCGGCCACGGCCCTGCAGGCCGACGGGCCGCAGAATCTGCGCGATGCCGTGGCGGCGGCGGCGCAGGCCGGCGGTGCAGGCATTGCGGGCGCGGGCGTCTGGGTGATGGCGGCGGGCGCGCTGCACCCGGGCCTGTCGGTGCAGAAGGCCCATCCCTACCGGCTCGATGCGCTGCGCTCCTATGAGAGCGGGCCGAGCGCCTATATGGAAGAGGGCGTGCTGCGCTGGGTCGGCAGGCCTGCTGGCACGGGATCGGCAGAGAGCGCCGACAAGCGACTGGCGCAATGGCTGTCCCGCGATGCATTGCCCTGGGTGGAGATCGTGACCTCCGGCGCCGCGCAAAGCGCCAGGGCCGTGCAGGCCTTGGTAGCCGCAGGCGTGCAGGGCCTGGTGGTGGCCGGAACCGGCAATGCCACGGTACATGCGCAGATGCTGGATGCCTTGCTTGAGGCTCGGAAGGCTGGCGTGCGCGTCTGGTGCAGCACGCGCTGTCCGGAGGGCGTGCCGGTGCTCCCGGCATCGGCGGCAAGCACTGGATGTGAGCATTGGCTGGACGGCTGGCTGGTGCCGGCCGAGGCTCAGGCTGAGGCCGTGGGCGAAGCGCTGGCCGTCATCAAGCTGCCGCCGGCCAAGGCGCGCCTGGCCATGATGCTGGATCTGGCCCTGCCGCCAGCTTGAATGGCAACCGGTCTGGGGCCATAAAAAAAGCACCCGGGCCGGCGGGTGCTTTTTGCGGAGGAGGGGCTCTCAATTCGCCAGGGCGCTGAACGCGCGGGCGGTGATCTCCTCCACGCTGCCCAGGCCGCTGATGGCGCGGTACTTGGGGGCGGCGGCAGGGTCCTGCTGGGCCCAGGCCTGGTAATAGTCCACCAGGGGGCGGGTCTGGCTGCTGTAGACGTCCAGGCGCTTCTTGACGGTTTCTTCCTTGTCGTCTTCACGCTGCACCAGGTCTTCACCGGTCACGTCGTCCTTGCCTGCCACCTTGGGCGGGTTGAACTTGACATGGTAGGTGCGGCCCGAGGCCGGGTGGGAGCGGCGGCCGCTCATGCGCTCGATGATGGCATCAAACGGAACGTCGATTTCCAGCACATAGTCCAGGTGCACGCCGGCAGCCTTCATGGCGTCGGCCTGGGGAATGGTGCGGGGGAAGCCGTCGAACAGAAAGCCCTGGGCGCAGTCGGCCTGGGCGATGCGCTCCTTGACCAGATTGATGATCAGATCGTCGCTGACCAGCTGGCCGGCGTCCATGACGGCCTTGGCCTGCAGGCCCAGCGGGGTGCCGGCCTTGACGGCGGCCCGCAGCATGTCGCCGGTGGAAATCTGGGGAATGCCGTATTTTTCGCAGATGAAGGCGGCCTGGGTGCCCTTGCCGGCGCCGGGCGCACCCAACAAAATCAGTTTCATGGAGATCCTTGAGAAGAGTAGAAATTATTTTTGGCGGCCGGAGGGCGGGCAACAGACAGGCGCCCCGTGGCGGTTTTTGCGCGGGCAAGGATAGCATGCACAGGGCCAACACTGGCTTACACGCCAGGTCGGGATGTCACTAGTGCTGCGCATTTCTTGCATGCCGCCCGGCGGGATGGGCGCCGGTGCCGGGGCATCCATGGCCAAGGATATGGCAGGCAGTTGATACTTAGGATTTATCCGTAAATTAAGTAAACTCCAGACCTGAACCGACTTTCACTCGGTGCAGGAAAGACAGATGGCCAAGGCCCATGCCCATTCGTGGGAAGTGACGGATGAATTCTGGGCCCGGGTTGAGCCCCTGGTGCCGCAGCCAGTGCGCGACCCAAACAAGCAATACCTGCGCAGTGCGGGAGCGGGGCGTCCACCCAAGGCGCCGCGATTGGTCTTCGAGGCCATTGTGTACGTCCTGAGGACGGGTTGCCAATGGAAAGCGTTGCCAGCCGAGCGCTTTGGCAGTGCCAGCGCGGTGCACCAGAGATTCGTGCAATGGTCCAGGGCCGGGTTCTTCGAAGCACTGTGGAAGGCAGGCCTTGCTGAATACGACGACCTCGAAGGCATTGCCTGGCGCTGGCAGAGTATCGACGGAGCGATGATGAAGGCGCCGCTGGCGCAACAGGCCGTTGGCCCCAATCCGACGGATCGGGGGAAAAAACGGCAGCAAGCGCCATCTGCTGGTGGACGGGCGTGGCGTCCCGTTGTCACTCGTCGTGACGGGAGCCAACGCGCACGACGTGACGCAGATTGAGGCCGTGCTCGATGCCGTCGTGGTCAAACGACCGACTCCAAAGCAGCGTCGTTCCAAACATCTGTGTGCCGATGCGGGCTATCGCGGCAAAGGCGCCATGGCTGTGATCCTGGCCCATGGCTATATCCCGCATGTGGTCAGCCGCAAGAGCGAAGCGGCGCAGAAGAAACGAGACCCGCAGAAGAAGGCCCGCCGTTGGGTGGTCGAGGCGTGTCACGGCTGGTTCAACCGATTCAGGAAACTATTGGTGCGCTACGAAAAGCTCGAACACACCTTTCTGGCACTCAATCACCTCGCTGCGGCCATCATCGCCCTGCGCAAGATCGATCTGCCCGTCAATATTATTTACGGATAAATCATTAAAAGTATAGCTGGAAGCATTGAATATGCTTGCATTGCAGAGGTTAAGCAGCTGCAATGGATTGTCATTCATGCGCAAGCAGCTTCGATTTTGATAGCCGAAGCGGCCTGCGGAGTCGCGTCAGGCGGCCAGGATGGCCCGCACGCGCTCCAGGTCCTCGGGCGTGTCCACGCCGGCGCCCGGTGCATCGGGGGTGAGGTGCACGGCGATGCGGTGGCCGTGCCACAGCGCGCGCAGCTGCTCCAGCTGCTCCACGGCCTCGGTGGGGGCGGGGGAGAGGCGGGGAAACTCGCGCAGAAAGCCGGCCTTGTAGCTGTAGATGCCGATGTGGCGCAGCGGCGTGAAGCCAGCGTGGCCGGCGTGGCCTGGGGGGGCGGATGCCGTCTGCCACCAGGCGTCATCGGCATGGTCGCGCGAGAAGGGAATCGGCGCACGGCTGAAATAGCTGGCCAGGCCCTTGGCATCGCAGACCACCTTGACCACATTCGGATTGCGGTAGTCGGCCAGCGAAGCAATAGGATGGGCGGCCGTACCCATGCTGGCTTCGGGACGCGTGCCCAGCAGCTGCGCCACCGCATCGATCAGCGCCGGGTCGATCAGCGGCTCGTCGCCTTGGACATTGACCACCACGTCGTCGCCATCGAGGCCCAGCTGCTCGCAGGCCTCGGCCAGGCGGTCGCTGCCGCTGGGGTGGTCGTTGCGCGTGAGCAGCGCCTGCACGCCATGCTGCCGGCAGGCTTCGACGATGCGTGCATCGTCGGCCGCCACCACGCAGCGCGCGGCCGTGCTTTGCCGGACGCGCAAGGCCACGCGCACCACCATGGGCAGTCCGGCGATATCGGCCAGGGGCTTGCCGGGCAGGCGGCTGGAGGACAGGCGGGCAGGAATCAGAACCGTGAACGGCATGGAAATCTCTGTGTGATGGAACTAGCGTGACTTAAGCCGGGGACGGCCAGCAAGGTTCAGGGCAAGGCGCGAAGCGACTCAGCGGGGCGCCTCAACCTCCTCATCGGTCAGCGTGCGGGCTTCGTTTTCCAGCAGCACGGGAATGCCGTCGCGCACCGGGTAGGCCAGGCGGGCGCTGTGCGAGATCAGCTCCTGGCGTTCGCGGTCGTAGCGCAGCGGGCCCTTGGTGACGGGGCAGACCAGCAGTTCGAGAAGTTTGGGGTCCATGGCAATTCCTGCAAAACAAATGGGGGTCAATGATAGTCAGGCCGGGAGAGGGCGCCGCGAAACAGCGGCCAGCCGGGCATCGAGCAGGTCCCAGAATGCCTGGGGCAGCTGCAGCTGCAGCGGCACAGCCCAGGCCTCGGGGTGGATGTGCCACAGCTTGACGGCATCCTTTTCGGTGCAGATCAAGGGTTTATGCACGTCCAGCTTGCGCGAGAAGCTCGCAAAATCATAGTGATCGGGCAAGGCCTGGATGGCGGTGGGGACGATGCCCTGCTCGGCCAGCATGGCAAAAAACGATTCCGGCCGGGCCACGGCGGCGACGGCTTCGACCTCAACCCCGCCCCCGCCCTTTTTGCCGGCGAGCGCGGCCAGCTCCAGCTGCTCGCCCCTGGCGTTGCGCGCCACGGGGGCCAGCCGGCGCTGCAGCGCAAAAGCCGGGGCGTCGCCTGCGGGCTCGGGCGGCTGGCCGGCATGGAGAGTGGCCGTGACCGGGCGCGGCCAGGGTTCGCGCAGCGGGCCCGCGGGCAGCAGAAAGCCGTTGCCCACGCCCTCGTCGTTGAACACACACAACTCCACGTCGCGGGCCAGGGCCAGGTGCTGCAGGCCGTCGTCGCTCACGATCACGTCGACATGCGGGTATTGGGCGCGCAGCGCGCGGGCCGCGGCTATGCGCTGGGCCGCCACGAACACGGGCACGCCCGTGGTGCGGGCCAGCAGGGCCGGCTCGTCGCCCACCTCGCCGGCGGGGCTGTCCGGCAGGGCTTCGTGGCAGTCCCTGGTCTTGCGGCCATAGCCGCGCGAAACAATGCCGGGCTTCCAGCCCCGGGCGCGCAAATGGGCCACCACGGCCTGGGTGACGGGGGTCTTGCCCGCGCCGCCCGCAATCACATTGCCCACCACGATGACGGGCACGCCAGCCTGCTGGGCGCGGCCCTGCAGGCGACGGGCGTTCCAGCCCTGCAGCACCCCATAGACCACGGAAAGCGGCCACAGCAGCCATGCGCCGAGCCCCCGCCGGCGCCAGGCGGCGCGTATGCCGGCCGGCCGGGGGCTGTTGCTGGAGAAGGTCTGGGGCATGGGTGGGCGTGGCTCGGTTAGCCGCCGATCATACGGCGCACCATGAAAAAATGGCCCGCCATGCTCCTCACTGCGTGAAGCCGCGGCCCCTCCGAGAGGGGCGCTTTTCAGCTTTGGGGCGGCCCGGCGATGAAGAAAGCCGCCGGTTCCGGCGGCTGGCGGCGGGCTGGGCCGGGACTTACTTGGCGGCGCCGGCCTTGGAGGACTGGGTGGCGAAGGTGATCTGCGACAGGCCCGCGCGGCGCGCGGCTTCCATCACGGTCACCACGGACTGGTGGGGCGCCGTGGCGTCGGCGCTGATGATGACCACGCTGTCCCGGGCGGGGCTGGCGGCCGCGCCCAGCGCCTGCGCCAGGGTGGCCACGCTGCGGTCTTCCATGGCGTTGCGGTTCACCACGTAGCGGCCGTCGGCGGCCACGGCGACGATGATTTCCCTGGGCCGGTCGCGCTGCTGCTCGGCGTCGGCCACGGGCAGGGTCAGCTGCAGCTCGGTGAACTTGCTGTAGGTGGTGGAGAGCATCAGAAAGATCAGCACCACGAGCAGCACGTCGATGAAGGGGATCAGATTGATCTCGGGCTCATCGCGGTGGCGGGGGCGGAAGTTCATGGCGTGCTACCTTGGCGGCTCATTTGTCGCCCAGATTGGTGCGGGCCAGGTGCCGCACGAACTTCTCGGAAGCCAGCTCCATGCCCAGCAGATAGCCGTCCACGCGGGCCCGGAAATAGCGCCAGAAGATCAGTGCCGGAATGGCCACCATCAGGCCGAAGGCGGTGTTGTACAGCGCGATGGAGATGCCATGGGCCAACTGTGCGGGATTGCCGCCGCCCGTGGCGGATGCGCCCGACTGGGAACCGAAGATCTCGATCATGCCGATGACCGTGCCCAGCAGGCCCAGCAGCGGCGCGGCCGAGGCGATGGTGGCCAGGGCGCTCAGGTATTTTTCCAGCTTGTGGGCGGCGGCGCGGCCGGCCCCTTCCATGGCGGCGCGCACTTCTTCCTCGTTGCTGTCGGGATGATTGCGCAGCGTGCGCAGGCCGCTGGCCAGCACTTCGCCCAGGGCCGAGTTCTGGCTCAGCTGGTTGACGACCTCCTCGCTGGGCAGTCCGCGCGAGGAGACGGAAATGGCTTCGTCCAGCAGGGCCGGAGGCGCCACGCGCCCCGTCTTGAGCGAGGTGAAGCGCTCAAAAATCAATGCCAGAGCCAGGATCGAGCAGGCAACCAAGGGCCAGATGGGCCAGCCTGCGGCTTGTATGATCGACAGCAAATTTTCTCCCTCGTCGTTCAGAAATTGCAGCCGCAGATTATGGCTCAGGCCTGCCGCCGCCGGGCACGGATTTCCTGCCGATTTCATGGGGTGTCTCGGCGGTATGCGCCGCCAGGCCTGCTCGGGGCGGAGACGGCGCGCATATAGCAGAAATTTCTGTGGATAACTTTGTGCGTTAACTGGCTCCTGCCGCCGGCCTTTAGCAGGAATCTTCCCGTGGTAACAACTGTGGCAAACCCATGAACTGGAGAAATTTGTTTTTAATCAACGGCTTGTGATCCTTTTTTGAACTATTGCATAAACAAAATCGGCGCTGCCGCCGCACTTTGCGAAGTGCTGCGGACTGTGGAGAATTTTGTTGGGCCAGACCTGCTTGATACCGCATGAATTCGATCTTCGAGACCTCAAACCACGCAGCCACGCCGCGTATCTGGGATGTTGGCGCGCTATGCCACGCCATTGGTGACGCCTTGCAGGCGCGCTTCAATCCCGTGGCCGTGCGCGGGGAGCTCAGCGGCTTTTCGCGCGCGGCCAGCGGCCATTGCTATTTCAATCTCAAGGACGCGAACGGCCAGATCCGCTGCGCCATGTTCCGGCGCGCGGCCCAGGTGATGGATTTTTCGCCGCGCGATGGCGAACTGGTCGAGGTGCGCGGGCGGCTGGGCGTCTACGAGCAGCGCGGCGATCTGCAACTGGTCGTGGAAAGCATGCAGCGCGCGGGGCAGGGTGCCTGGTTCGAGCAGTTCCTGCGCCTCAAGGCCCAGCTGGAAGCCGAAGGCCTGTTCGACGCGGCGCGCAAGCGCCCGCTGCCGGCGCTGCCGCGCGGCATCGGCATCGTCACCTCGCTGGGCGCGGCCGCCCTGCACGATGTGGTCACGGCCCTGCGCCGGCGCGTGCCCCATATCCCCGTGGTGCTGGTGCCGGCCCTGGTGCAGGGTGCGCAGGCGCCGCAATCGCTGGTCGCGGCACTGCAAAAACTGTATCGCCTGGCGCACGAGGGGCAGGGGCTTGAGGCCGGCTCTCCCATCATCGACACCATTTTGCTGGTGCGCGGCGGCGGTTCGCTGGAGGACCTCTGGGCCTTCAACGACGAGCAGCTGGCGCGCACCATAGTCCAGAGCCCGGTGCCGCTGATCAGCGGCGTGGGTCACGAGACCGACTTCACCATTGCCGATTTCTGCGCCGACCTGCGCGCACCCACGCCCACAGCGGCGGCCGAACTGGTGAGCCAGCCGCGCGAGGTCTGGCTGGGCGCGCTGCAGCTGATGCAGGACCGCCTGGCCAATGGCGCGCAGCGCATGCTGGATCGCCAGCAGCAGCGCCTGGACCTGGCCGTCCAGCGCCTGGGCCGGCCCAGCGGGCAACTGGCGCGCAACCATTTGCAGCTGAGCCGTCAGGCGCAGCGCCTGCGCCATGCCATGCTCTTGAAAATGCAGCGGCTGGCGCATGGCCAGCAAGCCCTGCAGGCCAGCTTGCCGCAAATCCTGCAGCGCAGCCTGGCGGCGCAGGAGCAACAGCTCGAACGCATGGACCTGCGTCTGCAGCTGCTCGACCCGCGCCTGGTGCTGCAGCGCGGCTATGCCTTGCTCAGCGACGAAAAAGGCCGGCCCGTCACCCAGGTGCGGCAGGCGCCGCCGGGCGCGGCGCTCAAGGCCCGGCTGTCCGATGGCGCGGTGGACGTGGTCGTGACCCAGCCACGCTTGCTGTGAGCCGGGCGCTTTCGAGCGTTTTCAGGCATGTCCGCTTTCACCCTGGCGCCATCAGGTCTCTTTTGCTGCAGGCGCCGGCAATGCGGTTGCAGCAAGGCTGGGCTGCTTGTCGGCCGTGAGCGCATGCTCATGCAGGGTGGGCTGAACAGGCCCTGATTCGGCTTGGCAGGCCTGGGTTGTTCCTACAATGGCCCAGTTAGTGCAATACTTGACGACTTCGGTACAGCAATGTGCCCGCGCGCCAGGCGCACTACGGCCGTGCCGGCGCTGC
>NZ_BMEU01000005.1:0-168708 GCF_014637085.1 Comamonas phosphati | reverse complement strand
CTCGGCTCCCGGCCAGGGCAGCGCCGGCCGGCTCCACTATTTCAACCCACGAGGAAACCATCATGGAACGCACTCTGCCCCCATTGCCCTATGCCATCGACGCTCTGGCACCGTTCGGCTACAGCCAGGAAACCCTGGAGTACCACCATGGCAAGCACCACAACGCCTACGTGGTCAACCTGAACAACCTGCAAAAGGGCACCGAGTTTGAAAACCTGGACCTGGAAGACGTGGTCAAGAAGTCTTCCGGCGGCATCTACAACAACGCAGCCCAGATCTGGAACCACACCTTCTTCTGGAACTGCATGACCCCCAACGGCGGCGGCGCTCCCGGCGGTGCGCTGGCTGACGCCATCAACAAGAAGTGGGGCAGCTTCGACGAGTTCAAGAAGGCCTTCCAGGCTTCGGCCGTGGGCAACTTCGGCTCCGGCTGGACCTGGCTGGTCAAGAAGGCCGACGGCAGCGTGGACATCGTGAACACCGGCGCCGCCGGCACGCCCCTGACCACCGCCGACAAGGCGCTGCTGACCGTGGACGTCTGGGAGCACGCCTACTACATCGACTACCGCAACCTGCGCCCCAAGTTCGTCGAGACCTTCCTGGGCAGCCTGGTGAACTGGAAGTTTGCCGAAGCCAACTTCGCAGGATGATCCCTGCCATGGCCTGACCAGGCCATGTCCCAAGCCTCCGCAAGGAGGCTTTTTTTATGCCCGCTTGCCGCGGTGTTCGGGCCTGTCGCCTTGTCCGTATCCGGGTCTTTGCCGCAATCGTGCCTGCAGCAATTAAGGTTTCAGAGTCAGCGATTGCGAAGCAAGCGCAGGCCCGGCAGCCGGATTTGACGCGAGAAGCAAGGCAGCAAGCCGCATTTTTTACATGACAGGAAACGGGGCCGTTTTGTGCTTTCTCCTATGAGCAATGCAGGTGAAAGCCGCTCTAAAACCCTAAGTCTTGTACAAGACTTGGAAAAAACCTTCTGCTTGCGCTTAGAATTTTGTATTGTGGGAACGCATTGCAAAGTCATTGCCTTCCTGCTGTGTCAGGCCCCATTGCGCAAATCCCGGGATGCAGGCCCAAGGCACGCCCCACCTTTTTCACCACCTGAGACAAGAGATGAGCACGCAGCAACCCACCATCATCTACACCTTGACTGACGAGGCGCCCCGTCTGGCCACCAGCGCTTTCCTGCCCGTGGTTCGCGCTTTCGCAACCTCCGCCGGCGTCAACGTGGAAACCAGCGACATCTCGTTGGCCGGCCGCATCCTGGGCGAGTTCCCCGACTACCTGGCCGAGGAGCAGCGCGCTCCCAACAACCTGGCCGAACTGGGCAAGCTGACGCTGACGCCCGAGGCCAACATCATCAAGCTGCCCAATATCTCCGCTTCGGTGGGCCAGCTGATGACGGCGATCAAGGAGCTGCAGCACAAGGGCTACAAGATTCCGGCTTACCCCGAGAACCCCACGACCGACGAAGAAAAGGACATCAAGGCCCGCTATGGCAAGTGCCTGGGCTCGGCCGTGAACCCGGTGCTGCGCGAGGGCAACTCCGACCGTCGCGCGCCCGCTGCCGTGAAGAACTACGCCCGCAAGCACCCCCACTCCATGGCCGAATGGAAGCAGTGGTCGCAGACCCATGTGTCCCACATGGACCATGGCGACTTCTACCACGGCGAAAAGTCCATGACGCTGGACCAGGCCCGCGACGTGAAGATGGAGCTGCTCACCAAGAGCGGCAAGACCATCGTCCTCAAGCCCAAGCTCGCGCTGCAGGACGGCGAAGTCATCGACTCCATGTTCATGAGCAAGAAGGCTCTGTGCGAGTTCTACGAGAAGGAAATCGAGGACTGCAAGGAGTCCGGCATCCTGTTCTCGCTGCACGTCAAGGCCACGATGATGAAGGTGTCCCACCCCATCGTGTTCGGCCACTGCGTGAAGATCTTCTACAAGGAAGCCTTCGAGAAGCACGGCAAGCTGTTCGACGAGCTGGGCGTGAACGTGAACAACGGCATGGCCGACCTGTACAACAAGATCGCCGCGCTGCCCAACTCGGTGCGCGAAGAGATCGAGCGCGACCTGCACAAATGCCAGGAAGACCGTCCGCGCCTGGCCATGGTCGATTCCGCCAAGGGCATCACCAACTTCCACTCGCCCAATGACGTGATCGTGGACGCCTCCATGCCCGCCATGATCCGCGCCGGCGGCAAGATGTGGGCGGCCGACGGCAAGCCTTACGACTGCAAGGCCGTGATGCCCGAGTCCACCTTTGCCCGCATCTACCAGGAGATGATCAACTTCTGCAAGTGGCATGGCAACTTCGACCCCAGGACCATGGGCACCGTGCCCAACGTGGGCCTGATGGCCCAGAAGGCCGAGGAATACGGCTCGCACGACAAGACCTTCGAGATCTCCGAAGACGGCGTGGCCAACATCGTCGACCTGGCCACCGGTGAAGTGCTGATGAGCCAGAACGTGGAGCAGGGCGACATCTGGCGCATGTGCCAGGTCAAGGACGCGCCCATCCGCGACTGGGTGAAGCTGGCCGTGACCCGGGCCCGCAACTCCGGCATGCCCGCCGTGTTCTGGCTGGACCCCTACCGTCCGCACGAAGCCGAACTGATCAAGAAGGTCAACAAGTACCTGAAGGACCACGACACCAGCGGCCTGGAAATCCACATCCTCTCGCAAGTGCGCGCCATGCGCTACACGCTGGAGCGCGTGGCCCGCGGCCTGGACACCATCTCGGTGACCGGCAACATCCTGCGCGACTACCTGACCGACCTGTTCCCCATCATGGAGCTGGGCACCTCGGCCAAGATGCTGTCCATCGTGCCTCTGATGGCCGGTGGCGGCATGTACGAAACCGGTGCCGGCGGCTCCGCGCCCAAGCACGTGCAGCAGCTGGTGGAGGAAAACCACCTGCGCTGGGATTCGCTGGGCGAGTTCCTGGCCCTGGCCGTATCGCTGGAAGATCTGGGAATCAAGGAAGACAACAGCCGCGCCAAGCTGTTGGCCAAGACCCTGGACGAAGCCACGGGCAAGCTGCTGGACGAGGACAAGTCGCCTTCGCGCCGCACCGGCGAGCTGGACAACCGCGGTTCGCAGTTCTACATCGCCCTGTACTGGGCCCAGGCTCTGGCCGCCCAGGCCGAGGACAAGGAACTGGCTGCCAAGTTCGCGCCCCTGGCCAAGACCCTGGCCGACAACGAAGCCAAGATCGTGGGCGAGCTCAAGGACGTGCAGGGCAAGGCTGCCGACATCGGCGGCTACTACATGCCCGACGTGGCCAAGATGGACGCCGTGATGCGCCCCAGCGCCACCTTCAACGCTGCCATCGCCTCGGTGGTCTAAGCTTGGAACCAACCCGCTGGGTTGAGGGAAAGCCGGCTCAGTGCCGGCTTTCCCGTTTTTGTATGCTATCGATCAAGGAGCTTCTAGCTCCAATGACGCATTGATTTCAAGCTTAAATATCCTTGAATCCATTGAGTGGTAAGCGCAAGCAGCTACTGTTTTAAAGCATCAAGAGCGTGGTGAAACGCCCATGTCCGGATGTCGCCGCTGACCGGAAGGCATGGGGCGCTCCAAGTCACTGTCGCACGACGCCCCTTGGGGGAAGGCGCGCAGCGGCTCAGGGGGTACTGAAGATTTTTCCGCCCAGCCTGGTGCCGGCCTTGATGCCGCGCTTGGCAAACCAGCCCTGGTTCATCTCCAGCACATAGCGCACGGGCTTGGCCGAGCAGTGCGAGTCATCGGACTGGGGCTTCATGTCCGCCAGATTCACGATGGTGCCGTCGTCGGCCACAAAGGCGGCGGTCAGCGGCAGCAGCGTGTTGCGCATCCAGAAGCACTGCACGCCCGGCAATTCGAAGACGAAGAGCATGCCTTCCTGCTGGGGCATCTCCTTGCGGAACATCAGGCCGATCTCGCGTTGCTGCAGCGTCTGGGCCAGCTGGACATCGATGCGGAACATGCCGGCAGTCAGCTCGGTTCGGCGCAGATTCATCTGCGGTGCGGCATCCTGCGCCATGGCCGGGGCCTGCGCAGCTCCGGCGGCCACGGCGGCGGCCAGCAGCAGGGAGCGCATGGAGAAAGTGGCGTGCCTGGCGGCCGCGGACGGAGCGAAAGACTTCATAAGCGTGATGAAGAGGGGAGCGAAGAAAGACAGGAGAGAAGGGAAAGCCCAGAGCCTAATGCAGATAACTGAACAACGGCTGAATCGTGGACGGCAAAAAACCCGCAAGGCCAGGGCCTTTGCGGGCTTTTCGAGATGGCTTGCAGGCCGGCGCCTGGGCGCCGGCGCTGCAAATTACATGGCAGGTTTTTCTGCAGCGGGCTTGGCAGCCTTCTCCGCCTTTTCTGCCTTCTTGGCAGAGCGCTTGGTGTGCTTCTTGGCGGCGGGGTGCTTGGCCTTGGCTTCCTTGGCGGCAGGTGCTGCCGCGGCGGCTGTCGGCGCTGCTGCAGGAGCAGTTGCCGCAGGCGCGGCAGCGGCGGGGGCTGCAGGAGTTGCAGGCGCGGGGGTGGCGGCACCCTGGGCGAAGGCACCAGCGGCGAACGAACCAGCAATCAGGACAGCGAGTAGTTTTTTCATGTGTGCCAATTTCCTAAAAAAGGCGGCAAAGCCAGATGTCAGGTTGAAATGCGATGCAGACCTTCCGCATCACGCTTATCTAACGGCAGGCCCGTCGCTGCGTTGACCGGCTTTTGCCGCTTTCCCGGAAAAATTCTGTACCCATTGGTGACAGAATGGGTGCAGCGCAGGCGGCCATGCCGCTGCAACCCAATTCATGATTCAGGAGATTCGTTTACATGAGCGGTAATCAGCACATCCAGGTGCCGGCGCAAGGCCAGAAAATCACGGTCAACAAGGACAGTTCTCTGAACGTGCCCGACCAGCCCATCATTCCCTTCATCGAAGGTGATGGCGTAGGCGTGGACGTGACGCCGGTGATGCGCAAGGTGGCCGATGCGGCTGTGGCCAAGGTCTATGGCGCCAAGCGAAAGATCCAGTGGATGGAGATCTTCGCGGGTGAAAAGGCCACACGCATCTACGGCCCCGACATGTGGCTTCCCGAGGAGACGGTGGCCGCCGTGCGCGACTATGCCGTGTCCATCAAGGGCCCGTTGACCACGCCCGTGGGCGGGGGCATCCGTTCGTTGAATGTGGCGCTGCGCCAGGAACTGGACCTCTATGTCTGCCTGCGCCCGGTGCAGTATTTCAAGGGCGTGCCGTCGCCGCTCAAGGAGCCCGAGAAGACCGACATGGTGATCTTCCGCGAGAACTCCGAGGACATCTACGCGGGCATCGAATATGCGGCCGAAAGCGAGGGCGCGAAAAAGCTCATCGCCTTCCTGACCCAGGAGATGGGCGTCAAGAAGATCCGCTTTCCCGAAACCTCGGGCATTGGCATCAAGCCCGTGTCCCGCACAGGCACGGAGCGCCTGGTGCGCAAGGCCATCCAGTACGCCATCGATAACGACAAGCCCAGCGTGACCCTGGTGCACAAGGGCAACATCATGAAGTTCACCGAAGGCGCGTTCCGGGACTGGGGCTACGCCCTGGCCCAGCGCGAGTTCGCGGCCGAGCTGATCGATGGCGGTCCCTGGTGCCGCATCAAGAATCCGCGCACGGGCAAGGACATCGTGATCAAGGACTCGATCACCGACGCCTTTTTGCAGCAGATCCTCATGCGCCCGGCCGAATATTCGGTGGTGGCCACGCTCAACCTCAACGGCGACTATCTATCCGACGCGCTGGCCGCGCAGGTGGGCGGCATCGGCATCGCGCCCGGCGCGAACATGTCGGATTCGGTGGCCTGCTTCGAAGCCACGCACGGCACGGCGCCCAAGTATGCGGGCAAGGACTATGTGAACCCGGGCTCCATGATTCTGTGTGCCGAGATGATGCTGCGCCACATGGGCTGGCGCGAAGCGGCCGACCTCATCGTGCAGTCGCTGGAAAAAGCCATCCAGAGCAAGCAGGTGACCTACGACTTCGCGCGCCTGATGGATGGGGCCATCCAGGTTTCCTGCTCGGGCTTTGGCGATGTGGTGATCTCCATGATGGATTGAGCTCCCTGGGTGCTTGCTCTAGGGCCGCATCTCGATGCGGCTTTTTCATGTCTGTCTGCCGCCGGATCTCGTTTTTTGCCCTGTCTGTAGTCCCTTGACGGGCATGCGATGGCTGCCAAGTATGGCGGCGCGGCGGCTGGCACGGGCACGCAAGGAACGCGCGTTTTTCGGCCCGAGCCGGGAACTACCAGGAAATGCTTTCGGGGCCGGAGTCCAGAGTATTCAACCAGGGCCGCATATCTTTGCCAATGCGTTGCGCGAGACGCTTGAGACGGGGCAAATAGCGCTGCTCGATTTCTTCGGAATGCACCGCCGTTTTGGGGAAGACGAGGTTCACGCCCCCGACCAATTTGCGCCCGCAGAGAACGGGGACGGCAATGGCTGCAAAGGGGGCCTCGCGCTCCCAATCCCCATCGTTGACGGCATACCCACGGGCACGAGTCTCCGCAACGAGTCGCCCGACCGCACTCGCATTGCGAGCCATGGAGCCTACTTCGTCAGCGCGCTGACTGAGCAGGGTCAGCAGTCCTTCGCGCTCAGAGTCCGAGCACGCCGCAAGGTAGGCGCGCCCCATCGCGGTGAAGAACAGCGGCAATTTTTCGCCGATTTTTCCACGATGCTGCGACAAGAGGCTAAAACGATGCGTGCTTTCGCGTATCACCATGAAGCCCCCTTCCAGGGTGCCCAGGTCGCAGGGCCAAAGCAACTCTGGCACGGTAGCGCGCATCAGCGGCAAGGCAATCTGCTCAATCCAGTCATCATCCACAAAACCCTCGCTCAAGCTGCGCACGGCAAAAGTCAGGTAGTACTGGCCCTCCTTCTCTCCTCTCCGGACAAAACCATCGGCGCGCAAGGTTTCCAAAAGACGCTTCACCGTCGTTCTGTGGATGTTGCAGCTTTCGGATAGGGCCGTGGTGGAGGCCATCCCGCCCGGGGCGCGGTTGAGTGCCTGCAGCAGCGCAAGCCCGCGGGAAAGGCTACGGACCTCCTTGTAGTCCTTATCGATACAGCTGTCAGGCGCACTTGGCATAAAGGTTCGTTGCATTGGCCGGTAAGGAATGGTGGCCGAGCATACGGGCAACCCGGACCTTGGAACCTTCTGACGTCCCTACATCGTTGCAAGCAAAGGGTATATACCAGCTTTTACGTGCACCTGGTGCACGCAGTTTCCGGTGGCGACTTTGATCTTGAGAATGATCAAAGCAGCGAGCAATTAACGCTGAACGACACTGGAGACACTGGAATGGATGCCAAAGATCAGAGACAGACTGAGAAAAATGAATGTGACGTTCTGATTGTTGGAGCGGGCCCGGTTGGACTGACTCTGGCCAACACCCTGGGCCTGGCCGGTATCAGCGTGCTCGTGATCGAGAAGCTGGACAAGATCATCGACTACCCGCGAGCCATTGGCATTGACGACGAGTCGCTGCGCGCCATGCAGGCTGCAGGCCTTGCCGAACAGGTGCAGGCACATATCACTCCTGACCACTGGATGCGCTTTTACACGGCGTCGGGCCAATGCTTTGCATCGATTGAGCCGCGCACCGATGAATTCGGCTGGTCGCGCCGCAATGCGTTCATCCAGCCACAGGTAGATGCCATTCTCTATGCGGGCCTTGACCGCTTTCCCAAGGTCGAAGTGCTGCTGGGGCAGGAGTTGCTGCAGTTTGACCAGGACGAAGCGGGTGTCACCGCGCAGGTCAGAGATGCCCGCGGGTTGGAGCGCACGCTGGGTGCCCGGTATATGGTGGCCTGCGACGGGGGCAACAGCTTTGTGCGCCGCAGCCTGAACATTGGTTTTGAGGGCCGGACCAAACCCAATCAATGGATTGTGGTCGATGTGCGCAACGACCCCTTGGGCACTCCCCATATCGGCATGCATTGCGACCCGGAGCGCCCCTATGTGTCGGCTGCCCTGCCTCACGGTATTCGCCGCTTTGAATTCATGGTCATGCCGGGTGAAACCGAGGAAGAGCTTTCCAGGCCCGAAAACCTGGCCCAGCTCATGCGCAAGGTCGTGGCAGACCCGGACAAGGTGGACTACATCCGCAAGCGTGTCTACACACACAATGCGCGTCTTGCGAATCAGTTCCGTGTCGGCCGCGTTCTGCTGGCCGGCGATGCCGCGCACATCATGCCGGTCTGGCAAGGGCAGGGCTACAACAGCGGCATACGCGATGCCAGCAACCTGGCCTGGAAGCTCGCCATGGTGGCCAAAGGCCAGGCCGGGGCCGGGCTGCTGGACAGCTATGAGCAGGAACGCCGCGCTCATGCGCGCAGCATGATCCACCTGTCGGAAGTGGCCGGAGATATTTTTGCGCCCGAGAGCCATGCCGCGGCCAAGGTGCGCGATACGGTGATGCTGGCGCTGAATGCCGTGCCCCCCGTCAAGCAGTACTTTGCGGAAATGCGCTTCAAGCCCATGCCGCGCTACGAGCACGGTGTGGTGCTGCATCAGGCCGCAACACAGGCCCAGGGGGGCAAGACTCCTTTGGCGGGCCTGCTCGACCGATCCGGCAATACGCCGCTGAGCCGGCTGCTGGGCCTGATGGCCGAGAAAAAGGAGTCGTTGCTGGGGCGGCTGGTCCATGGCCTGGACGCTCCGCAGCCCAGCCCCATCGGGCGCATGTTCATTCAGCCGCGCGTGCAGACCTTGGCCGGCGAGGTCCTGCGTCTTGACGACCTCATTGGTCTGAACTTCGCCGTCATTGCCTGGGGTACGGACCCAAGCTACGGCATGGACGAGGCGGCACGGGCTTTCTGGCAAGGCCTCGGTGCCCGTTTCATCCGTGTCATGCCTACGGTGCAGATGCACCATGCTTCGCCCACCCATGAAGGTGTGCTGACGATTGGCGATACGCAGGGGCGGATCAAGGACTGGTTCGGTGCACAAAACCGGTCCGTCGTCTTTTTGCGTCCGGACCGCTTCGTCGCGGCGCTTGCGTCGCCGCAGGAGGTGTCGGCCGTCACGCGCCAGCTGGCTGGCCTGCTGCATGCAGATCTGCGGGTGCAGCAGCCCGAACGCCTGGAGGCCGTCGCATGATGCAGGCCTCCATCCGCCATGCCCGGCGCGCGTTTCTGGGAATGTCCCATTCGCCGCTATGGGGGCTCAATCCCATTGGCCGTGACGATCAGGCCGCACTGGATGCGGCTGTGGCACAGGCGAGAGCGGCGGTGCATGCCTTCGATCCCGAGCTCGTCATACTGATCGGGCCCGATCACTACAACGGTTTTTTCAATGAGCTGATGCCGCCGTTTTGTATTGGCAGCAAGGCCACGGCCGTGGGGGATTACCTGTCGCCGGCCGGTGCGCTCAATGTTGCGCACGATACGGCCATTGACCTGGCCCGTCATCTGATGGATGCGCATTTCGATATTGCGGTGTCCAGGCGCATGCAGGTCGATCATGGTTTCTCTCAGGCACTGCAGCTGCTATGGGGCGATGATCTTGGAACACCGCCGGTGGTTCCCATCTTCCTGAATGCCGTCGCTCAACCCGGCATTGCACGCCTGGGGCGCTGCCTTGCGCTTGGCAAGGCCATCGGGAATTTTCTCGATGGCCTGCCGCAGCGCACCCTGCTGATTGGTTCCGGCGGCCTGTCTCATGAGCCTCCCGTGCCCACGCTGGAGCATCCCGACCTGGCGGTACGCGAACGCATCACCGTCAAGCACACGCCGACGCAGGCCGAGCGCGATGCCAAGACCGAGCGCGTCAAGGCCGCAGGGATGGCGCTGGCCAACGGCGAGAGCTGGATGAAGCCGCTCAACCCCCAGTGGGATCTGCGATGGATGCAGGCCATGGCCTGCGGCGATCTGGGGGATCTTTGCGCGATGAGCGAAGAGTCCATTGCCGAGGAGGCTGGAAATTCCGCGCATGAATCCAAGACCTGGCTGGTGGCCCGCAGTGCGCTGCCGCTCGATACCGAGCTCCCTTGCCCTGTACGTGCCTATCGACCCATTCCGGCGCTGATCGCCGGCTACGGCTTGCTGCTGCTGCTGCACAGCCAACCATAACTTCGACGGAGACTCCCATGCCGGATCAAGCCGCAAATATCACGCAGTGGGCCGAGCGCCTACGCCAAGCGGAAGCGACAGCCACTCCCATGGCTCCGCTGCGCGACTCCATCCGCGACGGCGACACCGCCTATGCGGTGCAACTGGCGAATGTGCGGCAGGCGCAGGCACAGGGCCGGCGCATTGTCGGTCGAAAGATCGGCCTGACCTCATTGGCTGTGCAGAAACAACTGGGTGTGGACCAGCCTGACTTCGGCACCTTGTTCGCGGACATGATTTACGGCGACGACGAGGTGATCCCCATGGCCCGCACCTTGCAGCCAAAGGTCGAGGCAGAGGTGGCATTGGTGCTGGAGCGCGATCTCGATCTCGCGGACGCCACCTTGCTCGACGTGATCCATGCGACCGCCTATGTGTTGCCGGCCATCGAGGTGGTAGGCAGTCGAATTGCGAACTGGGATATCCGCTTCATCGACACCGTCGCCGACAACGCTTCCAGCGGTCTGGTGGTGCTGGGCGCCGTGCCCACCCGACTCGATGCCCTGGATCTCAAGCTGTGCGACATGGTCATGACGCGCAATGGCGAAACGGTTTCTACAGGCTCGGGTGCGGCCTGCCTGGGCCACCCCTTGAATGCCGCTGTGTGGCTGGCGCGCAAGCTGGCCTCCCTGGGGCAGCCCTTGCGTGCCGGCGACCTGGTGCTGACCGGTGCACTCGGCGCCATGGTGCCGGTGCAAGCCGGCGACCGGTTTGAAGCCCAGATCAGCCAAGTGGGCAGCGTTCGCGCGCAATTTGGTCAGTAGTTCTCTTCCCGCCATCGCATTTCAATAAATCAGGAGACAAGCTTATGTGGAACCGTCGTACTGTCATCTTCGCAGCTGTTGCAACTGTCGCCGCCTCTGGCGCGCCCTTGGCCGTGGCCCAGAATTTTCCGAGCCGGCCCGTCACCATGGTCGTTCCCTTTCCTGCTGGCGGCATTACCGATGCCGTGGCGCGCGCCTTGGCCAACAAGGTGGGCGCCCAGCTGGGCAAGCCCGTGGTGGTGGACAACCGCCCTGGCGGCGGAGGGCAAATTGCCGCCGCCTATGTGCGCCAGCAGCCTGCCGACGGGCACACGATTTACGTCGGCGCGACGGAAATGTTTGCGATCAATCCCACCTTGTTTCGCCATTTCACCTACGACCCGATCAAGGACTTCATGCCGGTGACATCCTTGATTTCCTCTCCGCTGGTGCTGGTGGTTCCGGCCAACAGCCCCATGGGCAGCGTCAGCGAGCTGGTGCAACAGGCCAAGACACGTAGCGGTGGACTGAGCTTTGCCTCGCAAGGCATAGGCTCCATTGGCCATCTATTGGGCGAAACATTCCGCGGCAAGGTCGGCGGCAACTACAACCACGTGTCCTACAAAGGCTCGGCTCCTGCTTTGCAAGATGTGATGGGCGGTCAGGTGGACTTCATGTTCGATCCCGTGATTACCACCGCACCGCTGATCTCCGGGAAAAAGCTCAAGCCGCTGGCTATTGCCGCTGACAAGCGTTCGCCACAACTGCCGGAGGTCCCGACGTTGACGGAGCTCGGTATCCCAGGCGTGAACGCTGGTGTGTGGTTCGGCGCCGTGGTCAAGACCGGTACGCCGGCGGCAGTGGTGGACAGGCTCAACGATGCGATCACCAAGGCCATGAAAGACCCTGAAGTACTCAAACGCTTCGCCGATCAGGGCATGCAGCCATTTCCATCGACCCCTGCGCAGTTCGGCAACTACATGCAGGCGGAGCTGACGCGCTGGGCACCGCTGATCAAAGCCAGCGGCGCTTCCGTCGAGTAATGCCAGGGAGACGCATCCATGCTTCAGCGTAGGACTTTTTTGCAATCGACTCTGGCGGTGGGCACGGCCGGGCTGCTGCCCGGGAGCTATGCACAGAGCTTTCCCAATCGGGCCATTACCCTGGTGGTCCCATTTGCAGCGGGCGGCATCAGCGACGTGATGGCGCGCACGATCGGCCAGCACATGAGCGTACAGCTCGGCAAGCCCGTCGTGGTCGACAACAAGCCGGGCGGAGGCGGGCAGATTGCGGCCAGCGTGGTGCTGCAACAGCCTGCCGATGGGCACAGCGTATATGTGGCGGGCACCGCCATGTTTGCCATCAATCAGAACCTGTTTCGCAAATTTAACTACAACCCCGTCCAGGACTTCGATGCAGTGACGGCGCTTGTCACCTCGCCCCTGGTCTTGGTCGTGGCGCAAGACAGTCCTGTCAAGAATCTGGACGAGCTGATTGCGCTGTCCAGGAGCAGGAAAGAGGGCCTCACGTTTGCTTCGCAAGGCCTGGGCTCCATCGGCCATCTGCTGGGGGAGCTGCTGCGCTCCAAGACGGGCGGCAATATGTCCCACATCGCATACAAGGGCTCGGTGCCGGCCCTGCAGGACGTGATGACCAATCGCGTGGACTTCATGTTCGATCCGATCAGCTCGACGGAGGCCCTGATCAACGGCAGGAAGCTGCGCCCGCTGGCAATCGCTTCGGACAGGCGTGCAAAGCAGCTTGCGGGTGTTCCAACCCTGGCGGAGCTTGGCGTTGACGGCGTTGATGCCGGGGTCTGGTTCGGTGCCGCCGTGCGCAGCAAGACGCCAGCCTCCGTGGTTCAGGTGCTGAACAAGGCCTTGGTGGCGGCGCTTAACGACAAGGAAATCCAAAAGAAGTTTGAAGTGATGGGCATGCAGGTGAAGCCTCAAACCCCTGAGCAGTTTGCCCAGTTCATCCATAGCGAAGTCAACCGCTGGGCGCCGCTGATCAAAACCAGCGGCGCATCCATTGAATAAATTTTCCGAAGACAAGACACATGACTTCCAGACTCAAGGCCGCCATCATCGGCAGCGGCAATATCGGCACGGATCTGATGATCAAGATCCTGCGCCATGGCAAGCACATCGAGATGGGCGCCATGGTGGGCATTGATCCCGGCTCTGATGGCCTGGCGCGCGCGTCCCGCATGGGGGTCGCTACCACCCATGAGGGCGTGGAAGGCCTCACCCGCATGCCCGAGTTCGCCGATATCGACTTTGTGTTCGATGCCACCAGCGCTGGCGCCCATGTGAAGAACGATGCCTTTCTGCGCTCGCTCAAGCCCGGCATCCGCATGATCGACCTCACCCCCGCCGCCATCGGGCCTTATTGCATTCCCGTGGTCAACGGCGAGTCGCATCTGGACGCGCTGAATGTGAACATGGTCACCTGCGGCGGCCAGGCCACCATTCCCATGGTGGCGGCGGTCTCCCGCGTGGCCAAGGTGCACTATGGCGAAATCATTGCCTCGATTGCCAGCAAGAGCGCCGGCCCGGGTACGCGCGCCAACATCGACGAATTCACGGAGACCACATCGAAGGCGATCGAGGTGGTGGGCGGAGCCAGCAAGGGCAAGGCCATCATCATCATGAATCCGGCCGAGCCGCCCCTGATCATGCGCGACACGGTCTACACCCTGAGCGCGCTGGCCGACGAGGCCGCCATCGCCGCATCGGTGGAGCGCACGGCTGCAGCGGTCCAGTCCTATGTGCCGGGCTACCGCCTGAAGCAAAAGGTGCAGTTCGACCGCATTGACACGCCGATCCGCATTCCCGGCGTGGGCGATGCGCTCACGGGCCTGAAAACCTCGATCTTTCTGGAAGTCGAAGGCGCCGCCCATTACCTGCCCGCTTACGCCGGCAACCTGGACATCATGACCAGCGCGGGTCTGCGTACCGCAGAACACATGGCCGAACGCATGCTGGCGACTTGCGCTCTTGCCGCCTGAGGAGACGACACACCATGAGGCAAACCAGAAAAATCTATATCTCCGACGTCACCCTGCGCGACGGCAGCCATGCCATCCGCCACCAGTACAGCGTGGAGCAGGCCAGGCAGATCGCCCAGGCGCTGGATGAAGCCAGGGTCGACTCGATCGAGGTTGCCCACGGCGATGGGCTGCAAGGCTCGAGCTTCAACTATGGCTTTGGCGCGCATACCGACCTCGAATGGATAGAGGCCGTGGCCAGCGTGGTCAAGCACGCCAAGATCACGACCTTGCTGCTGCCGGGCATTGGCACTGTTCATGACCTCAAGGCAGCCTACGAAGCCGGTGTGCGCGTGGTGCGTGTGGCGACACATTGCACCGAAGCCGATGTGTCAAAACAGCATATTGAATATGCGCGGCACCTGGGCATGGAGGCCGTCGGCTTCTTGATGATGAGCCATATGCAGACCCCCAAAGGACTGGCGCAACAGGCCAAGCTCATGGAGAGCTATGGCGCGACCTGCTGCTATGTCGTGGATTCTGGCGGCGCCCTGGGCATGAACGACGTGCGCGATCGTTTCAGGGCCTTCAAGGACACCCTGAAGCCAGAAACCCAGACGGGCATGCACGCCCATCACAACCTGAGCCTGGGCGTGGCCAACTCCATTGTTGCCGTGGAGGAAGGCTGCGACCGCGTGGATGCCAGCCTGGCCGGCATGGGAGCTGGCGCGGGCAATGCGCCGCTGGAGGTCTTCATTGCAGCGGCCGAGCGCCTGGGCTGGAACCACGGCACGGATCTGTACAAGCTCATGGACGCCGCCGACGACATCGTGCGCCCGTTGCAGGACCGCCCGGTACGCGTGGACCGCGAGACGCTGGCCTTGGGCTATGCCGGGGTCTACAGCTCGTTCCTGCGCCACTCCGAAGCGGCGGCAGCCAAATACGGGCTCAAGGCCGTGGACATCCTGGTGGAGCTGGGCAAACGCCGCATGGTCGGGGGCCAGGAAGACATGATCGTGGACGTGGCGCTGGATCTGATCCGCGCGCGCCAAGCCGCTACCGCCTGAAAACCAAAACCAGCCGCGTGCAAAGCTGCGCGGCCCCTGAGGAGAGATCAATGAAGAGCATCATCAGCGAAGAGTCCAGCAGCCGTTTCATCACCATCACCGAAGATGGAAAACCGCTGCAGCTGCACTACAACGATGTGGGCCAGGGTGAACAGACCGTGGTCATGCTGCACGGCTCGGGGCCTGGTGCCAGCGGCTGGTCCAACTTCCATCGGAACATCGAGCCTCTGGTGAAAGCCGGCTATCGCGTCATCCTGCTGGATTGTCCCGGCTGGAGCAAGAGTGATTCGATCCTGAGCACGGGATCGCGTTCGGACCTCAATGCCCGTTGCCTCAAGGCCGTGCTGGACCAGCTGGGCATCGCCAAGGTGCACATCATTGGCAATTCGATGGGCGCGCACAGCGCCGTGGGCTTTGCATTGGCCAACCCCCAATCCATTGACAAGCTGATTCTGATGGGCGGCGGCACCGGCGGCCCCAGCCAGTTTGTTCCCATGCCGACAGAGGGCATCAAGCTCATTGGGGCACTTTACCGCGACCCCACGGTCGAGAACCTCAAACGCATGATGAATGTGTTTGTCTACGATGCCAGCAGCCTGACCGAGGAGCTTTATCAGCAGCGCCTGGCCAATATTCTTGCGCGCCGCGACCATCTTGAGAATTTTGTGAAAAGCCTGCAGGCCAATCCCCGGCAGTTCAGTGACTACGGCCACCGCCTGTCGGAAATCAAAGCCAAGACCTTGGTGATCTGGGGGCGCGACGATCGTTTTGTGCCAATGGATATCGGCCTGCGGGTGATCTGGGGTATTCCCAATGCAGAAATGCATATCTTCAACCAGTGCGGCCACTGGGCTCAGTGGGAACATGCAGACACTTTCAATCGCATGGTGCAGGAGTTCTTGGCGAGATAAGCCGAAAACTGCGCATTCCGGTGGGCCTGGCCACCTGTGCCGGTTATGGCTGGCCAGTCCGCTGATTGTGACCAGCCGCGTTCGGCCAGGAGGCGCCGGTCAATGCGCTGGTTTGGTGGGCGGCTTCAGGCTGATCTGAGTCATTCACGGTCTAATTCCTGAAAGACAGCAACCGCTAACATCAGTCGTTCAGCACCACCTACCCTGAACGGCCGGTCCACTCTCGGAACCGGCCGCTCGGCTCGAATGACCGTTTCTGTGCACCGCAACGAGCTCATGTCGACCCAGAGCTGTCATCACTGCTAAGCAGGCTGTGCCCCACGCGCCTGAGCTACCGTGGGCAGAAGGCGGCGCTGCTGCAACTGGCCGAACCATTTGCGGAACATGTCCTCGGTGTCGATGCAGGCGTGAAAGCCCGCTTGGCGGATCTTTACCGAGCTCATGATTACGGGAGGCAGTGGCCCCGCCTTGCCGTGGTTCATCTGGAAGTCGGCATAGGCCGCCCCCTGGCCGATGAAGGCGGCCAGATCGCGCGGTGCCGCCAGTTGGTACTTGTCCACGATGCGTTCCCAGGCCTGCTGCTGTGCCGGTAGCGTGGCGCCCAGGGACTGCGGTTCGGGTTCGCCCATGGGCATGCCCAGCGCGTCAGCGATGGCCGGCCAGACGTTCTGCCAAACGAACACGTCGCCGTTCTCTAGGTTGAAGGTCTCGTTGCGCGCATTGGGCGACTCGGCCGCCCAGGCGCAGGCCTGGGCGATCAGGTCGGCGTCGATGGCCTGGTTCACGCGCGCGGGGCCGCCGGGGTAGGCCAGCGACAGGCCCTGTTCGTGGCGCAGCCAGGCATAGACGCCAATCGCAGGGATGGGGTTCATGTTGCTGCCAGCCGCGTCGCCGAACACGATGCGCGGGCGCATGATGCTGAAGTGCCACCCAGCCTTTGCCTGGCGCTCGCGCAGGAAGTCTTCCTGAAGCCAGTAGAAGTTCTCGTGCGCATCGCGCGGCCAGCGCTCGCGTGCGGGCACGGCAATCTGCGGGTGGATGTGCACCCCATAGGCCTTACCGCCCTGCATGATGGTGACATGGCGCAGCGGGCCGCCCGGGCGGTCCAGCGGCTCGACCACGTTGCGCAGCATTTGCAGGTTGATGTGCATCTGCTCCTGGTCGCGCCAGCCGCCCACTAGCCCGCCGGGCTGCTCGTACACAGCGGCGTAGAGCACATGGGTGACGTCGTCGCGGCCCGCCAGTGCGGTCCGGCAGGCGGCCTCGTCCTGCAGATCCAGTTGCAGGCTGTGGGCCCCGGGTGGCAGGGTGATGGGGCGGCGCGCTACGCCAATCGCGTTCCAGCCGGGCAGGCTGGCGAAATGGCGCAGGCAGGCCTGGCCCACCACTCCCGTGGCGCCCACGATGAGTACCGTCTGCGGAGAGGTTCTCATGGGGGAGTCTTTACTTCTTGACCATGGGGCACTTGGACTGCGACAGCGGCAGGAATGCCTTGTCGCCGGGCACGGTGGCCACGAGCTTGTAGTAGTCCCAGGGGTACTTGGATTCGGCCTGCGACTTGATCTCGAACAGGTACATGTCGTGCACCATGCGGCCGTCCTCGCGGATGCGGCCGTTCTTGGCGAAGAAGTCGTTGATGGGCGTGGCCTTCATCTGCGCCATCACCTTGGCGGTGTCGTCGGTCTTGGCGGCCTGCACGGCTTGGAGGTAGTGCATGGTGGACGAATAGGCGCCCGCCTGGCTCATGTTGGGCATCTTCTTCATCTTCTCGAAGTAGCGCTTGGACCAGGCGCGTGTCTGGTCGTTCATGTCCCAGTAGAAGGCCTCGGTGAGCATCAGGCCGCTGGCCGTGCGCAGGCCGATGGCGTGCACGTCGTTGATGTACATGAGCAGACCGGCCAGGGTCTGCTTGTTCTTGCCCTGGGTCAGTCCGAACTCGCGCGCAGCCTTGATGGTGTTCACGGTGTCGTTGCCGGCGTTGGCCAGGCCAATGACCTGGGCCTTGCTGTTTTGCGCGCTCAGCAGGAACGAGGCGAAGTCTGTCGCGCCAATGGGGTGCTTGGCCGCGCCCAGCACCTTGCCGCCCTGGGCCGTGACCACGGCGCTGGCCTGGTCCTGCAGGCTGTGGCCAAAGGCGTAGTCGGCGGTGATGAAGAACCACTCCTTGCCGCCGCGCTGGGTGATGGCGCTGGCCGTGACGTTGGCCAGGGCGTAGGTGTCGTACACATAGTGCACGGTGCTGGGCATGCACAGGTCGCCGGTAAGTCGGTCGGTGCCGGGGCCGTTGAAGATGATGACCTTCTGCTTTTGCTTGGCCACTTCCAGCACGGCCAGCGCTGGGGCGGAGACGGCTACATCCATGATGGCGTCCACCTTGCCAGTGTCGAACCATTCGCGCGCCTTGCTGGCAGCGATGTCGGCCTTGTTCTGGTGATCGGCCACCACCAGCTCGATCTTCTTGCCCAGCACCTGGCCGCCGAAGTCGTCGATAGCCATCTGGATGGCGGCTGCGCTGCCTGGACCGGTGATGTCGGCAAAGGGGCCGTTCAGGTCGGTCAGGATGCCCAGGCGCACCACGTCGTCAGAAATCTTCGTGTCCTGGGCGGTAGCGGCGGCCGTGGCAGCCAGCAGGGCGAGGCCGGTGCACAGCGCGCGGCAGGCGCGGGTCAGGGGAGTGTGGCGCTTCATGGTTGTCTCCTTCGTTGGTGTGTGCATGGGGAAATCAGAGGGTGGCAATGGGCGTCACCGGCGAGCCCACGGCGCCCGGTAGGCGCAGTGGTGGGGCGGTGAGGAGGAAGCGGGTGCGCCCGAGGGCGTGCAGGTGGTCGGCCAGTTCCTTCAGGTACCACAGCTCGCCCAGCGGCAGGCCCAGTTTGAACAGGCAGTGCTCGTGCAGCGGCAGCACGGGGTAGGGCGCGCCGTCCTCGGGCACGCGCCGCGGTGGGTGGCGCTCCACGGCGTAGTTGTCGGCGATGAGCGCGGAGATGCCGCTGTCGGTGATCCACTGCAGCAGCTTCTCGTCGCCACCGTCCAGCGCGGCGCAGCTGTGGTGCAGGCGGTGCGCGTCGGGCTGGCGCTGCATAGACAGCACCAGCTCGGCAAAGCCGGTGCGCAGCAGCAGCATGTCGCCGGGCTCTACGCTGGCGCCGCTGCGCTCCATGGCGCGCATGAGTTCGTCGTAGCCAATGTCGCGGAAGTCGGTGCCGTAGGCGCGCTCCAGGTCGACCAGCACGCCGCGCCCCTGCATGCCCTTGACGGCCAGGTTTTCCACGCCCAGCGCGCGGGCCACGCTTTCGTCGGGCGCGCCGTGCTCGTCGCACGTGGGAAGGCCGTGGTCCTGCGGGCCCAGGATGTGCTCATGACCACGATAGCCGTTGTAGTAAGTGGCGCGCAGGCGGCCGTTGCCCTCGGTGTCAAACAGCGCCCCCACATGGGCTAACGAATCCCATTGCGTGGAATACTGCAGCGACAGCAGGACCTGATCGTCGCTGACCACGTCCGTGGCCCCGGGGTACACGTGTCCCAGGGGAAAGTTTACGTACGGAATGCCATCGCGCCGCGTGGGCCTAAGCTGCGGCGGCAGGCGCCGCAGGTTGAGCCCATTGCCGCCAGGGTAGTCCAGAGGCAGCGAGAGGCAGAGGCTCACGCCTTCGCGTACCTCCTGCATGCCCTTGCGGACCTGCTCGGGACCGATCAGGTTAGCGCGACCCAACTGGTCGTCGGGGCCAAATTCCCCCCAGTTGGAGCCCTCAGGTCGTTGTCTCCATCGCATGATGTGTCTCCAGTGCCGCAACTGCGTGCGGTGATGAAAGCAATGGTGTTGGCGCGGTCTACAACGCGTCAATCAAGAGGTCAAAAGTTTTGTTGGATGAAATCAACTTTCGGGGAAACCCTGGTGTTCGATTTTCACGATGCTGAAAACGGTTTTACCGACCAAAACCCGGGCCGCGCCTGGATGCATGGACAGAGTGATTTGGTCGGGCACCACCGCCCGCCCGCGCCATACCCGCCAAGTCTGGCTGCAAAGGGGGGCTTCGTCATGCCATCACTATCTATGGCGCTGTGGCCACCAGCGCCATAGCGTGTTGAACCGCAAAATCTGTCGCTGTCAGCCAGGCACAACGCCACGACCTCGGAGGTGTGCAGTAATGGTCGCTGCGCCCGGAACAGCGCAGCCGGTAGCGCGAAGCCCCGTTGCTCTCCAAACGTAGCACGGGAAAGCGATCCAAATAGGGGCTTTGTAGAACATCTTGTGCTCCTCGGGCTAGGTGGCGCGTCCAACGGCACGAACAGCGGCCGCGGTGCGGGCAACGCATTCCAAGGGACCTCGCACGCCGGTCGTAGCGCCACTCCATGCACCACGCGCGCCGGGTCGATGAACTCGCCGAGAAACACCACATAGGGCTGTCACTGCGGGTCGTCCACTAGCGCCAGATCGTGACCTCAGTGCGCACCCAAGGTGTCGCTCCATATAGGAGGCAATCAGCCAGCCGGTGTTGCTTGGCTTGAGCGGTTCGGCCGCCGCGCATCAGCAGGCACACGCTCGCGCGCTTGACCGGCTGTGGGCGCTGCACATGCAGTGGCTGTGCGGCAGCCCGCGCAACGCTCACGGCGCGCAACAGGGAGGCGGCGTGGGGCGTGCAGCGGCGTGGTGGCGGACAGGTCGGCATTGTCGGGAATGGTTGACGGCCGCCGGTTAGTACGGGTATCCCCTGGGATTGCACTAAAGATGTTTTATTGATTGAAATTTCATTCTCGGTTTTTGACCTTAATTACCAACAAAACATAAATTTCATGTCAATCAACGTTTCACTCAAAGAAACAAACCTAATGTCCTCCGCTTCTCGCCCTAAAGCCATGGTGAACCATCCACCCGGCAGCAGCACCTCCACCGTGGAGCGCGCCATGCGCGTGCTGCGTGTGATGTCCGAGGGCGGGAATGCGCGGCTGACTGACATCGCGGCCGCGGCCGATCTGGACAAGGCTACCGCACTGCGCCTGCTAGAGGTGATGGTGCGCGACGGCTTCGTGGCGCGCGATGCGCATAGCAAGCAGTTCTCGCTCGGCCCCGAACTCATGGTGCTGGGCGCCGCGGCACTGCGGCGCTTCGACCCGCGACCGCTGGCGCGCCCCAGCCTGCTTCGGCTGGTGGGCCAGTTCGAGGACAGCGTGGTGCTGTCCATCCCCAGCGGCGTGGAGTCGCTGTGCATCGACGTGGAAGAAGGCACCTACCCCATCCGCGCCAACTACCTGCGCGTGGGCAGCCGCCGCCCGCTGGGCGCGGGCGCGGGCAGCCTGGCGCTGCTGGCCTGGATGCCCGAGGCCGAGCGCGAGGCGGCGCTGGAGATTCTGGCCAGCCAGATGAGCCGCTACCCGCGCATCACGCCCGCGCTGCTGCGCGAGCGCATCGCCGATGCGCGCGAACGCGGCCACGTGGTGCTGCTGGACGTGGTGGTCGAGCGCATGGGCGGCATCTCCGTGCCCGTGCTCGACCCCGAGGGCCACCCCGTGGCGGCCTTGAGCATTGCCGCGTTGAACGACCGCATCCTCGGGCGCGAGGCGGCCATGGCCCAGGCGCTGATGCACGAATCCACCGTCTGCCAGGTGCGCTGGGCCGAGGCCGTGCGCACCAGCCGCCGCCAAGCCGGCACGCCCACCCCGCCAAGAACCACCCTGGAGACCCTGCGATGACCTCACCCTCCCCCGCCTGGCTGCGCGGCGCGGGCAGCACCCCCTTTGGCCGCCATGAAGGGCACGGCGCGCTCGACCTGATGGCCGGCGCCGCGCGCCAGGCGCTGGCCAGCGCCGAGCTGGCGCGTGCCGACATCGACGGCGTGCTGTGCGGCTACGCCACCACGCTGTCGCACCTGATGCTGTCCACGCTGTTTTGCGAGCGCTTCGCGCTGGCGCCGCGCTATGCCCACAGCATGCAGCTGGGTGGCGCCACGGGCGCGGCCATGCTGATGGCGGCGCGCGAGCTGGTGCGCTTGGGCCGCTGCCGCAACGTGCTGGTGGTGGCCGGCGAGAACCGCCTCACGGGCCAATCGCGCGACAGCTCCATCCAGACCCTGGCCCAGGTGGGCGACGCCGACTACGAGGTGCCCAACGGCGCCAGCGTGCCTGCGTACTACGCGCTGATGGCGTCCGAGTACATGCAGCGCACGGGCGTCACCAGCGCCGACCTGGCCGAGTTCGCCGTGCTCATGCGCGCCAACGCCGCGCGCCACCCCGAGGCGCATCTGCGCACGCCCATCACCCACGTCGAGGTGCTGGCCGCCAAGCCCATCGCCGCGCCGCTGTCGCTGCTGGACTGCTGCCCGATCTCGGACGGCGCCATGGCGTTCGTCGTGTCTGCCGTGCCCGGCCCGCACGCCCCCGTGCGCATGGCGGGCGCGGGCCAGGCGCACCGCCATCAGCACCTGACGGCCATGGCCGACGTGATGCGGTGCGGCGCGTCCGATGCCGCCGCCCAGGCCTTTGCCGAGGCCGGCCTCGCCCACGCCGACATCGACTACCTGGGCATCTACGACTCGTTCACGATCACGCTGGTGATGCTGCTCGAAGAGATCGGCTTTGCGCCCCGCGCCGGCGCCGCCGCGCGGGCCCGCGCGGGCGACTTCGCGCCCACGGGCGCGCTGCCGCTCAACACCCACGGCGGCCTGCTGTCGTTCGGCCACTGCGGCGTGGCCGGCGGCATGGCGCACGCGGTGGAGGCCTGGCGGCAGATGACGGGCCAGGCCGGCGAGCGGCAGATCCGCGCGCCGCGGCGCGCCTTCATCCATGCCGACGGAGGCGTGATGTCGTCCCATGTGAGCCTCATTCTTTCGCGGGAGGACTGAACCCCATGACCTCGCTGGCAACCCCTTTCAACGACGGCCTGCACGCGGGCGTGGTGCGCTACCAGCGCTGCGCCGCCTGCGGCCAGGCCCAGACCCTGGCGCGCTACGCCTGCCAGCGCTGCGGCCACGAAGACCTGCGCTGGCACGACGCCGCCGGCACCGCCACCGTGCGCGCCGCCACGGTGGTGGCGCGCGCGCCCTCGGAGGACTTCCGCGCGCTGGCGCCCTACACGCTGGTGATCGTGCAGCTCGACGAGGGCCCGCGCCTGATGGGCCATGCGGCTGCGGGCGTGCAGATCGGCGAGCGCGTGTGCGCTGCCTTCTTTGAGCACCTGGGTCGGCCGCTGCTGCACTTCGTTCCAGCCACCTGACCGTTTTTTTCACCACAACTATTAAGGAGACAAAGACATGCCCAAGACCACCCCCAGCACCCTACGTCGCCATGCGATTTGTGTCGTCTGCGCTGCACTGTGCGCCGCTGCTGCCTTGCCCCTTGCCTGGGCCAACGACTACCCGAACAAGCCCGTGAAGCTGGTCGTTCCCTACCCGCCGGGTGGCCCCACCGACATCGTTGCGCGCGTGGTGGCGCAGAAGCTCCAGGAGCAAATGGGTCAGCCCTTCGTGATCGACAACCGCCCCGGCGCGGGCGCCAACATCGGCGCCGAGGCCGTGGCCCGCAGCCCGGCCGACGGCTACACGCTGGTGGTGGCCACCACGGCGCACGCCATCAACCCCTCGCTGTTCACCAAGCTCAACTACGCCATCACCAAGGACTTCGTGCCCATCTCGCAACTCACCAGCGGCCCGCTGGTCATCGTGACCAGCCCCGCCACGCCAGCCAACAACGTCAAGGAGCTGATCGCGCTGGCCAAGTCCAAGCAGGGCGGGCTCAACTACGCGTCGTCTGGCAACGGTCAGTCCACACACCTGTCGGCCGAGCTGTTCAGCGCCATGGCCGGCGTGAAGATGGCCCATGTGCCCTACAAGGGCAGCGCGCCCGCGCTTACCGACGTGATGGGCGGCCAGGCGGACCTGATGTTCGACACCATGCTCTCGTCCATGCCGCATGTGAAGGCCGGCAAGCTCAAGGCGCTGGCCGTGACCAGCAGCCAGCGCTCGCCCAGCGCGCCGGACATCCCCACGGTGGCCGAGTCCGGCCTGCCCGGCTACGAGTCCATCGCCTGGAACGGCCTGCTGGCCCCCGCCGGCACGCCCAAGGAAGTGGTGGAGCGCCTGAACGCCGAGCTCAAGAAGGTGCTGGACAACCCCGAGGTGAAGCAGCGCTTCGAGGCCCAGGGCTTCGCCGCCGCGTGGAACACCCCGGCCGCCTACGGCAAATTCCTGCAGGCCGAGGTGGACAAGTGGGCACAAGTGGTCAAGGCCTCCGGCGCGAAGATTGACTAACCCCTGAGGCGCTTCGCGCCTTCCCCCTGGCAGGGGGACGCCGCCAGTGCTGCGGGGCGGCCCTTGCACGGCGGCCCTCGCCTGGGTTGCGCCGGTTTCACGGATTGCGCGCCAAGGCCCTCGGACAACTGAACTACACATCACTGCAATGCAAGACCTTCTCACCTCCGCCCTCGACCCGCGCTCGGTCGCCATCATTGGCGCGTCCGAGAACATCCACAAGATCGGCGGCCGGCCCATCCACTACATGCAGCGCCACGGCTACCGGGGCACCGTCTATCCCATCAACCCGGCGCGTGACGAGGTGCAGGGCCACAAGAGCTACGCCTCGCTGGCCGCGCTGCCCGAGGTGCCCGACCTGGCCCTGATAGCAGTGGGCGGCGACAAGACTGTCGCCGCCGTGGAGGAATGCGCCGCGCGCGGCGTGAAGGCGGCCGTGGTGATCGCCTCGGGCTTTGGCGAGACCGGCCCCGCCGGGCGCGAGCTGCAGGACCACATGGTGGCCAAGGCCCGCGCCGCGGGCATGCGCCTGTACGGCCCCAACACGCAGGGCCTGGCCAACTTCGGCACGGGCGCCATCGCGGGCTTTTCCACCATGTTCATCGAGGTGCCGCCCATGGACGGCCCGGTGGGCGTGGTGAGCCAGAGCGGCGGCATGAGCTCCATGATCTACGGCCTGGTGCGCGGGCGCGGCCTGGGCGTGCGCCATGTGCATGCCACCGGCAACGAGGCCGACGTGACCGCCGCCGAGATGGCCTGGGCCGTGGCCCACGACCCCGACGTGAAGCTGCTGCTGCTGTACCTGGAGAGCATCGCCAACCCCGAGATGCTGGCTGCCACCGCCGCCTATGCGCGCGAGCGCGACCTGCCCATCGTCGCGGTAAAGGCCGGGCGATCGGCCAGCGGGCAGAAGGCCGCGTCATCCCACACCGGCGCGCTGGCCAACGAGGACCGCACCGTGGACGCCTTCTTCAAGCACCACGGCATCTGGCGCGTGCGCGACCCGCACGAGCAGGCGCGCGCCGCGCACGCCTACCTGAAGGGCTGGCGCCCCGACGGCCGGCGCCTGGTGGTGATCAGCAACTCCGGCGCCAGCTGCGTGATGGGCGCCGACGCGGCCGAAGACCTGAACCTGCCCCTGGCGCAGCTGAGCCCCGCCACGCAGGCCGCCGTGGCCGCCAAGCTGCCGGGCTTTGCCACCGCCAGCAACCCCATCGACGTCACGGCCGCGCTGCTGTCCAACAGCGGCCTGTTCGGCGACGTGCTGCCCGCCGTGGCGCAGGACCCGGCTGCTGATTTGTTCTTCCTGAACATTCCCGTGGCCGGCGCGGGCTACGACGTGGACCGCTTCGCCCGCGACGCCGCCACCTTCGAGACCGCCACCGGCAAGCCCGTGGCCGTGGCCGCGTGGCAGGAGAGCGTGGCCGCGCCCTTTCGCGCGCACGGCATCGCCACCTTCCCCAACGAGGGCGAGGCCATCGCCGTGCTGGCCCAGGTGGCCGGCCATACGGCGCTGATGCGCCAGCCGCGCGCCGCATGGCCCCGGCTGCCCGACGTGCAGGTGCCGGCCGGCGCGCAGGGCTTTCTGAACGAGGTGGACAGCCTCGCCCTGCTGGCGCGCCACGGTGTGCCCACGGTGCCCATGCACCTGTGCCGCACGGCCGACGAGGCACGCGCGGCGTTCGACGCCATTGGCGCGCCCGCCGTGGTCAAGGCCTGCTCGGCCGAGGTGCCGCACAAGTCCGAGCACGGGCTGGTGGCCCTCAACGTGCAGACGCACGAGCAGGCTGGCGAGCTGTTCGAGCGCTTCTGGGCCAAGATGGACGCCATGGGCGTGCGGCGCGACGGCGTGATCGTGGCGGCCACGCGCAAGGGCCAGCACGAGTTCATGGTGGGTGCGCGCATGGACCCCGTCTTCGGCCCCGTGGTGGTGGTGGGCGACGGCGGCAAGTACGTGGAGGCGCTCAAGGACTGCGCCGTGCTGCTGCCGCCGTTCTCCGAGCAGCAGGTCGAGGCGGCGCTGCGCACGCTGCGCATCGCCCCGCTGCTGGATGGCGTGCGCGGCGAGCCGCCGCTGGACGTGCAGGCCCTGTCGCGCATCGCCGTGGCCGTGGGCCAGGTGATCGCGGGCGCAGGCGGCGCCATCGCGTCGCTGGACCTCAACCCGGTGATGGTGGGCGCCGCGGGCCAGGGCGCCGTAGTCGTGGATGCGCTGGTGGAATTATCAAAAACTAAAGCTATTAGTGCTTTTTAAATAGGGACTGCAGCCACTTTTGATGCTGAATCAGGGTGGACTGCCGTTGGTCCGGTAGACAAGCACTGAAGCAGGTTGTCGTTCGCGGCTACTCAGTGCCCAATGTGACGGCGTGTTTGGGCGTCTCGCATGGCGGCAAACAAGACCTGGCCACCCTCTCCATGGATATGTCATCCATTGGAGAAGGGGGTGACGGAGGAGGGCTGTCAATCCAGTTTGATGTTGCTGGCCTTGATCACCTGGCTCCATTTGGCGCGTTCGGCGTGGGCATAGGCGCTCATGGCTTCCGGGGAGCTGGGCGTGATTTCCAGGCCCATGCCTTCGAGGCGGGCTTTGGCCTCGGGGGCCGTCAAGGCGCTGTGCAAGGCCTTGGCCAGGATATCGACGCGATCCTTGGGGGTGGCCGCGGGGACGACCACGCCTTGCCAGGCATAGGCTTCAAAGCCCTTGAGACCTTGCTCGTCCAGGGTGGCGACATCCTTGAGCATGCTCAGGCGCTTGGGGCTGGCCACGCCAATGGCCCGGATCTTGCCGCCTTGCACATGCTGCAGGCCCGACGCGGTGTCCACGAACATGAAGGGAATCTGACCGGCCACCACGTCCTGTACGGCGGGCGCCGCGCCGCGGTAGGGCGCATGGATGAAGTTCAGCCCACTGCGCACGCGCAGCAGCTCTGCGGCCAGATGATGCGGGCTGCCGGCGCCGGGCGTGCCATAGACGGCACCGCTGGGCTGCGCCTTGACCCAGGCCTGGAATTCCGCGTAGCTCTTGATGGGCAGCTGGCTGTTGACGACCAGCAGCATGGGAAAGCGCACCAGCAGGCCCACCGGAGCAAAGTCCTTCTCTGCGTTGTAGGTCAGCTTGGCATACAGGTATTGGTTGGCGGCCAGCGTGCCGGTATCACCGGTCAGCATGGTGTAGCCATCGGGCTTGGCGCGTGCCACGGCATCTGCGCCGATGTTGGTGGCCGCACCCGGTTTGTTGGTGACGACGATGGCCTGGCCCAGGGCCTTGCCCATGGGCTCTGCCAATACCCGCGCCACCACATCGGTGCCGCCACCCGCCGCATAGGGAACGACCCATTCCACGGGCCGCTCGGGAAAGCCTGCAGCCAGCGCTGCGAGGGGGGCGGCGGGCGCCAGCAAAAAAGCCGCAAGAAGGCGGCGACGCGGCAGGAAAGGTGTGGACATGGGAGTCTCCGTGGGTTGGCTCTGTGGCCTGATATGGATACGGCGCCTGGTAATGGATGAACCCAGGCCGGGCAGGCCTTGATTGTGATCAAACTTGTTGCGCGCGCAACTAGGTGCTTACCCATCCCCACTATGTATCGGGCAGAAAAAAGCGCCCGGCCAAAGGGCCGGGCGCGTTCAAGGAGCTTGGCTCAAGGCGAGCGGGCCGGAGCCCCTACATCGCTTGTGAAGGTATTTTTGCCGGCAGGATGCTGCCTTCGCAGCGGCCAAAGCCGATGCGTGCTGCACCGGCTTTCTCGCACCAGCCGCGCAGTACCACGCTGTCGCCGTCCTGCAGCCAGGTACGGGTTTCACCGTTGGGCAAAGCCAGAGGGTGCTGGCCGCCGCGCGTGAGTTCGATCAGCGCCGCGGCCTGGTCCAGCGTGGGGCCGGACAGGGTGCCGCTGCCCAGCAGATCTCCGGGCTGCAGATTGCAGCCGCCCACCGTGTGATGGGCGACCATCTGGGCCACGGTCCAATAGGCGTGGCGGTAACTGGTTTGCACAATGGGTGCGTGTGACTGGCTGGCATCACGCATGGCGGCGGTCTGCAGATCCACGGCCAGCTGAATGTCGAAGGCGCCGGCCGCCCGGTTGTGCTCCGAGTCCAGATAGGGCTGGGGTTGAGGATCGCCTGCCGGGCGCTGGAAGGGCACGCGAAACGGGGCCAGGGCCTCCATGGTGACGACCCAGGGTGAGAGGCTGGTGGCGAAGTTCTTGGCCAGGAACGGCCCCAGGGGCTGGTACTCCCAGGCCTGGAGATCTCGTGCCGACCAGTCGTTGAGCAAGCAGATGCCGAATACGTGATCCTCGGCCTCAGCCATCGGAACGGATTCGCCCAGGGCGTTGCCCGGGCCGACGAAGATGCCCAGCTCCAGCTCGATATCCAGGCGCTGGCTGGGACCGACACGGGGTACTTCGACATCTGGGGTCTTGGTCTGGCCTATCGGGCGGTGGAAGGCCTGCCCCGAGGGAACAATGCTGGAGGCGCGGCCGTGATATCCGATAGGCACCCATTTGTAGTTGGGCAGCAGAGGATTGTCGGGACGAAAGAGGGCGCCGATATTGGTGGCGTGGTAGACCGATGTGTAGAAATCCGTGTAGTCGCCGATCTGGGCCGGCAGGCCGTATTCGGCCAGATCCTGGGCCACGAGCAAGGTTTGCCAGCCGCGCTGCGCCGCAGGCCCTTCGCGCAGGCCTTCGGACAGGGCCAGGCGCAGAGCCGACCAAGCGGCCGGTCCCATGGCCATGAGGGCATTGAGCCGGGGTTGGGCGCCAGCCTGGGCCGCCGCCTGGGCGGCTCCCGTCAGCGTGCCGCTGGCCGCCAGGGCTGCCAGGTCCAGGATCTGGTCGCCGATGGCCACGCCACCGCGAAAGGCCTCGTTGCTGCCTTGGCGGCGGAAACTGGCGAAAGGCAGGTTTTGCAGCGGGAAGTCGCACCCCGCCGAATTGGCGCTGGCGACCCAGCTGCGCAGCAAGGGATCATGGGTCGAGTTCAGAAGGGACATAAAGGACTCCAAGAGGCAGGGATGGGTGATGAACAAGAGCCGGTCCTGTGCGGTCCGGAGGATCAGGCTTCAGGTGGAGTGAAGTGCTTTTGCAGGCCTTGCCAGCAACGGTAGTACTCATGCTGCAACTGGGCACTTTCCAGAGCGAAGCGTGTTGGCTGGATCACGGCCGGTGTCTCGAACATGAAGGCCATGGTGTCGGTGATGTAGTGCGCCTGGGTCGTGTCGGCGGCACTGGCCTTGGCAAAGGTCTCGGCATCGGGGCCATGGCCGCTCATGCAGTTGTGCAACGAGGCTCCTCCGGGCACAAACCCTTCGGCCTTGGCGTCGTAAGCCCCGTGGATGAGGCCCATGAATTCGCTGGCGATGTTGCGGTGGAACCAGGGCGGGCGGAAGGTGTCCTGCATGGCCAGCACCCGTGGCGGGAAGATCACGAAGTCGATATGGTCCACGCCCGGCAATGCGCTGGGCGACTGCAGGACCAGGAAAATGGACGGATCGGGGTGGTCGTAGCTGATGGAGCCTATGGTGTTGAAGCGGCGCAGGTCGTATTTGTAGGGCGCGTAATTGCCATGCCAGGCCACCACGTCCAGCGGTGAGTGATTCATGCGCGCCGACCAGAAATGCCCGCGCAGCTTGGCCACCAGCTCGAAGTCGCCCTCCCGGTCCTCGTAGGCCGCCTCTGGCGTTTGGAAGTCGCGCGGGTTGGCCAGCCCATTGGAGCCGATCACGCCGAGGTCGGGCAGCTTGAACAGTTCACCGTAGTTCTCGCAGACATAGCCGCGCGCTGTACCTTGGTCCTTGTCCGGCAGGCGCACCTGAAAACGCACGCCGCGCGGAATCACGGCGATTTCTTGCGGCTCCACGGCAAGCACCCCCAGTTCGGTGGCGATCTCCAGGCGCCCCTGTTGAGGAACGAGCAGCAGTTCTCCGTCGGCGTTGTAGAAAAAGCGCGAGTCCATGTCCCGGTTGGCGGCATACAGGTGAATTCCGCAGGCTGCGTTGCCGGCCATGCTGATCATGCCGTCCAGGAAATCCGTGCCTGGGGCCGGCTCGGGCAGCGGATTCCAGCGCAGCTGGTTGGGCGGCGTGGGCACTTCGTCGAAGCAGCCTGTGCAATGGCTGAGCCAGCGCGGGATCTGAATGGCTGCAAACGGCTCATGCATGGCCGCGGGACGAATGCGGTACAGCCAGGAGCGGCGATTGCTATGGCGCGGCGCAGTGAAGGCCGTGCCCGAAAGCTGTTCCGCATACAGGCCAAGAGGCGCCACCTGGGGTGAGTTGCGCCCGATGGGGAGCGCTCCCGCCACAGCCTCTGTGGCGAACTCGTTGGCAAAGCCCGTCATGTAGCGACGAGCGGAGGACGAAGCGTGCAAGGTCATACAGGGAGTTCCAAGGCGTTCAGTGATCCCGGTGGATGGATTCAGAACGTGTTGCGGGCAGGTCGGCCGCGGCTTGCTGCACCATGCGCTGCAGTGCTGCCCGGTCGCCCAGGGCGACCATGGCGAGCAAGGCGAAGCGCGCCATGAAAAGCGGTGCCTGGGCCTCGCCGATCCGGGTCATGGTATGGCAGAAATCGGAATACACGACGTCGAGATCGTCGGCGGACAAAGTGGACACGGATGAGACTGGGGAGGACATGACGATTCCTTCGAAATAAGGCAATTCAGGACGCAGCGCCTAGAGCCGCCTCCAGGCTGTGGATGACGGCTGCCGCGGTGGCGTCGTCGGTCAAGCCTTGCCAGCGTCCAAGCACATGACCGTCGGGACGCACCGCGTAGACCGTACCGGGCGTTGCGCCGTACAGGGCGGCGAGCTGGCCGCTGCGGTCATGGGCGTCGGAGCCGGAGGCATTCTCCTGCAGCGCCAGGGCATAGGCATGCACGGGTACTTTCCTTTGCGCATGCAGCCGCGCTGCTGCCGCCTGCAGCGCAGTCGGCACGGGACCCTCGGCCACAAAGGCCAGCAGCACCCAGCCCGCGTCCTGGAGCAGGTCGGTCATATGGCCTGCACGGGCTTGCCCATCCAGGTGCCGCAGAATCGGGCATTCGGGGAGTACGGTGCCGGCCGCCGGACCCGTGTGGAAGGCCGGGCCCAGGGCCGGCGCATTCAAGGCGGATTCTTTATAAGCGATGGCTGAGGTCTGGCGCGGATTGATCAGCGAACTGAGTTGGGGGTGGCGCTGCGCCAGGCCCAGCACGGCGGTGCGCATCCAATCGAAAGCGAATGAAGGCGGGGCCATGAATTCGGTGCTCTTGGTGCCATAGCGCAGGTTTTCGTGGGTCGCTGCCACACGCTCCTGGGAATAGCTGTCCAGCAGGGCTTCGGAGGCCCAGCCGCGCGCGACATGGGCCAGTTTCCAGGCCAGATTGTCGGCATCGTCAATCCCCGAGTTGGCGCCCCGCACGCCGAAAATCGGCACCAGGTGGGCCGCATCGCCGGCAAAGAAGGTGCGCCCGCAGCGGTAGTCGGGTAGCGTCAGCGCATTGGCCTTGTAGATGCCGCTCCAGATGGGCTTCCATGAGCCCGTCTCTCCCATCATGTCCAACAGGCTTTGCACGCGCGGCATGACCTGCTCGGGCAAGATGGCCTGGTCCGGATCTTCGCCATCGCGCAGCTGATAGTCGATGCGCCACACGTTGTTGGGCTGCTTGTGCACCAGCACCGTCGAGCCAGGATTGCATGGAGGATCGAAATAGGCCAGGCGTTCGGTGGCGCGCGCGCTGTCCAGCAGGATGTCCACGATGACATAGCGCCCTTCGTAGCTGGTGCCCTGCAACTTCAGGCCCAGGGCTTCACGCAGAAAGCTGCGTCCGCCGTCGGCGGCCACCACCCAGTCGGCCTGCAACGTGTATTCCAGGCCGGGGGTCTGCACTTGCAGCGTGGCGCCGCGGGCGTCCTGGGTGATGCCGCACACGCGCGACTGCCAGCGTACCTCGATCAGGTCGCTGCGCTGCTGAACTTCGTCAAGCAGGTATTGCTCGATGCTGTACTGCGCCAGGTTGACCATGGGCGGGCGCTTTTGCAGTGCATCCTGAGGCATCTGAAAGTGCAGGACCTCCTGGTCGCGATAGAAGCTGCGTCCGCCGGTCCAGGCCAGACCATGGGTCAGGAATTGCTGCTCCGAGCCAACACGGCCGATGATTTCGAGGCTGCGGCGCGAGATGCAGATGGCACGGCTGCCAAAGCACACGCCGTCGTCCGCCTCCAGCAGTAGCACGGGCACGCCGAAGCGAGCCAGACCCAAAGCCGTGGTGTAACCCACCGGACCACCGCCGACCACCACCACGCGGTGGCGTCGCGGATCCTGGCCATCGACCAGAGGAGGGTGGCTGGGGCCATGGACGGCAGCGGTGAACGGATAGGATGCGAATTCAATCGACATGGATGAAACAACTCCGACATGGGCCAATCCAGGCAAGCCTGGGCGGGCAGGAATGCGACGACAAGATGGCCTCGTGGTGCGAGCAAATTGACGGCCGTGGGACGTCAAGCCAGCCATATGGGTTTCCATTATTTGGTTGCGTCCGCAACTATTTTGCCTTCGGGATTGCTGAAATCACCTAGCGCAAACCCTAGATGACCGTCACTTGCTAGTGACAGATTCGGTTGCTTGCGCAACCATGTCGCGGTTGGATCACACAAATTTTCAAAGCATGTCTGCAATGAGTTCCGAGCATCCTGCGTGCACACTGGATCGCACGATCACCCACCGTCTACATCTGCTCTCCAAAGTGACTGATCGCACGACCCAGTTCGCCTACGAGACGGAGGTGGGCATACCCATCAGCGAGGGGCGCTGCCTGGCAGCCATCGGCACATTCGAGCCTCTTTCGGTCAACGATCTTGCGCAGCGAGCCAACCTCAACAAGGGGCAGGCCAGTCGCTCGGCTCAGACGCTGGTGGATCAGGGCCTGGTGCTGAAGCAGGATTCGGATACGGACGGGCGCGGCGTGGTGTTGCGCCTGTCCGAGGCTGGCCGGCCGGTCTGGGAGCGGCTCATGGCGGTGATCCATCGGCGCAACGCCGAAATCACGGCCTGTCTGACGGCCGCCGAGGGCCGTCAATTGGACAAGATTCTCGATCGTCTGATCGAACATGCGCGAAGCAGTGCGGCGCGCGGTTAGGGCGTGCTCCTGGAAAGTCAAGAGGTATTACAAACTGCGTGCGATGTTGCGCTTGCCAAGGCCCGCTTTTTGGTAGAAACGGGAAAGCCCAACTCCTACCCACTTTCACATGACTTCATTGCATTCTTCGCTTCGCGCTGCGGCGGCCGTCGCTCTGGCGTGCGCCGCCGGCCTGGCACAGGCCCAGGCCTATGTCAGCGGCTCGGTTTCCGGGCAACTGGCTCCAGGCGTCTATGGGCGCGTGGACATAGGCAATGCGCCGCCGCCGCTGCTGTACCAGCAGCCCATGCTGATTGCCCCTGCGGCCGTGATGGTGCCCCAGCAGCCCGTCTATATGTGGGTGCCTCCCGAGCACTCGCGCCACTGGCGCCGCTATTGCGGGCGCTACAACGCCTGCGGCCAGTCGGTTTATTTTCTGCGCAACCCGCCGCCGCACTGGAACAGGGGCGGCCAGGGCCAAGGGCCGCGCCCCGGCTGGGATCGACCGGGGCCGCATTTCGATGAAGGCCGCGGGCATGGCCGCGGCGACTGGGATCGCCATGATCGCGGCGACGGGCGTGGGCATGGAGGAGGCCAGGGCGGGCGTCAAGGAGAGGATCAAGGAGGGGGACGTGGCGCAGGCCATGGCCGCCATCGCGACTGATTCACGGGGGGCGCAGTGGCGCATGGCGCTTGCTGCGCTGCCGGGCAACGCCCTGCCACTATGTGGCGGGGCGTTTTCGTTGCATGGCTGAAGAATGGATGGGGTGTTGCTGCTGAATCTAGGGTTTACCAGTAATTTCTCGTTGTGTTTTTGCTATGAAAAAAAGGTTTTGATATTAAAAACATAGCAAATATTGCTTTTCTAGCATGTGTTAAATGCGTTTTATTTGGCTAGTATTTGTTGCTATATGTGGTTCGATAGATATTCATATAGGGCATAGCAGCTAGCGGTGTGCCCGGCTGTTGCAGCACCGCGCGCTTCTTCAAAATAGCAGTCATTCGTTTTGATGACCTGACTGCCATGTTCCAGACCGCTGCTTCCGGCACTGCTATTGCCCTTCAGGGCATTTCGTCCATGGCCACGCGCCAGGTGCTGGCCGAGCTGGCGGCGGCGTGGCAGGCCCGGGGCGGCGAGCCGGTGGCCATCGAATCGGTGGGCGGCGTGGATGCCGCCAGGCGCGTGCAGGCCGGTGAAGAGCCGTTCGACGTGGTCTTCCTGGCCGTCGATGCCATTGCCAGGCTCATCGATGGTGGCCGCGTGGTGGCGGGCAGCAAGGTGGACCTGGTGCTCTCCAGCACGGCCGTGGCGGTGCCAGCCAACACCGCCTTGCCGGATATTTCTTCGGAAGAGGCGCTGCGCGCGGCAGTGCTGGCGGCGCCCAGCATCGGCTATTCCACGGGCCCCAGCGGCGTGGCGCTGCAAAAGCTCTTCGAGCGCTGGGGCATCGCCGAGCAGATCAGGCCGCGCACCGTGCAGGCGCGCCCTGGCGTGCCCGTGGGCTCGCTGCTTGCCTCGGGGGAGGTAGCGCTGGGTTTTCAGCAACTGAGCGAACTGATCCATGTTGAGGGCATCACCATCGTCGGTGCCATGCCGGCAGCGGTGGCCATAGACACGGTCTTTTCGGCCGGCGTGGTGGCGGGATCGCCCCGTGCCGATGCCGTGCGGCGCCTGCTGGCTTTCATGGCTTCGCCCGAGGCGGCCGAGGCCAAGCGGCGCCAGGGCATGGAGCCTGCCTGACGGCCGAGCGGGCCATCACAACCATCCTGGGGCCCGGCACCTGCCGCGGCGCACCAGCATAAAGCGACAAAGAGACAACAGATCATTCCTATGACTACGCTATCCATCTCTCCCACGACGGACTCCGCGGCTGCCAATGTGCAGACCGTGCTGAACGAGCATCCGTTTTCCAGCTTCCAGTGGGTGATCTTCGCCCTGTGCTTTTTCATCGTGCTGCTCGATGGCTTCGACACCGCCGCCATCGGCTATATCGCGCCCTCGCTGATCACGGAATGGGGGGTGGCCAAGCCTGATCTGGCGCCCGTGCTGAGCGCGGCGCTGTTCGGCCTGGCAGGCGGTGCCATGTGCTCCGGCCCGCTGGCCGACAGGTTCGGCCGCAAGGCCGTGCTCGTGGGGGCGGTGCTGGTGTTCGCCCTTGCCTGCCTGGCCTCGGGCTACTCGCACGATATCCAGATGCTGACCGCGCTGCGCTTCGTGACCGGCCTGGGCCTGGGCGCCGCCATGCCCAATGCCGTGACGCTGATGAGCGAATACTGCCCCGACTCGCGCCGCGCCACGCTGACCAACGCCATGTTCTGCGGCTTTCCGCTGGGCGCGGCCTTCGGCGGCTTCCTGGCCGCGTGGATGATTCCGCATTTCGGCTGGCGCAGCGTGCTGCATCTGGGCGGCATCGTGCCGCTGTTCCTGGTCGTGCTGCTGCTGTGGCTGTTGCCCGAGTCCGTGCGCTACATGGTGTCCAAGGGCTACGCGGCCGACCGCATCCGCAGGCCGCTGGCGCGCATTGCGGGCCATGCCGTGCAGAACGTGCAGCGTTTCGTGATGACCGAGAACAAGGCCGCCGTGGAGGGTCGCAGCGGCATGGGCGTGGTCCTGTCCAGGCAGTACCGCGTGGGTTCGATCATGCTGTGGATCACCTACTTCATGGGCCTGGTGATCTTCTATGCGCTGATGAACTGGATGCCCCTGCTGTTCAAGGAGGGCGGTCTCGATCCCAAGACTGCTACGCTGGTGGCCGCGCTGTTCCCGCTGGGCGGCGTGGGGGCGGTGCTCTTCGGCTGGCTGATGGATCGCTTCAACGCCAACCGCATCATCGCCATCGGCTATGCATTGACGGCCGTGTCGATCTGGTGGATAGGCCAGGAAGCCGGCAGCCTGGGCTGGCTGGTGGTCTCGGTGTTCGTGGCCGGTACCATCATGAATACGGCCCAGTCGTCCATGCCGGCACTGGCCGCTGCCTTCTACCCGACCAGCGGCCGTGCCACGGGTGTGGCCTGGATGCTGGGCATCGGCCGCTTCGGCGGTATTGCCGGCTCCTTCCTGGTGGCCGAGCTGACGGCTCGCCAACTGGGTTTCAGCCAGATTTTCACGGTGGTCGCCATTCCCGGCCTGATCGCCATGGCAGCCTTGATCGTCAAGCAACTGGCCAGCCCCAGGGCCGCCGACTGATTCTCCAATTTCCAAGCTTCAAGAGGGGTTCTTCATGATTATTGACGTACACGGCCACTACACCACGGCGCCCGCCGCCTTGGGCGCCTGGCGCGATCTGCAGATTGCCGGCCTCAAGGACGCCAGCAAGGCGCCATCGGCAGCCGATCTGAAGATCAGCGACGACGAGATCCGCGAGACCATCGAGAGCAACCAGCTCAAGCTGATGAAGCAGCGCGGCTCGGACCTGACCATCTTCAGCCCGCGCGCCTCGTTCATGGCGCATCACATCGGCGACTTCCAGACATCGAGCACCTGGGCCGCGATCTGCAACGAGCTGTGCTACCGCGTGAGCCAACTGTTTCCCGAGCACTTCATTCCCGCAGCCATGCTGCCGCAGTCGCCGGGCGTGGACCCTGCGACCTGCATTCCCGAGCTGGTGAAGTGCGTGGAGCAGTACGGCAACGTGGGCATCAACCTCAACCCCGATCCCTCGGGCGGCCACTGGACTTCGCCCCCGCTGTCGGACAGGAGCTGGTACCCGATCTACGAGAAGATGGTGGAGTACGACATCCCCGCGATGATCCACGTCTCCACCAGCTGCAATGCGTGCTTCCACACCACGGGCAGCCATTATCTGAATGCCGACACCACGGCCTTCATGCAGTGCCTGACCAGCGACCTGTTCAAGGACTTCCCGACGCTGAAGTTCCTGATTCCCCATGGCGGCGGCGCCGTGCCCTACCACTGGGGCCGTTTCCGCGGCCTGGCGCAGGAGCTCAAGAAGCCGCTGCTCGAAGAGCACCTGCTCAACAACATCTTCTTCGACACCTGCGTCTACCACCAGCCGGGCATCAACCTGCTGACCGAAGTCATCCCGACCAAGAACATCCTGTTCGCCAGCGAGATGATCGGCGCCGTGCGCGGCATCGACCCTACGAGCGGCCACTACTACGATGACACCAAGCGCTACATCGAGGCCACGCAGAACCTCACGGCCGACGAAAAGCACATGGTCTACGAAGGCAATGCCCGCCGCGTGTTCACGCGCCTGGACGCCGCGCTCAAGGCCAAGGGCCTGTAAGCATAAAAAAGAGAGCAGCAGGTGCTTGACGGCAGGGGATTTCGGGTCGAAATCTTTTGAATTTGTGATGCATCAAACGCAAGCTGCTCATGTTTTTGCATTCTTGAGGCCTGCAGAGCGGGCCTGATCAGGAGATCTGATATGTACGAACTCGGAGTCGTTTACCGCAATATCCAGCGCGCCGACCGCGCCGCCGCCGACGGCCTGGCCGCTCTCGGCTCGGCCACGGTGCACGAGGCCATGGGCCGCGTTGGCCTGCTCAAGCCCTATATGCGCCCCATCTATGCGGGCAAGCAGGTTTCGGGCACGGCCGTCACCGTGCTGCTGCAGCCCGGCGACAACTGGATGATGCATGTGGCCGCCGAGCAGATCCAGCCCGGCGACATCGTGGTCGCCGCCGTCACCAGCGAATGCACGGACGGCTATTTCGGCGACCTGCTGGCCACCAGCTTCCAGGCCCGCGGCGCGCGTGCGCTGATCATCGATGCCGGCGTGCGCGACGTGAAGACGCTGCAGGAAATGGACTTTCCCGTCTGGAGCAAGGCCATCTCGTCCAAGGGCACGATCAAGGCCACGCTGGGCTCGGTCAACATTCCCGTGGTCTGCGCCGGCATGTGGGTGACTCCGGGCGACGTGATCGTGGCCGACGATGATGGCGTGGTCTGCGTGCCCGCAGCCCGCGCCGTGGAGACCCTGGCCGCGGCCCAGAAGCGCGAGAGCTTCGAAGGCGAGAAGCGCGCCAAGCTGGCCTCGGGCATCCTGGGCCTCGATATGTACAAGATGCGCGAGCCATTGGCGCAAGCCGGCCTGCGCTACATCGATTAAGGAGAGCGGGCATGAGCCAATTTGAAAAGACCCCCGGCTGGCTGGACTGGTACGCCAACCCCAGCAAGCCCCGGTTTAAGCTGCCCGCGGGCGCCGTCGATGCCCACTGCCATGTGTTCGGCCCCGGCGACGAGTTCCCGTTCGCGCCCGAGCGCAAGTACACGCCCTGCGATGCGAGCAAGGCGCAGCTGTTCGCGCTGCGCGACCACCTGGGCTTTGCGCGCAACGTGGTGGTGCAGGCCACCTGCCACGGCGCCGACAACCGCGCCATGGTCGATGCCTGCAAGTCCTCGGGCGGCAAGGCACGCGGTATTGCCACCGTCAAGCGCAGCGTGAGCGACGAGGAGCTGCAGGCCCTGCACGAAGCCGGCGTGCGTGGCGTGCGCTTCAACTTCGTCAAGCGCCTGGTGGACTTCACGCCCAAGGACGAGCTGATGGAGATCGCCGGCCGCATCGCCCAGCTGGGCTGGCACGTGGTCATCTATTTCGAGGCCGTGGACCTGCCCGAGCTGTGGGACTTCTTCACGGCGCTGCCCACCACCGTGGTCGTGGACCACATGGGCCGCCCCGATATAGCCAAGGGCGTGGACAGCGAGGAGTTCGCGCTGTTCCTCAAGTTCATGCGCGAGCACAAGAACGTGTGGAGCAAGGTGTCCTGCCCCGAGCGCCTGAGCGTGACGGGTCCGGTCGCACTCGATGGCGAGCAGAACGCCTACCAGGACGTGGTGCCGTTCGCGCGCCGCGTGGTCGAGGAGTTCCCCGACCGCGTGCTGTGGGGCACCGACTGGCCGCACCCCAACCTGAAGAACCACATGCCCGACGACGGCCTGCTGGTGGACTTCATCCCCCACATCGCGCCCACGGCCGGGCTGCAGCAAAAGCTGCTGGTCGACAACCCCATGCGCCTGTACTGGCCCGAGGAAGTTTGATCCCCCCTGAGTCGCCTGCGGCGCCTTCCCCCAAGGGGGACGACGCCCTCGCTGCGAGGCGGCTCTGGCTCGGCGTCCCTGGTTTGGGCCGCGCGAGTTTTATGTATGACTGACCAGGGTTTGAAAAAGGAGAAACCATGGCGCTTGAAAAACCTTATCTGGACGTGCCCGGCACCATCATTTTCGATGCCGAGCAGAGCCGCAAGGGCTACTGGCTCAACCAGTTCTGCATGTCGCTGATGAAGGCCGGTAACCGCGAGCGCTTCAAGGCCGACGAGCGCGCCTACCTTGACGAGTGGGCCATGACCGAGGAGCAGAAGCAGGCCGTGCTGGCGCGCGACCTGAACTGGTGCATGCGCACGGGCGGCAACATCTACTTCCTGGCCAAGATCGGCGCCACGGACGGCAAGAGCTTCCAGCAGATGGCGGGCTCCATGACGGGCATGACCGAGGACGAGTACCGCGCCATGATGATGGGCGGCGGCCGTTCGGCCGATGGCAACCGTTTCGTCGGCGAGGGTGGCGATGCCCAGGCGCACCGCCAGCCCCAGGGCAGTGCCGGACAACAGAAGAAGGAGGGCTGAACCTATGGCTCGCATCACCGCATCCGTCTACACCTCGCATGTGCCGGCCATTGGCGCCGCCATGGACCTGGGCAAGACCCAGGAACCATACTGGCAGCCGCTGTTCAAGGGCTACGATTTCTCGCGCCAGTGGATGAAGGACAACAAGCCCGACGTGATCTTCCTGGTCTACAACGACCACGCGACGGCCTTCAGCCTGGACTGCATTCCGACTTTTGCCATCGGCACCGCGGCCGAATACCAGCCCGCCGACGAAGGCTGGGGCCCGCGCCCCGTGCCCAAGGTGGTCGGCCATCCCGAACTGGCCTCGCATATCGCGCAAAGCGTGATCCAGCAGGATTTCGACCTGACCATCGTCAACAAGATGGACGTGGACCACGGCCTCACGGTGCCGCTGTCGCTGATGTGCGGCGAGCAGGACCCCAAGGCCGGCGCCTGGCCCTGCCCGGTGATTCCGTTCGCCGTCAACGTGGTGCAGTACCCCGTGCCCTCGGGCCTGCGCTGCTTCAACCTGGGCCGCGCCATCCGCAAGGCCGTGGAGAGCTACGATGAGGACATCAACGTCCACATCTGGGGCACGGGCGGCATGAGCCACCAGCTGCAGGGCGCGCGCGCCGGCCTGATCAACCAGGAGTGGGACAACCGCTTCCTCGACCTGCTGATCGAGAATCCCCACGGCCTCACGCAGATGCCGCATATCGACTACGTGCGCGAAGCCGGCTCCGAAGGCATCGAGCTCGTGATGTGGCTGATCGCGCGCGGCGCCATGTCCGATGTGGACGGCCCGGCACCGCTGCCCAGGGTGGCGCACCGCTTCTATCACGTTCCCGCATCCAACACGGCCGTAGGCCATCTGATCCTGGAGAATCAATAACCATGAGCAAGACCATCAAAGTCGCCCTGGCGGGCGCCGGTGCCTTCGGCATCAAGCATCTGGACGGCATCAAGAACATCGCCGGCGTGGAAGTCGTCTCCCTGGTCGGTCGCCGTTTTGAGCAGACCAAGGAAGTGGCCGACAAGTACGGCATCCAGCACGTGGCCACCGACCTGGCCGACAGCCTGGCGCTGCCCGAAGTGGATGCCGTCATCCTGTGCACGCCCACGCAGATGCACGCCGCGCAAGCCATCCAGTGCATGAAGGCCGGCAAGCACGTGCAGGTGGAGATTCCGCTGGCCGACAGCCTCGAGGAAGCGCAGGAAGTGCTGGAGCTGCAAAAGCAGACCGGCCTCGTGGCCATGGTCGGCCATACCCGCCGCTTCAACCCCAGCCACCAGTGGGTGCACAAGAAGATCGAGGCCGGCGAGTTCAACATCCAGCAGATGGATGTGCAGACCTATTTCTTCCGCCGCACCAACATGAACGCTCTGGGCCAGGCCCGCAGCTGGACCGACCACCTGCTGTGGCACCATGCCGCCCACACCGTGGACCTGTTCGCCTACCAGGCCGGCAGCCCCATCGTCAAGGCCAATGCCGTGCAGGGCCCGGTCCACCCCGAGCTGGGCATCGCCATGGACATGAGCATCCAGCTCAAGGCCGAGAACGGCGCCATCTGCACCTTGAGCCTGTCGTTCAACAACGACGGCCCGCTGGGCACCTTCTTCCGCTACATCGGCGACACGGGCACCTACATCGCCCGCTACGACGATCTGGTCAACGGCAAGGAAGAGAAGATCGACGTCTCCAAGGTCGATGTGTCCATGAACGGCATCGAGCTGCAGGACCGCGAATTCTTCGCCGCCATCCGCGAGGGCCGCGAGCCCAACTCCAGCGTGCAGCAGGTGTTCAACTGCTACAAGGTGCTGCAGGAGCTGGAGCTGCAACTGAAAGCCTGAACGATGGAGAGAGAAGGGCTGAAGGAAAAGGTTGACCACATGACTACCACCATCATCTCCAACGGTCGCGAGGAGGTCCCCGAGCGGTCGAACCGCCTGGGCATCGAGGGCATCGAGTTCATCGAATACACCACCAGCCGGCCCCAGGCGCTGGGGCAGGTGCTCGAGAGCATGGGCTTTCGGCCCGTGGCCCGGCACCGCTCGCGCGAAGTCACGCTGTACCGGCAGGGCGGGATGAACCTCGTGGTCAATGCCAGCCCCGAGGATGCGCCTGCCGAAGGCCAGCCCGTGATTTCGGCTGTGGCGCTGCGCGTACGCAATGCGCTGGTGGCCCATACGCGCTGCATAGACCTGGGCGCCTGGACCGTTCCCAGCCATGCCCAGGCCATGGAGCTGCACATCCCGGCCATCCACGGGCCGGGTGGCAGTCGCTTCTACTTCGTCGACCGATGGAAGGAGTTTTCCATCTACGACATCGATTTCATGCCGATTCCCTCGGTGGAACAGCATCCGCCGGCATTGGCCGACATGAGCTATTTCGGCGTGGTGCAGTACATCGGCAGCCAGCGCAGCATCGACTGGATCAACTACTTCGAGCGCATGTTCGACTTCCACCTGCTGCCCGACGAGGAGCGCTTCGGCATCCTGCCCAAGGGCAAGCTGCTGCGCAGCCCCTGCGGCAGCTTTCTGTGGCAGCTGATCGAACCAGAGCTGGGACAGGAATGGGACGCGGCCCCGGAGTCGCTGCAGCGCATCGGGCTGGGCGCCTCCGACGTGGGCCAGGCCGTGAAGATGCTCAAGGAGCGGGGCGTGGAGTTCGTGGAGCTGAGCCGGCTGCATCCCGACGACAAGGGGGCGCTGACGCAGTATGTATTGGGCACCGTGGCCTTCGAGCTGGTGCACCGGGATGACTAGGGGGGTGACCATGAGCTTGCTCGGCCGCTACGGCATGGACACGATTACGCTCAATGGCCCGCTGGAAGCCAAACTGGATGCCATGCGGCAGGCCGGCTTCAGCCAGGTCATGCTCAATGCCCGCGATCTGGTCAGCCACCCGGGTGGCGTGCGCGCGGCGGCGGCGGCCGTGCGCGCCAGCGGCCTGCGCTCCACGGGCTTCCAGGTGCTGCGCGACTTTGAAGGCTTGTCGGACCATTTGCATCACTACAAGGTGGACATCGCCAAATCCATGCTCGAGATGTGCGCCGAGATCGGCAGCCCCGTGCTGCTGGCCTGTTCCTCGACTTCGCGCCACGCGACGGACGACCTTGACCTGATCGCGCGCGACCTGCGCAAGCTGGCCATGCTGGCCGTGCCGCTGGGCATCAAGATCGCCTACGAGGCCCTGTCCTGGGGCCGCACGGTCAATGAATTCGCCGCCAGCTGGAACGTGGTCTGCCGCGCCGATACGCCGAATCTGGGGGTGGGCCTGGATTCTTTCCACATCTTTGCAGCCAAGACGCCGCTCGATGAACTGGAGATGATCGATCCGGAGCGCGTCTTCCTCGTGCAGCTGTCCGACTTCATGTGGAACGAAACGCCCACCTTCGAGGAGCGCATAACCACGGCACGAACTTTCCGCGTCTTCCCGGGCGAGGGCGTGCACAGCGGGCAGCTGTCCGATTTCGTGCAGCGCATCGACCGCCTGGGCTACCGGGGGGACTACAGCTTCGAAGTTTTCAACGACGACTACCAGTCCCTGCCGCTGGACGTGGTGGCCCAGCGCGCCCGTAAAAGCGCGTTATGGCTCAACGACACCGTGCTGCGCAAACCCGCGCCGCTGCCGGCCTGGACGCGGGAGCGCGCCTGAAGGCACAGCGGCCCGCCCGCGCTGCGAGGCTTGGGGAGGGCACCTGGCAGCCTGCAGGATTTTCCCGGCGCCAACGACCGGGCGCCTGGTTCCTGTTTTCAGATCAGATCGCGCATCGCCTGAGCGGTTTCGCGTAGTACCGGCAGCACGCGGGCCACGGCGTCCCTGCTGTTTTCCTGGCCCATGGGCATGGTGATATTCAGTGCCGCGGCGACCGCACCGTGCCGGTCGCGCAGGGGCACGGCAATCCCGCGCGAGTTCAGGTCCAATTGCTGCTCGGAAAGAGCCCAGTCCTGGGCGCGGATGCGGACCACTTCCTGCAGCATGGCCTCCTTGCTGGCAATGGTATGGGGCGTGAAGATGGTCGGCTTGCGCGTGGCCAGCCAGTGCTGCACCTGCTCATCGCTGCGCATGGCCAGCATCAGCATGCCGGCGGCCGTGACCTGCGCGGGCACGCGTGCGCCCAGGACATAGCCGGTGTTCATGTTGCGGTTGGGCCCATTGCGGGCAATGTAGACCACTTCATCGTCGTCCAGCACGGCCAGATAGGCGTTCTCATGGGTGCCTGCGGCGATGCGCTGCAGAAAGGGCTGCACGATGCGCGGCAGCCGCGCCGACTCCAGATACGACTGGCCCAGCCGCAGCACGCGCGGCGTGAGCCAGAACAGCTTGCCGTCTCCGGCTACATAGCCCATGTGCTGCAGCGTCAGCAGATAGCGGCGCGCAGCCGTGCGCGTCATGCCGGTGCGCTGGCCGGCTTCCGCGGCAGTCATGCGCGGATGCGCGCCGTCGAAGGCTTCGATGATGGAAACACCCCGTTCCAGTCCGGCGATCCAGTCGCGTTTTTCGAGAGTCGATGGCAAGTTCATGGAAGAGATCCCGAGCTTTGGTAGATACCCTGAATGTGATCGATTGTCGATCAATAATGTGCGGCAAACGCACAATACATGCAAGCAACCACTTGGGCCATCCATGGGGGCGAACTACATTTCAAGCCGGTGTCGCCGCCTCCAAGGGGAGGCAAGCAAAACCTAAAAATTTTCCTGTTTTGATCTGGAGACAAATATGACTGCAGCTTTGGCTCACGAGCCCCAGGGCCAGCACCAGTCGACGAAAGCCGCTGCCAGCGGCTGGATCGGCTCGGCGCTTGAGTACTACGACTTCTTCATCTATGCCACCGCCGCGGCGCTGGTGTTCCCGCAAATTTTCTTCCCCAAGGGCGATCCGGCCATCGCCATCATCGCCTCGCTGGCCACCTACGGCGTAGGCTACGTGGCGCGGCCCATCGGCGCCTTCGTGCTGGGGCATCTGGGCGATACGCACGGACGCAAGCAGGTGCTGATCTGGTGCATGTTCCTGATGGGCTTTTCCACCATTGCCGTGGGCCTGCTGCCAACCTACGACCAGGTGGGCCTGCTGGCTCCGGCACTGCTGGTGCTGATGCGCCTGATTCAGGGCTTTGCCGTGGCCGGCGAAATCTCTGGTGCCAGCTCGATGATCCTGGAGCATGCGCCGTTCGGACAGCGCGGCTACTTTGCCAGCTTCACGCTGCAGGGCGTGCAAGCCGGTCAGATCCTGGCCGCTGCCGTGTTCCTGCCGCTGGCGCACTATATGCCCGCCGAGCAGTTCAATAGCTGGGGCTGGCGCATCCCGTTCCTGCTGAGCTTCATCGTGATCATCGCCGGCTGGATCATCCGCCGCGAAGTGCATGAGACCCCGGCTTTTACCGACAAGGCCGCGCAGCAGCAGCGTGCGCGCTCGCCCATCGTCGACGCCTTCAAGCACAATTCGCCCGACATGCTGCGTGTGGTGTGCATGGCGCTGATGAACGTGATTCCCGTGGTGGCCACCATCTTCGGCGCCGCCTACGCGGTGCAGCCGGCCTACGGCATCGGCTTCGAAAAGGATGTGTACCTGTGGATTCCCGTGGTGGGCAACATCGTCGCGGTGCTGGTGATTCCCTATGTGGGCCGCCTGTCCGACAAGATCGGCCGCAAGCCCCCGATCATCCTTGGCTCGCTGCTCGCCGGGCTGCTGGCTTTTGCCTATCTCTATGCGATCAGCATCAAGAACGTGCCACTGGCCTTTGGCATGTCGATCCTGATGTGGGGCGTGGTCTACCAAGGCTACAACGCGGTGTTCCCCAGTTTCTACCCCGAGCTGTTTCCCACCCGTACCCGCGTCACGGCCATGGCGATCTCACAAAACGTCGGCACCGCCATCACGGCCATGCTGCCGGCACTGTTTACCGCCGTGGCTCCTCCGGGTGCTGCCAATATCTGGCTGACAGTGGGCGCCATCGCCTTCGGCGTCACCATCATCGCGGCTCTGGCCGCCATAAGTGCCCGGGAAACCCACCGCATCCAGATGCAGGATCTGGGCAATCCCGACGCCCAGCCGGTAGCCCTGTGATTCGGCTCGATGGAAAAGGCCCCAGCATGATTTCCGGAAAAACCACTCTCATCGCCCACATTGGCCACCCGACAGAAAGCTTCAAGGCGCCGATGATCTACAACCCCTGGTTCGAGCGCAAGGGCGTGGATGCCTTCGTCGTGCCCATGGGTGTGAAGGCCGAGGACTTCGATCAGAGTTTTGATTCGATCTTCCGTTTCACCAACCTGCGCGGCGCGCTGATCACCATGCCGCACAAGGTCACGGCGGTGGGCAAGATGCATGAGGTGACGCCTGCGGTGCACATTGCCGGGGCCTGCAATGCGGTGCTCAAGCGCGACGACGGCACGCTGCTGGGCGACCAGTTCGACGGCGAGGGCTTTGTGCGCGGCGTGCTGCGCAAAGGGCGCAGGCTCGACGGCTCCAGCGTGCTGGTATCGGGCTCGGGCGGTGTGGGCTCGGCCATCGCGGCCTCGCTGGCTGCCGCCGGCGTGAGCGAACTGGCGCTGTTCGATACCCGCGCCGAAAGCGCCGAGGCGCTGGCCGGGCGCTTGCGAAAGCATTACCCGAAGATGAAGGTGCGCACGGGCTCCAACGACCCGGCGGGCTTCGACGTGGTGGTCAACGCCACTCCGATGGGCATGAAGGCCGATGACCCGCTTCCTTTCGATGTGGCGCGCATCAGCCCAGACACCTTCGTGGGCGAGGTGGTGATGAAGAGCGAATACACGCCGCTGCTGCGCGCGGTGCGCGACAGGGGCTGCGAGGTCCAGGTGGGCACGGACATGCTGTTCGAGATGATTCCTGCCTACCTGGAGTTCTTCGGCTTCGGCAGCGCCACGGCCGACGAATTGCGCGAGTCCGCCGCCATCGCCTATTGACGCTGCGCTACACGCGCGCACAACCGAAACACGACTCCCAGGAATGCCGTCTGCAAGGCAGGCCCCGGCATATCCCAAAAGCATCGCTCCATGACAACGAGGAGAGCTTCCCCATGTTTCTGAATCCTTCGAAATCCATGCGCAATACAACGAATGTCTGGCTGCAAGGCCTGCTTGGCGGCGCTGTCGCCGTCAGCGGCGCGGCGGCCTTTGCCCAATCATCCGTCACGGTCTACGGCTCCGTGGATCAATACGTCAGCCACTTGCGCAGCAGTTCCGGCAGGTCCGTGACCGCGCTGGAAGACGGCGCGATCCTGCGCAGCCGCCTCGGCTTTCGCGGCCAGGAAGACCTGGGCGGCGGCCTGTACACCAAGTTCCAGCTCGAGATGGGCATCAATGCCGACAACGGCACGCAGGCGGACAGTACGCGCGGTTTCGACCGCCAGAGCTGGGTGGGCCTGGGCGGCGGCTGGGGCGAGGTGCGCCTGGGCCGGCAAAACGACGTGATCTTCGGGCGCGGCGACTATATCGACTTCACCTCGCGCACGCTGGGCTCCATGGTCAACAACTTCGGCGTGCCTTCGCGCTTCGACAACGACATCGCCTACATCTCGCCGCGCATCGCGGGCCTCCTGTTCGAGGCCCACTACGCCATGGCCGAGACCGGCGGCCCCGCCAGGCAGGCCATCTACCAGGCCGGGCTTGACTATGCGAACGGACCGTACCGCGTGGGCTATGCGGGCCTGTATGCACGCGCGCCGCAGGATGCGGCCTTCACTGCTCCCGTGCGCTATGACAACCTCTATGCCAACTATGACTACGGCAAGGGCAAGGTCTACCTGGCCTTCGTGCGAAGCAACAACAGCACCGCCAGCAGCGCGGGCCGCAATGCCGGCACAATTTTGGGCAATGTAGGCGGCGTGGTGGCCGGCAGCAACGCCGACGTGGACCGCTATTTCCATGTCTGGCAGCTGGCGGCCGATTACCGCGTGCTGCCGCAGTTGCGCGTGGGCGCGCTGTGGGGCCGCATCTCGGACCGCTCGAACCAGGGCGGAGGCGCTTCGGGCGGTGCCATCGCCGCCTATTACGATCTGTCCAAGCGCACTACCTTGTACGCGGTGGCCGAGCGCCTGAACAACGACAGCAATGCGGGCTTCAGGCTGGCGGCGTCGGGCGGCATCAAGTCCAACCTCGCGGGCGATGACGTGAACGGCCGCTCCATCACCGGCATGCAGGTCGGCATGGTGCACCGCTTCTGATCGGACAGTGAAACGGCTGTTCCGCGCCGAAGTGGGCCGCGCGGGCGCTACGATTGCAGCGAAACAAGACATCACTGATTTTTCCCATTCCAAGGATTCGCCATGAAAAAGTTTCTCGTGCTGCACGGCATCAACCTCAATATGTTCGGCAAGCGCGATCCCAAGCAGTACGGCACGCTCACGCTGGCCGAGATCGATGCCCAGGTGCAGGCCCTGGGCCGCGAGCTGGGCTGCGAGGTCGAATGCTTTCAGACCAACCACGAAGGTGCCATGTGCGAGCGCATTCACCAGGCGCATGCCGAGGGCGTGGCCGGCGTCATCATCAATGCCGGCGCCTGGACGCACTACAGCTATGGCATCCGCGATGCGCTGGCCATCCTCACCGTGCCCATCATCGAGGTGCACATGAGCAATATCCATGCGCGCGAAGCCTTCCGCCACCATTCGGTCATCGGCGAGATCGCCAAGGGTCAGATCGCCGGCTTCGGCGTGGACAGCTATCTGCTGGGCCTGCGCGCCGCGCTGGCTGCCGCGGCATGAAGCGCGCGGCGATGTTCGATCGGCATTGCTGATGCCGGCCGTCTCGATGCGGGGCCACACCCTGTTCGGCTGGCTGCTGCCACTGCTGCTGGCGGCCCAGCCCGTGGCCACCGACAGCTACCTGCCGGCGCTGCCCGAGATCGCCCGCGATCTGGGCTCGGCTAGCACCAGTCTGACGGTGTTCGCACTGGCCTTCGGCTGCGCCCAGCTGCTGTGCGGCCCGTTGGCCGACCGCTTCGGGCGCCGGCCCGTGCTGCTGGCAGGGCTGGCCTGCTATGTGCTGGCTGCGCTGGGCGCGGCGCTGGCTGCCAGCGCGGCCGGGCTGACGGGCTGGCGCGCGCTGCAGGGCGTGGCCATGGCGGCCATTCTGGTCTGCGCACGCGCCGCTGTGCGTGATCTGTACCCGGCACATGAGGGACCCCGCATCATGGCGCGCGGCCTCACGGGTCTGGGCATGGTGGCGCTGGCGGCGCCGGTGCTGGGCGCCTACCTCGTGCAAAGCGGTGGCTGGCGTGCAGTGATGGTGGCCATGGCGGCCTATGCCTTGCTGTTGCTTGCGCTGTGCTGGCGCCATTTTGCGGAAACACATCGGTTCGAGGTCTTTGCGCCGCAGCGCGGCGGTACACGCGCGGTGTTCGCCAGCCCGGCGTTTCGTGCCTGGGCGGGCATTGCGGCCACCACCTATGCAGGGGTCTTCTGCTTTCTGCTGCTGTCGCCCATGGTCTATATCGGCTATCTGGGCCTGGAGCCGGCGCGCTTTGGCTGGGTTCTGGCCGGCAGTTCGCTGGTCTATATCGTCAGCACCATCGTCTGCCGGCGGCTGCTGCACCGCTTCGGACCGGTGCGCAGCGTGCAGGGGGCGGCACTGCTGAGCCTGGCGGGAGCCTCGATCCAGGCACTGGGCTGCTGGCTGGCGCCGGCGAGCGCATGGCCGCTGATCACCGGCCATGCGGTGTACATGCTGGGCCACGGCATCCACCAGCCCTGCGGGCAGGCGGGAGCCGTGAGCGAGCTGCCCACGCTGGCCGGGCGAGCCGTGTCGTGGTCGGGCTTTGCGATGATGCTGGCTGCATTCGCCCTGGGCCAGACGGCCGCGCATTTCATGGGTGCCGGGCAGGGCGCATGGCCTATGGTCTTGCCCATGGTGGCCGCGGCCTGCACCCTGGTGGGCATTGCCTTCATCCGATTGCCGAGGCTGGCTGCGCAATAATGACGCTCTGTTTTATATAGCTCGTAGTGAATGCCGTACAGGGCATTGCTCGGTTTTTAGTCTCAAAGGAGAAGCCATGGACCACCGCAGAGTCGGCCCCTTCACCGTTGCCAACGTAGCCCTGGGCTGCATGAATTTCTGCCATGCCTATGGCCACCCGGTCTCCACCGAGCAGTCCCACGCCGTGCTGCACGCGGCCCTGGATGCGGGCGTGACGCTGTTCGACACGGCGGCGCTCTATGGCTTTGGCGCCAGCGAATCGCTGGTCGGCCCTGTGCTGAAACCCCATCGCGACCGCATCACCCTGGCCAGCAAGGGCGGCATGGCCGGCGTGCGCGGCGAGGACGGCGTGATGCGCCGCGTGATCGACGGCCATCCCAAGACCCTGCGCCAGAACTGCGAGGACAGCCTGCAGCGCCTGGGCACGGAGGTGATCGACCTGTACTATCTGCACCGCTGGGACAAGCGCGTGCCCATCGAGGAATCCGTGGGCGAGATGGCGCGCCTCAAGGAAGAGGGCAAGGTCCGCGCGCTGGGTCTGTCCGAAGTCGGCGCCGATGCGCTGCGCCGCGCGCACCAGGAGCACCCGATTGCCGCACTGCAAAGCGAATATTCGCTGTGGTCGCGTAACGCCGAACTGGGCACGCTGGCCGCCTGCAAGGAGCTGGGCATTGCCTATGTGGCCTTCAGCCCCATGGGCCGGGCGTTCCTGAGCGGCAAGCTGCAGGAGGTGGACGGCTTCGTCAAGGGCGACATCCGCGCCACCATGCCGCGCTTTGCGCCTGAGGCCTATGCCCAGAACCGCAAGCTGCTGGCCCCCATGCAGGCCGTTGCCGAGAAGGCCGGCTGCACGCTGGCGGAGCTGGCCATTGCCTGGGTGCTGCACCAGGGCGAGCATGTGGTCGCCCTGCCGGGTACGACCCGCATCGACCATCTGCGGGAAGACGTGCGCGGCGGCGGCATCAGGCTCGATGCCGAGATACTGGCCGAACTCGATGGGCTTTTCCGTCCCGAGGCCGTCACCGGCGACCGCTATGCGCTGCAGGGCCAGGGCGAGGTGGATACCGAGAAATACGCGTTCGAGCAGCAACCCTGAAACAAAACAGCCGCCCAAGGGCGGCTGTTTTGCTGGTGGTGGCGAACCTCAGTCCAGGGCCAGGCCGGCCTTCTTGATGACCTCGCCAAAGCGCTTGCTTTCGTCGGCCATGAATTGCTTGAATTCGGCGGGCGTGGGGTTGAAGCTTTCATAGCCGAAGGCCGCGAACTTTTCCTTCACGTCCTGGCCGGTCAGCGCCTGGCGCACGTCGTTGCGGATCTTTTCCTGCACGGCGGCGGGCGTGCCGGGGCGCACGGCCAGGGCGTTCCAGCCCGTCACGGCATAGCCGGCGGGGCCGCCGGATTCGGAGACCGTGGGCACGTTCTCGTAGCCTTCGATGCGCTTGGGCGCCGCCACGGCCAGGAAGCGCAGCTTGCCGCCGCGCACCAGCGGGCCGGCCGTGCCCAGCGAGCCCAGCGCAAAGCTGAGCTGGCCGGTGGCCACGCCCTGGTAGAGCTGGCTGGTTTCCTTGTAGATCACGTGTTCCATCTTGGTGCCGGTCATGCTCTCCAGCAGTGCCGAGCCCAGGTGCACGGGGTTGCCCACGGACCAGGAGCCGTAGTTGAGCTTGCCGGGGCGGGCCTTGGCATCGGCGATCAGGTCGGCCATGGTCTTGTAGGGGCTGTCCACCGGCACGCAGACGAAGAAGTAGTTGCGGAACAGCGGCATCAGGATGTCGAAATCCTTGTCCAGGCTGTAGGGCAGCTTCTTGAACAGGTGGGGGTAGGCGGCGATGTGCACGTTGTCCAGCTGGATCATGTCCGTGCCGTCGGCGGCGCCGCGCTTGAAGGCTTCGATGGCGATGAAGCCGTTGCCGCCGGGGCGGTTTTCCACCACCACGGGCTGGCCCCAGGCGCGGCCCAGCTTGTCGGCCACGAGGCGCGAGAGGCCGTCGGGGCCGCCGCCCACGGGGAAGGGGTTGATGATGCGCGAGGTCTTGGTGGGCCACTTGGCGGCATCGCCTTGCGCAAAAGCGGGCACGGCAGCGCCGGTGGCCATGGTGACGAGGGCAAGCGCCGCCTGGCGGCGGTTGATCTGGAACGAGCGTTGGCTCATGTTTTGTCTCCGGGGACCGTGAACGGTCTGTCTGTCGTTGAGGTTTGCGTGTTGGCAGGCCGCCGGCGGCCGTGGCTCTCGCGCATATTGCTTGTCTGCGGCTGACGCCTGGGCCGTGGCGACAGTCGAAGGCATTGTGACAGCGGGCTGCCAATCGCCTAGCGCGGCCTGCGGCTAACAGCTATAGCAAAATAGCATAGCTTATTTTGTGTGGTGCGCGATGAATCTTCAGCAGATAGAAACCTTTGTCCATGTGGCCGAAACCGGCAGTTTCAGCAAGGCTGCCGTATTGCTGGATACGGCCCAGCCCGCGCTGAGCCGCCAGGTGCGCGCGCTGGAAACCGAGCTGCGCGAGACGCTGCTGATCCGCACGGGCCGCGGCGTGACGCTGACCGATGCGGGGCGGCGCCTGCTGGAGCACGGCCACGCCATCATGCAGCGCGTGGCCCTGGCCAAGGAGGACCTGGGCACCCAGCGCGACGAGCCCGTGGGGCGCATCACCGTGGGCCTGCCGCCCAGCCTGGCGCGGCGGCTGACGCTGCCGCTGATCGACGGCTTCAGCCGCGACATGCCCAAGGCGCGCCTGGCCGTGGTCGAGGGCTTTTCCATGAACATCACCGAATGGCTGACTTCGGGCCGTATGGACCTGGGCCTGGTCTACACGCCCGAGCCGCATCCGCATATCGAGGTGGCCCCGGTGCTGGAGGAGCGCCTGTGCCTGATCGGCCCGGCCAGCAAGCTGGGCGGGCATAGCAGCGTGCCGTTCTCGCACCTCGACGAGTTTCCGCTGATCATGCCCCAGCGGGGCCAGATCTTTCGCAAGCTCATGGAGGCCCAGGCCACGCTGTCGCAGGTCAAGCTCAATGTAGTCTGGGAGGTATCCAGCGTGCCGGCCATTCTCGACCTGGTACGCGGCGGCTACGGCTATGCCGCGCTGACCGACAGCGCCATGCGCGGCCATGATATGGACACTTCTCTGGTCGGCGTGCCGATCAAGTCGCCGCATATCGTGAGCACGCTGTGCCTGGTGCAGTCGGCCAAGAAAAAGGCCACGCCGCTGATCCGCCGCACGGCCGAGCTGCTGCGCCGCCTGAGCCTGCAAGTGTGTGCGGTGGAGAGCGGGAGTAATTGAAGGCCCCCTGTGCCGCTGCGCGGCTTCCCCCGGAGGGGGATGACACCTTTGCTGCGGGGCGGCCCTTGCGCGGTGTCTCTGGTTTGGGTCGTGCCAGTTTTTGGTGCTATGAAAAAAGATGCTGCCAATGCCCGACAGGTCTTTGTTTTGACATTGAATGTATTTGAAATTGAAGGTAGAAAGCCGCAGGTAGCTTCTGAATTGATAGCGATTCAGATCAGCGGGCGCAAGGTTCTCGCGCCCTCCTGCAGCAGGGGCAGGATGTCTTTTTCCAAGCTCGCTGCCGTGATGCGGCGCGAGGAGGTCACCACGTTGAGCGCGGCCACGGTGTTGCCCTGCATGTCGCGCAGCGGCACGGCCAGGGCCTGGATGGCGAGCTCGTGCTCCTCCTGGGCCAGGCAGTAATCGAGCTTGCGCACCTCGTCGAGCACGGCCTTGAGCGCCGCGATGTCGGTCACCGTATGGGCGGTCAGCCGGGGCAGGTCGTAGGTCTGCAGCCACTCATCGAGTTGCGCGGGCGCCAGCGCAGCCAGCAGCACGCGGCCCGTGGAGGTGGCGTGGGCCGGCAGCCGCGTGCCCAGGTGCAGGCCGTGGGCCATGAGGCGTTCGCCCGGATCGGGCACGGCGCTGCGCGCCACGATGACCACTTCGCGCCCCTCGCGCACCACGCAGGAATATGGCAGCCCGGTCTGGGCGGCCAGCCGGTGCAGCACGGGCTGCACGATGCGCGGCAGCCGCGCGGAAGCCAGGTAGGCGCCCGACAGGCCCAGCACCTTGGGCGCCAGCCAGTAGTGGCTGCCGTCGGTTTCAAGATAGCCCAGGTGGGCCAGCGTGAGCAGGTGCCGGCGCGCGGCGGCGCGGGTGATGCCGGCGCGCTCGGCCGCCATGGTGGCGTTCAGGCGCTGGCGCTCGGTGTCGAAGCTCTCGAGCACGGCCAGGCCCTTGGCCAGGCCGGCAATGTAGTCGGCCGCAGCGATGGCGGGCAGGTTGGCGGAGGGCATGTGGAAGAGTCCGGGGGAGGGCGGTAAGACGAGAGCGCATTTTGTGCGGCTATCGGCGGATTTGTGCGATTATCGCGCAATTGCACGGGGCGGCCCTTTTGTTTGATGCAACACAAAATTAGGCTTGAGCCATGGGCCGCACTTCAGCGCAACACTTCAGCGCAAATGCGGCGCCTGTTGACAGAGAACAAGGAGATACAGACATCATGCGCACCAAAGTCGCCATCATCGGTGCAGGTCCCTCGGGCCTGCTGCTGGGCCAGCTGCTCTACAAGGCCGGCATAGACAACATCATCATCGAGCAGCGTAGCGCCGACTACGTGCTGGGCCGCATCCGCGCCGGCGTGCTGGAACAGGTGACCATGGATCTGCTCAAGCAGGCCGGTGCCGATGCCGGGATGAACAAGGACGGCCTGCCGCACGACGGCATCGAGCTGCTGTTCAAGGGCCAGCGCCACCGCATCGACCTGCACGGCCTGACGGGCGGCAAGCGCGTCATGGTCTACGGCCAGACCGAGGTGACGCGCGACCTGATGAAAGTGCGCGCGGCCGCAGGCCTGACCACGGTGTACGAGGCGCAGAACGTGCAGCCCATGGACTTCGAAAGCGAGCACCCCAAGGTGCGCTACGAAAAGGACGGCCAGGTGCATGAGATCGAATGCGATTTCATCGCCGGCTGCGACGGCTTTCACGGCATCTGCCGCGCCAGCGCGCCCAAGGACAAGGTCAAGACTTTCGAGAAGGTCTATCCCTTCGGCTGGCTGGGCCTGCTGTCGGATACGCCCCCGGTCTCGCACGAGCTGATCTACGCCAATACCGAGCGCGGCTTTGCGCTGTGCAGCCAGCGCAGCGCCACGCGCAGCCGCTACTACCTGCAGGTGCCCTTGACCGACAAGGTCGAGAACTGGAGCGACGAGGCGTTCTGGGAAGAGCTCAAGAAGCGCCTGGACCCCGAGGCCCGCGCCAATCTGGTGACCGGCCCCTCGCTGGAGAAAAGCATTGCGCCGCTGCGCAGCTTCGTCACCGAGCCCATGCGCTTCGGCCGCATGTTCCTGGCCGGCGACGCCGCTCACATCGTGCCGCCCACGGGCGCCAAGGGCCTGAATCTGGCGGCTTCCGACGTGGGCTATCTGTCGCGTGCGTTTGCCGGGTTCTACCAGGACAAGAGCAGCGAAGGCATAGATCGCTATTCCGAGCAATGCCTGCGCCGCGTCTGGAAGGCCGAGCGCTTTTCGTGGTGGATGACTTCCATGCTGCACAACTTCCCCGGCGAGGGCGAGTTCAACACCAAGGTGCAGGAAGCCGAGCTGGACTACATCGTCCATTCCACGGCCGGCTCCACCTCGCTGGCCGAGAACTACGTGGGCCTCCCCCTGGTTTGAGCCAGCGGCAGTTTGCGCAGGAGCATGCACGGTGGTGCGTGCTCTCGTGTGGCTGGGCAGCTATGCAAATTGGTTGTTGCAGCCTTGCGCAAATATTGATGCCAAGTCAAACCCTTCGAGGCGCGCTGGGAGTAAGCTTGCCGGCCTTATGGCGCAAATCATGTTCCCACCTCCCTACATCGCTGCGGACCGGGCAGCCCAGTCATTGCGCGAGAGCGGCTATGCCGTGCTGGCGCCGCAGGATTTCGCGCAATGGGTAGGCACTGACCTGGCCCAGCTGCATGCGCTGGACGGCGACTGGCAAGGCCTGCCGCCCGATGCCTTTCTCAAGGACGGCGGGCGCTACCGGCGCCGCCGCCATTCCTGCTTCGTGGCCCAGGCCCAGGCGCTGCAACAGGTGCCGCACCGCGCGCACTGGCAGCCCGTGGAATACAACGCCCTGCACGGCGGCATGCAGCGCATGTTCGATCCCATGCTCGACGCGACGACGCAAAGCCCGGTCTGGGCCCGGCTGCTGGAAAAGCTCGCGGATCTGGCGGACCAGGTGTTCCGCACGGACGGCACGGGCGCGGGCCATGGGCGCTGGTTCGTGGAGTCGCACCAGTTCCGCATCGACACCACGGACGGCATAGGCCGGCCCACGCCCGAGGGCGCGCACCGCGACGGCGTGGACCTGGTGGTGGTGATCCTGGTGAGCCGCAAGGGCGTGAAGGGCGGCGAGACGCGGGTCTTCGAAGCCGCGGGACCGGGCGGCATGCGCTTCACGCTGACCGAACCCTGGTCGATCATGCTGCTGGACGATGCGCGCATGATCCATGAGACCACGCCCATCCAGCCCGTGGAAGCCGGGGGCGTGCGCGACACCCTGGTGCTGACCTACCGGCGCGGCAATTTCCAGGGCGCCGAAGTCGTGGATGCCTACTGAGATCGTGAACACGTTCCGAAAGACTTGATGTGCATCAGAATGCTGATGCATGATGGGGTTCAGACTGAGCTGCAATGAACCGGCGGCACCGGCTGCATGGCGCCGCCGTACTAACAAAGGAGAATGAAATGTCCATGTTCAAGCACATCCTGGTTCCCGTGGATGGTTCCGCCCCCTCCTTGCTGGCAGCCCGCAAGGCGGCCGAACTGTCCAAGGAGTTCGGCAGCGCGGTGACGGCGGTCTATGTGATCGACCCTTATCCGTTCACCGGCGTGGGCGCCGATTTCGCCTACGGCCAATCCCAGTACCTGAGCGCTGCCACGGCCGAGGCCAATACCACGCTGGACGCCGTCAAGGCCTTGATGGACGAGGCCGGCGTGGCCGTTTCCACCGTGGTGGGCGAGGGTCATGCGGTGCACGACGGCATTGTGCGCGTGATGGAAAGCAGCGGTGCCGACCTCATCGTCATGGGCTCCCAAGGCCGCCGCGGCCTGGAAAAGCTGATGCTGGGCAGCGTGACCCAGCGCGTGCTGGGCGCCGTGCGCATCCCCGTGCTCGTGGTCCGCGAATAAGCGCAGCTCTCCGAATGAAAAAAAGACCTTGAAAAAGGTCTTTTTTTCATTCGGAGAGCGGACCTGTAAAACCGGCATGCCCCAAATCCCGGAGACGCCGAGCAAGAGCCGCCTTGCGGCGAAGGCGTTGTCCCCCTCCCAGGGGGAAGCCGCAAAGCGGCTCAGGGGGTCACTCAATCTTTGCGCCAGAGGCTTCCACGATGGCCTTGCTGGCCTTGAAGTCCGCCTGGAAGAACGTGTCGAAGGCTTCCACGCTCATGGTCTGGGGCTCGGCGCCCTGGCTCTGGATGGCCTCCTTGACTTCGGGCGTGGCCAGCAGCTTGTTCACTTCGGCGTTGACCTTGCTGACGATGGGCGCAGGCGTGCCCTTGGGCATGAACAGGCCGTACCAGGTGCTGACGTTGAAGCCCTTGAGGCCGGATTCGGCCAGGGTGGGCGTATCGGGCAGCGAGGTGGAGCGGGCCGCCGAGGTCACGGCGATTGCGCGCAGCTTGCCGGACTTGATCTGGCCTATGGCCGAAGGCACGGAGGAGACCAGCAGGTCCACGTTGCCGGCCAGGGCGTCCATCATGGCGGGGTTGGAGCCCTTGTAGGGCACGTGGGTGAGCTGGATGCCCGCGGCCTTTTCCAGCATCACGCCGGCCAGGTGGATGCTGGTGCCGTTGCCCGGTGAGCCGTAGGTGATTTTGGCGGGGCTTTTCCTGGCGGCTGCCATCACGTCGGCCAGCGTCTTGTAGGGCGAGCTGGCGGCCGTGGCGATCACGATGGGGGTGTAGGCCACATGGGCCACGGGCGTCAGGTCCTTGGTGGGGTTCCAGGGCAGGTTCTGGTACAGATAGGGGCCGAGGACCACGTTGTCCTTCTGGCCCATGACCATGTCATAGCCCGTGGGCGCAGCCTTCACGGCTTCGGTGATGCCTATGGTGCCGCCCGCGCCGGCGCGGTTGTCGGGCACCACGGTCCAGTGGCTGACTTCGGTGAGCTTGTTGGAGATCACGCGCGAGAGGATGTCGGTGCCGCCGCCGGGCGGGAAGGGCACGATCAGGCGCACGGGCTTGCTCGGAAAGTCGGCGGCCGTGCCTTGCGCGGCGGCGGAAAAGCCCAGCCCCAGGGCGGCGGCCATGGCGGTGCAGGTGATCAGTTGGCGAAACATGAAAAGAAGCTCCAGGATCGAATCAATGGGGCAGGTGCCGTAAGCGTTTGCTATGTCCGGCACGCCATGCGATGGTCAGGAAGGATAGCGCAGCCATCATTGGGTGTCTGTCCTGGAAAGCCATCGCAAATCGCTGGGGCTGGCACCGCGAGCCGCACGGGCGACCCTGGGCGCGGAGGCGTCAGGGCTGGCGCACGTCGGCGACCACCTGCTCGCCGAAGTCGGGTCGTTCCAGCCAGGCCAGCACGCGTGCGGCGGCCTCCTCGGGCGAGGTGAGCTGGCCGCTGGCCTTGAGCCGTGCGAAATTGCCCACGTCCGGAAAATCGCCCTGGTCGGCGCTGCGCAGCTGCACCTGCATATCGGTGTCGATGACCCCGGGCGCCAGCGAGCAGATGCGCGCGCCATGGGGCCTGGCGGCCTCTTCAAGCGCCACGCAGCGGCTGTACTGGTCCATGCCGGCCTTGGCCGTGCAATAACTGGCCTGCGAGGCCATGGGACGGCGGCCCAGGCCCGACGAAATATTGAGCACTTTGCGTCGGGCTTTCCAGTCGGCCGTGGCGGCCAGGAAGGCGCCGGTCATGGCCATGGGCGCTTCCAGGCCCACGCGCAGGGCGTTGATCAGGTCGGCCGCGGGCAGCTGCGACAGCGGCGCGATCTGCGGGATCACGCCGGCATTGTTGATGAGGGTGACACTGTCCCACTCGTCGGCATGGAGGGTGCCCAGCCAGGTGCCCAGGCGCTGGGCGGCCGCGGCGCTCTGGGCCAGGTCCTGCTGCCACTGGATCAGCTGCGTGGGTGTGCCGACGCCGGCGGCCAGCGCCTCGCTGCTCCTGCGGGCAATGCTCAGCAAGGTATGGCCCTGGCGCAGCAGCTGCCGGCCCATGGCCAGGCCCATGCCGCGCGAGCCGCCGGTCAGAATCGTCAAATGCTTGGTCATGCATCGATCTTACGAGCGATTCATGACGGAAAGGGAAAGCCCCGGCTGACTTGCATCAGACGGGGCTTGGCGTGCAGCTTGACGGCCCGCGTCAATGCCCCAGATAGGCCTTGCGCACCGCGTCGTTGGTCAGCAGGTTGGCCCCGGTGTCCTCGAGCACCACCTTGCCGGTCTCCAGCACATAGCCGCGGTCGGCGATCTGCAGGGCGCGGTTGGCGTTCTGCTCGACGAGGAACACCGTGACGCCCGCTGCGCGGATGGTCTGGATGATCTCGAAGATCTGCGCAATGACCAGCGGCGCCAGGCCCAGCGTGGGCTCGTCGAGCAGCAGCAGGCGCGGCTTGCTCATCAGCGCGCGGCCGATGGCCAGCATCTGCTGCTCGCCGCCGGACATGGTGCCGGCACGCTGGCCGGCGCGTTCGCGCAGGCGCGGGAACAGGCCGAACACATGTTCGATGCCGGCGTCGATCGCCGCCTTGTCGAGGAAGAAGCCGCCCATCTGCAGGTTCTCGGTGACCGTCAGGTCCGAGAAGATGCGGCGCCCCTCGGGCGAGACCGCGATGCCCTTGCGCATGATGTGGTGCGTGGACATCTGCGTGATGTCCACGCCCTCGTAGAAGACCTGGCCGCCGCTGGCGCGCGGCGTGCCGCAGATGGTCATCAGCAGCGAGGTCTTGCCGGCGCCGTTGGAGCCGATCAGCGAGACGATCTCGCCCTGGTTCACATGCAGGCTGGCATGGTTGACGGCGCAGATGGCGCCGTAGTGGGTGGACAGGTTCTGTACTTGCAGCATGGGTGTCGTCAGGCCGGTCATCACGCTTCCCCCAGATAGGCCTTGATGACCCGTTCGTCGTTGCGGATGGCCTCGGGCACACCCGTGGCGATGGGCTTGCCGTATTCCATGACCAGGATGCGCTCGGACACGCCCATGACCAGGCCCATGTCGTGCTCGATCAGCAGCACGGCCACGCCATAGTCGCGGCGCAGTTGGTCGATCAGGCCCTGCAGGTCCTTTTTCTCCTGCGGGTTCAGGCCGGCGGCCGGCTCGTCGAGCATGAGCACGCGCGGCTTGGTGATCATGCAGCGCGCGATCTCCAGGCGGCGCTGGTGGCCGTAGGCGAGGTTGCCGGCCTCGCGGTTGACGAAGGAGCGCAGGCCCATGACGTCCAGCCACTTCAGCGCGTTCTCGATCTTCTCCGCTTCCGAGCGGCGGTAGCCCGCCGTGTTGAACAGGCCGCCGAGCAGCGTGGAGCGCAGACCTTGGCCCGATGGGCGGTGCTGGGCGACCAGCAGGTTCTCCAGCACGGTCATGTGCTTGAACAGGCGTACGTTCTGGAAGGTGCGCACCACGCCGTGGTTGGCCACCTGGTGGCTGCTCTGGCCCGCGATGCTCTGACCGTCCAGCACGATGGAGCCGCCCGAGGGCTGGTAGAAACCGCTGATGCAGTTGAACACCGTGGTCTTGCCGGCGCCGTTGGGGCCGATGATGGCAAACACTTCCTGCGGGCGCACGTTGAAGCCCACGTTGTCCACGGCCAGCAGGCCGCCAAAGCGCATGCACAGGTCTTTGACTTCTAGCAAATACTCGCTCATGCGCTTGCCCCGTCTACGATTTTTGTCATCAAAATGAGAGCGATATGAAGTTCCATCACTTCATCTCCACATGGTGGCGCTTCATGGGCAGCAGGCCCTGGGGACGCCAGACCATCATCAAAATCATGACCAGGCCGAAGATCAGCATGCGGTATTCGGAGAATTCGCGCGCCAGCTCGGGCAGGGTGGTCAGCAAAATGGCCGCGAGGATCACGCCCAGCTGCGAGCCCATGCCGCCCAGCACCACGATGGCCAGGATCAGCGCCGACTCGATGAAGGTGAAGGACTCGGGGTTGACGATGCCCTGGCGCGCCGCGAAGAAGGCGCCGCCGAAGCCCGCGAACATGGCGCCCAGCGTGAAGGCCGAGAGCTTGATCTTCATGGGATTCAGGCCCAGCGAGCGGCAGGCGATCTCGTCCTCGCGCAGCGCTTCCCAGGCGCGGCCGATGGGCATGCGGATCAGCCGGTTGCTGATGAACAGGGTCACCATGGCCAGCAGCAGCGCCATCAGGTACACAAAGATCACCATGTGCATGGAGTTGAATTCCATGCCGAAGAACTGGTGGAAGGTGGTGCCGCCTGCCACCGAAGGCGAGCGCGTCATTTCCAGGCCGAACGCCGAGGGCTTGGGGATGCTGGAGATGCCGTCCGGGCCGCCCGTGAAGCTGGTCAGGTTGGTCAGCAGCAGGCGGATGATTTCACCGAAGCCCAGCGTCACGATGGCCAGGTAGTCGCCACGCAGGCGCAGCACGGGAAAGCCGAGGGCGAAGCCGAACGTGGCCGAAGCGAGGCCGGCAAACGGCAGCGCTTCCCAGAAGGTCCAGCCGGCCCAGCGGAACAGCAGCGCATAGGTATAGGCGCCCACGGCATAAAAGCCCACGAAGCCCAGGTCCAGCAGGCCGGCAAAGCCCACGACCACGTTCAGGCCCAGGCCCAGCATGACGTAGATCATGGCCAGCGTCGCGATGTCCACGGCATTGCGGCCCGCGAAGAAGGGCCAGGATGCGGCCATCATCAGCGCCACGAAGATCATGACGTTGCGGGTGCCGGGCTTCACTTCCGGCAGGGCCGGCAGGTTGACCTTGGGCAGCTTGCCGGCGAGAAAACCGGAGAACCAGGGCTTGAGCATCTGTACGACGAAGACGGCAAGGCAGGCCCAGGCGGTCATGCGCCAGTCCGGCGCGATGACGGTGCGGCTGCCGGCGCGCTCCAGGTGCAGGCTGAAGATGGGGGCGACCACGATGGCGGTCATCACCGTGGAGATCAGCGCATCGCGCAAAGCAGAGGAAAGGCTGTACTTCATCAGACCTTCTCCACTTCAGGTTTGCCCAGCAGGCCCGTGGGGCGGAACATCAGAATCGTCACCAGCAGGCCGAAGGCCACGATGTCCTTGTATTCCGACGAGATATAGGCCGCGGCAAAGGTTTCCGCCACGCCCAGGATCACCCCGCCCAGCATGGCGCCGGGGATGGAGCCGATGCCGCCGAGCACGGCCGCCGTGAAGGCCTTGATGCCGGCCAGGAAGCCGATGAAGGGATTGAGCTTGCCCACGGCCAGCGCGATCAGCACGCCGCCCACGGCCGCCAGGATGGCGCCCAGCACGAAGGTGAAGGAGATCACCTTGTTGGTGTCGATGCCCAGCAGATTGGCCATGTGCATGTCCTGGGCGCAGGCGCGCGAGGCGCGGCCCATGCGCGAGCGCTTGATGTAGAGCGTGAGCAGCACCATCAGCACCACGGTGACCACGATGATCAGAATGCGCGAGTAGGGCACGTAGACCTCGAAGCCGCCTTCGGCGCCGAAGCGCAGGGCGCCGGGGATCAGCGAGGGCACGGCCATGTCGCGTGCGCCCTGGCCCAGGGCCACCCAGTTCTGCAGGAAGATGGACATGCCGATGGCGGAGATCAGCGCCACCAGGCGCGGGCTCTTGCGCACGGGCTTGTAGGCCACCTGTTCCACCACCAGGCCGTAGACGCCGGTGACGAAGACAGAGACCACGAGCATGAGGCCGATGATGGCCCAGACCGGCAGACCGCTCTGGGTGCCGACGGCAGAGAGGGTGACCAAGCCGATGTAGGCGCCGATCATGTAGATGTCGCCGTGTGCGAAATTGATCATGCCGATGATGCCGTAGACCATGGTGTAGCCAATGGCGATCAGGGCGTAAATGGCTCCGAGTGAGAGCCCGTTGAATAGCTGTTGTATCAGCTGGGGTACTAGGTCAGACATGCAATGCCACTCTTAAACAGGAAAAGGCCCGAGGGCCAAATAACAAGCAACCGGAGGCGCCGGGCCGTGGCCCGACGCACTCCGGAAGAGTGAGGTGGATTACTTGTTGGCGACGGACTTGCTGCCGTCCTTGTGCCATTCGAACACCTGGAAGTCGAAGGACTTCAGGTCGCCCTGCTGGTTCCAGGCCACGGGGCCCAGCACGGTGTCGAACGTGCTCTTGTGCAGGTGGTCCGCCACCTTGGCGGGGTTGTCGCCCACGGCCTTGATGCTGTCCAGCAGCACCTGGGTGGCGGCGAACGAGGTCAGCTGGAAGGCGCCGGCAGGATTGCGCTTCTTGTCCTTGAAGGCCTTGACCACGGCGGCGTTCTTGGGATTGGCCGCGAAGTCCGCGGGCAAGGTCACCAGCATGCCTTCCACGGCGGGGCCGGCGATGGCGTTGACTTCAGGATTGCCCACGCCCTCGGGGCCCATCATGCGGACCTTCAGGCCTTGCTCGGCGGCCTGGCGCAGCAGCAGGCCCATTTCGGGGTGGTAGCCGCCGTAGTAGATGAAGTCCACGCCGGCGCTCTTGAGCTTGGTGATCACGGCGGAGTAGTCGCTGTCGCCGGCATTGATGCCTTCGAACAGCGCCACGGGCACGTTGGCCTTCTTCAGATCGTCGCGCACGGAGGAGGCAATGCCCTGGCCGTACGACTGCTTGTCGTGCAGCACGGCGACCTTCTTGGGCTTGATCTTCTCGATGATGAACTTGGCGGCGGCGGGACCTTGCTGGTCGTCACGGCCTATGGTGCGGAAGATGTAGTGGTAGTTCTTGCCGTCGGTCAGGGCGGGCGAAGTGGCGGAAGGCGTCACAGCCACCACGCCTTCGTTGTTGTAGATGGGGGCTGCGGCGATCGAGGCGCCCGAGCAGACGGGGCCGATCACGTAGCCGATCTTGCTGTTGACCACGCGGTTGGCGGCCACGGGGCCCTGCTTGGGTTCGCAGGCGTCGTCCACTGCGACGATCTCGATCTTCTTGCCGTTGATGCCGCCGGAGGCATTGGCCATTTCCACGGCGGTATTGACGCCTTCCTTGATCATGTCGCCGTACTGGGTCAGGGAGCCGGTCGTGGGAAGCACCATGGCGATCTTGACTTGGGCATGGGCGCTGGAGATCAATGCAGCACCAGCGAGGCCGATGGCCGCGACGACGGTTTGCATGCGGAACGGAATGCTCATGAGGACTTCCTTCAAATGCGGTAAATATTCGGAAAAAGCGTGGCCCGCCGCGAGTGGGTTCGGGCTTTGCGAAGGCTGCCAGATTAAACCAGTAATTGCTATTGGCAACAGGGTATCCCGGGGCTGGTTTTTTGATCCACTTTTCGCTACGCACTGCATAGCACGCTTCGCTATATGGGCCTGCGCTGGCCGCGCTTTGATGGCAATGAGAAAGCCCGGAAGATCCGGGCTGTGCTGGGGGTTGAATTGGCCCGATGGACCGCAGGGTTGGAGGCCTTTTGAGCGCGTTCCCTGGTGGGTGTGTTGCTGTTTCGCGACGTGTTGATTATACCTGCCTAGGTGGAGCTCAAAAGGGCGTGGGCGACTCCAGGCTCAGCAGCTCGCCGCTGGCCGGGTGCTTCAGCTGCAGGCTGTGGGCGTGGAGCAGAAGGCGGGCGGCCCAGCGGGAATTGTCCTCCTGGCCGTACAGGGCATCGCCCAGAATGGGATGGCCCAGGGCCGCCAGGTGAACCCGCAGCTGGTGCGTGCGCCCGGTGACGGGGCGCAGCAGCACGCGCGTGCAGGCCTGCGATTGCCAGGTTTCGTGCGATACGGCCTGCCACAGGGTCTGGCTGGGTTTGCCGTGTTGCGCGTCGATGATGCGCAGCGGCCGGCGCTCCCAGTCGGCGGCGATGGGCAGGTCGATTGTTTTCCAAACTCCCTGAGCCGCTGCGCGGCTTCCCCCTTGGAGGGGGACGACGCCTGCAACCGGAGAAGGTCGATCTATGTCGAGTCGGCCGGCGACCACGGCGGTGTAGCGTTTTTCAACCTGCCGTTCGGCAAAAGACTGGCTCAGCAGGCGCTGGCTTTGCAGGCTGCGGGCCATGACCACCAGGCCGGAGGTGGCCTGGTCCAGCCGGTGCACGATCAGCGCGTCGGGCCAGCGCTGCCGGGCCCGCGCGCTCAGGCAGTCCTGCTTGTCGGGGCCGCGGCCCGGAACGCACAGCAGGCCCGGCGGTTTTTCCAGCACCAGCAGCTCTTCGTCTTCATGCCGGCAAATCAGGCCGGCGGGAACATCATTCATGCAGCAGGCGGTGGACGGTGGCGCAAAGCTCCTCCACGTCATTGGGTTTGTGGATCAGGGCGCGCGCGCCTGCGCTGAGGGCGGCCTGCTCGATTTCCGCCGTGACATAGCCCGAGGCCAGGGCGACGGGCAGGGACGGACGGACCTGCAGGGCTTCGCGCACCAGGTCCAGGCCGCTGTAGCCGGGCATGTTGTAGTCGGTCACGAGCAGGTGGAAGTCGGATGGATTGGCCTGCAGCATGGCCAGCGCCTCGTGGGGATCGGTGAAGCCGCTGACGGTGTAGCCGCGCCGGCGCAGCAGCCGCGTCACGAGAAACACCAGGGCCTGGTCGTCGTCCACATACATGATGTGGCGCGCGGCGTTCGCGGCCGGTTGTGCGGCCGTGAGCAGCGTGTTCGCGGCCGGCAGGCGCGCCGGGGCGGCCACCGCGCCGCCAGCCGATGCGGGCATGTCGGCATCCGCCAGTGGAAAGTACAGCGTGAAACGGCTACCCTGGCCGGGGATGCTGAAAACGTCCACGGCGCCGCCGTGGGTGCGCATCACGCCATGCACTACGGACAGGCCCAGGCCCGTGCCCTGGCCGACCGGCTTGGTGGTGAAGAAGGGCTCGAAGATGCGCTGCTGCGTGGCGACGTCCATGCCGGGGCCGTTGTCCTGCACCGACAGCGTGATGTAGCTGGCCTGGGACAGGCCCAGGCGCGCGCAGGCATGTGGCTCGGGCTGGGTCAGCTGGGCTTCCATCTGGATCAGGCCGCGGGCATCGCCCAGCGCATGCATGGCGTTGTTGCACAGATTGAAAAGCGCCTGCTCGACCTGGGTCGGATCGGCCAGCAGCGCGGGTACCGGCGCCGGCAGGCGCAGCTGCAGCTCGATGCCCGGCGGCAGCGTCACGCGCAGCAGCCGGGCCGTGTCCCGCATGACTTCGCCGATCTGCACAATGCGGCGCTCGGGCGGGTCGTTGCGGCTGAAGGCCAGGATCTGCCGCACCAGGTCGCGCGCGCGGCGGCCGGCTTTCTCGATCTCGCGCAGGCTTTCCAGCGCCGCGGGGTTGTCGTTGCAGTCGGCCTTGGCCAGTTCCACATTGCCCAGGATGGCGCCCACGATGTTGTTGAAGTCATGGGCTATGCCGCCGGCCATGGTGCCCACGGCCTGCATCTTGTGGGACTCGCGCAGCTGCGACTCCAGGGCGCCGCGCTGCGCATCGGCTTTCTTGCGGCTGGTCAGGTCGCGGGCGAAGACGGTGGTGGTGTCGCCGTTGTTGTGGTGCTCGAACGAGACACTGACCTCCACGGGCACTTCGTGTCCGCTGGCTGTGCGCGCGACCATCTCGCCCAGGATGGCCTGGGTGGTCAGCGGGGCAAAGGCCAGGGCGCGCGCCGCGTCCGGCAGGAAGCGGTCCAGCGGGCTGCCCAGGGCGTCATGCGGCGAGCACAGGAACAGTGCCGCCGCCGTGGGGTTGAAAACCGTGATGCACTGCTGCGCATCCACGCAGATAATGGCATCCAGCGAGGAGTTGATGATGGATTCCAGGCGCTTCTCGCTGGCGTGCAGCTGCAGATTGCGCTCCTGCAGGGCCTGGCGCTCCGTCAGCAGCGGGCCCTGGTTGACCATGGCGCACAGGAACTGGGGCGCGGACGCACCGTTCTGCTGGCGCACCGAAATGCAGGCGATATGCAGATCGCCACGCAGCTGGAGGTCTTGCGTGATGTCGAACGCCACTTCGTAGGCCCGGTCGCTGCCCTGCTCGTGTGCGGTCGCAAAGGCTTGCAGCACGCGTTCCGCGTCATGCGCATGCACGAACGGCATGAAATTGACCAGCAGCCGGTCCCGTTCCGTGGGCTGGAAGGTGCTGTGGGCCATGGCGTTGGCCTGTACCACCATATCGTGCTCGTCCAGCACCAGCAGCGGCAGGGGAATGTTGGCGAACAGGGCTTCGAAGCGCTCGGATGCGCTCTCCGCCACGGCCTGGCTGTAGTTGAGCACCTCGTTCTGCAGCTCCAGCTCGCGCTGGTAGTTGCGCAGCTCGGCGACCAGTGCCTGCAGCGGGTCTTCGTCTTCGGGAACGATGGGGCGTATGTCCGACGACAGGGCGGCGGGAGGGGCGCCTGGCGCCAGCAGTGCATGCAGGGGCAGGCTATCCGGGTCGTTGGTCAGAAGCGGTTGGTCTGGGCTGCTCATGGCGGAATCAATATTGCAGACCTTAAGGTCGCAAAAAGTAGGCGCAGTGTAAGCGCCCCGCCGGCTGCCAACAAGCGGCCTGCACGGGGCGGCCAGGCCGCCCCGTGCAGGCAAGGGGGTCAGCTGGCGTGATCGGTCAGCGGCACGCAGCTGCAAAAGAGGTTGCGGTCCCCATAGACGTTGTCGACCCGCCCCACGGGCGACCAGTACTTGCTGTGGCGCAGCGCGGCCACGGGATAGGCTGCGGTTTCGCGGCTGTAGGCGTGCTGCCAGACGTCGCTTGTCACCTGCTCGGCCGTGTGGGGCGCGTTCCCGAGCGGGTTGTCCTCGCGCGGCCACTGGCCCGATTCCACCTGGCGGATTTCCGCGCGGATGGCGATCATGGCCGCGATAAAGCGGTCGATCTCGGCCAGCGGCTCGCTTTCGGTGGGCTCGACCATCAAGGTATTGGCCACCGGGAAGGACAGCGTGGGGGCATGAAAGCCGTAATCGATCAGGCGCTTGGCCACGTCCTCGGCCATCACGCCGCTGCTTTCCTTGAGATCGCGCAGGTCCAGGATGCACTCGTGCGCCACATGGCCGTTGGCCGAGGCGTACAGCGTGGGGTAGTGCTGGCGCAGGCGGGCGCTGATGTAGTTGGCGCTGAGTATGGCCACCTCGGTAGCCTGCTTCAGGCCTTCGGCGCCCATCATGCGTATATACATCCAGCTGATGGGCAGCACGGCCGCATTGCCGAGTGGTGCTGCGCTGACAGCTCCTGTTTTCGAGGCAATTCCGCCCGTGGCGTGGCCGGGCAGGAAAGGCACCAGGTCTTGCACCACGCAGACCGGGCCCACACCGGGGCCGCCGCCGCCGTGGGGAATGCAGAAGGTCTTGTGCAGGTTCAGGTGGCTCACGTCGCCGCCGAACTCGCCCGGCGCGGCCACGCCGACCAGGGCATTCATGTTGGCGCCGTCCACGTAGACGCGGCCGCCATGGCGGTGTACCAGGGCGCACAGCTCCTTGACCTGGGTCTCAAACACGCCGTGCGTGCTGGGGTAGGTGATCATCACGCAGGCCAGGCGATCGCTGTGCAGTTCGCACTTGGCCTGCAGGTCGGCCAGATCCACGTTGCCGTTGTCGTCGCACTTGGTGACCACCACCTGCATGCCCACCATCTGGGCACTGGCGGGATTGGTGCCGTGGGCGCTGCTGGGGATCAGGCAGATGTTGCGATGGGCCTCGCCCCGGCTTTCATGCCAGCCCTTGATGGCCAGCAGGCCCGCATATTCGCCCTGGCTGCCGGCATTGGGCTGCAGGCTCACGCCGGCATAGCCCGTGGCTTCGCACAGCCACTGGCGCAGCTGGGCGTCCAGCTCGGCATAGCCGGCCAGCTGATCGGCCGGCGCAAAAGGGTGGATGTTGGCGAACTCGGGCCAGGTGATGGGAATCATCTCGCTGGTGGCATTGAGCTTCATGGTGCACGAGCCCAGCGGGATCATCGAGCGGTCTAGCGCCAGGTCCTTGTCGGAGAGGCTGCGGATATAGCGCAGCATGGCCGTCTCGGAGCGGTGGGTGTTGAACACCGGATGCGTCAGGAAGCTGCTTTGGCGCTGCAGTGCCTCCGGGATCAGCGACGGCAGGCCTTCGTCCATGGCGGCAATGCCCGGCAGCGGCTGGCCGTCCCGCGCAAAGACCGACCACAGCAGCTCCACATCGGCGCGGGTGCTGGTCTCGTCCAGGCTGATGCACAGGTATTCATCCCCGGTTTTTCGCAGGTTGACGCCCATGGATGCTGCACGAGCAGCTATGGAATCGGTAGCTTCGCGGGTGTGCAGCGAAATCGTGTCGAAGGCCGTGCCATGGTGATGGCCGGTGAAGCCCAGCCGGGCCAGGCCGCGGCTCAGGATGGCCGTGAGCCGCGCCACGCGCCGCGCGATGCGCGCGAGACCTTCGGGCCCGTGGTAGACCGCATACATGCTGGCGATCACGGCCGGCAGCACCTGGGCCGTGCAGATGTTCGAGGTCGCCTTTTCGCGGCGGATGTGCTGCTCGCGCGTCTGCAGCGCCAGGCGGTAGGCGGGGCGGCCGTGCGCATCCACGCTCACGCCGACCAGACGGCCGGGCAGGGAGCGCTTGTATTCGTCGCGGCAGGCCATGAAGGCCGCGTGCGGGCCGCCGGCGCCCATGGGCATGCCGAAGCGCTGGGTGTTGCCGACGACGATGTCGGCATCCCATTCGCCGGGCGGCGTAAGCAGGGTCAGGGCCAGCAGGTCGGTGGCGAAGATGGCGGCCGCCTGCTTGGCGTGGATAGCCTGTACGTCGGCGCGCCAGTCAGCCACCCAGCCGCTGCTGGCCGGGTACTGGATCAGCGCGGCGAAGAAGTCGCCGGCCAGGGCGCTTTCCCACTCCTGCCTGGAATGGGCCACGACCACCTTGATGCCCAGCGGCGCGGCGCGGGTCTGGATGACTTCTATGGTCTGGGGGTGGGCATCGCCGGTGACCACCAGCGTGTCGCTCCTGGACTTGGCGGCGCGCTTGGCCAGCGTCATGGCCTCGGCGGCGGCCGTGGCCTCGTCGAGCATGGAGGCATTGGCGATCGGCATGCCGGTCAGGTCGCAGACCATGGTCTGGAAGTTGACCAGCGCCTCCATGCGGCCCTGGCTGATCTCGGCCTGATAGGGCGTGTAGGCGGTGTACCAGGCGGGATTCTCGAGCACGTTGCGCAGGATGACGCCCGGCGTGTGGGTGCCGTAATAGCCCTGGCCGATGAAGTTCTTGAAGATCCTGTTCTTGGCCGCCATGGCCTTGAGCTCGGCCAGGGCCTGTGCCTCGGGGACGGCGGCCGGCAGCTGCATGGGATGGCTGCGCCGGATGGCGGCCGGAACGATGGAGTCCATGAGGGCGGCGCGCGAGGCTTCGCCGATCACGGACAGCATATGGGCTTCGTCCTGCGCATCGATGCCTATATGACGGGGCACGAATTCGCCGGGGTTTTCCAGCGACTGCAGGGTATCCAGGGGGGAGGGGGGCGACATCAGCATGGAGTGACCTGATCTCAAAAAATTCTCGAAAGCGATGGCTGGCGGAGCCTGCGGCGGCTCCGGCAAAAAGGCCCCGGGCAAGCAGCTTGCCGGGGCCTTGGTTCGGGCTTAGTGGTCCTGGGCGAAATCGTTGTAGGCGGTTTCGTCCATGAGGCCTTCCAGTTGGCTGACGTCGGCCAGCTTGACCTTGAAGAACCAGCCGGCGCCCAGCGGATCGCTGTTGGCCAGCGAGGGGTCGGCGCGCAGGGCCTCGTTCACTTCGAGGATTTCGCCGGCCACGGGCATGTAGACGTCGGCAGCGGCCTTGACGGACTCGACCACGCCAGCCACTTCGCCTTGGGCGAACAGGGCGCCCACCTCGGGCAGATCAACGAACACCACGTCGCCCAGCGCGTCCTGCGCGTGAACCGTGATGCCGACCACGGCGTTGCTGGTGTCGGCGGCGTTGATCCACTCGTGCTCTTTGGAATATTGGATGCTCATGGAAACTCCAGATGGAAAAACAAATCAGGATTTGAGAAAGGTCACCCCGCACTGTAGCGGCTGGCGGCGCCGTTGCGCATGAAAGCCGGGCTCTTCAGCCCCGGTGGTAGTTGGCAGGCACGAAAGGCGTGGCCGTCACCTGCATGGGCACGGGCTTGCCGCGCACCATGGCGAAGATCTGCGTGCCGGCGGCGGCATAGTCGGGCTGCACATAGGCCAGCGCCACCGGCTGGTTGAGCGAGGGACTGAGCAGGCCGCTGGTGATGTGGCCTATGTGCTGGCCGTCCATGTTCTCGAGCACGGCGGGCTCGCGCACGGGGATGCGCTCCAGCGCCACCAGGCCTACGCGCTTGCGCGGCAGCCGGCCGGGGTCCTGGAGCTCGCTAAGCACCAGGTCCGCGCCCGGAAAGCCGCCTTCGCGGGCGCCGCCGGCGCGGCGCACCTTCTGGACGGCCCAGCCCAGGCTGGCCTGCGCCGGCGTGGTGGCGGCGTCCATGTCGCTGCCGTACAGGCACAGGCCGGCTTCCAGCCGCAGCGAATTGCGCGCGCCCAGGCCGACGGGAGCGACTTCGGGCTGGGCCAGCAGGGCGCGGGCCAGGGCTTCGGCGCCGGCGGCGGGCACGGAGATCTCGAAACCGTCTTCGCCCGTGTAGCCGCTGCGCGTGATGTAGAGCCGGTGGCCCTGCCAGTCGAAGTGGTTGCCGGCCATGAAGACCAGGCCGGTCACATGGGGCAGCAGCCGCGACAGGGCCCGCACCGCCTTCGGGCCTTGCAGTGCCAGCAGGGCCCGGTCGGGCAGCGCGATCACTTCGCAGGTCTGGCCGATGCGGTTGCGGATATGCGCGATGTCGGCCTGCTTGCAGGCGCCGTTGACGATCAGGAACAGGTCATCGCCGCGGTTCACGAACATCAGGTCGTCCAGAATGCCGCCTTCGTCGTTGAGCAGCAGGCCGTAGCGCTGTTTGTTCAGGCCCAGGTCCTGCACGTCCATGGGCATCAGCGACTCGAGTGCCTGGGCTGCCTGCGGGCCGCGCAGCAGCAACTGGCCCATGTGGGACACGTCGAACAGGCCGGCCGACTGGCGGGTGTGCAGATGCTCGGCCATCAACCCCTGCGGATACTGCACGGGCATGGAGTAGCCGGCAAACGGCACCATGCGGGCACCGAGTTCCTGGTGCAGGGCGTGCAACGGCGTGGTCAGCAGGCCGCCGGCCGGGGCGCTGGGGAAGGAAGATGCTTTGTCGTCAGCAGCGGAAACAGTGGTCACAGGCAAGCGCTCCGGTCATGAACCAAGGGTGTGCCAGGCACGGCTGGGCCATGCGCGGCGGGCTTGTCCTGCTGTCCGCTTTACCTGAGAGATTCACCGCGGCGCCTGGGCAGCGGTTTGCTCCTTCGGTGGATGCCGGCGGGCGGCACCTCTCTCCAGCAAGGAACGCGGGCAAACCGGGGTCTGCCTGCGGTCGTCAGTCCTTTTGCCTGAGCGTTCGGGGCCAGCCAAGCTGGGCCTGCGCCTTCGGCGGTGCATGGCCGTGGCCGGCTTGCACTCTCTCCTGACAACCGCTATTTTAGGCTCGTTTTTTTGCACTGCACCACGCGGGTTTGCGCGAGGTTTGCAAATATCGATCCTGATTTGATAGCTGTCGGCACATGATTTTCTTTTGTTTCAGCGGCTCGTGAACTTGGTACTTCGAGAGAGAAAGCGCCAGATGCTATCAATATAGTAGTAATGCCAGGACATCCACCAAGGCGACAGGCCGCGCCACTGCGGGTAAGTGGCGCGGCCTGGAACGGGTCCGTAGGGCGGATCAGGCAGGCTGGCGCTGACGGTAAACAACGGTGCTGCTTGAATGGGTTTGCTGCGTCGGTAAACGTGCTTCCATGGGCTCCAGTGTGCATGTCGGATTGCAGAAAATGCTGCTTTAAATTCTGCAGATATGCGTTTGCTACAGAAAAATTTTCTGTAAACACACGAATGGAGATAAATTTAAGGCCATGGATGCCTTGGACAAAAAGATTCTTTCCGTTCTGCAGGGTAACGCGCGCGCCAGCCTGCAGGAAATCGGCGCTGCCGTGGGGTTGAGCGCGTCGCCCTGCTGGGCCCGGATCAGGAAGCTTGAGGAATCCGGCGTGATCGAGGGCTATACGGTGCGCCTCAATCCCCAGGCGCTGGGGCTGGCCGACACGGTGCTGGTCATGGTGACGCTGGACAGCCACTCCGACAACACGCTGGAGAAGTTCGGCGAGGTGCTGGCCACCATCCCCGAGGTGGTGGAGGCCCATCTGGTCTCGGGCGAGTACGACTATCTGCTGCGCGTGGTGGTCAGGGACACGCGCGACTATGAGCGCCTGCTGCGCGAGAAGCTCTACAAGATCAAGGGCATACGCCACAGCCAGTCGAGCTTTGTGCTGCGCACGCTCAAGAAGTCGGATCTGCCGCTGAGCGCCTGAAATGGCCTGCCCCTGAGCCGCTGCGCGGCTTCCCCCAAGGGGGCGACGGCCTTTGCCGCAGGGCGCCGTCCCGGGCTGGTTTCAGCTCAGCAGCAGCGCGTCGTCGGCGAGCTTTTCGCCGCGCACCTTCTCGAACATGTGCAGCAGGTCGGGCACATCCATCCTGGCTCGCTCCTCGCCGCTCACGTCGAGCACCACCTGGCCCTGGTGCAGCATCACGGTGCGCGTGCCCACGTCCAGCGCCTGGCGCATGCTGTGCGTCACCATCATGGTGGTGAGCTTGGCTTCCTGCACGATGCGCGCGGTCAGCTGCAGCACGAAGTCGGCCGTGCGCGGATCGAGCGCGGCGGTGTGCTCGTCCAGCAGCAGGATGCGCGAGGGCTGCAGCGCCGCCATCAGCAGGCTCACGGCCTGGCGCTGGCCGCCCGAGAGCAGTCCGATGCGGTCGGTCAGGCGATTTTCCAGGCCCAGGCCCAGTGTGGCCAGGCGTTCGCGGTACAGGTTGCGGTTGGCGGCTTTCACGGCCTTGGACAGGCCGCGGAAGTTGCCGCGCTCATGGGCCAGCGCCATGTTTTCCTCGATGGACAGGTCTTCGCAGGTGCCCGCCATGGGGTCCTGGAACACGCGTGCCACCTGCTTGGAGCGCTCCCAGACGGGCAGGCGCGTCATGTCGGTGCCGGCGATCTCGATCTTGCCCTTGTCCACGCTCTGGTCGCCCGAGACGCAGTTCAGGAAGGTGGACTTGCCCGCGCCGTTGGAGCCGATGACGGTGACGAACTGGCCCTCGGGGATGGCCAGCGAGAGGCCGCGCAGGGCGCGCGTTTCGATGGGGGTGCCGGGGTTGAAGGTCAGTTCCAGGTGTTGTGCATTCAGCATGGTGTTCTCCGCACTTCTTTCTTATTTGCGCTTGCCGAGTTTCTTCTTGATCTGCGGGATCACCAGGGCGACGGTCACCAGCACGGCCGTGACCAGGTTCAGGTCCTGGGCCTTGAGGCCGATGGCGTCGATGTTCAGGGCCGCGGCAATGAAGAAGCGGTAGACGACGGCGCCGATCACCACGGCCAGCGTGGCCCAGATGATCTTGCGCGAAGGCAGTATGGTCTCGCCCACGATCACGGCGGCCAGGCCGATGACGATGGTGCCTATGCCCATGGAAATGTCGGAGCCGCCCTGGGTCTGGACGAACAGCGCGCCGGCCAGGCCGACCAGGCCGTTGGAAATCGCCATGCCCAGCAAAATCATGGCGCCGGTGTTCACGCCCTGGGAGCGGGCCATGCGGGCGTTGGAGCCCGTGGAACGGATGGCCAGGCCGCGCTCGGTGGCGAAGAACCAGTCCAGGGCCAGCTTGGCGGCGACGACGAAGCCCAGCAGGATGACGGGGCGCATCACGTAGTCGGCCACGCTATCGGGCTGCAGCATGGTGAACAGCGTGGGGTCGTTGATCAGCGGCACGTTGGGGCCGCCCATGATGCGCAGGTTGACCGAGTACAGGCCGATCATCATCAGGATCGAGGCCAGCAGGTCCATGATCTTGAGCTTGACGTTGAGCCAGCCCGTGATGAAGCCGGCCACGGCACTGGCAGCCGTGCCGGCCAGCGTGGCCAGCCAGGGATTGGTGCCCGTGGAAATCAGAATGGCGCAGACCGCACCACCGAGGGGGAAGCTGCCGTCCACCGTGAGGTCGGGAAAACGCAGCAAGCGAAAGGAGATGAAGACGCCCAGCGCCACCAGGCTGAAGATCAGGCCAATTTCAATGGCGCCGAGGATAGAAAATAAAGACATAGAGAGAGCGACAGGCGCGGCAAACGTCTAAAAAAATCGGCAGGGCCATGTTGCCACGGCACCTGCCGCTGTGCTGGCACTGCCTGATGGCAGTGCTGGCGACAGGGAGTGGATTACTTGACCACGGTAGCGGCGGACTTGATCAGAGCATCGGACAGCTTCACGCCTTGCTTTTCGGCGGCGCCGGGATTCACGAACAGCTCCATCTTGGTGCTGACTTCGGGCTTGATGTCGCCGGCGTGCTCGCCCTTGAGGATGCGCACGACCATGCGGCCGGTCTGCTCGCCCAGGTCGCGGTAGTTGATGCCGTAGGCAGCCACGGCGCCGCGCTTGACAGAGTCGGTGTCCGAAGCCACCAGGGGGATCTTGGCGTCCTGGCCGACCTTGACCAATGACTCATAGGCCGACACCACGTTGTTGTCGGTATTGGTGTAGATCACATCGACCTTGCCCACCAGCGAGCGGGCGGCGCTGCTCACGTCCACGGAGCGGGGGGCGGCGGCCGTCACCAGGGTCCAGCCCATCTTGGGCAGCAGGGCCTGCAGTTCTTTCACGACCACGGCGGAGTTGGCTTCGCCGGGGTTGTAGACCATGCCGATGCGCTTGGCATGGGGCACGACCTGCTTGACCAGGTCCATCTGCTTGTCCAGGGCCAGCAGGTCGGACACGCCGGTCACGTTGCCCTTGGACGGCTCCCAGCTGGGGACCAGCTTGGCGGCCACGGGGTCGGTCACGGCGGAGAACACCACCGGCACCGTCTTGGTGGCGGCGATCACGGCCTGGGCCGAGGGGGTGGCGATGGCGACGATGGCGTCAGGCTTGTCGCCGACGAACTTGCGGGCGATCTGGGCGGCGGTGCCGGTATTGCCCTGGGCGCTCTGGTATTGCCACTTGAGGTTCTTGCCGTCCTCGTAGCCGGCGGCCTTGAGGGCGTCCTTGACGCCGTCGCGCACGGCGTCCAGGGCCGGGTGTTCGACGATGGCGGTCACGGCCACCGACTTGGTGTCGGCTGCGTATGCACCCGAAATGGCGGAAATCGCCAGGGCCAGGGCGCCCATGCGGGCCCAGGACAGCTGTTTCATGTGTATCTCCAGCGTGTTTGTGTTTATTTCCAGATGGTGAACAAGACGGCTGCGTTTTGATACACAGCGCCTCGCGGCAAAGTCTACTGCACCCACCTGCTTGTCTCGTCGCTAGTCATAACCCTGTTTTCACCTATACCTGGTTCACCAAAAAATGGCATGAAAACTGCGTAAAGCTAAAATCAAACGGGTTATTCATGCAGTAATTTAAGAAAAATGGCTGCAGTTTTGCATCGTGCAGAGGTGTTTTGCCCTCCTGTTTTGCATTTTTCCTGCATTTGCTGACAAAAAAAGCGTCTCGGGGTACGCCTTGCACGGAGTTTGAGCCTGGGCAAGTACCGGCGTTTTGGAGCTTGCAATGCCTGCCAAGCGCTTCAGTCAAGGATGAGGCGCTCATGTTTTTGCATGGCGCAGTTGCCCGAAGGCATGAAAAAGGCCTGCGCGAAGCAGGCCTGGGGATTGCGGGGCGGTACTGAGGCTTACATGCCCGAATAGTTCGGTCCGCCGCCGCCTTCGGGCGTGACCCAGACGATGTTCTGCGTCGGGTCCTTGATGTCGCAGGTCTTGCAGTGCACGCAGTTCTGCGCGTTGATCTGCAGGCGCTGCTTGCCGGCTTCGGCTTCGTCCTCCACGAACTCGTACACGCCGGCGGGGCAGTAGCGCTGCTCGGGGCCAGCAAACTTGGACAGGTTCACGTTCACGGGGATGCCTGCATCCTTGAGCGTCAGGTGAGCGGGCTGGTTCTCGGCGTGGTTGGTGTTGCTGATGAACACGCTGGACAGGCGGTCGAAGGTCAGCTTGCCATCGGGCTTGGGGTAGACGATGGGCTGGCACTGGTCGGCCGGCTTCAGGTAGGCGTGGTCGGGCTTGTTGCGGTGCAGCGTCCAGGGGATATTGCCCTTGAGCACGAACTGCTCGATGCCGTTCATGATGGTCGCCGTGGTCAGGCCCTTCTTGAACCAGGCCTTGAAGTTGCGGGCCTTGTACAGCTCGTCGTACAGCCAGCTGTTCTCGAAGGCGTGGGGGTAGTCGGTGAGCTCGTCGTTCTGGCGGCCGGCCACCAGGGCCTCGTAAGCGGCCTCGGCGGCCAGCATGCCGGTCTTGATGGCGGCGTGGCTGCCCTTGATGCGGCTGACGTTGAGAAAGCCCGCTTCGCAGCCCACGAGCGCGCCGCCCGGGAAGACGAAGCGCGGCAGGCTGGAGATGCCGCCGGCCGTGATGGCGCGCGCGCCGTAGGAGATGCGCTTGCCGGGCTTGATGCCCTTGGACTCGTCGCCTTCCAGGTACCAGCGGATATTGGGATGGGTCTTCCAGCGCTGCATCTCCTCGAACGGAGACAGATAGGGGTTGGAATAGTCCAGGCCGGTGATGAAGCCCAGCGTGACCAGGTTGTCCTCGAGGTGGTAGAGGAAGGCGCCGCCATAGGTGTCGCTCTTCATGGGCCAGCCGGCGGTGTGCAGCACGAAGCCGGGCTTGTGGCGGGCCGGGTCGATCTCCCACAGCTCCTTGACGCCGATGCCGTAGGTCTGCGGATCGCGGTTGGCGTCCAGGCTGAACTTGGCAATCACCTGTTTGCCCAGGTGGCCGCGCGCGCCTTCGGCGAAGATGGTGTACTTGGCGTGCAGTTCCATGCCGAGCTGGAAGTCGCCCGTGGGCTCGCCGTCCTTGCCCACGCCCATGTTGCCGGTGGCCACGCCCTTGACGGAGCCGTCTTCGTTGTAGAGCACTTCGGCGGCGGCAAAGCCGGGGAAGATCTCCACGCCCAGCGCCTCGGCCTGGTCGGCCAGCCACTTGGTGAAGAAGCCCAGGCGCACGATGTAGTTGCCGTGGTTCTGGAAACACTTGGGCAGCAGCCAGTTGGGCGTGCGCAGCGAACCCTTCTCGCCGAGGAAGACCATGGCGTCGTCGGTCACGGGCTGGTTCAGCGGAGCGCCTTTTTCCTTCCAGTCGGGAATCAGCTCGGTCAGCGCGCGCGGGTCCATGATGGCGCCCGACAGCGTGTGGGCGCCGGGCTCGGAGCCTTTCTCCAGCACGACGACGGAAACGTCCTGACCCCCTTGCGCGGCCAGCTGCTTGAGCCGGATGGCCGTGGCCAGGCCGCCGGGGCCGCCGCCCACCACCACCACGTCGTATTCCATGGCTTCGCGCGGACCGTATTGGGCCAGGATTTCTTCGTTTGTCATCGGGAAAGTCTCGCTTGGATAATAAAAAGTGGAAATGGCGGGCGTGGTGCAGCGGGGTGGCCGCCGATGCCGCGATGCGGGCGATTCTATGTCCTTCATGTCTTGATTTATGCACGGGCGTGCTAATTGGTGACAGCGATTACCCGCGGATCAGGACACGGTACGCAAGAATGAACGCCATCTAGGAACGTGTTCGTGATCTTCTCGCGGCTGCGTAGAGATGGGGCCCTGACGCCCTCGCAACATTCGTGTGGCACAACTCGCGCAACGCGGGTTGCGTTCGGATTTTCGGATATCTGTTGATTGATCCATCCGGAAATCCGTTGGTTTCGCGGCGCTGGATATGCGTAAAAGTATGCGCTGCATAAGCAAATCAAAGACTTATGCCGCGTGTTCCAGCTGGCACGGTCTGTGCATTGTGTAGGACAGGCCGCAGGCAGCGGCTGCGAATGTCGGGGCTCGGTGGAGACAAAACCAGCCCGCCCCGGCAAGACCACAACGCATACAAGAATCAAACGAATGAAATCCAATCGCCTGACCATGATGGTCTTGCTGGCCATGGCACTGGGGGTGCTCGTGGGCTATATGGTGCACACCTATGCTGGCTCGCCCGAAGCCGCCAAGGAGATCGCCAGCTATTTCGGCATCCTGACCGATGTGTTCCTGCGCATGATCAAGATGATCATCGCGCCCCTGGTGTTCGCCACCCTGGTGGCGGGCCTGGCCAACATGGGCGATGCCACGTCCGTGGGCCGCGTCGGCGGCCGTGCTCTGGGCTGGTTCATCGTGGCGTCGTTCTGCTCGCTGTTCCTGGGCCTGTTCTACGCCAATCTGCTGCAGCCCGGCCACGGCCTGAACGTGGAGCTGCCGACCAGCAGCGCAGGCCTGGGCCTGAAGACCTCGGCGCTGAACCTCAAGGACTTCATCACCCACGTCTTTCCCAAGAATATCTTCGAGGCCATGGCGGCCAACGAAGTGCTGCAGATCCTGGTGTTCGCGCTGTTCTTCGGCCTGGCGCTGGGCTATCTGAACCATCAGAAGAAATACAGGCTGGTGGGCATGATGGAGGAAGTCTCCCACGTCATGCTGCGCGTGACGGACTATGTGATGCGTTTCGCGCCCGTGGGCGTGTTCGGCGCCGTGGCCGGCACCATCGCCACCCATGGCCTGGGCATGCTGGCCGTGTTCGGCAAGTTCATGCTGTGCTTCTATATCGCGCTGGCCACCCTGTGGGTGCTGCTGACGCTGGCCGGCTACCTGGTGCTGGGCCGCGACGTGTTCCGCCTGCTGGGCCTGATCCGCGGCTCGCTGCTGGTGGGCTTCTTCACGGCCAGCAGCGAATCGACGCTGCCCAAGCTCATGGAACAGCTGGAAGAGTTCGGCATCAAGCCGCGCATCACGGGCTTTGTGCTGCCCCTGGGCTATTCCTTCAACCTGGACGGCTCGATGATTTACACGACCTTCCTGGCCATCTTCATCTCGCAGGCCTACGGCATCGAGATGTCGCTGACGGCGCAGATCACCATGCTGCTGGTGCTCATGGTCTCGAGCAAGGGCATTGCCGGCGTGCCGCGCGCCTCGCTGGTGGTCGTGGCCGCCGTGCTGCCCATGTTCGGTTTGCCGGAAGCCGGCATTCTGCTGATCCTGGGCATCGACCACTTCCTGGACATGGGCCGCACGCTGACCAATGTGCTGGGCAACGCCATCGCCACGGCCGTGGTGGCCAAGTGGGAAGGCCGCAGCGAAGACGATGCCGATGCGCAGGTTGACGCCGTCGTGGTCGCGCTGCCCGAGGCGGAGCGCCTGGCCGCCTGACGGCGATTGGCCGATTTGCCAGCCAAGGGGCAATGGCCGGCACTGCTACCATGGCGGACCCCATGTCCGCTCTATCCGCTGTCCGGCCGCCGCGCCGACCCGTCCTGCTGTTGCTGGCCTGCCTGTGGCTGCTGCTGAGCGGGCTGGGCGGCTGGGGCGTGTACTGGCTGGCGCAGCAGGCAGGCATCGCGGACCTGCGCGCCTCGGGCGAGCACCGCATGGACCTGTATGCCGCCAGCCTGGAGCGGGAGGTGGACAAATACGCCTTCCTGCCCGCCATCGTGGCGCTGGAGGAGGACGTCCAGGCCCTGCTGCGCCGGCCTGACGACGCCGGCCTGCAGCAGCGGGTGAACCGCTACCTGGAGCAGCTCAGCGACCGGGCGGGCACGCTGAGCGTCTACGTGGTGGACAGCCGCGGCAAGGTGAAGGCGGCCAGCAACTGGCGGCGCGCCGACAGCTTCATCGGCGAGGACCTGAGTTTCCGGCCCTATTACCGCGAAGCCCTACGCGTGGGCAGCGGGCGCTATTTCGGCATAGGCACCACGCGCGGCGAACCGGGCTATTACCTCACCAGCACCCTGGGCCCCGCGCCGGACCGGGTGCAAGGCGTGGCCGTGGTCAAGGTGGGCCTGGCGCAGCTGGAGCAATCCTGGTCGGCCGTGGAATCCCCGGTGCTGGTCAGCGACGAAAACAGCGTGCTCATCCTCAGCAACCGGCCCGCCTGGAAATTCACGACACTACAGCCGCTGGATGAGGCCACGCGCCAGCAGCTCGAAAACTCCCAGAAATACAACCGGCGCGCCCTGCAACCCCTGGGGTGGCAGGTGCTGCGCGAGCTGGACGCCGGCACGGCCCTGGTCAGGCTGAAGCCGGAGGCCGGCGCATCCGCGGCGTCTGCGGTATCCGCGGCATCTTCGGCCGGCCTGTTCCTGTCGCAGGCGCGTCCTCTAGCCTCGTTCTCGGGCACGCCCTGGCGCATGACCGTGCTGTCCCCGCTGCGGCCCATCAACCAGCTGGCCCTGAGCCGCGCCTGGGTGGCCGCGGCGGCTTTGGCGCTGGCGCTGCTGCTGGTGGCCTTGCAGCGCCAGCGCCGCCGGCACCTGCGCGAGCAGCTCGCGGCCCGTGCCGCACTGCAGGCCGCGCACGATGCGCTGGAGCGCAAGGTGGAGCAGCGCACGGCCGACCTGTCGGCCGCCAACCTGGCCTTGCAGCAGGAAGTGGCCGAGCGCGTGCAGGCCGAGGCCACGCTGCGCGCCAAGCAGGACGAGCTGGTGCAGGCCGGCAAGCTGGCCGTGATCGGGCGCCTGTCCACCGAGATGGCCCATGAGCTCAACCAGCCGCTGGCGGCGCTGCGCACCCTGGCCGGCAACAGCCAGCGCTTTCTGGAGCGCGGCGAGCTGGAGGTGGCGCGGGGCAATCTGCAGCGCATGGCCGACCTGGCCGACCGCATGGGACGCATCACCGCGCGGCTGCGCAACTTTGCCCGCAAGTCCCGGGGCGAGCCGACGCGGGTGCTGCTGGACGACGCGCTGGACAACGCCCTGGCCGTGCTGGAGGCCCGCCTCAGCCGCGCCGGCGCCAGGATAGAGTGCAAGCGGCAGCCGCAGCTTGCCGCCTGGTGCGATGCCAACCGCGTGGAGCAGGTGCTGGTCAACCTGCTGGGCAATGCGCTCGATGCCATGCGGGACCAGCCCCATCCCTGCGTGGAACTGGAGTGCAGGGCGGTGGCCAGGCAGGTGCAGATACTGGTGCGCGACCACGGCCCGGGCCTGAGCGCCGAGGCGCAGACGCATCTGTTCGAGCCCTTCTTCACCACCAAGCCGCAGGACGAAGGCCTGGGGCTGGGGCTGGCCCTGTCGGCCGATATCGCCCAGGCCGGCGGCGGCTCGCTGCAGGGTACCAACCATCCCGATGGCGGGGCGGTCTTCACCTTGTCCCTGCCGGCCCTGCCGTCCACGGCTTTGGCGGATACTCGGGCTGGCTGATTCCGCCCGATTCCTTCTTCCCGTTCCCCTTGCGCCGCGTGCCTCCCTCCATGAACCCCGCCCTCAAAGTCCTGATCATCGAAGACGACCCGGATGTCGCCCTGGGCTGCGAGCAGGCGCTGCAGCTGGAAGGCATTGCCTGCGAATGCGTGGCCAGCGCCGAGCAGGCGCGCAAGCATCTGGCGGCACATGGCGCCCAGGATTTCGAGGGCGTGGTGGTCAGCGACATCCGCCTGCCGGGCATGGACGGCATGGCCTTTCTGCGCGAACTCATGGCGCTCGATGCCGAGCTGCCCGTGGTGCTGATCACCGGCCATGGCGATGTGTCCATGGCCGTGCAGGCCATGAAGGACGGCGCCCAGGACTTCCTGGAAAAACCGTTTGCCCCCGAGCTGCTTGTCGGCGCGGTGCGCCGCGCGCTGGAGCGCCGGCGGCTGGTGCTGGAAGTGCGCTCGCTGCGCCGCCAGCTGGAAAGCGCCGGCAACCTGGAGCACAAGCTGCTGGGCCGCGCGCCCAATATGGAGCGCCTGCGCCAGACCCTGCAAAGCCTGGCCCGGAGCGCGGCCGACGTGCTCATCGTGGGCGAGACCGGTGCCGGCAAGGAGCTGGTGGCGCGTTGCCTGCACGAGGCCAGCAGCCGAAGCGCAGGCAACTTCGTGGCCATCAACTGCGGCGGCCTGCCCGATACGCTGTTCGACAGCGAGATGTTCGGCAGCGAGGCCGGCGCCTTCACGGGCGCGGGCAAGAAGCGCATCGGCAAGATCGAGCACGCCAGCGGCGGCACCTTGTTCCTCGACGAGATCGAGAGCATGCCCGTGGCCATGCAGATCAAGCTGCTGCGCGTGCTGCAGGAGCGGGTGCTGGAGCGCCTGGGTTCCAACACGCTGATCCCGGTGGATTGCCGCGTGGTCGCCGCAACCAAGGTGGACCTGCTGGCGCTGAGCCGCCAGGGGCTGTTCCGCGCCGACCTGTACTACCGCCTCAACGTGGCCACGCTGTCGGTGCCGCCGCTGCGCGAGCGGCGCGAGGACCTGCCGCTGCTGTTCGAGCATTTCGCGCTGCAGGCCGCCGCCCGCCACCAGCGGCCCGTGTCCGATCTGACGCCCGCGCGGCTGCAGGTGCTCATGGCCCACGACTGGCCCGGCAATGTGCGCGAGCTGCGCAACGTGGCCGAGCGCATGGTGCTGGGCATAGAGGCCGGTTCGCCCCCGTTCAGCGCGGAGCCGGCCGAGTCTTGCGCCCAGGCCCGCTCGCTGTCCGGCACCATGGAGTCCATAGAGCGCGCGCTGATCGCCGATGCCCTGCGCCAGAACGAGGGCAATCTGACGCGCACCGCCCAGGCGCTGAACACGCCCAAGACCACGCTGCACGACAAGATCCGCAAATACGGCTTGCAGTGAGTGGTATGAATTTGATAGCGATATACGATTTAAAAAAGAAGGTTTCAGGCTGAAATCTGAATGAAATAGCCTGGAATAGTGCGCAGGCTGCTCTTTTTTTTTTTCTACGGCTTGCTGCGCGGCACACGGCCCAGCAGATAGAACTCGGGATTGGGCTGCATGCCCGCAAAGCTGGCCATGCGGTTGGACAGGCCGAAGAAGGCCGTGATCGCCGCGATGTCCCAGATGTCCTCGTCGTCGAAGCCGTGGGGGTAGAGGGCCTCGAAATCGGCATCCGCTATCTCCTGGCTGTGCTGGCAGACCTTCATGGCGAAGTCCAGCATGGCGCGCTCGCGCGGGCTGATGTCGGCCTTGCGGTAGTTGACGGCCACCTGGTCGGCGATCAGCGGTTTTTTCTCATAGATGCGCAAGATGGCGCCGTGCGCCACCACGCAGTACAGGCACTGGTTGGCGGCGCTGGTGGTGGTCACGATCATCTCGCGCTCGCCCTTGCTCAGGCTGCCTTCCTCCTTGAGCATCAGCGCATCGTGATAGGCGAAGAAGGCCCGCCATTCGGCCGGGCGGCGCGCAAAGGCCAGGAACACATTGGGAACAAAGCCCGATTTCTCCTGCACCTGCTGGATGCGGTCCTTGATGTCCTGGGGCAGGGTGTTCAAGTCCGGAAAGGGATAGCGTGGCTGGCTCATGCCTGTCTCCTTTGTTTTGGCGATATGGGTAGAGCATGGCACGGCGGGGCTGAACCAAGCTGTCGTTTGCGTTGCAGATGCTGCCGCGGCGGTGCGGCCGGGGGCAGGCAGGGCATACGGCACTTGCCTGATTCACCTGCATCAAAGCCATGGAGGAGCTATCCCGCACCCACCCCCTGTTGCTCGTACTTGCGGCAGAGGCCGGGACTCGCCCCGGCAGGCGAGTTACTTTTCTTGCTCGCACAAGAAAAGTAACCCAAAGAATGCGCCCCTACTGTCTGCGTCCCTGCGCTTCGCTCCGGGCAACCTGCGTCACGCAATCCAGTCTGCGGTGCGGCAAAACTCAAACAGGTTGCCGCAAGCCAGAGCACGAAGCGTTGGCACTCTGCGGAGCCAACCCCGCAGCCTGAATTGCGTGCCGCAGGCGCCGCCACAAGGGGTTGGGGCGGGCGACCACGCCAGCAGCTATCAAACCATAAAGAAACTGTCCCGTTCCCGCATTGCCCCTTGTGCCCGCGCCTGCGACGGAGGCCTCTCGATCAGCTGCTCTTATGATGATGGCCCTGCCGCCCCGGACAGGCCGGGCAGCCTGCATGAACGACGCACGATTGACCATGGACGAAGATCTGTTTCCCGGCTTTTCCACCTCCCGCATCGCCGTAGCGGCTGATGTGGCCCTGCATGTGCGCACGGGCGGCGAAGGCCCGCCGCTGCTGCTGGTGCACGGCCATCCGCAAACCCATGCCATCTGGCACAAGGTGGCGCCCCAACTGGCGCGGCATTTCACGCTGGTGCTGGCCGATCTGCGCGGTTATGGCGATTCGAGCAAGCCGCAGGGCGATGCCGACCACGCCAACTACAGCAAGCGCACCATGGCGCAGGACCTGCTGACGCTGATGCAGGCGCTGGGCTACCACCAGTTCAGCGTGCTGGCCCACGACCGCGGCGCGCGCGTGGCGCATCGGCTGGCCGTGGATCACCCCCAGGCCGTGCAGCGCCTGGTGCTGCTGGACGTCGCGCCCACGCTGGCCATGTACGAGCAGACCAGCCAGGATTTCGCCACGGCCTACTGGCACTGGTTCTTTCTGATCCAGGCGCAGCCGCTGCCCGAGCGGCTCATCGAAGTCGACCCCGCCGCCTACGTGCGCGACGTGATGGGCCGGCGCAGCGCGGGCCTGGCGCCGTTCGATGCACGGGCCCTGGCCGAATACATGCGCTGCCTGGCACTGCCCGGCGCGGCGCACGGCATCTGCGAGGACTACCGCGCCTCGGCCGGCATCGACCTGCAGCACGAGCGCGAAGACCGCGCCGCCGGTCGCCGGCTGCCCATGCCGGTGCTGGCGCTGTGGGGAGAGCAGGGCGTGGTGCACCGCTGCTTTGAGCCGCTCAAGGAATGGCAGCGCCTGGCCGACGACGTGCGCGGCCAGCCCTTGCCCTGCGGCCACTACATTGCCGAGGAAGCGCCAGCGCTGCTGCTGGAGCAGGTGCTGCCCTTCCTGAGCCCCGCATAAATTGGCCGACAATCACCGCCATTCAAGAATCTGGACAGCGAATGAGCGAAACCCATCCTGCAGAGAACACGGCCACTGACTGGGCCGCCTGGAGCCGCGAGGCCGTAGCAACCATGATGCAGCGCAACGCCGAATGGCCGCGCCAGTTCGGCCTGCAAGACTCTCCGGCCTACCGCTGGGACCTGGACAGCGCCACCCTGGTGCTCGAAGGCCCGCTGCATGAGGTGGTGGCCACCGTGTGCCTGGTGGGAACCACCAGCGACAGCGAAGGCAGCTTTCTGTGGAGCTGGGCCAACGAGGCCATTCCCCGGCAGCACGGCGAAGCCCTGGAGGCCGTGCACGACTTCGGCCGTGAAAACCGCCTTTCCCTGCTGACCACCCCCCGCATCCAGGGCGGCCGTCCCGAAGCCACGGAATGCCTGGGCATCGCTGCCCGCCTGCAGCGCGCCCTGGGCACTTTCATCGACCAGCAGGGCGATGTGACGCTGTATTTCACCATCCTGCATCTGCAGGTGGCGATGCAAGAAGATCCGTTGCCGAATTGAGGTGCTGTTGGCGGCTCCGTTCCTTGCGAACCAGGCCCGCCGGATCACTGGGGGCAACTATTTGATGACGCTCCTGATTCGGTCCGCAATCATCGCGTGGGCCGCGCGACTGGGGTGCAATGGGTCGGCAAACATAAGATTGACGGGACCTTGCAATACCGGATTGGAAGTGCTGCCGCAAACGTGGGTTGTGTCGATGACTTTGGCGCAGTAAATAGGATAACCAAGTAATTGTTGCGACAGTTCGCCGAAGATAGTGCTGCTAATGATGAACTTCACGCCCGATGTATTGCGGAGTCCGGCGGTGATTTCGCTGTTGAAAATCTGGGCTAATTGCGACAAGGATGCTCCGCTGTCGGCTGTACTGCGCCCGAACGGGGTCTGCCCAAGATCGGGTAGCGTGAATACGTAGACGTGTGGGTGAGAGGGTTGCGCCGCCAAGGCCGATACGTAATGGACAAACGACGTCGCAGCATTGACGACAGCTAATTGGCTGCTGCTGGGTTTGGCTGCAGCGGCCAGTACGTCATTGGCCCCCATCAGAACCGTGATGGCGTCGCCCCCTTTGAGCTTGCCGCTATTGATCAACGCCGAGACTTGGGCCCCTAAGTTGGTGAAGGTATTGGGTGTGCGAGCATCCGTCGAGTCGAACATGACGCCAGCGCCGCCAACCGCATAGTTGTTGCCGTTGCGGTAGTAATACGTGCGCGGATTCCACGAACATTGTTTGTGGTCATTGCAGAACGCGGGGGTGCTCAACGTCAAGTCCTGAATCCAGGTACTGCCGGCGACAAGCGGATTGACGCCGGAGGGGTCGGTATAGGTGATGCCCAGTGATCCGGCGTCCGACAAACTGTCGCCCAGTGTGTAGATTTCGGCATTGACCGTCAGTGCGGTTGCGGTCAGTAGGGAAAACACGCCAAACGGCAAGGCCGACTTCAAGATTGAAATCATCCGACTTCCTTCCATTTGAGAAACCCAGACAGGGGCGCGTGTTTCTCCGCGCCGTGAACGGCGATGGCACTTCGAAATGGTGCCGTATTCACCGCACCATGGCAAGCAGTTGGCCTGGCTGCCTCCCGCAGGGTTTCCGCCGTGCTTTGTTCTGAATTACCTCGAGATGCCGCGTGACGCGCATGTCCTCGAACGACCGAAGTGGCGGTGATGGCCGTCCACAAAAAACGCCCCGAAGGGCGTTTGGGGGTTTCCCAGAAGCAAGCCGAAGCCCGAAGCTCCGGCTGGCCTGTCGTCACTTCTTCAGATCAAACCGATCCAGCTCCATCACCTTGACCCAGGCGGCCACAAAGTCCCTGACGAACTTCTGGCTGGAGCCGGCTTCGGCATAGACCTCGGCCAGGGCGCGCAGGATGGCGTTGGAGCCGAAGACCAGGTCCACGCGGGTGCCGGTCCACTTCTGGGCGCCTGTCTTGCGGTCCACGCCTTCGTAGGTTCCGTCTTCCAGTGCCTTCCACTGCGTGCCCATGTCCAGCAGGTTGACGAAGAAGTCGTTGGTCAGGCGGCCCGGGGTGGCGGTGAACACGCCGTGCTGGTTGCCGCCGGTGTTGATGTTGATGGCGCGCAGGCCGCCGATCAGCACGGTCATCTCGGGGGCGGTCAGCGTCAGCAACTGGGCCTTGTCGATCAGCAGGGCTTCGGCGGGTGCCGGGAAGCGGCCTTGCAGATGGTTGCGGAAGCCGTCGGCCCTGGGTTTGAGCATGGCCACGGATTCGACTTCGGTCTGCTCGTCGCTGGCATCGGCGCGGCCCGGGGTGAAGGGCACGGTGACCGTGACGCCGGCATCGGCGGCCGCCTTTTCCACGCCGGCGCTGCCGGCCAGCACGATCAGGTCGGCCAGCGAGATGCGCTTGTCGCCCTGTCCCCCGTTTCCTGCGGCCTGGTTGAACTCGCGCTGTATGCCTTCCAGCACGGCCAGCACGCGGGCCAGCTGTTCGGGCTGGTTGGCTTGCCAGTCCTTTTGCGGCGCCAGGCGGATGCGCGCGCCGTTGGCGCCGCCGCGCTTGTCCGAGCCGCGGAAGGTGGAGGCCGAGGCCCAGGCCGTGCCCACGAGTTCGGAGACCGTGAGGCCCGCAGCCAGTACCTTGGCCTTGAGCGCGGCCACGTCGGCGCCGTTGACCAGAGGGTGCTTGACGGCGGGAATCGGGTCCTGCCAGATCAGCTCTTCCTTGGGCACCTCGGGGCCGAGGTAGCGCGAGCGCGGGCCCATGTCGCGGTGGGTGAGCTTGAACCAGGCGCGGGCAAAGGCTTCGGCAAAGGCCTGGGGGTTTTCCAGGAAGCGGCGCGAGATCTTCTCGTAGGCCGGGTCCATGCGCAGCGACAGGTCGGTGGTCAGCATGGTGGGCTTCTTGTTGGGGCCGCCATGCGCATCGGGGATGACGTCGCCGGCATCCTTGGCCACCCATTGCAGGGCGCCGGCCGGGCTCTTTTCCTGCACCCATTCGTACTTGAACAGGTTTTCGAAGAAGAAGTTGCTCCACTGGGACGGAGTCTGGGTCCAGGTCACTTCCAGGCCGGAGGTGATGGCGTCGCCGGCTTTTCCGGTGCCGAAGCTGCTGGCCCAGCCCAGGCCCTGGGCTTCGAGGCCGGCGGCTTCGGGCTCGGCGCCGACGTTGGAGGCGGGGCCGGCGCCATGGGTCTTGCCGAAAGTGTGGCCACCAGCGATCAGGGCCACGGTTTCCTCGTCATCCATGGCCATGCGGGCAAAGGTGTCGCGGATGTCGCGGGCCGCGGAGATGGGGTCGCCGTTGCCGTCCGGGCCTTCGGGGTTCACGTAGATCAGGCCCATCTGCACGGCGGCCAGCGGGTTTTCCAGGTCGCGCCCACCGCTGCTGTGGTTGCTGTAGCGGCTGTTGGGGTTGTCGGTCGGGGCCAGCCATTCCTTCTCGGCGCCCCAGTACACGTCGTGGTCGGGTTCCCAGGTGTCCTCGCGGCCGCCGGCAAAGCCGAAGGTGCGGAAACCCATGGTCTCCAGCGCCACGTTGCCGCAGAGGATCATCAGGTCGCCCCAGGAGATTTTGTTGCCGTACTTCTGCTTGATGGGCCACAGCAGGCGGCGGGACTTGTCGATGTTGACGTTGTCGGGCCAGGAATTGAGCGGCGCAAACCGCTGCTGGCCGCGCCCCGCGCCGCCGCGGCCGTCCTGCACGCGGTAGGTGCCGGCGGCGTGCCAGGCCATGCGGATGAATTGCGGGCCGTAGTGGCCGAAGTCGGCGGGCCACCAGTCCTGGGAGTCGGTCATGAGCAGCCGCAGGTCGCGCTTGAGGCCCTCGTAGTCGAGCTTCTTGAATTCCTCGGCGTAGTTGAAGCCGGCGTCCTGCGGGCTGCTCTTGCTGTTGTGCTGGCTCAGCAGGTCCACGCGCAGCTGGTTGGGCCACCAGTCCTTGTTGGTGGTGCCATTGCCTTCGGCGGCGGTACCGCTGTTATTGCCTTGGTGGAAGGGGCACTTGGATTCGGTCGTCATGGGGATCTCCGTTTCAACGAGTCGTTCAAGAGGTAAGCGATGGATACCGTGCGGTAGCGGCAGCGCAATGAATATTCAATAGTTGTTTACTATCGAATTAAATTCATTATTGTTCTTGGCTATGTCTGGATCAAGGCGTTTTCGATTGAAAAAATCCAAGTCCGCCATAGCAAAAAAGCAGCCCCTTATTGCAGCCCAGGCGCGGGCCGATGGCTGTCAGCCGGCAACCAGTTTGTGCACCAGATCGGCCGCGGTGGAGGCGCCGTACTTGCGCATCAGCCGCGCGCGGTAGATCTCCACCGTGCGGTGGCTGATGTCCAGGGCCTTGCCGATTTCCTTGGAGGTCAGGCCTTCGAGCAGGCGGGCCGCGACTTCGCGCTCGCGCCCCGTGAGTTCGGCCTTGACGGGGCGCTGGGCCGAGAGGTCCTCGAAGCTCCAGATGCCCGAGGCGTGCGGGTCGTTGCGGTCCAGCGTGCGCCCGGAGACATGGCACCAGAAAGTCTCGCCGTTGGCGCGCTTCATGATGCGGTTGTCGGAATAGAAACCCTTGGTGTTGAGGATGGGCGCGATGCGCGCCCCCAGGCGTTCGTACTCGTCGGCGCTGGGGTAAAGCACCTGGAAGGACTGGCCGATCAGCAGCTCGCGCGAGGCCGAGAACATCTCGCACAATTGCAGATTGCAGTCGATCATGGTGCGGTTGCGCGAAATCACCAGGCCCACAGGAGCGGCTTCGAACGCCAACCGATAATCAACCACCATGGTGCTGCTCTTTACGAAAAACTACGTATCCAAGTACGTAGTATCGTAGCGCATCCGATTCAAGAAGGAGACATGTGTGAAAAAGCTCTATCCATCCGCAAAAGCGGCGCTCCAGGGCGTCGTGGCTGACGGGCAATTGCTGGCTGTGGGCGGTTTCGGCCTCTGCGGCATTCCCGAAGCCCTGATCGATGCGCTGGTGGCCAGCGGCGTCAAGGGCCTGACCGTGGCCTCGAACAATGCCGGCGTGGACGGCTTCGGCCTGGGCAAGCTGCTGGAGACCCGCCAGATCAAGAAGATGATCTCGTCCTATGTGGGCGAGAACAAGGAGTTCGAGCGCCAGTACCTGGCGGGCGAGCTGGAGCTGGAATTTACGCCCCAGGGCACGCTGGCCGAGAAGCTGCGCGCCGGCGGCGCCGGCATCCCGGCCTTCTTCACCAAGACCGGCGTGGGAACCATCGTGGCCGAAGGCAAGGAGCTGCGCGAGTTCGACGGCGAGACCTATGTGATGGAGCGCTCGCTGGTGCCCGATGTGTCGCTGGTCAAGGCGCACCGCGCCGACAAGAGCGGCAACCTGCAGTTCCGCCTGACGGCGCGCAACTTCAACCCCGCCGCGGCCACGGCCGGCAAGGTCTGCATCGTGGAGGTGGAGGAGATCGTCGAAGTCGGCGAGATCGCGCCCGACGACATCCATCTGCCCGGTATCTATGTGCACCGCATCGTGCACAACCCGAATCCCGAAAAGCGCATCGAAAAGCGCACCCTCACGGAAAAACAAGGAGCCTGACCATGCCCTGGACGCAAGACCAAATGGCCGCGCGCGCGGCGCAAGAACTGGAAGACGGCTTCTACGTGAACCTGGGCATCGGCATTCCCACGCTGGTGGCCAACCACACGGGCGACAAGGAAGTGTGGCTGCAGTCCGAGAACGGCATGCTGGGCATCGGCCCGTTCCCGACCGAAGACCAGGTCGACGCCGACCTGATCAACGCCGGCAAGCAGACCGTGACCACGCTGCCGGGTTCGTCCATCTTCGGCTCGGACCAGTCGTTCGCGATGATCCGCGGCGGCAAGATCAACCTGTCCATCCTGGGCGCCATGCAGGTGTCCGAAAAGGGCGACCTGGCCAACTGGATGATTCCGGGCAAGATGGTCAAGGGCATGGGCGGCGCCATGGACCTGGTGGCTGGCGTCAAGCGCGTGATCGTGCTGATGGAGCACGTGGCCAGGAAGAAGGACGGCACCACCGACCTGAAGATCCTGCCCAGCTGCACGCTGCCGCTGACCGGCGTGGGCGTGGTGGATCGCATCATCACCGATCTGGGCGTGTTCGACGTGACCGAGCAGGGCCTGAAACTCATCGAGCTGGCCGAAGGCGTGAGCTTTGACGAGGTGCAGTCCAAGACGGGAGTGACGCTGATCCGCTGAGCCGGGTTTCGCGCCCGCAGCAAAAACGCAGCCGGTGGCTGCGTTTTTTCATTCCAGGGTTGCGGCTAGGGCAAATGGCCGGGTAGGGCGGCAAGGCCGCTTCGGCAGCTCTTTTTCCATGCTTTGAACGATCAGGGTATTCACCAGTGATGTCGATGATAACGAATTTGATAGCTATCTACGCTTGCCAGCAGGCGGTGTTGAGCATGTTTGTGTATTAAAGGAAAAGGCTTTTCATTGCATTCCAGGGCGTCTTATTTGTAATTAATTGATAATTTTGTTTATTTTGTGTATGAAACTACGATGCATACCAAGCCTTGGGAATGTTCATGAAAGAGAAAATGGTGCAAGGTTCGCAACCGGCCGACCTCGAGTGGCGCGATGAGGGCAGGCACTATTTGCGGGCCGTCACCGACATGGCCGACCACTGCAGGGTGGTGACCGACGAGGCGATCTATACGAAAAAGGGGATCAAGCTCGTGGACAAGGGGCTGCACATCGACAGCCGCATGTACGAGCGTCTGGCTCAGTACCCCTTGCGCTACCCGGTGGACTGGCATCTGAGCACGGACCATCTGGTCAATGTGGCCGAGCTGGAGGCCACGGCCCTGGCCCAGTGCGAAACGGTGGAGCTGATGCAGCGCCTGGTGCATTCCCTGGGGAGTGCAGAGCGCCTGCTGGCGCCGCTCAGGGGCATGGTGCTGGCACCTCGCATCGCCTTCAAGCTCACGGTCATGCGCGAGCAGCGCAACGAGCTGTTCATCCACAGCCTGCAGATGAGCCTGGTGGCCGTTTATCTGGCGCTGCAAAGCGGCTGGACCGAGCGCGAATGCGTGCCGCTGGTCACGGCCGCCTTGCTGCACGACCTGGGCATGCTGTACATGGACCCGGCCTGGGCCGATGCCAGCTACCGGCTTACCGGCGAGGAGCGCAAGCAGCTGGTGGCGCATTCCGTCACTTCCATGCTGATGGTGCGCAGTGCCAACACCTATTCGCAGGCGGTGGAACTGGCGGTGCTCGAGCACCACGAGCGCATGGACGGCTCGGGCTATCCGCGCGGCGTGCAGGGCAAGCAGGTTTCGCCCATGGGCCAGATACTGTTGCTGGCCGAGGTCGTGACTGCCTTTTTCGAGAAATTTCCCGAGATGCCGGGCCAGCGCCTGTCGCTCATGCTGCGCATGAGCCACCAGCGCTACCCGGCCCCCCTGGTGCACATCCTCCTGCCGCTGCTGTACGACGAAATCGTCCCGGGTACGCCTTTGCGGCCTCTGCAGGCCGAGGTCAGCCACAGCGTGAATGCGCTGTCTGCGGCATTCCAGATGTGGGCGACGCTCAGCCAGGACTTTCCGGCGCTGTGGCAAAGCATGCCCGACCATCAGGCTGCCGCCTTTGTGGACGCGGGCCTTGGCCAGCTGCAAAAACAGCTGGCCGAGGCCGGCGCCCACCCCGAGCAGCAGACCGATCTGCTGAGCTGCTTGAGGGACGATGTGCCGGGCATGAAGGAGCTGGCGCTGGTGCACCGCGAGGCACTCTGGCAGCTGCAATCCATCGTCGACAACTGCCTGCGGCAATGGCCGTCCGTCAGCCGGCACGAAAATACCGTCGACGTGGCAGTGGCCCAGTGGTGCGCGGCCTGCATGCAGATTCCTGCGGGCCGGTCGACGGTGCATTCGCCGCTTGCGGAACCGGTGCTTTGAATACGAGCCAAGCGCCCAGGATCTTTCCGCTTCTCGACTTCACCTCACGCCGGCCTTGCCGGCGTTTTTCCTGCATCGGTAGCCAATAAGCCCATGCTGGCTGCAAAAGACAGATAACTGTATATTTATACAGTTTCTGGGTTTTTTGCATGCCTGCCATCTCTTCCATCATCTTGCCGCCTTCCTGCCAGGAGCCTGGAGGCAGGGCTGCGGACGCCATGCCGCAGGTGGCGGGCGTCTGGCGCGGCTCGGACTGGCATGCAAGAGGGAGCTGCGAGGTCTGGCCCACGGGATATGCAGCGCTGGATGCCGAGCTGCCCGGCGGCGGCTGGCCGGCCAATGCCTTGATCGAGGTGCTGCAGCCCGCGCAGACCCATGCCGAGTGGCCCTTGCTGCTGCCCGGGCTGGCCGCCTGCATGCAAAAAAGAAATGCCCGGGCGGCGGGGGAGGACAGCCGGCGGCTGGTGCTGGTGGCGCCGCCGTTCCTGCCGTTCGTGCCGAGCCTGCGGGCCGCGGGCATTGCGCCGGAGCGCCTGTGCTGCGTGCAGAGGCCGGCAGGCGCCAGGGCCGCGTCCTGGGCTGTCGACATGGCCTGGGCTTGCGAGCAGGCATTGCATTGCCGGGATGTGCTGGCCGTGCTGGCCTGGCTGCCGGATTTGCCGGTGGCCGTGCTGCGGCGCCTGCAGCTGGCGGCCGTTTCCCAGGGGCGGCCGCTGTGGTTGTGGAGCGGGCAGCAGGCAAGCCGGCGCAGCTCGCCTGCTGCCTTGCGCCTGCAACTGGAAGCCGGGCAGGACTGCACGCTGCAGGTGCGCCTGCTCAAGCGCAAGGGGCCGGCGCTGGACAAGACCTTGCTGCTGCCCCGTGCCGCCTGGGCCTGGGCTCCCATCATGCAGGCCCAGGCCGCGCGCCAGGCCGCTCAAGCCGAGGAAGCCCGCATGCTGATGCAAGGGCATGCGATGGGCAGCCGCCCGGCCAGAACGACCGCCGCGATCCTGCATGCCGGCGCGTAGCAGGGGCAGGGAGGCACAGCATGGACGACACGGTATTGCACTGGATTGCCTGGCCCCACGGCCAGGACGGGCCTGCCGCCGGCGGGCGGGACGCAGGTGGCGATGCTTTGTTCAGCGCTGCCTGCTGGGCCCTGCGGTTTTCTCCGCGTGTGGTGGTGCTCGAAGAGGCCGTGCTGATGGAAACCGTCAGCGTGCAGCGCCTGTGGGGCGGGCTGGAGGCGTTGATCGAGGCGGTGCGGCGGCAGTGGCAGATACATGCCGAGGTCGCCAAGGCGGATGGACGGGTTTTTGTCCTGGCACAGGGTGCGACGGCCTGGCTGGCATTGGCCCGGCTGCGCTTGGCCTTGCAGCCTGCCGCACCGAGCCGGGAGGCGGCGGCCGATGCACTGCCGCTGTGGACGCTGTCCGCACTGCAGCCGCACGTTCCGGTGCTGCAGCGCCTGGGCTGCCGTACCTGGGGCGATGTGCGGGCCTTGCCGCGCGCCGGCCTGGCGCGCCGCCTGGGCGCCAGAACCATGAAGGTGCTGGATGAAGCCTATGGACTGCTGCCCGAGGCCCACGACTGGCTGGCCTGGCCCGAGCGGTTCGGCCTGCGCCACGACCTGGGCTATCCGGCCCATGATGCGGCGGCGGTGCTGCAGGCGGCGCGGCCTCTGCTGCGCTCCTTGCAGCTCTGGCTGCAGGCCAGGCACCACGGCGTGCTGGCCCTGCAGCTGCGCTGGCACCACGATCTGCGGCGCATGGACGGGGAGGCGCTGCCGCCCTGGGACGGGCTGGAGATCCGCACGGCGCAGCCGACCCAGGCCATGCCCCATCTGGAGCGGCTGCTGCGCGAACGGATCACGCGCCTGGGCTGGCGCGCGCCGGTGGACATGCTGGAACTGCAGGCGCTGGAAACCACGGCCTTTGCCGCCGAGGCGCTGAGCTGCCTGCCGCCGACGATGCCAGATGTGCAGGAGGGGGCAGGGGCCGTGTCGCTGCAATGGCATGAGTGGGTGGAGCGCGTGGGCGCGCGCTGGGGCGAGGACTGCGTGCAGGTCCCCAGGCCCTGCGCCGATCACCGGCCCGAGGCCATGCAGCAATGGGTCAATGCCGGCGCGGGGCTGCAGGAGCGCATGGCCCCAAGGCGAACGACTGCGGCAACCGGCTGCGCCGGCCCCTGGCAGGCGCTGTGGCCGCCCTGGCTGCTGCCGTCGCCAAAGCCTTTGACCCTGGAGGGCAGCCGCCCCTGCTGGCATGGACCGCTGCAGTTGCGCGCCGGCCCCTACCGGCTGGAGGCCGGCTGGTGGGACGGGGAAGGTTCGGCCGCGGTGCGCGACTATTTCGTGGGCTACAACGAGGCCCTCGGCCATGTCTGGATCTACCGCGAGCGGACCAGGCTGCCGGTGCAGGAAGCCGAGGCCGGCAGCATCCATGGATCATCGGTGGCCTGGTATGGCCAGGGCGTCTATGGCTGAGCAGGCTTTCGACCTGGACCGCCCCGCTGCCAGGCTGGCCTCTCCGCCGGTGCCGCCGCAGGATGTTCCTGCGCCGCCCGGGGCCTGGAGTGCGGGCCATGGGCCGCTGGCCTATGCCGAGCTGCATTGCCTGTCGCACTTCAGCTTTCTGCGCGGCGCCTCCTCGCCCGAGGAGCTGGTGCAGCGTGCCAAGAGCCTGGGCTATGCGGCGCTTGCGCTGACCGACGAATGCTCGGTGGCCGGTGCCGTGCGCGCCTACGAAGCGGCCAGGGACTGCGGCCTGCCGCTGATCTACGGCAGCGAATTCGCCTTCGCCGACCAGGAGGGGGTTCGCATCGTGGTGCTGGCGCGCGATCTGACGGGCTGGGGCGATCTGTGCGAATTCATCTCCGCCGCGCGCGGCCGCAGCAGCAAGGGCGGCTATGTGGTGGATGCGAGCAGCCCCTGGCAGGGGCTGGGCCGGGGCTGCGAATGCATTGTGCTGCCCAGGCGCGAAGTGTTTGATGCTCTCGATTTGGAAGCTTTCAGCGCTTGCGTGCGAAGCGTTTCAGCCTGGTTTGATAATGAGTGCAACCACGCCGGCGTCTGGCTGGGCGTGGAGCTGCATCTGGCCCCCGACGACAGTCTGTGGCTGCAGACCCTGCAGCAGGCGGGCGCTGCGCTGGGCCTGCCGCTGGTGGCCTGCGGCGATGTGCACATGCATGCGCGCTCGCGCAAGCCGCTGCAGGACGTGGCCACCGCCATACGCCTGGGGCGGCCGGTTGCCGAGTGCGGCTTCGAGCTGCAGCCCAATGCCGAACGCCATCTGCGCTCGCGCCTGAGGCTGGCCGGCCTGTATCCCAAGGCCTTGCTGGAGGCCACGCTGCGACTGGCGGCGCGCTGCAGCTTCAGGCTCGATGAAATCCGCTACGACTACCCGCAGGAAAGCGTGCTGCCCGGCATGGATGCGCGCCAGACCCTGGCCTGGCATACCTGGCAGGGCGCGGCGAGCCGCTATCCGCAAGGTATTTCGGAGCAGGTTGAGCGGCAGCTGCACAAGGAACTGGACCTGATCGCCGAGTGCCGCTACGAGATGTATTTCCTCACCGTGCACGACATCGTGCGCTATGCGCGCAGCGTCGGCATTCTGTGCCAGGGCCGGGGCTCGGCGGCCAATTCGGCGGTCTGCTACTGCCTGGGCATCACGGAAGTGAGTCCCGAAGGCAAGCAGCTGCTGTTCGAGCGCTTCATCAGCCGCGTGCGCGGCGAGCCGCCCGATATCGACGTGGATTTCGAGCATGCGCGGCGCGAGGAAGTCATCCAGTACATCTATGCCAAGTACGGACGCGAGCGCGCGGCGCTCACGGCCGTGGTCAGCTGCTGGCGCAGCCGCAGCGCCCTGCGCGACGTGGGCAAGGCGCTGCGCATTCCCGCGGGCCTGGTGGATGCACTGGCCAAGGGGCAGTACCGGTTCAGCGAAACAGCGGGGCAGGGAGCCGCGGGTGATGGAGAGGGCGAACAGGGCTTGCCCGAAGCCCTGCCCGAAACACTTCCCGAAGATTGGGTGGAGCGCAAGTTCCTCGAAGCCCAGGCCCTGGCCAAGGCCGGGCAACCGGAACTGGCGCCGCGCCAGTTGCGGCTCTGGATCGAGCTGGCCTGGCAGCTCAAGGACAGCCCCCGGCACCTGAGCCAGCATGTGGGCGGCTTTGTGCTGACCGAAGGCAGGCTCACGCGCCTGGTGCCCGTGGAGCCGGCGGCCATGGCGAATCGATCGGTCATCCAGTGGGACAAGGATGACCTGGACGCGATGGGCCTGCTCAAGGTCGATGTGCTGGCCCTGGGCATGCTCACCGTGCTGCGCCACAGCCTGGACGAGCGCGCCGCCTGGCGCGGCGAGCGCTGGGGCCTGGCCCAGATTCCGCAGGAGGATGCGGCAACCTACGCCATGATCCAGCGGGCCGACACCGTGGGCACCTTCCAGATCGAGAGCCGCGCGCAGATGAGCATGCTGCCGCGACTGCGGCCCGAGACTCTGTACGACCTGGTGGTGGAGGTGGCCATCGTGCGGCCCGGGCCCATACAGGGCGGCATGGTCCACCCCTATCTGCAGGCCCGCGAGCGCCGGCGGCGCGGCGAAGTGCTGGTGCTGGAACGCGCGAAATTTGAAGATCCATGCAAGAAGGCTGCATTGGAGGATGCGCTGGAGCGCACCCTGGGCGTGCCCATCTTCCAGGAGCAGGTCATGCAGATCGCCATGGTGGCGGCGGGCTTCACGCCCGACCAGGCCGATGGGCTGCGCCGCTCCATGGCCGCCTGGAAGCGCAAGGGCGGCGTGCACCGCTTCGAGCGGCCGCTGATCGACGGCATGGTCGCGCGCGGCTACCGCCTGGAGTTTGCCCAGGCCATCTTCAGGCAGATGCAGGGCTTTGGTGAGTACGGCTTTCCGGAAAGCCATGCCTACAGCTTTGCCTCGCTGGCCTACGCCAGCGCCTGGCTCAAGCGACACGAGCCGGCCATCTTCCTGCAGGCCCTGCTCAACGCCCAGCCCATGGGCTTTTACTCGCCCTCGCAACTGGTGCAGGATGCACGCCGCCACGGCGTGCGCGTGCTGCCCGTGGATGTGCGCCACAGCCATTGGAAGTGCACGCTGGAAGAGCCGCTGCAGCGCGTGGCCGGCGTGCAGGCGCTGCAGCCCGCCGTGCGCCTGGGCATGTGCCTGGTGGCGAACCTCGGTGCTGCCGCAGCGCTGCGCATAGCGGCGCAGCGCGCGCAGGCCCCGTGGGCCAGCACGGAGGACCTGGCATTGCGCGCCGGCCTGAGCCCGGGCGATCTGCAGGCCCTGGCCGCTGCCGATGCCTTGCGCGGCCTTTCGGGCCACCGGCGCCAGCAGATGTGGGATGCCTCGGCGCATGCGGCCCTGCCGCCCCTGTTTGCCGGCGTGCCCGTGAACGAGGGCGCCGTGCAACTGCCCGAGGCTCCCGAAGGTGAGGAGATTCTGCACGACTATGAAGCCACGGGCCTGACCTTGCGCCGCCACCCGCTGGCCCTGCTGCGCGAGCGCCTGGCCCGCCGCGGCATACGCACGGCCGTGGAGCTGCGCAATGCGCTGCCCGGCCAGAAGGTGAGGGCCTGCGGCATCGTCACCGTGCGCCAGCGCCCGCCCACGGCCGGCGGCACGCTGTTCATCACGCTGGAGGACGAAACCGGCGTGACCAATCTGCTGGTCTGGGCCAAAGTCTTTGCGCGCTGGCAGGCCGCCTTGCTCGGGTCGCGCCTGCTGGCGGTGGAGGGCGTCTGGCAAAGCAGCGCAGACTGGTCGCGCGACGGTGCCGAAAAATTCGATGCAAAATCGCCTCCGACCCAGGAGGAGAAAGCGCCTGCAGCTCATCATTTGGCAGTGCTGCGCGCCAAGGACATGACGGCCTGGCTGGGGCGTCTGGCTGATGCGGGGCTGAGCAGCCGGGATTTTCATTGAGCTGCCGCAGGCAGGCGCGCGGCAGGAGCCGTGCCACTCATGACCATGGCCGCAGTGCAATTACGCCTGCCGCTATACTGCCCGCCCTGATGAAAGCACGCTCTCTTGTCATGCGTTTGAAGAATTCTTTGGTGTATCTGGGGCTGGCCGGTCTGGCTGCCCTGTCCGGCTGCGGCAGCCATCCGCCCAGCCAATCGGTGGCGTCCGAGGCCACGCCGACATCGCCCGCACTCGCACCGGTCAGGATCGGCATCGCCCTGGGCGGTGGCGCGGCCAAGGGCTTTGCCCATATCGGCGTGATCAAGATGCTGGAGGCCAACGGCTTCACGCCCGCCGTGGTGGCCGGCACCAGCGCGGGCAGCGTGGTCGGGGCGCTGTATGCCAGCGGCATGAATGCCTTCGAGCTGCAGGAAAAAGCCGTGGCCCTCGACGAGGCCAAGATCCGCGACCTGCAGCTGTCCTCGGGTGGCCTGGTCCTGGGCCAGAAGCTCGAAGACTATGTGAACGAGCAGGTGCAGCGCAAACCCCTGGAGCAGCTGGCCAAGCCCTTTGTGGCCGTGGCCACCCGCCTGGAGGACGGCGAGCGCACAGTGTTCGCCCGCGGCAACACGGGCCAGGCCGTGCGCGCTTCCAGCAGCGTGCCGGGCGTGTTCCAGCCCGTGAGCATCGGCAAGTACCACTATGTCGACGGCGGCATCGCCAGCCCGGTGCCCGTGGACGCGGCGCGCCAGCTGGGCGCCGACATCGTGATCGCCGTGGACATCTCCAACAAGGCCCGCGGCAAGACGCCCGACAACATGCTGGGCGCCCTGGGCCAGTCGATTGCCATCATGGGACAGAAGCTGGGCCAGGCCGAGCTGGCACGCGCCGACATCACCATCCATCCCAAGGTGCTCGATATCGGCCCGGCCGATTTCAGCCAGCGCGCCAGCGCCATCGTGGAAGGCGAGAAGGCCGCCATGGCCATCATGCCCAAGATCCGCGAACGTGTGGCCCAGCTGCAGGCCGAGCGCGCCAAGGCCGCGAGCCTGGCGCAGCAGAAGGCGGCCGAGGCCCAGCACCAGAGCTGCATGGACAGCCGCTCCAATCTGCAGAAGCTCGCCGGCATGGCTGGGCTCGACAGCGCCTGCGCCAAACCCTGACCCGGGCTTTCACTTGGCGTGAACCTGGGTCAGCAGCTCCCGGCAGTTCACATCGTCCTCGGCGGCGGGCACGGTCAGCGGCACCAGGGCCAGGGCCACGGGCGCAGCCACCACGGCCGCGACGGCGGCTCCGGCGCGGGCCAGCAGCGGGCCCGCTTCCAGGCCCACATCGGGCTGGCCGAAGCTGCCGCGCACATACAGCGGCGTGCGCAGCGAGAAGAATTTCCACTTGAGCGATTCGGGCACGATGCGCAGGTCCAGCGTTTCCTTCGCCAGATTGATCTGGCCCGTGGCCTGCACGATGGCTTCCGTCGTGGCCAGCTTGGCCATGCGGGGCTTGGCCAGGCCGTTTTGCACATTGAAGTCGGCCACGGCGCAGCGCAGCTGCACTTCCTTGTCGGTGCCGAACAGCTTGGCGACGATGATGGAGCCCACGTTGAGGCCCGCCATGTCGAGCATCTGGCGGCTGAAGGTGCCTTCGCGCACATAGAGCCGGACCGCGCCGTCGCTGGAGCCCAGCCACTGGGCCACGGATTCGCCGTGCCCCTGCAGCGAGACCGCGCCGTCCAGCCGGCCCAGGCTTTTCTGCATGGCTTCCACCTTGGGGAACAGGGCCGAGAGCCGCAGGGCACTGACCTGGCCCTTGATCTGCGCCCTGACCGGCTTGGCATGGCTGTCCACCGTGGCGTCCAGGCCCAGCGTGCCCTGGGCAACGCCGAACTTGAGCGGCGACAGCGTGAGCTTGCCGTTGTCCAGCACGGCGCGCAGGCTCAGGTTCTGCAGCGGCAGGGCTTCGGGGCGCAGGATGTGGCCGCTTTCGTAGCGCAGGTCCAGGTCCATGGCATCCCAATTGGCGGTTTCGAAGCGGGTCTGCGGCAGTACCTTGCCGTTCGCGGCCTTGGGCTTGCTGCTGCCGTCCTTGCCTGAGGGGGCGGCGCCGATCACCGGGCCGAGATCGGCCAGCCGCAACTGCTGGGACGAAAGCTTGCCGCTGAGCTTGGGCCGGGGCTGGCCCGAGCTGTAGTGCAGGTCGCCGCGCAGATCGCTCTGGCCGACCTTGCCCTGGAACTTCTGGTAGTCCCACACGGCCTTGCCGGGCTGCAGGCTGCCGATCAGGTGGCCGCTGGTCTCGAACGGAGGCGTGGCCGGCAGCAGCAGGCCGGTGAGCGGGAACAGATCGGCCATATTGCTGCCGCGCAGGCGCACCTGGAAGTCCAGCCCGTCCAGCGTCTTGGGATTGTCCAGAAAGCCTTCGGCCTGGGCCTGGATGCTGCCGGCCCGGGCCGAGACGCGCAGCGGGAAGCGCAGCCTGTCCTGGCGCAGGTCCAGCACCGGCCCGGTCAGGCCCTGGGCCTGGATCTGCGCCTTGCCCATGTGGCCGGTCAGGCCGAAACGCAGGCCATAGGGCTGGTTTTCATCAACGGGTTTGCGCAAGGAGTCCACGCGTGCGCGCACGGCCATGTTCTTGACGCCATCGGCCCAGCCCAGCACGCCATGGCGTATGCGCAGCTGGCCCAGGGCCACGGTCCAGGGTGGCCCGCTGCTTTCGGGGGACCGGAAGGTCCAGTTGTTTTCTCCATCCTGCTTGCGCGCCAGCACGATGTCGGGCGCCTCCAGCACGACCTGGTCGAGCTGCACATGGCGGGTCAGCAGCGGCCACAACCGCAGGCTGGCCGTGGCGCGCGCGGCCGTGACCATGGTGGAGGGCGAGCGTTCGGGCGGCTGCTCCCGGGCTTCGTCAATGGCGTCGGCATCATCTGCAGCCTTGGCGGAGCCTGGCAGGCGGCCCGCGTTGAGTTCCCTGGGCACGGCAGGCAGGGCCGGCAGCTCGCTGCTGCCCTTGTCCGGTGCCTGAGCTACCTGCCAGCCCGAAGGCTGGCCCAGGCTCAGATCGGCGGCCGTGACGGTCACGCCCGGCACCCAGTGGCGCCAGCCGTCATCGAGTGGCTGGGGCCAGTTCCAGTGCAGTTGCAGATCGCCGTTGATGGCAAATTCCCGGCCCGTGGCGGTGCTGACTTTTTCGTTCACCCAGGGCTTGAAGCGGTTCCAGTCCATCAGCGTGATCGTGGCGGCCACAGCCAGCGTGAGCACCATCAGCGTGCCCAGCAGGGCGGCCAGCAGGCGCAGCCACAGCCGGGGCCCGGCGCGGGCAGGAGCGACAGTGGCCGGGGCGGCCGGTGGTTGTGCGGTATCGTCCATGGTCATTCAGCCTGTGAACTTCCATGCTAACCGCCTATGAGCGGTATGGACTACCTTGCAGGCCCGTCAGTCTGGCGCAGGCCTGTCCTACAAATGCAACCTTTTGGAGTTGACCATGGTGCTTGCGTTAACTCCTAGTCCATGAGACTGGCGCGGCCTATCTGCGAGACGGCCAGCAAGGGCCGCCCCGCAGCAAAGGCCGTCGTCCCCTCCGGGGGAAGACGCGAAGCGGCTCAGGGGGTTAGGTATCCATATCCTTGCGCTGCACCGGCGGCTGCGCGGCATTCCTGCGGCTGGCGCCGGCGCGGCCGGCCTTGCTCCAGTCGTAGGCGTGGCCGTCGGGCGTGAGGCCGTTCTCGACGGCGGCCACGCCGATCTGGCCGACCATGTCGCGCAGCTCGGAGGAAATCGTGACATGCGCATGGCGCGGGTCGCCGCGCAGCGCCTGGCATCGGGCCAGGGCTTCGCTCATCTGCGCGTCGCCGTAGGAAAGGCATTCCGGCTGCCAGGCCGGCTCCTGCCCGTCGGGGCTGTGGTTGCGGAGATAGAAAACGACGATGCTCATGGCTGCAGGGGAAAATGAAAATTGCCGCCCAGTATGCGCCAGCAGGAAGGGGGCGGCCATCAAGTCTAGAATCGCCGCGCCATGCATAACTCCCACGATCCCAAGGTGCTTGCGCTGCGCGACGGCGTCAGCCCCAGCTGTGTCGTCCTGCCCAGCCAGGGCCAGGGGCTGCTGATCGACTTTCTCGCGCAGCGCCTGCCCGCGGTGGCGCATGCGGACTGGCTCCGGCGCATGCAGGCCGGCGAGGTGGTGAGCGAGCTGGGGCAGGCCGCCACGCCGCAGACAAGGTTCACACCGGGGCTGCGCTATTACTACTACCGCGAGCTCGATCACGAGCCCGAGATCCCGTTTGCCGCCGAGGTGCTGCACCAGGATGCGCATCTGCTCGTGGCCGACAAGCCGCACTTCCTGCCCGTGGTGCCGGCGGGCCGGTATCTGCAGAACACCTTGCTGGTGCGGCTCAAGCGCACGCTGGACCTGCCCGAGCTGTCGCCCATCCACCGCATAGACCGCGATACGGCCGGGCTGGTGGTGTTCTCGGTGCAGCGCGCCACGCGCGGCATCTACCAGGCGCTGTTCCGCGACCGGGCCATGCACAAGGTCTACGAGGCCGTGGCGCCGTACCGCGCCGACCTTGCGTTTCCGCGCGAGCATGCCAGCCGCATGGAGGAGAGCGGCCATTTCTTTCGCATGCATGAAGTGCCGGGCGAGCCCAACAGCCGCACGCGCATGGACCTCATCGAGCACAACGGTCGCTGGGCACGCTACCGGCTGGAGCCGGTCTCGGGCAAACGCCATCAACTGCGCGTGCACATGGCGGCGCTGGGCCTTCCGCTCAAGGGCGATGCCTTCTATCCCGAGGTCAACGACCCGGAGCCGGGTGATTACTCCAACCCCCTGCAGTTGCTGGCGCGCAGTCTGGCCTTCGACGATCCGCTGACGGGGATCAAGCGCGAGTTCGTGAGCCGGCGCAGCCTCCAGGCCTTGCCGGATTGAGCTGTAGAGCATCGCCCTTGCTGCCGATAGGGAGGTGCGCCAATGCGATACTTAATCGGACATTTTTGTCCGATAATGGTCCGCATGAATCCCAAGCGACCTGCTTCTGCCGAGCGCCGCGCCCAGTTGCTGGACGCGGCCGATGCCGTGTTTGCCGAACATGGCGTGACGGCGCCGCTGGACCTGGTCGTCGAGCGCGCCCAGGTCGGCCGCGCCACGCTGTACCGCCAGTTTCCCGACCGCAAGGCCATCATGCTGGCGCTGCTGGAGCGGTCCATAGAGAAAACACGCATGGCGGCCCAGGCCCTGGGCGATGACGACGATGCCTTCTTCAAGCTGCTGGCACTGGTGGCCGACCGCATCGCGGTCTCGGCGCCGCTGGTGGACTATTGGCGCGCCGTGGAGCGCGGCGACGAGGTGATTGCCCAGGCCCGCATGCAGCTGTGGGAGGCCTTCCAGGAGCCCATGAAGCGTGCGGTGGACGCCGGGCTGTGCAAGCAGGTGCTGAGCTTTCAGGACCTGTCGCTGGTGTTCGGCATGCTGGGCGGCTCGCTGCGCGGCGAGACGGCGCAGCAGCGCAAGAAGCTCGCGCGCCGCGCGCTGCAGATCATCCTGCACGGGCTGACGGACTAAACCATGAGCCAGGCCCCAACCAATCCGCCGTCCTCGTCCCAGCCAGCCATGCCTGCGTCTCCGCCGGGACTGGTCTATCTGCGCCGTCCGCCCGACTGGGAAGAGCACGAAAAACCCAGCCTGCCGGGCTCGCCCTCCATGCCGGTGCACGAGCCCTTGGTGCGCCTGGCTTATGGCTTCATCGCCGTGCTGGTGGCCATCACGGGCGGCCTGGGCAACGCGCTGTTCACGGCCAATCTGCCCACGATCCAGGGCCAGATGGGGCTGACGCCGGCCGAGGCCGGCTGGCTGACCGGCAGCTACGTCATGCTCAACATGACGGCCAATCTGCTAGTCTACAAGTTCCGGCAGCAGTTCGGTATGCGCCTGTTCGCCGAAATCGGGCTGGGCGCCTATGCCTTGCTCTGCGTGCTGCACCTGCTGCTGGGCAGCTACGACAGCCTGCTGCTGCTGCGCGCCGCCAGCGGGCTGACGGCCTCGGCCTGCTCGTCGCTGGGCACGCTCTACCTGCTGCAGTCCGCGCCGCGCCAGTACGTGATGAAGATGCTGGTGATAGGCGTGGGCCTGTCGCAGATCGCCACGCCGCTGGCCTGGATGCTGTCGCCGGGCCTGCTCTACAACAGCGAGTGGCACAACCTCTATATCTTCGAGGCCGGCCTGGCGCTGATTTCGTTTGCGGGCGTGGTCGTGCTCAAGCTGCCCCCGGGCCTGTACATCAAGACCTTCGAGAAGCTGGACTTCGCGACCTTCTTCCTCATGGTGCCGGGCCTTGGGATGCTGATCGCCGTGCTGGTCCAGGGCTATACCCACTGGTGGCTGGACACGCCCTGGCTGGCCTGGCTGCTGGTGGGCTCCATCGTGCTGCTGTTCACGGCCCTGTACATAGAGCACCACCGCAGGAACCCCATGCTGCAGACCCGCTGGTTCGTGCAGGGGCCGACCATACGCTTCGTGCTCGGCGCCATGCTGCTGCGCTTTCTGACCACCGAGCAGACCTACGGCATGGTGGGCCTGATGCGCACGCTGGGCATGACACCGGACCAGATGCAGCCGCTGTTCGGCGTCATCCTGCTGGGTACGGTGGCGGGCATCGCCCTGTCGGCCTGGACTTTCGGCGTGCCCAACATGGGCAAGCAGATCCTCGCGTCCATCGCGCTGTTTGCCGTGGCCGCCTTCCTGGACCACCATCGCACCAGCTTGGACCGGCCCGCGGACTTCTACGACAGCCAGTTCCTGATGGCCGTGGGTGCCGGCATCTTCATGGGGCCGCTGATGCTCACGGGCGTCATCCAGGGGCTCAAGTTCGGTCCCAACTACATGCTGACCTGCATCATCACCATCTCCATGACCCAGTCCATGGGCGGGCTGCTGGGATCGGCCCTGCTGAGCACCTACCAGACCCATCGCGAGCAGGTGTACTCGACCGCGCTGGTGTCGCAGATCGATCCGACCGACCCCGTGGTGGCCGAGCGCCTGCGCATCCAGGGCCAGGTCTACGGCCGCGTCACGGTGGATCCGGCCCTGCGTGCCGACCAGGGCACGCTGCAGCTGTCGCAGATCGTGCGGCGCGAAGCCAATGTGCGGGCCTACAACGACGTCTTTGCGCTCACGGCCGCGATTGCGCTGCTGTATCTGCTGTGGAGCCTTGCGGCTTCGGTGCGCGTGCGCCGGGCCGCTGCGCTGGTGCGCCTGATGACGCGCCAGAGCGGCAACCGGGGCACGGCCGCCGCGGCCACCGACGGTGCGCCATCGTCGGAGGAAGAGCAGGCCAGCCAGGCCATCGAAGAGGACGAGCAGCAAGCCCTGGACAGCGCCGACCCGCTGCGTGACAGCGAGCAGGAACAGCCTGCGCACCGAATCAAGACATAACCCAAGGTCCCGTTTTTATGAGTGAAAACCAAGCCTCGCAAACGCCGGCGCCCGCCGCAGCCGCCTTGCCGCAGACGCCCAAGAAGATCAAGCCCTCGCGGCGCAGTGTGCTGATGATGGCCGTGGTGGCGCTGGCCGGCATGCTGCTGGTGCTGCGCGCCTGGAACCAGTGGCCGTTCAACAGCTCGGTGGTCTCCACGGACAACGCCTATGTGCGCGGCGCCGTCACCGTGCTCGCGCCCCAGGTCAACGGCTATGTGACCGAGGTGCTGGTCAAGGACTACGAGCAGGTCCAGGCCGGCCAGCCGCTGGTGCGCATCGACCGCCGCACGTACGAGGCCCTGCTGGCCCAGGCCGAGGCCCAACTGGCCAATGCCCGGGCCCAACTGGCCAATTCCGACCAGACCCAGGCCCAGAACCGCGCCACGCTGTCGGCCAGCCGCGCGGGCCTGGCGGCCGTGCAGGCCGAGGCCGAGCGCTCCCAGGCCGAACTCAGGCGCGTGCAGGAGCTGGCCGAGCGCGGCTCGGTCTCGCTCAACGAGCGCGACAAGGTGCGCGCCACCGCGCGCCTGGCCAGCACCAACGTGGCCAAGGCCCAGGCCGACATCGAGATCAACCAGGAGAAGATCAAGGCCACCACCGTGGGCCGCGACTCGCTCAAGGCCCAGGTGCAGATGGCCGAAGCCCAGCTGCGCCAGGCCCAGATCAATCTGGACAACACCGTGATCCACGCGCCCAGCAGCGGCCAGGTCAGCGAGGTCTCGGTGCGCAAGGGACAGTACGTGGCCGCCGGCACCCAGCTCATGTACGTGGTGCCGCCGCCGTTCTGGGTGATGGCCAACTTCAAGGAAACCCAGACCGCCCATGTGGAGCTGGGCCAGGCCGTGAGCTTCAGCGTGGATGCGCTGGGCGGCGCGCGCCTCCAGGGCCATGTGCTGGAGATTGCGCCGGCCACGGGCTCGGAGTTCAGCGTGCTCAAGCCAGACAACGCCACGGGCAACTTCACCAAGGTCGTGCAGCGCCTGCCCGTGAAGATTTCCGTTGACGAAGGCCAGCCGCTGGCGGCGCGCCTGCGCCCCGGCATGTCGGTGGTCGTGCGCCTCGATACCGCGCAAAAAAAGGAGCAGGCTACGCAGGGTCAGCAAGAGGTTGAGGCCGAAAATACTCGAAACCAGGAAAAGGCCAAGCCATGAGCCGCGCGACGACTCTCAAGGCCCTGGCTGCCAGCCTGGCGGCCTGCGGTGTGCTGAGCGCCTGCAGCGTGCCCGCCATCACCGAGGCCCCGGGCAAGGCTGCGCCCGCCATACCGTCCGCCTGGCCGGCCGGCCAGGGGCAGCAGGCTGTGCAGGCCGCCTGGTGGCAGGCCTTCGGCGATCCGCTGCTCGACCGCTGGGTGGGCCTGGCCGCCGAGCGCAACAACGATGTGCTGGCCGCCATGTCGCGCGTGGACGAAGCGCGGGCCAATCTGGAGCTGGCAGGCTCGGCCACCTTGCCCCAGGCCTCGGCCACGGCACCGCTGTCCGCGGGGCGCAGCCTGGGCGCACGCGGCCTCACGCATACGCGCTCCATCCAGCCCGGGCTGCAGGCCAGCTGGGAGATCGATCTGTGGAACCGCCTGGGCCAGCTGCGCAACGCGGCCGACCTGCGCCTGCAGGCCACGCAGGCCGACCGCGATGCGGTGAGCCTCGCAGTGGCCGCCACCACGGCCCAGGCCTATATCACGCTGCGCTCGCTGCAGGCCCAGCTGACGGCGGCGCAAAGCACCGTGCGCTCGCGTGAGGATGCCGTGCGCCTGGCCGACGACCAGGTGCGCGTGGGCTACATCTCCCAACTGCAGCAAAGCCAGGCCCTGGCCGAGCTGCAGAGCGTGCAGCAGGCCGTGGAGCAGCTGTCGCTGGCGCTGGAACGCCAAAGCCTGAGCCTGCTGCAGCTGGCCGGCGGCACGGGCGACGAAGCGGCCCAGGCGCTGATGCGTGACACCCTGGGCCAGGGCGGTTTCGATGCCGTGGCGCTGCCGGCCGTTCCATCCGCCGGCATGCCCTCGGCCCTGCTGGAGCGCCGGCCCGACATTGCCCGCGCCCAGCTGCAGCTGGCGGCCAGCGACAGCAACCTCGCCGCCCAGCGCGCGGCCTTTCTGCCCCAGGTCACCTTGAGCGCCAGCGTGGGCAGCCTGCTCATCAATGCGCTGGACTACCACCCGGCCACGGTCTGGTCCGTGGGCGGCAGCATTCTGGCGCCGCTGTTCAGCGGCGGACGGCTGCAGGGCCAGTTCGACGCGGCCTCGGCCCAGCGCGACCAGGCCGCCTATGCCTATCGCGGCGCGGTGATCAAGGCCTTTGCCGATGTGGAGGGCGCGCTGTTATCGGCCCAGCGCCTGCAGGCCCAGTGGGAACATGCGAGCCAGCGCGAAGCCGTGCTGGAGCGCACGCTGGGCTTTGCCAAGGACCGCTACGAGGCCGGCTATGCCAGTTACCTCGAAGAGCTCGATGCCCAGCGCAACCTATACGCCGTGCAACAGGACGTCATCAAGCTGCGCGAGGCCCAGCTACAGAACGCCGTGACGCTGTACCAGGCCCTGGGCGGGGGCTGGCAGAAGCCGGCCGCACTGCAGAAAGCCCAGGTGTCCTAGAGGAGCAGCCTTTGCGGGAGCCGGTCAAAGCGGCTTGCTAGGCCTATCTGTACCCGGGGCTGGGCGAACTGTTGCAGGCCGTCGGGCGCGTGATACGCATCGAGGAAGACAGGGAGTGTGGTTGTTCCTGATCGACGAACGCTTTGGCCGTGCCCAGGTGCGTGCGCTGCTGCCCGGCTGGCGGCGGCAGGATGCTGGCGGGGATTGCCGCGTTATCGAAAGCTGAGCTGTCAGCCCAGCCAGATGTAGTGGTCCACCAGCAGGGCGGCAAACAGCAGGCTCAGGTGGATCAGCGAAAAGCGGAAGGTGCGGCGCGAGAGCTCGTCCGAATAATTGCGCCACAGCGCGATCGCGTAGCCGCAAAAGCCTGCGCCCAGCACCACGGCCGCTGCCAGATACAGCCAGGAGCTCATGCCGTACATGAAGGGCAGCAGACAGGCCGCGAACAGCACCAGCGTGTACAGCAGAATCTGCAGCCGCGTGTATTCGCTGCCATGGGTCACGGGCAGCATGGGCAGGCCGGACTTGCGGTAGTCGTCCACGCGATACAGGGCCAGGGCCCAGAAGTGCGGCGGGGTCCACAGGAAGATGATGAGGAACAGGATCAGCGCTTCGGGACCGACGTCGCCGGTCATTGCGGCCCAGCCCAGCACGGGCGGCATGGCGCCCGATGCGCCGCCGATCACGATGTTCTGCGGTGTGGCGGGCTTGAGCACCACGGTGTAGATCACCGCATAGCCCACGAAAGTGGCCAGCGTCAGCCACATGGTCAGCGCATTGGTGCAGGCCAGCAGCACGGCGGCGCCTGCCGTGCACAGAATGGCCGAAAAGGCCAGGGCCTGCTGGCTGGACAGCTCGCCGCGCGCCGTGGGGCGCCAGGCCGTGCGTTTCATGCGGGCGTCGATATGGCGCTCCACCAGGCAGTTGAAGGCCGCGGCCGCGGCGGCCACCAGCCAGATGCCCAGGCAGGCCTGGGCCATGTGCAGCCACTGGGTGCCGCTGGGCCAGCCGGGAACGGACAGCACCATGCCGATCAGGGCGCAGAACACGATCAGCTGCACCACGCGCGGCTTGGTCAGTGCATAGAACTGGCTCCAGCGCGAAGCATGGCCATCGGAAAAAACGTCGCTACTACTCATGTAAACACTCCACGGCTTGCGCCAGCTCGGCCTGGGCAAGACGTTTACCTTCGGGAAGCGCTGTCAACGCATCCTTGTTTGCGCCAGCCCTGGTTTCTTCTATGGCGGCTTCGGCCTTGGACTGCGTGACGGCCAGGCACCAGACCACAATGGTCACCAGGGCGGCGGCGCCGCCCGTGTGCAGCACGGCGGCCACCAGGGGCCAGTCCAGTACCACGTTGGACAGGCCGGTCAGCACCTGCAAGACCAGGAATCCGCCCAGCAGGCGGCGCTGTGCGGCCAGCGCCGGCGCATGGCGCAGCACCGCCCACAGGCTGGCCAGCACCACGATCACCACATAGGCGGCCATGCGGTGCAGATAATGGATGGCTGTCAGCGCCTCGAAGCTGATGGGGTTGCCGTCGGACAGCAGGCCCAGCGGGCGCCAGATCTGCAGCGCCTGGGCAAAGTCCATAGCCGGCCACCAACTGCCCTGGCAGGTCGGGAAGGTGGTACAGGCCAGCACGGCGTAATTGGTGCTGACCCAGCCGCCCAGCGACACCTGGGCCACCAGCAGGATCAGCGCAAGCCACAGCGCCCGGCGCAGCTTGCTGGAAATCGCCGCCCGGGCCCGGCCGGCAGCCTGCAGGCTCAGTGCCGAAGCGGGAATGCACAGCAGGGCCAGCAGGCCCGTGCCGCCGAGCAGGTGCAGCGTCACGATGGCCGGGAACAGCTTCATGGTGACCGTGAGCGCGCCAAAGGCGCCTTGTACGCAGACCCAGACCAAGGCGGCGGTCGGCCACCAGGGGCTGAGGGAGCCGGCCGGGAGTGGGCGGCCTTGGCGCCGCGCCCGTTTGGCCGCCAGCCAGGACAGCACCGTGATTGCAATGATGAGCACGCCGACCGTCGTGGCCAGATAGCGGTGAACCATCTCCACCCAGGCCTTGCCATGTGTCACCGGCCCCGTGGGCATCGCGGCCTGGGCTTCGGAAATCTGCAACTGCGCGCCGATGGGGCTGGAGCTGCCGTAGCAGCCGGGCCAGTCGGGGCAACCGAGGCCGGAATCCGTCAGCCGTGTGAAGGCGCCGAACAGGACCAGGTCGAATGTGAGAAACAGCGTGAGCACGCACAGGGCTTGCAGCTTGGCATGGGATCCGCGGCCATGGTTGCGCCACCCAACCCAGGCCAGCGGCCCCAGAGCCAGCAGCAGGCCCAGGAACATCAGCTCCAGCACCGGGGCCAGGTTGTAGAGCGCGGTCTGCGTCATGCCGGCTCCGCAGGGAAGGCTCCGACCTTGTCTGCATCGGCGCCGACGCCTGACGCAATCCGGCATCGGGCGGCAGAGGGGGTGGCGCGGGGGAGACTGGGCATGATGGACGAAGATGGCCGTCTGTAGCGGTCTGAAGTGGTGGCAGGAGAGTGAAACAGCGACCAACGCAACCCGCTTGGTTCAACTCTGCCTGAATGCACAGCTGCCAGGTCCAGCCAAGCCTTATCGGCAGGCAGAGACGGACGGCGCGAGCAGAAAAAAGAGGTGAGATGCTTGATCCAGAACAATTTTACCTATGTGGTTTCCGGCAAGGCCCCCAGTGTTTGCAGTGCCCCTAATACAGCGAGGGCGCGCCTAGGACAATTTGTCCTATGACATGGTGCTGCCGCCGGCCGCTTACTTGGCATGGGCAATGCCGAAGCACAAGAATCCTGGAAAATCGGCCACGCGCGCCATTGGCTTGAGGTACGATAGCGGCTCGTCGCTGCCCGGTGAAGCCGGTAGAGTGGCGGCATCTTCTTCATGCGGCCTGCCATGCAGGTACATGTCTCAGGCGGGCGTCGTTCAATGGTAGGACCTGAGCTTCCCAAGCTCATGACGTGGGTTCGATTCCCATCGCCCGCTCCAGATTGCTGCATCAGAACAAAGGCCTGCCGGGCCTTTGGTTGTTTCTGGAAGGCCGGCTCCCGAGGCTTTGCGGCTGCTTCGGGCCTTTTCATGCATCTGCAGCCATTTTGCCCAGCCCCTCGGGGCGATTGCCGCAGCGCTCCGGTTCGAGCGCAGGGTTTTGCCCGGCCTTGGCTTGCGCCCAGGTCAGGCGCACATCGGTCTTGCTGGCCGAGCGATAGACAAAGCTGCGGCCCAGCAGTCCGCCCTGGCTGGGCAGCGTAGGCTTGCGCCCGGCACGGGGGAATGGTCGATCCATGAAGCCGTCTCCATCACAATGCAATGGCCTGCAGCCAGGTCCATGCGAGCAGCAAAGCCGTGCTGGCCACGACCAGCCACGCTGCGGCAAGCCGCAGATTGCAGCGGACATTGCCAGCGCAGGCCGTGCTCACGGCACCACCCGCACGCTGATGGCGCGCGCGTCGGGGTAGCGGCACATGGCGTCGAGCACGGCCATGACGCTGGAGCGGAACAAACCCGTATACCGCAGGCGATCGATGGTGACGAGGCAGGTTTTCATGGGGGCTTGCTCCTTGGCTTGCGGCAGTTGGCGCTTGAGGAATTCAGTGGAATCTTGACACTGTTATTTTATACAGTATTAAGCTGGGCATCAAGCAAGATCGGGAATAGGAACACCCAGGTCCTGCCTCATCGAGCTGCCGTACATCGGCTTACAACCCGGTGCAGCGAGGTGTTTAGACTGAGAAAGCACTATGAAAGGATTGCCATGAAACCGCTTCTGGCTTTGGCGGCAGTCGTGCTGTCACTGGGAGGCTGCATCGTGCCCCCGGCGGGTCGTGGAGAGCCGGATCAGGATCGGGGTGATAGGAATCAAGGCAGCGAACAGGGCCAAAGGCCGGGCCCTGGCGAGCGCACGGGCGACGGCTACGGCCCGGATGGACGCTGGGATTCGCGCAACTGCATTCCCGATCGCGGTTGCTGATGTTGGCTATGGGCAGCGAGAGCGCGTGGCTAACGTGGCTAAACCCCTGAAGTCCTGGCGAAGCGACCTTGCAGCCAATACCGAGTCCTGGAGTGGCCCGGGGTGGCTGTTTGAAGCTTAATTACCCTCCTCCGAGGGAATGAAGAACAGATATTCGCCGGGGCCCATTTGCGGGGTGATGACGTAGCCTTCGCAGCGCTTGTTCTTGCACTTGACGACCACCGCTCTTGGCCAGATGGTGGCCGAGGTGGGATAGCCGGGCAGGTATTGGGGGACGTGCCAGACGCCGTAGCCGCCAACCGGCTGGGCAATTTCTTCCCCTGGCGCACTCTGTTGACCGCTGCCGAGCAGCTTGCGGTCGATGGTGAAAGGGGTGTTGGTGACTGCCGACGACACCGCCACCACCGACCAGGCAGGGGAGCAGCAGGCTGCGGCCAGCAAATAGACTAGGGATTTGGGCATGGTGGCCTCCGCATGAGCAAATAGGCCGGCTGGTCAATGGTTGTAGATGCTTGCTGTGCTCGGGTCGTCCATGACCGAGGTAACGTGATTTGCACCTGAACTCACTGGAGAGGCCTGCGCACCCGAGAGCGGTGCCGACGAAACCATGGCCGCTTGCGCCCCTTCGCCCGAGGCCTCGGCTCCGTAGTTGGTACGCCGCTCTTCAAGGGTCATGGACTGGGGGCACCTGGTCCCCGTGATTTCGAGCGCGACCCGCGCCGATGGATCCATGCAATCCATGGCCAGCGATGCAGCTTTCATTCCCTTGTTCCAGAGTTCCCGGCTCATCTTGAGGCGCTTGCAATGCTCATCGGTCCAGGTGCTGCCGAAGCTCACGCCAAATCCCGCACCGTTGGCGCTGCCGCTGCTGCTGCCCATGCAGGTATCGTTGCTGGTCGTCAGATTGGGGCCATTCACGCTGGGCACATTCTTCATGGTGTAGCTGCCCGTGTACTCGACAACGTTCTTGGAGGTTCCACTGACCGTCGTGTTGATGTTCTGATCCGAGCGGCTGTCGACGGATTGCCTGGACCTGGTTTCTGGCGGCGTGACGAAGGTGATGGCTTGTTGGTTGCCTACTGCAGAAGTGCTAGTTGAACTTTGGGAGCTGTTATTGGCAGTTTGCGCAAAGCCGCTCAAGGACATGCAAAGCCCCAGCAAACCTATTAACGCTTTCATGATTTTCTCCTTGTTCCCTGAGTCCAGCCTTGTTGGCAGACTCAGGGATGAGCGCAACTGCGTGGTAACGTGTCTTAGAAAGCGTTGGCGATCGAACCGGCGCCGGCCGAGCCCGAAGTGCCTCCGCCGTTGGAGAAGGCCGCCGCATTACCAGCTACACCAGTATTCTGGAACACGCTGCTGCCAACGGAGCCGGCCCCTGATGTGGTGTTCGTCCAGGTGCCACCAGGGCCCGAGATAGCTGTCGAGGTTGCGCCGTAGCCCGACGTGGTGCCGGAGGTGTTATTGACCGTTGCGATGCCGCCGCCAGGGCCGGCTGCGGTGATTGCAAGGTTGTTGGTATGGGATGTGGCTCCGCCGGTTGCGCTACCGTTCACCGAAGCGCCGGGACCACCTGCGCTATAGCCGGCAGTTGCGCCGGAGTTTGCGGTCGAGTTGGTAACTGCTCCGCCGTATGCAGCACCGTTGCCGGATGTCGCTGCCAAGCTGCTCACCGTACCCGATGTCGTTGCGGTGCCGCTTACTCCGGCGCTTCCCACAGCAGTACCGGGACCTGCCACGGCAGCGCCACCAGCATTGGCCGTTGCACCGGCACTGGAGGTCGCGCTGTTGAGGCTCAGGGCGCTACCGTTGCCGGAACTGGCTGCGGTGGACAGAGTGGCTGAAGACGAGTTCGTGGATGTCGTCGTGGCAGCGATGCTGGAACTACTGACAGCGGCCGAAGCCACACCAGCCAAAGCAATGACGGCCATAGCGATCAGAGATTTTTTCATGATAGTCCCTTTGAAAATCAAATTCCCGGATTATTGGGAAAGGTGAAGTGGCAGACCGTTTGCACCCAATGAGCAGGACGATCCAAATTTAACCGCCGGCAATCCTGAAAGGCTTAAAGAAAATTTTCAGGACTGCTTTTGGTTGGTGCCAGTTTCAACAGAGACAACAAAAATCTAAATACCGTATTTGGCGACGTATTCCTGGTGAGCTTATAAATTGTCAAAAAATATTAAGCCCCTTTGTGCTGATGCGGTGGTTGCTATCTTTATTTCTGGTTTTAATCAGGAAAGGGTGATTGAAATCAATTGTAAATAAACGCGCTTTTGTGTTTTTTTTGGGCGGGCGCATGAAACCGCCGCCAGACGCATGATGCTGCGGATGTCTAGGGCGTCGAGAAGGGTGGCCGGTGGCATGCCTCTCAGGGCCTGCGCAGGCGGCGGGTGCTTCAGCACGTTTTGCAAGCGACCTCGATGTCCCCGCCTGTGGTCCTCTTCGCTCATGAAGGGCATTTCAGCCGGTATAAGCGTAGGGCAAGAACATCGGGAAAGCTGGCTGAAGCAGGGCGGCTCGGGCATCCATCCGGCGCGGGATTGGAAGCTTGGCGCAAGCCGGAGAGCCGGCCTCGGCCTTTATGGCCAAGCTAATAACGATACCCCAATTCATTGTGAATTTATGTAAATTTGGCAACCGGGTTGAAATTTTTAACAATTGTCATAGATTTTTTCTTGGTTTGACTTTAGCTTGATAGATAACGACGAAGCATTTTCCTGTCAGGGAGGCCACATGTCCGTCATACCTACCGTCATACCTAGTGCCGTGCAAACCGCTGCCGTGTTTGAGGCAATCCGCCCGCAGCCTTCGAGCGCGCGTTTATGGCCCAATGATCTGGTGGGCCAGGAAGGCAAACCGGTGCGCGTCTTTGTGGTGGATGACGACAGCCATGTCAGAAGAGTGATCGTCCAGGGGTTGATGGCGGATTCCCGTACGCTGCTGGTCGGCCAGGCCGGCAACTTGAGGGAGGCGCGCAAGAACATCCGCCAGCAGGAATTCGATGTGCTGCTTGTCGACTTGAACCTGGGTGACGGCGAAGGGCTGGAGCTGCTGGAGTTCACGCGCAACATCTATCCGCACGTTCTGGCCATCGTGGTGTCCGTGACGGAACGCGATGACAAGGTAATGCAGGCGTTTGAGCTGGGGGCTGTCGGCTATCTGCTCAAGAACTCCTGGTTCGACGACTATCCACAGGCTGTTTTGCAGGTTGCCAACGGTGGCGCATCCATCACCCCCGTGCTTGCCAAGAAGTTGCTGGCCCGCCTGGGCAAGACACCTGTCAAGCTGTCGGTTTCCGATGGCCCGCTGCAGGACGATCAGCTTTCCGTGAGGGAATGTGAAATCCTCAAGATGATTGCTTGTGGTTACACAAGTCCGGAGGTTGCCAGCTTTCTGGAAATCAGCGCGCTGACAGTAAATACGCATATCAAGAATATTTATCGCAAGCTGCAAACGCATACGCGAGCGCAAGCGGTTCGCGCGGCCTCGTTGCGAGGCTGGATTTAATCCTTTTAAACCTCGAAAAAAATAAATGGAGGGCCTATTGCCTTCCAGCAAGAGGTTATCATGGAATCTATTCGCAGCTTGGTCTGGCGTATTGGGTGCATTATATTTCAGATAGTGGTTTTGATAATATGGTGCGTCAGCCCGTCCTGGAGAGACGGAACTTGGCTGAAAATTATCAGCTTGGCCGCTGCATTTTGTGGTCTGCTAATAGTGTCAGGCTATATTCCACGGATTTATCATCATATTCGATTGAAATTGCAATCGGCCATGGGTGCGTCCCGGGAGATCCTGGCCGAGAGGAAGCGTATTGCTTCAGACTTGCATGACACGCTCGGCCACCAACTGGTTCAGGCGATGTCATTGATAGATACGCATGACCAGGCCAGCGGCAAGCTGGCGAAAGAAGTTCTTGAGCAGTCCCTGCTGGATTTGAGACTCATTGTGGATTCGATGGAGACCCAGGAAGACAGCCTGGCCATGGGCCTGGCCAAGTTGCGCCATAGGCTGGAGCCCGTCATGCGGCGCAAGGGGATTGCATTGCGCTGGAGCGTGAGCGACCCGGAGCTTGGCGTCGGCTCATGTTCAAGCGTTCCTTTGCCCTCCGGAAAGATTGCGCATCAAATTCTGGCCGTCGTCCAGGAAAGTGTCAGCAACGCCATGGCGCATGCTCGCGCCACGGAAATCCGGATCACGCTTGAACCTTACGGAAAACACGATCTTCAGGGTCTCGGCTGGGACTGGGGCCTGTGCATAGAGGACAACGGCATGGGCTTTGATCTCCATTCGACACTGGCCGATGCTTCGAAATCCGGCCAGGGGGTATCCAATATGTTCCACCGCATGGGCGATGTCGGCGGCGACCTGCATATCCATCCCAGGCAAGGGGGCGGAACACGGGTCTTGTTGCGCTGGCGCATATGCACTACTGCACTGGCCGACTGATTACGGAATCGGCTGGGCGGGATGTGCGTCTGGAGTGCCTGCGAAGGGCTGCCTGTGCCGCAGATCAGCAGGTAAAGCGCGGGCGGGAGCGCGAAACAAAGCGCCGGTGCTCTTGCGTCGCCGAGAGCGCGTGAATTTTTTCCTAGGCTGGGGCATGGCTCTACAGGAGCCGTTGGGCCTTGGAACGCATCAATCCAGCCAGCCTATGCGGCCCTGGCCGTTTTCATTGAGCGTGTCCACAAACGCGGCGGTTTGCGGTTCGGGCAGTTGTATCTGCATGACGACCAGGCTGCCATGCTCCACGCTGACGAGCTCGGCCCCAGAGGCTTCGATCTGGCGGCGAACCATGCCTTCCAAGGCGTAGGGTGCTGCACAGCGCAAGGTGCACATGCGCTGGATGGCCACTTTTTCGGCCTGCGTCAGAGCCTGGGCCACGGCGTCTGTGTAGGCGCGCACCAGGCCTCCGGCGCCCAGCTTGACGCCGCCGAAGTATCGCACCACGGTTGCCAGAACGCCTTCCAGGTCCTGATGGCGAAGCACATCCAGCATGGGGCGGCCCGCCGTTCCGCTGGGTTCTCCATCGTCCACGGCAGCCGATTGGCCGCCCGCCAGCAAAGCCCAGCAGACATGGGCTGCGCCGGGATGCGCACGCCGCAATTGCTCGACCACGGCCTGGGCACTGGCGCGATCGCTCATCGGCTGCACGCAGCCTATGAAGCGGCTTTTCTTGATGACGAGATCGCTATGGACTGCGGTACGGAGGGTCTGGGGCATGGAGGTCGGCAGCATAGCGCGAAAAGCCGCCCATCTTTCAAGCTCCGCGAACCCGAAGCCGCAGGTCTCATCGAGCGGACGGTGCGCTTAAAAGCGCAGGCCGGCCGGATTGTCCGGGGTTGGAGCGCCTGGGGGCGGGCTGGATGCGGGCGGCGCTGTTGCTGCCTCCTTGGCAGCGTTCTTTTCAGGCGCTGGCGCTGCGGGGGCGGGCTTTGTCAGCGGCGTGGGCGGCGCCGGCCTGTAATTGGCCGGGAGCTGAGATTGTGCGGGATAGCCGGCGGCCGCCAGATATTCACTCCAACTGCCCTCGGCGAAGCCGTGCAGATGCTGTTGCCCGATGGTGGCAAACGGAAGGCTGCTGCGGCCGCTCAGCTTTTGCAAGGCGGACTGATCCGCGGCGGAGTCCACCAGGCGCTCCGCATAGGGGATGCCGCGCATCTGCAGGAAACGGCGTGCGTCGTCGCAAGGCTGGCAGTCCTTGGCGGCATACAGGACGACCGGATAGCGGTTGGCGGTCTGGCGCAGCGTGTAGGGCAGTTGGGCATTGGCGCCCGATGCCGAAGCCGGCGTTGCGGGCGTCTCCATGACCGAGGCGGAGCGCTGGCTGGCATGGGCGGCGGGGCGGTCGGAAAATGTGACGCGCCCATCGGGGCCCACGTTTTTGTAGATTCCCTGGGCCTGGGCTGCTGACAGACCCAAGCCGGCCATGATCATGAAAACCCGCCGCAGATTGCTGCCGTGTCGGAGCCTGGCGGCCTGGAGATGAGAGGCTGGAGCAAAGAGGGCGGTCTGTGGCATGGGCGGGCGGATGTCGAGGATGCGGGAGGTGTTTGGCCTAGCTTAGCGCAGCCGCTTGCCGTGCGGGCAGAGAAAAGGCGCCGCAACAGGCGCCTTTTGCAGAGAGTCCTGGGCTCAGCCCTGGGCCATGCCCTGGTGGCGCAGCAGCGCATCCAGTTGGGGTTCGCGGCCGCGGAAGGCCTTGAACGACTCCATGGCCGGACGGCTGCCGCCGGCTTCCAGGATGGACTGGCGGTACTTGCGGCCGGTCTCGGGGTTGGGCGAACCGTCGGGCAGGGCGGTTTCCTCGAAGGCCGCGTAGGCGTCGGCAGAGAGCACTTCGGCCCATTTGTAGCTGTAGTAGCCGGCGGCATAGCCGCCCGCAAAGATATGGCTGAAGGTGTGCGCCATGCGGTTGTAGGCGGTAGTGGGCAACACGGCGACTTCCGAGCGGACCTGGGCCAGCAGGGGCATGAAATCCTGAGCCGGGTTGTGTTCGGTGTGCAGCAGCATGTCGAACAGCGCGAACTCGATCTGGCGCAGCGTCTGCATGCCGGACTGGAAGTTCTTGGCGGCGATCATCTTGTCGTAGAGCGCGCGCGGCAGCGCTTCGCCCGTGTCCAGATGGGCGGTCATGTGCTTGAGCACGTCCCATTCCCAGCAAAAGTTCTCCATGAACTGGCTGGGCAGCTCCACCGCGTCCCATTCCACGCCGGCAATGCCCGAGACGTCGCGCTCGCTGACCTGGGTGAGCAGGTGGTGCAAGCCGTGGCCGGTCTCGTGGAACAGCGTGATCACGTCGTCGTGCGTGAGCAGCGGCGGTTTGCCGTCCACGCCGGCCGCAAAATTGCAGACCAGGTGGGCGACCGGGGTTTGCAGCTGATGGCTGTCGGGGCGCAGCCAGCGCGTGCGCACGTCGTCCATCCAGGCGCCGCCGCGCTTGCCCTTGCGGGCGGCGGGGTCCAGGTAGAACTGGCCCACCAGCTGCGTGCCCTTGTGGGCACCCTCCGGGTGCGTGCGTTCGATGCGGTAGAACTCCACGCCGGGATTCCAGACCGGCGCCTCATCACGGCGGATGCTGACCTCAAACAGGGTCTCGACGATCTTGAACAGGCCGGCCAGCACCTTGGGTGCCGGGAAATATTGCTTGAGCTCCTGCTCGCTGAAGGAGTAGCGGGCTTCCTTGAGCTTTTCGCTGATGAAGGCCCAGTCCCAGGGCTGAGGGTCGGCAATGCCCAGTTCCTTCTTGGCGAAGGCACGCAGATCGGTAACGTCCTTTTCTGCATAGGGGCGGGCGCGGCGCGCCAGGTCGCGCAGGAAGTCGACGACCTGCTTGGGCGAGTCGGCCATCTTGGGCACCACCGACACTTCGCCGAAGCTGGCATAGCCCAGCAACTGGGCTTCTTCCTTGCGCAGCGCCAGGATTTCCTTCATCACCTCGGTGTTGTCGAAGCGCCTGGCGTCGCCCTCGGCCTGGTCGGAAGCGCGGGTCACATAGGCCCGGTAGAGCTTCTCGCGCAGCGCGCTGCTCCTGGCGAACTGCATCACGGGCAGGTAGCAAGGCATCTTGAGCGTGAGCTTGAAGCCTTGCTGGCCGTCGGCTTCGGCCGCTGCGCGGGCGGCCTGCTGCACGTCGGTGGGCACGCCGTCGAGCTCCTCGGCGGTGGCGTAGTAGGCAAAGGCATCGGTGGCATCGAGCGCGTTCTCGCTGAATTTCTGTACCAGCTCGGCGGAACGGGCCTGGATCTGCGCAAAGCGCTCCTTGGCTGCACCCTGCAGTTCGGCGCCCGACAGCACGAAGCCGCGCATGGCATGCTCCCAGGCTGCGCGCTGTTCCTGGTTCAGGCTGGCGGGGGCGATGGCCTTGTACTTGGCATACAGGCGTTCGTCGGCGCCCAGCTTGGTCCAGAACTCCGTGACCTTGGGCAGGGCCTGGTTGTAGACCGCGCGCAGTTCGGGCGTGTCGGCCACGCTGTTGAGGTGGTTGACGGTCGCCCAGGCCGTGCCCAGCTTCTCGGTGGCGACATCCAGGACGGCAGAGATGGTTTCCCATTGCGCGGGGAAGTCGGGTGCCGTGACGGTCTCCAGCGCCTCGCCGGCGCGTGCCAGCAAGGTGTCGATGGCAGGACCCACGTCCGCCGGCGTGATGCGGTCGAACAGGGGCAGGTCGGAGGATTCGAGGAGTGGATTGCTCATGCTGTCGTAGGTGCCGGCAAGGGCGAAAAAATCAAGCTTGTAGCGGGTGTTTTTGGGGCTTTTGCTATCCAGGTGTCAACCTGATGAAAGCTGAGCAGCAAACTGGAGCCAGCCTTGGCCAGTGACACCGGGCAAAGGTCGCCCTGCAGCGAGGGTGTCGTCCCCCTTGGGGGAAGCGGCAAGGCCGCTCAGGGGGTTATTGAGTCACGCGCTCGGCAGATTCCATGGTGTTGACCAGCAGCATGGTGATGGTCATGGGGCCGACGCCGCCGGGTACGGGGGTGATATAGCCCGCCACCTGCTTGACGCCTTCGAAGTCGACGTCGCCGCAGAGCTTGCCCTCGGCGTTGCGATTCATGCCCACGTCGATGACCACGGCACCGGGTTTGACCATGTCCGCGGTCAGCACGTTGACCTTGCCCACGGCGGCCACCACGATGTCTGCCTGGCGCGTCATGGCGGCCAGATCGGCGGTGCCGCTGTGAGTGATGGTGACGGTGGCGTTGGCGGCCAACAGCATCATGGCCATGGGCTTGCCTACGATGTTGGAGCGGCCGATGACCACGGCGTGCTTGCCGCGCAGGTCTTTCATGCCGATGGACTCCAGCATCTTCATGCAGCCATAGGGCGTGCAGGCCTTGAAGCCGACTTCTCCCACCATCAGCGCGCCGGCGCTGGCCACGTGGAAGCCGTCCACGTCCTTGGCCGGCGAGATGGTCTCGATGACCTTGTGGTCGTCGATGTGCTTGGGCAGGGGCAGCTGCACCAGGATGCCGTGGATGGCGGGGTCGTTGTTCAGGGCCTCGACGCGGGCCAGCAGCTCGGCTTCGGTCATGGCGGCATCGTATTTCTCCAGCACCGAATGGAAGCCCACGTCCTCGCAGGCCTTGACCTTGTTGCGCACGTAGACCTGGGATGCCTGGTTGTCGCCAACGAGGATCACGGCCAGGCCGGGCGTGGCGCCCTTGGCTTTCAGCGCCGCAGCGCGCGTGGCGACTTCTTTGCGCAGTTGTTCGGAGAGGGCTTTGCCGTCGATGAGTTGGGCTGTCATGCTTGGATTACCAATAAAAAATGCTGCTAGCCCTTGATGCACAAGCGCTAGCAGCTATCAGAATGGGAGTGGACTTGTCTGAAAGCACAAAAGCTTTGTTGATGCTCGTCCTGATTATCCTGCCGATCCGGAAGCCGGGATCGGCCGTCCGGAATCGGCCCGGTGTCTAGTGAGTGGTTGCCGCCTTGGCCGCCGCCGCGGTCTGGCCCTGGCCCAGGGCGATCTTGAGCAGATCTGCCACGGTGTTGGCGTTGAGCTTTTCCATGATGTTGGCGCGGTGCGCTTCCACGGTCTTGATGCTGATGCCCAGGTCGTCGGCGATCTGCTTGTTCAGGCGGCCGGCCACGATGCGTTCCAGCACCTGGGCTTCGCGCCCCGTGAGCTTTGCCAGCAGTGCGTCGCGGTTGGCGGCCTGCTGGTGGCCGGCGAAGGCTTCGCGCGCATGGTCCAGCATGCGCTCCACCAGGCCCACCAGCTCTTCCTCGTTGAAAGGCTTCTGGATGAAGTCCAGGGCGCCTTTCTTCATGGTGTTCACGGCCATGGGCACATCGCCATGGCCGGTGATGAACACGATGGGCAGAGGGGATTTGCGTTCCATCAGGCGGTCCTGCAGCTCAAGACCGGTCATGCCGCCCATGCGGATGTCCACGATCAGGCAGGCGACTTCGCGGGGGTCATAACGCGAGAGAAAGGTTTCTGCGGAGTCGAAGCAGCGGACCCGGTAGTCCTTGCCTTCGAGCAGCCATTGCAACGAATCACGAACCGCTTCATCGTCATCAACTACGTACACAGTGCCTTTTTTTGGAATCAAACTCATGCAATCGTCCTCGGTATGGATTCGGTTGACGTGGTGAGTGTTGTCGTCTCCACCATGGTTGCCAGAGGCAGCCAGAAGGAAAAACGGCAGCCTGTGACCTCGGGGCCATTGTAGAGGTTCTCGGCACGCATTCTTCCCTGGTGGGACTCCACGATGGAGCGGCACAGGTTCAGGCCTATGCCCATGCCTTCGGACTTGGTCGAGAAGAAAGCCTCGAAGAGGTGTTCCAGCACTTCGGGCGGCAGGCCCTTGCCGGTGTCTTCGACGGTGAATTCCACGCCCTTGAGGTTCTCGAACAGCTGCGGGCGCACGCGCAGCTCCACGCTGCGCTGGCCTGGGGGCCGGCCGGAATGGTCGATGGACTCGGCGCTGTTCTTCATCAGGTTGATCAGCACCTGTTCGATCAGAATGGTGTCGGCCATCACGGGCGGCAGCCGCTCCGCGACATGGGTGGACAGCTGCACGCTGCGCCGGCGCAGTTCGATGCCTGCCAGCTCCACGGCTTCGCTGACCATTTCGCTGACCTGGGCCAAGGTCCGGTTGGGCTCGCTCTTCTTCACGAAGGAGCGGATGCGCTGGATGATCTGGCCTGCGCGCTGGGCCTGGTGGGCCGTTTTTTCGAGCGCGAACTTCATCTGCTCTTCGGTCAGCGTCCCTTTTTCCAGGCGCGAGAGCATGCCCGAGCTGTAGTTGCTGATGGCGGTCAGCGGCTGGTTGAGTTCGTGCGCCACGCTGGAGGCCATCTCGCCCATGGTGATCAGGCGGCTGGCGGTCTGCGCCCTCTCGGCCTGCTGCGCGGCCTGGTCCTCGGCCAGGCGGCGCTGGGTGATATCGGTGGCAATCACCATCTGGGCCAGGCGCCCGTCGACCCAGCTCAGGTAGCGCGAGCGCACTTCCAGCCATTTGCCTAGGTCGGGCACGAAGATTTCGGCGTTCTCGCTTCGCGCACTGGTAATCGAATCCGAGGGCAGGCCCATGAGCTCGTCTTCGTCGTCGCTTCTGGACTGGCGGCGCGCGGGCAGCACGCCGGCCTTGGCCACCAGTTGCAGATGCCCTTCGGCCTGGGAGCCGAACCACTGGCGGTAGAGCTTGTTGGCAAACAGCAGCTCGGCTCCGCCCAGGGGCGCTACGGAAACAGAAGCATCCAGTGCCTCCAGCACGATGGTAAAGCGCTCGTAGGATGCCGAAAGCTGCTCGCGGATGCGGTTGGGCTCGGTGATGTCGGTCATCGAGGACATCCAGCCGGTATGCTGGCCGTGGGCGTCGATCAGCGGCGAGACATACAGGCGTGCGTCGAACAGCGTGCCGTTCTTGCGTTTCACGCGCACCTGGAAACCGCCCACGATGGTCTTGCCCGACAGCTCCTCGCGCAGCTGCGAGTGCAGATTGTCGTAATCGTTGTCCGGCCAGTAGGAATAGGGCGGGACCTGGCCCACGAGTTCCTGCTCGCTCCAGCCCGTCATCTGGCAAAAGGCCGCGTTCACGTAGGTGATGCGGCCCTGCAGGTCCAGGGCGCGCATGCCGGTGAGCACGGAGTTTTCCATGGCGCGGCGGAAGTTGGTCTCGGCCACCAGGGCTTCCTGTGCACGCTGGCGCCGGCGGGTATGACGCCAGGTTGCCAGCAGCATCCAGGCTGTCATCGCGCTCAGGGTGCCGACGAGCCAGAACAGGCCGCTGCCGACCACGCCCAGCGAGGTGCGGTAGGCCTGGGCGCGCAGCATGAGCGAGTTGCCCACGGGCGAGACCGGCACCTCATACGCATTGGCAATGGCGCGGAAGTTCAGCAGATCGCCAGGCGTCTTCTTGCGCAGGGTGAGAGGGGTGCCGGCCAGGATATGGCCTTGGCTGTCGCGCATGGTGATGGCGTAGCGGGCCAAGACCTCGGTAGGCGTTCCATAGCGCAGCAGGCTGTCCACGGAGAACTCTCCCAGCAACTCGCCCACATAGCGGTTGTTGCTGTTGATGGGTATATGCAGCTGCAGCAGGGGGGCGGGCTCGCCGTCAGGGATCTGGCTTTGCACATAAATGGGCTGCAGCATTTCGCGCGCCTGCTGATAGGCGTTCACGGCGTCGGCCTGGTTCAGGGTCTCGCCGGGCATGCGCAACTGGTCGGTGGCGACGGTGGGTGCCGCCTGGTTGCCCAGCACATGGCGCTTGTCGTCCAGCCAGGTGACGGATTGCAGCTCGGGATACTGGCTGATCAAGGCTTCGGCGCGGCTGGCGAAATCGGATTTGCCCAGTTCCTTGATGCCGAGATCGCGCGCCATGCGCATCAGCTGCTCCTGACGCTCCAACAGGCGCAGGCGCACGCGCTGCTGGGCGTATTCCACGTCGCGGCGCAAGGCCTCCTGCTCGCGGTCCACCTCTTCCGTGCGCAAATACCAGAACGAGGCAATGATGGCTGCCATGAACATCAGCACGGAGGCCAGCGGCGCCAGTGCCGCGAAGCGGTCCTGGCGCGTGGGCGAAAGGCTGCGCCACCAGCTGCGCCACCAGCGCACAGGTGTAGCTATGGATTCGGCGGAAGGCTGGGATGCGCTCACGGTCCGGGAATTGCTCGTTTGCATCTTTGCAGTGTATGGGAGAGCCCTAGTGTTTTTGCCGAGTATTTTTGTCGCCAAAGCGACTCTTTTTGCTGCTCCCATTGTGTGTGCATTTGCAGCAATTTTTCAAATTATGAAATGGAAAAGCATAATTTGAAATTATGAAAAAATATGCGAAACTCGCCAGCTATCGAGACAGTGATCCGGTAATTTCGGGGTCGTACCACTGGATCCGTGCCGCACCGAGCGTTGCATGGAATCCGCCACGACAGCGTGTACGGCCGCTCACTGGTTCGGTCCCGGAAGTTACCTCTCTCGAAGGAGACACCTCAAATGACAGCTCAGACTGACCCTCAAGGCGCTGGCTTGCCCGCCGGCCTGGACCAACAAGAATCGCGTGAGTGGATGGATGCCCTCTCGGCCGTGATCGATCGCGAAGGCGCTGAATACGCCCACAAGCTGATCGAGGACTTGCTCGAGCATGCGCGCCAGAACAGCGTGGACCTGCCGTTCTCGGCCAACACCGGCTACGTGAACACCATCGAGCCCAGCCAGGAGGCCCGCTGCCCCGGCAACCTCGAGATCGAACAGCGCCTGCGCGCCTACATGCGCTGGAACGCCATGGCCATGGTGGTCAAGGCCAACCGCATTCACCCCCCCGAAGGTGGTGACCTGGGTGGCCACATCGGCTCCTTCGCCTCGCTGGCCAACATGTTCGGCGCCGGCTTCAACCACTTCTGGCACGCCGAGAGCGAAAACCACGGTGGCGACTGCCTGTATATCCAGGGCCACGTGTCGCCGGGCATCTACGCCCGCGCGTTCCTGGAAGGCCGCATTTCCGAAGAGCAGCTGCTGAACTTCCGCCAGGAAGTGGATGGCAAGGGCCTGTCCAGCTACCCCCACCCCAAGCTGATGCCCGACTTCTGGCAGTTCCCCACGGTGTCCATGGGCCTGGGCCCGCTGATGGCCATCTACCAGGCGCGTTTCCTGAAGTACCTGCACGCCCGTGGCATTGCCAACACCGAAAACCGCAAGGTCTGGGTGTTCTGCGGCGACGGCGAAATGGACGAAGTCGAATCGCTGGGTGCGATCGGCCTGGCCACCCGTGAAAACCTGGACAACCTGATCTTCGTGATCAACTGCAACTTGCAGCGCCTGGACGGCCCGGTGCGCGGCAACGGCAAGATCATCCAGGAGCTCGAAAGCGAATTCCGCGGCGCTGGCTGGAACGTCATCAAGCTGCTGTGGGGCAAGGGCTGGGACGAGCTGCTGGCCAAGGACAAGGACGGTGCGCTGCGCAAGCTGATGATGGACGTCAACGACGGCGACTACCAGGCTTTCAAGGCCAACGACGGCGCCTACGTCCGCAAGAATTTCTTCGGCCGCGATCCTCGTACCCTGAAGATGGTCGAGCACATGAGCGACGACGAAATCTGGGCGCTGCGCCGCGGCGGCCACGATGCACAGAAGGTCTACGCTGCCTTCCAGGCAGCCAACACGGCCAAGGGCCAGCCCACGGTGCTGCTGGTCAAGACCGTCAAGGGCTTCGGCATGGGCAAGGTCGGCGAAGGCAAGAACAACGTCCACCAGACCAAGAAGCTCAATGATGACGCGATCCGCGAATTCCGCGACCGCTTCAACATTCCAATTCCGGACAGCCAGCTGGCCGATCTGCCGTTCTACAAGCCGGCCGACGACACCCCGGAAATGAAGTACCTGCACGAGCGGCGCAAGGCTCTGGGCGGTTACCTGCCGCACCGCCGCACCAAGGCCGACGAGAAGTTCACCGCTCCCGCGCTGGACACCTTCAAGGCCGTGCTGGACCCCACGCCCGAAGGCCGCGAGATCTCGACGACCCAGGCCTACGTGCGCTTCCTGACGCAGCTGCTGCGCGACAAGGAAATCGGCCCCCGCGTGGTGCCCATCCTGGTGGACGAGGCCCGGACCTTCGGTATGGAAGGCCTGTTCCGTCAGATCGGCATCTACAACCCTCATGGTCAGCAGTACACCCCGGTCGACAAGGACCAGGTGATGTACTACAAGGAAGACAAGGCCGGCCAGATCCTGCAGGAAGGCATCAACGAAGCCGGCGGCATGGCCAGCTGGATTGCCGCCGCCACCAGCTACAGCACCTCGAACCGGATCATGATCCCGTTCTACGTGTACTACTCGATGTTCGGCTTCCAGCGCATCGGCGACCTGGCATGGGCTGCCGGCGACCTGCAAGCGCGGGGCTTCCTGCTGGGCGGCACCTCGGGCCGTACCACGCTGAACGGCGAAGGCCTGCAGCACGAAGACGGTCACAGCCACATCCTGGCCAACACCATCCCCAACTGCGTGAGCTACGACCCCACCTTCGCCCACGAAGTGGCCGTGATCATGCAGGACGGCCTGCGTCGCATGGTGCAGGAGCAGGAAAACATCTTCTACTACATCACGCTGCTGAACGAGAACTACGCCATGCCCGGCCTGATCCCCGGCACGGAGCAGCAGATCCTCAAGGGCATGTACATGTGCAAGCCCGGCCAGAAGGTTCCCGAAAGCGGTCTGCGCGTGCAACTGCTGGGCTCGGGCACCATTTTGCGTGAATCCTTCTTCGCCCAGGAACTGCTGCTGGCCGACTGGGGCATCGCCGCCGACGTGTGGAGCTGCCCGTCGTTCAACGAACTGACCCGCGACGGCCAGGACGCCGAGCGCTTCAACATGCTGCACCCGCTGGAAGCCGCCAAGGTTCCCTTCGTCACGCAGCAGCTGCAGGGCCACGCCGGCCCGGTCGTTGCCTCGACCGACTACATGAAGGCCTATGCCGAGCAGATCCGCCCCTTCATCCCCAAGGACCGCGCTTACAAGGTGCTGGGCACCGACGGTTTCGGCCGCTCGGACTTCCGCGCCAAGCTGCGCGAGCACTTCGAGGTGGACCGTCACTACATTGTGGTTGCCGCCCTGCGTGCTCTGGCCGACGAGGGCAAGATCAACGCCACCACAGTGGCCGAAGCTATCAAGAAGTACGGCATCCAGGCTGACAAGATCAACCCGCTGTACGCCTAAGAACCACGGGAGACATTCAATATGGCATTGACAGAAATCAAAGTCCCCGACATTGGTGACTTCGCCGAAGTCGGCGTGATCGAAGTGCTGGTCAAGGTGGGTGACACCATCAAGGTCGAGCAGTCGCTGATCACCGTGGAGTCCGACAAGGCTTCCATGGAGATCCCCTCCAGCCACGCTGGCGTGCTCAAGGAGCTCAGGGTCAACCTGGGCGACAAAGTGGCCGAAGGCAAGGTGATCGCCGTGGTGGAAACCGCCGACGCCGCCTCTGCTCCTGCATCCACGCCCGCACCGGCCGCCGCTCCTGCGGCCGCCGCGCCGGCTCCGGCCCCTGTGGCTGCAGCCGCTCCCGCCGCAGCCGCAGTTGCCAGCACCCTGGACATCAAGATTCCCGATATCGGCGACTTCAAGGACGTGGCCGTCATCGAAATCCTGGTCAAGGTGGGCGACACCGTGACGGCCGAGCAATCCCTGTTCACGGTGGAGTCGGACAAGGCATCGATGGAAATCCCGTCGCCTGCCGCCGGCACCATCACGGCGCTGAACATCAAGCTCGGCGAGAAGGTCAACGTGGGTGATGTGGTCGGCCAGATGAGCGTGCAGGGCGCCGCTCCTGCCCAGGCTGCCGCTCCCGTGGCTGCCCCCGCGCCGGCTGCGGCACCCGCTGCCGCTCCGGTTGCGGCACCTGCCGCCACGGCTTCGGCTGCCGCAGCGGTTGCCGTGCCTGCGCACAATCCCACCGTGGCGCCTTCGGGCAGCCTGCCTTATGCATCGCCCTCCGTGCGCAAGTTCGCTCGCGAACTGGGCGTGCCGCTGGCCGAGGTCAGGGGTTCGGGCAACAAGGGCCGCATCACCCAGGACGACGTGCAGGCCTTCACCAAGTCGGTGATGGCTGGTGCCGTGCAGACCCTGGCGCAGCAGGCCGCTGCGCCCAGGTCTTCCGGCAGCAACGTCGGCGGCCTGGAAGTGCTGGCCTGGCCCAAGGTCGACTTCGCCAAGTTCGGTGCTGTCGAGCGCAAGGACCTGTCGCGCATCAAGAAGATTTCCGGCGCCAATCTGCACCGCAACTGGGTGATGATTCCCCACGTCACGAACAATGACGAGGCCGACATCACCGAACTCGAAGCCTTCCGCGTCTCCACCAACAAGGAAAACGAGAAGTCGGGCGTCAAGGTCACCATGCTGGCCTTCGTGATCAAGGCCGTGGTTGCGGCCCTGAAGAAGTTCCCCGAGTTCAACGCTTCCCTGGACGGCGATACCCTGGTCTACAAACAGTACTTCCACATCGGCTTTGCGGCCGACACGCCGAACGGCCTGGTTGTTCCCGTGCTCAAGGACGCCGACAAGAAGGGCATTCTGCAGATCAGCCAGGAAATGGGCGAGCTGGCCAAGAAGGCCCGCGACGGCAAGCTCGGCGCTGCCGACATGCAGGGCGGCTGCTTCTCGATCTCGTCCCTGGGCGGCATCGGTGGCACCCACTTCACCCCCATCATCAACGCGCCCGAGGTGGCCATCCTGGGCCTGTCCAAGGGCCAGATGAAGCCGGTGTGGGACGGCAAGCAGTTCGTGCCGCGCCTGACGCTGCCGCTGTCGCTGTCGTACGACCACCGCGTCATCGACGGTGCCGCTGCCGCGCGCTTCAACGCCTACCTGGGTCAGGTGCTGGCGGACTACCGCCGCATCCTGCTGTAAAGAGAGGGCTGCTACATATGGCAATCATCGATATCAAAGTGCCCGACATTGGCGATTTCGCTGAAGTGGGTGTGATCGAACTGCTGGTGCAGCCCGGTGACACCGTCGCCGTGGACCAGTCCCTGATCACCGTGGAGAGCGACAAGGCCTCCATGGAAATTCCTTCGAGCCACGCCGGCGTGGTCAAGGAAATCAAGGTCAAGATCGGCGACAAGGTCGCCGAAGGTTCGGTGATCATCGCTTTGGAAGCTTCCGACGCTGGCGCCGCGGCACCGGCTCCTGCCGCTGCCGCCCTTGCGCCCGCAGCTGCGGCTCTCGCACAGACGCCTGCTGCGGCGGCTCCTGTCGCCGGCAACTACAGCGGCCAGGTCGATGAGGACTGCGACGTGGTGGTGCTGGGCGGCGGCCCTGGCGGCTACTCGGCAGCCTTCCGCGCTGCGGACCTGGGCCTGAAGGTCGTGCTGGTCGAGCGCTACAAGACGCTGGGCGGTGTGTGCCTGAATGTGGGCTGCATTCCCTCCAAGGCGCTGCTGCACGTGGCGGCCGTCGTGGACGAGGTCAAGCACCTCGAAGTGGCCGGCGTGAAATTCGGCGCGCCCGAAGTCGATATCGACATGCTGCGCGGCCACAAGGAAAAGGTCATCGGCAAGCTCACCGGCGGCCTGGGCCAGATGGCGAAGATGCGCAAGGTCACCATCGTGCGCGGCTACGGCAGCTTCGTGAGCGCCAACCACATCGAAGTGCAGGAAACCTCCGGCGACGGCCAGGAAAAGACCGGCAGCAAGAAGGTGGTGCAGTTCAAGAAGGCCATCATCGCGGCAGGCTCGCAAGCCGTGCACCTGCCCTTCATGCCCAAGGATGAGCGCGTGGTGGACTCCACCGGTGCCCTGGACCTGAAGGCTGTGCCCAAGCGCATGCTGATCCTGGGCGGCGGCATCATCGGCCTGGAAATGGGCACCGTCTACAGCACGCTGGGCGCACGCCTGGACGTGGTGGAAATGATGGACGGCCTGATGCAGGGCGCCGACCGCGACCTGGTCAAGGTCTGGCAGAAGATGAACGCACCGCGTTTCGACAACATCATGGTCAACACCAAGACCGTGGCGGCCGTTGCCACCCCCGAAGGCATCAAGGTCACGTTCGAGTCGGCCAAGGACGGTGTGACCGTGCCCGAGCCCCAGGTCTACGATCTGGTGCTGCAGGCCGTGGGCCGTACGCCCAACGGCAAGAAGATCGGTGCCGAGGCTGCTGGCGTGGCCGTGACCGACCGCGGCTTCATCAATGTCGACATCCAGATGCGCACCAACGTGCCCAACATCTTCGCGATCGGCGACATCGTGGGCCAGCCCATGCTGGCACACAAGGCCGTGCATGAAGCGCACGTCGCCGCCGAAGTCATCGCCGGTGAGCTGCAGGGCAACAAGGAGCTGGCCTCGGCCGCCTTCAACGCCCGCGTGATCCCCAGCGTGGCCTATACCGACCCCGAAGTGGCATGGGTGGGCCTGACCGAAGACCAGGCCAAGGCCCAAGGCATCAAGGTCAAGAAGGGCCTGTTCCCCTGGGCGGCTTCCGGCCGCGCCATCGCCAACGGCCGCGACGAGGGCTTCACCAAGCTGCTGTTCGACGACTCGCCGGAGGCCCATGGCCACGGCCGGATCCTGGGCGGCGGCATGGTCGGCACGCACGCCGGCGACATGATAGGTGAAATCGCCCTGGCCATCGAGATGGGCGCCGACACCGTTGATATCGGCAAGACCATCCACCCGCACCCCACGTTGGGCGAGTCCATCGGCATGGCGGCGGAAGTGGCGCACGGTTCCTGCACGGACGTGCCCCCGGTACGCAAGTAAGCGGGCCCCGGTCTCGCAGAAAGGGAAAGGCAGCTTCGGCTGCCTTTTTTATTCTGATTTTGATAGCTGATAATGCATACCGGTATTGAGTTGGGATGCGATTTGATGCCAGAAAAAAAGAGTGTTCTGTTACATTGAGGACAGGCTTGGCGCTGCCCTGTTGAACAGCAATTGATTTCCCGATTGGGAAATATTTCTTTCCTGAAACGCTTTTGGCTTGATAATTTACCGAACGGGAATTTATTTGGGCAGCCACACCATGTCTAGCATCCAAACCACTGCTCAACTGGGCGCTGTCTTGCGCGGCGCGCGCAAGCGGCTGGGCCTGACGCAACCACAACTGGCCCTGGCCGCTGGCGTGGGCACGCGCTTTATCGTCGATCTGGAGGCGGGCAAGCCCACAGTGCGGCTGGAAAATGTGCTGCGGGTGATTGATGCCTTGGGAGGCGAGTTGCAACTAGGCGGCTTGCCTGCAGCTGGAGATCGCAGCGGAGGCGATTGTGCGGGAGGTAGCCATGGCGTATGAGCTGGAAGTCTGGCTGTTCGAGCAGCGCGTGGGCATGCTGTCACTGGTGCATGGGCGGCTGAGCTTTGCCTATGCGCCAGATTGGCTCAAGCAACCAGGGGCTGCGGCCTTGTCCCGCTCGCTGCCATTGCAGCCCCAGTCGTTTGACGATCATCAAGCCCGGCCATTCTTCGCAGGCCTGTTGCCCGAGGGGCAAATGCGCCGCCTGATCGCACAGCAGTTTCAGGTGTCTGGCCAGAACGATTTTGCGCTGCTGGATCATATTGGCGGTGAATGCGCAGGGGCGGTGACGTTTCTGGAGCGGGGGAAGACCTTGCCCAGGGCTGGTGCGGCTGACGATGTGGAATGGCTTAGCGATGAAAAGCTGATCGCCATGCTGGATGAGTTGCCGCGCCGCCCCATGTTGGCGGGTGATGACGGGATGCGGTTGTCTCTGGCTGGAGCGCAGGACAAGCTGCCCGTGGTGGTTGACGGCAGCCGCATCGGGTTGGCGCGCAATGGCACGCCCAGCTCGCACATCTTGAAGCCCGCCATCCACGCGGTGGAGGACAGCGTGGCCAATGAAGGCTTTTGCATGCTGCTGGCCGAGGCCATGGGTCTGCGCCCGGCCAAGGCGCGCATCCATACCGTTTCGGGTCGTTCGTTTTTGCTGGTGGAGCGCTATGACCGCGTGGCGAATGCTGCGAGCCCGCACCAGCTTGTGCGTCAGCGGCTTCATCAGGAGGATTTTTGCCAGGCCCTGGGCGTGGTGCCCGAGATGAAGTACCAGAACGAGGGCGGCCCGGATCTGGGGCAATGCTTTGCGCTGCTGCGTGGTGTGACGCGCCCCAGCGCGCCGCAGGTGCTGCGGCTGCTGGATGGCGTGATCTTCAATGCCCTGGTTGGCAACCACGACGCGCATGGCAAGAATTTCTCGCTGCTCTATGGGGACAAGTCTCCTGTGCTGGCACCGTTTTACGACCTGCTGTCGACGGCGGTGTACCCCACGCTGACGCCCAGGATGGCCATGAAGATTGGCAGCAAGTACAAATTCAGCGAGGTGGAGGCACGTCACTGGGAGCAGTTTGCAGAAAGTGCGGGCCTGGCGAAGGCCGCCACCAGAAAGCGGTTGCAAGCATTGGCGGCGCAGTTGCCAGCTGCCGCGCGCAAGCTGCAGCACGATTTTGCGGGCAATGCTGTGGTGGCGCAGATCGTCGGCCTGCTCGAGCAGCGCTGCGCGTTGACAACGAAGCGGCTGGCATCCGGCTAGTTGAGAACCTTCACTTGCCGCTGAGCTGGGTGCCGAAGATGCCTTCTTGTGTATAAAAATTCCTGATCGGGAATTTTTCTGCTTACAAAGCATTTGAAGATGAATATTTCCCGATCAGGAAATATTTGTATCTGCGCAGGACATGGCAGGTCAGCGACAGAAACACCAAGGTGACCGATGCTGAAGAACGTGGGCCTGATTCAAGCCGCAATCACCTTGACGTCGTAACCCTTGCCCGTGGCAATGACCTGCAGCAGGCGGTCGATATTGGGGTGGGAGCCCGGGTGGGCCTTGGCGTCCTCGGTGTGCTCGGCAAACAGCTCCAGGCCTTCCTGGGCGGCGACGGCATGGATGCTGCCATGTTTGACGGCGAGGGCGTTGTAGACGGTGACCGAGCCGGCCTTGCCCGGAGCATTCGGAATGGTCGCGGCGAGCTGGCCGTCTGCGTCTATCAGTTGCAGTTCGGCGATATGGGCGATGGGCGGCAGTGCGCGCAGGTTGTCTGCAAAGGCCATGGTATGGGGGCGTGGTAAAAATGAAAGCGTCTATTGTGGGGGATGCCGGCCGTCCCGATTCCCTTCGTGAGATCAAGGACGGGTGCTGCTCAGCACTTGCTGTCCGACGGCTGCAGCCCAGGTTTGGGGAGTGGCTTGCAATATCCTTTTGAAATCAGAAGAACAGCGCTCCCGCGAGCGCACCCAGACCCACCACGAGAATGGGCGCGGCACGGCCCCAGGTCAGCAGGCCAAAGCACAGCAGGGCCAGTGCCATGTCGGCGCGGCCGTGGATGGCGCTGGTCCACACCGGATCGTACAAGGCTGCTGCCAGAATACCGACCACGGCGGCATTGATGCCGGCCAGCGCCTTGCGCATACCCAGGTTGCCGCGCAGGCCTTCCCAGAACGGCAGCGCACCGAGTACCAGCAATGCCGCCGGCACGAAGATGCAGACCAGGGTCAGCAACCCGCCGGGCAAGCCGCGCAGGCCCGCATCCAGCGGCAGCACGGCGCCCAGATAGGCGGCCAGCGTGAACAAGGGGCCCGGCACGGCCTGGGCCGCGGCATAGCCGGCGAGGAAGCGGTCGGCGTCGATCCAGCCCGGCTCCACGACACCGGCCTGCACCAGCGGCAGTACCACGTGGCCGCCGCCAAAGACCAGCGAGCCGGCCTGGTAGAAAACGGCAGCGGCCTTCAGGGGCAGCGAGGGATGCAGCCAGGCCGCCAGCGGCAGCAGCACGAGCAGCGCCAGAAACACTGTCAGCAGCGCGGCTCCGACCGTTCTGGAAATGCCGAAATCCAGCGGGGCGGCCCGAGCCGTCATGGCCGAGGGTGGCAGCAGCCAATAACCTGTCAATGCCGCGGCGGCAATGACTATGCATTGGGCCCAGGGACCGGGCCATAGTAAAAGCAAAGCGGCGCACAGCACGGCCAGGCCGGCGCGGGCACGGTCCGGGCAGAGGTTCTTGCCCATGCCGAAAACCGCCTGGGCCACGACGGCCACGGCCACGATCTTGAGTCCGTGCAGCAGGCCGGGTGTCAGCCAATGCGGGTTGCCAGCGGTCCCCAGCGCCAGGGCCAGGAGCAGCAGGGCCGAGGGTAGGGTGAACGCCAGCCAGGCCAGCAGCGCACCGCCCCAGCCCGCGCGCAGCATGCCCAGGGCCATGCCCACCTGGCTGCTGGCCGGACCCGGGAGAAACTGGCACAGCGCGACCAGATCGGCATATTGCACATCGCTGAGCCAGCGGCGGCGCTCGACGAACTCCGAGCGGAAATAGCCGAGATGGGCGATCGGCCCGCCGAACGAGGTCAGGCCCAGCTTGAGAAAGGCGCAGCCTACTTCACCAAGGGACGGGTGGGATGTTGGCGCGGCGTGGACAGGCTCTGGCATGGCGGTGTGAAAGGCGTGGGGCAGTGCCCGCTAGTGTGCCCGTTAGTGTGTCCAAATATCGTGCTCAGAAAATGTCGATGGATTGGCGGTTTGCGTCGTTCAAGTGCAAGTGCCGAGAAAGCGCTGTCCATTTGCCCTATGCTCGAAGTGATTGACATATCAGCTACCGCAGGGATGGTGCGCCAGGCAGCGCCAAGAGGACGACAGTGCAGGAAACAAAAGAGAAAACAGGATTGAACCCCTCGTGGATCGTGGTGGCGGCGGGGGTGAGCGTGGCCTTGCATGTGGGCAAGCTGCCGCCGGCAGTCGCCGTGCTGCAGCGGGAGCTGGGAATGTCCCTGCTGCAGGCGGGATTCCTGCTTTCCACCGTGCAGGTGGCCGGCATGTTGCTGGGTCTGGCGGTAGGCTTGGGTGCAGACCGCTGGGGGCTGCGGCGCAGCATGCTGTGGGGGCTGGCGCTGGTGGGTTTTTCCAGCATGCTGGGGGCTGCGGCCACGGGCTTTGCCGGGCTGCTGGGGCTGCGGGCCCTGGAGGGCCTGGGTTTTCTGCTGGTAGCCATGCCGGGCCCGGGGCTGATCCGTCGCAATGTCTCGCCCCGGGAGCTCGGCGCCCGCATGGGCTGGTGGGGTACCTATATGCCATTGGGCAGCGCGTTGGGCCTGCTGCTGGGGCCCTGGGTGCTGCAGGCTGCCTCCTGGCAAAGCTGGTGGCTGCTGCTGGGCGCCGCGTCCTTGTGTGCGGGGTTGGCCGTCTGGCGCTGGGTGCCGGCCGATCCGCAGGCCGCGAGCCGGTCCGCGGTTGCCGATGCAGACCTGGGCTGGCGCCCGCGCCTGGCGCTGACGTTGCGCAGTCCGGGCCCTTGGCTGGTGGGTTTGAGCTTTGCCGTGTATTCGGGCCAATGGATGGGCGTCATCGGCTTTCTGCCCGCCATGTACGCTCAGGCGGGCATGGATGCCAAGCTGGCGGGCATGCTCACGGCCCTGGTGGCAGCGGCCAATATGGTGGGCAATATCGCTTCGGGCCGGCTGCTCCAGCATGGCTGGGCGGCCCGGCGTTCGCTGCAGACGGGTTTTGTGCTCATGGGCCTGAGCGCGCTGCTGGCCTATGTGCAGCTCGACGGCCAGCCATTGGCTCCGCTGTGGCTGCGCTTTGTGGCCGTGATGGTGTTTTCGGCAGCCGGTGGGCTGATCCCCGGTACCTTGTTCACCTCGGCCGTGCATCTGGCGCCGAGCCAGAACACGGTGTCCACCACCGTGGGCTTCATGCAGCAGTGGTCCTGCGTGGGCCAGTTTGCCGGTCCGCCCGCCGTGGCGGCCGTGGCCACGGCCATGGGGGGTTGGCAGTGGACCTGGGCGGTCACGGGCTGCATGTGCGTTCTGGGTGGGCTGCTGGCGCTGGCTGTACAGAGGCAGTGGAGCCGAGACCGCTAGGCGTGCAGCCCGGGCCTGCGGCTAGCGTGCTTCAAGCAGGTCTTCGATGGCCTGCCATTCCTCGGCGCTGACCGGCGTGATGGACAGGCGGTTGCCCTTTTGCAGCACGCGCATCTGGGCCAGGGCGGGCTGCCCGCGCAGCTCGGCGATCAGCAGGGGGCGCGTCTTGCGCAGGGCCTGCACGTCCAGCATCAGCCAGCGCGGCTTGTCGGGCGAGGACTTGGGGTCGTAGTACGGGTCGGCGGGGTCGAACTGCGAAGGATCCACGCGCAGATTGCCCGCGATGCGCGCAATGCCGTAGATGCCGGGTTCGGCGCAGCCGGAGTGCCAGTACAGCACGCCATCACCCGCCTGCATGTCGTCGCGCATGAAGTTGCGGGCCTGGTAGTTGCGCACGCCACTCCAGGCTATGCTGGCAGAGGGCGCGCGCAGGGCGTGGTCGATCGAAGACTCGTCGGGCTCGTTCTTCATGAGCCAGAAGCGGCATCTGTCGTTGGCGGTTGGCATGGAGGAGATCATAGGCCGCGCCGGCGGCCATGGGTATCACTGACCGGAATCGTCGGGGCCCTTCTTGCGGCCCCATGGAGCGCGGTCGGGGAGCTGCCAGTTGCGTGGCGGATTGTCCGTGGGGGCGACGCGGTCGCGCAGATGGTCCCAGCGGCTGTCCAGATCGGTGCTGCTGCGCATGACCGTATGCGCCGCGCGGTGCAGGCGTGCGGGGATGTCGAGCTCGGCATGCTCCACCACGCGGATGCAGTCCTGGATATGGCGCTCGCCCAGATAACGCAAGGTGGCGTAGCCCAGGGCCGCGGCCGCCAGCTGGCCCGCCAGGGGGACATATCTGGCAGCCTGCTTGGCCGTCATGCGCATGCCGGCCACGCGGGACAGGCGCATGACCACATCGCGTGTGATGAACTTGCCGATCACCACCGAGCCGACCATGGCCACGGCCTTCTGTACCTGCTCGCGCTTGCTGGGGCTGAGTTCGTCGAGCTGCTCGGGCGTCAGGCCGAACTCCTGGTTGATGCGCGGCAGAAGGCGCGACAGCAGTGCGGCGTCGACCGCCCAGTCCAGTCCTGGAATGGGGATGGAGCTGGCAGCGGCTCCGAGCATGGCGCGCTTCTTGAGCAGGCTGCGGGCGCGCTCGGCGGCCTGGGCGACGTCCTGGCGGCCGCTATGTACCGAGGGAATGGGCAAAGTGGGTTCGGACTTGCGAGGCCACATAGAGATCCAGAAGGGGAATCAGGAATAGCAGTGACATAGCCGCGCCGCCGTCAATACAGTAACGCCAGCCGACGCACCGATCATGGACCAGTGCGTCGGAAAGAAGAAGCGTTGAATGCCTGGAATTACGTCTTGCTGCGAAATACGTTGTAGATCAGCAGCAACACGACGGCGCCGACGACCGAGGCGATCCAGCTTGCGGATTCCCCGGCCTGGTACCAGTTGAGAGCGACACCGACATAGGTGGCGAGCAGGGAGCCGGCGACGCCCAGCAGGATGGTCATGATCCAGCCCATGCTGTCATTGCCGGGCTTGAGGGCGCGTGCGATCAGGCCCACGATGAGGCCGACGAAGAGTGTGCCAATGATGGACATGGGGGGTATTTCCTTCGGAGTCGATGCAATGCAACGACTCTAGGTTTGTGCCTCATGGCCTCCTGTCGGACACGGCGCTTTATGAACGTGTACGCGGGCCTGATTCTTCCCGGCTCTTTCGGTGGGCGGTTTTCGGCACCCGATGTACAAGTTCTTGCAAAAGCAAAAAAGCCTGCTCCAGGCAGGCTTTTTTGAGGGAGCGGGTGCTTATTGCGGGGCCGAGGCCGCCATGCTCATTGCGACGGAGGCCGCGTCGGCGGCTTCCGCACCTTCAACACGGCGGGCGCCATCGAAGCGGCGGGCCCAGTAGGAGGTCTGCATGCTCTCCACACGCACGCTGGCTCCGGTGCGGGGTGCGTGGATGAACTTGCCTTCGCCGACGTAGATGCCCACATGGCTGAATGCGCGGCGCATGGTGTTGAAGAACACCAGATCGCCGGGCTTGAGTTCGTTGCGGTCGATGTGCTGGGCCGCCTGGGCCTGCTCTTCGGCGCGGCGGGGCAGGACCTTGCCCACGGTCTGCGAGTAGATGGCGCGCACGAAGCCGCTGCAGTCAAAGCCGGTCTCGGCGTTGTTGCCGCCGAAGCGATAGGGCACCCCGAGGAAGCCCATGGCCGTGACGACCAGGTCCGAGGTTTTCTCGGCAACATTCTGGCGGGCTTCGCGAACAAAGTCGGAAGTCCGTTCGGCGACGGTGTGGCGTGCTTCGCGCAGCTGGGTGATGAGGCCCCGGTTGACCAGCAACTGGGCAGTGTCGTCGTCACGGAGCTCGCCGGGTGCGGCGTGGGCGGTGGCGCTGACAAACAATAGAGCAATGAGCCATCGGGACATGGGGCGTGAGGGTAGCAGGTTTTTTTGTAGGACGGGGCTGATAATTCCACTGAGATCAGTAGGTTTTTCGGCTTGCCGCCAAAAATACCGCCCAGGCAGGCGCTGCGCGCTGCCGCAGCTAGCAAAAAGAAAGTGCTGTGACGGTACCCCAAGGTCGGGCCGTCATGGGTGGCCGCGGTGCGGCCTCCTACAGCGCCCCGGCTGCCTGAACTGCGACAATAGGCTGGTTGCTGCCCGGCCTTTGCGCTTTGCAGCCCCTGGACATTTGAACCCATCCCTTCCCGAAAGAATCAGCAATGCTATTGGACGCATCCGAGTCGCAACTCGTCCTGGTGGACTACCAGGACAAGCTCATGCCCGTGATCCACGAAGGCCCCTTGGCCCTGGCCAACGCCGTCAAGCTGGCCAAGGCGGCCCAGTTGCTGGAAGTGCCCGCATGGGGCACGGAGCAGAATCCCTTGCGCCTGGGTGCCAACCATGCCGAACTCAAGGCCCTGTGCCGCAAGACGCTGGAGAAAATGTGTTTCAGCGCCGTTCCCGAAGGCCTGGGCGAGTGGCTGCGTCCTCCCGCCAAACCCCAGGGCGGCAATGCGCGCAGCCTGCCCAAGCATCTGCAGAAACCGCAGCAGCAGGCGCCCGAGCGCAATATGGTGGTGATTGCCGGCTGCGAAACCCATGTCTGCCTGCTGCAGACGGCGCTGGAGCTGCTCGAGGAGGAATTCGACGTCTGGGTCGTGACGGATGCCTGCGGCTCGCGCACCGAGCGCAACCGCGACGCGGCCTTCGACCGCCTGGCCGGCGCGGGCGCCGAACTGGTGACGACCGAAATGGTGCTATTCGAGTGGCTGCGCAGCTGCGAGCACCCCGACTTCAAGGACATGCTGACGCTGATCAAGTGATGGCGCTGCCCGGCATGGTCGATGCGATGTCGCTCAGAAAAAAGAAAGCACCTGCGGGTGCTTTTTTTGTATCTTGGGCATATGCGCAAGGCTTGGGCGCAGACCGAGACAGCTTGCCAGTGCCTGTTGTCAGTTTTTGGCAAGTCTGTGATGAATAATTATGAATTCAGAAAGCTTTCCGCCAAGCATGGAGAGCCAAGGAGACAAACGATGAGCATGCGTTTTGATGATTTCTACCAGCGGTCCATCCATGACCGCGACGGTTTCTGGGCCGAGCAGGCCCAACTGATCGAGTGGCGCCAGCCGCCGCAGCAGGTCTGCGACTACAGCCATCCGCCGTTTGCCAAATGGTTTGCCGGCGGGGTGACCAATCTGTGCCACAACGCCGTGGACCGGCACCTGGCCGCGCGGGCCGAGCAGAAGGCGCTGATTGCCATCTCCACCGAGACCGACACCGAGAAGGTCTACAGCTACCGGGAGCTGCACGCGGAGGTCAACCGCATGGCCGCGGTGCTGAAGGCGCTGGGCGTGGAAAAGGGCGACCGCGTGCAGATCTATATGCCCATGATCGCCGAGGCGGCCTTTGCCATGCTGGCCTGCGCGCGCCTGGGCGCCATCCATTCGGTGGTGTTCGGCGGCTTTGCCTCGGGGGCGCTGGCATCGCGCATCGACGATGCCCAGCCCAAAGTCATCGTGAGCGCCGATGCAGGCTCCCGCGGCGGCCGCGTCGTGGCCTACAAGCCCTTGCTCGACGAGGCTCTGAAGCTTTCCAGCCACCAGCCCGCGGCCGTGCTGATCGTGGACCGGGGCCTGGCGCCGGCGCCCATGCGGGCCGGGCGCGACCATGACTGGGCCTCCCTGCGTACTCTGCACCTGGATGCGCAGGTGGCTTGCGAGTGGGTGGATGCCACGCATCCGAGCTACACGCTCTACACCAGCGGCACCACGGGCCGGCCCAAGGGCGTGCAGCGCGACACGGGCGGCTATACCGTGGCGCTGGCGGCCAGCATGAAGCACATCTTCGACGCCGAGGCGGGTCAGACTTTCTTCAGCACCAGCGATATCGGCTGGGTCGTGGGCCACAGCTACATCATCTACGCGCCGCTGATCGCCGGCATGGCCACGGTGCTCTACGAGGGCCTGCCCGTGCGACCCGATGCGGGCACCTGGTGGGGCATCGTCGAGAAATACCGGGTCACGCACATGTTCTCGGCGCCCACGGCCATCCGCGTGCTCAAGAAGCACGATGCCGAGCATCTGCACCGCCACGACCTGTCCAGCCTCAAGGGCCTGTGGCTGGCGGGCGAGCCGCTGGATGAGCCCACGGCGGCCTGGATCAGCGATGCCATCAAGAAGCCCATCATCGACAACTACTGGCAGACGGAAACCGGCTGGCCCATCCTGACGCTGTGCAACGGCGTGGAAACGCAGGCCACGCGCTTCGGCAGCCCCGGCAAGGCCGTGTATGGCTACAACGTCAAGCTGATCGACGATGCCACGGGCGAGGAACTGACCGGAGCCAACCAGAAAGGCGTGCTCGCCATCGAAGGGCCGCTGCCGCCGGGCTGCATGCAGACCGTCTGGCGCGACGACGAGCGCTTCGTCAACACCTACTGGAAGAGCATTCCGGGGCGGCTGATCTACAGCACCTTCGACTGGGGCATCCGCGACGAGGACGGTTATTACTTCATCCTGGGCCGTACCGACGACGTGATCAACGTGGCCGGGCACCGCCTGGGCACGCGCGAGATCGAGGAGAGCATTGCCGCCCATGCGCAGATCGCCGAAGTGGCCGTGGTCGGCATGGCGGACAGCCTCAAGGGCCAGGTGGCCCTGGCCTTTGCCGTGGTGCGCGATGCGGCGCTGGCGGAAGACGCCGCGGCCAGCCGGGCGCTGGAGGCCGAGGTGATGAAGCTGGTCGATTCGCGCCTGGGCGCCGTGGCAAGGCCGTCGCGCGTGGTGTTCGTCACCGCTCTGCCCAAGACGCGCAGCGGCAAGCTGCTGCGCCGCGCCCTGCAGGCCGTGGCCGAGGGGCGCGATCCCGGCGATCTGAGCACCATGGAAGATCCGGCCGCGCTGGCCCAGGTGCAGCAGCGCCTGTAAAGATCGAGCGCCTCAGCTGGCGTCAGTGAATTCAAGGCCCGCAGCTGCAAGCCGCGGGCCTTGTTGTTTGCAGCCTAAAATCGCCCGGTTACGCTGCGCTGGCCTGTGTCATGCGTTGCTGGATCGAAACTCTACGAGAAAGACCCACCGTGCAAGTTGCATCCTCCATTTTCAAAGCCTATGACATTCGCGGCGTCGTGCCGGCTACCCTGACCGAAGAGGTTGCCCGGGGCATAGGCCGCGCATTCGGCATGGCGGCCCTGGCCGAAGGCGAGACCACGGTGGCCGTGGGCCGCGACGGCCGTATCTCGGGCCCGGCGCTGTCTTCGGCGCTGATGCAGGGCCTGACCGAGGTGGGCGTGCAGGTCATCGATATCGGCATGGCAACCACGCCCATGCTGTATTTTGCGGCTGCTACGCTGTGCAGGAGCGGCATCCAGGTCACGGGCAGCCACAATCCCAAGGACTACAACGGCTTCAAAATGGTGCTGGGCGGCCGGGCCATCTATGGCGACGAAATCCAGGCCCTGCGCCAGCGCATGGAAGACGAGGCTTGGTCCGTCACGGGCGGCGGCCAGGTCCGGAAAGCCGATGTGCTGGCTGATTACACGGCCCGCATCCTGGGCGACGTCAAGCTCTCGCGCCCCATGAGGATCGTGGTGGACTGCGGCAACGGCGTGGCCGGCGCTTCGGCCCCGGCCATCTTCCGCCAGCTCGGCTGCGAGGTGATCGAGCTGTTCTCCGAGGTGGACGGCGATTTTCCCAACCACCACCCCGACCCCAGCAAGCCCGAGAACCTGCGCGACCTCATCGAGGCGCTGCAGACCACCAACGCCGAGCTGGGCCTGGCCTTCGACGGCGACGGCGACCGCCTGGGCATCGTGACCAAGGACGGCCAGACCATCTTCCCCGACCGCCAGATGATGCTGTTCGCCCGCGACGTGCTCTCGCGCGTGCCCGGAGCGCCGATCCTGTTCGACGTGAAATGCACGCAGCGTCTGGCGCCGGCCATTGAAGCGGCCGGCGGCCAGCCCGTGATGTACAAGACCGGCCATTCGCTGGTGAAGGCGCGCATGAAGGAGCTCGATGCGCCCCTGGGCGGCGAGATGAGCGGACATATCTTCTTCAAGGAGCGCTGGTACGGCTTCGACGATGGCACCTACGCCGGTTGCCGCCTGCTGGAAATCCTGAGCCGCGAGGCCGACCCCAGCGCCGTGCTCAATGCGCTGCCCACCAGCCATTCCACGCCGGAGCTCAATGTGAGCTGCGCCGAAGGCGAGCCGCACCGCCTGGCGGCCGAGCTGCAGGCTCTGGCGGCCAGCGAGTTTGCGGCGCCGGCCCGGGTCAGCACCATCGATGGCCTGCGCGTGGATTGGCCCGATGGCTTTGGCCTGATCCGTGCCAGCAACACCACGCCCGTGCTGGTGCTGCGCTTCGAAGGCCATAGCGAAGCCGCCCTGCAGCGCATCGAAGAGCGCATGCTGGCACTGCTCAAGCGCGTCAAGCCCGATGCGCAAGTGGGCGGCGCGGCCCATTGATGCCTTGGATGGCCTGATAGCGGGAATGCCCAAGGCTTCCCTGACCCTGGCGCGCTGCGCCTACAGCGCGCTGGCCTGGCTGGCCCAGCCCTTGCTGCGCCGCAAGCTGCGCCGCCGCGCCGTGGCCGAGCCCGGCTACGCCCTGGCGGTGTCCGAGCGCTTCGGCCATTACGCGCCGGCCGACCTGGGACAGGACGGGCGCGGACAGTGGATCTGGATCCATTCCGTGTCCCTGGGCGAGACGCGCGCGGCGGCCATTCTGGTCAAGGCCTTGCGTGAGCGCCTGCCCGGCATGCGCCTGCTGCTCACCCACGGCACGGCCACGGGCCGCGAAGAGGGCGCCAAACTGTTAGCTGATATGGGGAGGCCGGGCGATATACAGGTCTGGCTGCCCTGGGACACGCTGGGCGCCACGCGCCGCTTCGTGGACCAGTTCCGCCCGGCCGTGGGCGTGCTCATGGAAACCGAGGTCTGGCCCAATCTGATTGCCGCCTGCGCGAATGCCGGCGTGCCGCTGGCGCTGGCCAATGCGCGGCTCAATGCCAAATCCGAGGCCGGTGCCTTGCGCATGACGCCGATTGCCCGGCCCGCCTACGGCGCGCTGGCCGCCGTCTGGGCCCAGACCGAGGACGATGCGCAGCGCCTGCGCAATGTCGGGGCCAGAGTGGATGCGGTGCTGGGCAACCTCAAGTTCGACGTGCTGCCCGACCAGGCCCAGATGTCCCGTGCAGCCAACTGGCGCCTGCTTCTCCGGAAACCTGTCGTGCTGCTGGCCAGCAGCCGCGACGGCGAGGAGGCACTGCTGCTGGCCCGACTCAAGCAGCTAGGTGCCGCAGCGCAAGCCGTGCAGTGGCTGATCGTGCCGCGCCATCCCCAGCGCTTCGACGCCGTGGCGCAGCTGATGGCCGATGCCGGTTTCGGCCTCTCGCGGCGCAGCCGGTGGGAAGGCGTGCCGCCCGAATTGCAAGAAGAGCAGGGCGCTATCTGGCTCGGCGATTCGCTGGGCGAGATGCCTTTGTATTACGGCCTGGCGGCTGTGGCCTTGATGGGCGGCAGCTTCGAGCCGCTGGGCGGGCAGAATCTGATCGAGTCCCTGGCTTGCGGCACGCCCGTGGTGCTGGGACCGCATACCTTCAATTTCAGCCAGGCCTCCGAGATGGCGGTGCAGGCCGGCGCCGCCGTGCGCAGCGCCGATATGGCGGCCGGCGTGAGCGATGCACTGGCGCTGGTGCAGGCGCCCGGGAAGCTGGCGGCAGCCGAGGAGTGTGCGCGCGGCTTCATGCAGCAGCACCGCGGGGCGGCAGCAGCCACGGCCCAGGCCATCGAACAGCTGATGCGCCGGAGTGCCCACGGATCAGGAGCGGCTGGCGGCTGATCTGCCTGCATTTTGGGCTGAAATCAATCTGAAAAATTTATCGACCGCTAGCTGATTGCTTCTGTTTCGATAGCGCTGCGATTCAGTGCTTGACCGGCTTGGCTTGCGCCTTGGGTAGGGGCGCCGCGGCATTGGATGCGATGGCCGGAGCCATGGTCAGCGCATCGATGCTGCGCAGATCGTCGTCATTGAGCACGCCGGCGGCCTGGCGCAGCTTGAGCTGGCCCAGCAGCACCTGGTAGCGCGCATTGGCCAGGTCGCGCTCGGTCTGGTAGACCTGGCTCTGGGCGTTGAGCACATCGATATTGATGCGCACGCCGACCTCGTAGCCCGTCTTGTTGGCTTCCAGCGCGCTTTCGCTCGACGCCAGGGCGGCCTCCAGGGCCTTGACCTGGGCCCGGCCCGATTGCACGCCCAGGAAGGCCGTGCGCGTGGCCTGCTCCACGTTGCGGCGCGTATCCTGGAGCTGGGCCTGTGCCTTTTCCTCGAGGGCCACGGTTTCCTTGACACGGTTCTGCACGGCAAAGCCGGCAAACAGCGGCATGTTCATCACCACGCCGATGCTGGCCGCATGGGTGCGGTAGCCCAGCGGAATGGCGGGTGTCATGCTGCCGTCCGGATAGCGGTTGACCTGGTAGCCGGCCTGCAGGTCGACCGTGGGCTTGTGGCCGGCTTGGGCTTTCTGGATGTCCAGCTTGGCGATGTCCAGGGCCAGCTGGGCCTGGCGGATCCGTGGCTGGTTGCCGAGGGCGGTATCGACCCAGGCCTGCATGCCGGCAGGCTGCAGTGCGGGCAGCGTCACGGGCTTGGCCATGGGCGTGGGCTGCGCTCCAGTGCGGCCCACCAGCTGGTCCAGGGCCACGCGCTTGACCTGCAGATCGTTGTCGGCCGCGATCTCCTGCGCGGCGATCAGGTCGAAGCGGGCCTGGGCTTCGCGCGCATCGGTGATCGTGGCCGTGCCGACCTCGAAATTGCGCTGGGCCGATGCCAGTTGCTGGGCGATGGCTTTTTTCTGGGCCCGGGCCACGCTGAGCGAATCCTGGGCGGCCAGCACGTCGAAGTAGGCCTGGGCCACGCGCACGATCAGGCCCTGGGCGGCACTGTCGAGCTGGGCCTGGGCCGCATCCAGGCCGCGCTGGCCCTGCTCGTAGGCAATCCTGTTGGCCGGGCGGTACAGCGGCTGCTGGGCGCTGAGCTGCAGGTTCTGCTGGCTGGTGTTCATGCTGCCCGGCACCCGCATGGTGGCCGGTAGCGCGCCCGAGACATGCAGGTCCACATGGGTGCGGTTGGCGCCGGCCTGCAGGCCCACGCTGGGCAGCAGGCCCGAGAGCGCCTGGTCGGCGCGGCTGGACGCAGCCCTGGCGTCGGCCTGCTGGGCCTGCCACTGCGCATCGAAGCCGCGGGCCTGGGCCACCAGTTCCGACAACGTCTGTGCGCCGGCCGCCGAAGACAGCAGCCAGACCGCCAGACCCAGGGCCCGCACGGGGGCTTGCTGAAAGGGGATTGGCCGGGGCTGCGTCATAGGCGTGATGAGGTCGGGGCTTGGTCCGCAGGCGCGCTGGCTTCAGTAGCGCGGAACGCTGGCGTCCCGCTCGCGGGACCAGGCATCGATGCCGCCCGCGATATTGCTGACGTTCTCGAAGCCGTTGTTGAGGAGATAGACGGCCACATTCATGCTGCGGGCGCCATGATGGCACAGGCAGGCAACGGGCTGGTCGGGGTCCAGCTCCTGCAGGCGCGAGGGGATCTCGCCCATGGGAATGCAGCGCAGCTCGAACTGGCCGGCCCGGCCGTCGCCGCGCACATTGGCCTGGGCCACTTCCCAGGGCTCGCGCACGTCGAGCAGCACGGGCAGGGCCGAGCCGGCGCCATGGGCAGCCAGCCAGTCATTGAATTGGGCGGGGGAAACCTGGGGCAGCATGTGCAACTCCGGTGCGGCTTGCGGCAGGGTTCGATCGGCGGCCGCAAGCGTTTTTTGCGAACGGGGCGGGGGGCGCTGTCGCCGCCCGTCAAGCCCCGCCAAGAATCAGCTCCGGCGCCGCACCCGCAGGACAGGCCGGAACCGGTGGAAAGGCTTAGAACGAGAAGCGCGAAGGCTCTTCGAAGCCTTCCAGGCGCGAGACCGAGGTGTCCCAGGGCTGGCGTACCGTGACCTGGTTGCCCATCTTTTCCACCACGGTGAAGCGCATCACCGGCAATTGGCCGACGATGGCGCTCAGGCGGCCGCCGTCCTTGAGCTGGGCCACCAGCGCCTCGGGAATCTTGGCCACGGAGCCGCTGAGCACGATGACGTCGAACTGGCCCAGGGCCGCAGCGGCGCTGGCACCGTCGGCCAACTGGACTTCCACGTTCTTCACGCCGGCGTCCAGCAGGTTCTCACGGGCCATTTCGGCCAGCTCGGGGACGATCTCCAGCGTGACCACTTCCTTGGCCTGGGCGGCCAGCAGGGCGGCCATGTAGCCGGAGCCGGTGCCGATCTCGAGCACGCGGTCGCCGGGCTTGACGGCCAGGTCCTGCAGCGTGCGTGCCTCGATGCGGGGCGCCAGCATGTGCTGGCCCTTGGCAGCGGCCTCTTCGGCGGAACCCAGCAGCGGGATCTCGATGTCCATATAAGCCATGTTCGCGTATTCGGGCGGCACGAAGTCTTCACGGCGCACCTGGCCCAGCAGCTCCAGCACCTCTTCGTCGAGCACGTTCCAGGGGCGGATTTGCTGCTCGATCATGTTGAAGCGCGCCTGCGCGTGCACATCGCGCGGATCGACTGGGCTGTTCATAGGCAGAGCCATGGGGAAAATCTCCGGAGAAAGACTGATCAGGACAAACCATTGATTCTACGAGCCTCCGGGGCCTCGTGTAGGGCCGGGCGGTTTTTTGTCGCCTCGACCGGCATGGGCCGGGCTGCTTCCAGGCACCGGACTGCGGCCGCGCGGGCAAAGGCTTCTTGCATATGCGCTACTCTTCAAGGGTAGCCCGGAAAAGGTATCCGGGGTGGGGATGACGATGGCAGTTGAAACGATTTATCTGGGCGGTGGTTGCTTCTGGTGCACCCTAACAGATGTTCAGTAAAATATCTATAAAAATCAACAAGTTAGGTTCTGCTGAATAGAAACTGCTGATAAACCTGCTGAATTGTTGACCCGTAGGGAGCGGGCTACGACCCGCAACAAGAACGAATGTTCTTCCAAAACCCACATACAACCCCATAGAGCCGTTTAAACGGCTTGGGGTTGTGTCTTCTTTGTGGACGACCCATACGGGTCTACAAAGCTCTAAAAAGTTCCTTTAATCGCTATTCGTAAATTTGCTTATCTGTTTCTATGATAAGTGGACATATACCAAAAGACTTTATGAATGGATTTCTCTATGTTTCCCCTCGTTACTCCAACTTTGAAACCAGTTGGAGTAACGAACAAAGATTTTTATATTTGGCTTCGCCTAAAAGTGCGAAATGTCAACTTTGCTATATGTGAATATGTATCGACTGCTGTGATTGAAAATCTATATTCGAGGCTCTATTTAAATAATACAAGAAGGAGATTTTTTAGAGCCTTACAGAACAAGGCTTTCAAGACTTGACATATAGTAAATAAACTATATATTCATAGTATATTTACTATATAGGTGATTTTATGGCAGTCTTGAAGAATAAATTAAAGCAGTTAGATAATGGAAATTATGTAGACAATTCAGGAAACGAAATCAAAGCAACCGAATTTCTGAATGTCCTAATACCAAAAAAACTGAAATGGACAAGAGGAGATTATATCGTGGGACTACAAGAGAGCTTTATTCAACTTACTACATTAGGTTTAACAGGCGAACAATGGAATGTTTTAGTTTACCTGATAGGTAAAACTGATTTTGAAAACTACATACGCATAACCCAAAAAGAAATCAGCGAACACCTTGGAATTAAACAACCGAATGTCTCGCAGGCTTTGAAAGTCCTTGTTGATAAAGAAGTGATTAAAAAACTCAAACAAGGAACTTCTAATTACTACCTTTTCAATCCCGAGATAATTTACAAAGGCAAACACAAGAATTATGACAACGTTATTGATTTGTTCAGAGAATAAATTTCCTTCTCTCTTGATATGTTAAAGCCACCGATCAGGTGGCTTTCTTGTTTTTGTGGTTTGAAAATTTATTAAATTTGTGGAAATCAAACCCTGGTGAACCTATGCTGTTGTGGAAAAGTGTTGGTAAGTTGTTGGCAACCTATGGTTGTCAATGACTTATCAATACGGTTTCGCTTGCGAAATTTCCACAATGAGTGAACCACAAAGATAGATTTTCAATGATAGAAACTTGGCGACCAGCCAAGTTTGATAATGAAGAAAAATGTAGGTTCTTCCCTACGGGTTCTCGTATCGGATTGGTTGTTTAATCGCAATGTGAAACCCTACATTATTTCTTTGAGTGAAAAATAATGTAGGGTGCAATGTGTTAGGTTCTTATCTCAATCCCTTGTAAACACAAGGGAGCTACACATTATTTCTTCAAAGACACATTGAAAAGCAAATTACCGAGCACATTATCGAAAACCCCCATTTTAGTTAGTCCTGAAAGGACAACTGGCATAACAACACATTACATGTGGTGTAAATGTCTAAAAAAATTGAAGAACAATTTTTTGGGGGGATTTTCGATAGAGTGTAGCCCTACGGGTTCTCGTCTATAAATTCCCGGGCTCTTATTGTTAGGTTCTCGTTCATAGGCTCGTAGGTGTAGCCCTACGGGTTCTTGTTGTTAGGTTCTGGAATTAAGATAGATGCTAGACTGGAAATCGACAAGAAAAGAGCCAGGATTGAGATAGGATTTAGATTGGAAGGTGTGTAGCCTTCGACAAACACAATACAAGCATAGGATTGGAAGAAAGAAAGCACTTGGAAGGACACCTAGTCCTTCCGTGTGTGCTTTGTAATTTCTGGGTGTTGACAATCTTGGTTTATCTGATAGGTTCTTATGTAGATATTCTGATATGGGAGAACCTAAAATGATAATAAAAGAAGGTGAGAAATTAATTAAGCGAAGTATCTTTGTTGAGAAGTCTGATTATGAGAGATTGGTTAAGTATTCGGAATTAAAAAACCAATCAATTTCTCAAACATTCAGGGATTTGATGAGTAGTTCTAGAAATTGGGTAGAAAATAAAATGAAAGAGATTGAATACAAGAACTCAATCCAAGGACCAGAAGAAAAATCTTCTTCTCAATAAAATAAAAGCCAGCAAATGCTGGCTTTTCTAATATTGAAAATTCATTTTATGTAGTGCTGGATAATCGGTGTAAGTATCGAAACTATCAGAGCTCCAATAGCAACCCATAAAGCCATTTTGGAAACTCCTTTTGCTTCACCTGCTATCTGGTTGCTCTGTTTTGAAATTTCATTCGAAGACTTTGCTAGGTTATTGGCTTCCTTCGAAATTGATAAAGTCTGTTGATATTTGTCGTTTTCTTCTTGGTTTTTTACAATATCGATTCTGGCTACAAGGTAGTCAAAATTTGCTCCTTGAAATCTTGATTTAGTTCCCTTCTTGGATTCTTCAATCATTTCCTCCATTGACATGGAGTCAATGATTTGTTTTGCTTGATCCGAAACTTGGGGCATGTTGTTTACTCCTTTAATTGGTTAGTTCGATAAGGAGGGATAAAAGCTCGGTGCTTTCTTCTGGTGTTAAATCCTCGTTCTGTTTCTTGGATTTTAAATACTTCATTCGTTCAATCTTGTTGACTTCACTCAAAACAGGATTGAAATAATGCTTGTAGTTGGTGTCTATATTGCCATGTCCAAAGGTGCTTAACATAGCCTCTTGGGTATCGATTCCTTTATGTTTCTCTGTTAGGTGGATTTCTTCGAACTTCCTCACTGATTGGAAACCTAGAAGTTTTGCAATCAAGATTGTGTTTTTATCTCCACCTATCGACAGCATTCTTGAAATCTTGGTTCTTCTTAAATCGTGAAAATGAATGTCTTTCAGACCATTCTTTTCCATTAATTCAGCAAACACCTTGCCAAAACCCATAATTGAATATGTGAAGAAACGACCATTTTTAGATTTCTCTGCTGGTTGTAGTTGTCTAAAAAAAGCTCTGGCTGTTTCGTCTAAATAGACATCTCGGGATTTCTTGGATTTGGTTATTGGTAGGTGAATGAATTTAAAATCGTCTCTGATTTGGTCTTTCCTCAAAAAGACAATCTCACTTCTTCTCATTGAAGTTAACAAGGAAATTTTACAAATATCAGCAAGTTGCTTATTTGAATATCCGTTGATAACTTCTAAAAACTTCTCTTCTTCTTGGTCTGATAAAACCCTCTTTCTGACATTGACTACATTTTCAAGCAGGGATTTATCATAGTCTCTGGTTGGATTTCTTATATCTTCGAGGCTTTCATCAAATCTTCTTAATTTATTGAATACATTGGAAATATAGGTTATTTCTCTAACGACACTGACAGGTTTTACAGCACGATTGACCTTGTCGCCTCTCAATCGAGCCTTGATATAGTTATCAATATCAATAGGCTTGATTTGGTTTCTTACATCCAGACCCTTGAAGAAACTGTATACAAGTTCTTCTCTTGGTAAACCCATTTCTTCTTTTTGGTCGCCAGTTAGATAACGATTTGGAATGGAGATATTACAAATCTTCGTTATAAAGGCTTTTTTCATTGCTTGATTACGTTTTTTGAGTTCAGTATCAGCAGGCTGATTAAACACGTAATCTTCTAGGTATTTTTGAGCAAAGAAACCAAAAGAGTAGTCTTGATTGGTTTCGTTCTGAATTTCAGAGTTTCTTTTAATTCGTTCTTCTTCTGAAATTGAATATAGAAGCTCCTGACCTTTCTTTAACTTGCTTAAAGCAAGATAGGAAACTGCTTCTTGAAGGCTATCAAACAATTTGTTTGTATCGCCTTTCCAACCCTTTCTTTTGATCTCGACTCTATACTTGGTAGTGTTTGTACCGTCCTTGTTCTTCCAAGTAGCTAGACGGACACCCCTAGGGAGTTTTGAAGCCATTTTTACGGTCCTTTTCTGCTGGTTCGTCTGCTGAAATTTTACCACGATTCAGCAAAAAACTTCCAGGAAGAAAAACACTCTAAAAGGATATTTATATGGAAAATCAACGAGTTAGACCAGATAGTGAACCCTCGAAAGAGTTCGAAACAGTGGTGCTCGGGGGTGGTTGTTTTTGGTGCACGGAAGCCGTGTTCGACCGCGTGCGCGGCGTGACGGATGTGGAAAGCGGTTATGCCAACGGCCATCTGGACCATCCGAGCTACGAGGAGGTCTGCACCGGCGCCACGGGCCATTCCGAAGTGGTCCGGCTGGAGTTCGACTCCGCCGTCATCGGCCTCAAGGATTTGCTGCTGATCTTCTTCGGCACGCACGACCCGACCACCCTCAACCGCCAGGGCAACGACGTGGGCACGCAGTACCGCAGCGGCATCTACACCACACAGCCCGGACAGGCCGAGATTGCCCAAGCCCTGATTGGCGAACTGGAGAGCGCCAAGGCCTACGACGCGCCCATCGTGACCGAGGTGCAGCCCCTGCAAAGCTACTGGCCGGCCGAGGCTTACCACCAGGACTATTTCCTTCAACATCCCCAGCAGGGCTACTGCGCCTTTGTCGTGGGCCCCAAGGTGCAGAAGTTCCGCAATGCCTTTGGCCGGTGGCAGAAGAACGGCGGCTGACATGGCCATGGCATATTTGGCGGTTACACTCTGCCGCTTCTGCAGTCCGTCCATACCGACTTGATCCCGCACGCATTCCCGCATCGCCCAGCTTCGGCCCGTACCGGCCGAGGCGATGCTGCGCGTGCAGCGGCCCGCTCCCGCTGGCTGCTGTGGCTGCTGGCCTGGGTTCTGGTGCTAGGGCCCATGCTGGGTCAGATGCACCGTGTGGTGCACGCGGCCGCCAGTCCGGTGGCTGCGTTGGCGGCCGGTGGTGATGCCCGGTCCATCCAGGCCGGAGATGAGACCGGAGACCCGGCCGAAAACTGGGTGCATGCGCTGTTCGCGGGCCACGGGCCGGCGGGCTGCCAATTGCTGGATCAGCTCAGCCACGGCTATGCCGGGCCTGTGGCAGTCGATCTTTTCACACCGCTTGCGCCGCAAAGCGACATACCGCTCTGGGCCAGCCAGGTGCCTGGCAGCCGGAGCATCGCGGCATTCTTTGATCCTCGCGCACCGCCGGCGTATCGCTTCTTCAAAGCCTGAGCACCAGCCAGGCTCTTGAAATTTCCATTTCCATAGCAGGCCATGCCCTTCCAATGGGCGTTACGGCCGTGCTTACCTGTGATATTCAAAGGCGTCCACTTGTTGCGTCCGTGCGTTGGCACGCCTTGTTGCTGGAACTTGCGATGCAGTCCCATTCCCGATTCTTTGCCTTCTTGAACATCCGCAGGGCTTCAAGCGCTGCAATCAGCTTGAAATTCGCCCTGAAACCGCTGGCCCGTGCCGCGGCTTGCGTGGCCATCGGCGGCCTGAGCGCCAGCCTCCGGGCCCAGCAGGCCGATGCGCAGCCCCCGGCGCAGGACGCCACCTTGGGCGAAGTCACCGTTTCGGCCACCGGCATGGCCGCATCGGACATGGCCACGCCGGTGCAGGTGCTGGACGCCGATGCGCTGCTCAAGCGCCAGGCGGCAACCCTGGGTGAGACGCTGGCGGCCGAGCCCGGCATCCATGCCAGCCACTTCGGCGCGGGTGCCAGCCGGCCCATCATCCGCGGCATGGACGGGGCGCGCGTTTCCATCCTGAGCGATGGCTCGGACCTGCAGGACGCCTCCACCGTCAGCCCCGACCATGCCGTGACCAGCGAACCCATGCTGGCCACGCAGATGGAAGTGCTGCGCGGCCCCTCGGCCCTGCTGTACAGCGCGGGCGCCATGGGCGGCGTGGTCAATGTGCTGGACAACAAGATTCCCACCGCCGTGCCGGCCAACGGCATCGACGGTTCGGCCCAGCTGCAGGGCCGCACGGCCGACGGCCAGGCGGCCGGCGCATTTTCGCTGACCGGGGCCACGCCGGTGAAAAGCGGCACCGGCGCCCTGGTACTGCATGCCGAAGGCGTGGCGCGCAACGCCGGCGACTACCGCGTCGGCGGCGGCTGGGGGCAGGGCAGCAAGGTGGCCGGCAGTTTCAACCGCACGGATACCGGCAGCCTGGGCCTGTCGTGGGTCACGGACAAGGGCTATCTGGGCCTGGCCTATACACGCCAGACGGCGCGCTACGGCCTGCCGGGCCACAACCACAGCTTTGAAGGCTGCCATGCGGATGGCGACCATCTGCATTGCGGCGATCACGGTGGCGACGGCCATGACCATGGCGCCAGCGAAATAGGCAGCGTGCCCGTGGTGAACCTGATCAGCGAGCGCTGGGATCTGCGCGGCGAATGGCGCCAGCCCACGGCCGGTGTCGCGGCCCTGCGCCTGCGCGGCGGTTTCACCGACTACCACCACGACGAAGTGGAAGAAGGCCAGGTGGCCACCAGTTTCAAGAACCGCGCGCACGATCTGCGCCTGGAAGTGGAGCACGAGCCCATTGCCGGCTGGCGCGGCACGCTGGGCCTGCAGACCATGCAGCGGCGCTTCAGCGCCCAGGGCGAGGAAGCCTATATCCAACCCACGGACACGCGCCGCGACAGCCTGTACCTGCTGGAGGAATACCGCTGGCAGGACTGGAGCCTGCAGGCCGCGCTGCGCCATGACCGCCAGAGCATCGAAGCCCAGGCCCGCGACGAAAAGCGCAGCCACCGGGCCACGTCCATGTCGCTGGGCACGGTCTGGAAGTTCATGCCCGGTTACAGCGCCACGGCTTCCTACACCAACGGCAGCCGCATGCCCACGGCCGAGGAATTGTTCGCCAACGGCCTGCACATGGCCACCTCCACCTACGAGCGCGGCAACGCCAACCTGAAGCGCGAGCGTTCCCAGGCGCTGGACCTGAGCGTGGGCAAGAACGCGGGCGATATGACCTGGAAGCTCAGTGCCTACCACTACCGTATCAAGGACTATATCTACGGCGCCATGCTGGACGAGCAAGATGGCCTGCAGCTGCTGCAATACACCCAGGGCGACGCGCGCTTCACGGGCTGGGAAGCCCAGCTGAGCCAGCGTTTCTCCAGCCAGTGGGCCGTGACGGTGTTCGGCGACGGCGTGCGCGCGCGCCTGGACAACGGCTCGCCGCTGCCGCGCATTCCGGCCCAGCGCTGGGGTCTGCGCGTGGACGGCCGCATCCAGGGCTGGGACACCATGGCCGAATGGGTGCAGGTGCTCAAGCAGAACCGTACGGCCGCCTATGAGACCGAGACTCCGGGCTATGGCGTGCTCAACCTGGGTGCCAGCTACCGCTGGAAGTCCGGCGCCAACACCTGGCAGGTCTATGTGAAGGGCCAGAATCTGACCAACAAACTGGCCTATGCTGCCACGTCCTTCATCAAGATGCAGGCACCGCTGATGGGCCGCAACCTGACGGCCGGCGTGAAGGTGGACTTCTAAAGTCGGTCCAATAAAGTCTCTGCGATGTCCTGCATGCTATAGATAGTGTTGCAGGTGCCGCAGAGCCCGTGTGCTTTCCACGCCAATTTGTGCAATGACTTCGAGTTCGGAACGCCCGGCCCGCAGCCATTGCACGATGGCGGTATTGCGCAGCACCTGCGGGCCCACGCGCTGCAGCGCTGCCTTTTGCGCATGCTCCGGCAACGCTTGGTGCGCACGCTGGATGATCTGCGAAGCCACGTGGAACAGCATGCGCACCGACAGCGGCCCGCCGCGGCGCGAATAGAACACCAGGTGCTCCCCATCCACGACGGATGGTCCGCGCTGCGTGCTGCTGAAGCGGCGCCAGTCGGCCAGCGCCTGGGCGGCATTCTCGGACAGTGGGAGCACGCGCTGCTGGGCGGCGCGGGAGCCGTCAATGCGCAGGAATCCTGGCCTGTTTTGCCCACCTACCGCAGCCCATGCCTGTTGAGCGGCGTCGAGCAGATCGCGCCATAGCAGGGCGCGCACCTCTTCTGGTGCGAGCGCCAATTCGTAGAGCAGCAGCACAATCGCCCGGTCACGCGCATCCTGGTAGCCGTCTGCCGTGGGGAAGTGGCGCGGCAGGCTTTGCCAGAGCAGAGGTGGCAGGCAATGCCCTTTGCCGTCTTCCGAGGCAGGGCGGTCTCCATGCTCCAGGCCTGAAGCCGGATTGACTGCGATCCAGCCATGCATGAGCGCATGTTCATAGACGCGCTCCAGCAGGCGCCAGTAGCGCCTTCGCGTCACTTCGCTGACTTGCCGCTCGGGCTGGTGATGGGCCCGCTGCCCGGCGCGCATCTGCAGAAAGCGTTGCACGTCGACGGCCGTGGCCTCATGCCAGGTCTTGCTTTTCCGGGGGGAAGAGGGGGGGTGAGCAGGCGTCTTGTGTTTGACGGAGAGGGTAGCGGCAACGCCTTGCCGCTTGCCTGGAGGACGAGCCGCAGCCAGATGCCCCAACCAAGCCGTCCAGACATGCTCGTAGCCGCCGTCGGGCGAGGCGTCCAGCGGATTCCAGCTCTTGCTGCCCTCATGTGCGAGCCAGTCCTGGAATAGCTCCAGACCGTCCAGAATGTGTGAAGGCGCCGCGGCCAATGGCGTCGATGCATCAGTCATGGAATGATTTTAATGTAACTTACATGAAATCATCAAGTCTCTTTATCAAAGGTAAAAGAGCCATCTCTGTCACCAACAGAGGGGGCTTTCCGGTGGTGGGTCTGAGAACCTTCATGCACATGGAGCGGAAGGCCCTGAGCAAGACCCATCCCCTGGCACATCAAGGTGCCAGCCGCTCGCGCAGCCAGGCTCCGTCCTCGAAGCGGTAACAGAGTCGGTCATGCAGACGGCTTTTACGGCCCTGCCAGAATTCCCAGCGATCGGGAACCAGGCGGAAACCGCCCCAACGGGGAGGGCGCGGCGGGCTGAGCAGGAATTGGGCGCCGTATTTGGCCGCATTGGTCACCAGCACGCTGCGGCCGCTGATCACCTGGCTTTGCGGGCTGGCCCAGGCGCCTATGCGCGAGTCCAGCGGGCGGCTGTTGTAATAGGCGTCGCTTTCCTCGGCGCTGACCTTTTCCACCCGGCCTTCGATGCGCACCACGCGTTCCAGCTCCACCCAATGGAATTGCAGAGCCGCAAACGGATTGCCGGCCAGCTCCCGGCCCTTGCGGCTGTCGTAGTTCGTGTACCAGACGATGCCGCGCTCGTCATAGCCCTTGATCAGCACGATGCGCGTGCTGGGGCGCATGTCGCCGCCCACGGTGGCCACCGTCATGGCATTGGGCTCGGGCACCTGGGCGCGCAAGGCCTCCTGCAGCCATTGCTCGAATTGCTGCAGGGGGTCGGCATGGGAGGCGGACTCGCCAAGCTCCGCGCGCTCGTAGCTTTTGCGCAGATCGGCGATGGAAGAAGATAAGCTGCTCATGCCATGCATTGTGCCGCGCCCAAAGCATCGCATTAATGCTCTGGCTCAAATCCGAAACCCATGCCGCCGCCATCTCCCACACCACCTTGCATCCTGATCCTGGCCGCCGGCAGGGGAGAGCGCTTTCGCGCCTCGGGCGGTAGTACACACAAGCTCGATGCCTTGCTGGGTGGGCCCGGCAGCCCCACGGTCCTTGAAAACACCCTGGCCAGCGCTCAAGCCAGCGGATTGCCCTGGCACCTGGAGCGTGGCCCCCACCCCGGCATGGGCGACAGCATTGCCGCAGCCGTCCGCGCCACTGCCGGCTGTCCGGGTTGGCTCATACTGCCGGCCGATTTGCCGCTGGTGCGGCCGCAGACCTTGTGCACCATCGCTGAGACGCTGATGGAGGCATCCACCAGCCGCCCTGAAACCATCACGGTGATCCAGCCCCTGTTTCGAGGCCAGAAGGGGCATCCGGTCGCCTTTTCCGCAGCCGCAGGGCCGGCCTTGATGCAGCTGACGGGCGATCAAGGCGCCGCCAGCGTGGTGCGTCGGGCAGCGGCCGCAGGCTCCTGGACGGCACTCCCGACGCTCGACGAAGGCTGCGTGCTGGATGTCGATACGGTGGAAGCCATGGAGTGGGCGCGCTCGATATGGGCTCGACGGCAAATCCGGAGCAAGAAATAACAAAGCGTGCCTGAGCACGCTTTTCGCAGAAAAGGCCGGGCTTCAGGCCCCGCGCTCGATCACCGCGCAGGCCACGCGCGCGCCGGAGTTGCCCGTGGGCTGCGTGGTGTAGTCGTCGGGATCGTTGTGCACGATCAGGCCGCGGCCCAGAATGCCGCTGTTGCCGCGGTCCAGCGCAATGCTGCGGCTGGTGAAATCGATGCTTGCCGTGCCCTGGGAATCGGCCGTCAGGCTGGGCAGGTCGCCGGCATGGTGAACGGCTCCATCGAACTTGCCGTGCGCCTGCTGGCCGGGGTTGAAGTGGCCGCCGGCGCTGAGTCCGTCGCCGCTGGAGCAATCGCCTTTTTCATGGATGTGGAAACCGTGCACGCTGTTCGGTGCCAGACCTTGAACCGTGCCCTTGACCTGCACCGAGCCGTCGCCGCGCGGGAAGAACTGCACCACACCGTTCACCGAACTGCCCTTGGTCGGCTCCAGCCGCGCAATGGACTGTATGCCCTTGGCTGCAGGCGCGGCAGCCGTGCCGCCGCCCGAAGCGGGCGCCGCGGGCTTGGGTGCCGAGGTCGAGCAGGCGCCGAGCGCGAGCACGGAGGCCAGCAACAGGCCTGAGAGAAGAGGGTGGGAAAGAGGGCGGGGGCTTGCGCCGGAAGAGTGGTTCAACGACGGATTCAAACGCATGCTTGTTCCTTTCATGAGCTTGCTGGCAACTGGGCGTCCATCAAGAGTCCCAAGCTTAACGGCCTTGTGCTCGGGGATTGCAATATCTTGTGCCAAGGTCGGCATTGGTCAAAAAGACACGGGCCCCATTGCCGGCGCATTGGCGGCTGCAGCCGAGAGGGTTGCGCAGTGGTGCTCGTCATAGCCCAGCAGACGCTCCAGCGCGCGGTCGTTGATGCCCATGCGGGTCAGCTCGCTGAAGGTTGCGTGCGCATAGTCCCGCGTCGTGCCGTAAATGCCCTGGGCCTGGGCAAAGATGCGACGGTAATCCTCCGGCGCCAGCTCGCCGGTGTGATGCGGGCTCTGGCGTGACAGCGTGAAGGCCAGAGCCCTGACCGGGCCCTGTGCCGTCTGGCAGGGTAGCCAACGCGGGTCGTACACCGCATTGGGCATCTCTCTTTGCCATAGTTGCTGCATGACGGCCGGCCCTTGTTCGCGCGGAATGCGGAACACCATGCCCTGGCAGCTGCCGCCGGACAGAATGCCGAACACCAGCCCCGGGCATTGCGGTGTGCCGCGGTTGACGGTGCTCCACATCTTGAGAGCGCGGTGCCAACCATAAACACGTGCCGGGAGCCGTTCGGAAAACTCGAAATCGGGGCGCCAGATCAGAGAGGCGTAGCCGAACACCCACAAATCCTCCTGCCCGCCCCATTGCGTCATTACCTCTTCCAGCAGGGGCGTGGCATCGCGATAGACGGCAGAAGAAAAGGGCAGGGCTGACATAGAAACTCCATCAGATGCTGTCCGGGCCCGGCATCGGCCGTCCCGCGGACAGGACAAGTCAAGCATATGCCTTGTTCAACGCACGGACACATTCCAGGTGTACACAGTGAGGCTGCCGATTACGAAAAACAACACCTGAGAGCAGTGAACACGCCCTGTGCGCCCAGGCATGGGCTGCACTGCCCGGTCGGCACCATGTCTTCGGCCGCCAAGGCACTACAATTATCGATTTCGCAGGCGGGGCATGCTTGACAAGCAGCTGCCGCTGCAGAGCACCCGTTCCATCAATCTCGACAACAACGGAGGATTTTTCATCCATGTCTTTCAACAGCTCCGACGACGATAGCCAGCAGCGCTTTGCCCTGGGTTTTCTGTTGGCCCTGATCGCCCTGGTCATCTCCACCGTGGTGGGCGTTGTCGTCTACCAGCGCGGCATCGCGCATGCTCCCAAGGCGGCTCCCGCAGCGGCAACTGGCAATGCCACCAATGTTCCCGTAGTGCTGCAGGAAGACGTGGCAACGGTGGTGGTTGAAAACGGCGTGGTCAAGTTTTATTTCGCGTCCAGCAAGGCCGAACTGGCCGAAGGTGCCAACGCCGCGCTGGCCGACGTGGTCAAGGGTGTGCAGGAAGGCAAGCGCGCCGTGATCTCCGGCTACCACGATGCCACCGGCAGCGCAGAACTCAATGCCGAACTGGCCAAGCAGCGCGCCCAGGCCGTGCAGGCAGCCCTGATTGCCCTGGGGGTGGCGGCAGAGAAGATCGAACTCAGCAAGCCCGAGCAGACCCAGGCCTCCGGCAGCAACGCCGAAGCCCGCCGCGTGGAAGTGATTCTGGCCGAGTGAGCCTGAAAAGCCCGCCCACGGCACACAGTGGGATAAGAAAAGCGCCCCGATGCTGGTTGCATCGGGGCGCTTTTTTATTGCTTTTCATACGATGATCCATCCTGTTCAAGTCATGGCTCATGGAGATTGAGGCATGGCAAAACTCCGACCGAAACCATCCGGGGCAAGTACTTCACCTTTGACACCGGGGTTGAAGCCATTGCCTATCTTCCTTGTTCAGCCGATGCTTGTGCCATCACTCGAAATCCAAATAGGTATGGCAGGAAGATTAACCATCGGGCAACCAAGCTGATCTCGCTCTGGGTTGCGCGCACGCCGAGGTCGACCATACCAAGGCCAAGAACTGGCTGCAAAAAATACCTGCCTGAGTTGCCACCAAATACAAGGGTATGGATCCAGCCAAATTTATAGCTCCCCAGGATTTCCCTGTAGGTATGCCGTTATGACCCGCAAGGTATCCCCCGCTTTCTAGAATTTTTGCGTGCTCACGATAACCAACCTTTCAGGAGACAAGCACGATGAAGTTCATTCCTATTTCGCAGGATCGCGAGCCTGTTCTTTTGCGGCAGGGCCAGCGCTCACCCTTGACGAGGCGGCACCTGCTCAAAGGCACCGGTGTACTCATGGGCTCGTTGGCAGTGGGCAGCCCGCTCGCGCTGCTGGCTCCTTCCACGGCCTGGGCGCTGGAACTCAAGACCCTCACCCAGGTCGAGGGTGACACGCTGCTGCAAATGGGCCGCGTGCTGTTTCCTCATCCGCAACTGGACAACGCGGTGTACGCGTTGCTGGCGAAGGATCTGGATGCCGGGGCCGCCGCCGATGCAACTGCCGCGAAATCACTGCGCGCAGGCATCGCAGCGCTTGACCATCTGGCGGGGGGCAGCTTCTTGAAGGCAAACGCCGAGCGTCGGCTCGAAGCCGTCAAAGCCATGGAGGGACAAGCCTTCTTCAACACGGTGCGCGGCAAATGCGTCACCGCGCTCTACGACAACGAGATGGCATATGCCACGTTCGGCTATGAGGGGTCTTCCTGGGAAAAGGGCGGCTACATCATGCGCGGCTTTCAGGATTTGAAGTGGCTGCCGAATCCACCGGCTGAAGCCAGCCCCGCACCCTTCCTCGGCTGAACCACAAGGAGACACACATGGCGAAATTCGACGCAAACGACGACTCCGTGGTCGTCATCATCGGCTCTGGCGCGGGCGGCGGCACACTGGCTAACGAGCTGTGCCAGAAAGGTATCAAGGTGGTGGTGCTGGAGGCCGGCGGCAAGCAGTCCAATGCCAGCTTCATCAACGACGAGTGGAAGAGCTTCAGCCAACTGGCGTGGCTGGACAAGCGCACTACCTCGGGTAGTTGGCGCGTCGCCAAGGACTTTGCAAACCTGCCTGCCTGGATCTGCAAGACCGTGGGCGGCACCACCACGCACTGGGCGGGCGCATCGCTGCGCTTCCAGGAACACGAGTTCCGAACCAAGACGGTGTATGGCGGCATCCAGGGCGCCAACCTGCTGGACTGGCCCATCACCTACAAGGACCTGGAGCCTTACTACGCCAAGGCCGAGAACAAGATGGGCGTGACCCGCACCAACGGCATTCCCGGCTTGCCCGGCAACAACAACTTCAAGGTGATGTACGCCGGTGCCACCAAGCTGGGCTACAAGGAGGTGCATACCGGCAACATGGCCATCAACAGCCAGCCGCGCGATGGGCGCGGCCGCTGCCTGCAGTTGGGCTTCTGTTTCCAAGGCTGCAAGAGCGGCGCCAAGTGGTCCACGCTGTACACCGAACTGCCGGCGGCCGAGGCCACGGGTAACTTCGAGCTGCGCACCGAAGCGCACGTAACCCGTATCGAACACAACGCCGCAGGCCGTGTCAATGGCGTGGTCTATATCGACAAGGACGGCAAGGAGCAGCGCCAGAAGGCTCGCATCGTTTGCGTGGCGGGTAATTCCATCGAAACACCCCGCCTGCTGCTGCTGTCGGCCTCCAGCATGTTCAAGGATGGCCTCGCCAACTCCTCGGGCCAGGTCGGGCGCAACTACATGCGCCATATGACAGGCTCGGTCTACGCGGCCTTCAAGGAGCCGGTGCATATGTACCGCGGCACCACGATGGCGGGCATCGTGCGCGACGAGGCGCATCACGACACCCGCCGCGGCTTTGCGGGCGGCTATGAGTTGGAAACGCTCTCGCTGGGTCTGCCGTTCATGGCGGCCTTTCTCAATCCGGGCGGCTGGGGCGCGGATTTCGCCTGGTGGATGGATCACTACCAGAGCTTGGCCGGCATGTGGCTGGTAGGCGAGGACATGGCGCGCGAGACCAACCGTGTCACGCTCAACACCAAGGTGAAAGACCAATTCGGCAACTACGTGCCCAATGTGCATTTTGACGACCACGCGAACGACGTCGCCATGCGCAACCACGCCTTCACGCAGGCCGAGCGCATCTACGCCGCAGCGGGTGCCATCAAGACCTTCCGTACGCCGCCGTATCCGTCCACGCACAACCTGGGCACGGCGCGCATGAGCGCGCGGGCACAGGACGGTGTATGCAACAGGTGGGGGCAGACACACGATATTCCCAACCTGTTCATCAGCGATGGCAGCCAGTTCACCAGCGGCGGAGCGGAAAATCCTACGCTCACCATCGTGACGCTGGCCATCCGCCAGGCGGACTATATTGCCTCGCAAATGGCGCAGAAAGCGCTGTAATTCCTCGACCCTTCCTCACCCGAAGCAGGAGACTTCCATGTGCCAATTCTTCGTTGCAGCAGACCCAATCCTCTACGAATCGCGCACGCGCACGGTACGCATCAGGGGCGTGTCCACCAGCATCCGCATGGAAAACTTCATCTGGGACACCCTGGCCTGCCTCGCGGCGGAGGAGGGCGTGACGACCAACGCCCTGATCGTGCAGTTCCACGACGAGATCCTGAGCCATTGCGGCGACGTGCTGAATTTCACGTCCTTTCTGCGCGTCACCTGCCTGCGCTACCTGCGGCGCAAATGCGATCGGCTTGAAGGTCTCGATGTGTCGCCGCACGGCGAGCGCGCATCGGAGTTGGCTGGTCCCCCTCAGCCCGACGTCAGAAACGTTACCCACTAAAACGACTTATGGCAAAACTCATTCACACCATGATCCGCGTGCGTGACCTCGACGCATCGCTCACGTTCTACAGGGAGGTGTTCGGCTTCACGCCCTCGCACCGCCTGGACTTTGCGGACTTTTCCCTGGTGTACCTGCGCAACAGCGAGAACGATGCCGAAATCGAGCTGACCTGGAACAAGGGGCGCAACGAGCCGTACACCCATGGCGACGGCTATGGCCATGTCGCGTTCGTGGTGGCTGATGTCGCGGCGCGGCATGGCGAACTGGTGCGGGCTGGCTATTCACCGCTACCGGTCAAGGAATTCAAGCGCGACGAGGAACTGCTGGCGCGCTTCTTCTTCATTCTCGACCCCGACGGCTACAAGATCGAAGTGTTGGAAAAACACGGCCACTACCATTAAGCGCGGTGGCGCTGCCGCAGCATTTCAGCACGAAGCAACAAGACTTTGTAGGCCTTCGATCACCGGACAAAAAGAAGCCCGCTTGTGCGGGCTTTGTTGTCGATCCACTACGCGCTGCGCAGTGGGTCGGTGCTTTTGGCGTCTGAATGGCGTTCGTCTTCGTAACTTGTTGATTTTTCTTGTATTAATTCGATCTTGTAGCCGTCAGGATCCGTCACGAAGGCGATCACCGTGGAGCCGCCTTTGACGGGGCCGGCTTCTCGGGTCACGTTGCCGCCAGCGGCCTTGATTTTCTCGCAGGCCGCGTAGGCATCTGGAACGCCCAGAGCGATATGGCCGTAAGCCGTGCCGAGCTCGTAGCTGTTGGTGCCCCAGTTGTAGGTCAGCTCGATCTCGGCCTGATCAGGATTCCCGCCCTCAAAACCCAGAAACGCCAGTGAGTATTTGTACTCGGGGTTCTCAGAGGTCCGCAGCAGCTGCATGCCCAGCACCTTGGTGTAGAAATCAATAGAGCGCTGTATATCGCCAACGCGCAGCATCGTGTGGAGGAATCTCATGCATTTATTGTGCCGCAAGGGCTTCGAGTTTGCGAACGGAGAACAGGCCCTCGGTGGGGATGTTGGCATATTATTTAACATAATACAGAGCTTGGGCCGTTGGTAGCTCTGTATTTGCTATAGAAGCAGTAGCGGAACTGCTTGCAGTTATCAGGGTTCCGGCTAGCGCGCCTGTCATGAATTTGCGCAGCATCCGCGATTTGCATGCGCTTTCTTTCTCGCTTTCAAGCGCTGCGATGACCATCCATTTTTGTGCGTCTTCGCCCATTTCTTCGGCTAGTGCTCCGGCGATTGCAGGGCTTAGATGACCGCGTACTTTGGACGTTCCGAGGGTGTTTCTGGCGAGGTTTAGTCGCTTCGTCCAGTATGGAGCGGGGTGGCTGCTCAGTGCTTTTTCAAGCAGTTCTATCGTTGATTGCATGCCTTTACCTCTTGCATAGTTGACTGCAAAGTGAAGTTATTATGCAGAACTCATTGACTTCAAGGTGAAGTCATCAATACATTGTCGCCATGACTTCAAGGTGAAGTTAGACGGAGCGGCCAATGTCTCATCCCCCCATCTCGAATAACGTCCCCGGCGCCAGTCAAGGCACCGCCGAAGGCTTGGCCGCTCCAGGCCGTGCCGGTGCCGGGGGCACCATCTGCGACCTCTGCGGCTTCGCTCACACGTCCCCAGGCTGCCCCACTGATGATGAGGTCGTCAGCTGGTATGACAGCCAAACCGACGAATTCCTGATTGACCTGCAAGAGCGTTGCGGTGCCTGGACGCCGCGCGAAGCCTGGAACGCTTTTTTTCTGGATGCGGTCATTGTTCGCGGCTCCAACAAGCAGCAGTGGCTCTCCATCGCCAGCTTTCTGGCTCTTCAAAACCTGTGCACTGTGCTGCAGCAAAAGGCGCGCAGCGCCGCCGCGACTGCTTTAGCTGGCGCGAGCGGCGCGGTAGCGCCTCAACCCCTCCCCGTTGGTAATCACGGGGAGATCGTTGCCAAGGAGCAGAGCCTGTGACCCGCCCCGTACTCGTTATGGATGGCAATGAAGTCAAGCTCCGTCTGCAGGCCGAGCGTCGCCATTCCGGTGGTCTGGTGCATGTGGACTGGCTCCGCTTCACCTGCGAGCTGCGCTATGCGCCGTTGCCGTCTGCTCAGGTGCTGTTCCCTGTGCCCCAGCTCAATGCGTTTGAGGACAAGGTGTCGGCTTATGAGCTGTCTGAGTATGAGAAGGAGTTGGGCATGTCCTATGCCCAGCAGCGTCACGTAAGGCTGCTGAGCATCCTTCGGGCCATGCCTGACCCCGACTTCGCAGCCAGCGCCCAGGCCCACGCCCTGGCACAAAAGGTCTGCAGATGCCTCGGCCCTGAATTCAGCATCGAGCCCGAGCTGAAAAAAGGCCATGACTTCTACCGTTTCCGCTGGTCGATCATCCGCAACGATGCCGAAGTCGCCTGGGTCGGCTTCCTGGCTTCGGGCGATAGCCCACGCCAGCAAGCCCAGGCCAAGACCATCCACGCCAACATCTACGGCTCGGCCTGCACCTTCGCCCGTGGCGACTGGCGCCACCGCATGGCGAACCTTATCGAAGAGGTCGAAGGCAAGCTGACGCGCATTGATTACGCCCTGGATTTCTTCGACGGCATCAAGGGCGGCATGGAGCGCATCCGCGATGACTGGCACCAGGGTTTCATGGATGTGAACGGCCGCAGGCCCAAGGCCAATACGGTCGGCCCATGGGTCGATGGCGGTCGCGGCCGTTCCTTCTACTTCGGCAGCAAGGAAGCCGGCAAGCAAACCAACGTGTACGAGAAAGGCGTGCAGCTCTTCGGCGAGCTGGATGCCACCAGCTGGGAGCGCGTCGAACTGCGCTACGGCAACAAGCTGCGCGACTTGCCGGTGGACATGCTGCGCCGCCCTGAGGACTTCTTCGCCGGGGCCTCGGACTGGCATCAAAAGATGCTGGCCGAACACGGTCAATACAGCGAGGGACAGGGCGTCAAGGTGCGCCCCAAACAAGCCGTTGAAAGCGTCCGCGCCGAAGTCACGCGCGCCGTGCGCTGGCTCACCAACACGGCAGGCGCAAGCGTGGCCCTGGCCTTTGAATTCCTCGGCCAGGACGACTTCATGGAAATCATCACGGGCCGCAAAAAGCCCGGTCGCCTCGCCAAATTCTCAGACAAGGAAATTAGCGCCGCCTGCGCCGCGCTGAACCCACAAGTTTTTCAACCCAAAGTCCGCGCTGTCGGACTGCCAGCCTAAACCAAGAGGAGCGGCTAAATCATGATGATGAAAAGCAATGCACTGCTGTTCGGTATCGAATCCAGCAAGGGCGAATTCGAGGGCACCAAATACGACTCGACCAAGTTCCACCTGTCGGTGGACCTGGGCCAGAAAAGCAACGGCAAAACCGTTGGCGTCGTCACACGACCGTTCAAGCTCGGTGACAGCACCGAGATTGAAAAGTGGGAACACCTGAACCAGTACATGAGCCAGGGCAAGCCTATCCCGGTCGAAGCTGAATTCGATGTGGTGGCCAGCTCGGACGGCGTGAAGCTGACCCTCATGAGCGTCAAACCCGCCACCCAGGCCAGCGGCAAGGCTGCTGCGTCCGCCCAGGCCTGACCATGCCGCGCTACGTCATCCAGTCGGCCGCTACTGGCCGCTTTCTAACGGCAGACCCTGACGGCGGTGAACCGTGCTGGGTCTCTCTGCTCCAGCAGGCGGGCGGCGGTGTGACGGATGACCGCGAGCGCGTTGCCCAGCTGATGGCCGATTACTGCGAGCCCGAGGACTTCCCGCAAGTGGTGGACCTTGACCGGCTCGGTACTGTCAACGACTACGTGTGAAGGAATTGACCATGCTTTTTCAGTCCCCCGATCAAGCAATGCACTTCGTGGATGCGGTGCTTCTCTTGGCCTTTCTGGCGGGGATGCTGGGCGCCATGGCACTGCAGATCATCCAGTCCCTGGTTGTCCGGCTCATGGGCCGACAAGCGCGCCGGGTGACGCGGGAGCTGGAGCGTGGCTGACCCTATCCAAGTTCAGTGCTCGTCTGCCTGCACGGTCACTGTGGTGCATGAATTAAGCCTCCCTCCGCTGCAGCTCGACACAGCGGACGGGGCATCAATAGCGGGCGCCGTCCTCGCTATCT
>NZ_BMEU01000004.1 GCF_014637085.1 Comamonas phosphati | reverse complement strand
GGTCACGCCGATCTTCTTGCCCACCACTTTTTCGCCGGCAGCCAGGCGGCGCGAGAGCATGCGCTGCTGGATGGCGTAGGCGTCGGCGATGGTGATGTCGGCATGGCGGGAGGTCAGGGGCTCCACCACCTGGCAGCCCGCAAGGGCCTGGTACAGCTCGTCGCCGAGCTGCTCGATCTGTTGGGTGTTCATGGCCATGGTTTCGCTATTTAAAAAGTAGCTTAGAGCGTCTGCTGGACGGGCGTCAGGGGTTTATTTGGCTTGCAATCAGAGCTTGATGCAGACGTTCTTGAGCTCGGTATAGAACTCCAGCGAATGCACACCGCCCTCGCGGCCGATACCGGACTGCTTGGAGCCGCCGAAGGGGGTGCGCAGGTCGCGCAGGAACCAGCTGTTGACCCAGGAGATGCCCACCTCCATGCGCTGCGCCACGCGGTGCGCACGCGACACGTCGCGCGTCCAGATGGCGGTGGCCAGGCCGTATTCGTTGTCGTTGGCCTTGTTCAGCACCTCTTCTTCGCTGTCGAAGGGGGCGATGTGGCAGCAGGGGCCGAAGATCTCTTCCTTGATGACGCGCGCCGTCTCGGGCAGGCCGGTCCAGATGGTGGGCTGCACCCAGCAGCCGTCCTTGAGTTCGCCGGGCATGTCGGGCACGCCGCCGCCGGTGACCACCGTGGCCCCTTCCTGCACCGCCAGCTGGTAGTACGACAGCACCTTGGCCTGGTGCTCCTTGCTGATCAGCGGGCCCATGCCGGTGTCCTTGTCCTGGGGCAGCCCGATCTTCATCTGCTCGGCGCCGGCCTTCAGCGCAGCAACGAACCTGTCGAAGATCGGGCGCTCCACGTACACGCGCTCGGTGCCCAGGCAGACCTGGCCGCAGTTGGCGAACGCGGAGCGCAGCGTGCCCTCGACGGCGGCGTCGAAGTCGGCGTCGGCGAACACGATCGCGGCGTTCTTGCCCCCCATCTCCAGGCTCACGGGGTGCGCGCCCTTGGCCGCGGCCTTCATGATGACCTCGCCGGTGCGCGTCTCGCCGGTGAAGGTGATGGCGTCGATGCCGGGGTGGGTGGTCACGAACTCGCCGGCCGAGCCGGGGCCGAAGCCGTGGACCACGTTGTACACACCCTTGGGGATACCCACCTGGTTCATCACCTCGCCCAGCAGGGCCGCGGTGCGCGGCGTCTCCTCCGAGGGCTTGACCACCACCGTGTTGCCGCAGGCCAGGGCCGGGCCGACCTTCCAGGTCATCAGCAGCAGCGGCAGGTTCCAGGGGCAGATCACGCCCACCACGCCCACGGGCTTGCGATAGCCGTAGTTGATGGCGCCTCGGCCATCGGGCGTGGCCATCTCGAAGAACTCGGTGGGCACGTTTTTCACGACGTCGGCGAACACCTTGAAGTTGGCCGCGCCGCGCGGGATGTCGATATGCGATGCGAGGCTCATGGGCTTGCCGGTGTCGGCGCACTCGGCCTCCAGGAACTCGTCGAAGCGGCGCGTGATCTCGGCCACCAGCGCCTCCAGCAGCTCCACGCGGCGAGCCAGCGGCATGCTGCCCCACGGTCCCTTGAGCGCCGCGCGGGCGGCGGCCACGGCGGCGTCCACCTCGGCCTTGCCGGCCTCCGCCACCTGGCCGATCACCGCGTTGGATATCGGCGTGCGGTTGTCGAACCACTTGCCCGTGGCCACGAATTCGCCGTTGATGAAGTTCAGTATCTTGGGTTCAAGCATGTCGCTCTCTCTTTGCTTTCTCAATTCACTCGATGTGCCTTGCCATTCAGCCCTGGAACCGGGCCTGCTGCTCTTCGCGCTGGGCGCCCCGGTTGGCCGCCCATAGGTCGCGGACCGTCTTAGCAGCTATGAGCATGACGATAAATGGCAATATCAATACCGTCCAATACCAAATTTTTCGATAATCAATACCATTAAGGTATGAATAAATAAGAGGCATGCATGGATCTGCGACAGATGAAATATTTCATGGCTTTAGCTGAAGAGCTGAATTTCGGTCGTGCGGCGCAGCGCTTGCACATGGCCCAGCCGCCGCTGACGCGGCAGATTCGTGGGCTTGAAGAAGAGTTGGGCACAGAACTCTTCCTGCGCACACCCAAGGGGGTTCAGCTGACGAGTGCCGGCCGGGCGCTGCTCGACGAAGTGCCCAACATCCTGTCGTTGGCTCGGCGCGCGGGAGAGCGCACCCGGCTTGCAGGCCAGGGACTGATCGGTCGACTGGATGTGGGTATCTTCGGCTCCGGGGTTCTTGACGTGATACCGAGGCTGCTGGCGGACTTTCATCGAGCACGGCCCGACGTGCAACTTGAACTTCACAACATGGGCAAATCCGAGCAACTGCAGGCGCTGCGCGAGCGCCGCATCACGGTAGGATTCAACCGGCTGGTGCAGAAGGAGGCCGGCCTGGGTGTTTTAACCGTGCTTCAGGAGCCACTGGTAGTTGGGCTGCCGGACAGCCACCGCCTGTGTGCACGCGAGGAGATTGCACTGCGGGATCTCGATGACGAACCCATGATTCTGTATCCCAATGCCCCGATGCCAGGGCTGGCCCAGGAGGTAAGCGTTGCGTTTCGTAGCGAAGGATTGCGCCTGAATGTGGTGCAATCCGTGGAAGATGTGCTGACCTGCGTCGCACTCGTGGCAGGAGGCTTCGGCTGCTGCATCACCACCCGTTCCGCTACCAGCCTGCGCTTGCCCGGCGTAACCTACCGGCCCTTGAGCTCGCGCTATCTCTGTGACATTGAGCTCAGCTGCCTTTACCGCGAAGACGACCCATCGCCTGTGCTCACGGCCTTTCTGAAAGTGGTGCGAGCCTTTGCCGCCACACACGCCCGGGTGCAGAGTTACTCACAAGTCAGAAATATAGGCGACAGAAGGATGCCTGAAGAATGACCTGACAAGTGCTGGGTCGTTGGCCACCGACTGCAGTTGCGCATCCACGCGCTGCTGCAGTTTCTCGCCCTTGCGCAAGGGATGGCGAGCCACGCCCGTGCGCTTGGCATGACTCCCTACCAACGCGTCCGGATTGAGATCTGGCGCATAGCCGGGCAGGAAATGCAGCGTGATCCCCCTCGCTGCTCGTCACGTATTCCTTGACGATGGCCTTCTTGTGCGCAGGCAATCCATCAACGACCAGATGCTCGGGCCGCTCGCGCTCGGCCACCATGTTCTTGAGCAGTTGCACAAATAGCTCTCCCCACTTTCATTCAATATCTCATGAAGCATCAAGAAACAATGTTCCCCAAAAAAAACCATGCAAATCAAAGACTTGCATGGCTCTCAGAAATCTCGCGTCACTTTGTGAGGCGATAGTCCAAAGTTAGACGTTGAAGAGGAAATTCATCACGTCGCCGTCCTTGACGATGTATTCCTTGCCTTCGGCGCGCATCTTGCCGGCGTCCTTGGCGCCCTGCTCGCCCTTGAAGGCGATGAAATCCTCGAAGGCAATGGTCTGGGCGCGGATGAAGCCGCGTTCGAAGTCGCCGTGGATGACGCCGGCAGCCTGGGGGGCCGTGTCACCCACGTGGATGGTCCAGGCACGCACTTCCTTCACGCCGGCCGTGAAGTAGGTCTGCAGGCCCAGCAGCTTGAAGCCGGCGCGGATCAGGCGGTTCAGGCCCGGCTCTTCCAGGCCCAGCTCCTGCAGGAACATGTCGCGGTCCTCGTCTTCCATCTCGGCCATTTCGGCTTCGATCTTGGCGCAGATGGCCACCACGGGCGCGCCCTGGACGGCCGCGTATTCCTTGAGCTTGTCCAGCAGCGGGTTGTTCTCGAAGCCGTCTTCGGCCACGTTGCCCACGAACATGGCGGGCTTGGCCGTGATCAGGCAGAACTGCTTGAGCAGCGGCGCGTCTTCCTTGCTCACCGGCACGGTGCGCGCGGGCTGACCTTCGTTGAGCGCGCTCTGGATGGGCGTGAGCAGCGACACCAGCTTGGCGGCTTCCTTGTCGTTGCCGGACTTGGCGGCCTTGCTGTAGCGGTTCAGCGCCTTCTCCACCGTGGCCAGGTCGGCCAGGCACAGCTCGGTCTGGATGACCTCGATGTCGGAGATCGGGTCGACGCGGCCGGCCACGTGGATCACGTTCGGGTCTTCGAAGCAGCGCACCACGTTGACGATGGCATCGGTTTCGCGGATGTGGGCCAGAAACTGGTTGCCCAGGCCTTCACCCTTGGACGCGCCGGCCACCAGGCCCGCGATGTCCACGAACTCGACGATGGCGGGCACGATGCGCTCGGGCGTGATGATCCCGGCCAGCTGGTTCAGGCGCGGATCGGGCACTTCCACCACGCCGGTATTGGGCTCGATGGTGCAGAAGGGATAGTTTTCGGCGGCAATGCCGGCCTTCGTCAGCGCGTTGAAAAGAGTGGACTTGCCCACGTTGGGCAGACCCACGATGCCGCATTTGAGGCTCATGGCAGGGCTTTCTCTAGGATTCTGGGGACAAACCCGCGATTTTAATCGCCCTGTCCTGTTTGAGCATCTTCAGGCGAATTGCAGGTCTCCGGCCAGGGTCTGGCCCACGGCCAGAACCGGGGCCTTGCCATCCTCGGCAGCCACGCCCAGCACCTCGGCATTCATGCCGAAAGTGATGGCACCGTCCATGCGCGGGTCCTGGCGGTAGGCGCGCATGGCGTCGCCGACGGCCGAGCCCGGCACCGCGGTCTCGGGATCGATGTCGGGAATGGGGCAGCGCACGCAGGGCTTGCAGGGCCGCAGGCTCACGCCCGGCAGTTCCAGCACCTGCAGATGCTCCACCAGATCCTCGTCATGGGCCTGCACCTCCGCAATCACGATATTCGGCCGAAAGCGCCGCGCATCGACGGCGGCTTCGCCGGCCTGCGCCAGCCGCTGGTTGAGTTCCTCCACAGCCGCGCTGCTCAGTATCAGCAGCGGATAGCCGTCGGCGAAATGCACGGGCGCATCGTCGCCCCCGGCCCAGTGCTCATTGGCCCGGCGCGCCTGGGCGGGGTCGAAGCGCACCAGGCTGCATTCGGTCTGCAGCGCACGGCTGAGCCACTGGCGCGCCGGCTCGCTCCACGCGCCCAGGTCCCAGGCCTGCACCGTGTCACTCCAGACCCGGGCGCGGCGCGGGCCGCCGCTGGCCTGCAGCGGAATCTGCAGCGGCTCCTGGCCGGGGAAATGCAGCCGCAGGAATTCTTCAGTGATCTCGGGCCGGATGAGGGCCATGCGCGGGTGGCTGCGCTGGGTCAGGAACTCTCCCTGCGGATCGACCACAATCCAGTGCCGGTCCCACTGCAGGCCGTGGCGCGTCAGCACCGCCCGGGGCACGGCAATGCCGGCACAGGATTTGACGGGATAGATCCACAGCTGGGCGATCTGCCCCTGCACATCGAAAGCGGCGTCGGTCATGGTCTTGTCCTGGAGGTGAAACGACGAAAGAAGACGCGGAGATTCATTGATTTGCACTCAAGCGCCCGATGGGCCTGCGTCAACAGCCGGCAAAAGCATAGTTGATGCAGGCCATGCTCCGTGCTTTGGCCGTACCCGCCAGACGGACAGGCCTTGCAGGCGCCTCCTACAATGCCGGCCATGGCGCAAACCTTTGATGTATGTATACGCGGAGCCGGCATTGTGGGCCGGACCTTGGCCCTCTTGCTGGCACGGGAACGCATGCGCGTGGCCCTGATCGCCCCGCCGCAGCGCAGTCAGGGTGCTCCCAGGGATGTGAGAGCCTACGCGCTCAACCTCGGCTCCCGGGCCATTCTGGAATCGCTGCGCTGCTGGCCCGATGACGAGCACGCCACGCCGGTGACCGGCATGGACGTGTTCGGCGATCTCGACGGGCGCGTGCAGTTCGATGCCGCCAGCCAGGACGTGGATGCGCTGGCCTGGATCGTCGACGTGCCGGCACTGGAGCAGCGCCTGGCCGAAGCCGTGCGCTACCAGCCGCTGGTGGAAGTGGTGCGCGAGCCGGTCGATGCGCCACTGACCGCCGTCTGCGAAGGCCGCGCCAGCAGCACGCGCACCGAGTTCGGCGTGGCGTTTTCCGTCACCCCCTATTCCCAAAGCGCCATCGCCACGCGCCTGCGCTGCGAGCTGCCCCACGGCGGCATCGCGCGCCAGTGGTTCACGCCCGAAGGCATTCTGGCCTTGCTGCCGCTGGCAGGCCACGAGGTGGCCGTGGTCTGGTCGCTGGAGCAATCGCTGGTGCCCGAGTGGCTGCACAGCGATGCGCAGAGCTTCACCACCCGCCTGCAGGCCATCAGCCAGAACACGCTGGGCCAGCTGGAGCTGATTGCCGACCGCGCCTCCTGGCCGCTGCAGCAGGCCGTGGCCGACCGCTGGTGCGGCGCGATGGCGCATGAAACCAGGCATAGCTGGGTGCTGGCAGGAGATGCCGCCCACAACGTGCATCCGCTGGCGGGCCAGGGCCTGAACCTGGGCCTGGCCGACGTACAGGCGCTGGCGCGCATTCTGCAGGAGCGCGACCCCTGGCGCAGCACGGGCAACACCCGGCTGCTGCGCCAGTACGAGCGCGAGCGCAAGGCGGCCCTGGCCCCCATGGGCCTGGCCATGGACGGGCTACAGCAGCTGTTCGCCCGCCCCGAGGTGCCCGTGCAGAGGCTGCGCAACTGGGGCATGAAAGGCTTCGAGCGCAGCGGCCCGCTCAAGTCCTGGATGGCACGCCAGGCCATGGGTCTGCTGTAATCACAGGGGAACCCTTGGGCGCCCACGCACTCCAACCTCCAGCAGTGCTGGTCCATGGCCAGCCTCCTGAAACCAATCCACCCACCGATTTACCTCTTGGACCGTGCCAGCCACGGCGGGACTCATGAAACTTGTAGCAAGCCTGCTGGCAGCCGCCAGCCTGACCTTGAGCCTGGGTGCCTACGCCCAGGATGCCAATCTCAAGAAGACGCTGGCCGAGCGCATCCCCCAGCTCGAAAAGATCGACGAAGTACGCTCCACCCCCATGCCCGGTCTGTACGAGGTGCGCGTGGGCACCGACGTGTTCTATACCGACGCCAAGGGCAACTACCTAATCCAGGGCGAGCTGATCGACACCCAGGCCCGGCGCAACCTGACCGAAGACCGCATGAACCAGCTGACGGCCGTGGACTTCAAGCAGCTGCCGCTCAAGGACGCCATCACCATCGTGCATGGCAAGGGCGAGCGCAAGATCGCCGTGTTCGAAGACCCCAACTGCGGCTACTGCAAGCGCTTCGAGAAAGACCTGCAGAACGTGGACAACCTCACGGTCTACCTGTTCCTCTATCCCATCCTGAGCCCGGACTCGGCCGACAAGTCGCGCAACATCTGGTGCTCCAAGGAACCGGCCAAGGCCTGGCATGAGCATATGCTCAACGGCAAGGCCGCCCCGGCCGCCCAGTGCGACCCGTCGGCCATCCAGCGCAACCTGGCCTTCGGCCGCAAGTACAAGATCACGGGCACGCCCACCATCATCTTTGCCAACAACGTGCGCGTGCCTGGCGCCATCAGCGCCCAGGAAGTGGAAAAGCATCTGGCCACCTCCCAAAAATAATGAGCAGCTCCCTTCCCTACCGCGTCCGCTATGTCGTGCAGGCCAGCGCGGTGGATGCGCATCTGTTCGATGTCACGCTGCACATAGAGCGGCCCGCGGCCGGGCAGCTGGTGTCGCTGCCGGTCTGGATTCCGGGCAGCTATCTGGTGCGCGAGTTCTCCAAGAACCTGCAAGGCTTGGGCGCCACGCAGGGCGGCCTGCCCGTTGCCATTGAGCAGCTCAGCAAAAATCAATGGAAAATCGGCTGCAGCGCCGATGCAACCGTCACCATCAGCTATCAAGTCTGCGCCTACGACACCTCGGTGCGCACCGCCTGGCTGGACCGCCGCCGCGGCTTCTTCAACGGCACCAGCCTCTGCCTGCGCGTGCACGGCCAGGAAGATGCGCCCCATGGCCTGGAACTGCTGCCCAGCCCCGCCACCCAGGCCTGGAGCATCGCCACGGGCCTGAGCGCCGTTGCCACCGACACGCAGGGCTGGGGCCGTTATGCCGCCGCCGACTACGACGAACTGGTGGACTGCCCCGTGGAAATGGGCACCTTCTGGCGCGGCGACTTCACCGCGGCCGGCATTCCCCACGAGTTCGTGGTGGCCGGCGCCGCGCCCAGCCTGGACGGCGAGCGCCTGCTGGCCGATGCGCGCAGGATCTGCGAGGCCGAGATCGCCTTCTGGCATGCCGACGGCAGCCGGCCTCCCATGCAGCGCTACGTCTTCATGCTCAATGTGGTGGACGACGGCTACGGCGGCCTGGAGCACCGCAACTCCACGGCCCTGATCTGCGGCCGCCGCGACCTGCCACGCCTGGGTGACAAGAAAACCGGCGACGGCTACGCCACGCTGCTGGGCCTGATCAGCCACGAGTACTTCCACACCTGGAACGTCAAGCGCCTGCGCCCCTTTGATTTCGTGCGCTACGACTACGAGCAGGAGAACTACACCGAGCTGCTATGGTTCTTCGAAGGCTTTACCAGCTACTACGACGACCTCATCCTGCGCCGCGCCGGCCTGATCGACAACGCCCAGTACCTGAAGCTCATCACGCGCACCATCAACCAGGTGCTGCAGACGCCGGGCCGCAAGGTGCAGTCGGTGGCCCAGGCCAGCTTCGATGCCTGGGTCAAGTACTACCGCCAGGACGAGAACACGGCCAACCACACGGTCAGCTACTACACCAAGGGCTCGCTGGTGGCACTGTGCCTGGACCTGGCCCTGCGCGCCCAGGGCCGGGCCACGCTGGACGACGTCATGCGCGGCCTGTGGCAGCGCAACCATGGCGGCGCTATCACCGAAGCCGACATCCTGGCCGTAGTGGGCGAACTCGCCACGCCGGCCCTGGCCGGGCAGCTGTCGCTATGGGTGCACGGCACGGATGATCTGCCGCTGGTGGAGCTGCTGGCCGGCCGCGGCATCAAGGCCCAGGCCGAGCCCGCCCAGCTGGCGCAGAAGCTGGGCCTGCGCGTGCAGGAGAACCACAGCATCCAGATCAAGACCGTGCTGCGCGGCGGACCGGCCGAGCAGGCTGGCATGATGGCGGGCGACGAATGGCTGGCCATCGAAGTACCCGGCAAAACACCCGCAGAAACCGTTCAACGCTGGCGCCTGGCGCGGCTCGACGATTTGCCGCTGTATGCCGGCAGCGCCAGCCAGGTGACGGCCTGGGTGGCCCGCGACCGGCGGTTGCTGGCGCTGGAGCTGCCGCTGGACCAGGTGCTGCCGCTCCCGGGCACGGCCAAACCGGCCAGCGAGGATGCAAATAACGCCAATGCGCTGCCCGCTGCCGTGAGCAATCTGGGCCTGGAGATCACGGACAAGCAGGCCGTGGAGCACTGGCTGGGCGGCTCGGCTGCCACAACAACCACGAACTGAGCCCGGGCGGGCGCGCAGGATTGGCCGCACCCTCGAGCATGCCTGCGGTTATTCTTTAAGGATGCTCTTCACGAAACGAGCGGAAAGTGTGCACTGCGGATCGGGATGGAATGCAAGGCGCAAAGCGCAGCCATAGCCCAAGCTATGGCGAGCATTTGCAACGCCGCAGACCGCCCGAGTCCGCAGATGCACACGGCGCGACGATTCGTGAAGAGCATCCTTAACTGCAACGACAACTTCAGCAGGAGACACACTTGGCTTACGAAACCATCGAAGTCCGCGTGGAAGCGGACAAGGTCGGCGTCATCACCCTGAACCGCCCCAAGCAGCTCAATGCGCTCAACGACCAGCTCATGGATGAGCTGGGCGCCGCGCTCAAGGCCTTCGATGCCGACAAGAGCATCGGCTGCATGGTCATCACCGGCAGCGAGAAGGCCTTTGCCGCCGGTGCCGACATCGGCGCCATGGCCAGGTACAGCTTTGCCGATACCTACGGCGGCGACTACATCACGCGCAACTGGGAAACCATACGCGGCATCCGCAAGCCGGTGATTGCCGCCGTGAGCGGCTTTGCCCTGGGCGGCGGCTGCGAACTGGCGATGATGTGCGACTTCATCATTGCCGCCGACAACGCCAGGTTCGGCCAGCCCGAGATCAAGCTGGGCGTGATTCCCGGTGCCGGCGGCACCCAGCGCCTGCCGCGCGCCGTGGGCAAGTCCAAGGCCATGGACATGGCGCTGACCGCGCGCATGATGGACGCCACCGAGGCCGAGCGCGCCGGGCTGGTCAGCCGCGTCGTGCCCCTGGACAAGCTGATGGAAGAAGCCCTGGGCGCCGCCATCATCATCAGCGGCTTCTCGCAGCTGGCCGTGATGGCCGCCAAGGAATCCGTAAATCGCGCTTTCGAAGGCTCGCTGAGCGACGGCGTGATGTTCGAGCGCCGCCTGTTCCATGCGCTGTTCGCCACCCAGGACCAGAAGGAAGGCATGGATGCCTTCATGAACAAGCGGCCCGCGAAATTTTCCAACCAATGAAGGCAAGGCCGAACAAGCCGCCCGCACCGCAAAGGCTTGTCCAACATCGCCTAAAACTGAGATATAATTTTGGTCTGTCGGTCGTATAGCTCAGTTGGTTAGAGCGCAGCATTCATAATGCTGATGTCGAAGGTTCAAGTCCCTCTACGACCACCAAATCCAGACCCGCAGCGCGCAAGCACTGCGGGTTTTTCTTTGGGCTTTCGAACGTCGGCACCCCCCACAAAAAGCACCTGCCAAAAGCTTCACGGATCCCGACTCTGCACAACATGCTTTTTTCGACATATAATCGCGGGCTATCGGTCGTATAGCTCAGTTGGTTAGAGCGCAGCATTCATAATGCTGATGTCGAAGGTTCAAGTCCCTCTACGACCACCACATGCAAACCCGCAGCGCGCAAGCACTGCGGGTTTTTCGCTTTTTGCAGAGGCCAGCCATTACAACCGCCGCTGGCGTCCAAAGCGCACAGCCTGCGGCGCAATGCCTGGGCCGCCTTCCCCCAATCCTCTTCAAGGACTCTCCCGTGACCTCACACCCCTCTGGCGCCATGGCGGCATCGGCTGCAGGCGGCGCACCCGCACATGTCAACGGCTACAGCTGGAAAGCGCTCATGGGATCGGCCGTCGGCTACGCCATGGACGGCTTCGACCTGCTCATCCTGGGCTTTCTGCTGGCCGCCATCTCCAGCGACCTGAGCCTGAGCCCGGGCCAGGCCGGCTCGCTGGTGACCTGGACGCTGGTCGGCGCCGTGTTCGGCGGCATCGTCTTCGGCATGCTCAGCGACCGCTACGGCCGCATCCGCGTGCTGACCTGGACCATCATGCTGTTCGCGGTCTTCACCGGGCTGTGCGCCTTCGCCCAGGGCTACTGGGATCTGCTGATCTACCGCACCATCGCCGGCATCGGCCTGGGCGGCGAGTTCGGCATCGGCATGGCCCTGGCGGCCGAAGCCTGGCCCGCGCGCCACCGCGCCCGCGTCTCCTCCTATGTGGCCCTGGGCTGGCAGGTCGGCGTGCTCGGCGCCGCCATGCTCACCCCCGTGCTGCTGCCCCATATCGGCTGGCGCGGCATGTTCCTCATCGGCGTGATTCCGGCTGCCGTGGCCTGGGTGATCCGCAACCAGCTGCACGAGCCCGAAGTCTTCGTGCGCCAGTCCAAGGCACAAAGCCCTTCGGCCCTGCAGTGCCTGAAGCTGCTGATGAAGGACAAGGCCACCACCAAGATCAGCCTGGGCGTGATCGTGCTGACCTCGGTGCAGAACTTCGGCTACTACGGCATCATGATCTGGATGCCCAGCTTCCTGTCCAAGCAGATGGGCTTCAACCTGACCAAGTCCTCGCTGTGGACCGCGGCCACCGTGGTCGGCATGATGGTCGGCATCTGGGTCTTCGGCCAGCTGGCCGACCGCATCGGCCGCAAGCCCAGCTTCCTGATCTTCCAGGTCGGCTCGGTCATCCTGGTGCTGCTGTACTCCCAGCTGTCCGACCCGACCGCCATGCTGTGGGTCGGCGCGCTCATGGGCCTGTTCGTCAACGGCATGATGGGCGGCTACGGCACCGTCATCAGCGAAGCCTACCCCACCGAAGCCCGCGCCACCGCGCAGAACGTGCTGTTCAACATCGGCCGAGCCGTGGGCGGCCTGGGCCCGGTCGTCGTGGGCGCGCTGGCCATGAACTACTCGTTCCAGACCGCCATCGCCCTGCTGGCCACGCTCTATGTGCTCGACATCCTCGCCACCCTGTTCCTGATCCCCGAGCTCAAGGGCCGCGAACTGCAGTAAGAGCCGCTTCGCTTTCGCCCTGACTGCCTCCAACGCCTGCGCCAACCGGCCCAGGCGTTTTTTATTGCCGCCGGGCCGCCCCAAGGCAATAAAGCCCCCCTCGGGGGGCAGCGGCTACACGAAGCGAGCAAGCGCGGGGGCATTTTTATTGTTGTTGGAAAACCTCCTGCACCAGTTGCCGCATCCACTGGTTGGCCGGCTCGCGCGCAAAGCGCCAGCTCCAGTGCAGCGACACATCGAAACGACTGCCGGGCAGGGCCGCATCGACCACCACATAGTCGCCCTCGCTCTCGAACCTGCCCGCAATCTCCGCCGGCATGATGACGGCCAGGTCGGTCTGCCGCACGATGGAGGGCACGGCCATGAAATGCGCGGCCGACAGCCGCACGCGCGACTCCAGGTCCAGGGCCCGAAGAATCCTCAGCGTTTCCGAGTGCGAACGCACGGCCACGTATTCCAGCGATTTCAGGCTTCGGAGGTTCATGCGCGGGGCATGGCGCTCCTGCAGCAGAGGGTGGCCCTTGCGCAGCAGCAGCGCATAGTGGTCCGACAGCAGCACCTGCTGCTGCGTGCCGGTCACGCCCGGCAGAAAGCCTATGGCCAGGTCCAGCGAGCCGCGGTCCAGGGCATCGGCAATCTCCGCCATGGGCATGGGCAGCGTCTCCAGCAGCACCTGTGGAGCGCGCCGGTGCAGTGCCTGCATCAGCGGCGGCAGAAAGCGGGCCTCGCCGATATCGCTCAGGTGCAGCCTAAAGCGCTTGCGCGCCTGCAGCGGCTCGAACGCATGCGCTTCGGCCAGCGCCACTTCCAGCGTGGCCATGGCCGTGCGCACGGCCTGCGCCAGGCGCTCGGCCCGCGGCGTGGGCCGCACGCCGCCGTGCATGCGCTCGAACAGCGGATCGCCCAGCAGCTGCCGCAGCCGCGTGAGCGCCTGGCTGGCCGCCGGCTGCGACAGGTTCAGCTCCTGCGCCGCGCGGCTCACGCTGCCGTGGCGAAACACGGCATCGAAGACGCGCAGCAGATTGAGGTCCAGGCCGGATATATCCATGAAACGAATATCTCTTAGATGATTTATTCAATTGCTGGAAATTATCCACAAAGGCAGGATTGATGCCAACAGAGCCAGGGCTTCACGCCTGCTCCATCCAAGGAGAATTTTTTGCCCGCCAACATCGTCCCCAAAGCCCAGGCCGGCGAGGTCTTCACCGTCCGCCACGCCGTCATCAACATGCTGCGCGAGCTGGGCATGACGCGCATCTTCGGCAACCCCGGCTCCACCGAGTTGCCGCTGTTCCGCGACTATCCCGAGGACTTCTCGTACATCCTCGGCCTGCAGGAGACCGTGGTGGTGGGTATGGCCGACGGCTATGCCCAGGCCACGCGCCAGGCCAGCTTTGTGAACCTGCATTCGGCCGCCGGCGTGGGCCATGCCATGGCGAATATCTTCACGGCCTTCAAGAACCGCACGCCCATGGTGATCACGGCCGGCCAGCAGACGCGCTCGCTGCTGCAGTTCGACCCCTTCCTGCATTCCAGCCAGGCCGCCGAGCTGCCCAAGCCCTATGTGAAGTGGAGCTGCGAGCCCGCACGCGCCGAGGACGTGCCCCAGGCCCTGGCGCGCGCCTACTACATCGCCATGCAGGAGCCACGCGGCCCGGTCTTCGTCTCCATCCCCGCCGATGACTGGGACGTGCCCTGCGAGCCCGTTACGCTGCGCGAGGTCGGCTTCGAGACCCGGCCCGATCCGCGCCTGCTGAACAGAATCGGCCAGGCGCTGGAGGACGCACGCACACCGGCCTTCGTGGTCGGCCCGGCCGTGGACCGCGGCCAGGCCTTCGACACGGTCCGGGCCCTGGCCGAGCGCTACCAGGCGCGCGTCTACGTGGCGCCCATGAGCGGGCGCTGCAGCTTCCCCGAGGACCACGTGCTGTTCGGCGGCTTCCTGCCCGCCATGCGCGAGCGCATCGTGGACCGGCTCTCAGGCCATGACGCGGTCTTCGTCATCGGCGCACCGGCCTTCACCTATCACGTCGAAGGCCACGGCCCCTTCATCGCCGAAGGCACGCAGCTCTACCAACTGATCGAGGACCCCGCCATTGCCGCCTGGGCGCCCGTGGGCGATGCCGCCGTGGGCAACATCCGCATGGGCGTGCAGGAACTGCTGGCCCGCCCCTTGACGGGGCCGCGCCCTGTACTCCAGGCCCGGCCCGCCATACCGGCGCCGGCGTCACCCGAGCCCGGCGAGCTGATGACCGACGCCTTCCTCATGCACACGCTGGCCCAGGTGCGCGAGCGCGACAGCATCATCGTCGAGGAAGCGCCGGGCTCGCGCTCCGTCATCCAGGCCCATTTGCCCATTTACGCCTCCGAGACCTTCTTCACCATGTGCAGCGGCGGCCTGGGCTATAGCCTTCCGGCCTCGGTCGGCATCGCGCTGGCGAAGCCCGACAAGAAAGTCATAGGCGTGATCGGCGACGGCTCGGCCATGTACGCTATCCAGGCGCTGTGGAGTGCGGCGCACCTGAAGCTGCCCGTCACCTACATCATCGTCAAGAACCGCCGCTACGCGGCCCTGCAGGACTTCTCCAAGGTCTTCGGCTACCGCGAGGGTGAGAAGGTCGAGGGCACAGACCTGCCCGACATCGACTTCGTGGCGCTGGCCAAGGGCCAGGGCTGCGACGGCGTGCGCGTCACCGAAGCAGCCCGGCTCGCCCAGGTGCTGCAGGACGCCCTGCGCAGCCCGCGCGCCACGCTGGTCGAAGTCGAAGTCGCCTGACCCAGCCGCCCCTCGGAGACAAGACATGCACAACGCACAAGAGCCGCAAGCGGCCACCGTCGGCATTCTCGGCGCGGGAGCCATGGGCACCCTGTTCGGCACCCGGCTGGCCCGGGCCGGCATCCCCGTCACGCTGGTGGACGTCAACCCGGGCCTGCTCCAGGCCATACGCGAACACGGCGTGCACTGCGAAACCGACCAGGGCCCGCTGCACGCCCGCGTGCAGGCCCTGCCGGCCCATGAACTGACTCAGCGGCCCGCGCGCTGGCTGATCTTCACCAAGGCCGCCCACACCCAGGCCGCGCTGCAGGGCATTACCCACCTGATAGGGCCCGAAACCCTGCTGCTCAGCCTGCAAAACGGCATCGGCCATATCGAGACCCTGCACGGGTTTGCCGATGCCGCCCGGATCGCCGTGGGCGTGACGACCTGGCCGGCCCGGCTGCTGGGCGCCGGGAAAGTGAGTTCGCTGGGCAGCGGCAAGATCCGTTTCATGCCGCGCACCGGGCAGATCAGTCCCGGCTTCCAGGATTTCTGCAACGACCTCAACCGCGCCGGGCTGCATTGCGAGATCGACCCCGAGGTCGAAACCGCCATCTGGGAGAAACTGGCCTTCAACGCGGCCTTCAATGGATTGTGCGGCGTCACGCGCCAGACCGTGGATGGACTGGCCAACCCTCTGGGTCGCGGCCTGATCCGCGAAGTCCTGGACGAGGTCGTTGCCGTGGCCACGGCCAACGGCATTGCCGTCGACGCCCCGCGCATCCACGCCACGGTGGAAAACGCCCTGAATCACCATGTGGGCCACCAGCCCTCGCTGCTGCAGGACCTGCTGGCCGGGCGCCCCACCGAGACCGACTCCATCCACGGCGCGGTGGTGCGCGCGGCCGAGCGGCATGGCATTGCCACGCCCATGACCCGCACCCTGCACCGGCTTATCAGCCTGACGCAGCAGCGCACACCATAAGGCGCAGGCCCGCCCCCCCGAAGCTCACAGATTCACCAACCAGGAGACAACATGCGCAGAACTTTCCTCAAAGCCGGCGCCGCTTGCGGCGTACAGCTCATGCTAGGCGCGGCCCACGCCCAGTCATCGTCCGGCAAGCCTGTGGAATGGGTGGTCGGCTTCGCCGCCGGTGGAGGCTCCGACGCGGTGGCGCGCAGCGTGGCCGAAGCCTGGGCCAAGCCCATCCATCGCAACATCGTCGTGATCAACAAGCCGGGCGCCGGCACCAACATCGCCGCCGAATATGCGGCACGCTCACGCGACTACGGCAACATCGTCTTCACTGCCGACTTCGCCACCTTGGCCGCCAACCCGCATCTGTTTCCCAAGCTGGCCTATAACGCCGAGCAGGACTTCGTACCCATCGGCCTGCTGGCCCGCTTCCCGTTGCTGCTGGTCGTCAACAACCAATTGCCAGTCCGCAGCTTCCAGGAGTTCGCCGCCTGGGCCAAGGCCAACCCCGACAAGCTCAGCTATGGAACCCCAGGGCTTGGCACGCCACACCATCTGGCCACCGAGCTGCTGGCCCAGCAGATGGGCGTGAAAATGGCCCATGCGCCCTATCGCGGCGCCGGCCCCGCCATGCTAGATGTCATCGGCGGCCAGCTTCCCTTCATGCTGGTGGACAGTGCGGCCGGCATGCCCCACATCACCACAGGCAAGGTACGCGCCATTGGCGTGGCCAGTGCCCAGCGCCTCAAGGGTCTGCCTCAGGTGCCCACGCTCATCGAACAAGGCGTCACCGGCTTCGAGGCCTTTGCCTGGCAAGGCCTCGTCGCCCCCAAGGGCACGGACGATGCCACCGTGCAAATGTGGTCCAAAACGCTGCAGGAAACCTTGAAGACGCCAACAGTCCAGGCCCGCTTCGAAGCGCTGGCCCTGGAGCCCTTGCCCAGCAGCCCCGAACAGATGCGTGAGTTCTGGCTGTCCGAAAAGCAGCGTTGGGGACAAGTCATCAAAACCGCAGGCATCAAGCTCGACTGAGCAATATCAACGACAACCAGGAAAATATATGGAGACCCAACTCACCACTCGCCGCACCCTGCTCAAGAAAGGCTGGGCGGCTCTGGGCCTTGCACTGTGCATCGCACCCGGCGCACAGGCGCAGACATGGCCGGACCGCCCCATCCGCCTGATCGTCAACTTCGCCCCCGGCGGCGCGGCCGACGTGATGGGCCGGGCGATCTCGCCCACCATGAGCCAGGTGCTGGGCCAGTCCGTGGTCGTGGACAACAAGCCCGGGGCCAACGGCAATATCGGCATCGCCGAAACCGTGCGTGCGCCCAAGGACGGCTACACGCTGCTGCTGAGCTCGGGCGGCGGCAGCAGCATCAACCCGCTGATCTACAGCAAGCTGCCCTTCAATCCTGAAAAAGACCTGATCCCCGTGGCCGCCGTGGCCCGCGTGCATGTGTTCCTGGAAACCAGCCCCAGCCTGCCCGTGGGCAGCGTGCAGGATTTCGTCAAATACCTGCAGGCCAATCCGGGCAAGCTGTCCTATGGCTCGCCGGGCCCCGGCAGCTCGCCCCACCTGGCCGGCGAGATGTTCAAGCGCGCGGCCAAGGTCGATGCCATCCACGTGCCCTACAAGGGCGCCGGCCCGGCGCTGACCGACGTGCTCAGCGGCCAGCTGCAGTTCTGGTTCGATCCGGGCCCGGGCCTCAAGCAGGTCGAGGCCGGCAAGCTCAAGCTGCTGGCCATCGGCAGCCCGCACCGCTCGCCGCTGTATCCCAAGGTGCCCACGCTGGCCGAAAGCGGCCTGCCGGGCTTCGATGCCGACACGCTGTTCGGCGTCTATGCGCCGGCCGGCACGCCCGCACCGGTGATTGAGGCCGTGCGCGCCAGCGTGCTCAAGGCGCTGGAGCAGAAGAACGTGGTCGAGGTGATCCAGGGCCTGGGCGCCACACCCGAGCCGCGCATGAGCCGCCAGGACTTCGTGGACCACCACGCCAGGGAGCGCGCACGCTTTGCGCCGCTGATCAAGGAAATCGGCTTGAAAGTGGACTGAGGTCAGCGCCACCCCACTGCGGCCGCCAGCTCCGAAGGGACTGGCGGTTTTTATTGCCGCCGGGCCGCCCCAAGGCAATAAGCGGCCCCTCGGGGGCAGCGGCCACACGCAGTGGGCAAGCGTGGGGCTTTTTTATTGCCGGGCCGCCCCAAGATAAAAACGCCCCTCTCGGAGGGGCGGCGAACCACACGCAGTGGGGAGCGTGGGGTGTCATTTTTTATCGCCAGCCCTGGCCCCATTGCGTTCAGTGGCCGGACACGGCCACGACCACGGCCGACTCGGGCACTTCCAGCAACACCGGGTCGTCCGCCGTCAGGCCGCTCATGGCGGGCGCAAAGCCCACGATCTGCGCACCCCAGTTGAGGCGGCACACGGCCTCGTCGCTGGCCGTGGCCTCCTCGGCCACGGCAGTCGTGCCGTAGGTGACGCGCTGCACCGTGGCCGGCCAGAGGTTGATGGACTCGCCGGAGCTGGCAGGCCGTTCCTGGCCCAGCCAGACCCTGGCGGCCGTGGCCTTGCACAGCGCCAGCACCGGCGCGCCGGGTGCCAGGCCCAGCAGCTCGTAGCTTTCGGGCGTGATGCGGGCGGCAATCGTCCAGTCGGCGCCGGCATCCGCCGCGGCGCGCAGCCAGACGCGGATCTGCGCGCCCAGGGACTCCACCTTGAGCACCGTGCAGGGCCACTGGTTGCGCATGCTGGTCAGCAGGCCCAGGCTGGCGGCCATGGGAACCTCCTCGTCGCGCGACTGCAGGCGCTGCAGCACTTCGGCGCGCACGCGCTCCACGGTCTCGGCCGTGCGCAGCAGGGCCAGGCCAGCGGCCGTGATCTGGGCGCCGCCCCCACCCACGCCGCCCACGCTGCGCTCCACCAGCGCCGCGCCGGCCAGGTTGGTCAGGGTGTCGATGGCCTGCCAGGCGGCCTTGTAGCTCACGCCCACATCGCGCGCGGCCTGGGAGATGGAGCCGCTTTGCGCGATGCCGCGCAGTATGGCGATGCGGCGGTCCGCCATGTCGTAGCCCAGGGCCAGGGCCATCGAACCCGCCGAAAGGCCGCCCTCGGACCCGGCCGATGCGTCTGCGCACGCCTGGCCAGTTTGTTCTTCAAATCGGTCGGAATCTGACATGGGCGCCATCATGCCTTGCCGGAACATTTCCTCGCTGGCGCATTGCGAATTACACTTCGCTATTCAAAATAGGAATAACGATTTTTTCATGCGACAGGCGACCCACTCCGTTTCCCGTGTTTCCCTGGCTTTGACGGCCGCCCTGGGCCTGACTCTGAGTCTGTGGGCCGCGCCGTCCCGGGCCGCCGAAGTCTCGGTGGCCGTGGCCGCCAACTTCACGGCGCCCATGAAGAAGATCGCCGCCGAGTTCGAGAAGGACACGGGCCACAAGGCCGAACTGTCCTTCGGCGCTACGGGCAAGTTCTACGCCCAGATCGCCAACGGTGCGCCGTTCGGCATCCTGCTGGCCGCCGACGACACCACGCCCGAGAAGATCGCCAGGGAAGGCAAGGCCGTGGCTGATTCGCGCTTCACCTACGCCGTCGGCACGCTGGTGCTGTGGAGCCCCAGACCCGGCTATGTGGACGACAAGGGCGAGGTGCTCAGGAACGGCGACTACCAGCACATCGCCATCGCCAACCCCAAGCTGGCGCCCTACGGCACGGCCGCCTTGGAAGTGCTGGGCAAGCTGGGCCTGGCGGCGCAGGTGCAGCCCAAGGTCGTGATGGGCGAGAACATTGCCCAGACCTACCAGTTCGCGGCCAGCGGCAATGCCCAGCTGGGCTTTGTGGCGCTGTCGCAGGTCATGGAAAACGGCAAGATCCACGAGGGCTCGGCCTGGCAGGTGCCAGCCAGCATGCACGAGCCCATACGCCAGGATGCCATCGTGCTGAACCCGGCCAAGAACAACGAGGCCGCCCTGGCCCTCATGAAGTACCTGCGCGGCGACAAGGCGCGCGAGATCATCCGTTCCTATGGATATGGCTTCTGAGGCAAACCTGGATAGGACTTGCGCAAACAAGGATGCACCAAGACTGTTTTCTTGATGCAAAGCTCATGCCTGAACCTGGTTTGCGTAAGTCGTTCTGAAAATTGCCGGCAATATGCGTCCATGCCACTGACCGCCGAAGATTTCGCCGCCATCCGGCTCACGCTCCAGCTCGCGGGCGTGACCACGCTGCTGCTGATGCTGCTGTGCACGCCGCTGGCCTGGTGGCTGGCGCACACGCGATCGCGCTGGGCCGGCCCGATCGGCGCCGTGGTCGCGCTGCCGCTGGTGCTGCCGCCCACGGTGATCGGCTTTTACCTGCTGGTCACCATGGGCCCCAACGGCCCCATAGGCCAGTTCACGCAGGCGCTGGGCCTGGGCCGCCTGCCCTTCACGTTTGCGGGCCTGGTCGTGGGCTCGATGATTTATTCCATGCCGTTTACCGTGCAGCCGCTGCAGCGCGCCTTCGAGGCCCTGGGCCCGCGCCCGCTGGAAGCCGCGGCCAGCCTGGGCGCCGGCCCGCTGGACCGCTTCTTCAGCGTGGCCCTGCCGCTGGCCCGGCCCGGCTTCATCACGGCCGCCGTGCTGACCTTTGCGCACACCGTGGGCGAATTCGGCGTGGTGCTCATGCTGGGCGGCAACATCCCCGGCGTCACGCGCGTGGTCTCGGTGCAGATCTACGACCATGTGGAAGCCATGGAATACGGCCAGGCCCATTGGCTGGCCGCGGGGATGGTGGTGTTCTCCTTCTTCATTCTTCTCACCTTGAACTGGCTGCAACCCAAAAAATGACCCCCACGCTTGCTCTACTGACGTGTGGCCGCTGCCCCCCAAGGGGGCAGCTTTTTGCCTTGGGGCGGCCCGGCGGCAAAAAGGAGCGTCGCGCATGAACAGCTTTATCCAAGCTCGCCTTCAGCTGGCACGCGCCGATTTCTCTCTCGATGTTGATCTGCAACTGCCCGGCCGCGGCGTGACCGCACTGTTCGGCCCCTCGGGCTGCGGCAAGACCACCTGCCTGCGCAGCCTGGCCGGCCTGGAGCGCGCCCGGGGCCGCGTGGTCGTCAACCGGAATGTCTGGCAGGACGACGCGCAAAAGCAGTGGCTGCCCACGCACCGCCGCGCGCTGGGCTATGTGTTCCAGGAAGCCAGCCTGTTCGCCCATCTGTCGGTGCGCAAGAACATCGCCTACGGCCTGCAGCGCGCGCCTGCCGAGCGCCGCAGGATCTCGCACGAGCGCGCCGTGGAGCTGCTGGGCATAGGCCATCTGCTGGAGCGCATGCCGGCCACGCTGTCGGGCGGCGAGCGCCAGCGCGTGGCCATTGCGCGAGCCCTGGCCACCAGCCCCGAAGTACTGCTGATGGACGAGCCGCTGGCCGCGCTGGACGCCCAGCGCAAATCCGAGGTCCTGCCCTATCTGGAGCAGTTGCAGCGCAGCCTGCTGATTCCCATCGTCTATGTGAGCCACTCCATGGATGAAGTCGCTCGCCTGGCCCAGCACATGGTGCTGCTGCGTGCGGGCCAGGTGGTGGCCCAGGGGCCGGTGACCGAGCTGCTGTCCAGCCTGGACCTGCCGCTGGCCCGGGGCGACCTGGCCGCGGCCGTGGTCCAGGCCCGCGTGCAAGCGCATGACGCGAGCGACTGCCTGAGCACGCTGGAGTTCGACGGCGGCCGGCTGCTGCTGGTCATGCACCAGCCGCGCCCCGTGGGCACCCAGGTGCAGCTGCGCGTGCAGGCGCGCGACGTGAGCCTGAGCCTGAGCCGCCCCGAAGGCAGCAGCATTCTCAACATCCTGCCGGTGCAGGTGCTGGACCTGCGCGAGGACGGACCGGGCCAGGCCATGGTTTCGCTGCAGGCCGGCCGCACGCGGCTGCTGGCGCGCATCACGCAGCACTCGGCCCGTGCCTTGCAACTGCGGGCCGGCATGCAGTTGTTCGCGCAGATCAAGGGCATGGCGCTGCTTGATTGACCCCCCTGAGCCGCGGTGCGGCTTCCCCCTGGAAGGGGGACGAGGGCCTTTGCTGCGGGGCGGCCCTTGCTGGCCGTCTCTGGCTTGGTGTGCGCCAGTTTTCGGCGGAGCCTGACCTCTGGAGGACGAACAGATCACTATCATCAACCCATGAGCACGCCGACCTGCCCCCTGCCCAACGCCAAAGCCCTGCAGCCCCTGCAGCGCCATGCCGTGGAGTTCCACAACGCCGGCCAGGTGCTGGCGCAGGAGCGCACGCTGGCCAGCGAGGTGCCGATCGCGCTGGTCTTCAACGGCATCTCGCATGCGGTGATGATGGGCTCGCCCACCGACGCGGCCGACTTCGCGCTGGGCTTTGCGCTGACCGAGGGCATCATCGACCGGCCGGCCGACTGCTACGGCATCGAGGTCGCGCCCGTGGCGGCCGCCGCCGCCGGCCTGCCCGAGGGCCTGGACGGGCTGGAGGTTCAGCTCGAAGTCGCCTCGCGCTGCTTTGCGCGCCTCAAGGACCGGCGCCGCAGCATGACGGGGCGCACGGGCTGCGGCGTCTGCGGCGTGGAAAGCTTCGCGGCGCTGGACCTGTCCTTCGATCCGCTGCCCGCCCACGGCTGGCTGACACAGGTCGATGCGGCCACCGTGCTCAAGGCCATGGAGGCGCTGCCGCCGCGCCAGATCCTCAATGCCGAGGCCGGCGCCATCCACGCCGCGGGCTGGGCCACGCTGTCGGGCGAGATCACCGACGTGCTCGAAGACGTGGGCCGCCACAACGCGCTGGACAAGCTCGTGGGCCGGCTGGCACGCACCGGGCGCCTGGCCGAACCCGGCTTTGTGCTGCTGTCCAGCCGCGGCAGCCACGAGCTGGTGCGCAAATGCGCCAAGGTCGGCATCGCGGCCCTGGCCACGATTTCGGCGCCCACGGCCATGGGCGTGCGCATGGCCGAACTCACGGGCCTGCGCTTCTGGGGCCTGTGCCGCAGCCCCAGGGCCGTGCTCTACGCGCCGGGCCGCAATGCCTGAGTGCCGCCCTGCGCCACGGCCGGGCCCGTAAAATCGCAGCTTTCCCATCACCAGCCTCTGGATATACACCATGAACCGCTGCCGAACCCCATTCTCTGCAGGCCGCCGCCTGTGCGCCGCCGCCCTGCTGGCCGCCACGGCCGCTGCCGCAGGTACTGCCATGGCGCAAGGCCTGCCGTCGGCCGAGACGCGCAACTTTCCGCCCGAAGCCCAGTTCGGCGAACTGCTGGTCAGCAACTTCCCCGAAGTCACGCTCAACGGCGCGGCCATCCGCACCACGCCGGGCTTTCGCCTGTTCAGCCCCGAGCGCACGCTGGTCTTCACCAGCAACTACCAGGGCCAGAAGCTGGCCGTGGGCTATGTGATCGAGCCTCAGACCCAATGGCTGCACACGGCCTGGATTCTGACGCCCGCCGAAGTCGAGAAATACAAGCCCGTCAGGCCCGGCCTGCTGCGCAGCCTGTTCGGCTCCTGATTCCCCGGGGACGGCCGGCGCCTGCCGGCATTTGCCGACGCGGCAGATTTCGCTATTCATTCAGAAGCTGCTTGCGCTTTTTCAGCAAGCATTTGACTGCTATTCATTCATAAAACCAAGGCCATGCATGCACAAGCAGCTATGGCTTTTGAGTCTGCCGCCGCGGCAGGCCCGTCACCGAACGAGTGTTCCCCATGAGCAAGAAAGTCTTCATCAAAACCTTTGGCTGCCAGATGAACGAGTACGACTCGGACAAGATGGCCGACGTGCTGGGCGCCGCCCAGGGCTATGAATCCACCGACGACCCCGAGCAGGCCGACCTGATCCTGTTCAACACCTGCTCGGTGCGCGAGAAGGCGCAGGAGAAAGTGTTTTCCGACCTCGGCCGCTTCAAGCACCTCAAGGAAAAAGGCGTGCTCATCGGCGTGGGCGGCTGCGTGGCCAGCCAGGAGGGCGAGGAGATCATCAAGCGCGCGCCCTATGTGGACGTGGTCTTCGGCCCGCAGACCCTGCACCGCCTGCCCGATCTGCTCAACGCCCGCGCCGCCAAGGCCAGGCCGCAGGTGGACATCAGCTTTCCCGAGATCGAGAAGTTCGACCACCTGCCGCCCGCGCGCGTGGAAGGCGCGAGCGCTTTCGTGTCCATCATGGAAGGCTGCTCCAAGTACTGCAGCTACTGCGTCGTGCCCTATACGCGCGGCGAGGAAGTCAGCCGTCCGTTCGAGGACGTGCTGGTCGAGGTCGCCGGCCTGGCCGACCAGGGCGTGAAGGAAGTCACGCTGCTGGGCCAGAACGTGAACGCCTACCTGGGCAAGATGGGCGACACGGCCGAAATCGCCGACTTCGCCCTGCTGCTCGAATACGTGTCCGAGATCCCCGGCATCGAGCGCATCCGCTACACCACCAGCCACCCCAACGAGTTCACGCCGCGCCTGATCGAGGCCTACGCCAAGCTCCCCAAGCTGGTCAGCCACCTGCACCTGCCCGTGCAGCACGGCTCGGACAAGATCCTCATGGCCATGAAGCGCGGCTACACGGCCATGGAGTACAAGAGCACCATCCGCAAGCTGCGCGCCATCCGCCCCGATCTCGCCATGAGCAGCGACTTCATCGTGGGCTTCCCCGGCGAGACCGAGGAGGATTTCCAGAAGATGATGAAGCTCATTGCAGACGTGCGCTTCGACAACAGCTTCAGCTTCATCTTCAGCCCGCGCCCCGGCACGCCCGCGGCCAACCTGCCCGACGACACGCCGCACGAGGTCAAGCTGCGCCGCCTGCAGGAGCTGCAGGCCGTGATCAACCACAACATCAAGGAGATCAGCGAAGAGCGCGTGGGCACGGTGCAGCGCCTGCTGGTCGAAGGCGTGAGCAAGCGCGACGGCAGCGAGCTCATGGGCCGCACCGAGTGCAACCGCGTGGTCAACTTCCCCGCGCACGGGAAACAGGCGCGCCTGATCGGCCAGCTCATCGACGTGAAGATCACCGAAGCCAAGGCCTATACGCTGCGCGGCGAAGTCGTGACCCAGGGCTGAAGCATCCGCTGGCGGCCGCTTGCTATATCTGCTTCATGCCTTCCGGTAGTTGCACCGGAATCCTCAGATAGGACACGCCGTTGGCCTCGGCCGGCGGCAGCCGTCCCGCGCGCATATTGACCTGCACGGACGGCAGCAGCAGCGCGGGCGCCGCCAGCGTGGCGTCGCGCTTTTCGCGCAGCGCGACAAAGGCCTGCTCGTCCACGCCATCGTGCACGTGCACATTGCGTGTGCGCTGCTCGGCCACCGTGGTTTCCCAGGCATAGTCCTCGCGCCCCGGCGCCAGGTAGTCGTGGCACAGGAATAGCCGCGCCTGGGGCGGCAGCGCCAGCAGGCGCCGGATGGAACGGTAGAGCTGGCGTGCGCTGCCGCCCGGAAAGTCGGCCCGCGCCGTGCCGTAGTCGGGCATGAACAGCGTATCGCCCACAAACACGGCATCGTCTACCTTATAGGACACACAGGCCGGCGTATGGCCGGGCGTGTGCAGCACCTCCACCTTGAGCGCGCCCAGCGCCAGCACCTCGCCGTCGCGCAGCAGCCGGTCGAACTCGCTGCCGTCACCCACGACATCCTGCGCGCGGAACACGGGTCCGAAAATAGCCTGCACCTCGCGGATATGTTCGCCAATGGCCACCTGCGCGCCCGTGCGCGCCTTGAGATACGGGGCGGCGCTCAGGTGGTCGGCATGGGCATGGGTCTCGAGAATCCAGCGCAGCGCCAGGCCCTGCTCGGCAACGGCCTGCAGCACGCGGTCCGCCGCTGCGGTGGACACCCGGCCGCTGCGGTGGTCGTAGTCCAGCACGGGATCGATGACGGCGGCCTCGGCGCTGCCCGGATCGGACACCAGATAGGTGACCGTGAACGTGGCCTTATCGAAGAAGGCCTGGATGTGCGGCGCTGAAGGCGCGGGAGTCGGATGGTTCATGGCAACGACGCTTGAAGGGATTTGTCTGTTTATTTAGAATACACTAAATTAGAAATATCTAAATTAAATATGTCAAACCACGAAGCCCAGCAAAGATTCATGCAGGAAGGCGCGACCCAGGCCGCCGCCCTGCTGCGCGCCGTCGGCAACGAGCACCGGCTGCTGGTGCTGTGCCTGCTGCTCGCCCACGAGGAAATGACCGTGGGTGCGCTGCTGGACCAGGTCACGCTGAGCCAGTCCGCGCTGTCCCAGCACCTGGCCCGCATGCGCGACGAGGGGCTGGTGAGCTACCGGCGCGAAGCCCAGACCCTGCATTACCGCATCGCCAATCCCAACGTGGCCAAGCTGATTGGCACGCTCAAAGACATCTTCTGCCCTTAAATCAACTCGCACCATCATGTCACTCAAGACCCTCTCCCCCCAAGCCGCCAAGGCATTGCTGGACCAAGGCAAGGCCACGCTGGTGGACATCCGCCCGGTCGACGAATACGCACGCGAACGCATCGCCCAGGCCCGCAACCTTCCCATCGACCGGCTGGACGCTGACTCGCTGGCGCAGCAGGTGCCGCAAGGCACGAGCATTATTTTCCACTGCCGCTCGGGCCAGCGCACCCGGCTCAACGCCCAGGCCCTGAACGCCAGCACCTGCGCCGGCACCGACGCCTATGTGCTTGAAGGCGGCCTGGACGGCTGGAAGCAGGCCGGCCTGCCCGTGCAGCGCGATGCCTCGCGCCCCCTGGAACTGCAGCGCCAGGTGCAGCTCGCCGCCGGCACCCTGGTGGTGGCCGGCACGGCGCTGGGCACCGTGGTCTCGCCATGGTTTTATCTGCTGCCGGGATTTGTGGGCTGCGGGCTGGTGTTTGCCGGCGCGACCGGTTTTTGCGGGCTGGCGCGCCTGCTGATGAAGATGCCCTGGAACCGCCGCGCGCTCGCGATCTGAAAGTAGCCAGCCGGCACCGAAGCAGGGGGCCATGGTGACCGGGCCCCGGCATGCCGGGCATGCCGGGCATGCCAGGGGCTGGCCTCGGGTGTCACGCAAATATGCTGCGCGCCTCGGTGAAGCGTTTGGCGAAATAGACATTGTCCAGGCGCACGCGCTGCACCGTGCCGCCGCTGGACGGCGCATGCACGAACTGGCCGTTGCCGACAAAAATGCCCATGTGCGAATAGCGCCCGCCCAGGGTGTTGAAGAACACGAAGTCGCCGCGCTGCAGATCGCGGCCGTCGACGGGGCTGCTGACCTGCGCCCACTGCGAGGTGGTGCGCGGCAGGCGCGCTTCGGTGATGCCGCCCACGGCCCACTGGATCAGGCCGCTGCAGTCGAAGCCGCCTTCGGGTGAATTGCCGCCATAGGTATAGGGCGTGTTGACCACCAGCATGGTGCGCGCCAGCAGCGCCTCGCGCAGGTCTTCGCCCAGGTTGAGGGCAGCCACCGGGCGGACGGAGCCACCCTGGGCGGCGGCCCCGGATCGGCTCCTGGGCGCGGAGGAGCAGCCGGCCAATACCGCCAGCAGCGAGCCGGCCAGCATCAGAGTGCAGTTGCGGCGGCCCGCATCCGCAGGCTGCTCCGCGCCGCCCATGGAAGCCCAAGCTTGTACTTTCATGATGGTGAATGTTCTCAGAAACCGGCGCCTGGCTCCAGTATTTGCGGCCGTTTTTACAAAAAAGTGAGCTACTGGCGACTGCTACTCCATGATTCAGCGGCCAAAATCACTCAAATTCATGAAACATCAAGCGCCGGCAGCTCATCTTTTTACAGAGACCGGAGCGACGAAACTGGCGCACTCCATGCCAGAGACGCCGAGCAAGAGCCGCCTCGCGGCGAAGGCGTCGTCCCCCTCAGGGGGAAGCCGCACCAGCGGCTCAGGGGGGCTTGATCAGAACGGCAGCTTGGGCATGCCACCGCCGCCCATCATGCCCTTCATGCCGCCCATCTTCTTCATCATCTTCATCAGGCCGCCGCCTTTGAATTTCTTCATCATGCCCTGCATCTGCTCGAACTCCTTGAGCAGGCGGTTGACTTCCTGCACCTGGACGCCGGCGCCGTCGGCGATGCGCTTCTTGCGCGTGGCCTTGAGGATGGCGGGGTTCTTGCGCTCCTTGAACGTCATGGAGCAGATGATGCCTTCCTTGCGCTTGATCTCGCGCTCGGCCTTGTCCATGTCCACCTGACCGGCCTTGCCCGCGAGTTCGGCGGGCAGCTTGTCCATCAGCGTGGACAGGCCGCCCATCTGCTTCATCTGCTGCAGCTGGGCCAGGAAGTCGTTGAGGTCGAAGCCGTCGCCGCTCTTGAGCTTCTCGGCCATCTTCTGCGCGGCTTCCATGTCCACGCCCTTGGTGACCTGCTCGACCAGGGCCACGATGTCGCCCATGCCCAGCACGCGCTGCGCGTGGCGGTTGGCGTCGAAGACTTCGAGGCCGTCGATCTTTTCCGAGACGCCCGCGAACTTGATGGGCGCGCCCGTGATCTGGCGCACGGACAGCGCCGCGCCGCCGCGCGAGTCACCGTCGAGCTTGGTTAAAACGATGCCGGTCAGCGGCAGCGCCTCCTTGAAAGCCTTGGCGGTGTTGACCGCGTCCTGGCCCTGCATGGCATCGACCACGAACAGGGTTTCGACGGGCTTGAGCGTGGCGTGCAGGTCCTTGATTTCCTGCATCAGCAATTCATCGATGGCCAGACGGCCGGCCGTGTCCACCAGCAGCACGTCGAAGAAATGCTTTTTGGCGTAATCGATCGCAGCCACGGCGATGTCGTGGGGCTTCTGGTCGGGCGTGGAAGGGAACCACTCGGCGCCGGCCTGGGCCGTCACGGTCTTGAGCTGCTCGATGGCCGCGGGGCGGTACACGTCACCCGAGACCGTGAGCACCTTCTTCTTGCGCTTTTCGATCAGGTGCTTGGCCAGCTTGGCCGTGGTCGTGGTCTTGCCCGCGCCCTGCAGACCCGCCATCAGGATCACGGCCGGCGGCTGGGCGTTGAGATTGATGTCGGCCACGCCCTCGCCCATGGTGGCGGCGAGCTCCTTGTTGACGATGGACACCAGCACCTGGCCCGGCTGCAGCGAGCTGATGACCTCCTGGCCCAGCGCCTTTTCCTTGACCCGCGCGATGAAGTCGCGCACCACGGGCAGGGCCACGTCGGCTTCGAGCAGGGCCATGCGCACTTCGCGCAGCATGTCCTGGACGTTGGATTCGGTGATGCGGGCCTGGCCGCGCATCTCCTTGACGAGGCGCGAGAGTTTTTCGGTCAGAGCGGAGGCCATAAGCAGGAGCTGGAATAGGACTTACGCAAACAAGAAGGCGCCAAGAGCGAGTCTGCCAGGCGAGCGTCTTGCCCGAGCCTGATTCGCGTAAGTCGTGTTGAAGACAGATCGGGGGCCCATCATTTTACCCGCAGCCCCATGCCCAGTGCCTGCGGCATGAATGGCGGGGACTATCATAGCGAGCATGCTCTCCCTGCCTTTTTCCGCTGCCAGCACCAGCCCCGTGGGCTGGGCCCTGACTATTGCGGCAGCCATTGCCTACGCCATTCCCGCACTGGCTGCGCGCCGCATGCAGGAGGCCGGGGCCCGGATCTGCCTGCGGCTGGCCTGGGCCCTGCACGCGCTGACGCTGGCCTGGACCTGGCTGGGCACCGGACCCCATTCCGAGCCGCGCTTCGGCTTTGCGCCGGCCCTGTCCATCACCGCCTGGCTGGTGCTCACGGTGTACGCCGTGGAGCAGCAGCTTTATCCGCAGCTGCGCTCGCGCCTGCTGCTGGCCGCCCTGGGTGGCATGGCCGTGCTGCTGGCCGCGCTGTTTCCAGGCACGCCGCTGCACGTGAATGCGTCCCCCTGGCTGCCGCTGCATCTGGCCCTGGGCATTGCCTCCTACGGCCTGTTTGCCGCGGCGGTGGTGCATGCAGCGCTCATGAGCCGCGCCGAGCGCCAGATGCGCCACTGCGGCGACCAGGACGGCGGCCTGCCCCTGCTGACGCTGGAGCGGCTGACCTTCCGCTTCGTGGGCGCAGGCTTTGCGCTGCTCACCGCCACGCTGGCCGCGGGCTGGCTGTTCGGCGAAGAGCTTTACGGCAAGGCCTGGGTGTGGAACCACAAATCGGTGTTCTCGCTGCTGTCCTGGATCACCTTCGCCGCGCTCCTGGTGGGGCGCGAACGCTTCGGCTGGCGCGGCCAGAGCGCCGTGCGCGTTCTCTATGCCGGCGCCATCCTGCTGCTGCTGGCCTATGCGGGCTCGCGCTTCGTGATGGAAGTGCTGCTGGGGCGTGCGGCATGATACGGCTTACACCCATCCGGCCCTGGCAGGACATGTCCCCTCTGGAGATGTCTTTTGTGCATTCCTGTTTGCGTCAGTCCCGATGAAATACCTGTTGGTTCTGCTGGTGATCGTCGTGGCCGCCAATATCTGGCGCCATAAGCGCGGCGCCCGGATGGGCGCGGACGCGCAGGCCTCCACGCGTCCCGGCCGCTCCATTGCGCCGCCTCAGGACATGGTGGCCTGCGCCGCCTGCGGCCTGCATCTGCCGCGTGCCGATGCCCTGAGCTCATCCACCGCCCGCGGCCGGTATTTCTGCTGCGCCGAGCACCGCGACGCCTCGGGGGAGCGCTGAGGCCATGACGGAGTCCCAGTCCTCCTGGTCGCAGACCATGATTCCGCTGGATGTGACCATCTCGCGGCAGGCCAATGCCACGCTGAACGCACCGTTCGTGCGGCTTTGGCAGGCCTTTCTGATCGGGCGCGTGCTGCTGGCCGCAGCGCTGGTGCTGCTGCAGGTCTCGGGCATACGGCTGCAGGCCACGGTCACGCCGCTGGTCTGGACGGTGTGCCTGAGCTATCTGGCGCTGACCCTCTTGCTGCGCTGGACGGCGGGCCGGCACCTGCCGGCCCCACGTGCCGGCCTGCAATGGCTGCCCGTCATCGGCGTGGACATCGCAGCCATCTTTCTGCTGCAGATGCTGCAGGCCGGCACGCTGAACTACACCGCGCTGCTGGCCATTCCGATCCTGATTTCGGCCGCCCTGGGCAGCCTGCCGCTGGCCTTCGGCACCACGGCCAGCGTCACCATCCTGATGCTGATCCTGGTGTCCTGGCAGAACACCACCGCCTCCGGCGGCGGCACCCAGGCCTATTACCAGACCGCCTTTGCCTGCACCGGCTATTTCGGCGTGGCCTATCTGACCCACGAGCTGGCACGCCGCGTGCGGCGCGAAAGGGCACTGGCCCTGTACAACCGCCTGCGCACGCAGACGCAGGAGCAGGTCAACACGCTGGTGATCGACAGCCTGTCCGACGGCGTGCTGGTGGTCGACCCCAGCCTGCAGGTGCAGCAGGTCAATCCCGCGGCGCTGCAGCTGCTGGGCCTGCCGCCCAGCCACGGCCAAAGCTTCTCGCTGGCGGCCCGGCCCGCCTGGGAGCCGCTCAAGGAGGCGGTGATCGCCAGCTTCACCCAGGTCAAGCCGCTGTCCACCACCATCCATCTGCAGGTGGACGGGCAGCAAGGCCTCACCGGCCTGCATCTGCGCACGCGCATCACCGAAGTCACCACGCCCGATGCGAACTCCAAGCGTGCGTCGGGCTCGCCGTATTCGCTGTGCGTCATGTTCCTGCACGATCTGCGCGAGATGGAAGCCCAGCTGCGCACGGAAAAACTGGCCGCCATGGGCCGCATGTCGGCCGCCGTGGCGCATGAGATCCGCAACCCTCTGGCGGCCATCGCCCAGGCCAATGCCCTGCTGTCCGAAGACCTGAACCAGCAACCCGGCCAGCAGCAGCTGTGCCGCATCGTGGGGCAGAACGCCGACCGCCTGGCACGCATCGCCGAGGAAATCCTCAACATCGCGCGCGTGCAGCAGGACGGCCAGCAGGCCATGGGCCACGCCCTGGCGCTGGACCGCCACACGGCGCTGTGCTGCGGCGAATGGCAGGCCCAGGCCGCCCCGCTGCGCGGCTTGCAGCTGCACCTGGATGCCTCAAGATACCCCATCGTCTTCGATGAAGAGCATCTGCGCCGCATCCTGGTCAACCTGCTGGACAACGCCCAGCGCCACCGCAGCGGCACGCAGGATGCCTCCAGCCTGCAGGTGATCACCAGCCAGGGCTCGGCCATCACCGGCAACCGGCCCTGGCTGCAGGTCTGGAGCGACGGCGCCCCGCTGGAGTCCAGCGTCCAGCGGCATCTGTTCGAACCCTTCTTCTCGTCCCAGAGCCGCTCCAGCGGCCTGGGCCTGTATATCTGCCGCGAACTGTGCGAGCGCTACGGCGCCAGCATCGGCTACCAGCGCCTGGCGCGCCCGACGGCGAGCGGCATGGTGGAGGGCAATGCGTTCACGGTGATATTCCGCAGCGGCTCGGCCACGCCGGCCGCACCGGCCGCCGCCTCCCTGTTTGATTCGATTGTGGTGTAGACCCGTGACCTCCATGCCCAGTGCCTCCATTCTCGTGGTCGACGACGAACCCGATCTGCGCACGCTCTACGAGCTGAGCCTGCTGCGCGAGGGCTATCGCGTGGAAACCGCGGCCTGCGTGCAGGAGGCCCGCGAGCTGCTGCGCTCCTGCCGCTTCGATGTCGTGATCTCCGACATGCGCCTGCCCGATGGCATGGGCCTGGAGATACTGCAGGAGCTGCGCGAACAGCGCCGGCGCGAACGCTGCATCGTGATCACGGCCTACGGCTCGGCCGAAAACGCCGTGGGCGCGCTGCGCGCCGGCGCCTTCGACTACCTGACCAAGCCCGTGGATCTCAAGCAGTTCCGGCAGGTGGTGGCCTCGGCCATCCAGGGCATGGGCCACAGCTCGCCCGCGCCCGTCACCGCCCATGCCTCGGCCGATGCCAGCCCGATCCTGAGCACCGGCCTGCCCGATGAAGGCCATGCCGCGCTGGACACGCTGGTGGGCTCCTCGATGGTCATGCAGTCCGTCAAGCAGCGCATCGCCAAGGTCGCCAAGGGCATGGCCCCGGTGCTGGTGCACGGGGAGTCGGGCACCGGCAAGGAGCTGGTGGCCCGCGCCCTGCATGCCTGCAGCCAGCGCGCCCAGGGGCCGCTGGTCGCCGTCAACTGCGGCGCCATTCCGGAGAACCTGCTGGAGGCCGAATTCTTCGGCGCGCGCAAGGGCTCCTACACGGGAGCCACCCAGGACCGGCCCGGCTACTTCCAGGCAGCCCAGGGCGGCACGCTGTTTCTCGACGAGATCGGCGACCTGCCGCTGGCCATGCAGGCCAAGCTGCTGCGCGCCATCCAGGAGCGCAAGATCCGCCCCCTGGGCAGCACCCAGGAAGAAGCCGTGGACGTGCGCATCGTCAGCGCCACGCACCGCGACCTCGCGGCCGACGTGCAGGCCGGGCGCTTCCGCCAGGACCTCTATTACCGCCTCAACGTGATCGAGATCGTGCTGCCCCCGCTGCGCGAGCGCCGCGACGATCTGCCGGCCCTGTGCCGGGCACTGCTGCACAAGCTGGCACAGGAGTCGGGGCTGCACGAGCCCATGCTCGACGCAACCAGCATCGAGCAGATCGCGCAGCTGCCGCTGCCGGGCAACGTGCGCGAACTCGAAAACGTGCTGCACCGCGCCATCGCCCTGGGCGACGGCGGGCCGCTGCGCATTCCGGCCGAGACCCTGGCCGCCGCAACCTGCTCACCCTCACCCTCACCGCCGTCCGCACAGGAAAGCCCCTCGCCTGCGCCCGCGGAGGCTCCGGCCCAGGCCCCGCCCGCCGCGGCCATGCCCGCGGACCTGCAGGCCTGGCTCGACGAGCAGGAGCGCACCATCCTGATCCGCGCGCTGCAGGACAACGGCTTCAACCGCACGGCCACGGCCGCGCGGCTGGGCATCAGCCTGCGCCAGATCCGCTACCGCATCGAGCGCCTGGGTATCCACCTGCCCGGAGACCAGGCGCGAACGGATGCCGAAAACTGAGATGGTTGCCGCACCGCATCCAGATTTTTGGCAGCAAGGCTGGCTGAGCTCAGCCCGGCACCTGGCCTCGCCCAACTTCGGGCCACGGCCCGATGGCGCGCTCATCGACCTGGTGGTCGTGCACTCCATCAGCCTGCCGCCCGGCCAGTACGGCACGGGCGCCGTGCAGCAGCTGTTCACCAATCAGCTGGACTGGGATGCCCATCCCTATTACCAGAGCATTCGCGGGCTCGAGGTGTCCTCGCATTTCTTCATCACGCGAGGCGGCGAGATCTGGCAGTTCGTGAGCTGCGAAGACCGCGCCTGGCATGCCGGCGTCTCGCAATGGCGCGGGCGCGAGCGTTGCAACGACGACTCCATTGGCATAGAGCTCGAAGGCCTCGAAGGCCTGCGGTTCGACGCGCCCCAGTATGCGGCCCTGGCCCGGCTGTGCCAGGCCATAGGCCGGCAATATCCGGTGCGCTACATCGCCGGCCATGAACATATTGCACCGGGCCGCAAGCAGGACCCGGGGCCGGGCTTCGACTGGCAGGACCTGCACCAGCACCTGGCCGCCGACGCCCGGACGGCCGGCTGGCGGTTCCCGCCGCTGCCGGATACCGGCCCCAAGCCCCCCAGGCCATAAACCGCAAGCTGACGGGCCGCTGTCAATGCCAGCCGCTCCCGTTGTGGCCTGGGCCATACATGCAGATTTTTTTCCATGCCCTCCCGCCATGCCCCGCATGGCGGAGAAGTACGCCAGCACGTGGTTTGCGGTGCGCATGCGGCCTTGGTGCCGGCTGTCAAGGCAGTGTTGAAAACTGCGGTTTAGTACTTTCCTCAGGCCATGCGAATTCAACAGCGATACACTACCGGTAGTGCAAAAAGACTCCGGAAACGCTACATATAGTGTTTGCAAGCTGTGAACACCCTGTGCAAACCATGTGCAGACCGGAGCGCCGATCCCGTTTGTTTGATGCCTGCCACCCGTGCAGGCCTTTGTCTGCCTTATCCACATCCGACCGAAGAGGAAACTTATGCAAGAAGCGCTGAATTCCCTGTCTTCTGCCGCGCAAGCCGGCGCAGCCACCCCTTCCTCCCAGACCGACAACTACCAGGTCATCCGCCGCAGCGGTGACGTGGTTTCCTTTGCTCCCCAGAAGATCACCGTGGCGCTGACCAAGGCCTTCCTGGCCGTGCTCGGCGCCCAGGGCGCGGCCTCGGCCAGCGTGCGCGACATGGTTAACGAACTGACCGAAGGCGTGGTGCGCGCCCTGCTGCGCTCGCGCCCCGAAGGCGGCACCTTCCACATCGAGGACATCCAGGACCAGGTGGAGCTGGGCCTGATGCGCGGCGGCCACCACGACGTGGCCCGCGCCTATGTGCTGTACCGCGACCGCCGCAACCAGGAACGCGCCGAGCAGAAGAAGGCCGCCGAGGCCGCTGCCGCAGTTGCCACCGCCAAGCCCGCCCCCACGCTGCATGTGACCGACAACGGCCAGCGCGTACCGCTGGACCAGCAGCGCATGCAGGCACTGATCGAATCGGCCTGCCGCAACCTCAATGCCGACATCCAGGCCGCACCGATCGTGGCCGAAACGCTGCGCAACCTGTATGACGGCGTGCCCCTGGCCGAGGTCTACAAGGCCGCCATCCTGGCCGCCCGCACGCTGATCGAGAAGGACCCCGACTACACCTACGTCACGGCCCGCCTGCTGCTGCACACCATCGTGCGCGAAGTGCTGCAGCGCGACGTGCAGCCCGCCGAGATGCAGGCCGCCTACGCCGACTACTTCCCCGGCTTCATCCAGAAGGGCGTGGACAACGAGCTGCTCAACCCCGAGCTGCTGAACTTCGACCTGCCCCGCCTGGGCGCCGCCCTGAAGGCCGAACGCGACCAGCAGTTCGACTACCTGGGCCTGCAGACGCTGTACGACCGCTACTTCCTGCACGTGAAGAAGACGCGCATCGAGCTGCCCCAGTCCTTCTTCATGCGCGTGGCCATGGGCCTGGCGCTGGGCGAAGACGACCGCAATGCGCGCGCCGTCGAGTTCTACGAACTGCTGTCCTCGTTCGACTTCATGTCGTCCACCCCCACGCTGTTCAACAGCGGCACGCTGCGCTCGCAGCTGTCGTCCTGCTATCTGACCACCGTGCCCGACGACCTGGACGGCATCTACGAGTCGATCAAGGAAAACGCGCTGCTGTCCAAGTTCGCGGGCGGCCTGGGCAACGACTGGACGCGCGTGCGCGCCCTGGGTTCGCGCATCAAGGGCACGAACGGCGAATCGCAGGGCGTGGTGCCCTTCCTCAAGGTGGTCAACGACACGGCCGTGGCCGTGAACCAGGGCGGCAAGCGCAAGGGCGCGGTCTGCACCTACCTGGAGACCTGGCACCTGGACATCGAGGAATTCCTCGAGCTGCGCAAGAACACCGGCGACGACCGCCGCCGCACGCACGACATGAACACGGCCAACTGGATTCCCGACCTGTTCATGAAGCGCGTCATGGAAAAGGGCCAGTGGACACTGTTCTCGCCCGCGGACTGCCCCGACCTGCACGACCTCTACGGCGAAGCCTTCGAGAAGGCCTACACGGCCTATGAGGCCAAGACCGAAAGCGGCGAGCTCAAGCTGTTCAAGCGCATTCCCGCCGTGGACATGTGGCGCAAGATGCTCTCGATGCTGTTCGAGACCGGCCACCCCTGGATCACGTTCAAGGACCCCTGCAACATCCGCTCGCCCCAGCAGCACGTGGGCGTGGTGCACTCGTCCAACCTGTGCACCGAGATCACGCTCAACACCAGCGATACCGAAACCGCGGTCTGCAACCTGGGCTCGGTCAACCTGGCGCGCCACATCAAGCAAGGCGTTGATGCCAACGGCGTCGCCACCCATACGCTGGACCACGACAAGCTGCGCAAGACCGTGAACACGGCCATGCGCATGCTGGACAACGTGATCGACATCAACTACTACGCCGTGAACAAGGCGCGCGACTCCAACCTGCGCCACCGCCCCGTGGGCCTGGGCCTGATGGGCTTCCAGGATGCGCTCTATGAAATGCGCACCGCCTACGCCAGCCAGGGCGCCGTGGAGTTCGCCGACCAGTCCATGGAAGCCATCTGCTACTACGCGTACTGGGCTTCGACCGAACTGGCCAGGGAGCGCGGCACCTACTCCAGCTTCAAGGGCTCGCTGTGGGACCGGGGCATCCTGCCCGCCGACACCCTGAAGCTGCTGGAGAAGGCCCGCGGCGGCTACGTGGAAGTGGACCATTCTGCCCAGCTGGACTGGGACGCGCTGCGCGCCAAGATCGCCAAGGACGGCATGCGCAACTCCAACTGCGTGGCCATCGCTCCCACCGCCACCATTTCCAACATCGTGGGCGTGGACGCATCGATCGAGCCCTCGTTCGGCAACCTGTCGGTCAAGTCCAACCTGTCGGGCGAGTTCACCGTCATCAACCAGTACCTGGTGCGCGACCTCAAGCACCTGGGCCTGTGGGACGACGTGATGGTCATGGACCTCAAGCATTTCGACGGCTCGCTGCGCGCCATCGACCGCGTGCCGCCGGAGATCAAGAACCTCTACGCCACCGCGTTTGAGGTGGAGCCCCAGTGGCTGGTGGAAGCCGCCTCGCGCCGCCAGAAGTGGATCGACCAGGCCCAGAGCCTGAACATCTACATGGCCGGCGCCTCGGGCAAGAAGCTGCACGACACCTACATGCTGGCATGGGTGCGCGGCCTCAAGACCACGTACTACCTGCGCACGACCAGCGCCACGAACATCGAGAAGTCCACCGTCCAGAGCCGCGTGCTCAATGCCGTGCCCACCTCCACGGCACCTGCTGCGCCCGCCGCGCCCGCAATGAGCGCACTGGAAGCCGCCGCCGCCGCGGCGCGTGCCCAGGCTCCGGCCACGGACATCAAGTTCTGCGCGATCGACGATCCGGGCTGCGAGGCTTGCCAGTAAGCCCCCCTGAGCGGCTGCGCCGCTTCCCCCAAAGGGGGACGGCGCCCTCGCCTGGGGCGCGCCGGTTTTGAGGCCGCGCCTGACTTCTTGAATTCAAAGGAACACCACCATGCTGACTTTCGACGACGATACTTTTGCGCCTTCCGCTTCCAGCGGCGAAGCCGCCACGTCCTCCAGCACCCAGCGCCGCGTCAATGCCGCCGACAAGCGCATCATCAATGCCAAGACCGACGTGAACCAGCTGGTTCCGTTCAAGTACAAGTGGGCCTGGGAGAAATATCTGGCGACCTGCGCCAACCACTGGATGCCGCAGGAAGTGAACATGAACCGCGACATCGCGCTATGGAAGGACCCCAACGGCCTGACCGAGGACGAGCGCCGCATCGTCAAGCGCAACCTGGGCTTCTTCGTGACGGCCGACTCGCTGGCCGCCAACAACATCGTGCTGGGCACCTACCGCCACATCACGGCGCCCGAGTGCCGCCAGTTCCTGCTGCGCCAGGCGTTTGAGGAAGCCATCCACACCCATGCCTACCAGTACATCGTGGAGTCGCTGGGCCTGGACGAAGGCGAGATCTTCAACGCCTACAACGAAGTCCAATCCATCCGCGACAAGGACGAGTTCCTGATCCCCTTCATCGAGGCGATCATGGACCCCGACTTCAAGACCGGCACGCCCGAGAACGACCAGACCCTGCTCAAGTCGCTGATCGTCTTCGCCTGCCTGATGGAAGGCCTGTTTTTCTACGTGGGCTTCACGCAGATCCTGGCGCTGGGCCGCCAGAACAAGATGACGGGTGCTGCCGAGCAGTACCAGTACATCCTGCGCGACGAGTCCATGCACTGCAACTTCGGCATCGACCTGATCAACCAGCTCAAGCTCGAGAATCCGCACCTGTGGACCGCCGAGTTCAAGCAGGAAATCACCGAGCTGTTCCAGAAGGCCGTCGAACTCGAATACCGCTATGCCGAAGACACCATGCCGCGCGGCGTGCTCGGCATGAACGCGTCGATGTTCAAGGGCTATCTGCGCTACATCGCGAATCGCCGCGCCACGCAGATCGGCCTCGAGGCGCTCTTTCCCAACGAAGAAAATCCCTTCCCCTGGATGAGCGAAATGATCGATTTGAAGAAAGAACGTAACTTCTTTGAGACACGAGTGATCGAGTATCAGACCGGAGGCGCACTTTCTTGGGATTAATTGCTTCTTAGCAGGCACAATGCGAGTCATGACTTGCTTCACTTCCTCGCTACAAAAAATGCGTTGAGGACGTGGAGCAAATTCGTATTCATTGCGATGCGTCACTCCACATCGCACTGAATCGCTTCACAGCTGAAGATTGCGAAGCGTTTTATGCAAATCAACGAAGGAGAAAATGATGGCAACTGCGAAGAAGACGGCCGCCAAGGCCACCACCGAGAAAAAGACAGCGACAAAAAAGGCGGCCGCGCCCAAGGCTGAAACCGTGAAGAAGACGGCAACCGCCAAGGCTGCAGCTGCTCCCAAGGCCGCCGCCAAGAAGGCCGTCGCTCCCAAGGCTGCTGCAACCAAGACCACCGCCAAGGCCGCTCCTGCCAAGAAGGCTGCTGCGCCCAAGGCCGCCGCCAAGGCTCCCGCGAAGAAGGCTGCAGTTGCTCCCAAGGCTGCTGCCAAGAAGGCCGCTGCCAAGGCTCCCGCGAAGAAGGCTGCTGCGCCCAAGGCCGCTGCCAAGGCTCCTGCCAAGAAGGCTGCAGTTGCTGCCAAGCCCGCTGCCAAGAAGGCTGCTGCACCCAAGGCCGCCGCCAAGGCTCCTGCCAAGAAGGCTGCAGTTGCTGCCAAGCCCGCTGCCAAGAAGGCTGCTGCGCCCAAGGCCGCCGCCAAGGCTCCCGCAAAGAAGGCTGCAGTTGCTGCCAAGCCCGCTGCCAAGAAGGCTGCTGCACCCAAGGCCGCCGCCAAGGCTCCTGCGAAGAAGGCTGCTGCGCCCAAGGCCGCTGCCAAGGCTCCTGCAAAGAAGGCTGCAGTTGCTCCCAAGGCCGCTGCCAAGGCTCCCGCGAAGAAGGCTGCAGTTGCTCCCAAGCCCGCTGCCAAGGTTCCTGCCAAGAAGGCCGCTGCGCCCAAGGCCGCCAAGGCTCCTGCCAAGAAGGCAGCACCGGCGCCCGCACCTGCAGAGACACCCGCACCAATCGCCCAGACCCGTCTGGCACCTCAGGCCGCATGGCCCTTCCCTACCGGCAACAAGCCCTGAGCCATCCAGGTCTTGCCTGCCCCGCGGTTCGTCGGGGCGCAAAAAAACCGGCCTTATGCAAGAGCCGGTTTTTTTATGGCGCGATCGCTGCCGGCCGGCCCCTTCAACAGGACCGACGAAACCGTTGGGCCTACGGCCGGGCGAAATCCAGCACGTAGTTCTGCGGGCCGCGGTGAGCGATCTTCAACGCGCCCATGCGGTTGCCCAGCTCAGCGCAGCGCACCAGATCCCAGCCGCGCTCCAGGCCGAACAGCAGAGCACCGCGCCAGGCATCGCCACAGCCCGTGGGATCCACGATCGCCGCCGGCTTGACGGATGCCACCGCCGTCTTGCTGCCGCCCTCCCAGACTTCGCAGCCCTGCGCACCCAGCGTGACGATCAGGCCGCGGACCTGGCGCGAAATCTCGTCCAGGCTCCAGCCCGTGCGCTCGCACAGCATCCTGGCTTCGTAGTCATTGACGGCCACCCAGTCGGCCTGCTCGACAAAGGCCTTGAGCTCGTCGCCGTTGAACATGGGCAGGCCCTGGCCTGGATCGAAGACGAACGGAATACCGGCCGCCTCGAACTGGGCAGCATGCTCGATCATGGCCTGACGGCCGTCGGGCGCGATGATGCCGACCTTGACCTGCTCGGCCATCTCGGGCGTGATCACGTTCCCGTGCGCCTGCATCATGGCACCGGGGTGGAAGGCCGTGATCTGGTTGTTGTCGCGGTCCGTCATGATCATGCACTGGGCCGTATGCGTGTCCTGCAACTGGCCCACATGGGCCGTCTCGATGCCCTGCGCCCGCAGGTGGCCGACATAGCCGGCACCGTCGCTGCCCACCATGGCCATGGGCCAGGCATCGCCGCCCAGCAGCCTCAGGCTGTAGGCGATATTGCCGGCGCAACCACCGAAGTCGCGGCGCAGCGTGGGCACCAGAAACGACACGTTGAGGATATGCAGCTGGTCGGGAAGGATCTGGTCCGCAAAACGACCGTTGAAGGTCATGATGTTGTCGAATGCCAGCGATCCGCAGATCAAAGCGGCCATGATGTTGTTCGCTTTCTTTTGAAATTAGGGATAAAAAACCAGGGCGCGGTAGCCCGCCACGGGCACGGCCAGTTCCTGCACCTGCACGGGCACGCTGACGCCCCATTCCTCGTGTCCGCGCAGCTGCGCGGGCGCGCCCAGGGGCACCAGCTCGACCACGCGGCGCAGCAGGGGCCTGTCCTGAGCATCGGTAAGCGTCAGCTCCGCCACTGGCATCGCTACCGGCACTTCGGAGCGGTTTTCCAGGCTCAGGCTCCACAGGTATTGGCGCTGGCCCGGCAGCTGCTTGAAGCCGGAGCTGCTGATGACCACATCCGAAATCTCGCGGCGCGCCTGCAGCTTGCAGCCCGCGGCGAGACACAGGGTGCGCAGCACCGGCTGCAGCGACGGATACTGCACGGCCAGCGCATCGCGCCTATGCCACAGCATCTGCGTGGCCAGGCCGCCCACGGCCATCATGCAGCCCAGCAGCAACATGCCGCGCACTGCCGCGCTGTGCCAGAAGGCCTTGCGGCGGGCCTGGCGCACAAAGCCGGGCTCGGCTTGCGCAGCCGGCAATGCTTGCCCGGCCTCGCCGGTCCCGAACTCCGGGCCATCCGCATCGCCATCCTCCTCCTGCTCGGCCTCGACCTGGCGGCGCGCACGCTGCGCATCGCCGGCAAATGCGGACGAGGGAGCAAACAAGGGCTCGCCTGCCGGCTCCGCATCCGGCACGGCGGCGGCCATCGAGGACGCATCGTCCCGCGGCTCCGGCGCCACAGGGTCTTGCGGCACCTCGGGCCTGCGCCAGGACCCGGCCTGATCGGCCAACGAGGGCTCGAACAATGATTCGAGAAAAGGCTCGTGGCCCGAGGGCTGCCGCTCCTCGCCATCCGCTACAGGCTTGGCCGCCACACCGAAGGACTGCGTCTCCCGCACAGCGGCGTTTGCGCTTGGCGGCCGAGCCGGCTGCGAAGCTTCGGCGGCCGCGGCCTTGGCTGCGGCATTGAACAGCACCGCGTCGGGCAACTCCAGCAGGTCCAGCGAGGCGTCGAAAACATTCTGGCAGACGCCACAGCGCACCCAGCCTTGCGAAATGCGCAGCTGATCGGCCACCACTTTGAAGCGGGTTCCACAGGAAGGGCAACGGGTGATCTGGGTCATCGATTGGCAATTGTAGGCAGACGCATGGGTTCGCCAGGAATCGGGGGGCGAACCCGCATACGGCTAACTCACGCTCGGCGATCAGGCCGCGCGCTGCGCCGTCATCAGAATCCAGCCGTCCTCGCTGTCGGCCACTTGCAGCTGCAGGTAAGGCGCATACGCCTCCTTGAGCTCGTCGGCCTGGCGCTCCAGGATACCGGCCAGCACCAGGCGGCCGCCCGCCGCGACGCGGCCGCACAGCAGCGGGGCCAGCACCTTCAGCGGCGTGGCCAGGATGTTGGCCAGCACGGTCCGGTACTCGCCATCGACAGCCTCCGGCAGGCCCGACTTGAGCTGCACATGGTTGGCGCTGGCGTTGTAGTTGGTGGACTCCACGGCCGCGGGGTCGATGTCCACGGCATCGATTTCCGTCGCGCCGAACTTGGCGGCACCGATGGCCAGAATGCCCGAGCCGCAGCCGTAGTCCAGCGTACGGCCCAGACTGCCGGCGCCCTGGCGTGCAATCCAGCGCAAGCACATGCGCGTGGTGGGATGCGTGCCGGTGCCGAAGGCCAGGCCCGGATCGAGGCGGATGCTGACCTTGGCCTGCTCGGGCAGCTCGTGCCAGCTCGGCACGATCCAGAACTCGGGCGTGATGTCCACGGGCGCGAACTGCGATTGCGTCAGGCGCACCCAGTCCTGCTCGGGCACCGGTTTGACGGCCAGCTCCGAGCAGCCGACAAAGAAATCCTGCGGCTCCAGCAGCGCGCAGGCTTCACGGGCCGCCTCTTCGCCGGGGAACAGCGCGATCACGCGGCTGCGCTGCCAACCCTCCTTGGGCGGCGGCATGCCGGGCTCGCCGAACAGGGCCTGCTCGGCCTCGGTTTGCGCATCGGCGTCTTCCACCGAGACGCTCAGTGCGTCCAGTGCGTCCAGCGCGTCGCTGATGGTTTCAACCCGGTCCTCCGGGCACAACAGGCTCAGCTCGAACATGGGCCATCCTTTCCTGAAAAACGAAAATGCCGGCCTCCGTTGCCAGAAGCCAGCATAAGAACGTATTCACGATCTCTACGGTGTCGCGTTGGGGCGCAATCGGGATGAGTTCGAAGCGATGGCTCGCCGCTTGCACCGGGGTGCAAGCAGGAGTCAGCGCGAAGAAATCGCCCGATTTCGCCCCAACCCTTCGGGCCAGCGCCTTTGCGGGCGGTCTGCGGTGTTGCGACTCTTGCCAATAGCAAGGCTATTGGCTGCGAGCCGCGCCTAGCATCCCATCCCGCAAAGGCACTGGCGCGATGCCGAGGAGATCGTGAACACGTTTTAATATCACAGCAGCGCTGGCAGCCGCCGCCGGCTCATCGCTTGTTGGTATTGCGGTGCGTCAGCCACTCTTCCAGATAGTGGATGTTGGTGCCGCCTTCGATGAACTTGGCATCCACCATCAGGTCCTGGTGCAAGGGAATGTTGGTGTTGATGCCTTCCACCACCGTCTCCAGCAGGGCCGTGCGCATGCGGGCAATGGCCTGCTCGCGCGTGTCGCCATAGGTGATGATCTTGCCGATCATGGAGTCGTAGTTGGGCGGCACGAAGTAGTTGCTGTACACATGCGAGTCCACGCGCACGCCGGGGCCGCCGGGGGCATGCCACATGCTGATGCGGCCGGGCGAGGGAATGAACTTGTAGGGGTCCTCCGCATTCACGCGGCATTCGATGGCATGGCCCTTGAACTCGACCTGGCGCTGCATGAACGGCAGCTTCTCGCCGGCTGCGATCATGATCTGGGTGCGCACGATGTCCACCCCGGTGACCAGCTCCGAGATCGGGTGCTCCACCTGCACGCGGGTGTTCATCTCGATGAAGTAGAACTCGCCGTTTTCGTAGAGGAACTCGAAGGTGCCCGCGCCGCGATAGCCGATCTTCTTGCAGGCAGCCACGCAGCGCTCGCCGATCTTCTCGATCAGGCGGCGGGGAATGCCGGGGGCCGGAGCTTCCTCGATCACCTTCTGGTGGCGGCGCTGCATGGAGCAGTCGCGCTCGCCCAGGTAGACCGCATTCTTGTAGGTATCGGCCAGCACCTGGATTTCCACGTGGCGCGGATTCTGCAGGTACTTCTCCATGTAGACGGCCGGGTTGCCGAAGGCTGCGGCAGCCTCGGCCTTGGTCATCTGCACGGCATTGATCAGCGCGGCCTCGGTGTGCACCACGCGCATGCCGCGGCCGCCGCCGCCGCCGGAGGCCTTGATGATCACCGGATAGCCGATGGCCTTGGCGATGCGCTTGATCAGGGCCGGGTCGTCGGGCAGCTCGCCGTCGGAACCGGGCACGCAGGGCACGCCGGCCTTGATCATGGACTGCTTGGCCGAGACCTTGTCACCCATGGTGCGGATGTTCTCGGGCGTCGGGCCGATGAAGGTGAAGCCGCTCTTTTCCACGCGCTCGGCGAAGTCGGCGTTCTCGCTCAGAAAGCCGTAGCCGGGGTGGATGGCTTCCGCATCGGTCACCTCGGCGGCCGAAATGATGGCCGGCATGTTGAGGTAGGACAGCGGGGAGGGAGCCGGGCCGATGCACACGGCCTCGTCGGCCAGCTTGACGTACTTGGCATCGCGGTCGGCTTCGGAATACACCATCACCGCCTTGATACCCAGTTCGCGGCAAGCGCGCTGGATGCGCAGGGCGATCTCGCCCCGGTTGGCAACCAAAATTTTCTTAAACATGAAGTTCCTCGCAGCTTGGCGCCTGCACCGGGGCACAGGCCACTGCCAATGACTCACGACTTGCGCAAATCCAGTCCGGGCAAGGCATTGATCCCATGGAAACGCCTTTCATGCCCTGCTGTTCGCGCAAATACAACTCAGTCGCGCCGCCCATGGCGGGCACGCCTCGGCGTCGGGCTGCGGGCAGCCAGCAACGCCTCAAGCCCATCACTCGATCACAAACAGGGGTTGACCGTATTCGACAGCCTGGCCGTTCTCGCCCAGGATGCGCACTACGGTGCCGCTCTTGTCGGCTTCGATCTCGTTGAGAATCTTCATCGCTTCCACGATGCAGATCGTTTCGCCTTCCTTGACCTGACTGCCCACGTCAACGAAAGGCTTGGCGCCGGGGCTGGAGGCGCGGTAGAACGTGCCGACCATGGGCGACTTGACCACATGGCCTTCCAACTGGGCAACTGCAGGAGCCGCGGCAACGGCGGGAGCAGCTACAGCCACGGGAGCGGCCATCATGGGCGCCGCCACATACTGCTGCACGACCGCGCCATCGCTCTTGACGATACGGACCTTGCCCTCTGCTTCGGTGATCTCCAGTTCCGAAACATTCGATTCGGACACCAGATCAATGAGGGTCTTGAGTTTTCGCAAATCCATGGGAGCTCCAGCGGCTTAGAAACTAAATAGGGCGCGAATTTACCTCAATTTCGCCCTATTGCGTGCATTCGCACACATTTTTCACCAACATCATTATGGAATTGCGCATTCCAAACATCTTTCCGACGGCTACCTGGCGGCAAGATCACCGTTTCAGGCTCCAATCTGCAAGATCTTCGCTGGACAGCTCGCCTATTTTACGTTGCCGCACGATCCCCTTCGGATCGATCAGGACCGTAAAAGGCAATCCCCCCTGCAGATTGCCCAGGGCACGCGTCAGCCCCAGGCCGCCCTGCATGGCCAGGGCCACAGGATACTGCACGGGCTGGCGCGCCAGGAAACGCCCTACCGCCTCGGCCTTGTCCACGGCCAGGCCAATCACCTGGATGCCGTGCTGTGCGGAGCGCCCCGCGAATTCGCTGAGCATGGGCATTTCCTTGACGCAGGGCGGGCACCAGGTGGCCCAGAAGTTGACCAGCACCCATTTGCCGCGCCAGTCGGCCATGGCGAAGGGCTTGCCGTCCGGCGTCTGCAGCTGCTGCTCCCACAGCTGCTGCTCCGCGCCGGGACCCATGGCCTGCGGGCGGCTGCGCTTCCAGGCAACGGCGGCGCCGGCCGCTGCAGCAGCCACGGCCACGGCGCCCGTGAGCCAGCGGCGGCGCGCGCCGAAGTGGGCCTGGGCCGCGGCATCCGGCGTCTGCGGATCGTGCTGTTCAGTCATGGTCGGACTCCGCGGCACGGGATGCCTCCAGGGCGTCCTGCATGCGCTTTCTCAGCGCCTGCGCATCGCCGCGCTGGCTCTGCCCGCGGCCGTCGGGCTTGAGCGCGCCGCGCACATCGTCATGGTCGTAAATCATCAGGTGCACGCCCACATCCTCGTTCAGCGGCTCGCAAAAGGCGTGGATGCTCAATACCTCCACGCTCTGGCCGTGAAAGCCGGTGACGGTGCTGGGCTCGTAGTTCACACGGTTGTTGATCAGCGCGATCTCGGCGGACTTGGGGTCGTCGCAGAACAGCTGCAGATAGATATCGGACTGGCGCGTGGCCGTGCCGCGCCAGACCGCTCCCGCGATATAAGGGCGAAATTGCGCCAGCCGCTCCATCCAGACCAGTGCCAGCCCGCGCAGTGCGGCAAGCTCCTGGGGCTGGGTATCGGCGCAGAACAGGGCAATGTATTCGCGCACCGCATCCTCGAGCTGCTCGTTGTCGGGCAGGGCCGAGCGGGCCGGCAGGCCCAGCTGGCGCACGGCGCGGTGCTTGGCAGCTCCCCATTCCAGCCCCTCTTCCACCACCATGCGGGCGGCGGTCTGGGCGATTTCGGCAGTCACTTGATCCAGGCTCATAAGGCTTGCACTCTCCAATCCACCGCATTGTGGCCCATGCCCGCAACAAGGCCTTTGCAGCCCGCACGGGGTCGTGCTGCAGTCTCACTATTTTCATAGCGCATGACGCCCTGCACATCTTATTTTCAAGACCATCTGCGGCTGAAGCAAAGGAGCAACAAGCGTCAGCCGCTACGGTTTTGACAAAAGTCGTTACCTCTGCATGCCGCACCGAAGGTCAAGCTCGGCCATGCGGCGCCGGCGCAACCGTAGAATGCCCGCCCATGCACATCCATATTCTGGGCATTTGCGGCACCTTCATGGGAGGACTTGCCGCCTTGGCACGCGAAGCCGGCCACCGGGTCACCGGTTGCGACGCCGGCGTCTACCCCCCCATGAGCGACCAGCTGCGCCAGCTCGGCATCGAACTGATCGAAGGCTATGGCGCCGACCAGATCGCGCTGCGGCCCGATATGTATGTCGTGGGCAATGTGGTCGGCCGCAAGCGCCTGCCCGACGGCTCGCCGAAGTTCCCGCTGATGGAAGCCATTCTGGACACGGGCGCGCCCTATACCAGCGGCCCGCAGTGGCTGGCCGAGCATGTGCTACACCATCCTTCATGTCCGCGCCACGTGCTGGCCGTGGCCGGCACCCACGGCAAGACCACGACCACCTCCATGCTGGCCTGGGTGCTCGAATGCGCCGGCCTGCAACCCGGTTTCCTGGTCGGCGGGGTGCCGCTGGACTTCGGTGTCTCGGCGCGCCTGGGCGCCCAGGTGGACGGCCAGAGCCGGCCGCTGTTCGTGATCGAGGCCGACGAGTACGACACGGCCTTCTTCGACAAGCGCAGCAAGTTCGTCCACTACCGCCCGCGCACGGCCGTGCTCAACAACCTGGAGTTCGATCACGCCGACATCTTTGACGATCTGGCCGCCATCGAGCGCCAGTTCCATCACCTGGTGCGCACCGTGCCCGGCACGGGCCGCGTCGTGGTCAACGGGCTGGAGGAAAGCCTGACCCGCGTGCTCGGCCAGGGCTGCTGGAGCGAGGTGGCCAGCTTTGGCGCCACGGTCAGCGATTTCACCGCCGAAGGCGAACCCAGCGATTTCGACCTGCTGCACCGCGGCCGCAAGGTTGCGCACCTGTGCTGGTCGCTGACCGGCGTGCACAACCAGCTCAATGCCCTGGCCGCCATTGCGGCGGCCGACCACGTGGGGGTTTCCGCCGCGCAGGCCTGCGAAGCCCTGTCGCGCTTCCAGAACGTCAAGCGCCGCATGGAGCTGCGCGGCACCGTGAACGGCGTGGCCGTCTATGACGACTTCGCCCACCACCCCACGGCCATCCGCACCACGCTGGACGGCCTGCGCCGCAAGCTGGGCGCCGGGGCCCGCATCCTGGCCGCCTTCGAGCCGCGCAGCAACACCATGAAGCTGGGCACCATGAAGTCGCAGCTGCCGTGGTCGCTGGAAAACGCCGATCTGGTCTTCTGCCACACGGCCGGCCTGGACTGGGATGCCGCCGAGGCCTTGGCGCCGCTGGGCGTGGGCCCGGGCCGGCGCGCCCAGGTGGCCGGCGACATAGACACCCTGCTCGCCCAGATCAAGGCCGCTGCCCGGCCGGGTGACCATATCGTCTGCATGAGCAACGGCGGCTTTGGCGGCATTCATGCCAAGCTGCTGGCCGCCCTCAAATAAAATCAGGCACCCCACGCTCCCCACTGGCGTGTGGTCGCTGCCCCCCCCCCCCAGGAGGGGCATTTTTCATCTTGGGACGGCCCGGCGATGAAAAAACACCCGCTGAACCCAGCGGGTGTTGGAGATCAACGCCCTGAAAAACTGGCGTAAACCACGCCAGGGACATCGAGCAAGGGCCGCCCCGCAGCGAAGATGTCGTCCCCCTTCCAGGGGGAAGCCGCACAGCGGCTCAGGGGGTATCAATAGCTTATCGACATCGCGGGCACGTCGACGCGGATCAGCGGCTTGGACAGCACGGCCTGGGCCGCCAATGCATAGGCATTGCGCCAGCCTTCATCATCGAACAGCCCGGCACGGCCGCGCGCCTCGCGCGCCACGACCACCAGCTTGTCCGCCAGCAGCACCTTGCCGGTGGCCCGCAGCGGCTCGCAGTCCAGCTCCACGAACTGCCTGTCGAGCCAGAGGCGGCCATTTTCGGAACTCAGCGGCGCCAGCGACTGCGTCTCCACCCGGTATTCACGATCAGCGTCTAACACTACTGTCACTTCATTGCGCATGGATTTCCTCTCGTTCGTTATGCCGGCCCATGCACCATCCTGGGGATGCCACGGACCCAACGATTACAGCCCTAGGGCCATGGGTGGCAAGCCCGGCGGCTGCAGACTGCACTGATACAGGCAATCCCGGGCCGGGCACTGAAAAACATCGCAGCGGTTACCAGGAACCCGGCCCGCCCCTGGCGGCAGAAAGCCCATTTTCCATAGCGATTCATACCGCAGCGCTCTTGAATATAGGACTGCAAGCCCACAACTCAAGAGCCAGGGCTCGCGCGCAACCACCTGGTCACCGCGCCATAGAGCCAGATCAATCTTTGCATGGATGCGAGCCGATTCAGCCGCCGCACCCTGCTTCATATCCCGTGCAGACGACCGCCATGACCACCGAACACCCACACCAGCAATTGCTGACGCACCTGCAGCAGCTCGAAGCCGAATTGCAGACCCAGAAGCTCTGGTCCAGCACGCCCCCCAGCCCCAAGGCGCTGGAGTCGGTCATGCCGTTCATGTACGACACGCTGCAGCTGCATGAATGGCTGCAGTGGGTGTTCCTGCCCCGCCTGCGCGCCTTGATCGATGCACGGGGCCAGTTGCCGCACCAAAGCCATATCCACCCGCTGGCCGAACATGAATGGGAAAAGCGCCACGACTTCGACAAAGTCCAGTTGCTGGTTCTGCTGGAACGCATAGACATCACGCTGAACAAGGGCTCGCTCACCCCGCCCAACCAGGATGCCGCGCATTGAGCACTCGGTCAGGCGGCCCGGAATACCGGCCTGAAAAAGGCCGCCCGGCACAGGCTGGCGGCCTTTTCTGCATCAGAACGGCTGTCAGGCCACGGCTTCGACCTTGGGCTTGGCCTGGACAGCCGCCGCACGGCGCTGGCGCACCGCCTGGGACAGCTCTTGCAGCGTGGGCAGAGAATCTTCCCAGCTCAGGCAGGCATCGGTAATGCTCTGACCGTAGGCCAGGGCTGCCACATCGTCCTTGCCCGGCGTGAACTTCTGGGCGCCGCCCATCAGATGGCCTTCGATCATCACGCCGAACACGCTGCCCGAGCCGCCGGCGATCTGGCCGGCGATGTCGCGGGCCACATCCTTCTGGCGTTCATGCTGCTTGCTGCTGTTGGCATGGCTGCAATCCACCATCAGCGTGGCCGGCAGGCCTACGGCCGCCAGGTCCTTACATGCCGCCGCGACGCTGGCCGCGTCGTAGTTGGGCGTCTTGCCGCCGCGCAGGATCACGTGGCAATCCTGGTTGCCCGCCGTGTTCACGATGGCGACCTGGCCGTTCTTGTGCACCGACAGGAAGTGGTGGCCGCGGCTGGCCGACTGGATGGCGTCGGTGGCGATGCGGATATTGCCGTCGGTGCCGTTCTTGAAGCCTATGGGCGCCGAGATGCCCGAGGCCAGTTCGCGGTGCACCTGGCTTTCGGTGGTGCGGGCACCGATCGCGCCCCAGCTGATCAGGTCGCCGATGTACTGGGGCGAGATCACGTCCAGGAACTCGCTGGCCGCCGGCACGCCCAGGCGGTTGATGTCGATCAGCAGCTGGCGCGCCATGCGCAGGCCTTCGTCGATGCGGTAGCTCTGGTCCAGGTAGGGATCGTTGATCAGCCCCTTCCAGCCCACGGTGGTGCGGGGCTTCTCGAAGTACACCCGCATCACCACTTCCAGCGTGTCCTTGTACTGCTCGCGCACCACGGCCAGGCGGCGCGCGTATTCCAGCGCGGCAGCGGGATCATGGATGGAGCAGGGGCCGATGATGACCAGCAGGCGGTCGTCCTCGCCCTGCATGATGTCGTGGATGGCGCGGCGGGTATTGCCGATCAGCGTTTCCACGGCCGTGCCACGGATGGGGAAGAAGCGAATGAGGTGCTCGGGAGGGGGCAACACGGTGATGTCCTTGATACGTGCGTCGTCGGTCTGGCCAGTCTTGGGAGAGCCGTTGCGATACCAGGAATCGGCGATGGAAGCATTCAGAGCTGTCATTGCAGGCTTTCGTGAAGTCGGTTGATCGTGGAGATGGAAGGCTGTCGAAAAACGTAGGGGTGAAAAAAAACCGCCGGGCTTTACAGCTCGGCGGTTCTTTGGGAGGTTGGTGTGCAGGTGCGCGTTTACCTCTCAGCCGCCGAGGGCGAGAACCAAAAGTAAAAGAAATAAGCGCTGCGTGTTTGCATGTTTTTCAATGTAGCACAGTCATTGCGCAATGCAACATACGCCCCGATGCGCCAGGGCCACGTTTTCCTGCTTTTCAGAGAGAAGATCAAAATTTCAGATGTGCAGTTATTTTGCGTTTTTTGAATTTCCACGAAATTTAATTGACCACAAACCGCAAAATTACCGCACCAACGCAAATTTTCATGCATCCATGCCGATTTTTTGAAATTTATCCGACACCACCCTCATGCCAGCCCATGGCGCATGCTTTGGCACACCCCAAGCCAGGGGCGCAGAGCAAGGGCCGCCCCGCAGCAAAGGCGCCGTCCCCCTTCAGGGGGAAGCGGCGCAGCCGCACAGGGGGGCTCCTATCAGGCCGTGCCGCCCACGGTCAGGCCGTCGATGCGCATCGTGGGCTGGCCCACGCCCACGGGCACGCTCTGGCCTTCCTTGCCGCAGGTGCCCACGCCGCTGTCCAGGCGCATGTCGTTGCCGATCATGGTGATGTGCTTGAGCGACTCGGGGCCGCTGCCCACGATGGTGGCGCCCTTGACCGGGTACAGAATCCGGCCGTTCTCCACCCAGTAGGCTTCGCTGGCCGAGAACACGAACTTGCCGCTGGTGATGTCCACCTGTCCGCCGCCGAAGTTGGTGGCGTACAGGCCCTTCTTGATCGAGGCAACGATTTCCTGCGGGTCCTTGTCGCCGCCGAGCATGTAGGTATTGGTCATGCGCGGCATGGGGATGTGGGCGTAGCTCTCGCGGCGGCCGTTGCCCGTGGGCTTGACGCCCATCAGGCGGGCATTCATCGAGTCCTGGATGTAGCCCTTCAGGATGCCGTCCTCGATCAGCACATTGCTCTGGCTGGCATGGCCTTCGTCGTCCACATTGAGCGAGCCGCGGCGGTCGGCCAGCGTACCGTCGTCGAGCACAGTGACGCCCTTGGCCGCCACGCGCTGGCCGATGCGACCGCTGAAGGCGCTCGAGCCCTTGCGGTTGAAGTCGCCTTCCAGGCCGTGGCCCACGGCCTCGTGCAGCAGCACGCCGGGCCAGCCCGGGCCGAGCACCACGGTCATCTGGCCCGCGGGCGCGGGGCGCGAGTCGAGGTTGACCAGCGCCGCATGCACGGCTTCGTCCACGTACTGGCCGATCTGCTCGTCGCTGAAGTACGCCAGGCCGAAGCGGCCGCCGCCGCCGGACGACCCGACCTCGCGCCGGCCCTTTTGCTCGGCGATGACGGTGACCGACAGGCGCACCAGCGGGCGCACGTCGGCCGCCAGCGTGCCGTCGGCACGCGCCACCAGCACCACGTCGTATTCGCTGGCCAGGCCCGCCATGACCTGCTTGACCCGCGGGTCCTTGGCGCGGGCCAGCTTTTCCACCTTGCCCAGCAGTTCGACCTTGGCCGTGCTGTCCAGCGTGGTGATGGGGTCCAGCCCCGGGTACAGCGAGCGGCTGGAGGCAATCTTGGGCGCGCCGGCGCGCACGCGGCGCGACTGGGCGCTGCCGCCGATGGAGCGCACGGTGCGCGCCGCGTCGAGCAGCGAGGCTTCTGAAATATCGTCCGAATAGGCGAATGCGGTCTTTTCCCCGCTCACGGCACGCACGCCCACGCCCTGGTCGATGGAGAACGAGCCGGTCTTGACGATACCCTCCTCCAGGCTCCAGCCTTCGGCGCGCGTGTACTGGAAATACAGGTCGGCGTCATCGACCTGGTGCGCACGGATCTCGGCCAGAGCGCGTGCAAGATGGGTTTCGTCCAGGCCAAACGGCTCGAGCAGCAACTGACGGGCCGTAGCCAGGCGTTCAATGGTGGGTTCGCGGGAGATCATGCGACACATTGTAGAGAGACACGCATGCCCTCGCCGCCGTGTGCATGCTTGCGGCGCCAGGCCAAAAGAAAAAGAACGGAATGCCACCCCACCAGGCTGGACAGCATTCCGTTCTGCAGCGCCTTGGTGCCCCGCGCCAGGACAGCCATGGCCGGGCACCGATCCACCTTGCTCGCAGGGGTCGCGCGCGCCCCTGTTCTTAAGAACGTGTTTACGATCTCCTCGCGCCGCGACAGTGGCTTTGCGGGATGGGATGCAAGGCGCAATACCGCAGCAATAGCCGTGCTATTGCGAGGATTTGCAACGCCGCAGACCGCCCGCAAAGCCGCTGTCCCGAAGGGTTGGAGCGAAATCGGGCGATTTCTTCGCGCTGTCTCTTGCTTGCACCCCGGTGCAAGCTGCGAGCCACCCGCTTCGAACTCATCCCGATTGCGCTCCAACGCGGCTGCGTAGAGATCGCAAACACGTTCTAGGCCCTTTCTAACCCCAGCGGTGCGGGCCGGCAAGAGCACCAGCCCCATTTTGCAATCAAAGCGATAGCAGCTGACGTTTGTTACATCCGGTTATTGGCAATGAAACATGCCAAAACACAGGATGCAAAGGCGAAAAGCGCTCACATTTTCATGAAACCACGAAGATTTGCAAGCTTTTCCTACACGCTTAGAACACGTTCTCAGGCGCGCGGCAGACGCCCATCGCCGGGCAATTGCCGCTGGGCACGGGAAACGGACATGAGCACGCCCAGCGCCAGCCCCAGGGTCACCATGGCCGTGCCGCCGTAGCTGATGAAAGGCAGTGGCACGCCGACCACGGGCAGGATGCCGCTGACCATGCCCATGTTCACGAAGGCATAGGTGAAGAAGATCATGGCCACCGCCGCCGCCATCAACCGGCCGAACAGCGAGCCGGCCTGCATGGCAATGGCCAGCCCGCGCCAGACCAGAAACAGAAAGGCCACGATGATGAACAGATTGCCGATCAGGCCGAACTCCTCGGAGTAGGCGGCGAAGATGAAGTCGGTGGTGCGCTCGGGAATGAATTCCAGATGGGTCTGGGTGCCGGCCATGAAGCCCTTGCCCCAGACGCCGCCCGAGCCGATGGCGATCATGCCCTGGATGATGTGGAAGCCCTTGCCCAGCGGATCGCGCGTGGGATCCAGCAGCGTGCACACTCGGGTGCGCTGGTAGTCGTGCAGGAAATACCAGCTCACGCCGTCGGCGCACAGCCGGGGCTCGAACCAGATGATGAGAAACACGCCGATCACGCCCAGCACCACGGGCGGCACGATCAGCTTCCAGGGCAGGCCCGCGAAGAAGATGACCGACAGGCCCGAGGCCATCACCAGCAGCGCGGTCCCCAGGTCGGGCTGCTTCATGATCAGCCCCACGGGCACCACCAGCAGGCCGAACGCGATGGCGAAGTCCGTACCGCGCAGATTGCCCTCGCGGCGCTGGAACCACCAGGCCAGCATCAGCGGCGTGGCGATCTTGAGCAGCTCCGAGGGCTGGATCACCACCCCCACGTTCACCCAGCGCTGTGCCCCCTTCTTGGTGATGCCGAACAGCGCCACCGCCACCAGCAGGGCCACGCCCAGGGTATAGAGCGGCACGGCCACCTTGATGAGCTGCTGCGGCGGCACCTGCGCCACGACGAACAGGATGCCGGCAGCGATCAGCATGTTGCGGCCGTGATCCACGAAGCGCGAGCCGTGGTCGAAACCCGAGGAATACATGGCCAGCAGCCCCGCCCCGGCCAGCATGGCGACAAACAGCAGCAGCAGGAAATCAAAGCCGCGAAACAGCGGCACGATGCGCTGCAGCAGCGAAGGCTTGTCGAATTCGGTGGCGGACATGGGCCGGCATTATCGAGGCAGCGGCCTGCCCCGCAGCGGCGCAGGGTTGAGCCCGGCCTACGGGCATCACCCCCGATGCAGCGGGCTCGGTCCACAATGCGCAAATGCCCGTTTGAAGCCGAGCGCATAGCCGAACCAGAGGAGACTGCCGTCATGACCACCACCCACCTGCTCTACCTGCACGGCTTCCGCTCCTCGCCCCAGTCCAACAAGGCCCGCATCCTGGCCGACCATATCGGCAGCAGGCATTCCCATGTGCGCTGGTGGTGCCCGCAACTGCCGCCCTCGCCGCGCGAGGCCGCGGCCCTGATCGCCGAAGGCATTGCCAGCTGGCCGCGCGAGACCATGGCCGTGGTCGGCTCCTCGCTGGGCGGCTACTACGCGAGCTGGGTGGCGCAGCTGGCGCGCTGCAAGAGCGTGATGATCAATCCGGCCGTCAACCCGGCCCGCGACCTCGAGAAATACATAGGCGAGCAGACCGCCTGGCACGACCCCGAGGAGCATTTCTTCTTCCGTCCCGAATACATAGACGAGCTGCGCCTGCTCGACACGCGCCAGATGACGCCGGCCGCCCCGGAAATGGTGCTGATCGCCCAGGGCGACGAGGTGCTGGACTGGCAGGAAATGAGCGAACGCTATCCGCATGCGCTGCAGCTGGTACAGGAAGGCGGCGACCATGCGCTGTCGAATTTCGCGGAATACCTGCCCCGCCTGGACGATTTTCTGTTGCTGGCCTGACCCCGGCCGCAGGCACGGCGGCCGGCTCGTGGGAAAATACGGGGTTATGCACGCATTGTTTGAAGAAGCCGGCAAGTTTCTCGCCGGACGCATCCTCTCCGAAGCCGAGACTTCGGCCCAGATCGAGCTGGACTCCGGCAAACGGATCAAGGTCAAGGCCGCCAACATCCTGCTCAAGTTCGACAAGCCCGCTCCCGCCGAGCTGATGGCCCAGGGACAGGCGCTGGCCGCCGAGATCGACCTGGACCTGGCCTGGGAGTTTGCCCCCGAAGAGGAATTCGGCTTCGCCGACCTGGCGCGCGACTACTTCTCCGCGTCGGCCAGCCTGGCCCAGCAGGCCGGCGCGCTGTTCCGGCTCTACGATGCGCCGCACTATTTCCGCCGCGCAGGCAAGGGCCGCTTCAAGAAGGCGCCGGCCGAGATCCTGCAGCAGGCCCTGGCCGCCATCGAGAAGAAAAAGCAGATCCAGGCCCAGATCGACGCCTGGGCCGAGGAGCTGGGCCGCGGCGAATGCCCGGCAGCCATCCGCGAGCAGCTCTACAAGATCCTGTTCAAGCCCGACAAGAACGCGCCCGAATACAAGGCCGTGGTCGATGCCAGCCGCGCCACCAAGCTGGCGCCGCTGGAGCTGCTGCACCGCGCGGGCGCCATCGATTCGTCCTACCAGTTCCACTGGAAGCGTTTCCTGTTCGACAACTTCCCCAAGGGCACGCAGTTCCCGCCGCTGGCAGCGCCCCAGCCGCCGGCCGACCTGCCGCTGGCCCCGGTGCAGGCGTTTTCCATCGACGACTCGGCCACCACCGAGATCGACGACGCCCTGTCCGTGCAGGGCCTGGGCAGCGGCACCGTCACCGTGGGCATCCACATCGCCGCGCCGGGCCTGGCCATCACGCCCGGCGGCGAGCTGGACAAGCTGGGCCGCACGCGCCTGTCCACGGTCTACATGCCGGGCTACAAGATCACCATGCTGCCCGACGAGGTGGTGCGCATCTACACGCTGGACGAAGGCCGCGCCAACCCGGCCGTCTCGCTGTACGTGACCATCGACGAGGAAACGCTGGAGACCACGGCCAGCGAAACCCGCCTGGAACGCGTGCCGGTGGAAGTGAACTTCCGCTACGACAAGCTCGACCACATCGTGACCGAGCAATGGCTGGCCGATCCGGCCATCGAGATCGAGAACACGCCCGAATCCTTGCTGGGCAAGCGCAAGGAGCTCACGTTCCTGCAGCGCTGGTCCAAGCACCTCAAGGCCAGGCGCGAAGTGGTGCGCGGCAAGCCCGAGAACTTCAGCCGCCCGGACTATAACTTCCGCCTGATCGGTAACGACGGTGCCGAACCCAACGGCAGCGAGCAGGTGCAGATCACCGTGCGCAAGCGCGGCGCGCCGCTGGACCTGATCGTGGCCGAGGCCGCCATCGTGGCCAACAGCACCTGGGGGCTGATGCTGGCCGAGCATGGCGTGCCCGGCATCTACCGCAGCCAGGCCAGCCTGGCCCCCGGCATGAAGGTGCGCATGAGCACCAAGGCCCTGCCCCATGCCGGCATCGGCGTGAAGGCCTATTCCTGGGCCACCTCCCCGCTGCGCCGCTATGTGGACCTGGTCAACCAGTGGCAGATCATTGCCTGCGCGCGCCACGGCAAGACCGCGGCCCTGGCCGCGCCATTCAAGCCCAAGGATGCCGAGCTGTTCGGCATCATCAGCAGCTTCGACGGCGCCTACGGCGCCTACAACGGCTACCAGGCCGGCATGGAGCGCTTCTGGACGCTCAAGTACCTGGAGCAGAACGGCATCACCGAGCTGACGGCCAGCGTCATCAAGGAGGGCATCAACGGCGGCTACCTGGTGCGCGCCGACGACCTGCCCCTGGTGCTGCCCGTGCTGGGCGCGCAGAACCTGCCGCGCGGCGCCCATGTGCGCGTCAAGCTCGGCGAGATCGACGAGATCGCGCTCGATGTCTCGGGCACGCTGATCGAACGCCTGGACGGCGACATCCAGGCCGACGAGGACAGCAGCGAAGATGACGAAGACACCGTGGCCGGCCCCATCGCCATCGCCGTGGACATGAACGACGCCGAAGCCTACGGGACGCCCGCCAAGGACGCGCCACAGGCCTGACCAACCACCCCGCCTGCACGATCTGCCGCCGTGAAACTGCCTTCCCAACTCCAACGCCTGAGCACGCTGCAGATTGCGCTGGGCGTATCCATCGCCCTGCACGCCGTGCTGCTGACCGTGCGCTTCGTGGACCCCGAGCGCTTCGACCGGGTGTTCCAGGACACGCCGCTGGAGGTGATCCTGGTCAACGCGCGCGCCAACGAGGCGCCCGAAAAAGCCCAGGCCATCGCCCAGACCTCGCTGGCCGGCGGCGGCGAAGCCCAGAAGGGCCGGGCCACCAGCCCCATGCCCTACTCGGCCCTGACCGCCGTGGGTGACGACTTCGAGGAAAAGCAGCGCCAGATCGACTCCATGCAGGAGCAGCAAAGCGTGCTGCTGACCCAGCTGCGCCAGCAGATCGCCTCGCTCCCGCCGCTGGACCCGCGCCTGGCCGCCGAGTCCAGGGAAAAGGACGCCCAGCAGGAAAAGCGCCGCCAGCTCGTCAAGCTGCTGGCCGAGATCGAAAAGCGCATCAACGAGGAAAACGCCCGCCCCAAGAAGCGCTACATCAGTCCGGCCACCAAGGAGGCGGTCTATGCCGTCTACTACGACGCGCTGCGCCGCAAGGTGGAAGACAAGGGCACGGAAAACTTCCCTGAAAACAAGGGCAGGAAACTCTACGGCGAGCTGGTCATGATCCTGACCGTGAACCATGACGGCCGCGTGCTCGCCACCGAGGTCGTCCAGGGCTCGGGCAACCGCATGCTGGACACGCGCGCCGAGGCCATTGCACGCGCCGCCGGCCCCTACGGCCACTTCGGCCCGGCCATGCGCGCCAAGGCCGACCAGATCGCCGTGGTCTCGCGCTTCAAGTTCACGCGCGAGCAGACGCTGGAAACGGATGTCAGATAACCCCCATATGATGATCACTGCCGACCAATACTGCGTCATTGGCAACCCCGTTGCCCATAGCCGCTCGCCCTGGATCCACGCGCGCTTTGCCGAGCTGACCGGCCAGACGCTGCAGTACGACCGCGCCCTGGTGGCGCTGGACGGCTTTGCCGCCCATGTGGCGGATTTCGCCGCACGCGGCGGCAGGGGCTGCAACGTGACCGTGCCCTTCAAGCTGCAGGCCGCCGAGCTGGCCACGCGCGCCAGCGACCGCGTGCGGCGCGCCGGGGCGGCCAACACCCTGGTGTTCTCCGCCGACGGCGTCTATGCCGACAACACCGACGGCCTGGGCCTGGTGGCCGACATCGTGCGCAATGCGGGCCTCGCCATCGCCGGCAAGGACGTGCTGCTGCTGGGCGCGGGCGGCGCGGCCGCGGGCGCCCTGGGCTCGCTGATAGCACAGCAGCCGCGCCGTATTGCCGTGGCCAACCGCACGCATGCCAAGGCCCAGGCGCTGGTGGCGCAGCATGCCGACCTCGCAGCGCTACACAAAACAGAGCTTCTGGCGATTGAACAGCAAGCGCTTGAAGCCGACAGCACCCAAAATTTCGACATCGTCATCAACGCCACGGCCAGCAGCCTGGCCGGCGCCCAGGTGCCGGCGCCGGCTTCCGTGCTGCGCCCCGGCTGCCTGGCCTACGACATGATGTACGGCCCCGCCGCCCAGGCCTTCCTGGACTGGGCCCGCAGCCATGGCGCCCAGGCCCGCGACGGGCTGGGCATGCTGGTGGAGCAGGCCGCGGAATCGTTTGCGCTCTGGCGCGGCGTGCGCCCGCCCTCGCAACAGGTATTGGCCGAACTACGAGCATTGCTGCAGGCCTGAAGAAAGCCTGAATGAAAGCATTGATGCGCCTGGTGCTGCTCGTGGTGGGGGCCGCCTTGCTGCTGCAGCTGTTTTTCGTGCTGCGCATTGCGCTGATGGTGGCCGTCGATCCCCAGTCGACGAGCTTTCAGCGCTCCGAAGCCTGGCAGATCCTGCAAAGCCGGGGCTCTCTGCCATGGAGCCAGCACTGGGTGGCCTATCCGCAGATTGCAGCCAGCCTCAAGCGTGCGGTCGTCGCCTCGGAAGACGCAGGCTTCATGGAACACAACGGCGTGCAGTGGGAATCCATACAGAAGGCCTGGCGGCGCAACGTCAAGGCCGAAGTCCGGGCCGAACAGACCGACCGGCCCGCCAGGATCTATGGCGGCTCCACCATCACCCAGCAGCTGGTCAAGAACCTGCTGCTGTCGGGCGAGCGCAGCTTTCTGCGCAAGGGCCAGGAACTGCTGCTGACCATGCTGCTGGAGCTGATGCTGGGCAAGCAGCGCATTCTGGAGATCTATCTCAACAGCGTGGAGTGGGGCCAGGGCGTCTTCGGTGCCGAAGCCGCCGCCCGCCACTATTTCGGCAAGAGCGCGGCCCAGCTCACCAACGCCGAGGCCGCGCGCCTGGCGGCCATGCTGCCCCAGCCCAAGCGCTTCGAGAAAATGCCGCAGTCGGCCTACCTGGCGCAGCGCGCGCGCACCATCACCCGCTACATTCCCGTGGTGGCGATTCCCTAACCCTCTGAGTCGCTTCGCGCCTTCCCCCTGGAAGGGGGACGACGGCCTTTGCTGCGGGACGGCCCTTGCTGGCCGTCTCTGGCTTGGGGTATGCCAGTTTCATGCGCCCCAGTGCAGCACCACGGATAATTGAGCCAACATGCGCATTCTAGGAATCGACCCCGGTCTGCAGACCACGGGCTTCGGCGTGATCGACGTCGAAGGCCATCGCCTGTCCTATGTGGCCAGCGGCACCATCCGCACCACCAAGATGGAGCTGGGCGATCTGCCCGGCCGCCTCAAGATGCTGTTCGACGGCATCTCCGAAGTGGCCTCTCACTACCAGCCCGATATGTCGGCCGTGGAAATCGTCTTCGTCAACGTCAACCCCCAGTCCACGCTGCTGCTGGGCCAGGCACGCGGCGCGGCGCTGACCGCGCTGGTCAACGCCAACCTGCCCGTGGCCGAGTACACGGCCCTGCAGATGAAGAAGGCCGTGGTCGGCCATGGCCGCGCGGCCAAGAGCCAGATCCAGGAGATGGTCAAGCGCCTGCTGCAGCTGCCCGGCCTGCCCGGCACCGATGCCGCCGACGCCCTGGGCCTGGCCATCACCCACGCCCACGCGGCGGCGGCCATGGGCAAGATGGCCCAGGTCACCGACCTGCGCCGCAAGCAGCACGCCATGTATAGAGGCGGAAGAGTCTATTGATCCCCCTGAGCCGCTGCGCGGCTTCCCCCAGGGGACGGCACCTTCGCCGCGAGGCGACTCTTGCTCGGTGCCCCTGGGTTGGGGTGTGCCGATTTTATGCGCCGCGCTCGCAACGCCGCCAAGCCGTGGGGCCGGCCTTTACCAGGCCCGCGCCGGCAGGGCAAAGCCCTGGGGGGCCTGACGCTCGCTTTCGAACGACACGATTTCCCAGGCCTCGGGCTGGGCCAGCAGCGCGCGCAGCAGCTGGTTGTTCATGCCGTGGCCCGAGCGGAAGGCGCTGTAGGCAGCCAGCAGCGGCTTGCCGATCAGGTACAGGTCGCCGATGGCGTCGAGGATCTTGTGCTTGGCGAACTCGTCGTCATAGCGCAGGCCGTCGCTGTTGAGCACCTTGTAGTCGTCCATGACGATGGCGTTGTCCAGGCCGCCACCCAGGGCCAGGCCGTTGTTGCGCAGCATCTCCACATCCTTGGTGAAGCCGAAGGTGCGCGCGCGCGCGATATCGCGCGTGTAGTTGTCCCGCCCCATGTCGAACTCCACGCACTGGCCCGTGGAATCGACGGCCGGGTGGGCGAAGTCGATCTCGAAGCGCAGCTTGAAGCCGTGGTAGGGGTCGAAGCGCGCCCACTTGAGGTTGGCACCCTCGCCTTCGCGCACCTCCACGGGGCGGAGCACGCGGATGAAGCGCTTGGGCGCCTTCTGCACCTCCACGCCCGCGCTTTGCAGCAGGAAGACGAACGAGGAGGAAGAGCCGTCCAGGATGGGCACTTCCTCGGCCGTGATGTCCACATAGAGATTGTCCAGCCCCAGGCCCGCGATGGCCGACATCAGATGCTCCACCGTATGCACCTTGGCGCCGCCCGTGCCTATGGTCGAGGCCATGCGCGTGTCGGTCACGGCTTCGGCCGAAATCGGGATGTCCACCGGCTCCGGCAGATCCACGCGCCTGAAGACGATGCCGGTATCGGGCTGGGCCGGACGCAGCGTCAGCTCGACGCGCTGGCCGCTGTGCAGACCCACGCCTACGGCCCGGGAAATGGTCTTGATGGTGCGTTGTTGGAGCATGGTGGCATTTTAAATGGGGACAACCCTGAGCCAACAGGGTTGACACAGGGTTGTCTTAATCGCCGCGATACAGCGAATCGATGAAGGCCTCAGTCCTTAACGGACCAGAGGCCTTTGCGGCTGACCGTCCCCTCCAAACAGGCATGCTCCATCACAGAGACAGCGAGCAAGCGCCGCCGCGCAGCGAGGCTGTCGTCCCCCTCCCGAAGAGAGAGGGGGAAGGCGCGCAGCGCCTCAGGGGGTGGCCGACGATCAGTCCGCCTGCTTGCGCAGGAACGCCGGGATTTCCACGTCGTCCATGCCGCCCGAGGCCAGGGCGCTCACGCGCTCGGAAGCCTGGGTGCGGTTGGTGCGCCACACGCTGGGCACATTGGTGTTGGCGGTGCCGAACGGAACGGCCGCGCCGGCAGGAACGGCAAAGCCCACGTCGTCGGTACCGGTGCGCAGACCGCCTTGCACCACCTGGATGTTCTGGCGGCGTGCGCTGGGGCGCGCCAGGCCGGTGGCCACCACGGTCACGCGGATGTCGTCGCCCAGCGAATCGTCGTAGGCCGCGCCGTAGATCACGTGGGCATCGGGCGAGGCGTAGGCATTGATGGTGCTCATGGCCAGGCGCGACTCAGACAGCTTGAGGCTGCCCTTGGCGGCCGTGACCAGCACCAGCACGCCCTTGGCGCCCGAGAGGTCGATGCCTTCCAGCAGCGGGCAGGCCACGGCCTGCTCGGCGGCGATGCGGGCCCGGTCCGGGCCGGAGGCCTTGGCCGTACCCATCATGGCCTTGCCGGGCTCGCCCATGACGGTGCGCACGTCTTCGAAGTCGACGTTGACATGGCCGTACTCGTTGATGATTTCGGCAATGCCGCCCACGGCGTTCTTGAGCACGTCGTTGGCATGGGCAAAAGCCTCATCCTGGGAGATGTCGTCACCCAGCACATCGAGCAGCTTCTCGTTGAGCACAACGATCAGCGAGTCCACATTGGCTTCCAGCTCGGCCAGGCCGGAGTCGGCGTTCTGCATGCGGCGGCCGCCTTCCCATTCGAAAGGCTTGGTCACCACACCCACCGTCAGGATGCCCATTTCCTTGGCCACGCGCGCGATCACCGGAGCTGCGCCCGTACCCGTGCCACCACCCATGCCGGCCGTGATAAACAGCATGTGCGCGCCTTCGATGGCGGCACGGATGTCTTCCACAGCGACCTCCGCAGCATCGCGGCCCTTGTCGGGCTTGCTACCAGCACCAAGACCGCTTTGACCCAGCTGAATGGTGCTGTGCGCGCGGCTGCGCAGCAGAGCCTGTGCATCGGTATTGGCGCAGACGAACTCCACGCCTTGCACTCCGCGTTCAATCATGTGGTCGACGGCGTTGCCGCCGCCGCCGCCGACGCCGATCACCTTGATCTGCGTTCCCTGGTTGAACTCTTCAACTTCAATCATGTCGATAGGCATGGTGGTGCTCCTGTTCTCTAGTGGTGGTAGGTCGCTGCTGTGGAAAAGAAATCGTCGAATCTGCCGGCGGTCTGAGTCTTCGCCGCTGGTAACCGAAAAAACGCCTCGAGGGCGGACCCGTGATGTACAAGCGGTTGCTGTCCATATCAGAAGTTCCCCACGATGAAATCCTTGAAGCGGCCGAAGGCGGTCTTCATGGAGCCGCTCTTCTGGGCCACCTTGAAGCCGCGCAGGCGTGCCAGGCGTGCTTCCTCGAGCAGGCCCATCACGGTGGCGGCGCGCGGCTGGGCCACCATGTCGGCCAGCGCGCTCGAATACTTGGGAATGCCGCGGCGCACGGGCTTGAGGAAGATGTCCTCGCCCAGTTCGATCATTCCGGGCATGACGGCGCTGCCGCCCGTGAGCACCACGCCCGAAGAGAGCACCTCCTCGTAGCCGGACTCGCGGATCACCTGCTGCACCAGCGAGAAGATCTCTTCCACGCGGGGCTCGATCACGCCGGCCAGCGCCTGCTTGCTGATCATGCGCGGGCTGCGGTCGCCCAGGCCCGGCACTTCGACCTGGGCATCGGGATCGGCCAGCAGCTGCTTGGCATAGCCGCTCTCGACCTTGATGTCCTCGGCATCCTTGGTGGGCGTGCGCAGGGCCATGGCGATGTCGCTGGTGATGAGGTCGCCGGCGATCGGGATCACGGCCGTGTGGCGGATCGCACCGCCCGTGAAGATGGCCACGTCCGTGGCCCCGGCGCCGATGTCCACCACGGCCACGCCAAGCTCGCGCTCGTCGTCGGTGAGCACGGCCTGGGCCGCGGCCAGAGGATTGAGCAGCAACTGCTCCACTTCCAGGCCGCAGCGGCGCACGCACTTGATGATGTTCTCGGCCGCGCTCTGCGCGCCGGTCACGATATGGATCTTGGCCTCGAGGCGGATGCCGCTCATGCCTATGGGCTCGCGCACTTCCTGGCCGTCGATCACGAACTCCTGGGGCTCGACCAGCAGCAGGCGCTGGTCCGAGGAGATGTTGATGGCCTTGGCCGTCTCCATCACGCGCGCCACGTCGGTGGCCGAGACTTCCTTGTCCTTGATGGCCACCATGCCGCTGGAGTTGAGGCCACGGATGTGGCTGCCCGTGATGCCCGTGCAGACGCGCTGGATCTTGCAGTCGGCCATCAGCTCGGCCTCCTTCAAGGCCTGCTGGATGCTCTGCACGGTGGCGTCGATATTGACGACCACGCCGCGCTTGAGCCCGCTGCTCGGGGCCACTCCCAGCCCTGCCAGCTTGAGTTCGCCGTTGTACATGACCTCGGCCACCACCGCCATGACCTTGGCCGTGCCTATGTCCAGTCCGACGATCACATCCTTGTATTCTCTTGCCATATCAGCATCCGCCCCCGGTTGGTTTTCTCTTGTCCTTGTGTATGCCTTGCATTCGGGTTCTCCTCTAGCGCCGCTAGCGCCTGGGCCGCGCAGCCGCGGCCGTTGTCGAACCCGTGGTCACGCCCTTGAGACGCAGGGCATAGCCATCGTCGTAACGCAGATCGGCCGACTCCACGGCTTCGGCCGTGCGCTTGTATTGCGACGTGATCTGCGGCAGCGTGCGCACAAAGCGCTGCACACGCTGCAAAACATCCTCGGTGCCGCCGCCGCCGGCTTCGATCACGGCATCGTTGTCCAGCCTCAGCTGCCAGCTGCCGCGCGCGTCCAGCACCAACCCGTCCAGCGTCACATCCAGCGGCTCCAGGGCCGGGTTGAGCAGGCGGTACATCTGCAGCATGCGCGGGGCCGAACCTTCGGGCCCTTGCAGGCGCGGCAGGCCTTCGCGGTCGAGTTCGCCCAGATTGGCCTCGAAGACCTTGCCCGTGTGGTCCACCAGGCCGGTGCCGGCATCCGGGCCCCAGAAGGCCTCGGCCACGTGTTCCTTGAGCAGCACGCGCAGGCCGTTGGGGTACTCGCGCCGTACCTGGGCTTCGCGCACCCAGGGCACCTGCTCGAAGGCCTGCCGGGCCGACTTGAGGTTGACCGTGAAGAAGTTGCCCTTGAGCACCGGCGCCACGTTGGCGCGCAGCGTCACGGCGTTGTTGTGCACCAGTTCGCCCTCGACCACGATGCGGCCGATGTTGAAGGCCGGATACCGCATCAGCCACCAGCCCACTGCCGCCACGCCTGCAGCCAAGCACCCCATGAACAGCACCGTGGCGGTGATGTTCATGAGCTTGACGTCGAGGGGGACGGTGGACATGCGGTTCATGCGTGCTCCAGGTCTCCGGCCGCGCCATCCAGTGCGGCGCTGGCCAGCAGCCCCAGGCACAGGTTCTCGTAGCTCACGCCGCAGGCGCGCGCCGCCATGGGCACGAGCGAGTGGCCGGTCATGCCCGGCGAGGTGTTGATCTCCAGCAGGAAGGGCTTGCGGTCGCCGGCGCGGATCATGATGTCGGCTCGCGCCCAGCCGCGGCAGCCCAGCGTGCGGAAGGCCTTGACCACGATGCGCTGGATCTCCGCCTCTTCCGCGGCCGGCAGGCCGCTCGGGCAGTGGTACTGCGTGGTGTCGGTGAAGTACTTGTTCTGGTAGTCGTAGTTGCCTTCGGGCGCCACGATGCGGATCACCGGCAGCGCATGGGCGCCGGCCTCGGCACCCAGCACGGGGCAGGTGGTCTCGTCGCCGGCAATGAATTCCTCGCACAGCACTTCGGCGTCGTACCTGGCGGCCAGCTCATAGGCCCTGGCGCACTCCTGGTCCGTGGTCACCTTGGTCAGGCCGATGCTGGAGCCGTCACGCGCGGGCTTGACGATCATGGGAGCGCCCAGCGCCTCCAGGGCGGCGCGTGTTTCCTCGGCGCTGGCGACCAGGCGCCAGTCGGGGGTGGGCAGGCCTTCGAAGCGCCAGATGCGCTTGGTCATGATCTTGTCCATGGCGATGCTCGATGCCATCACGCCGGAGCCTGTGTAGGGAATGCCCAGCAGCTCCAGCGCGCCCTGCACCGTGCCGTCCTCGCCGTAGCGGCCGTGCAGCGCGACGAAGCAGCGGTCGAAGCCCTGCACCTTGAGCTGGTCCAGTCCCTGCTCGGCAGGGTCGAAGGCATGGGCGTTGACGCCCTTGGATTGCAGCGCGGCCAGCACGCCGCTGCCCGACATCAGCGAAACCTCGCGCTCGGACGAGCGGCCGCCCATGAGCACGGCCACCTTGCCCATGGCCTTCACATTCACGCCCATACCGAAATCTGTGTCATTCATGCTCATTGCGCGCTCTCCTTGTGCGCATCCAGCTCTTGTTTTTGAAGCATCTCGACCAGCTTGCCCGGCACGGCCCCGATGGAGCCCGCGCCCATGCACAGCAGCACGTCGCCGCCTTGCGCATTCGTCGCGATCGCCGCCGGCAGATCGGCAATGTTTTCCACGAATACCGGCTCCACCTTGCCGGCCACGCGCAGCGCGCGCGCCAGCGAGCGGCCGTCGGCCGCCACGATGGGCGATTCGCCGGCCGCATAGACCTCGGTGAGCAGCACCGAATCGGCGCCGCCGATGACCTTCACGAAATCCTCGAAGCAGTCGCGCGTGCGGCTGTAGCGGTGGGGCTGGAAGGCCAGCACCAGGCGCTGGCCGGGGAAGGCGCCGCGCGCGGCGGCCAGCGTGGCGGCCATTTCCACCGGGTGGTGGCCGTAGTCGTCGATGACGCTGAACACGCCGCCATCGGCCGCGGGCAGCTCGCCATAGCGCTGGAAGCGCCGGCCCACGCCCTTGAAGCCTTCGAGTGCGCGCAGCAGGGCGGCATCGGGGATCTCCAGCTCCATGGCCACGGCCACGGCCGACAGCGCATTGAGCACGTTGTGCTCGCCGGGCAGGCTCAGCACCACGTCCAGGTCGGGGTAGCTCTGGCCGTTGCTGCGGCGCACGGTAAAGCACATGCGTCCGGCCTCGGCGCGCACGTTGAGGGCGCGCACCTGGGCATCCTCGGCAAAGCCGTAGGTGGTCACGGGCCGGGCCAGCTGGGGCTGGATCTCGCGCACGGCCGGGCTGTCTATGCACAGAATGGCGCGGCCGTAGAACGGCATGCGGTGCAGGAAGTCGACGAACGCGCCCTTGAGCCGGCCGAAGTCGTGGCCGTAGGTTTCCATGTGGTCGGCGTCGATGTTCGTGACCACGGCCATGATGGGCAGCAGGTTCAGGAACGAGGCATCCGACTCGTCGGCCTCGACCACGATGTAGTCGCCCTGGCCCAGCTTGGCGTTGGCGCCGGCGCTGTTGAGCTTGCCGCCGATCACGAAGGTCGGGTCCAGCCCCGCCTCGGCCAGCACGCTGGTCACCAGGCTGGTGGTGGTGGTCTTGCCGTGCGCGCCGGCAATCGCAATGCCCTGCTTGAAGCGCATCAGCTCGGCCAGCATCAGCGCGCGGGGCACGACGGGAATCTTCTTTTCGCGGGCAGCGATCACCTCGGGGTTGTCGCCCTGCACGGCCGTGGAGGTCACCACGGCATCGGCGCCGGCGACGTGGTCCTGCGCATGGCCCACATGGGTGGTGATGCCCAGGCTCGCGAGGCGGCGCAGCGTGGCGCTGTCGGCCAGGTCGGAGCCCGAAATCCGGTAGCCCAGGTTGTGCAGCACTTCGGCAATGCCGCTCATGCCGGCGCCGCCAATGCCGACAAAGTGGATGTGATGGATGGCGTGTTTCATGCGGCCAACTCCTCACAGGCAGCGACCACCTTCTCGGTGGCATCGATCTTTTGCATTTTCTTCGCTAGTTCAGCGCGCTCCAGCAGCGTCGCACGCTGCATATTTTGTAGCATTTCGGCCAACCCTTGCGCGCTCAGAGTGCTTTGTGGCATCAACCATCCGCCGCCGGCATCCACCAGGAAGCGCGCATTGGAAGTCTGGTGGTCGTCCACGGCAGCGGGAAACGGCACATAAATGGCGGCGGCGCCTACGGCGGCGATCTCGGTCACCGTGCTCGCGCCCGCGCGGCAGACGATGACATCGGCATCGGCAAAGGCCCGCGCCGTGTCCTCGATGAAGGGCGTGAGCTCGGCCTGCACGCCGGCAGCGGCGTAGTTGGCGCGCAAAGCATCGATCTGGGCCGCGCCGCTCTGGTGCGTCACCTGCGGGCGCTGCGCCTCGGGGATCAGGGCCAGGGCCTGGGGCACGATCTCGTTGAGCGCCCTGGCGCCCAGGCTGCCGCCCACCACCAGCAGCTTGAGCGACCCGCCGCGGCCGGCAAAGCGCTCGGCCGGCGCGGGCTGCTCGGTGAACGCACGGCGCAGGGGGTTGCCCACCCACTGGCCCTTGGCGAGCACATCGGGGAAGGCCGTGAACACGCGCTTGGCCACGGCGGCCACCACCTTGTTGGCCATGCCGGCCACGGAGTTCTGCTCGTGCAGCACCACGGGCCTGCCGGACAGCGCCGCCATCAGCCCGCCCGGCACGGTGATGTAGCCGCCCAGGCCCAGCACCACATCGGGCTGCACGCGGCGCATCACGGCGCGGGCCTGCGCAAAGGCCTTGAGCAGACGGCCCGGCAGCCTCAGCAGGGTCTTCACCCCCTTGCCGCGCACGCCGCCGAAATCGATGGTCTCGAAGGCAAAGCCCTGGGGCGGCACGATGCGCGACTCCATGGAGCCCGGCGTGCCCAGCCAGTAAACGGTCCAGCCGCGCGCGCGCAGCTCCTGCGCCACGGCCAGGCCCGGGAAGATATGGCCGCCGGTGCCGCCGGCCATGATGAGCGCCGTGCGCTGTCTTGTTTGCTGAACGGGCAGGCTCACTGGAGTACCTTCGCCCTGACGGGCTGCCGTGCTATGAGCCTTCGGAACGGCCGGGCGGCTCATGCGTGGCCCCCCTTCATCAGCAGCTTGTTTTCGTAATCCACTCTGAGCACCACGGCCACCGTTATCAGATTCATCAGGATCGCCGAGCCGCCGAAACTCATCAGCGGCAGGGTCAGGCCCTTGGTGGGCAGCGCGCCCAGGTTCACGCCCATGTTGATGAAGGCCTGGAAGCCGATCCAGATCGCCACGCCCTCGGCCACCAGCCCCGAGAACACGCGGTCCAGCGCGATGGCGCGGCGGCCGATCAGCATGATGCGGCGGGTCAGCCACAGGAAGACCACGGCAATCAGCAGCACGCCCACGAGGCCGAACTCCTCGCCGATCACGGCCATCAGAAAGTCGGTATGCGCTTCGGGCAGCCAGTGCAGCTTTTCCACGCTGCGGCCCAGGCCCACGCCGAAGATCTGGCCGCGGCCGATGGCGATCAGCGCGTGCGAGAGCTGGTAGCCCTTGCCCAGCGCGTGCTTCTCGTCCCAGGGATCGAGGTAGGCGAAGATGCGCTCGCGGCGCCATTCGGAGGTGGCGATGATGCCCACGAAGGCCAGCACCACCAGGAAGGCGATCAGGAAGAACATGCGCGCGTTCACGCCGCCCAGGAACAGAATGCCCATGGAGATCACCACGATCACCATGAAGGCGCCCATGTCGGGCTCGGCCAGCAGCAGCACGCCGACCAGCACCACGGCCACGGCCATGGGCAGCACGGCGCGGAAGAACCGCTCCTTGACCTCCATCTTGCGCACCATGTAGTCGGCCGCGTAGATGAGCACCGAGAACTTGGCCAGTTCCGAAGGCTGGAAGTTCATGATGCCCAGCGACAGCCAGCGCCGCGCGCCGTTGACCACCGTGCCCACGTGAGGGATCAGCACCGCCGCCAGCAGCACGATGGAGACGATGAACAGCTTGCGCGCCACCTTCTCCCAGGCCGACATGGGCACCTGGAAGGCCAGCAGCGCCGCCACGAAGGCCATGCCTATCGACATGGCATGGCGCAGCAGGAAGTGGTAGGGCGCGATCTTGCCGAAACGCGGGTTGTCGGGCATCGCGATCGATGCCGAATACACCATGACCAGGCTCCAGGCCAGCAGGCCGATCACCACCCAGATCAATGCCTGGTCCAGCCCCAGCACGCTGGCCGGGGTCTGCGTGGGTCGGTGGTACTGCGGCCCGCCCACGCGCACCGGCAGCACGTCGATGGGCCTGTCCCCGCCGCTGCGCAGCCACGAGTGAAGACGCGAACGCAGGCGCGAGGAAACACCGGTCAGGAATGCGGCAGTCATGCGCCCTCCTCCAGTTCCTGGCCGGCGTCCAGCGCCAGCGCGCGCACGGCCTGCACGAATTGTTCGGCGCGGTCCGCGTAGTCCTTGAACATGTCCATGCTGGCGCACGCGGGCGACAGCAGCACGGCATCGCCGGCATGGGCCAGGCCGGCGGCCTTGCCCACGGCGTCCTGCATGGTCGTGGCGTCCAGCAGCTGCACGCCGCAGTCGGACAGGGCCGCGCGGATTAGCGGGCCGTCCTGGCCGATCAGCACGGCGGCGCGCACATGGCGGGCCACGGGCGCGGCCAGCGGCGCAAAGTCCTGGCCCTTGCCCAGGCCGCCCAGGATCACCACGATGCGGTGATCCACACCCAGGCCGGTCATCGCGGCCACCGTGGCGCCCACATTGGTGCCCTTGCTGTCGTCGAAGTATTCGACCTCGTTGACGCGGCCTATGGGCTGCACGCGGTGCGGCTCGCCGCGGTATTCGCGCAGGGCGTAGAGCAGCGGCGCCAGCGCGCAGCCGGCCGCCGTGGCCAGGGCCAGGGCCGACAGCGCATTGATGGCGTTGTGGCGGCCGCGGATGCGCAGCGCATCGGCCGGCATCAGGCGCTGGATATGCAGGTCGTCGGCGCGACCGTTCACACTCTTGCCCTTGGCCGTTTCGTCGGCCTCATGGGCGCGCACCAGCCAGGTCATGCCGTTGACGACCTCGATGCCGAAGTCGCCGGGACGGCGCGGCATGTCGCCGCCAAAAGTCACATAGGGCCGCTGGAAGGTCTTGCCGCGCTTGCCGGGCACCGGCTCGGGCGCCGGCAGCATGGCCATGACCAGGGGATCTTCGCGGTTGAGCACCATCAGGCCGCCCTGGCCGAAGATGCGCGACTTGGCATCGGCATAGGCCTGCAGGCTGCCGTGCCAGTCCAGGTGATCCTGGGTGATGTTGAGCACGGCCGCGGCCGTGGGCTCGAAGCCGTGGCAGCCGTCGAGCTGGAAGCTGGACAGCTCCAGCACCCAGGCCCGGGGCAGGGTTTCGGCGTCGATGCGCTGGCTCAGCGTATCGAGCAGCGTGGGGCCGATGTTGCCGGCCACGCCCACCGCCAGGCCCGCATGTTTGAGCAGCTGGCCGGTCAGCGAGGTCACCGTGGTCTTGCCGTTGGTGCCGGTGATGCCCAGCACGGCGGGCTGGTAGCCGTGGGCCTCTTCCATCCCCTTGAGCGCCATGGCGAACAGGTCGAGCTCGCCGCCCACGGGCAGGCCGATGGCGCGCGCCGCCTGGAACACGGGTGCCACGGTCTCGGGGCTCAGGCCCGGCGAGCGGTAGACGCAGCTCAGGCTCTGGCCGTCCACCAGGGCGGCGGTGAGGCTGCCTGCCACAAAGCGCACGCCGGGCAGCTCGGCCTGCAGCGTGGCCAGATGCGGGGGCGCCTCGCGCGTATCGGCCACCGTGACCTCGGCACCGGCGCGCGCGCACCAGCGGGCCATGGCGATGCCGGAAATGCCCAGGCCCAGGATCAGCACGCGCTGGCCCCGCAGATGCTGCTCGGCGCCCTGCGGCCACTGCACCGGAACGGGCGGCAGCTGCACTGCTTCTGCCACCGGAGCCTGCTCGGCCGCCACGGCCGTGACTTCGCCGTCAGCGGTATCGGACACGCCCGGATCGGCAAAAATCTGCGCCACGAAGGCGGCCGCATCGCGGGCGGCCGTCAGCGTGGAGATGTCGGGAATCGGCTCTTCGCCCGGGGTGCGGGCCAGCGCCTCGACATCGGCGGGGACAGCCACAGCAGCCGCTTCTGTTTCAGAAGCTGCTTGCGCAGTCATATCAAGCACTTCCACCCCATTCAACGCTGAAACACTGTTTATATCAGCGCCAGCAGCTTCAACATCGATAGCATGCGTATAGCCTTCAACCGCCTGTTCCAGCGCCGCGTCCAGTGCCTGAATGTCGAGCTTGAGGTCTTCGTCCTGCATGGCGGTCACCTCAGCTTCAGGGTCGACAGACCCAGCAGGCACAGCAGCATGGTGATGATCCAGAAGCGGATCACGACCTGGGTTTCCTTCCAGCCGCTCTTTTCAAAATGATGGTGCAGCGGCGCCATCTTCAGCAGGCGCCGGCCTTCGCCGTAGCGCTTCTTGGTGTACTTGAACCAGCTCACCTGCAGCATCACGGACAGGGCCTCGACCACGAAGATGCCGCCCATGATGGCCAGCACGATTTCCTGGCGCACGATCACGGCAATCGTGCCCAGGGCCGCGCCCAGGGCCAGCGCGCCCACGTCGCCCATGAAGACCTGGGCCGGATGGGCGTTGAACCACAGAAAGGCCAGGCCCGCGCCGCCCATGGCGCCGCAGAACACCATCAGCTCGCCCGAGCCCGGGATATGCGGGAACAGCAGGTATTTGGCATAGCCGGCATTGCCGGTCACATAGGCAAAAATGCCCAGCGAGGAGCCGACCAGGATCACCGGCATGATGGCCAGGCCGTCCAGGCCGTCGGTCAGGTTCACGGCATTGCTGGCGCCCACGATGACCAGATAGGTCATGATCACGAAGCCGAACACGCCCAGCGGATAGCTGACCTCCTTGAAGAAGGGCACGAGCAGGCCAGCCTTGGGCGGCAGATCCATCGAGAAGCCCGACTGCACCCAGGACACGAACAGCTCGAACACCTGGGCATTGGTGTTCTCCGACACGCAGAACACCAGGTACAGCGCGGCCAGCAGGCCGATCACCGACTGCCAGAAATACTTCTCGCCCGAACGCATGCCCTCGGGGTCCTTGTTGACCACCTTGCGCCAGTCATCCACCCAGCCGATGGCGCCAAAGCCCAGCGTGACCAGCAGCACGATCCAGACGAAGCGGTTGGACAGGTCGAACCACAGCAGCGTGGACATGGCGATGGAGAACAGGATCAGCACACCGCCCATGGTGGGCGTGCCGCTCTTGACCAGGTGCGTCTCCATGGCATAGCCGCGCACGGGCTGGCCGATCTTGAGCGCGGTGAGCATGCGGATGGCCCTGGGGCCGATGAACAGGCCGATCAGCAGGGCCGTGACGGCCGCCAGCACGGCGCGCAGCGTCAGGTACTGGAAGACGCGCAGAAAACCGAAGTCTGGCGACAGGCCTTGCAGCCACTGGGCAAGCATCAGCAGCATGCAGCCTCCCCATCATTGCCCGGCTTCCCGCCCTGCGCCTTGTCTGCACAGGCTTCAATGGCCTGCACCACTTGCTCCATCTTCATGAACCGCGAACCCTTGACCAACACGCTGCCCACTTCGGGCAGAACTGCGCACACGGCCTGCACAAGGGCCTGCATGCTATCGAAATGCCTAGCTTCGCCACCCTGCTCGGCATTGAAGGCCGCGGTGGCGTATGCGCTTTGCGCCCCCAGCGCAAAGAAGCCGGGAATGTTTTGCTGCCGGGCCAGCAGGCCGGCCTCGGCATGGAATTGCGGGCCGTTGTCGCCCACCTCGCCCATGTCGCCCAGCACCAGCAGCTGGGGCGCCGGCAGCTCGCGCAGCACTGCTATGGCTGCGGCCACCGAGTCGGGATTGGCGTTGTAGGTGTCGTCCACCACGGTGACCGAACGGCCCTGGAAGGAAACCGCCAGCGCGCGCGAGCGGCCGGTGACCGGCTCGAAGCTCGACAGCCCCTGCGCGATGGCGGCCAGCGGCACGCCGGCCGCATGGGCGCAGGCCGCAGCGGCCAGCGCATTGCGCACGTTGTGGCGGCCGGCAATGTGCAGCCGCACCGGAGCCTGGCCTTGCGGCGTATGGAGCTGCACGGCCCAGGCGCCATCGCGCCAGGCCAGGTCGGAGGCAAACACCTGGGCACCGTCCGCTGCCTCGCCAAACATCAGGCAGGCACGGCCGGCCGCCAGCTCGGTCCACAGCGCGGTATAGGTGTCGCCCGCGGGGAACACGGCCACGCCGTCGGCCGGCAGGAAGGAGAGGACCGAGCCGTTCTCGCGCGCCACGGCTTCCACCGTGTGCATGAATTCCTGGTGTTCGCGCTGGGCGTTGTTGACCAGGGCCACCGTGGGCTGGGCTATCGCCGCCAGCTCGGCGATCTCGCCGGGGTGGTTCATGCCCATCTCCAGCACGGCGATGCGGTGCCCGGCCGTCATGCGCAGCAGATTGAGCGGCATGCCGATGGAGTTGTTGAAGTTGCCGCGCGTGGCCAGTGCCGCGTCGCCAGCATGGGCTTGCAGGATGGAGGCCATCATCTGCGTGACCGTGGTCTTGCCGTTGCTGCCCGTCACCGCGATCAGCGGCAGCTCGAACTGGCCGCGCCAGGCGCGCGCCAGCGCACCGAGGGCCGCCAGGGTGTCGGGCACCTCGATGCCGGACAGGCCGGCCTCGGCCAGGCCGTGCGCCGCCAGTGCCGCCACCGCGCCGGTGGCCTTGGCCTGGGGCAGGAAATCATGGGCGTCGAAACGCTCGCCCTTGAGGGCCACGAACAAATCCCCGGCCTGCAGCGTGCGCGTGTCGGTGTGCACGCGCGCCAGCAGGGTCTGGCCGTCGCCGATCAGGCGGGCCTCGGGGATATGCGCCTGGAGCAGCTCCAGCGCTTTTTGCAAGGTCATCATGACCGTTTCTTTCCTTCGCGGGCCGCCAGCGCCTGGTGCGCCTCGGCCATGTCGGAGAACGGATGGCGCACGCCCTTCGTCTCCTGGTAGTCCTCATGTCCCTTGCCGGCGATCAGCACCACGTCGCGCGCATCGGCGCGGGCCAGGGCCTCGGCAATGGCCGCCGCGCGGTCGGCCTGGACATGGAGGTTCTCGCCCGCGCGCATGCCGGCCAGGATCTGGTCGATGATGCGTTCGGGCACTTCGCTGCGCGGGTTGTCACTGGTGACGAGCACGCAGTCGGCATAGGCCTGGGCGGCCTGCCCCATGAGCGGGCGCTTGGTGTGGTCGCGGTCGCCGCCGCAGCCGAACACGCACCACAGCCTGCCGCCGCGCTGGCGGGCCGCAGGCTGCAGCGCCTGCAGCGCCTTCTCCAGCGCATCGGGGGTATGGGCGTAGTCCACGGCCACCAGCGGCTGGCCGCTCCGGGCGATCTGCTGCATGCGGCCGGGCACGGGCTCCAGGTGCGCGCAGGCGGCCGCGGCCTCTTGCAGGCTCAGCCCCAGGCTGCGCAGGGCCGCGAGCACGCCCAGCAGATTGGATACGTTGTACTGGCCCACGAGGCGCGTGCTCATGCGCAGGCCTTGTTCTGGAGCGGCTTCGGCCTCCACCACGGTGAAGGCCAGGCCCTGCTCGTCGAGGCGGATGTCCCTGGCCTGCAGGCGCGCCGGGCCCTGGATGGAAACACTCCACAGATCCAGCGGACGGCCCTGTAGATCGGCCCAGAGCCTGGCGCCATGGGCATCGTCCACATTGACCACGGCGGCCTGCAGGCCCGGCCAGACGAACAGCGCGGCCTTGGCCTGCCAGTAGGCGTCCATGCTGCCGTGGTAATCCAGGTGGTCCTGGGTGAAATTGGTGAACAGCGCCACGCGGATGCGGGTGCCGTCGAGGCGGTGCTCGACGATGCCGATGGACGAGGCCTCGATGGCGCAGGCCGCCAGGCCCGCATCCGCATATTCGCGGAAGGCGCGCTGCAACCGCACCGGGTCGGGCGTGGTCAGGCCCGTGTATTCCAGATGCGGCGGCACGCCCACGCCCAGGGTGCCGACCAGCGCAGCGCCGCTGCGCGCCTGCAGTTTCACTTTCGATAGCGCATGCGCGAGCCACCAGGCCGTGGTGGTCTTGCCGTTGGTGCCGGTCACGGCCAGCACCTCGAGCTCCTGGCTGGGATGGGCAAACCACTGGTCGGCGATCAGGCCGGTGGCGGCCTTGAGGCCCTTCAAGGCGGCAATGCGCCCCTTCTGCTCGCCCTGCAGCTCGAAGCCCGCCAGGCCTTCGGCCTCCACGAGCACGGCGGCCGCGCCCTGCTCCAGGGCCTTGGCCACATAGGCGCGGCCGTCGGTGGCGGCGCCCGGCCAGGCGATGAAGGCATCGCCCGCGCCGACCTTGCGGCTGTCGGTCTGCAGGTTGCCCCGAACCGGCTCAACGCGCGCGCGCAGCCAGGCCACGGCATCGGCAACCGTGGCCAGATGATGGATGCCAGCAGGGGTGGTGCTCATAGCACGGGCTCCTCGGGCGGGGCAGCCACGATCTGAGGCTTGACTTCCTTGTCCGGCGGCACGCCCATGAAGCGCAGCGTCTGCTGCACCACATCGGCAAACACCGGGCCCGCCACGGTGCCGCCGTAGTAGGAGCCGGCGCTGGGCTCATCCACCATCACCGCCACGATGATGCGCGGCTTGTCGATGGGTGCCATGCCCGTGAACCAGGCGCGGTACTTGCCGGCCGCATAGCCCTTGCCCTGCTGCTTCCGCGCCGTGCCGGACTTGCCGCCGATGGTGTAGCCCTCGGCCTGCGCCTTCTGGCCGGTGCCGCCCGGGCCCGCGGCCAGCCACAGCATGTGGCGCACGGCGGCGGCGTTCTCGGCCGAGAACACGCGCACGCCCACGGGCGGCTCGGTGCTCCTGAGGATGGTCGAGGGAATGACGTTGCCGTCGTTGGAGAACACGGTGTACGAGCGCGCCATCTGCAGCAGCGAAGCCGACAGGCCGTAGCCGTAGGACATGGTTGCCTGCTCGATGGGCTTCCAGGTCTTCCAGGGACGCAGGCGGCCCGAGACCGCGCCGGGAAACTGGATCTGGGGCTTCTGCCCGAAACCCAGCGAGCTGAAATGCTCCCACATTTCCTGCGCCGAGAGCTTTTGCGCCACCTTGGTCGCACCCACGTTGCTGGACTTCTGGATCACGCCTTCCACGGTCAGCACGCCGTAGTTGTGCGTGTCGGTGATGGTGGAGCCCGTCACCGTGTAGCGGCCCGGCGAGGTATCGATGATGGTGGAAGGCTTGACCCGCTTGAGCTCCAGCGCCGTGGCGATGGTAATGGGCTTCATGGTCGAGCCCGGCTCGAAGGTGTCGGTCAGCGCGCGGTTGCGCAGCTGCTCGCCGGTCAGGTTCTTGCGGTGGCCGGGGTCGTAGCTGGGGTAGTTGGCCAGCGCCAGCAGCTCGCCCGTGTGGGCATCCATGACCACCACGCTGCCGGCCTTGGCCTTGTTGATCTCGACCTGCTGCTTGAGCTTCTGATAGGCGTAGTACTGGACCTTGCTGTCTATGGACAGCTGGATGTCCTGCCCGTCCTGGGGCGGCACTTCCTCGCCCACGCCCTCGACCACGCGGCCCAGTCGGTCCTTGATCACGCGGCGCGAGCCGGCCCTGCCGGCCAGCTCCTTGTCGAAGGCCAGCTCCATGCCTTCCTGGCCATGGTCCTCCACATTGGTGAAGCCCACGACGTGGGCGGCCGACTCGCCCTCGGGGTACTGGCGCTTGTATTCCTTGCGGTTGTAGATGCCCTTGACGTTGAGCGCCAGGATTTTCTGGCCCACCTCCCAGTCGAGCTGGCGCTTGATCCAGACGAAGGTCTTGTCCTCTTCGGCCAGCTTCTTCTGCAGCTCGGCCGGCGGCATGTCCATGAGCTTGGCGATGGTCTTGAGCTTGGCCTGCACCTCGGGGTCGCCGTGGTCCACGTCCTCGGGGATGGCCCAGATGCTGGCGGCCGGCACGCTCGAGGCCAGGATCAGGCCGTTGCGGTCCAGCAGGCGGCCGCGGTTGGCCGGCAGCTCCAGCGTGCGCGCGAAGCGCACCAGGCCCTGGCGCTTGAAGAAATCGTTGCCGAACACCTGGACATAGGCCGCGCGCGCGCCCAGGCCCAGAAAGCCCAGGCCCAGCATGGCCACGATCATCTTGCTGCGCCACAGCGGCGTCTTGGACGCCAGCAGCGGGCTGGAGGTGTAGAGCACGCTGCGCGTCATCGGGCAGCCCCCGTACCCGAGGTGCGGGAGCCGTCCTGCACATACTGCGTGATGGCCGGCGAGGCCGACTTCATCTGCAGCCGCTCGCGGGCCAGCGTCTCGATGCGCTGGGGCGTGGCCTGGGCCCGCTTTTCGACCTGCAGGCGCTGCTGGTCCGTGGCCAGGCGGCGCGACTCGACCTCGGCGCGGTCCAGCTCGGTAAAGAGCTTGCGCGACTCGTACTGCGTGTGCACGAGAAAGATGGCGCTGGCCATGACCGCCAGCAGCAGCAGCAGATTCAGGCGCAGCATGGCATGGCCTCCTCTGGGCTGCCCGGGATCGGGCGGCGGCGCGTCATGCCGGCGTCTCCGTGCGTTCGGCCACGCGCATCACGGCGGAGCGCGAGCGCGGGTTGCCCGCCACTTCGGCCTCGCCGGGCTTGATGCGGCCCAGCGCCTTCAGGTGCATGGGCTGGGGCGCAGCGAAAGGCATGCGGCGGTCGTAGACCTCCTTGGAGTGCTTGGCGATGAACTGCTTGACGATGCGATCTTCCAGCGAATGGAAGCTGATCACCACCAGGCGCCCGCCCGGCGCGAGCACGCGCAGGCTGGCCTCTAGCGCCTGTTCGAGCTCTTGAAGCTCGGCATTGATGAAAATCCGAAGAGCCTGGAAGGTGCGTGTTGCCGGATTCTGCCCAGCCTCACGGGTCTTGACCGCGCCAGCCACGAGTTCGGCCAGCTCGGCGGTGGTGCGAAGTGGCCCCTGGGCCTCGCGCCGAGCAACAATCGCCTTTGCAATGGGGCCAGCAAACCGTTCTTCACCGTAGTCACGTATCACCTCCGCAATCTGCTGCATCTCCGCCTCGGCCAGCCACTCGGCCACGCTTTGGCCGCGCGTGGTGTCCATGCGCATATCGAGCGGACCATCAAAACGGAAGCTGAAGCCCCGGTCCGGGTTGTCGATCTGGGGCGAGCTCACGCCCAGGTCCATCAGCACGCCCTGGACGCTGCCCGGCGGCAGCTCGTCGAGGCGGCAAAAGCCCTCATGCCGAATCGAAAAACGCGCATCGGTGATGCGCGCCGCTTCTGCGATGGCGTCCGGATCCTTGTCGAACGCCTGCAACCGCCCCTGCGGCCCCAGCCTTTGCAATATGAGCCGGGAGTGCCCTCCGCGGCCGAACGTCGCATCCACCCACTGGCCCGACGGCTGCGCGCCGGCGCCACCGAGCAGGGCGTCCACGGCTTCCTCGAGCAATACGGTGATATGTTGCAACGGCTGGTTCACAGACACGTCTCTTCCTAAAAAACAAAATCCTGGAAAGCCGCGGGCATTTCCTGCTGCATGGCCTCCGCTTCGCGTGCTTCATAAGTGGCCTTGTCCCACAGCTCGAAATGGTTGCCCATGCCGAGCAGCACCACCTCCTTGGTCAGGCCGGCCGCCTCGCGCAATTCCGGCGACACCAGCAGGCGCCCGGTCGCATCCATCTCCGCATCCATGGCATTGCCCAGAAAAATCCGCTTCCACCACTGGGCGCTCATGGGCATCTGCGCGATGCGCTCACGAAACTGCAGCCACTCGGGGCGGGGAAACAGCATCAGGCAGCCATGGGGATGTTTGGTGAAGGTGAGCTGGCCTTCGGCCATGGCCATGAGGGCGTCACGATGCCGGGTCGGCACTGAAAGCCGCCCCTTTCCATCGAGATTCAGCGAAGACGCCCCTTGAAACACGGTCAGCCACTCCGGTCGGTTGGAGCCATACACGCTCGCCCATCGAGATCGTGAAGGCAGTTTTCACCACTTAATTGCACTTTTTTGCACTGTAGCAGCAATTCTAGGCGACTCCAAACCACTTCGGACAATTATTTGCAATGAAATCAACGACTTAGATGCAAAATGGCCAGACCATCTCAAAAAAAGTCCTTCCCCCACAAGCACTTAGCGAAACCTGTGCAAGTGGACTCTCAATAGACTGTCTCAATTGAAACGATTCACTTCACCCCAACCCGGCGGGGTCTCCAGCACTTCTCCTACAAACGCAAACTGCCCGCCAGGGCGGGCAGTCCGGTGCGCAACACGGGCCGGAATCAGAGAATGAAGCGCGACAGGTCTTCGTCCTGGCTCAGCATCTGCAGGCGCTGGTCGACATAGGCGGCATCTATGGTCACGGACTGACCGGCCAGCTTGGCCGCATCGAAGCTGACCTCGTCGAGCAGGCGCTCCATGACGGTGGACAGGCGGCGCGCGCCGATGTTCTCGGTGCGCTCGTTCACCTCGAAGGCAATCGTCGCCAGCCGCGTGATGCCCTCGGGCGTGAACTCCAGCGTCACGCCCTCGGTGGCCAGCAGCGCCTGGTACTGCTTGACCAGGGAGGCGTGAGTCTGCATCAAAATCGCCTCGAAGTCCTTGACCGACAGGGAATCCAGTTCCACGCGAATGGGAAAGCGCCCCTGCAGCTCCGGGATCAGGTCGCTGGGCTTGGACAGATGAAAGGCCCCCGAGGCGATGAACAGGATGTGGTCGGTCTTGACCACGCCATACTTGGTGGAGACGCTGGTGCCTTCCACCAGCGGCAGCAGGTCGCGCTGCACGCCCTGGCGCGAGACATCGGAGCCGCTGGTTTCCTGGCGCGTGGCCACCTTGTCGATCTCGTCGATGAAGACGATGCCGTTCTGCTCGGCATTGACGATGGCGCGACTCCTGACGTCTTCCTCGTTGACCATCTTGGCCGCTTCCTCGTCGGTCAGCAGCTTCAGGGCTTCGGCAATCCTGAGCTTGCGCGTCTTGCGCTTTTCCTGGCCCATCTGGCTGAACATGCCGCGCAGCTGCTCGGCCATCTCTTCCATGCCCTGCGGCCCCATGATCTGCACCTGGGGCGGCTGCTCGGCGATATCGATCTCGATTTCCTTGTCGTCGAGCTGGCCCTCGCGCAGCTTCTTGCGGAACACCTGGCGGGCCGTGCTGTCGGCCGCCGGCTCGCCGCTGCGCGAGGCATCGAAGCCGGCGCTGCGCGCCGGGGGAATCAGCACGTCGAGGATGCGCTCCTCGGCAGCGTCCTCGGCGCGGGCGCGCATCTTCCTCATGTCGGATTCGCGCGTCTGCTTGACGGCCACCTCGGCCAGGTCGCGGATGATGGCGTCCACGTCCTTGCCCACATAGCCGACCTCGGTGAACTTGGTGGCCTCCACCTTGATGAAGGGCGCATCGGCTAATTTTGCCAGGCGCCGCGCGATCTCGGTCTTGCCCACTCCCGTGGGACCGATCATCAGAATGTTCTTGGGCGTGATTTCCTGGCGCAGGCCTTCGGCCACCTGCTGGCGGCGCCAGCGGTTGCGCAGCGCGATGGCCACGGCGCGCTTGGCACCGTCCTGGCCGACGATGTGGTTGTCCAGCTCGGAGACGATCTCCTGGGGAGTCATGGCAGACGACATGGATGATTCTCGGTCAATAAAGCCACCCACGCTTGGCCGGCACGCGCGGACAGCTATCAATTCAGGACTTTGAGAGGCTTACAGCGTCTCGACGGTGTGGTTCATGTTGGTATAGATGCACAGCTCGCCCGCAATGGCCAGCGACTTGCGCACCACCTCCTCGGCCGACAGCTCGGTGTTGTTCAGCAGCGCCTTGGCGGCCGAATGCGCGTAGGCACCGCCCGAACCGATGGCCACGATGCCCTGCTCGGGCTCGAGCACGTCGCCGTTGCCCGTGATGATCAGCGAAGTCGTCGCATCGGCCACGGCCAGCATGGCTTCGAGGCGGCGCAGCACGCGGTCGGTACGCCAGTCCTTGGTGAGTTCGATGGCCGCACGTGTCAGGTGGCCCTGGTGCTTTTCCAGCTTGGCCTCGAAGCGCTCGAACAGCGTGAACGCATCGGCCGTGGCGCCGGCAAAGCCGGCCAGCACCTTGCCGTGGTAGAGCTTGCGCACCTTGCGCGCCGTGCCCTTGACGACGATGTTGCCCAATGTGACCTGACCATCACCGCCGATGGCGACCTGCACGCCTTCGGGAGTCTGGCGGCGCACGCTCAAAATGGTGGTGCCGTGAAACTGTTCCATAGAACAGCCACATGGGGGCCGAACCGGCCCGCCTCAAGAGAGCAGGGAAATTTAATTTGGAGCACGGTGCTGAAACAAGCATGCCCCAGGCAAGGGACAGCAAGCAAGGGTCGCCCCGCAGCGAAGCCGTCGCCCCCCTCCGGGGGAGGGCGCGCAGCGCCTCAGGGGGTCAGTCCCTTCTAGGAATCACCTGCGCATGCTCCTGGATGCCGATCACATTGAAGAACACCGCCACCAGCTGGTGCAGCTGGCTCAGCTGCAGCACATGGCCCAGCGACTGCATGGTCGAGGCCCAGTTGAGCACCGAGCCGGCCGCCGCGAAGTCCATGCGCACCAGATGCCTGCAGTCGATCACCAAGGTCTCGCCGAGCACGGCTTTTTCCTGTATCGACGCCAGCCAGGGCAGGGCATCGCCTTCGATGACGCCCTGCAGCGCAAACTGCGGCGCGCGCTCGCGCCAGGCCGCATCGGAGGACATGCTGTCCTCGAACGACAGTGGCGCAGCCAGGGCCAGCGCCTGCCCCTCCAGCGACGACTGGCAGACCGGATCGACCCAGGAGGGTGGCGAGAGCTCGTAGGTCACGCAGTATTCGAGCGCCACCAGCTCGAAAACGTCCGGCAGGTTCATGAGGCGCAGCACGGCCAGGCGCAGATGCCACCAGCCGCGGTCCACCTCGGTAGCCAGCGAGGGGCTGCATTGCGCCAGAATCTCCAGCAGCACCGATGCGCCGCAAAACACGAACTGGCCGGCTCCCTCGGCCCATTGACGCGCCAAGGCTTCCAGCGCAGGCACGGCCTCGGGCGCAATCGCCTCCAGCGGGCTCCAGTCCAGGGTCCAGGCTCCGGAGCTACGGGCTTGCAGCGCCTGCAGGCCCGCAACGCTTTGCGCGGTCAGCAGGGCCGGCGCCGTCCAGCGCGCGCCCTTGGGATCGGCTGCCGCTTCCGTGGCCCGCAGACCGCCGCTTTCCAGCGGCATGGCAAACCATTGGGGGGCGGAGCGCCCGAAGCGCCCCGCAAAATCGATAGCCGCCTGCTCGAACTCGGCATGCCAGCCCGCCGCCCGGTACAGGTCCAGCAGGGCCAGCCAGGCCGGCAGCTGCGCTACGCCATGCGCGCGGCGCCGGATCAGCTCCTGCAGGCTGGCATGTGCCGATTCGGTGTCTCCGTTGGCAAACACAATGGCCGGCTCTTCCAAATCCACATCGTGCTCGAACCGGGCGAAGGACGGCGGCACCATGCTCACCTTGGCCGGCGCCGACACCTCGGTCGGAGCGAACGCCGGCGCGAAATCGCTGCCCCCGCCCAGGCCATGCATGCTCATCAGCGAGGGCGACAGCTTGGGGGACATGGAGCTGGTCAGGCCGAAGGCGGCGCTCATGCCCTGGGTCGCCACCTCTTCCGGCACCACCTCGCTGAGCAGGGGCAGCATGCTGCCGGGAGGCGGGGCATTGAAGGACGATGGCGCCGGATTGCCGCCCTCGGGCAGTTGCATGGCGACGGTGGTCGCATCGGCGCTTTGCTTGCCGCGCCACCACTGCTGGGACATCTGGGCTTCGATCTCGTCGATCTTGCGCAGCGTCACGGCGCGCTCGCCGGGGTTTAGGCTGCTGTGCAGGCTCGACAGGAATGAAGAGGCCGGAATCGCGGGCGTGTCGGGCTCCGCTGCGGGGCGGGCGATCCGCTCCTGCTGGGTCTGGCGCAGCTTGCGCAGCTGGTCGAATTCACGCTTGCGCACAAAATCGTTCTGGCGCTTGCGCTCCAGCATGTCCTTGAGCGCCTGCTTGCTGTACTGACTCTCGTGCTCGTCGTCGAGGCTGTCCAGGTCGGACCAGCTCACCGTCGGGTGGCGCACAAAGCGCGCCACCTTGGAAAGCAGCCGGCTCGATCGGGTCTCTTCTTTGGTCATGGTCAGTCGCTCTCGCGCGGCCACCAGGGGCCGCGCCCGAGGCTTCTCAATCTCCGTACATCTTCTGCTTGAGCTCGCGGCGCTGCTGGGCTTCCAGCGACAGCGTGGCCGTGGGACGGGCCAGCAGGCGGCCGACGCCGATGGGCTCGCCGGTCTCGTCGCAATAGCCGTAGTCGCCGGCATCGATGCGGGCGATGGACTGTTCGATCTTCTTGAGCAGCTTACGCTCGCGGTCACGCGTGCGCAGCTCCAGGGCGTGCTCTTCCTCGATGGTGGCGCGGTCGGCGGGATCGGGCACCACCACGGTGTCCTCACGCAGGTTTTCCGCGGTTTCGCCCGCGTTCACATGCATGTCGTTCTTCAGCGCGACCAGCTTGCGGCGAAAGAAAGCCAGCTGCACGTCGTTCATGTAGTCGCCGTCGGACATGGCCAGCACATCGGCATCCGTCAGATCTTCCACCGATTTGGTCTTCCAAGCATTGGCCAGCTTGGGATCTTTTTTCGTCGCAGCTTGCTTTGTGATGGGCATAGTTTTCGTATCGCTAATGGTGTCCGGTCCAACGCCTTGGACGAGGCCATGGATGTTACTGTCAATCGGAGCTGCTGTGCGAAATGCGTTGCAGGGTGCGGGGGTATGGGCGAGACGGCGGATTCGCTCCAGTTCTCTTTTGGGGCGGCATTGTATCGAGGCTTCTTCCCGACGCTTCCCGCCCCCGCCGCCATCCGTTGTGCATACCCCACACAAGCACCAGCATGCAGACAGCAAAACGGCCTGCAAAGCAGGCCGTCAGTCAGTGTCAGAAAGCACTCCACAGGAGCCTTCATGCTCCTGTTTCCGGTTTCAGGCCAGGCACTGCTCCAGGCCCTGCTGGAAGATATCCTGCGGCAGATCAATGCCGATGAAGACCATTTTGCTTTCGCGTTTTTCGTCCTGCTCCCACTCGGGGCCCAGATCGCTGCCCATGAGCTGGTGCACACCCTGGAAGATCACCTTGCGCTCCGTGCCCTTCATGTGGAGCACGCCCTTGTAGCGCAGCATCTTGGGGCCGTAGATGTTGACGATGGCGCCCAGGAAGTCCTCGAGCTTGGCCGGATCGAAAGGCCGGGGGGCGCGGAAGACGAAGCTTTTCACGTCGTCGTCATGGTGATGGTGGTGGGGATGGCTGCAGTGCTCGCCGTGCTCGCCGTGCTCGCCGTGCTCGTGATCATGGTGGTCGTGGCCGCAGTGCTCATCGTGCTGGTGGCCGTGGTCATGGTCGTCTTCCTTGAGGAAGTCGGGGTCGATGTCCAGCTTGGCATTGAGGTTGAAGCCGCGCAGGTCGAACACCTCCTTGAGCGGCACGTCGCCGAAGTGCACGGCCGTGATGGGCGCGCGCGGGTTCATGTGCTTGAGGCGGTGGATCAGCTCATCCTTTTCACCTTCGGTCACCAGGTCGGTCTTGGACAGGAAGATCTGGTCGGCAAAGCCCACCTGGCGGCGCGCCTCCTGGCGGTCGTCGAGCTGCTGGTTGGCGTGCTTGGCGTCCACCAGCGTGATGATGGAGTCGATCAGATAGGTCTCGGCGATCTCGTCGTCCATGAAGAAAGTCTGGGCGACGGGGCCGGGATCGGCCAGGCCGGTGGTCTCGATCACGATGCGGTCGAAGTCCACCATGCCCTTGCGGCGCTTGGCGGCCAGCAGCTGCAGGGCTTCGCGCAGGTCCTCGCGGATGGTGCAGCAGATGCAGCCGTTGCTCATCTGCAGTATCTGCTCCTTGGATTCGGTCTTGAGAATGTCGGTGTCGATGTTCTCCTCGCCGAACTCGTTCTCGATCACGGCGATCTTCATGCCGTGCGATTCGTGCAGCACGCGCTTGAGCAGCGTGGTCTTGCCCGAGCCCAGAAAGCCCGTGAGGATGGTGACTGGAATGAGAGCCATGCGTTGAAACCTCTTGCTGCGGCCGAGTACAAACGCCCGGCGAAAAAGACAGCTGGGGAGTGTAATAGCGCTTTCAAGCGCTCACTGTCAGCAAGGCCAGCTGGAAAACATGGCCAAAACAGGTTATAGACCTTATCCAGCATGCGTTAGCAGCTATCAATCCGTGAGTCGATGAAAAGTCCTGTCAGTCTTCACCGTCCTGATCGGCCCGGTTCCCGGTTGACTCCTTGGCGCGACGCCTGGCCGGAGCCTCCTGCCGGTGCGCACGCGGATGCGCGCTTTCGTAGGCCTGGGCCAGATGCTGGAAGTCCAGCCGCGTATAGACCTGCGTGGTGGAGATGCTGGCGTGGCCCAGCAGCTCCTGCACGGCGCGCAGATCGCCGCTGGACTGCAGCATATGGCTGGCGAACGAGTGGCGCAGCACGTGCGGGTGCACGCCCGCCGCCAGGCCGGCCTGCTGGCCGCGCCGGCGCAGCCGCGCCCAGACCGACTGGCCCGACAGCCGGGCGCCGCGGCGGCCGATGAACAGCGCCGCCTCCTGCTGCGCGGCCAGCTGCGCCGTCCCGGCCAGGGCGCTGCTGCGCACGGCCAGCCAGCGCCGCAAGGCCTGGATGGCCGCCGAGCCTACCGGCACGATGCGGCGCTTGCTGCCCTTGCCCTGCACATGGGCGTCGCCGGCCTCCAGGTCGATCCAGCCCCGGCCTTCGGCCTGGGTGCGCTGATCGGGACGTACATCCAGCCCTACCAGCTCCCCTACGCGCAGGCCGCAGCTGTAGAGCAGTTCGGTCATGGCGGCGTCGCGCGCCTCGCTCCAGGGGTCGGCATCGGGGTCCTGGTAGCTTGCCAGCTGCACGGCGTCGTCCACGCCCAGGGCCTTGGGCAGGGGCTTGGGCACCTTGGGGCCGCGCACGCCTTCCACGGGGTTGAAGGGCACCAGGTCCCGCTGCGCCGCCCAGCGGAAGAAGCTGCGCCAGCCCGACAGGATCAGCGCAATGCCGCGCGCGCTGCGGCCCTGGCTGTGCATCCGGGCCGCAAAGCGGCGGATGTGGGCGGGCTGCAGCGCCAGCAGCTCGGAGCCAGCCTCCCCCGCCATGGCCTGCAGCCTTATCAGGTCCAGCGTGTACAGCGTGTGCGTGCGCTGGGCCAGCCGCTTTTGCGTGCGCACATGTTCCAGATAATCCCTGGCGACCTTGGGCAGGGCGGCAGCCTGCTCATCTAGTGAGAGCTGTCCAGCCTTGTCAGACGACGCCATCAGTGCAATCAGCGTGTATCAGCCGTGCGCCAGGCTCAGCGGCGACAAACGCATGCGCGACAGCGAAGCGCTGGCCAGCTGGGAGATGCGCGCGAGCAGTTCGGTGCCCATGGTGGCCTCGAAACGCGTGGGATCGGGCGAGCCCAGCACCAGCATGCCGAAGGCATTGGTCGTGCTGTCCATGGCGCCGTCGTGCAGGGTCAGTAGCGCCACCGACTGCACGGCCTCGGGCTGGGACAGCCAGCCCACGGGCTCGAAGCCCATGTTGGGGCCGCAGAACGGCATGGTCAGCGAGGCGGCAAAGGCCTTGGCATCCTCGCTCACGCCCATGGTGTAGACCGTGCCCGAATGCGATCCGGCCACGTTCCACAGGCGCAGCGCCACCTGCGGGATGTCGAAGAGACGCTGCAGGCTGGCCGTGGCCGCGTGCGGCAGCTCGCGCAGATCCTGCACCTTGGCCAGCGCGCAGCCCCATTGCTGGACCTTGTTGGCGATGCCGGCGTTCTCGCTGCCGTGGCGCATCATGTCGATGATGCGGTGCTCCAGCCCCTTGATCTTCTCGCGCAGCATCTCGGCCTGGCGCTCCTGCAGGCTCACGGCGCGCGGGCCGTGGCTGCTGACCAGCTGCACGCCGGCCAGCAGCTCGGCATGGCGCTCGAAAAACTCGGGATTTTGATGCAGATAGTCGGCAATCGCGTCTTCGGTCAGTGCAGTGTCGGTAGTGCTCATAGCGTCTCGGGAATTTCGATCTGTCCTTCAAAAACAAACTCGGCGGGGCCGGTCATGCGCACGCTGTCGTCGGCGCCGCCCGCCCATTCGATGCTCAGCAGCCCGCCGTGGGTGTGCACATCCACGCGCGTATCCAGCAGGCCCCAGCCAATGCCCGCCACCACGGCGGCGCAGGCGCCGGTGCCGCAGGCCAGCGTCTCGCCAGCGCCGCGCTCGTACACGCGCAGCCGGACTTCGCCGCGGCCCACGATCTGCATGAAGCCGGCGTTCACGCGCTGCGGAAAGCGCGCGTGGTGCTCGATCAACGGCCCCCAGGCCGCCACGGGCGCCTGCTCCACATCGTCGACCAGCTGCACGGCATGCGGATTGCCCATGGACACGGGTGCGATCCATACCGTAGCTGCCGGTGCAGCACCATCGAGCGCCAGCGGCCATTTCTGTGCCTTGCCCAGCACCTCGGGGACCAGTCCCTGGGTGTCGAAAGGCACCTTGGCCGGCTCCAGCTGGGGGCGGCCCATGTCCACGGTGACGCGGCCGTCGGCATGCAGCTCGGGCGCGATCACGCCCGACAGCGTCTGCACGCGGATGACGCGCTTGCCGGTCAGTCCCTTGTCGTGCACATAGCGCGCAAAGCAGCGCGCGCCGTTGCCGCACTGCTCCACCTCGCCGCCGTCGGCGTTGTGGATCACGTACTCGAAATCCACGCCTTCGGCAGGCGCGGGGCGCACGGTCAGGATCTGGTCGGCTCCGACGCCGAAGTGACGATTGGCCAGATAGCGGTATTGCGCGGCGGTCAGGCCCAGGCGTCCCCGGGTCTCGTCGAGCACGACAAAGTCGTTGCCCGCGCCCTGCATCTTGGTAAAGCGAATCTGCATGATGCTGCCCATTATCCTACCGAGCCGGACCCGGCCGGGGCTTGGGGCCGGCAGGCGGCTGCGCCTCGCAAGCCTGGTAGTTTCCCGCAGCCCACACTGTCCAACAGGGCACAGGCCGGCCACCATGCCTGCATGAGAACGTGTTTACGATCTCCTCGCGCCGCGACAGCGGCTTTGCGGGATGGGATGCCAGGCGCAACACCGCAGCAATAGCCGTGCTATTGCGAGGATTTGCAACGCCGCAGAGCGCCCGCAAAGCCGCTGTCCCGAAGGGTTGGAGTGCAATCGGGCGATTTCTTCGCGTTGTCTCTTGCTTGCACCTCGGTGCAAGCTGCGAGCCACCCGCTTCGAACTCATCCCGATTGCGCTCCAACGCGACTGCGTAGAGATCGTAAACACGTTCTAATGGGCGCATGACCCGCCCCAGCCAGCTTCTGCACCCGCCCATACAGCCCGTCGCGCCCCGCCACGCCTCCACCGTCCTGCTGCTGCGCGACTGCGCCGACGGCTTCGAGGTCTTGATGACCCGGCGCTCGGACCAGGCCAGCTTTGCCTCCAGCGCCTACGTGTTTCCCGGCGGCGGCATCGAGGAGCAGGACGCCACCGAAGCGGCCCATGCGCTGGCGCGCGCGCGTGCCGCGCAGCAGGCAACACCGGACGCGCTGCGCGTAACCCCGGCGCTGGCCGGCATACGCGAGACCTTCGAGGAGCTGGGCATTCTGCTGGCCTATGACGCCGCCGGCCGCCCCGTAGCGCCGGCCGAGGCCGCGCAGCTCCAGCGCCATGCCTCTCTGTATGAGCAGTGCCGCGCCCGCAGCTGGCAACTGGCCGTGGACCAACTCTGGTATCTGGCGCACTGGACGGCCGACCGCACCGTGGCCAAGCGCTTCAGCGTGCCGTTCTTCGTGGCGCGCATGCCCGAAGGGCAGATTCCCGAGGCCGACGGCAACGAGCAGTTCGAGCCGACCTGGATCCGTCCCCAGGATGCCGTGCAGCGCTTCGAGGCCAAGACCCTGAGCATGCTGTTTCCCACGCTGCGCACCCTGCAGCACCTGGGCCGCTACGCGAACACCGAGGCCGTTCTGGCCGCGCTGCAGGACGAGCAGCCGCTGTGGCACAGCTGCCCGCGTACCGGCCTGGTCAAGGGCCGGGAAAAGCGCCACATGGAAAGCGACATGGCCTATGGCGAGCTGGCAATGGTCTGCCCCGACGGCCAGGCCCTGCACCACCTGGACTGGCAGTCCGAGCGCGCCGTGCCGCTGCGCAAAAACCTGCAGCGCCTCACGGCCCCCAACCCCGGCACCATGACGGGCCCGGGCACCAACAGCTACCTGGTCGGCGAAACGGCCACGGGCTTCATCGCCATCGACCCCGGCCCCGACGAGCCCGCGCACCTGCAGCGCCTGTTCGACGCGGCGGGCGGCGACATCCGCCATATCGTCTGCACCCACTCCCACCCCGACCACTCGCCGGGCGCCGCGCCGCTGCAGGCCATGGTGGAACAATCGGGCCGCGTCAGGCCGCCCGTCATGGGCCTGCCCTCGGCCCCCACGGCGCGCGCCAACAGCCGCTTCAAGCCCGACATCACGCTGCGCGATGGAGAGCGCATTGCGCTTTCCGGGCAAGGGCCGGATGGCGAAACAACGCATACGCTGCAAGCCGTGTTCACGCCCGGCCATGCGGCCAACCACCTGTGCCTTGTGCTCGAGGAAGACGCGCTGCTGTTCAGCGGCGACCATATCCTCAACGGCAGCACCACCATCATCAACCCGCCCGATGGCAACATGCTGGACTACCTGGAGTCGCTGGACCGGCTGGACGCGCTGTGCGCCGACCGGGGCATCGAGTACATCCTGCCGGCCCACGGCTACGTACTGGGCTTTGCGCGCCAGGCCATCGCACGGCTTGTGGCCCACCGGCTCGCACGCGAGGCCAAGGTTCTTGCAGCCATGCGCGCCAAGCCCGACGGCAGCATCCGGGACTGGGTGGCCCTGGCCTACGCCGACACGCCCGAGGCGCTGTGGCCCATCGCCGAGCGCTCGCTGCTGGCCCATGTGGAAAAAATAAGATACACCCCCTGAGGCGCTGCGCGCCTTCCCCCAAGGGGGACGGCGTCCTCGCTGCGGGGCGACCCTTGCTCGATGTCCCTTGCGAAAGAGGCGAAGCATGCAACAGCGCAGGATTCCGGTCCCGCGCGGGCTTCAAGCTTGGGAGTAAGCTCGCGGCATGTCTGAAATAGCAAGCATCCGGCTGGCCAAGCGCCTGGCCGAACAACAACAATGCTCGCGCCGCGAAGCCGAGCTGCTGATCGTCGCCGGCCACGTGCGCGTGGACGGCGAACTGGTGCAACTGCCCGAAGCCCGCGTCCTGCCCGGGCAGGCCGTCACCGTGGACCAGAGCGCCAGGCCCGATGCCGTGCCCCCCGTCACCCTGCTGCTGCACAAGCCCACCGGCTACACCCAGTGGCCCCAGGCCCAGGACGGGCGCCATGCCGCCCGCGACACGCCTCCCAGCGCCTACGACCTGCTCAGGCCCGAAACCCTGGCCGATGTGGACACGCCCCACCCCATCAAGGTGCTGCAGCAGCACTTTCGCCAACTGCAGGCCTTCCTGCCGATTCCGCTGCCGGCCAGCGGCCTGGTCGTGTTCACGCAGGACAAGCGCGTGGCCCGCAAGCTGGCCGAGGAAGGCCAGTGGCTGGAGCAGGAGTGCATTGTGGGCGTGGAGGGAAAAATCGACGACGGCGGCCTGGAGCTGCTGCAATCGGGCTTGCCTATCCCGGGCCAGCGCGGCAACCGCCACATGCCGCCGTGCAAGGTGAGCTGGCAGAACGAGCGCCACCTGCGCTTTGCGCTCAAGGGCATCGCCCCCGAGGAAATCGAGTCCATGTGCGCCGCCGTGGGCCTGACCGTGGTCAGCCTGCGCCGCCTGCGCATAGGCCGCGTGAGCCTGGCGCAGGTGCCCGAGGGGCAGTGGCGCTATCTCATGCCCTGGGAGAGGTTCTGAAGAAAAAAAGAGCTGCCGGCGCTTGATGCATAAGCGCTGGCAGCTCTTTTTCATGGAATAAGTGTGAAGTGCGCCGATAAGCCGGATTCTGTGCACGCGGTTGCCCGCATGTGACCGCCATTAATCTTGGCCGCCAGTCGCCTGGCGGCTCGGTGCTACCTACCCGCACACTCCGGGGGCCCCGTCAACGTGTGCCTACTTGGTATTGCTGCGCGTAGAGATTGCCCGTTTCACCCGAGGCGCGTCCCGCGCCTCGGGTGGCTATGGGCTTTTCCGGCTTGCGCCGGAAACCATCTGGCTTGCGCCATCCGGCGCCAGCTTGCGCTGGCGACCCATAGAACACCTTGGGACACGGGACTGCTGCGCCCCGACTCGTCTCTGTTGCTCTAATCCTCACCTCGCGGTGGACAGCTGTTAGCTGCTACGCCGCCCTATGCAGTCCGGACGTTCCTCCAGTACGGCCTTTCGGCACTTGTACCAGCGGCGGTCTGGCGCACTTCACGGCGCACATTATCCCGCGGGGCGAAAAACCTGCCGGGATTGCCTGAGAATCCCCGAAACAATCCAACCCTAGCCATGAAGCACACCACCATCGCCAGCCTGCGCGCGCGCATCGCACGCGGCGAAACCACGCATGAGCAATGTGTTGCAGCAGCGCTGGAACAGGCGCAGGCGCCCGCCGCCGCGCATGTGTTCACCCGCCTCTACCCGGAAGCCTCCCTGGCCGCCGCGCGCCATGCCGATGCGCAGTTGCGCGCCAGCGTGGAACTGGCACCGCTGGCCGGGTTGCCCGTTTCGATCAAGGACCTCTACGACGTGGCCGGCGAGACCACGCTGGCCGGCTCCGTGGCCTGCCAGGGCGAGGGGCCGGCCGCCGCCGATGCCACAGCCGTGGCCCGCCTGCGCCGGCAGGGGGCCTCCATCGTGGGCAAGACCAACATGAGCGAGTTCGCCTTCTCGGGCGTGGGCATCAATCCGCACTACGGCACGCCGCGCAACCCGGCGGACGCGGCGGTGGCCCGCATCCCCGGCGGTTCCTCGTCGGGCGCGGCCGTGTCCGTGGCGCTGGGCCTGTCGGTGGCCGCGCTGGGCTCGGACACCGGCGGCTCGATCCGCATTCCCGCCGCGCTGTGTGGCCTGGTGGGCTTCAAGAACACCCAGTCGCGCGTGCCGCGCACCGGCAGCCTGGAGCTGGCGCGCTCGCTGGACACCGTTTGCGCCATGAGCCGCTGCGTGGAAGACGCCTTGCTGGTCGATGCCGCGCTGGCCGGCGCGCCGCTGACCGTGCGCCGCCGCCCGCTGGCCGGCCTGCGCCTGGCCGTGCCGCGCACGCTGATGTTCGACGGCATAGCGCCCGCGGTGGCCCAGGCCTTCGAGCGGGCCGTCCGCGTCCTGTCCAAGGCAGGCGCCGCGGTGGTGGACATCCCGGCGGCCGAGCTGGCCGAGATTGCCACCATCAACGCGCCCGGCGGCTTCTCGCCCGTGGAGGCCGCAGCCGTGCACCGCGAACGCTTCGCGCAGCGCCGCGCCGATTTCGATGCCCGCGTGGCAGCCCGCATCGAGCTGGGCATGGGCGTTTCCGCCGCCGACTACATTCGCATGCAGGACCGGCGCCGCGACTGGATCGCCCGCATGGAACAGCAGCTTGAGGGCTTCGACGCCCTGATCTGCCCCACCGTGCCCATCGTGGCCCCGGCCATAGCCGCGCTGGCAGCCGATGCCGATTTCTTCAAGGCCAACGGGCTGCTGCTGCGCAATACCTTCGCCATCAACCTGCTGGACGGCTGCGCCTTCAGCCTGCCCTGCCAACAGGCCGGCGAGCTGCCCGTGGGCCTGATGCTGACCTCGGTGCGCGGCGACGATGCGCGCCTGGCCGCCGCTGCCCTGGCCGTCGAAGCCGGTTTGCAGGCTGCAGACCTCGGCCGCTGAGGCATATTCATATTCCTGCCGGGATGAACAACTACGCCACAATGGGTGTCTGCGATTTCTTTCCGACACGACTTACGCAAATCAGGTTCAGGCAAGAGCTTCGCCTCAAGGCAACAGTCTTGGCACATCCTTGTTTGCGTAAGTCCTATTCGATTTCCCCGACCCCGCTGGAGGCCTCATGAAATTCGACAACGTTCTGCAAACCATAGGCAACACGCCGTCCATCCACATCAACCGGCTGTTCGGCGCCAATGCCAAGGTGTGGATCAAGTCCGAACGCAGCAACCCCGGCGGCTCCATCAAGGACCGCATTGCCCTGTCCATGGTCGAGGACGCCGAAAAATCGGGCGCCCTCAAGCCCGGCGGCACCATCATCGAGCCGACCAGCGGCAACACCGGCGTGGGCCTGGCCCTGGTGGCCGCCGTCAAGGGCTACAAGCTGATCCTGGTCATGCCCGACAGCATGTCCGTCGAACGCCGCCGCCTGATGCTGGCCTACGGCGCAAGCTTCGACCTGACACCCAAGGAAAAAGGCATGAAGGGCGCCATTGCCCGCGCCCAGGAGCTCGCTGCTCAGACGCCCGACTCCTGGATTCCGCAGCAGTTCGAGAACCCCGCCAACGTGACCGTGCACGAAGCCACGACGGCCCAGGAAGTGCTCCAGGACTTCCCTGACGGGGTGGACGTCCTCATCACCGGCGTGGGCACGGGCGGCCACCTGACCGGCGTGGCCAGGGTGCTCAAGGCCAAGTTTCCCAAGCTCCAGGTCTTTGCCGTCGAGCCCACCGCCTCGCCCGTGATCTCGGGCGGCCAGCCCGGCCCCCACCCCATCCAGGGCATTGGCGCCGGCTTCATCCCCAAGAACCTGGACACCAGCCTGCTGGACGGCGTGATCCAGGTCGAGGCCGAGCCTGCGCGCGAATACGCGCGCCGCGCCGCGCGCGAAGAAGGCCTGCTGGTGGGCATTTCCTCGGGTGCCACGCTGGCCGCCATTGCCCAGAAGCTGCCCGAGCTGCCGGCCGGCGCCCGCGTGCTGGGCTTTGCCTACGATACGGGCGAGCGCTATCTCTCGGTCGAAGGCTTCCTGCCCACGGCCTGAGTACCTGCCACCCAACGAAGAAGCGCTGCCGGGGCAGCGCTTTTTTACGTAAAACAGGCTTCAAACACTCATGAACAAAGCGCCAACAGCTATCAAAAATTCATAGATCCGATCACGCGCTACTGCGGACAATCGCCCTCGCGCGCATAGTCCTGCACCTGGATCAGGCTGGCGCCGCGCGCGCCTTCCTTGGCCTTGCTGGTCACCCGGAAGCTGGTCGCCGTGAGGCGGCGGATCTCGATCACGGCGGGCGGCGCCTGGAAGATGCGGCCGCTGCGCTGCAAATCCTTTCTGCTGCGCGCGGGGCAGCTGATCTGCAGCACGCCCAGGTCCTCGTCGTTGGTCAGCAGCTTGCCGGTGCACGACATACCATCGCTTTCCTGGTTCAGCAGGTCCTGCAAATCCTCGGCAACGCTTTGCGGCGACAGGCAGCCCGACTCCGGGCCTGGCTGTGACGATGGCTGGGACCGCCCCGGTTCGAGCCGGGTATGCATGGTCCACAGCCCCGGCTCGATCGCCTGCAGCACCTTGAGCTGCTCCGCCGTCGCCGAGATCTGCCCGGGCTCCTGCGCATGCAGTGCACTGCCGACCGCGCAGCACATGCTCAGGGCCAAGGTGGGCTTCAACGCAGGTCCCCAGAAGTTCGTCACACCGGCTCGCTTTCCTTGATTGGCATCAGCATCAGGCCAGTATGGCCAGATGCACTGCCCATGGCTGTAAGCGCGGGTTCACAGGCCATGCCGGAGCTGTCTGCGCCCTGCATCCCGGATTGGCACGGTGCCGGGAGGAGCGTCAACACGTCTCGCCCCAATGCCCCAGCGCTCCAACGGTCATCGCAGGCCTTCACCATCGCGCCATCCCGCTCCCCTACCATCGAGACCCACGCATAGGGAGTATTGCCATCTTGTTCGGCTTTTTTGAAAGACAGGTACCGCCGTATCCGGCCACCGAGCCCAAGGTCCCGCCCACGGGCTTCTTCGCCTTTCTGTGGGCCTGCACCCAGGGCATGCGCGGCTGGGTGCTGCTGCTGACCGCCACCTCCGCCCTGCTCTCGATCTACGAAGCGCTGCTGTTCGCCATCATGGGCCATGTGGTGGACTGGCTGGGCACGGTCTCGCCCGCCAGTTTCTGGACGGAGCAGCGCGGCACCATCGCCGGCATTGCCGCCATCCTGCTGGGCAGCGTGCTGCTGCTGGCCCTGCACACCCAGGTCATGCACCAGGTGCTGGCCATCAACTTCCCGATGCGGCTGCGCTGGGTGTTCCACCGGCTGATGCTGGGCCAGAGCATGTCCTTCTACGCGGACGAGTTCGCGGGCCGCATCACGACCAAGATCATGCAGACGGCGCTGTCGGTGCGCGAAGTGATCTTCATGGTGGTCGACGTGCTGGTGGGCGTGGGCGTCTACATGGTGGGCATTCTGGTGCTGGCCGCCAGCTTCGAATGGCGGCTGATGCTGCCGTTCGCGCTGTGGTTCACCGCCTATATCGGCGCCTGCTGCTACTTCGTGCCGCGCCTGGGCAAGATCGGCAAAAGCCAGGCCGACGCGCGCTCGATGATGACGGGCCGCGTGACCGACGCCTATACCAACATCGCCACCGTCAAGCTCTTCGCCCACACGCGCCGCGAAGCCGAGTTTGCGCGCAGCGCCATGGAGGCCTTCAAGGCCACGGGCTATGCGCAGATGCGGCTGGTGAGCCTGTTCGAGATCACCAACCACCTGATGATCGCCCTGCTGCTGCTGGGCTCGGGCGGCACGGCGCTGTACCTGTGGACGCAGGGGCAGGCCACGGCCGGCGTGGTGGCCGCCGTGATCGCCATGGCGCTGCGCCTGATGGGCTATTCGCACTGGGTGATGTGGCAGATGACGGGCCTGTTCGAGAACGTCGGCACCATCCAGGACGGCATCACCACGCTGACCCGCCCGCGCACCATCGTCGACGCCCAGGACGCCAGGCCGCTGCAGATCGGCCAGGGCCGCATCGCCTTCGAGGACGTGAGCTTTGCCTACAAGGACGGCGGCAAGAAGGTGATCGACCACCTGCAGCTGACCATCCACCCCGGCGAGCGCATCGGCCTGATCGGCCGCTCGGGCGCGGGCAAGTCCACGCTGGTGAACCTGCTGCTGCGCTTCCACGAAGCGCAGGGCGGTCGCATCACCATCGACGGCCAGGACATACGCACCGTCACGCAGGACAGCCTGCGCGGCGCCATCGGCATGGTGACGCAGGACACCTCGCTGCTGCACCGCTCCATGCGCGACAACATCCTCTACGGCCGCCCCGATGCCAGCGAGCAGGAGATGCGCGCCGCGGCGCACAAGGCCGAGGCCGCCGACTTCATCGAGACGCTGACCGACCTCAAGGGCCGCAGCGGCTACGACGCCCAGGTCGGCGAGCGCGGCGTCAAGCTCTCGGGCGGCCAGCGCCAGCGCGTGGCCATCGCCCGCGTCATGCTCAAGGATGCGCCCATCCTGCTGCTCGACGAAGCCACCAGCGCGCTGGACAGCGAGGTCGAGGCCGCCATCCAGCAAAGCCTGGACAGCCTGATGCACGGCAAGACCGTGATCGCCATCGCGCACCGGCTCTCGACCATCGCGGCCATGGACCGCCTGATCGTCATGGACCAGGGCCATATCGTCGAGCAGGGCACGCACCAGCAGCTGCTGCACCTGGGCGGCATTTACGCCAAGCTCTGGGCGCACCAGAGCGGTGGCTTCCTGGCCGAAGAGGAACTGGAACCGTCGCTCTAAGGCCCTGCACCCATGCACCGGCCCCACGCCTGCCGCGTGGGGCTTTTTGATGGTTCCAATCGGGCTTTGCTCTCCACCTCCACACCATGCCCCTAGAAATGAACAAGGAGGCCCGCCAGCAGGCCGTGGCCTCCATCGAGCGCTACTTCCGCGAACACATGGACGAGCCCATAGGCAATGTCACGGCTGGGGCCTTGCTGGGCTTTTTCCTGCAGGAAATCGCGCCCAGCATCTACAACCAGGGCGTGGCCGACGCCCAGGAGCGCATGCAGGCACGGCTGCAGGAGCTCGATTACGAAGTGCATGAGGACGAGTTCACCTTCTGGCACAAGCAACCGCGGCGCTAGGCCGGAACCCAGGTTGCAGAGAACTACCATGTCGCCCTGTCCAAGCAATCTGCCATCCTCCGCACGCATGCGTCTTCTTCACACCTCCGACTGGCATCTGGGCCAGCATTTCATGGGTCAGAGCCGCCAGGCCGAGCACCGTGCCCTGATCGCCTGGCTGCTGGAGCAGGTGGATGCCCATGCCGTGGATGCCGTGGTGATCGCGGGCGACATCTTCGACACCGGCGCACCGCCCAGCTATGCGCGCGAGCTGTACAACCAGCTCGTCGCGCGGCTGCACAGTGCCGGCGCGGCCCTGCTGCTGCTGGGCGGCAACCATGATTCGGTCAGCGTGCTCGACGAAAGCCGCGACCTGCTGTCCTATCTGAACACCAGCGTGGTCGCGGCCGTGGGAGACACGGCGCGCCATGTGCTGACCCTGCCCCTGCGCGGCGGCAAGAACGAGCCCGGCTGCATCGTCTGCGCCCTGCCCTTCATCCGCGCCCGCGACGTGGTGCAGAGCCAGGCCAGCCAGAGCGCCCAGGACAAGCAGCAGGCGCTGCAGAACGCCATACAGGCCACCTACCAGCAGATCCACGCGGCCGCGCAGCAAAGGCAGGCCGAGCTGCAGGCCACGCTGGGCCGCAGGCTGCCCATAGTCGCCACCGGCCACCTCACCACCGTGGGCGCCCGCAGCAACGAATCGGTACGCGAAATCTACGTGGGCTCGCTGCCGGCCTTTCCCAGCTCGGCCTTTCCGCCCGCCGACTACATTGCACTGGGCCATATCCACCAGCCGCAGACCGTGGGCGGCCTGGAGCACATACGCTACAGCGGCTCGCCGATCGCGCTGGGCTTCGACGAAGCGCGCCAGGCCAAGCAGGTGCTGCTGGTGGACCTGGACGCATCCGGCCTGCAGAACATCACGGCCCTGCCCGTGCCCGTCTTCCAGCCCATGGCATCGCTGCAGGGCTCGCTGGCCGAACTGCCGGCCGCACTCAAGACCCTGGCCGCGGATGCCGACCCGGAGCGCCCCATCTGGCTCGAAATCACCGTGCAGGACGACGACTACCTGGCCGACCTGGCCGCGCGCGTGCAAGCCATGGCCGAAGGCCTGCCGGTGCAGGTGCTGCGCATACGCCGCCAGCGCGGCAGCGCGGCGCCCCAGCTCACGGCCGAGGCCCGGGAATCGCTCGACGAACTCAGCCCCGAGGACGTGTTTTCGCGGCGCCTGGCGCAGGAAACGCTGGAGCCCGAGCTGCAGCAGGCGCTGGCGGCGCGCCACCGCGAGGTCCTGCTGCAGCTGAACGGCAGCGCGGGAGAGACGGAAAAAATGGGAGAGCCGGCATGAGAATCCTCAAGCTGCGCCTCAAGAACCTCAACTCGCTCAAGGGCGAATGGAGCATAGACTTCACGGCCGCGCCGTTTGCCGACAACGGCCTGTTCGCCATCACCGGCCCCACGGGCGCGGGCAAGTCCACGCTGCTCGATGCCATCTGCCTGGCGCTGTACCACCAGACGCCGCGGCTTGCCACCATCAGCGCGGGCAGCAATGACCTGATGACGCGCCACACGGCCGACTGCCTGGCCGAGGTGGAGTTTGAGGTCAAGGGCACGGTGTACCGCACCTTCTGGAGCCAGCGCCGCTCGCGCGACCGCGTCGATGGCGCGCTGCAGGCCCCCAAGGTGGAACTGGCCCTGGTCGCCGACGGCAGCATTCTCTGCAGCCACAGCGGCGACAAGCTCAAGCGCATTGCCGCCATCACGGGCCTGGACTTTGCGCGCTTCACCAAATCCATGCTGCTGGCCCAGGGCGGCTTCGCGGCCTTTCTGGAAGCCGGCGCCAACGACCGTGCCGAGCTGCTCGAAGAACTGACGGGCACCGAGATCTACGGCCAGATTTCGCAGACCGTGTTCGAACGCGCCCGCGATGCACGCAACGCCCTCGAACAACGCAAGGCCCAGGCGGCCGGCATGCAGCTGCTGCAGCCCGAAGAGCGCAGCCGGCTGGAGCAGCAAAGCCAAGGCCTGCAGGCCACGCTGGCCGAAGTCCAGTCCGCCCACGGCGCCGCGCAAGCCCTGCAGCGCTGGCAGGAACAGACCGCCCAGGCCGCGCAAGCCGCTGCGCAGGCAGATGCCAACCGCCTGCAGGCGCAGCAGGCCCAGGAAGATGCCGCCCCCGAGCTGCAGCGCCTGCAGGACCATGGCCCGGCCCAGGCCATTGCGCCGCTGCACCAGCGCTGGCAGCAGGCGCACAGCGCCAGCGTGGTGGCGCAAACCCAACTCACGGCATTGCAAAACGCGCTGCAGCAAGCCCGTGGGGCGCAATGGCATCTGCACCACCAGGCCAGCGCCCTGGCTGCACAATCACTACAGAAAGCAGAGCTGCATGCGCAGGCCCTGCAAGCAAAACAGACCCATTTGGCCCAGTGGCAGCACCAGCATGCCGCCCATGCCCAGCTGGGCGAACACCTGAGCGGCTGGCGCGAACAGCTGGAACAGCGCCAGCAGCACCAACACCAGCTGCTGCGCGAACAGGCCGAGCTGCTGCGCACCCAGCAGCAAGCCCAGGCACTGCAGCAGCAAAGCGTTGCGCAAGCCACGGTGCTGCTGCAGGCGCAGACCGCGCTGCAGCAGGCCCGAAGCGCGGCCGAGCAGGCCAATGCAGCCCAACAGGCCTTGCTGGCCGCGCATAGCGACGACCATAGCGGCGGCCTGGCCCCGTTGCGTGCCAGCTGGCAGGCTGCGCAGCAGCAGATGCAGGCCGCCGGGCAACTGCAGCAACACGCCGGCCGGCGCGATGTGCTGAACCGGCAAGAGCAGCAGCTTTCTGCCGATCTGCAGGCCTGCGGCCAGCGCGTGCAGCAACAAGCTGCGGCCCTTGCCGACTTGCGCAGCCAGTACAAGGCGCAGAAGGAAAAAGTTGCCGACAAACAGCAATTGCTGGCACAGGAACAGCGCATTCAAAGCCTGGAAGCCCACCGCCATGCGCTGCAACCCGGCGAGGCCTGCCCGCTGTGCGGATCGAAAGAGCACCCCGCCATCACCGCCTATGCGGCGCTGGACGTATCGGCCACCGAAGCGGCACTGCAAGCCGCCAGGGCCGAGCTGGAAGCACTGGAGGAGCAAGGCAGCCAACTCAAGGCCGACCACGCCGCCAGCCATAGCCGGCACGGCAGCTTGCAACAACAGCTGGAGGCCACGGCCGCCAGCATCGAACAATGGCATGCGCAATGGAGCACATTGCGGCAAGGCGGCGCCCCGGAGCTGGCCGATGACGCCTGGAATCAAGCCGAGGTCCTGGCCCGGGTACAGCAGCAAGCCAGCCAGCAAGCCGCCGGCCTGCAACAGACGCTGACCGATGCCGAAGTCGGCGAGCACCGCGTGCAAGGCACCAAGGATGCTGCCCATGCAGCAGAACAGACACTGCAAGACGCACAGCACAAGCAACAGCATTTGCAGCAGGCACAGCAGGACAGCGCGGCGCAGCAGCAGCGCTTGCACACCGCCGTACAGGCCCTGCACGGCAGCGCATCAGCCATCGATACCGAACTGCAGGCCGCTGTGGCGCAAGCCGGCTGGACCGTGCCCGATGCCGCCGACGCTGCCGCCTGGCTGCAGCAACGCCAACAAGACTGGCAGCAATGGCAGCAGCACAGCGCCGACCTGCAGACGGTGGTACAGCAGCTGGCTTTGCAGCAGCGCCACCTGGAACAGGCCACGCAAGACGCCCGGCACTGGCAGCAAGGCCTGGCGCAGCTGCAAGCTGTGGATGCCCAAACGCCCACACCCGCGCCCGCCCTGCCCGCCAGCCTGGCCGAATGCGCTGCGCAACTGGAACACGCGGTGCAGCGACTGGCCAGCCTGCAAGGCCAGTGCCAGCAGGCTGGCAGCCATCTGGCCCAGTTGCAGCAGAGCAGCGCCGAAGCACAGGCAGCCTGGCATACCGCGCTGGAGGCCAGCCCTTTTGCCGACGCCCAGGCCTATGCCCAGGCGCTGTTGCCCGAGGCTGAGGTGAAACGGCTGGCAGCGCTGCGCGAGCAGCTGAACAACGCGCTGCAGCGCGCCGCCACGCTGCATGCCGAGGCCGCGATGCACCTGGAGCAGATGCAGGCCCAGGCGCTGACCGATGAAGCGCCGGCAACCATCGCCGAGCAAGTGCGCACGCTGGAGGCTGAGCGCGCCAGGCTCAGCGAACAGATCGGCGCCTGCCGCGCGCGGCTGCTCGACGACGAGCAGCGCCGCCAGGGCCAGCAGGCTCTGCTGCTGCAGATAGCGACAGAGGCCCGGGACTGCGACCTGTGGCAGCGGCTGGACGCGCTGATCGGCTCGGCCAGGGGCGACAAGTACCGGCGCTTCGCCCAGGGCCTGACGCTGGACCATTTGCTGCACCTGGCCAATCGGCACCTGGGCCGGCTGCACGGCCGCTATCTGCTGCGCCGCAAACCCGCGGGCGAGCTGGAGCTGGACATCGTGGACAGCTGGCAGGGCGACGTGGCGCGCGACACGCGCACGCTGTCGGGCGGCGAGGCCTTTCTGGTCAGCCTGGCCCTGGCACTGGCCCTGTCCGACCTCGTGAGCCACAAGACCTCCATCGACTCGCTGTTCCTCGACGAAGGCTTCGGCACGCTGGACGGCGACACGCTGGAGGTGGCGCTCTCGGCCCTCGATGCCCTCAATGCCAGCGGCAAGATGATTGGCATCATCAGCCACGTCGAGGCGCTCAAGGAACGCATCCCGGCGCAGATTCGCGTGGAAAAAGGCGGCGGCATCGGGCATTCGCGGCTGGTGATTTGAGCCAAAACCACCTCTTTCACTGATGCAGCAAGCGCTGACAGCTATCAAATCCAGAGTCAGTGCATTGCATTTTTCCGAGTCAAAACCAAGGCCACGGCCGGCGCCGCCTCCTGCCTGGCCGGGCTTTGCCTTACCATCCTTGGGATGCTCTGCACAAATCCCCGCGCCGTGTGCATCTGCGGCCTCGGGCGGTCTGCGGCGTTGCCAATCCTCGCGATAGCTACGGCTATCACTGCGGTTTGCGCCTTGCAGCCCATCCCGATCCGCAGCGCACGCTTTCCGCTCGATTCGTGCAGACCATCCCTTGCTTGATAACCCCGAGCCATGATCCGCATCGCAGAACTCAAACTCCCGCTCTCGGCGGTTGAATACCACCCCGAGAACCACACCGAATACCATCCCGCCGAGCGCCTCACGGCCATGGCCGCCCAGCTGCTGGGCATCGCGCCGGACGAGATCGCCAGCCTGCAGGTGCACAAGCGCAGCTTCGACGCGCGCAAGGCCGAGCTGCTGGCCGTCTACATCGTCGACATCACGCTGCAGCAGCCCGAGCGCGAAAACGAGCTGCTGGCCAGATTGGCCCACAACCCGCATGTGAATCCCACGCCCGACATGGCCTGGAAGCCCGTGGGCCAGGCGCCCGCCGCGCAGGCCGAGGGCGAGCGCCCTGTCGTCGTGGGCTTCGGCCCCTGCGGCATCTTCGCGGCGCTGGTGCTGGCGCAAATGGGGTTCAGGCCCATCGTGCTGGAGCGCGGCAAGACGGTGCGCGAGCGCACCAAGGACACCTGGGGCCTGTGGCGCAAGCGCGAGCTGACACCCGAGTCCAATGTGCAGTTCGGCGAAGGCGGCGCCGGCACCTTCTCGGACGGCAAGCTCTACAGCCAGATCAAGGATCCGCGCCACCTGGGTCGCAAGGTGATGACCGAGTTCGTGGAGCACGGCGCGCCGCCCGAGATCCTCTACGCCGCCCATCCGCACATCGGCACCTTCAAGCTCGTGAAGGTGGTCGAAGGCATACGCGAGGAAATCATCCGTCTGGGCGGAGAGATCCGCTTCGAGCAGCGCGTGGCCGACATGCAGGTGGAAGGCGATGGCGGGCAGCGCCAGCTGGTCGCGCTGCAGGTGCAGAACCTGGCCACGAGCCAGAGCTACACCCTGCCTGCGCGCCACGCCGTGATGGCGCTGGGACACAGCTCGCGCGACACCTTTGCCATGTTCTACGAACGCGGCGTGCACATGGAAGCCAAGCCCTTCTCCGTGGGCTTTCGCATCGAGCATCCGCAAAGCGTGATCGACCGCGCGCGCTGGGGCCGGCATGCGGGCCATCCGCTGCTGGGCGCCGCCGACTACAAGCTCGTGCACCATGCGAAGAACGGCCGTGCCGTCTACAGCTTCTGCATGTGCCCGGGCGGCACCGTGGTGGCCGCGACCAGCGAGTCCGAGCGCGTGGTGACCAACGGCATGAGCCAGTATTCGCGCGCCGAGCGCAACGCCAACGCGGGCATGGTCTGCGCCATCGATCCGGCCGACTATCCGCGCGATGCCAAGAGCTTTGCCTGGGCCTTTGACGGCAAGACCTACGGCGTGGAGGACCTGCCCGAAGGTGAGCTGCACCCGCTGTCGGGCATCGTGCTGCAGCGCCAGCTCGAGACCAAGGCCTATCTGCTGGGCGGGCGCAACTACAACGCGCCGGGCCAGCTCGTGGGCGATTTCATAGCAGGCAAGGAGTCCGCGGCGCTCGGCGAAGTGCAGCCCTCGTACAAGCCCGGCATCACGCTGGTCAATCTGCAGCATGCGCTGCCGCCCTATGCCATCGAGGCCATGCGCGAGGCGCTGCCGGCCTTCGGCAAGAAGATCCGCGGCTACGACATGCACGACGCCGTGCTCACCGGCGTGGAAACGCGCACCTCCTCGCCCGTGAAGATAGCCCGCGGCGGCGACTTCCAGAGCCTGAACACGCGCGGCCTGTACCCGGCCGGCGAAGGCGCCAGCTACGCGGGCGGCATTCTCTCCGCCGGTGTGGACGGCATCAAGGTCGGCGAGGCCGTGGCCTGCGACATCCTGGGCGTGGAGATTCCGTCGTCGGGCGTGCGCGGCTCGGGCGGCGCGGCCTGACGCGGGCGCGTGGAATGCCACAGCCATTGAATAATGGCTTGTCGCGCCAGCCTCAGCGGCACCGTGGGATAGGCGATAGGCGATAGGTGATAGGCAGCCCATGCCTTTCACAAAGGGCTTCATTCGCTATGATTTTTGCTATTAACAGAGGAAAGCCACATGAGTACCTTGGCCCGCCACCACGTCGGCCCCCGCCTGTCCGAAACCGCCATCCACAACGGCACGGTCTATCTGGCCGGCCAGATCGCCGAGGTCGACCCTGGCGCCGACATCACCGGCCAGACCCGAGAAGTACTGGGCCATATCGACCGCCTGCTGGCCGAGGCCGGATCCAGCAAGCAAAGCATTCTGCAATGCCAGATCTTTCTGGCCGACATCACCGAGATCGGTGCGATGAACAAGGTCTGGGACGCCTGGGTCGCCCCCGGCCACACGCCGCCCCGCGCCACGGTGCAGGCGAAGCTGGGCAACCCCGACTACCGCATCGAGGTCGTGGTGGTCGCGGCCGTGGAACAGGCCCGATAGCGACAAGGCCCTTCACGGGCCTTTGCTTTGCGCTCTCTTTTTTTAGAAGTAGGTCTGCACCACGTCGACCACGTTGTACGCATCGTCCATGATGGCGATCTGGCGCCACTTGTCGAAGGTCAGGCAGGGGTGCGAGATGTCGAAGGCGATCATGTCGCCGACCTTGATATCGTCGCCCGGCGCGATCCTCAGGTAGGCGTGCTGGTCCATCATGCCGGTGACTTCCCAGTGGGCCGGCGTGGCCGTGGGCGCGACGCTGCCGGGCCGGTAGCGCTGCACCGGCAGCGGCATGCCGGCATCGAAGGCCGCGTCGCGCTTGCCCAGGGCGATGATGGCGCGCTCGGCCTCGGGCACCGACTGCACATAGGCCCATAGCTGCAGCGCCGGCTGCAGGCTGGCGCGCATGCGGTGCGCCACCGGGTTGCGCACATTGATCTGCGCCTGCGCGGCCTTGTAGATGCCCACGTCGTGCGTCAGGTAGCAGCCGGGGCGCAGCACCACGTCCAGCGGCCGGGCTATATCGGCCTTGGCGAATTCCTCAGCCACCACGTCATACCAGGCCGAACCGGCGCCGGTGAGCACCGCGGGGCTGCGCTGCAGGCGGCCGGCCTGGGCCAGCCCGCCCAGCACCTGCACGGCACGCTGCAGGAAGGCGCGGATGTCCTCCTCCTTCTGCAGCACGCCTTCGTAGATCTCCACACCTGCCAGCCTGACAGCGCCATTGGCACGTGCGAGCGCGCCCAGCACCGACTGCAGTTGCGCCTCGTCACGCACGCCGGTGCGCCCGCCCTGCACGCCCAGCTCGATCAGCACCTGGATGGACTGGCCCGTCTTGCCGAAGAAGGCCGCCAGCTGGTCGACCTGGTCGGCCGCATCCACCAGGCAGAAGAACTCGAAGCCCGGATCGGCCAGCAGCTCGGCCAGGATGGCCATGTTGCGCTTGCCGACGAGCTGGTTGGCCATGAGCACGCGGCGCACGCCGTGGGCATAGGCCACGCATGTCTGGTGCGCGGTGGCCAGCGTGATGCCCCAGGCACCGCCCGCGAGCTGCCTGTGGAACAGACGCGGCGCCATGGTGGTCTTGCCGTGCGGCGCGAGCTTGGCGCCGTACTCGTTGACGAAGTGCTGCATCCAGTCCAGGTTGTGCTCCATCCTGGACTGCAGCAGCACCGCCGCCGGCAGGCTCAGGTCTTCCTGCAGCAGATTCCAGCCCAGCGCCGCAATCTGCTCGGGCCGGCAAATATCGGTCAGCGCGCCCAGACCCTTGTCGAGCGGGTTGACCAGCGCCTGCGCCGCGCTGCCTTGATACTTTATATCCCCCATAGAATCCGCCTCCAATTTCTCATCGTTTAAATATGAAATTGACACATTGATAGCTGTGAATTTATTCTTCTTCACGCACTGTTACAAAGTAACAAATCAACTATTCCCAGGTCCAGCAGAGCCATCATGCCCCAGTCAATGGATATCGTCACCCGCATTGCCCAGCGGGCTGCCAATCTGCGTCCGGCCGAGCAGAAGGTGGCCCGGACGGTGCTGGGAAATCTTGCCCAGGCCGCGGCGGACAGCATCCAGGTGCTGGCCCGCCGTGCCGCGGTGAGCGAAGCCAGCGTGACGCGCTTCGCCAAGGCCATGGGCTGCCGCGACGTGCGCGAACTCAAGCTGCAGCTGGCGCAGGCCACCGCCGTGGGCCAGCGCTTTCTGGCCAGCACCGCCGCCAACCACCCACCGTCGAGCGCCGACGGCATCCTGGCCGACATTAATCAGGTGCTGGCAACCAACCGCGCTCTGGTGCGGCCGGCGGCCTTCGCGCAGGCGGCCGCGCGCATCGTGGCGGCGCGCATGGTCGCGGTGTTCGGCATGGGCGGCGGCTCCACCGCCATGGCCGACGAAGCGTGCTTTCTCCTGGCGCGGCTGGGCCGGCCCGTGGCCACCTACCACGACCCGGTGCTGCAGCACATGGTGGCGGCCACGCTGGGCCCGCAGGACGTGGTGCTGGTGCTTTCCACCACGGGCCAGGTGCCCGAGATCATCGCCAGCGTCAACGTGGCGCGCGAATACGGCGCCCAGGTGGTAGCCGTCACCGCCATTGCCTCGCCGCTGGCCGCTCTGGCCGACGAGCTGCTGCCGGTGCAGGCGCTGGAGACCGACTTCATCTACAAGCCATCGTCATCGCGCTATGCCATGCTGATGATGATCGACGTGCTCGCCACCGAGGTGGCGCTGGCACAGGAAAGCCGCAGCCAGGAGATGCTGCGGCGCATCCAGTACGTGCTCGATACCACCCATCGCAGCGGCGGTGGCGGCGGCCGCCAGCCGCTGGGTGATTGAGCGGAGACGGGCATGGCCCATGCCAGCGCCTTCGGCACTCGGGCGGCCGTGCTGCCCCAAACGATTGCTTGCAAAGAGTCCTGCGGCCCACGCGGTAACGGCTACCGTCCTTGCGGCTTGGTGCAGATGCCCCATCTGCCGCCAGAAGGCCCAGCATGCAGCCGCCATTGAACAAAGCTTTTCTCGCCAGTCTGGGAAGCCTGCTTTTCAGTCTTGGCACCTACGCACAATCCACGCCGCCTCCCACGCCGCCATTGACCGAATCCGCGCCCGTGGGCTCGGGATCGGACTCGGGCCCGGCGGACGCTAAGACGCCTGGCGAAGCACCTTCGGCGCTGTCGGGATCTCAGGAGTGCTAATCCACCGTCACCTTGGCCTCGCGGATCACCTTGCCCCACTTGGCCGTCTCGGCCGCGATGAAGCGGTCGCATTCCTCGGGCGTGGAGCCTTCGGCAAAGGTGCCCATGGTCTGCTCCAGGCGCTGGGCGACTTCGGGGCTGCGGATGATGCGCGCCACCTCGGCGGACATGCGTTGCACGATCTCGCGCGGCACGCCGGCCGGGGCGATCATCGCGGCCCAGGTGCTGCCCATGAGCTCGGGAATGCCCTGCTCGGCAAACGTGGGCACATCGGGCAATGCGGTCAGGCGCTTGTCGCTGGCCACGCCGATCAGGCGGATGCGGCCGGCCTTGGCCGGCTGGATCAGATTGGGCGGAGGATCGAGGAACAGCGGAATCTGCCCGCCCATCAGGTCGCTGAGCGCCGGTGCCGCGCCCTTGTACGGCACATGGGTCATGTCGGTCTTGGTCAGCAGCTTCATCAGCTCGGTGGTCAGGTGGGCGCTGGAGCCGTTGCCCGACGAGCCGAAGCCCACCTGGCCCGGATGGGCCCTGGCATAGGCGATCAGCTCCTGCGTGGTCTTGAACGGCGCATTGGTGGCCACGGCCGCCACCAGCGGCGAAACGCCCATCAGCGATACGCCGGTCAGATCCTTCTTCGGGTTGTAGGGCAGCTTGGGATAGAGCGTGGTATTGGCCGCATAGGCCGCGATCACCACGCCGAAGGTGTAGCCGTCGGGCGCCGACTTGGCGATCTGGTCGACGCCGATGATGCTGTTCGCCCCCGGCTTGTTCTCCACGATGATGGGCTGGCCCAGGGCCTTTTGCAGGCCCGCCTGCAACAGCCGGGCCATCTGGTCGGTAAAGCCGCCGGCCGTGTAGGGCACGATGACGCGAATGGGCTTGTTGGGCCAGGCGCCTTGCGCCCGGATCGCGGGCGACAGCATGGCGGCGCCGGCCGCAGCCGCGCCGATGAACGTGCGGCGGGAAACAGTGTGTGTCATGGTTATCTCTCTTTGTTGTCGTTGCCCGCGCCGCATGCCGGCGCGGCGGAGCCTGGGAAATGTCGAACAGGCCGGCAAGGCCGCGAGCGTCAATAGTCTCTGCCGAGGTCCACGGCGTTGAGCGCTCTCTGGCCCGCGCGCAGACGGTTCAGGCTTTCCAGGCACTGGCCGGCAATGGTTTCGGCCGAGGCCTGGGCCGCGATGTGCGGCGTGCCGAACACCTTGGGATGATGCCAGGCCCGATTGTCGGGGCCGGGCGGCTCCTCGCGCAGCACGTCGAGGGCGGCGCCGGCCAGATGGCCTTCGTCGAGCAAGGCCAGCAGATCGTCCTCCACGACCTGCTCGCCGCGCCCCACGTTGATGAAGTAGGCGCCCCGCGGCAACAGCGACAGCGTCTGGCGGTTCAGCAGCTCGCGCGTCTCGGGCGTCAGCGGCAGCGCGCAGACCAGGATGTCGGTCTGCGCCAGCATGACCAGCAGCCCCTGCGGCCCGCTGTGGGTGGCGATGCCGGGCAGGTCCCGGCTGCTGCGGCTCCAGCCGGCCACGGGGTAGCCCACGGCCTGCATGGCGCCTGCCACAAAGCGCCCCACTTCGCCCAGGCCCAGAATGCCCACGCGGCATTGCGCGGCCGCGCGTACCGGGCGGCGCAGCCACTGGCCGTCCCGTTGCTGGGCGGCGAACAGCTCGAACTCGCGCGTATGGCGCAGCGCCGTGCCCAGCACGTACTGGGCGATCTCCACGTGCTGCTGGGGATCGACGGTGCGCACCACGGGCAGGCCGGCGGGGATGTCGGGCACCAGCAGCTTGTCCACGCCCGCGCTGGGGGCAAACAGCAGCCTCAGGTTCGGATAATTGCCCAGCACGCCAGGCTTGAGGCTCCAGGCCAGCATGGCCTCGACCTCACCGGCCACGGCCTGGTCGCGGTGCTCCCAGACGGTTTCGCCGGGAGCCGTGGAACGCAGCGCGGCCGCGATGGACGCGCCCATGCTCGGATGGATGTTGACCAGAATACCCATTTCATTTCTCCGTATCCCGTGTGCTGCGCCCAGCCCTCAAAACCGGCAGAGCCCAAACCAGGGACAGCGAGCAGGGGCCGCCCCCGCCGCGTGGCTGTCGTCCCCCTCCCGAAGAGAGAGGGGGTGACGTGCCACGGGAAGGAGCGCAGCGACACAGGGGGTCAATCATTCAGGTTCAGGGATTGCACGATGCTCTTTTCCGCCTCGAAATTCCTGCGCGCGAACTCGGCATAGGCCTGGTGGTCGCGGTAGTCGGTGCGGATGCCGTAGGTCTTGATCACGCGCTGCATCTCGGGGTCGTCCAGCGCGGCCTTCACGGCGGCATCGAGCTTTTGCACGATGGGCATGGGCAGGCCCTTGGGTCCGGCCAGGCCCAGCGGCGAAGGCACGACCACGTCGTAGCCGGCTTCCTTGAAGGTGGGCACGTTGGCAAAGGCCGGAGGGCGCTTGTCGGCCGCAACCGCCAGCGCACGGACCTTGCCCGTTTCCATGAAATTCAGAATGCCATTGGTGCTGACCATGGTCTTCACATGGCCGCCCAGCAAGGCGGTGATGGCTTCGGAGTCGCCCTTGTAGGGCACATGCGTGAACGGCGCGCCCGCGGCCTTGCCCAGCAGTGCCATGGCCACCTGGTTGCCCGTGAACTTGCCCGGCGTGCCGTAGTCCAGACCCTCCTTGTGGGCCTTGGCATAGTCCACCACGTCCTTCAGGGACTTGAACGGCGAATCGGCCGCCACCGCGAGGATGAAGTCGTAGGCCGTGAACGAGGCGATGTAGGTCAGGTCGCGGATCGGGTCGTACTGGGTCTTTTGCACATAGGGCTGGCGGAAGACGCCGACCGGCACCATGGTGAGCCGGTAGCCATCGGGCTTGGCGCGCTGCATGTCCACCACGCCCTGCGTGCCGCCCGCTCCGGGCTTGTTCTCCACGATCACGGATTGCTTGAGCTGCCTGGTCAGGCTGGTGGCCAGCGCGCGGCCCACCACGTCGGTGGTGCCGCCGGGCGCAAAGGGCACGATGATGGTGACGGTCTGGTTCGGGTAGTCGGCCTGGGCCTGGGCGCCGGCAGCCCCCAGGGCTGCGGCGCAGGCCAGGACTGCGTTGAAAAGGCGGCGTTGCATGCTTATCTCCTGTGGGGATGCGGGAGTACCGCATCGGGTGAATGAAGCGCTGCAACATTGATGCGATATCGAGGGCTGCTCGCGCTTGTCAGTCAATGGTTTCAGCGGGTTTTCATCGAAACCGGATTACTTGGCGGCCAGGCCCAGGCGCTCGATCAACGCCTTGTCCTTGGCGAAAGCCTCCCTGGCCCACTGCGCATAATCGGCGCCGGAGCGGTACCAGGCGTCCTGGTTGAGCTGGGCCAGCACCTCCGCATGGCGCGGGTCTTCCATGGCCTTCTTGAACGCGTCGTGCAGCTTCTTCACGACGGCGGGGTCCATGCCCTTGGGACCGACCAGGCCGTAGGGCGAGGTCGAGACCACGCCATAGCCCAGTTCCTTGGCCGTGGGCACCTGGGGCCAGCGCTGGGTGCGCTTTTCGCCAAAGGTCATCAGCAGCCGCATCTGGCCGCCATCCACGTATTTGTCCCAACCCGAGGCATCGCTTTGCGCCGAGACATGGCCGCCCAGCAGCGCCTGTTGCAGATCGGCGTTGCCCTTGAACGGCACATGGTTGAGCTTGACCTTGGCGTTCTCGGCCAGCTCCTCCATCAGCAGGTGCGGCGACGATCCCGCGCCGGTGGAGCCATAGTCGACCGCTCCGGGGCTCTTGCGCGCCGCCGCGATGTAGTCGTTGAAGGTCTTGTAGGGCGAGTCCGAGCGCACCGTGAAGCCGAAGGTATAGCCCGAGACGCCGATGATGTAGGTGAAGTCCGTGACCGGGTTCCAGGCTGTCTTCTGCATGTGCGCCATGCGCAGCATGGACATGGGGAACTGGGTGATGGTGTAGCCGTCGGGCTTGGCCGTGCGCGCCATCGTGCCCGGGCCCAAGGTGCCGCCGGCGCCGGGCTTGTTCTCGACGATGATGGGCTGGCCCAGCTGCTTGCCGGCGAGATCGGCCAGCGTGCGCATATGGCGGTCGGTGGAGCCGCCCGCCGGGAAGGGCACGATCAGCGTGATCGGCTTGTTCGGAAATTCCTGCGCCGAAGCCGGAGCTCCGGCAGCTGCGGCGATACCGCCTGCAGCCAGGGCCAGCAGCTTGCGGCGGCCCATGGTCGTTTTCATATCTCGGTCTCCTTGTCATCAAGGCGATGGCTTTGCCAGCCATCGCTGGGCCGGGCATGTTCTGCGCATGCCTCTATCTACTGACGTATCTCATAAAACCGGCGTAGCCCATGCCAGGGACGCCGAGCAAGGGCCTAGGCGGCCCCGCCGCCCCGCAGCGAGGGCGTCGTCCCCCTCCCGCAAAGCGAGAGAGGGGGAAGCCGCGCAGCGGCTCAGAGGGTGCTTCTGATTAGAGTGCCTGGACCATTTCGGGCACGGCCTGGAACAGATCGGCCTCCAGCCCATAGTCCGCCACCGAGAAGATCGGCGCCTCCGGGTCCTTGTTGATCGCCACGATCACTTTCGAGTCCTTCATGCCCGCCAGGTGCTGGATCGCCCCCGAGATGCCGCAGGCCACGTACAGCTGCGGCGCCACGATCTTGCCCGTCTGGCCCACCTGCAGGTCGTTGGGCGCGTAGCCCGCATCCACCGCCGCACGGCTGGCGCCGATGGCCGCGCCCAGCTTGTCGGCCAGCGGGGTCATGATTTCCTGGAATTTTTCGGCCGAGCCCAGCGCGCGGCCGCCCGAGACGATGATCTTGGCCGCCGTCAGCTCGGGCCGGTCGTTCTTGGTGACTTCACGGCCCACGAAGCGGCTCTGGCCGCTGTCGGCGGCCGCGGCCACGGTTTCGACGGCAGCGGCGCCTCCGGTGGCCGCAGCGGCATCAAACCCGGTGGTGCGCACGGTCAGCACCTTGACGGCATCGCTGCTTTGCACGGTGGCGATGGCGTTGCCCGCGTAGATGGGCCGCTCGAAGGTGTCGGGGCTGTCCACCTTGGTGATGTCGCTGATCTGGGCCACGTCGAGCTTGGCGGCCACGCGGGGCGCGGCGTTCTTGCCCGAGGCGGTCGAGGGGAACAGGAGGTGGCTGTAGTTGCCAGCGATGGCCAATACCTGGGCAGCCAGGTTCTCGGCCAGGCCGTCCTTGAGGCTAGCGCCGTCGGCATGGATGACCTTGGCCACGCCCGCGATCTGGGCCGCGGCTGCGGCTGCGGCGCCGGCGTTCTCGCCGGCGACCAGCACGTGCACGTCGCCGCCGCAGGCCACCGCGGCCGTGACGGTGTTGAGCGTGGCGCTCTTGATGGAAGCGTTGTCGTGTTCTGCGATTACGAGGGATGTCATGTCTCTGTCTTCCTTAGATCACTTTGGCTTCGTTTTTCAGCTTGGCCACCAGGGTGGCGACGTCCGGCACCTTGACGCCGGCGCCGCGCTTGGGCGGCTCGGAGACTTTGAGGGTCTTCAGGCGCGGGGCCACGTCCACGCCCAGCTCTTCGGGCTTGACGGTGTCCAGCGGCTTTTTCTTGGCCTTCATGATGTTGGGCAGCGTGACGTAGCGCGGCTCGTTCAGGCGCAGGTCGGTGGTGATGACCGCAGGCATGGACAGGCTCAGGGTTTCCAGGCCGCCGTCGACTTCACGGATGACATTCACTTTGTCGCCGGACACTTCGACCTTGGAGGCGAAGGTGGCCTGGGGCAGCTCGGCCAGCGCCGCCAGCATCTGGCCGGTCTGGTTGGCGTCGTCGTCGATGGCCTGCTTGCCCAGGATGACGAGGCCGGGTTGCTCCTTGTCGACCAGGGCCTTGAGCAGCTTGGCCACGGCCAGGGGCTGCAGCTCTTCGTTGGTTTCGACCAGGATGCCGCGGTCGGCGCCGATGGCCATGGCGGTGCGCAGGGTTTCCTGGCACTGGGCCACGCCGCAGGAGACGGCGATGACTTCGGTGGCGATGCCTTTTTCCTTCAGGCGCACGGCTTCCTCGACGGCGATTTCGTCAAAGGGGTTCATGCTCATCTTGACGTTGGCGATGTCCACACCGGTGCCGTCCGATTTGACGCGGACTTTGACGTTGTAGTCCACCACGCGCTTGACGGGTACGAGAATTTTCATTCTGGGTTTCCTTGCTGAAAAGTTAACGGAGCACTCCGGCCAGGCGCTCGGAGATGAGGGCATTGGCCTGGGCCATGATGGAATCGATGAGCTGCTGCACGGTGGGCACGTCGCGGATCAGGCCCGCGACCATGCCGCAGGACCAGACACCCGCGTCCATTTCGCCCTGCTGCATGATGCGCGGGTAGACGCCGGCCACCTCGGGCAGGATGTCCTGGAATGTGATGGCCGAGCCCAGTTCACGCTCCTTTTGCAGCAGGCGTTCGGTGGCAGGGTTGGTCAGCACGCGCTCGGTGTTGCGCAGCGGGCGCATCACGAGGCGGGTGTCGAGCTCGCTGGCCGCGACGATGGCCTGCTTCACGTTCTCGTGCACCGGGGCTTCCTGCGTGGCAATGAAGCGCGTGCCCATGTTCATGCCCTCGGCGCCCAGCGCCAGTGCGGCCACCAGCGAGCGGCCGTCGGCCATGCCGCCCGAGGCGACGAACGGGATCTTGAGCTCTTCGGCCGCGCGCGGCAGCAGGATGAAGTTGGGGATGTCGTCCTCGCCCGGGTGGCCGCCGCATTCGAAGCCGTCCACGCTGATGGCATCGCAGCCGATGGCTTCGGCCTTGAGCGCATGGCGCACCGAGGTGCACTTGTGGATGACCTTGATGCCGGCATCTTTCAGCGCCGGCAGCCACTTCTGCGGATTGTTGCCTGCCGTCTCGACGATCTTCACGCCGCCGTCGATGATGGCCTTGACGTAGCCCGGATAGTCGGGCGGGTTGACCGAAGGCAGAAAGGTCAGGTTCACGCCGAAGGGCTTGTCCGTCATCTCGCGGCAGCGCGCAATCTCGCGCGCCAGCAGCTCGGGCGTGCGCTGGGTCAGGCCCGTGATGATGCCCAGCCCGCCGGCGTTGGAAACCGCCGAGGCCAGCTCGGCCAGGCCGACATGGTGCATGCCGCCCTGGATGATGGGATGCGCTATGCCGAAGAGTTCGGTGATGCGTGTCTTCATAGGTCTTACTCCGATGCAATGCCTTTGTCGCGTATCAGCTGGCCCCACTTGGCGTAGTCCTGGCGGATGCGCGCGCCAAAGGCCACGGGATCCTCGAAGTGGACCAAGGCCCCCGCTCCCGCCATGCGGTCCTGCACCTGCCTGTCGGCCAGGATCTGCTTGATCTCGCCTGCCACGCGGTCGACCACGGCCTTGGGCGTGCCAGGAGGCGCGACGACGCCGCCCCAGGACACGGCCTCATAGCCCTTGAAGCCCTGCTCGGCCACGGTCTTGACCTCGGGCAGCGTGCTCACGCGCTGGGGCGAGCCCACGGCGATGGCGCGCAGCTTGCCGGACTGGATGTGGGGCAGCGCGGCGATGAGGTCGGAGAACATCACCGGCACCTGGCCGCCGATGGTGTCGGTGATGGCCGGGGCGCTGCCCTTGTAGGGCACATGCTGCATGTCGAAGCCGCCCACCTGCTTGAGCAGCTCCATGCTCAGGTGGCCGAAGCTGCCGTTGCCCGCGCTGGTGTAGTTCATCGGCACTTTTTCCGCCTTCGCGTGCTGGATGAGCTTTTGCAGATCCGTCACCTCGGGCAGCAGCCGGGGGTTGACCACGATGACGATGGGCAGGTCGTAGAACATGGCCACGGGCACGAAGTCCTTGGCGCTGTCGTAGCCGGCTTTTTTGTACAGATGCGGGGCCAGCAGCGTGGGCGTGGCCAGCGTCATCAGCGTATAGCCGTCATGCGCGCCCTTGATGACCTGGGCTGCGGCAATGGAGCCCGAGGCACCGGGGCGGTTGTCCACCACCACGGTCTGGCCCAGGCGCTCGCCCAGCTTCTGGCCCACGATGCGCGAGGCCGTGTCGGTGGGGCCGCCCGCGGGGAACGGCACGACCAGCTTGACCAGCTTGTCGGGCCAGCCGGACTGCTGCGCCAGAACGCTGCCGGCCACGCCCGCCAGCAGCGGGGCCGCAGCCATGGCCAGCATGGCGCGTCGAGTACTGAGGTAGTGCATGAAAAGGTCTCCTGTCATCTGTAAATGTTTCTGGCGCTACACATCGCCAAACTAGAGACGGCCAGCAAGGGCCGCCCCGCGGCAAAGGCCGTCGTCCCCCTTGGGGGAAGCCGCGCAGCGGCTCAGGGGGTTAGTCCAGCTTTGCGTCGGCCGCCTCCACCAGCGACTTCCAGATGAGCATGTCGCGCTGGTAGTTCTCGCGGAAGGCCTCAGGGCTGTTCATCATGGGCATGAAGCCGGCGCCGACGATGCGCTCCAGCACCCTGGGGTCCTTGCCGATCTCGCGCAAGTGGGCATAGAGCTGATCCACGATCTCCCTGGGCGTGCCCGCGGGCGCGCCCATGGCCACCCAGCCGAAGATGGAGTAGGCATCGTCGGTCACGCCCTGTTCGTGGATCGTGGGCAGCTTGGGCAGGATTTCCATGCGCTGCTTGCCGGTCACGCCAATGGCCTTGAGCCGGCCCGATTCGATGAAGGGCTTGGTGTTGAGCGCGCTGGAGAAGCACAGCTGCAGCTGGCCGCCGATCAGCTCCTGGATCATGGGCGCCTCGCCCTTGTAGGCCGCATGGGTCATGTCGGCGCCCATGGTCTTGCTCATGTAGGCCCCGGCCAGGTGGGCATACGAGCCCACGCCCCAAGAGCCATAGGACAGCTTGCCCTTGTTGGCCTTCACATAGGCCAGCAGTTCCTTCATGTTGCTGGCAGGCACCGAGGGGTGCACCACCAGCGTGACCGGCGCCGCCGCAATCTGGCTGACCAGCGCCAGGTCCTTTTGCGGGTTGTAGGGCAGCTTGGTGTAGAGGAACTGGTTGATCAGCATCGAGGTGCTCAGCGACACCAGCAGCGTATGGCCGTCGGGCTGCGCCTTGGCCACGGCATCCGTGCCCAGGATGCCGGCGGCACCGCCCCTGTTGTCGACGACCACGGGCTGGCCTAGGCGCTTGGCCAGCACCTCGCCCACGGTGCGGGCGATGATGTCGGTGGCACCGCCCGCATTGAAAGGCACGACCACGCGGATGGGCTTGTGGGGCCAGGCCGGCTTGGCGGTCTGGGCGATGGCGCTGCTGCCCAGCAGGCCGCCGCCACCGACGGCGGCCAGCCCCTGCAGCATGTCGCGGCGCGTGAGGGTATGGTTCATGGCTTGTCTCCTGTTTTTGTTCGGCCCGCGCCCTGCCGTCTTGGTGCGGCTTGCGGCGCAAGCGCTGGCGTGTGATATCAATCCTCGGGCAGCGTCAGCACGCCCTGTTCCTTGAGGGCCTGCAGCTGCGCATCGCTCAGCGACAAGAGCTTTTGCAGCACCTCGCGCGTGCCCTCGCCCAGCGTGGGCGGTGCATTGCGGATGGGCAGGCGCCGGCCGTCCAGGCGGTACGGCGGCGCGAACACCGGCGTGGTGCCGACCACGGGATGGGGCATTTCCTGCACCAGGCGGCCGCGCTGCGTGCGCTCGCTGGTCAGGGCCTCGTGCAGCCCGGCCACCCTGCCGCAGGGGATGCCGGCTGCCTTCAGGCGCTCGAGCAGCAGATCGCGCGGGAAGGCACGGATCAGCTCCTTGAGCATGGGCGACAGCTCCAGGCGGTTCTTGGCGCGGTTCACGTTGGTGGCGTAGCGCGGGTCCTCGACGATGTCGGGGCGTTCGACCACCTGGCGGCAGAATTTGTCGAACTGGGCGTTGTTGCCCACGGCGATGATCAGCGGGCCGTCGGCCGCCTCGTACATGCCATAGGGCACGATGGACGGGTGGGCGTTGCCGTAGCGCTCGGGGTCGTGGCCCAGCTGCAGCGCGTCGAGCCCGTAGTAGCCGGCGACCGTGAGGCCGCAGTCGTACAGCGCCATCTCGATCAATCGGCCCTTGCCGGTTTTGCCGCGCTGGAACAGCGCCGCCAGGATGGCCTGGGCCGCATACATGCCGGTCATCAGATCGACCACCGCCACGCCGAACTTCAGCGGCGGCGTGCCGGCTTCGCCGTTCAGCGCCATGAGGCCGGCCTCGCCCTGGATCACGAGGTCGTAGCCGGGGCGCTTGGCTTCGGGTCCGCTGCTGTCATAGCCGGCCACGGCGCAATAGATCAGGTCGGGCTTGATGGCCTTGAGCTGCTCGTAGCCCAGGCCCAGCTTCTCGGCGCCGCCGGTCTTGAAATTGTGGATGACCACGTCGAACTGCGGCAGCAGCTCGTGGATGATCTTCAGGCCCTCGGGGCTTTGCAGATCGATGGTGATGGACCGCTTGTTGCGGTTCATGCTGTTGTAGTAGGTGGTCTCGGTCTTGCCGATGCGTATGCCCCAGTCGCGCGTATCGTCGCCGCGGCCCGGATGTTCGACCTTGACCACTTCGGCGCCGAAATCGGCCAGCACCATGGCGCACATGGGCCCGGCGAAAACGCGCGAAAGATCGAGCACCCGCACTCCCTCCAGCGGGAAATCGATGTCCTGGGTCGGCTCGTTGGTGGCCATGGGCTTGTCTCCTTGAAATTCCGGAATCGGCGCCTTGCGGCGCCATGCATGTCATATGCCCTGGCCGTCCGGCGGCTCAGGGAGATCTTGTTCAGCGCCGCAACTGGGTGAAGTCGGGCGCGCGCTTTTCGAGGAAGGCGCCAATGCCTTCGCGCGACTCTTCGGTCTCCTGCGAACGCACCATGTATTGCGCTTCCAGCTCCAGCTGCTCTTCCAGCGTGTTGCGCGGCGCCTGGCGGCACAGGTCCTTGATGCGGGCCGTGGCCTGCTCGGGGCCGCCGGCGATCTGGCCGGCCAGCGCGATGGCATCGGCCTGGGCCTGGCCCGGCTCGGCCAGGCGGTTGACCGGGCCCAGCGCATGCAGGCGCTCGCCGCTGATGCGCTCGCCGGTCAGGCACAGCTCGGTCAGCACCTGGCGCGAGACGAACTCGGCCAGGAAGGCCGTGGCGCCGCCGTCGGGCGTCAGCCCCACCTTCACGTAGGCCACCGAGAACACGGCGTTCTTCGCCGCCACCAGCATGTCGCAGGCCAGGGCCAGCGACAGGCCGGCGCCGGCGGCCGCGCCCTCGACGGCGGCGATCACCGGCTTGGGGCAGTCGCGCACGCTGCGGATCAGGTCGTGCAGGCCTTCGAGCTTGGCGCGGCGCTCTTGCATGGGCAGCTCGCGGCGCTTGGCCAGTTGGCGCAAATCGCCGCCCGCGCAGAAGTGGCCGCCTTCGCCCGTGAGCACGATGGCGCCGACCGTCGGATCGGCAGCCGCCTCGCGCAGCGCGGCCGTCACGGCCGCATAGAACTCCGGCGACAGCGCATTGCGCGCCGCCACGTTGTTGTTGGACAGGACCAGCACGGCGCCTTCGCGGCGGGTCAGCAGGGCTTCGCTCATTGCAGCTTCCTCGATCAACGTTGCTGGTTCAGTGCGATGTATCGCGCCAGGTGGTGGTCCTCGTCACCGAACTGGTGGTCGATCATCACCAGGCGCTTGGCATAGTGGGCCAGCGGCAGCTCCCAGGTCATGCCGATGCCGCCATGCATCTGGATGCTTTCCTCGGCCACCAGCGTGCCGATGCGGCCTATGCTGACCTTGGCGGCGGCCAGCGCCTTCTCGCGCGCCAGCACGTCGTCTTCATCGATGGCGGCGGCGGCGTTGATCACGGCCGAACGCGCCTGCTCGACTTCGAGCAGCAGATCGGCCATGCGGTGCTGCAAGGCCTGGAAGGTGCCGATGGCCACGCCGAACTGCTTGCGCGTGCGCAGGTATTCCAGCGTCTGGTCCTTGGCCACGTCCATGGCGCCCACGGCTTCCGCGGCCAGCGCCAGCACGCCGTAGCCGGCGATGCGCTCGAGCACGCCATGGCCCAGGCCTTCGCCAGAGAGCAGCGCATCGGCGCCCACGCGCACCTGGTCGAAACGCAGCTCGGCAGCGCGGCCGCCTTCGAGGCGGTTGTAGCCGCGCCTGGCAATGCCGGGGGCGTCGCCGGGCACCAGGAACAGGCTGATGCCTTGCGCGTCGAACTGGCGGCCCGAGGTGCGGGCCGAGACCAGCAGCAGGTCGGCCTTCTCGCCAAAGGCCACCACGCCCTTGGCGCCCTCGATCACCCAGCCGTCGCCATCACGTTTGGCCGTGGTGGACACGTTGTTCAGCTCGTAATGGCTGCCCGGCTCGTCATGCGCCAGTGCCGCCAGGGTGGTGCCGGCGATGATGCCTTCGAGCTGTTGCTGCTGCGCATCGCTGCCGGCCTGCACCAACGCCTGCACCAGTGCCTGGCCCACGACCAGCGCGCCCAGCAGCGGCTCGGCCACCAGGCCGCGGCCCAGGCATTCGAAGATCACGCTGATGTCGAAGCCCTTGCCGCCAAAGCCGCCCACCTCCTCGGGGAACAGCGCGCCGATGGCGCCCAGCTCGGCGAACTGGCCGTAGAGCTGCGGGCTATGGCCTTCGGCGCCATAGGCCAGCCGGTTGCGCGCCTCGATGGCGTACTGCTCGGAGACAAAGCGGTTCAGGCTGTCCGCCAGCATGCGGCGGTCTTCGGTGTGTTCGAAGTTCATATTCCGTTTTCCTTGCCGGATCAGAGGCCCAGGATCATCTTCGAGATGATGTTCTTCTGGATTTCGTTGGAGCCGCCGAAGATGGACAGCTTGCGGTAGTTGAAGTAGGAGGCGGCGGCCGCTGCGGCGGCCTCGTCGCCGATGGCCGGCTCGCCGTAGCCGGCGTGCAGCGCTTCCTCGATGAAGGGCGCGGCATACGGCCCCATGGCGCGGCGCGTCAGCGACAGCAGCTCCTGGCGGATTTCCGTGCCCTTGATCTTGAGCATGGAGCTTTCCGCGCCGGGCACGCCGCCACCGGCCACGGCGGCGATCACGCGCAGATTGGTGGTCTTCATGTTCTCCAGGTCGATCTCGACCTTGGCCAGGCGCGCCGCGAACAGCGGGTCCTGCGACAGTGGCTTGCCGTTGCACTGCACGCGGTCGGCCACCACCTTGAGCTTTTCGAGGCTGGCCACCGAGAAGCCCACGCCCGCGATGTTGGTGCGCTCGTAGGTCAGCAGGTACTTGGCATAGGTCCAGCCCTTGTTCTCCTCGCCCACGAGGTTTTCGACGGGCACCTTGACGTCGGTGAAGAACACCTCGTTGACCTCGTGCTCGCCATCCAGCGTGATGATGGGGCGCACTTCCACGCCGGGCGTGTTCATGTCGACCAGCAGGAAGCTGATGCCGGCCTGGGCCTTGACTTCCTTGTTGGTGCGCACCAGGCAGAAGATCATGTTGGCGTGGTGGCCCAGCGTGGTCCAGGTCTTCTGGCCGTTGACGATGTAGTGGTCACCATCGCGCACGGCAGTCGTCTTGACCGAGGCCAGGTCCGAACCCGAGCCCGGCTCCGAATAGCCCTGGCACCACCAGTCGGCACCGTCCAGGATGCGCGGCAGCCAGTAGTTCTTCTGCTGCTCGTTGCCGTACTTGATCAGCACCGGGCCCAGCATGGACAGGCCGAATGGCACGATGCGCGGGGTGCCGGCCAATGCGCACTCGTGCTCGAAGATGAATTTCTGCACCGCGCTCCAGCCCGGGCCGCCGTACTGCTCGGGCCAATGGTTGGCCAGCCAGCCGCGCTCGTTGAGGATGGCGTGCCAGCGCTCCATGTCCTGCTTGCTCAGGCGCAGGCCGTTCCTGACCTTGTGCGCCAGCTCCTCGGGCAGCTCGTCCTTGAGGAAGGCCCGCACTTCATCGCGGAAGGCCAGCTCTTCGTTCGTAAATTGCAAATCCATTGCTATTTCCTCGGTAATCCATGGCGCGTTGCGCACCGTACCCAATCCCTGAAACTGGCGCCCTCCAAGCGAGAGACAGCGAGCAAGGGCCGCCCCGCAGCGAAGCTGTCGTCCCCCTTCAGGGGGAAGGCGCGCAGCGCCTCAGGGGGTATCAAAAAATCTCGAACAGGCCCGCCGCGCCCATGCCGCCGGCAATGCACATGGTCACCACGCCCCACTTCACCGACGGGTCCTTGGCCTTGCGGCGCCGGCCCTCCAGCAGGATGTGGCCGGCCAGGCGCGCGCCCGTCATGCCGAAGGGGTGGCCGATGGAGATGGCACCGCCGTTGACGTTCAGGCGTTCGTTGGGAATGCCCAGTTGGCGCTGGCAGTACAGGGCCTGCGAGGCAAAGGCTTCGTTGAGCTCCCACAGGGCTATGTCCTCGACCTTGAGGCCGTGGCGCGCCAGCAGCTTCGGGACCGCGAACACCGGGCCTATGCCCATCTCGTCGGGCTCGCAGCCGGCCACGGCAAAACCACGGAAGGCGCCCAGGGGCTTGAGGCCCAGGCGCTCGGCCTGCCGGGCTTCCATCAGCACGCAGGCGCTGGAGCCGTCGGACAGCTGCGAGGCATTGCCGGCCGTGATGAAGTTGCCTGCGCCCTTGACCGGCTCCAGCTTGGCCAGGCCTTCGAGCGTGGTCGAGGCACGGTTGCAATTGTCCTTGGTGGCCACCACGTCGCGGTAGGTGACCTCGCCGGTGTCCTTGTTCTTCTCGGCCATGCGCGTGGCGCAGGCGATGATTTCGTCCTTGAACAGGTCGGCAGCCTGGGCGGCGGCCGTGCGCTGCTGGCTTTGCAGCGAGAACACGTCCTGGTCCTCGCGGCTGATGCCGTAGCGCTTGGCCACGATGTCGGCCGTGTCGATCATGGCCATGTACAGCGCGGTCTTGTGCTCGACCAGCCAGGGGTCCATGTCGGTGGGCAGGTTGTTGCCGGCGCGGATGCCCGAGATGGTCTCCACGCCGCCGGCGATCATGGCGTCCACCCCCTCGGCCACGATGCGGCCCGCCGCCACGGCGATGGACTGCAGGCCCGAGGCGCAGTAGCGCGTGATGGTGGTGCCGGCGATGGACAGCGGCAGCTCGGCGCGCAGCACGGCCTGGCGGCCCAGGTTGCGGCCCTGGAAGCCGTCGGGGTTGCCGCAGCCCAGGATCAGGTCCTCGATCATGGCCGGATCGATCCCCGAGCGCTCGACCGCGGCCTTGACCGAGAAGGCCGCCAGCTGGGCGGCGGGCGTGACGTTGAACTCGCCGCGATGCGACTTGGTCAGGGGCGTGCGGGCGGTGGAAACGATGACGGCTTCGCGCATGTTCGATTCTTGTCTCTGGGAAATTCTTCTGTCTTTTTGATAGCTGTATTCGCTCTGTTCATAAGTAACTCAGATATTTTTCTATTTGAATCACTTATCGATCAATCGAAGACAGCTCCTATTTTTTCCAAACCTGGAAAACGGCAATGGCCTGCAAAACCGGCAGAGCCCAACCCAGGGGCAACCAGCAAGAGCCGCCTCGCGGCGAAGTTGCCGTCCCCCTGGGGGGGGAAGCCGCAAAGCGGCTCAGGGGGATTCAGGCTTTATTCAGGCTGTCGAAGTCCTTGCCTTCGGCCACCAGCTTTTGCAGCAGGGGCGCCGGCTTCCAGAACAGCGCGTCTTCCTTGGCGAACTCTTCGATGTCGGCCAGCACCTTGGGCAGGCCGGCCATGTCGGCCCACTTCATGGGGCCGCCGCGCCAGCGCGGGAAGCCGTAGCCGGACAGGAAGGTCACGTCGATATCGAGCGGACGCAGGGCAATGCCCTCTTCCAGCACCTTGGCGCCTTCGTTGACCATGGCGGCCATGTAGCGGCGCATGATCTCGTCGGCCGTGAACTTGCGCGGCACCACGCCCTTCCTGGCGCGCTCGGCATCGACGATGGCCAGCACCTCGGGGTCGGCCTGACCCACGCGGGCGCCTTGCGGGTAGAGGTAGAAGCCACGGCCCGTCTTCTGGCCGAACCAGCCGTTCTCGCAGACGCGGTCGGCCACTTCCACATAGCGGGCCTTGGGATCGCGCGTGGCCGCGCGGCGCTTACGCGTGGCCCAGCCGATGTCGCCGCCGGCCAGGTCGGTGACCTGGAACGGCCCCATGGGGTAGCCAAAAGCCCGCACGGCCTCGTCGATCTCGTAAGGCGAGGCGCCGTCTTCCATGATGTAGTCGGCAGCCTGCTTGTACACGGCCAGGATACGGTTGCCGATGAAGCCGTCGCAGACGCCGGCGCGCACGGGCACCTTCTTCATCTTCTTGGCCAGCTCGAAGGCCGTGGTCACCACGTCGGGCGCGACCTTGGCCGGCACCACGATCTCCAGCAGCTTCATGATGTTGGCCGGGCTGAAGAAGTGCAGGCCGATCACGTCCTGCGGGCGCGAAGTGGCGGCGGCGATGGCGTCGATGTCCAGATAGGAGGTGTTGGTGGCCAGCACGGCGCCGCTCTTGCAGACGCGGTCCAGCTCCTTGAAAACGGCCTTCTTGACTTCGAGGTCTTCGAACACGGCTTCGATCACCAGATCGACATCCGCGATGGAGTCATAGCTGGTGCTGGGCGTGTAGCGCGCCATGATGGCAGCCTTGGCCTCCTCGGTCATGCGGCCTTTGGCGATCAGGCCGTTGTAGACCTTTTCCACATTGGCCTGGCCGCGTGCGATGGACTCGGCGTCGCGCTCGATCATGGTCACCGCGAGGCCGGCATCCAGGGCCGAGACCGTGATGCCCGCACCCATGGTGCCGCCGCCGATCACGGCGATCTTGGCGAAATGGCGCGGCGCAGCGGCCTTGGCTTCGGGAATCTTGGCGGTTTCGCGCTCGGCGAAGAAGGCGTGGACCAGGCCGGCGCGCTGCGGGCTGTTCAGGCATTCGGTGAACAGCGCGCGCTCCCGGGCCAGGCCTTGGTCGAACGGCAGCTCCACGGCGGCGCGTGCGCATTCGATGATCTTGAGCGGCGAGAACAGGCCGCGGCTCTTCTTGGCGGTCTCGGCAGCCAGTGCGTCGAGTTCGGCCAGCGCGGCGGCCCGAGTCTCCTCAGTTGTGGCAATAGCGATATCGCGCGTGCGGCGCGGCCGGGCGTTCTGCGCCAGCAGTTCATTCGCATAGGCCAGGCCGGCTGCCAGGGCGTCATTGCCCTCCACCAGCTTGTCCACCAGGCCGGCGGCCTGGGCGGCCTTGGCCGACAGGTGCTTGCCGCTGAGCATCAGCTCGGCGGCGGCCTGCACGCCCATCAGGCGCGGCGCGCGCTGCGTGCCGCCGGCACCGGGCAGCAGGCCCAGGTTGACTTCGGGCAGGCCGAGCTTGGCAGCCGGAAGGGCCAGGCGGTAGTGGGCCGACATGGCCACTTCCAGGCCACCGCCCAGGGCCGGGCCATGGATGGCGGCGACCACGATCTTGTTCGAAGCTTCGAGGCGGTTGCAGACTTCGGGCAGCGAGGGCGGCACGGCCGGCTTGCCGAATTCACGGATATCGGCACCCGCGATGAAGGCCTTGCCCTCGCCCACGATCAGCACCGCGCGGACGGCGGCGTCCGCGTCGGCCTGCTCGATGGCGGCCAGCAGCCCGGCACGCACGGCCTGGCCCAGGGCATTGACGGGAGGGTTGTTGATGCTGACCACCAGCACATCGCCGTCACGGCGGGTCTGGACCACGGGGGCCTCGGCTGCAGAACTCATGCACTTGTCTCCGGTTATCTCTTCACAGGAAGAGCCCATTCTGATTCCGACAATGGTTCTTTACAATCCATAGTCATATTGACAGAGCGTCAAATAATTTTGAACAATGGAGACTGCGGTGGATCTGAATGCACTGACCCTGCTGGTGGAAATCATCGACAGCGGCAATCTGAGCCAGGCCGCGCGCAAGCTCAAGATGACGCGCGCCAACGTGAGCTACCACCTGACGCAGCTCGAGAAGTCCGTGGGCGTGCAACTGGTCAAGCGCACCACGCGCCGCGCGGAGCCCACGGAGGTGGGCCTGCGCCTGTACGAGCACGGCCGCACCATCCAGAACGAGATGCAGGCCGCGCGCGAGACCGTCACCTCGCTGGGCCAGGGCATGCAGGGGCGCGTGGGCCTCAGCGTGCCCAGCGGCTACGGCCAGATCGTGATGAGCGACTGGCTGATCGAGTTCAAGCGCCTGTATCCGGGCATCGTGCTCGACGTGCTGTTCGAGAACCGCGCCGACAATCTGCGCGACGAGGTGGACATCGCCATCCGCGTGATCCAGGAACCGCCGCTGTCGGTGATCGCGCGCAGCCTGGGCAATGTGCGCTACGTGGCCTGCGCCTCGCGCGAATACGCGGCGCAGCACGGGCTGCCGGCCACGCTCTACGACCTGCGCAACAGCCCGCTGATCACGGCCGGCGTCATGGGCCGCCAGCTGCGGCTTTCAGCCTACCAGGGCATGGAACGGCAGGAAGTGCTGCTGGAGCCCACGCTGATCTCCGAGCACTTTCCGTTCCTGCGCCAAGGCATTCTCGCGGGCCTGGGCGTGGGCCTGGTACCCGACTATGTGGTGCAGGACAAGGTGGCCAGCGGCGAGGTGCTGACCACGCTGCAGGAATACCGCCTGAGCATCTTCGGCACGCACATGTACCTGCTGTACCTGCCCAACCGCCACCAGACGCGCGCCGTGCGCACCTGCATCGACTTCCTGCTCGAAAAGGCCGGCAGCAAGCCGGCCCCCCCCGAAGCGGCGACCTAAAAAAGCGGCACCACCTGCAAAACCGGCGCGCCCCATGCCAGGGGCGCCGAGCAAGGGCCGCCCCGCAGCGAGGGCGCCGTCCCCCTCAGGGGGAAGCCGCAAAGCGGCTCAGGGGGAACCTTATCTGGCCCCCCAATGCCCGCCCCGGCCCTGCCAGCCGCGCGGGCCATGGTTCCAGCCGCCGGGATGCCAGCCGTAACCGGGGCGCGGCGGCATGGCCCAGCGGCCCGGATTCCAGCGATAGCCTCCGCCCGACCAGCCCCAGGAGCCGCCGATCCAGACGTAGGCGGGCGACGGCGCGACCGGAATCACCTCGGTCTGCAGCGGCGGCGGCGCCACGGGCGCATACACATCGCCCACCACGGCGGTGTCGTATTCGTACGCCGGGTAGGCCGGCGCCACCACGCAGCCGGTGAGCACGGCGCAGGCACCCGCCAGGGCCATTGCAGGCAGAAAGCGGCGGATATCCACCGAGGAAGACGATTGCATGACAACTCCTTGAAAGCGCCCAGGCGCCCTGCTCTTTCAACGGAAAAGCCCCTGCCGGTTGTTGACAGGGGCTTGTGAAGCAGGGGTAAAGATGGCCCCGCCCGTTTACAAATCAACGCATTCGATCAATGCGCATTTTGCAATGCGGCAATGCGCTCCTCGATGGGCGGGTGCGTGGAAAACAGCTTGCCGATATTGCCCGTGATGCCCATGGCGGCCACGCTCTTGGGCAGCTCGCCAGGATGCATGCCGCCCAGGCGCGCCAGTGCATTCATCATGGGCTGCTTGCGGCCCATGAGCCGGGCGGCGCCGGCGTCGGCACGGAATTCGCGCTGGCGCGAGAACCAGGCCACGATGATGGAAGCCAGAAAGCCCAGCACGATGTCGAGCACCAGGGTCGTGACCATATAGCCTATGCCCGGGCCGGATCGCTCCTCGTCGTTCTTGCTCAGAAAGCTGTCCACGGCATAGCCGATCACGCGCGAGAGGAAGACCACGAAGGTGTTCATCACGCCCTGGATCAGCGTCATGGTCACCATGTCGCCGTTGGCGACGTGGGCCACTTCGTGGCCGATCACGGCCTCGACCTCTTCGCGCGTCATGCCTTCGAGCAGGCCCGTGGACACGGCCACCAGGGCCGAGTTCTTGAAGGCGCCGGTGGCGAAGGCATTGGGCTCGCCTTCATAGATGCCGACCTCGGGCATGCCGATGCCGGCCTTTTCGGCAAAGCCGCGCACGGTGTTGACGATCCAGGCCTCGTCGGCGTTGCGCGGCTCGTTGATCACATGCACGCCCGAAGTCCATTTGGCCATGGGCTTGGAGATCAGCAGCGAAATGATGGCGCCGCCAAAGCCCATCACGAAGGCAAAGCCCAGCAGGGCGCCCAGATTCAGGCCATTGGCGGTGAGATAGCGGTTGACGCCCAGCAGGCTGGCAACGATGCCCAGCACCGCCACCACGGCGATGTTGGTCAACAGGAACAGAGCAATACGTTTCATCGGGGGAGTTCTCCACACAGGGGGACGGGAATGCCGGAATGCACGGGCATGGGTCCGGACGCGGGCCGGTCTGGCCAGACGCCGGTCAAACCGGGCTCATGCAGGCTGTACCTTTTGTTGTGCTGCTTGTGCGGTACGCGGAGCCCGGAAAACGAGAGAGTCATCATAGAAGGAAAAGTTCTCGTTTTCCGGCCACCAGCCCGGGATTCCGAGCATGGGCAACGGTAGATAAGGCTTGGCCGCCAGATTGCAAGCCCCGACATGGGGGCTGGCGCTCAGCCATGCATCCACGGCGGCGCCTTCCCCCGGAGCCCCCTCCTCGTCCTGGGCCACGCAGATCACGTGCGCGGTGATGGGCTTGCGCGGCACCACCAGTTTCTCCAGCAGCGCATGGCCGATGGGCCATAGCCGCGCCCGCTCCCACAGGTCTCGGTGATCCACGAACAGCTCCCGCCAGCGCCGGTGCCGGAGCGCCTCGCAAAGAAGCCGCGGAGCCAGCAGCAGGGCACCGTTCTCGTCGAGCACCGTGATCGCATCGCGCAGCGGGCCGCGCTGCGCACCCACGCCCTGCTGCGCAATGGCCCGGGCCTGCAGGGCATTGAGGTGTTGCTTGAGCCGCGGCCAATGCAGCCAGGCCAACCCGTTGAAGAAATCATGCAGGTTGTCGCGCGTGGGAATGCGGCGTTCGGCCCGGACAAAGGCTTCGTAAGCCTGTCCGGCCGGCAAGTCGTCCTGCGCCGCGAACTGCCATCCCGCCAGCAGGCCCTGCGCGTCCGCCACCTGCTGCAGGGCCTGGGCCACGCCGCGGCCCTGCCGCACCAGCGCATCGGCCTGCAGCCCCATGCTGCGCACGCCGGCCAGCCAGGGAGCATGCCAGTCGATATGCCAAGGTTCTGCCATCAATTGCCCGAGCGGGCCTTGGCTGCCCGCTTGTCGCGCACCGCCACGCGCGATGTGCCTTCGTCGCGCAGGTCGAAGGCCTGCGTCGCAACCAGCAGCTTGGTCAGCGTGGCATAGCCATAGTTGCGCGCATCGAAGGAGGCCTTGTTGCCGATCTGCGTGCCGACCGCGCCCACACGGGCCCAGCCGTCCTCGTCCTGGGTGGCGTTGACGGCGGAGCGCAGCAGGCTCATGAGGCCCGTATCCTGGCGCAGCTGGCTGCGCGGCACGCGCAGGCAGGCGCCCTCCGCGGGACCGACGGCCGCCCCGGTGGCTGCGGGCTTGTCTGCCAGGCCATTGGATGGCGCACCGTTACGGCCCTCCTGCGGCGGCCCGCCGGCGGCCGCCGCGGGCCTGGCCGCAGCGGCCGCATTTTCCGCACCGGGCTCCAGCACGGCGTCTTCGCCCAGGGCCTCGAGGTACAGAAAGCGCGAACAGGCATTGACGAAGGGCTTGGGCGTTTGCGCCGCGCCAAAACCATAGACGGCGGCGCCCTTGAAGCGCAGATGCATGACCAGCGGCGTGAAGTCGGCATCCGAGGAGACGATGCCGAAGGCATTGGGCTTCTCGGTGTAGAGCAGCTCCATGGCATCCACCGTCATGGCCATGTCGGTGGCGTTCTTGTGCTTGGAGTAGTCGAACTGCTGCATGGGCCGCAGCGCATACTCAAGCAGCTTGTTCTGCCATCCGATCAGCGCGTGCTTGGTCCAGTTGCCATAGACACGGCGGATATCGATCACGCCGAAGGTGGAGAGTTCGGTGAGGATTTCGTCGATCTTCTCGGCCGGCGCGTTGTCGGCATCGATCAGCAAGGCAATGCGGGGCTGCAGTTCGGCCATGAGCTCTCCTGCGCAAGGGTTTTAGAACGTGTTCAAAACTGTTTGGACAATAGTGCCAGAAACGCCAGATGGATGGACTGCAAGCGGGTGTAAAGCCGCCGCTCGCCGCTTTTCCACAGCCATTCGTGCCAACTGGATGAAAGCTTTGGCGCATGCGGGGAAAGGGAGCTGAGCATGGTATTTCACGATCGCCGACATGCCGGGCAAGCCCTCGCTCACGCCCTCACGGCCTTTGGCAACCAGCCGGACGTACTGGTTCTGGCGCTGCCGCGCGGGGGTGTGCCGGTGGGGCTGGAAGTCGCCCGCGCGTTGAATGCGCCGCTTGACGTTTTCGTTGTACGCAAGCTCGGTGTGCCAGGCCATCCGGAATACGCCATGGGCGCGCTGGCCAGCGGCGGTATCCAGGTGCTCAACGAGAACCTGGTACGCCAGCTGCACATTCCGGATAGGGAGATCGAGTCGGTGGTGCGCAGCGAGCAGCAGGAACTGGAGCGGCGCGAGCGGCTCTACCGCGGCCAGTTGCCGCCGCTCGATGTGCGCGGTGGCACCGTGATCGTGGTCGACGACGGCATGGCAACCGGCTCCACCATGCTGGCCGCGGTGAGGGCTCTGCGCGCCAGAAAGGCCGGGCGCATCGTGGCAGCGGTGCCGGTGGCTGCACCGGCAACCTGCAAGGCCTTGCGCGCCGATGCCGATACGGTCATCTGCGCCCACACGCCCGAGCCGTTTCGCGCCGTGAGCCTGTGGTACCGCCATTTCGACCAGACCACCGACGAGGAGGTCCGGCAGTGCCTGGCCGAGGCGCAGCCGACGGCACCGCGTACAGGAGGAGGGCACATTCAATGACGACGGATATCCGCCGGCAAGACAGGCCATTGCCCGAAGCGGTATGCGCGGCGGCGCAGCCGCTGGAGCCGGCCCACGTGGTGGGTTTTACACCAGCTTCCAGGGCAGGGCTTCGCCGGCGCGCAGGGGCTTGAGCTCGGCCTCGCCGAAGGCAAAGCTGTCGGGCGGCGTCCAGCTTTCGCGCACCAGGGTGATCTCGCCGGTGTTGCGCGGCAGAGCGTAGAAGTCCGGTCCGTTGAAGCTCGCAAAGGCTTCGAGCTTGTCCAGCGCGCCGGCCTTGTCGAAGACTTCGGCATACATCTCGATGGCCGCATGGGCGCTGTAGCAGCCCGCGCAGCCCGTGGCGTGCTCCTTGAGGTGGGCGGCGTGCGGAGCGCTGTCCGTCCCCAGGAAGAACTTGGCCGAGCCGCTGGTGGCGGCCTCCACCAGGGCCAGGCGATGGGTTTCGCGCTTGAGCACGGGCAGGCAGTAGTAATGCGGACGGATGCCGCCCGTGAAGATGGCATTGCGGTTGAACAGCAGGTGCTGGGGCGTGATCGTGGCGCCGACGAAACCGTCCGCCTCGCTCACGTATTGCGCAGCTTCCCTGGTCGTGATGTGCTCGAACACGATCTTGAGCTCGGGGAAATCACGGCGCAGCGGAATCAGCTGCTGATCGATGAAGGCGGCCTCGCGGTCGAACAGGTCGATATCGCTGCTGGTCACCTCGCCGTGCACCAGCAGCAGCATGCCTTCGCGCTGCATGGCTTCCAGCGTCGGGTAGATTTTGCGGATGTCGGTCACGCCGTGGTCGCTGTTGGTGGTGGCGCCGGCCGGATACAGCTTGCAGGCCACGATGCCGGCCGCCTTGGCACGCACGATCTCCTCGAGCGGCAGCTTGTCGGTCAGGTACAGCGTCATCAGCGGCTCGAAGCTCAGCCCCTCGGGCACGGCGGCCAGGATGCGCTCCTTGTACTCCAGCGCCTGCTCGGTGGTGGTGACCGGCGGCTTGAGGTTGGGCATGATGATGGCGCGCGCGAACTGCGCTGCCGTATGCGGCACCACGGAGCGCATGGCTTCGCCATCGCGCACATGCAGGTGCCAGTCGTCGGGACGGGTGATCGTGAGGGTCTGGGTCATGGCCCGCATTGTCACATCATGCACATCCGCCTTGGCCATGCCCCATAGACTCCCATTCTGTCTCGCAATCAAAACCATAGCTGCCAGCGCTTTCCGCATCTGGATTGAAGAGGAAAAAGTTCCAACAATGTGAAGAGCCTGCTTTTCATCTCGGGACGGCCCGGCCATGAAAAAAGCGCTCTTGCGAGCGCCTTTTAAGTGGATGCCGACGGCATCAATGCTGCAGGATCTTGTTGAGGAAATCCTTGGTGCGCGGCTGGCGGTTCTCGGGGTGGTCGAAGAACTCATCCTTGGAGCAGTCCTCCAGGATCTTGCCGCCCACGTCCATGAAGATCACGCGGCTGGCCACCTTGCGCGCAAAGCCCATTTCGTGGGTCACGCACATCATGGTCATGCCTTCGTTGGCCAGGCCGATCATCACGTCCAGCACTTCGCCCACCATCTCGGGGTCCAGCGCCGAAGTGGGCTCATCGAACAGCATCACGATGGGGTCCATGGACAGCGCGCGCGCAATGGCCACGCGCTGCTGCTGGCCGCCCGAAAGCTGGCCCGGGAACTTGTCCTTGTGCGCGGTCAGGCCGACGCGGTCGAGCATCTTCAGGCCGCGCTTCTTGGCATCGTCCGCATTGCGACCCAGCACCTTCATCTGGGCGATGGTCAGGTTCTCGGTCACCGACAGGTGGGGGAACAGCTCGAAGTGCTGGAACACCATGCCCACGCGGCTGCGCAGCTTGGGCAGATTGGTCTTGGAATCGTGCACGGCCGTGCCGTCCACGAATATCTCGCCCTTCTGGAAGGGCTCCAGCGCATTGATGGTCTTGATCAGCGTGGACTTGCCCGAGCCCGAAGGCCCGCAGACCACGACCACCTCACCCTTGTTGATGTTGGTGGAGCAATCGGTCAGCACCTGGAAGCTGCCGTACCACTTGGAAACGTTCTTGAGTTCAATCATTGCAATTCCTCAAACGGAAGCAGGCTCATCGAATAATGGCGATTTTTTTATGCAGGCGCTTGACGAACCACGACAGCGCATAGCAGATCACGAAGTAGGTCACGGCAGCCGTGAGGTAGGACTCCACGGGGCGGCCGAAATTCTTGCCGGCGATGTCGAAGCCCTTGAGCATGTCGTAGGCGCCGATGGCGTAGACCAGCGAAGTGTCCTGGAACAGGATGATGGTCTGCGTCAGCAGCACGGGCAGCATGTTGCGGAAGGCCTGGGGCAGCACCACGAGGCGCATGTTCTGGCCGTAGGTCATGCCCAGGGCCTGGCCCGCGAAGACCTGGCCGCGCGGGATGGACTGGATGCCGGCGCGCATGATCTCGGAGAAGTAGGCCGCCTCGAACGCCACGAAGGTGACGATGGCCGAGGTCTCCGCGCCGATGGGCTCGCCGATGATCATCGGCACCAGCAGGAAGAACCACAGGATCACCATCACCAGCGGAATCGAGCGCATGCCGTTCACGTAGATGGTGGCGGGAAGCACCAGCGCCTTCTTGCCCGACAGGCGCATCAGCGCCAGCAGCGTGCCGAAGAAAATGCCGCCAGCCGTGGCGATCACGGTCAGCAGGACGCTGTACTTCAGGCCTTTCCAGACATAGTTGCTGAACAGGTCCCAGGAAAAGAATGACCAATCGAGATGCAGATCCATTTTCAGTGACCTCCACCGCTGGCCGCGATCAGACCGGGAACCCGCGAACGCTTTTCAATGAAGGCCATGATGCGGTTGATGGCGAGAGCAGAAATCACATAAAGGGCCGTCACGGCGAGATAGACCTCGACGCCGCGCGCGGTTTCCTCCTGTGCCTGCATGGCAAACATGGTGAGTTCGGCCACAGAAACGGCGAACGCCACCGACGAATTCTTGAACACGTTCATCGACTCGCTGGTCAGCGGCGGGATGATGATGCGAAACGCCATCGGCAGCAGCACATAGCGGTAGGTCTGGAACGTGGTAAAGCCCATGGCCATGCCGGCATGGCGCTGGCCGCGCGGCAAGGCCTGGATGCCGGAGCGGACCTGCTCGGCGATACGCGCCGAAGTGAACAGGCCGATGGCGAGCACCACGAGCACGAAGGCATCGACTCTCTTGAGCGCCGGAAAGATCGACGGAATCACGTGATACCAGACGAAGATCTGCACCAGCAGCGGAATATTGCGGAACAGTTCCACCCAGGCATTGCCCAGCCGCACGATCCACGGCCGATCCGGCAGCGTGCGCAACGTGCCGACGATCGCCCCCAGGATGAGCGCCACCAGCAATGACAACAGCGATACGGAGACCGTCCACCCCCAGGCGGACAGCATCCAGTCCAGGTAGGTGGTGTCGCCGTTCTTGCCGAAACAGCTCTGCGCGACCTCTTGGGTAATGGTGTCCTGGCAAAACACCTGCCAATCCCAGCTCATACGAGCACCTCTTTAAATCTTGATCTTTGGAGCGGCACCCAGCAATTGCGTGCCCTCACAACAAAAACGCCCCTTCAGACCGCATGGCAGAAGGGGCGGTGCCTCTAAAGAGGACTTACTTGTTCTCGTAGGATTCCATGGGCTTGTCGTTGGGATGCGCCCAGGCTTCCTTGGTGGCTTCCGACAGCGGCAGGCCGATCTTCACGTTGTTGGGAGGAATGGGCTGCATGAACCACTTGTCGTACAGCTTGGCGAGCGAGCCGTCCTTGATCTGGCGCGCGATGGAATCGTCGACGGCCTTCTTGAAGGCGGGGTCGTCCTTGCGCATCATGCAGGCGATGGGCTCCACCGACAGCACTTCGCCCACGATCTTGAAGTCGTTGGGGTTCTTGGACTTGGAGATGTTGGCGGCCAGGATGGATCCGTCCATGATGAAGGCGTCGGCACGGCCGGTTTCCAGCATCAGGAAGCTGTCGGCGTGGTCCTTGCCCATGACCTCCTTGAAGGTCAGGCCGTCGGCGCGCTTGTTCTTGCGCAGGGTCTGCACGGAAGTCGTGCCGGTGGTGGTCACCAGCGTCTTGCCGTTCAGGTCCTTGATGCTGTGGATGCCGGAATTGGCGCGGGTGGCGATGCGCACTTCTTCCACGTAGGTGGTGTAGGCGAAGGCGGCATCCTTCTGGCGGGACAGGTTGTTGGTGGTGGAGCCGCACTCGATGTCCACGGTGCCGTTCTGCACCAGGGGAATGCGGTTCTGCGACGTCACGGGCTGGTACTTGATGTCCATCTTGGCCAGGCCCAGCTGCTTCTGGATGTCATGCAGGATGTGCTCGCCCATCTCGGTGTGGAAGCCCACGTACTTGCCGTTGCCCAGCGTATAGCCGAGGCCGGAGGATTCACGCACGCCGAAAGTCACGCTGCCGGTGGACTTGATCTTGGCCAAGGTGTCATTGGCCTGGGCAAACACGCTGCCCGCCGCCAGGGCCGTCACGGCGATGGCCAACAAATGCTTCTTCATATGAATCTCCTGATGGTAAGGATAGAAAACATCCTGTTATTCCACAGCGGACGGCCTTGTGGGCAAAAACGTCATCACTGGGCAAAACTGTTGACATTGTCCAATCTTGCAAACGGAAGCTGCGCAAGTGCAAACACCTACTCTGCCGCCTGCATGGGTCGTGTCAACCACATTTTTGCTATCAATTCTGTTAGCGAGGTGCGAACTCTAATGCTTTCACCGGTGAAATAGCCAATGCCGATCGCAAAAGGCCTTATGCACAACTTGCATATTAGGTATTAACCCTGAGCATAACAGTCGATGAAAGCACGCCCATGACCCAGGGCCGTGCGCAACAACAAGGGGCCGCTGACGGCCCCTTGTTGTTCATGGTTCGGGCCGCTCAGGCCGCCTTGGCATCGCCGGTGGCGCTTGCCCCCTGTTCCTTGAGGAAGTTCCACAGCGCGGCAGCCCCGCCCAGGGAGGCATCGCTGGCGGGCTTTTCGCGATAGGCGCGCACTTCCATGTCCATCCTGAAGCCCGCCATGCCTTCGGGCACGGCGCTCACGAGGCGGCCGTTCTCCAGCTCCGCGCGCACGGCGCTGTAGGGCAGGAAGGCCACGCCATGGCCTTCGAGCACCATGGCCTTCAGACCTTCGGCCATGTCGGTCTCGTACACGCGCTCCAGGTGCACGGCTTCCGCGGCCTCCTTGAGGATGAGCTCGGTCACGCGGCCCAGGTAGGCGCCCGCTGCATAGCCCAGATAGGGCAAGGGCTGGCCCTGGCGGCCCGGCAGCTTGTAGATGGGCTTGCCGTCGGCATCGGGCTTGGAGTACGGTGCCAGCACCTCCAGCCCCAAGCTCACCATTTCATAGCGCGCAGGATCCAGCTGAAAAGGCTGGGACGGGTGGTAGTAGGCAATCAGCAGATCGCAGCCGCCTTCGACCAGGCGCATGACCGCGTCGTGCACATTGAGCGCGAACAGGCGGCTGCGGAACGAGCCGAACTTCTCGTGCACGGCCGACACCCAGGTCGGGAAAAAAGTGAAGGCCAGCGTATGCGGCACCGCAAAACCCACCATGTCCTTGCCCGCGCTGACGTGGGCGCGCAACATGCTGCGCGTGCTCTGCAGCGACTGCAGCATCTCCAGCGCCTGCTCGTACATGGTCTTGCCCGCGGGCGTGAGGCGCGTGGGGTAGGAGCTTCTATCGACCAGGTCCGTGCCGGCCCAGGCCTCCAGCGCCTGGATGCGGCGCGAGAACGCGGGCTGCGTCACATGGCGCAACTGGGCCGAGCGGCTGAAACTGCGCGTTTCGGCCAGGCTGACGAAATCTTCAAGCCATTTGGTTTCCATGGGTGCTCATTATCCGCTGCCCTGGGCCCTGACCGCCCCGCGCCACGCTCCAATAAAGGAAGCTAGGGGAATGCCTGCAATCCGATGCCTGCCTTGCGACATAGATACCTTGATAATATTTGCTCACATCCACCGATGTTCCAAGAACGTATTGACGATCTCCACGCCTCACGGTGCACAACGCCGCGGCGGTAGAGAGACTGCATTTGTCCATGTGTGTTTTTCTGACTTCCCGCGTCCATGTCCCCCACTCCACCCGAGACCGACGGTGCTGCCGACCCAGGCACGCGCCCGGATGAACCCCGCTCGCTGCGCATCGAAGACTGGCTCACGGTGATCATCATGGCCGCCCTGGCCCTGATCACCTTTGCCAACGTGCTGGTGCGCTATTTCACCAATTCCTCGTTTGCCTGGACCGAAGAGATTTCGGTCTTCCTGATGATTCTGCTGGCCCTGGTGGCCGGCTCGGCCGCGGTCGCCCGCGACCAGCACATCCGCATCGAATTCTTTTCCGACAGCGGCTCGGCCGCGCGCCGCAAGGCGCTGGCACGCTTCGGCTCGCTGATGGTGGCGCTGCTGTTCGCGCTGATTGCCGTGCTCAGCGTGCGCGTGGTCTGGGACGATTTCCGCTTCGAGGAAACCTCGCCCGGCATCGGCGTGCCGCAGTGGTGGTACTCGGTCTGGCTGCCGGTGGTCGCGGCGCTGATCACGGTGCGCGCCATCGGCCTGTTCATCCGCCAGGGCAGGCCCGGCGCCTTCCCCGACGAACCCGTGGAAAATGGCCCCCACACTCCCTCACTGCGTGCAGGCGCTGCCCCCCAGGGGGGCGACTCTTTACCTTGGGGCGGCCCGGCGGCAAAGAAAGACCACAGCAAGGAGGCCGCATGATCGCCACCTTGCTGTTCGTCGCCTTTCTGGGCCTGATGTTCGTGGGCGTGCCCATCGGCGCGGCCCTGGGCCTGGCCGGCGCCACCGCCATCGCGCTGGCCAACGCCGATGCCCAATGGTTCGGCCTGCTGGCCGTGCCGCAGAATTTCTACGCCGGCCTGGGCAAGTACCCGCTGCTGGCCATTCCCATGTTCGTGCTCGTGGGCTCCATCTTCGATCGCTCGGGCGTGGCGCTGCGGCTGGTGAACTTTGCCGTCGCCATCGTGGGCCGCGGCCCCGGCATGCTGCCGCTGGTGGCAATTGCCGTGGCCATGTTCCTGGGCGGCATCTCCGGCTCCGGCCCGGCCAATGCCGCGGCCGTGGGCGGCGTGATGATCGCGGCCATGAGCCGCGCCGGCTACCCCAAGAGCTTCTCGGCCAGCGTGGTCGGTGCCGCCGCGGCGACGGACATCCTGATTCCGCCCTCGGTGGCCTTCATCATCTACTCGGTGCTGGTGCCCGGCGCCTCGGTGCCCGCGCTGTTCGCGGCCGGCATGGTACCCGGCGTGCTGGCCGGCGTGGCGCTGATCGTGCCCGCCGTGTGGATGGCACGCAAGCACAAGATGGGCGCGCTCGAAGCCTCCATGCCGCGCCCGCCGTTCTGGAAAAGCCTCAAGGAAGCGGCCTGGGGCCTGGCCGCACCCGTGCTGATCCTGGGCGGCATGCGCATGGGCTGGTTCACGCCCACCGAGGCCGCCGTGGTCGCCGTGTTCTACGGCCTGTTCGTGGGCATGTGCATCCACCGCACGATCAAGGTGCGCGACCTGTTCACCATTCTGCGCGAGGCGGGCGAGCTGTCGGCCGTGATCCTGATCGTGGTCTCGCTGGCCGGCATCTTCGCCTTCTCGCTGTCCACGCTGGGCGTGATCGATCCGGTGGCCAATGCCATCGTCAATTCCGGCCTCGGCGAGTACGGCGTGCTGGGGCTGCTGATCCTGCTGCTGATCACCGTGGGCATGTTCCTGGACGGCATCTCCATCTTCCTGATCTTCGTGCCGCTGCTGCTGCCCATCATGAACCACTACCACTGGGACCCCGTGTGGTTCGGCGTGATCCTCACGCTCAAGGTGGCGCTGGGCCAGTTCACGCCGCCGCTGGCCGTGAACCTGATGGTCAGCTGCCGCATCGCCGGCGTGCGCATGGAGTCCACCGTGCGCTGGGTCGGCTGGATGCTGCTGGCCATGTTCGTGGTCATGATCGCCGTGATCGCCTTCCCGCAGCTGGCGCTGTGGCTGCCAGCGAAGCTTGGCTATTGACCCCCTGAGCGGCTTTGCCGCTTCCCCCTTCTCCCGCGTTGCGGGAAAGGGAGACGACACCAGCGCGGCGGGGCGGCCCTTGCGCGGTGTCACTGGCTTGGGCTCTGCCCGCCACGAGGCTGTGCACCGAACCAACGCACTGGATCATTTTTCAACCTGGAGACATCTCAAATGAAACTGCGTACCTTCCTGACCTCCGCCGTGGCGGCCGCGGTAGCCCTGGCCTTTGCCTCCCCCATGGCCATGGCCGAAACCAAGTACAAGAGCGAATACCGCATGTCCCTGGTGCTGGGCACGGCCTTCCCCTGGGGCAAGGGCGGCGAGCTGTGGGCCGACAAGGTGCGCGAGCGCACCCAGGGCCGCATCAACATCAAGCTCTACCCCGGCACCTCGCTCGTGCAGGGCGACCAGACGCGCGAGTTCTCCGCGCTGCGCCAGGGCGTGATCGACATGGCCGTGGGCTCGACCATCAACTGGTCGCCCCAGATCAAGTCGCTGAACCTGTTCTCCATGCCCTTTCTGTTCCCTAACTTCAAGGCCGTGGACGCCGTGACCCAGGGCGAAGTGGGCCAGGAAATCTTCAAGACCCTGGAAAAAGGCGGCGTGGTGCCGCTGGCCTGGGGCGAGAACGGCTACCGCGAGATCAGCAATTCCAAGCACCCCATCAAGACGCCCGCCGACCTCAAGGGCATGAAGATCCGCGTCGTGGGCTCGCCGCTGTTCCTCGACACCTTCACGGCCCTCGGCGCCAACCCCACGCAGATGAGCTGGGCCGACGCCCAGCCCGCCATGGCCAGCGGCGCCGTGGACGGCCAGGAGAACCCGGTCTCGGTCTACATGGCGGCCAAGCTGCAGTCCGTGGGCCAGAAGTACATGACCATGTGGGGCTACATGAACGACCCGCTGATCTTCGTGGTCAACAAGGACATCTGGAACAGCTGGACCAAGGAAGACCAGGCCATCGTGCGCCAGGCCGCCCTGGATGCCGCCAAGGAAGAAATCGCCATCGCACGCAAGGGCCTGGTGGAAGCCGACAAGCCCCTGCTCAAGGACTTGGCCGGCCTGGGCGCGACCGTGACCACGCCCAATGCCGCCGAGCGCGAAGCCTTCGTCAAGGCCACCCGCCCCTTGTTCGACAAGTGGAAGAGCCAGATCGGCGCCTCCCTGGTGGACAAGGCCGAAAAGGCGATTGCCGCAAGCCAGAAGTAACCCCCTGAGCAGCTTTGCCGCTTCCCCCTGAGGGGGACGACACCCTCGCTGCGGGGCGGCTCTTGCTCGGTGTCCCTGGTTTGGGCCGCGACCAGTTCATGGGCTGTTGGCAGTGCCAATCGTCAATGCAAAATCCCGCCGGAGCGATCCGGGCGGGGATTTGTTTGCTCAAGACCGTGTCACCCGACCGGTGACACCAGCGGCTTGCCGTCCAGATGGTTGCGCATGTTGGCGATGAAACGGTCCACCGAGTTCTGCACCGCCTCGGGCGACCAGCCGCCCACATGGGGCGTGAGCACCACGGCGTCGAGGTCCAGCAGCTCGGCCGGCGGTTCGGGCTCGCTCTCGTAGACATCGAGGCCCGCACCGGCCACGCGGCCCGCGCGCACGGCGGCGGCCAGCGCAGCCGTGTCGACCACCGAGCCGCGCGCGATATTGACCAGAAAGCCCTCGCTGCCCAGTGCCTCCAGCACCTGGGCGCCGACCAGATGGCGCGTGCCGGCGCCGCCGGGCGTGGCCACCAGCAGCACGTCGGCCCAGCTTGCCAGCGCCAGCAGATCGCCGAAGTAACGGTAATCCACGCCCTCGCGCGGCTGGCGGTTGTGGTAGCCGATCTCCATGTCGAAGGCCGCGGCCCGCCTGGCGATCTTGGCGCCTATGGTGCCAAGACCCACAATGCCCAGGCGCTTGCCCGAGACATTGGGCGGCAGCGGCATGGCCGAGCGCCAGACACCCGCGCGCACCGCCTTGTCCAGCCGCACCAGGCCGCGCACGGCGGCAATCATCAGGCCCATGGCATGGTCGGCCACGCACTCGTCGTTGGTACCCACGCCATTGCCCACGGCAATGCCGTGCGCCCTGGCATAGGCCACGTCGATATTCTCGTAGCCCGCACCCATGGCGCAGACCAGGCTGAGCGCCGGCATGCGCTGCATCTGTGCGGCCGACAGGCCCGTGGCGCCAATGGTGCAGACGCTGCGCACGCGCGCGCCGTGCCCGGCAATCGCGGCTTCGGCCTGATCGGCATCGGGCGCGTAGACCACATCGAAATCGGGAAAGCTCTGCGCCATCTGGTGCAAATGGGCTTCGGTCTGGAAATTGAGGACCAGCAGAACAGGTTTCATGGTTGGGTTATATCTCGCAAAATCTTGGTTCATCGTTGAATTCGGTGGACCGCCGCACGTTGCCGCTGCCTCCGAAGGCCGTGGGCAAGGTCATGCATGGTTCGTAGCGCGGCCAGCGCATCCGCGAGACAACCATTCGGCGGGTCCGCGATCTGCCGCTGCTCGAGTACCGGGTGGTTTTATACCGACCTCGGCGCCGGGTTGGGTACGAGCGCTGCAATGGCCCCGGGCTGCCGTGGCTGGGACGCCATGGGTACCGGGATCAGGAATACTTCTTCCTCAAGATCCGCGCTGCATTCCCCGGTATTGCTCGGTGAATCTTTTTTAAGCTACCGGGTGAATTCAGCCTGCACGGTTTCCGCCAGGAACTGGACAAAGGCCTTGACCTGCGGTGATGAATGGATGCCCGGCAGGGTGATGGCATACAGCGTGCTGCCGGGCGTGGGCTCGATCTGGTAGTCGGCCAGCACCTGCACCAGTTCTCCCTGGGCGAGGCTGCGGGACGCGACATAAACCGGCAGCAAGCACACGCCCAACCCGTCGCGGGCCATCTGGCCCAGCAGGGCGTAATCGGGGCAGGCCACCCGTGAACGCAGCACCACGCGATGCAGGGCCGACTCCTTGCGCAACTGCAGCTCCATGCGGGAACGCATGCCCAGCCAGGACAGCTGCGCCAGGTCTTCGGGCAGCCGGGGCGTTCCGTACTCGGCCAGATAGGCCGGGCTGGCACAGAAAATCCATTGCGTGTGCCCCAGCACGCGCGCCACATGCTGCGGCGACGGTTCGTTGGTGAAGCGGATCGCCACATCGATCCGCTCCTCGATCAAATCCGGCGCGCCCGACTTCAAGGTGATCTGCAAGGACACGGCCGGGTAGCGGCGGCAAAAGGCCTCGAACAGCGACACCAGGTACAGCCGGCCAATCGCCGGCGGGCAACTGACGTGCAGCGCCCCCCGCACCACGCCGCCCTGCGACAGCAGCAGGTTCTTGGCCTGCTCCACCTCGCCGCGCACCGCCAGGCATTGCTCGTAGAACGCAGCGCCCAGGTCGGTCAGGGCCATCTTGCGGGTGGTGCGGCGCAGCAACTGCACGCCCGCGGTTTGCTCCAGCTCCTTGATGCGGCGGCTGACATTGGAGCGGTCCATGCCCAGGCGCCGTGCAGCCGTCGCAAAGCTGCCGGCTTCCACGACTTCGGCAAAAAACAAATAGGGCGACTGTTCCATGGGCAAAACCTCCGGGGAACGAGCATAAGGCCTGCGCCCTGCTCCGCTCACCGTGTCGGCCTGTCCCATGGAAGCGCTCAACCGGCGCACACGCGCGCGCGGGCCAGGTCGTATTCGGCGCGCAGCCTGGCCACGATTTCCCGCACTTCGGGCAGATCGTGGATTTGCCCCACGCCTTGGCCCGCGCCCCAGATGTCTTTCCAGGCCTTGGCCTTGGAACGCCCGTCGGCAAAGCTCATCTTGGCCTTGTCGCCCACCGGCAGATTGTCCGGGTCCAGGCCGACGCGCTCGATGCTTTGGCGCAGATAGTTGCCGTGCACGCCCGAGAACCAGTTGCTGTAGACGATGTCCGAGGCCCCGGCGTTCACGATGGCCTGCTTGTAGTCCTCGCTGGCGTTGGCCTCCTTGCTGGCGATGAACCGGGTGCCCATGTAGGCGAAGTCGGCACCCATGGCACGGGCGGCCAGCACGGCAGAGCCGGTGGCCATGGCGCCGGACAGCGCCACGGGCCCGTCAAAAATCCGCCGCACCTCGCCCACCAGCGCAAAAGGCGATTGGGTTCCCGCATGGCCTCCGGCACCGGCGGCCACCACGATCAGGCCGTCCACTCCGGCCTCCAGCGCCTTTTGGGCGTGGCGCACATTGACCACGTCATGGAAGATGACGCCGCCGTAACCGTGCACGGCATTGACGATGTCCGGCGCGGGCGCACGCAGCGAAGTGATGATGACGGGCACCTGGTGCCGGATGCAGGTTTCCATGTCCTGCATCAGGCGCACATTCGAGCCGTGCGCAATCTGGTTGACGGCGATGGGCCCCACCGGCTGGCCCGGATGGGCGCGGCGGTAGGCGTCCAGCTCGGCCTTCATCTGGTGCAGCCATTCGTCCAGCAGCTCGGGCTGGCGGGCATTGAGCGCCGGGAACGAGCCCACGATGCCGGCCTTGCACTGCGCCAGCACCAGCTCGGGGTAGCTGACGGTGAACATCGGCGAGGCGATGATGGGCAGCGCCAGGTTCTGCAGCGCGGGAGGGATTCTGGGGGGGATGGCGTTCATGGGCTCGGTCCATTCAGGGGGCGAAGAGATATTGCAGCTGCCGTGTCAATCCAGCGACACGCCCGCAGCCTTGACCCGCTCGGCCTGCAGCTTGCTGTTGCTGCTCAAGAAGGCCTTGTACTCCGCCGGCGTCGAAGCCACCGGCACGTAGCTGAAGGCGTCGATGTTCTTCTGGCGGAAGTCCGGCGTCGTGATGACGGCCCGGGTGCTGGCGGCCAGCTTGTCCGCCACCGCCGCCGGCGTGCCCTTGGGTGCCAGCAGACCGATGCTGAAGATGGCCTGGATGTCCTTGACGCCGGCCTCCTTGAAAGTCGGCACCTTGGGCAAGGCCGCGCTGCGGGTCTCGGAGGACACGGCCAGGGGCTTGAGCGCGCCGGTTTTCACATGCTGCTCGATCACCGACACGGCCAGCACCGCCACATCCACCTGGCCGGCAATCACGTCGGGAATCAGGTTGGCCGCGCCCCGGTAGGGCACGTGGGTCATGGAGATGCCTTCCTGCTTTTCAAAGGTCACCATGGGCAGGTGGGCAATGCCGCCCGCGCCGGTGGAGCCATAGCTCAGCGGCTTGCCCTGGGCCTTGGCCTTGCGGGCCAGCTCCACCAATTCCGGCACGGTGTTGGCCGGGGTGTTCTTGTGCGTGAACAGCATCAGCGGCAAGCTGATGAGCTGGCTGATGGGCACGAAATCGTTCTCCACGTTGTAGGGCAGCTTTTTGTAGAGGTGCGGGCCCATGGTGAGCGCGGCCTCGGTGCCGGCGAACAGGGTATAGCCGTCGGGCGCGCTCTTGGCGACCTGTTCGGCGCCGATGATTTCGTTGGCTCCCGGTTTGTTGAGCACCACCACCGGCTGTTTCCAGCTCTCGGACAACTGCTGGCCCAGTGCGCGGATGAAGCTGTCCACCGGCCCGCCCGCGGAATATGGCACCACGATGGTCACGGGCTTGCTGGGATAGGCCTGAGCCTGGGCCTGGGCCTGGCTCGCTGCCGTGGCGGCCGACAGGGCCAGAGCCGCCGTGGCGAGGATGGAAAAATTCTTCTTCATGTTGTCTCCTGGGGATGGGAAAGGAAATCGGATGGGGCTGGCTGCGGTGGTCAGGCGCTGTTCGCCATGGGCCGCTTGAGGATGAGCAGATCGCTGCTGCCTTCCTGCACGATCTGGCCGTGCTGGTCGCGCAGCTGCAAATGCCGGCCCAGGCGACCCACGCGGGCGCTGCTGCCTGGATGAAGCTCGGTCACGGTGAGCTGCAGGCGCAGGGTCTGGCCAATCAGGATGGGGGCCTTGAAGCTCCATTCCTTGAGCGACAGCATGGCCACCGCCGTGCCATCGAAAATTCCCATCTGATGCATGAAGCCTGTCAGCAAGGCCACGCCAAAGGCGCCGTGGACGACGCGCTGGCCGAAGCGGGTGCCGGCCGCAAACTCGGCATCGGCGTGGATGGGATTCCAGTCCCCCGAGATCATGTTGAACAGGGTGAGGTCGGCTTCCGTCACGGTGCGGCCCGAGCTGGTGAAATGCTCGCCGGCGGTGAAGTCTTCAAAATAACGGGGGGTCATGCGAACTCCTGGGGTTGCGAGGTTTCGGCGGCCAGGCGTTCCTGCGCCAGCCGGCGCAACTGCGCGCGGGAAATCTTGTTGCCGTTGGCCCCCTGGGTCAGCGGGAAGGCCTCCACCGTCCAGACCCGCTGGGGCACCTTGTAGCCGGCAATCGATTGGCGCAGCTGGGCCAGCAAGGCCGCCGTGTCGGGCCCCGCCCCCACCTCGGGAATGATGAAGGCCACGGGGCGGTCCTGGCCCTGGATCGGCACCGCAACCACCTGGGCTTCGCGCACCCCGGGATCGCGCTGCAGGAGTTCTTCGATTTCCGCCGGATTGACCAGATTGCCGCCCAGGCGCACGGCATCGCCCAGGCGCGTCTCGAACACCAGGCTGCCATCGGGCCGCAGATGGCCCAGGTCGCCGGTCTTGAAATAACCCTCGCACATGGCTTCTTCCGTGGCCGCCGGATTGCCGAAGTAGCCCTGGAACAGGCTGGGCGCCTGAATTTCGATCTGTCCCGACTGCCCCTGTGGCAGCAACTGGCCCGTGGCCTCGTCGCGGATGCGGATGCGCGCCTGCGCCCCGGCCACGGGCATGCCGCCGCCTTCCAGGCGCTGTGCCAGGGGCAGGTCGCCGGCCTGGGCGGAGAAAACCGCCAGCACCTCGCTGGAACCGTACAGGCCGTGCAGCGGGATACCCCGCGCACAACAGGCCTGGGCGATTTCGGTGAAATTCGACGTGAAGGCGCCAAAACCAAAGAAGCGCAGCGACGCAAAAGGCCGGGCCGCCTCCGAGCTTTCCGCCAGGCGGCGCACCATCTCGTCGCTGCCAAAGCAATGCGTCACCGCATGGCCTGCCAGCAAGGCCGCGGCCTCGTCGGCTTCAAACAAAGCCGGCAAGACTACCGGCGCGCCCGCGGCGAACGCGGCCAGGGTGCTGTTCAAGCCAAAAGCGCCGCACAGCGGCAGCAGGGTCAGCAGGCAGGCACCGGGCGCATCAAGCCGGTAAGCCGCCGTGCAGCGCAAGGCATGGTCCACCAGGGTGCGCTGCGGGTGCATCACCAGCTTGGGCGCCTTGGTCGTTCCCGAGGTGGAGAACAGCACCACCGTGGCGTCGGGGTCCGAGTCGTCCGGCCCGGTATCGGGCGCACATTGCCGCCAGTCCAATGGAACCAGCGGCCAGGCCAGGCCGGCGGCAAGGTCGGCCACGCCAGCAGGCGCGGCGCTGCCGCTGCCCAACACGGCCACCTGCTGCAAATCGGGCACTTGCGCGGGGTCCAGGCCTGCCAGGATGGCCAGAAAATCCAGCCGTTGATGGGGCAGTTGCGTCACCAGCAGACGGGCGCCGCTGGTGCGCAGAATGTGGGCCACCTCTTCCCGGCGGTAGCGGGTGTTGACCGCCGCCACCGTGGCGCCTATGCGTGCGGCGGCCATCAGCAGCGCCAGCCATTCGACACGGTTCACCAGCCACACGGCCACCCGGTCCCCGGGACCGATACCCGCGGCCCGCAACCAGGCCGTCATGCACTGCACCTGATGCGCCAGCGACGCCACCGTGGTGACGCCCTCGCGATGCACAAAGGCAGGGGCTTGCGGATGGGCTGCGAGGCGGGCCTGCAGCAGCGCAGAAAAACGTAAATCCGACACGGTCTGGGGTCCTCCGGGAACGACGGGCTTCGGGGACAACAATGCTCTGTGGTGCGCAGATAGCATCGATTGCGGTAAAGCCCATTGTTTCAGGGGGATCGCCAGCTTGGAAGTCTGTAGGCCCGCAATTGATTGGTGTTTATCTCACACCAATCATTGGGGTTTATACCCGGCACGCCCGCCATTCACGCCAGGCATTTCGCGCAGCGCACGCTAGACGCGCCCCCGCGACGCTCAAGCGCCAGCGCCGTTCTGACCATCACTTTGCTGCAACGCCCACATGCGCGCATAGCGCCCGCCCAGGGCCAGCAGGCCCGCGTGGGTGCCGCGCTCCACGATGCGGCCAGCCTCCATGACCAGGATCTGGTGCGCGTCGACCACGGTGGACAGGCGGTGGGCAATCACGAGGACCGTCTTGTTCTGCGCGGCGCTGGCCAGCTCGGCCTGGATGGCGCGCTCGTTGGCCGAATCCAGGGCCGAGGTGGCCTCGTCGAAGATCAGGATGGGCGGATTCTTGAGCAGCGTGCGCGCAATCGCCACGCGCTGCTTCTCGCCGCCCGAGAGCTTGAGGCCACGCTCGCCGACGCGCGTTTCGTAGCCCTGGGGCGTGGCCGCGATGAAGTCGTGGATGCGCGCGGCGCGCGCCGCGGCCTCCACCTGCTGGCGGCTCGCGCCGGGGCGGCCGTAGGCAATGTTGTATTCCACCGTGTCGTTGAACAGCACCGTGTCCTGCGGCACGATGCCCACGGCGGCGCGCACGCTGGCCTGGGTCACCTGGCGGATATCCTGGCCGGCGATGCGCACATGGCCGCCCTGAATGTCGTAGAAGCGGAACAGCAGGCGCGCCAGCGTGCTCTTGCCCGCGCCCGAGGGGCCGACCACGGCCACGGTCTTGCCCGGGGGGATCGCAAAGCTCACGTCGCGCAAAATCGGCCGGGCCGGATCGTAGGCAAAGTCCACATGCTCGAAGCGCACCTCGGGCGATGCCGGGCCCAGCTGCAATGGCAGGGCATCCGCGGCATCGGCCACCTCGCGCTCCTTGTCCGTGAGCGTGAACATGCGGTCCAGGTCGGTCAGGCTCTGCTTGATCTCGCGGTAGATCACGCCCAGGAAGTTCAGCGGAATGTAGAGCTGGATCATAAAGGCGTTGACCATGACCAGATCGCCCAGCGTCAGCCGCCCGTCGACCACGCCCTGCGTGGCACGCCAGAGAATCGCCACCAGCGCCGCGCCGATGATCAGCTGCTGGCCGCAGTTGAGCATGGACAGCGTGGTCTGGCTCTTGAGGCGCACGCGGCGCAGCTGCTCCAGATTCTCGTCGTAGCGGCGCGCCTCGAAGGCTTCGTTGTTGAAGTACTTGACGGTCTCGTAGTTGAGCAGCGAATCGATGGCCTTGGTATGGGCCGCGGACTCCTGGGCATTGGCCTCGCGCCGAAAGCGCGTGCGCCACTCGGTCACCGTCACGGTGAACGTGATGTAGAAGGCCAGCGCCGCCAGCGTGATCACGGCAAACCAGATATCGAAGCGCAGCGCCAGAATGCCCAGCACCAGCCCCATTTCGATCAGCGTGGGCAGGATGCTGTAGAGCGAGTACGAGATCAGCGATTCGGTGCTGCGCACGCCGCGCTCGATGTCGCGCGTCATGCCGCCGGTCTGGCGCTCCAGGTGGAAGCGCAGCGACAGCGCATGCAGGTGCTCGAAGGTGGTCAGCGCAATCGAGCGCGAAGCGCCCTGCGTGGCCTTGGCAAAGACCAGATCGCGCAGCTCGGTGAACAGCGTGGTGGAAAAACGCAGCAGCCCATAGGCCAGCAGCAGGGCCGCTGGAACCACCAGCACGGCCAGCGCCTGGCCCGGCCGGATGTCCAGTGCATCCACCAGATGCTTGAGCAGCACGGGCACGCCCACATTGGCCAGCTTGGCCCCCACCATGAACAGCAGGGCCGCCACCATGCGCCACTTGTACTGCCACAGATAGGGCAGCAAGCGCTTGAGCGCGCTCCAGTCCTGGGATGTTGATGCCGGAAATAAGGGTAAATCCCTAGAAGAACCACTGTCACGACGCATTTGGGACAATCAAGATAGTTTTGTTTTCCCCCGATTGTGCAATGCCGCCTCGTCCAGACCTTCCTCCCCAACCCCTGCCCGAAGACAAAGAGCTGGTTCTCAAGGTCGTGCCCATGCCGGCCGATGTCAACGCCAACGGCGACATCTTCGGCGGCTGGGTCATGGCCCAGGTGGACCTGGCGGGCTCGGTGCTGCCCCAGCGCATCAGCCACACGCGCATGGTGACGGTGGCGGTCAATGAGTTCATCTTCAAGCAGCCCGTGCGCGTGGGCGACATCCTGTCGTTCTACGCCAGCGTGGAGCATGTGGGCCGCACCTCGATCGCCGTGGACGTGGAGGTCTATGCCGAGCGCTTCTCCGACCAGGGCAAGTATGTCAAGGTCACCGAGGCCCGCCTGACCTATGTGGCCATCGACGCCACGGGCCGCCCCCAGTCTCTGCCCGACACGCCCCAGACCCAGGCCTGGCGCGACAAGCTGCTGGCCAAGCAACGTCCGGCCTGATCCTCTTGCGCCTCCATGAGAAATCGCACCCCACGCTCCCCACCGGCGTGTGGTCGCTGCCCCTCCGAGAGGGGCTTTTTTCATCTTGGGGCGGCCCGGCGATGAAAAAAAAGCGACCGATATCCGGTCGCTTTTTTGTGGCCGCCCAGGACTGGCCCGGGACAGCCATGCAGTGCAATGGGCTGTGATGACAGGAAAGCCGGCTCAGACCACCGGTGACGAGGACGTGGCAGCCATGGGGCTGTTGGTCTGGCTGCTGGCGCTGCCAGCCGCAACCGACGAAGCTGCCGCGGTGCCGTCGCTCTTGGCTGCGGAATAGCCGGACGAGGCATGGCCGCCATGGCTCTTGCTGTTGCTGCTGCTGCCGACCTCGATCTGGCCGGTGAGCTCGCCACCCTCTTCGATCACCACCTTGCCGTAGCGGATCTTGCCGCTGACGCGGCCCGAGCCGAAGATCACCAGCTTTTCGCGCACGGTCAGCGTGCCGTCGAAGACGCCGTGGATTTCGGCAATATCGATCTCGGCCGTGCCGTGGAATGCACCCTCTTCGGCAATGCGGATCACGCGCGAGTTCATGGTGGCCTCCACCGTCCCTTCGACCACCAGCGTGTCGCAGTCGGTGATCTCCACGCCCTTGAGCTTGATGTTGGGGCCCACGGTGAGCTTGCTGCCGCTCGACTCCTCGGCGGATGCCGGAGCCGATGCGGATGCCGATGCCGGGCGCGTGCTGCTGGCACCGGCCGCGCCGGAGCCGGCCAGGCTGCCGCCACCCGGACTGGAAGCGCTGGAAGAAGACAGGCCCGTCATCGAATTGCGGGAAGAAAAGGTGTCGTTATCGCGTTTGCCAAAAAACGGGTTTTGCACAGCCATTGCAGGTATCTCCTTGTCGAAAGCGCCCATCGTAAACAGCGCAAGCAGCAACAAATGCCGCCATCTCGCAAGATTGGTAACCAAACCGCTCTCTTGTTGCATGTACTTGCAAGCCTTGCTTGATCACACAGCCAAAGACAGCGGACAGGCTTTCCGTCGCCCACCGGACAGGGGCGGCAAATATGTGCATATACACTCAAATCATCTTCCACCCGCGTCCCGTTTCCAGCCCATGCCCCAGACGTCCCACCCCACGCAGGCAGGCCGCGCGCCATCCGCGCCGCTCCCGGTGTGCACCTGCTTCATGGTGCGCAGCCTCTCGCGCAGGATCTCCCAGCTCTACGACGACACGCTGGCACCCAGCGGCTTGCGCGGCACGCAGTTCAGCCTGCTCCTGCAGGTGCGCCGGGCGCCCGCCATGAACCTGACGGTTTCCGCGCTGGCCGAGCTGCTGCATACCGACCGCACCACGCTGACGCGCAATCTGCGCACGCTGCAGCAGGCGGGCTGCATAGAGCTGGCTGCGGGCACGGATGCGCGCAGCCGCTACGTGCTCATCACGGAAGCCGGCCGCGCCAAGCTGCGCGAAGCGGCTGCCTTGTGGCAGCAGGCCCAGCAGCGGGTGCGCGAACTTTGCGGCAGCGAGGAAATCGGCGCGCTGGAGCAACTGGTACTCGGCATGCTGCCGCGGCTGTCGCCGGGCGAGTCGCCCGCAACGCCCGATGCGGAGAATGGCCGGTGAGCGCCGCTGCGCCTGCCGTCGCCACCACGGCCCACCCGCTGCTGCGCGGCAGCATCGCCCCCACGCTGCTGCGGCTGGCCGTGCCCAATATGGTGGCGCTGAGCATGTCGGTGCTCGTCGCCGTGGCCGAGACCTATTACGTGGGTCGGCTCGGCACGGTGGCGCTGGCGGCCATGGCGCTGGTGTTTCCGTTCGCCATGCTCACGCAGATGATGAGCAACGGCGCCATGGGCAGCGGCGTCTCCTCGGCCATCAGCCGCGCGCTGGGCGCTGGCGATGCCGCGCGCGCCTCGGCCCTGGCGCTGCATGCGCTGGTGATAGGCGCTGTCGCCGGCCTGCTGTATTCGCTGATCTTCGTGGCCTGCGGCGCCACCTTCTACGGCTGGCTCGGCGGTCGCGGCGCGGTGCTGGAAGCCGCTGCGGGCTTCGGCGCGGTGCTGTTCAGCGGCGCCATGCTGGTGTGGCTGTGCAACACGCTGGCCTCGGTGGTGCGCGGCACGGGCAATATGCGCCTGCCCTCGACCGTGGTGTTCTGCGCCAGCCTGGTGCAGGTCGTGGTCGGCGGCTCGCTGGGCCTGGGCCTGGGTCCGCTGCCGCGCTGGGGCATGCCCGGCGTGGCGCTGGGCAATCTGGCGGCCATGGCGCTGGCCGTGGCCGCGCTGCTGGCCTATCTGCGCTGGGGGCAGCAGCGGCTACAGCTGTCATGGCGCCGCAGCCAGCTGCAGTGGCCCGTGTTCCGCGACATTCTGCGCGTGGGCGCCCTGGCCTGCCTCTCGCCCGTGCAGACGGCGCTGACGGCGCTGCTGCTGACCGGCATGGTGGCGCGCCTGGGCCCGCAGGCGCTGGCCGGCTACGGCATAGGCCAGAGGCTGGAGTTCCTGCTGATTCCGCTGGCCTTCGGCGTGGGCATGGCGGCCGTGCCCATGGTCGGCATGGCCATGGGCTCGGGCCAGGTGGAGCGCGCGCGCCAGGTGGCCTGGACGGGCAGCGCCATCGTCACGGCACTGCTGGGCTTGCTGGGCCTGGTCGTCTGCCTCTGGCCCTGGCTCTGGTCGGGCCTGTTCGCCCATGACGCGGCCGTGCAGGCCTATGCCGATCTGTACCTGCGCATCGTGGGCCCGGTGTTCGGCCTCTTCGGACTGGGCCTGGTGCTGTACTTCGCCTCGCTGGGCGCCGGCCGCGTCTGGCCGCCCCTGCTGGCCGGCACGCTGCGCCTGGTGCTGGTGGCCGGCGGCGGCACCTGGCTGACCGCGGGCGGCCAGGGCAGCATCGAGATGTTGTACGGCCTCGTGGCGCTGGGCATGGCCGCCTACGGACTCGGAACGGCCTGGGGCGTGAAGCGGGCAAGCTGGCAATAAGTGGCAATGGGGTGAGCCTCGCAGCCAAGTCGCTTCCATAAAAAGAGCTGCCAGCACCTGCCATATTTTGATTTCAAGAATCAACCCACTTGAAACCGAGAAAGAGCAAGCACTGACAGATATCTTTTCAGGAGCATCAGCCTAGGAAACGATATAGGCCGCAGTCCCCGTGGACAGCAGCGTGCCGTCCACCCCCAGGAACTCCATGCGCGTGCTAGCCACGCGCGAGCCCAGGCGCAGCACCTCGGCGCGCAGCAGGAATTCCTTGCCGATGCCGGGGCGCAGATAGTCCACGCGCAGGTCGATGGTGCCCAGGCGCGAGAAGCGGTGCAGGCGCTGCAGCGGCGCATCGTCCATGTGCTTGGCGCAGATGGCGGCCATCACGGCCAAGCCGCCCATGGAATCGAGCGCCGCGCTGATCACGCCGCCGTGGATGCGCTCGTAGGCCGCATGGCCGATGAGTTCGGGCCGCATGGCGATGCGGCCCCGCACCAGCTGCGGCTCCACCTCGGTGATCTGCAGGCCCAGCACCTGGTTGAAGGCGATGCGCTGCTCGAACACCTCACGCAGCGCGGCGACGAACTCGGGCTCAAACCGCATGGGCTCCGAGGATTTCAGCATTGGCTGAAGTCGGGCTTGCGCTTCTGCATGAACGCCGTGAACGCTTCGCGGGCCGCGGGGCCGGCCATCAGGCGGCCGAAGCTGGCGCCCTCTTCGTCCATGCGCGCGGCCACCTGCGCGGCCTGGCCGGCCTTCATGAGGCGCTTGGTCTCGATCAGGGCCGACAGCGGCTTGGCCGCGAGTTTCCTGGCCTGGGCCTGGGCCAGCGCATTGCATTCGCCGGGCGGCACGACGCGGTTGACCAGGCCGACTTCAAGCGCCGCCTCGGCCATGAAGGGCTCGCCCAGCAGCAGGGCCTCGGCCGCGCGGTGGTAGCCGAACATCTGCGGCAGCAGCAGGCTGGAAGCCGCCTCGGGGCACAGGCCCAGGTTCACGAAGGGTAGCGAGAAGGCCGCGTTGTCGCCCGCATAGACCAGGTCGCAGTGCAGCAGCAGCGTGGTGCCTATGCCCACGGCCGGGCCGCAGACGGCGGCGACCACGGGCTTGGGAAAGGCCGCGATATTGCGCAGGAAGCGCCACACGGGGCGGTCGGCGGCCGGCTTGGGGGCGGCGCCGCCGGCCGACTGCTGGAGGAAGTCGCCGATGTCGTTGCCCGCGCTGAAGATGGCCATGTCGCCCTGGAACACCACGCAGCGCACGGCGGCGTCCTGCTCGGCCTGGGCCAGCGCATCGGCCATGGCCGCATACATGGCCTCGGTGATGGAGTTCTTCTTGTCGGCGCGGTTGAAAGTGATGGTGCAGACACCGGCTTCGGTGTGCACCAGGATGTCCTGGCTGTTGTCGCTCATGGTGATACCTTCTCTTATTCCTTGAAGTAAACGATCTGGTGGCTGCTGGCCAGCATCTGGCCGGACTCGCTCCACAGCTGGGCCGTCTGGTCGCCAAAGCCGTTGCGGAATTCCTGCCCGCGCGCCTGGGCCAGCAGCGGGGCGGTGCCGGCCGCGGCCAGGTCCTCGCGGCTGGCATGGAAGTACACGGTGATAGACACCGTGCCGGCTGGCGTGCGGTGCGCGCGGCGCAACCACACACGCGGGAAGAACACATCGGACAGGGCGGCCAGCGACGCGAAATCCAGCGAGCGCGGTGGATTGTCGCGCACCCACAGCCGCGTCAGGCTCTCGGCCTCGGCGCCATCCCATCGCGGCGGCAGCGTGCCGTCCACAAAGCGCATCTCGTAGCGCTCCAGCCACTGCACGCCGCCCATGATCGGCGGCGCGCGCGGCGCTTCCACCGCGGGCACCACCCGGGGCATGGCCATGTCGGTGCCGCTCCAGGTCTGGCGCCGCACGGCCGTCACGGCCGTGGCCGTGGTCACGACCTGCGAAGTGCCATCCTCGCCGGCCTGCCCAACCTGCCTGATGGTCAGCAGCCAGTGCTGGGTGGAGCGGTTGGTGCGCACGGGGTTGGCTTCGATCTCGAAGCGCCCCGCGCCCACGGCCGCCGCGTAGTTGACCGTGATGGACACCGGATCGCCCAGGCATTGCGGATGCAGGGCCATGGCCTGCACCAGGGTGGCGGCCGTGATGCCGCCATAGGGGCCGACCATGTTCCAGTAATCCTGCGAAACCTGGCCCTGGAAGGTGTGGGGCGCCCCCATGGCCACCAGGGCCACGGCCTGATCGAAAGGATGGAGCGAGTGGGAAGGTGGGGTGCTTGTGCTCATAGAAATCGCAGTGTGCGCAAGTGCGGGAACGAAAGCCGTCAAGCAGGCGACTCGGGCGGGCCGAACAAGGGTTTGCCTGGGCCGCTCAGGCCTTGCCGCCATTGCTCGAGCAGCGGCAGCAGGGGCTGCCACAGCGGCTCGCGCATGGCGTCCCGGAAAAAGCCCATATGGCCTATGCGCCCCGAGGGGGAAAGCGCCGGGCCCACACGCTCGAGCAGGCTGGGCGCATTGCCATACCAGCCGACGAGCGACTGCGTGCTGGCCAGCGACATCATCTCGTCGTCCTCGAAGGACAGCGCATGCAGCGGATAGCGCGCGGCCGCATAGGCGTTGGCGGCCCAGGCGCCCTCCGCGCCCATGGCGTAGCCGGGGTGCAGGCACCAGCGCCGCCACTGCCACAGCACGCCCGCGGGCAGGTCGCCGATGATGCCCAGATTGCGCCCCGGAAAACAGCCGCATGCGGCCGTGACCAGCGGCGCCACGGCCCACCAGAACAGGCGGGCCACGCGCCGCGTGGGAGGCGCGTTGTCGCGCCAGTAGCCGCTGCCGCTGCCCACCGACAGCAGGCCGTTGATAGGCAGCGGCGTGGGCGACAGCCCCGGCAGCTGCGCGCCCACGCTATGGCCTATCCAGATCAGCGGCTGGCCTGGGAACTGCTGCTTAAGGTATGCCACCACGCGCTGGCAGTCCTGCGCCCAGTCCAGCAGGTCGGCCCTGGCCTGGCGCAGCGGCCCCTGGCGCGACAGGCCGCTGCCGCGGTAGTCGAAGGTGGTCACGCCAAAGCCCTGCTCGGCCAGCCATTGGGCGAAGGGCTGGTAATAGCCCTGGGGCACGCCCATGGCCGGCGCCACCACGATCTGCGCCAGCGCCGCAGTGCCCGGCTGGCACTGGCACAGGGCCAGCGATCCCGCAGCAGCGGCATCGCCCGGAGCCACAGGCAGCCGCAGCTGCGTCCAGCGCACGTCGGGCTTGGGGGCCTGCATGGCGCTCGCGCTGCTTACAGCGCCTCGAAGATGCCGGCCGCGCCCTGGCCCGTGCCCACGCACATGGTGACCATGCCGTACTTGAGCTTGTGGCGGCGCAGCGCATGCACCACGGTGGCGGCGCGGATGGCGCCCGTGGCGCCCAGCGGGTGGCCCAGGGCGATAGCGCCGCCCATGGGGTTAACCTTGGCCGCATCCAGGCCCAGCGTGTTGATCACGGCCAGCGACTGGGCCGCAAAGGCTTCGTTGAGCTCGAACCAGCCGATGTCCTCGTGCTTGAGCCCGGCGTAGCGCAGCGCGGCGGGAATCGCCTCGATGGGGCCGATGCCCATGATCTCGGGCGGCACGCCGCGCGCGGCATAGCTCACGAAGCGGGCCAGCGGCGTCAGTCCGAACTGCTTGACGGCCTTCTCGCTGGCCAGGATCAGCGCGCCGGCGCCGTCGCTGGTCTGCGAGCTGTTGCCCGCCGTCACGCTGCCGCGCGCGGCGAACACGGGGCGCAGCTTCGCCAAAGCTTCCAGCGTGGTGTCGGGGCGCGGGCCCTCGTCCAGATGGACGGTGCGCTTCTTTTCCAGCACTTCGCCGGTGACGAGGTCGGGGCTGCGCTCCACGATCTCGAAGGGCGTGATCTCGTCGGCAAACTCGCCGGCCTGCTGGGCCTTGATGGCGCGCAGGTGCGATTCGAGCGCGAACGCATCCTGCGCCTCGCGCGAGACCTTCCACTGCTGGGCCACCTTCTCGGCCGTCAGGCCCATGCCGTAGGCGATGCCCACGTTCTCGTCGCGCGCAAAGACCTCGGGGTTGAACGAGGGCTTGTTGCCGCCCATGGGCACCAGGCTCATGGATTCGGCGCCGCCGGCGATCAGCACATCGGCCTCGCCCACGCGGATGCGGTCGGCCGCCATCTGGATGGCCGTCACGCCCGAAGCGCAGAAACGGTTCACCGTCACGCCGCCCACGGGATGGTCGAAGGCCAGGCCCATGGCGATGCGCGCCATGTTCATGCCTTGCTCGCCCTCGGGGAAGGAGCAGCCGATGATGGAGTCCTCGATGGCCTTGGGGTCCAGCGTGGGCACCTGGGCCATGGCGCCGCGAATGGCAGCCACCAGCAGGTCGTCGGGACGCGTGTTCCGGAAGTAGCCGCGGCCCGAGCGGCCGATCGGCGTGCGCGTGGCGGCAACGATGTAGGCGTCTTGTACTTGTTTCATGACCAAATTCCTTGCTTGTCTCTTAGCTTTTCAAGCTGTGTGCGAGGCTCCAAATACCGCATGCTGCAAGTCGGCAGCCAGCGAGCAAGGGCCGCCCCGCAGCGTTGCTGGCGTCCCCCTTCCCGCGAAGCGAGAAAAGGGGGAAGGCGCGCAGCGACTCAGGGGGATGCATCAATTCCGCACCGGCTTGCCGGTATTGAGCATGCCCAGGATGCGCTCGTGCGTCTTGGGCTGGCCGATCAGGTGGCAGAAGGCCTTGCGTTCCAGCGTCAGCAGGTATTCCTCGCTGACCAGCGAGCCCGCATCCACATCGCCGCCGCAGACCACCTCGGCAATCATGGCAGCGATCTTGAAGTCGTAGGCGCTGATGAAGCCGCCGTCCCGCATGTTGACCAGCTGGGCCTTGATGGTGGCGATGCCGCTGCGGCCCGCCACGGGGAACAAACGCTTGTGCGGCGCACGCCAGCCGCTGGCCGCCATGGCCTTGGCCTCGTTGATGGCGACGAACAGCAGCTCGTCCTTGTGCGGCACGATGAGGTCGCTGTCCAGCAGGTAGCCGAGCTTGCGCGACTCGATGGCACTGGTGCCCACCTTGGCCATGGCTGCGGCCGTGAAGCCTTCGGTCAGAAAGGGCAGCACATCCTTGCCGGTGCTCCTGGCCATGTTTTCGGCGGCGCGGCGCGCGATGTAGGTCAGGCCGCCGGCGCCGGGCACCAGGCCCACGCCCACTTCCACCAGGCCGATATAGCTTTCCATGTGGACCACGCGGCGCGCGCTGTGCACGGCCAGTTCGCAGCCGCCGCCCAGCGCCATGCCATGGATGGCCGCGACCACGGGCACCTGGGCGTAGCGGATGCGCAGCATCAGGTTCTGCAGCTCCTGCTCCACGCTCTCGATGGCGTCGGCGCCGCCGATCACGAAGGCCGGCATGGTGGCTTCCAGGTCGGCCCCTACGGAGAACGGCGCATCGCCCGACCAGATGACCATGCCCTGGAAGTCGCTCTCGGCCGTGTCCACGGCTTCCATCAGGCCCTCCATGACCTCGGGGCTGATGGCGTGCATCTTGTTCTTGATGCTGGCGATCAACACTTGGCCGTCCAGCGTCCAGGTGCGCAGCGCCCTGGATTCGAAAATCGTCGTGCCGCCCGTCTTCCAGTCGGGCAGGCTGTCTTCGCCCAGCAGCTTCTCGGGGAAGATCTGGCGCTCGTACACGGGCAGCACGCGGCGCGCCACGAACTGGCCCTGCGCGGGGCTCCACGAGCCCTGGGCGGTGTGCACGCCGCCGGCATCAAACACGGGGCCTTCGAAGACCCATCGGGGCAGCGGCGCCTGGCACAGCGCCTTGCCGGCGTCAATGTCCTCCTGGATCATCCTGGCCACTTCGAGCCAGCCGGCTTCCTGCCACAGCTCGAACGGGCCCTGCTTCATGCCGAAGCCCCAGCGCATGGCCTGATCCACATCGCGTGCGGAGTCGGCAATGGATTCCAGGTGCACGGCCGCGTAGTGGAAGCTGTTGCGCAGAATGGCCCACAGGAAGCGGCCCTGCGCGCCCTCGGCATTGCGCAGCAGCTTCAGGCGCTCGGCCGCGGGCTTCTTGAGCATGCGGCCGTAGACCTCGTCGGCCTTGCCGCCCGCGGGCACATAGTCTTCGCTTGCCAGCTCGAACTGGAAGATGTCGCGGCCGACCTTTTTGTAGAAGCCCTGCTTGCTCTTCTGGCCCAGATTGCCCAGCGCTATGAGCTTGGCCAGCACGGGCGGCGTGCCGAAGCTTCCGTAGAACGGATCTGTTTCAAGATTCAGATTGTCCTGCAGCGTCTTGACGACGTGGGCCATGGTGTCCAGGCCCACCACGTCGGCGGTACGGAAGGTGCCCGAGGAGGCGCGGCCCAGCTTCTTGCCCGTGAGGTCGTCCACCACGTCGAAGGACAGGCCGAAGTTCTCGACCTCCTTCATGGTGGACAGCATGCCGGCGATGCCGATGCGGTTGGCGATGAAGTTGGGCGTGTCCTTGGCGCGCACCACGCCCTTGCCCAGGCCGCTGGTGACGAAGGCTTCGAGCTGGTCCAGCACCTCGGGATGGGTGGTGGGGGTGTTGATCAGTTCCACCAGCGGCATGTAGCGCGGCGGGTTGAAGAAGTGGATGCCGCAGAAACGCGGCTTGATGGCGTCGGGCAGCGCCTCGCTCAATTGGGTGATGGACAGGCCCGAGGTGTTGGAGGCCAGGATGGCATGCTTGGCCACGAAGGGGGCGATCTTGGCGTACAGGTCCAGCTTCCAGTCCATGCGCTCGGCAATGGCCTCGATGATGAGGTCGCAGCCCTTGAGCAGCTTCATGTGCTCTTCGTAGTTGGCCGGCTGGATCAGGTCCACGTCCTCGGCCACGCCGATCGGCGAGGGCTTGAGCGTCTTGAGGTTGGCGATGGCCTTTTCGGCGATCGCGCTCTTGGAGCCCTCCTTGGCGGGTAAATCAAAGAGTACGACCGGCACCTTCACATTGACCAGATGGGCCGCGATCTGCGCGCCCATCACGCCGGCGCCCAGCACGGCGACTTTCTTCACATTGAATCGGGACATGATTGCCTTCATTTCAGTTTTTCATAATGCTCACAGCGCATGAAACTGGCGCGCCCCAACCCAGAGCAGCCGAGCAAGGGCCGCCCCGCAGCGAGGGCTGCGTCCCCCTCCGTTAGCGCGTAGCGCGTACAGAGAGGGGAAAGGCGCGCAGCGACTCAGGGGGTGCTTCATTTCACGCGCACCCAGGTCTGGGTGCGGCCGAACGGGCCTATGGAGCCGCGCACTTCCAGCTTCCTGCCCTCTTCCACGGGCGTCAGGCGCAGGGTGTAGGACTTGCCGCTTTCGGGGTCTAGGATCTTGCCGTCCTCCCACACATTCTTGCCCTCGGCCTTTCTGGCGCCGGCGATGATCTGCAGGCCCACCATGGGCGTGTCCTTGAGGCCGTCACGGCACTCGGTGCACAAGGCATGGGGATCGGCGCCCTTGCGCAGCAGCTTGGTGATGTGGCCCTCCAGCACGCCGCCGTTGTCCGCGATCTGGATCTCGGACTTGGCGTCGCCAGTCTTGTCATCGATGCTGCGCCACGTGCCCACGGGCGACATCTGCGCCCAGGCCGAGGTAGCGGTCAGCGCCGCTGCCGCTACATAAAAAAGAGCTGCTGCCACTTTCTTCATGGTGATTTCCAATCAAACAAGCCTTGAGTTGCAGGAAGTACGTGCGCCGGCTGCTATTCAAGCCAGAGCAGCATCGGTATCCATCAGCACCTGGCTGCCGGCGCGGGCCGTGCGCATCAGCGTCGCGGTCTCGAGGAACAGCTTGGCGAAGTAAAAGCGCGCGGTCTGCAGCTTGCCCTGGTAGAAGGGGTCGGTGCTGCCGCCCGCGATCTCGCGCAGCGCGACCTGGGCCATGCGGGCGAACAGGTAGCCGAACACCAGGTGGCCGGCCACGCGCAGATAGTCCACCGAAGCGGCGCCCACTTCGTCGGGGTTCTGCATGCCCTTGAAGCCGATCTCGGTCGTGAACTTGGTCATCTGCTCGCCCAGGTAGGCGATGGGGTTGATGAACTCGGCCATGCGCTCGTTGACGCCCTCTTCCTCGACCAGCTGGGCCACCAGCTTGCCGAACTTCTTGAGCGAAGCGCCCTGGTTGCCCAGCACCTTGCGGCCCAGCAGGTCCAGCGCCTGCACGCCGTTCGTGCCTTCGTAGATCATGTTGATGCGGTTGTCGCGCACGAACTGCTCCATGCCCCATTCCTTGATGAAGCCGTGGCCGCCGAACACCTGCTGGCAGGCGGTCGTGGCGATCCAGCCGTTGTCGGTCAGGAAGGCCTTGACGATGGGGGTCAGCAGCGCCACCAGCTCGGCGCTGTCGGCGCGCACCTTCTCGTCGCCGTGGTTCAGTTCTTTGTCGATCAGCAGTGCGCAGAAGGTGGACAGCGCGCGGCCGCCTTCTGCATAGGCCTTGGCCGTCAGCAGCATGCGACGCACGTCGGGGTGCACGATGATGGGATCGGCCGGCTTGTCCTTGGCCTTCACGCCCGACAGGCTGCGCATCTGCAGGCGGTCCTTGGCATAGGCCAGCGCGTTCTGGTAGGCCACTTCGGTCAGGCCCAGCGACTGGTTGCCCACGCCCAGACGCGCGGCGTTCATCATCACGAACATGGCCTGCAGGCCCTTGTTGGGCTGGCCCACCATATGGCCCACGGCTTCCTCGATCACGATCTGGGCCGTGGCGTTGGACTTGATGCCCATCTTGTGCTCCAGCCCGCCGCAGTAGATGGGGTTGCGCTCGCCGAGCGTTCCGTCGGCATTGACCTTGTACTTGGGCACCACGAACAGGCTGATGCCCTTGGAGCCGACAGGCGCATCGGGCAGGCGGGCCAGCACCAGGTGCACGATGTTGGGCGCCATGTCGTGCTCGCCGGCGCTGATGAAGATCTTGTTGCCGGTGATTTCGTAGCTGCCGTCGGCCTGGGGCTCGGCACGGGTAGCAAGCAGGCCCAGATCGGTGCCGCAGTGGGGTTCGGTCAGGCACATGGTGCCGGTCCATTCGCCGCTGGTGAGCTTGGGCAGGTACAGGGCCTTGAGCTCGTCGGAGCCGTGGGCATGCAGGGCCTCGTAGGCGCCGTGCGAGAGGCCGGGGTACATGGTCCAGGCCTGGTTGGCGCTGTTGAGCATTTCATAGAGGGCCGAATTCATCACGAAAGGCAGGCCCTGGCCGCCGTACTCGGGATCGCAGGACAGTGCGGGCCAGCCGCCGTCCACGAACTGCTGGTAGGCCTGCTTGTAGCCCTTGGGCGTGGTCACCTCATGGGTGGCCTGGTCCAGATGGCAGCCTTCCTCGTCACCGCTGATGTTCAGCGGGAAGGTCACGTTGGCGGCGAACTTGCCCGCCTCTTCGAGCACGGCATTAACGGTGTCGGCATCGACGTCCGCGTGCTTGGGCATCTGCTGGTAGGCCTCGGTGACCTTGAACACCTCGTGCATGAGGAATTGCATGTCGCGCAGGGGCGGGTTGTAGCTGGGCATCTGTCTTCTCCTGTAATGGTGGGTACGCGTGAATCGGTGGTGGTCGTGGTGCCGTCTCAGGCGGAAAGCGGTTCGCGCGCATAGCGCGCCAGAATGTTGTTGAAGCCGGCCTGGGCCCGCTCCAGCGAGCCTTCGCTGCGCAGAAAACGGGCTTCGTAATGCAGGGCCAGGATCAGGCCGTGGATCTCGAACAGCAGCTGGCTCTCGTCCACATCGGCGCGCAGATCGCCGCATTCCCTGCTCTGCGCTATGGTGCGGCGCATGGCGGCATGCCAGGTGCCCACGGACTCGGCCAGCGCATCGCGCACGGGGCCGGGGCGGTCGTCGAACTCCACGGCCCCGCTGATGTAGATGCAGCCCGAATCGATCTCGATCGAGGTGCGCTTCATCCAGTTGTCGAACAGCGCACGCAGACGCGGAATGCCGCGCGGCGCCTCGATGGCGGGGTAGAACACTTCCTGCTCGAAGCGGTCGTGGTACTCGTGCACCACCGAAATCTGCAGCTCCTCGCGGGAGCCGAAATGAGCGAACACGCCCGACTTGCTCATGCCGGTCAGCTCGGCGATGGCGCCTATGGACAGGCCTTCGAGGCCGATGTGCGTGGCCAGATTGAGCGCGGCCTCGACGATCGTGGCCTTGGTCTGCTGGCCCTTTTGCAGTGCCCGGCCCGCAGTCTTGCGGCCCGCGGACCCGGCAGTGTGCGCCGGCGCGGCATGCGTGGAACGGGTAGCAGATGACGAGGCCATGTGGAATCCAATAAAAGAACGATCGTGCTATTTTGCACAGAATCGACCTCCACGGGAATCGCTCAAGGGAAAACACCTAGGCATAAAAAAACCGCAACCAAGGTTGCGGCTTTTCGTCCAGAGGTGTTTCTGCTTCTGATCTCAGTTATCCATAGCGCTGCGCGCCACCCTCAGCCCATGAAACTGCCGCACCCCAAGCCAGGGAAGGCGCGAAGCGACTCAGGGGGTGTTTCATCTCAGACCACCACCATCATGGCCAAGCTGGCTTCGAGGTGCTCGGTGGGCAGGCGGCGGAAGCCCGAGCGCGCATAGCGCTGCAGGCGGCCCAGCGCGAACGAGGTCAGCACGCTGGCGGCGATCTGGGCTTCCACGGTGGGGGCGTTCGAGCCCAGCGCCCCGGCGGCCGGGCGCAGGCACTGGCGCAAGGTCGATTCGATGCGGTCGAAAAACTGGTTCATGCGCGCCTGCAGGCGCTCGTGCTCGAACACGATGGCGTCGCCCACCATGACGCGCACCATGCCGGGGTTCTTCTCACCGAACTGCAGCAGCAGCGCGATCACGCGGTTGGCATTGCGCGCGCCTTCCAGGGCGCTGTGCGCGGTGTCGGGCAGATCGCGGCCCACGATCTGCTGCACCAGGGCGAAAACGGACTGCTCGATGAATTCGATCAGGCCTTCGAACATCTGGGCCTTGCTCGCGAAATGGCGGTACAGCGCGGCCTCGCTCACGCCCAGGTGCGCCGCCAGCGCGGCCGTGGTGATGCGCTCCGCGCCGGGCTTTTCCAGCATGGAAGCCAGGGCCTGCAGGATCTGCTCGCGGCGCTCACCGGGCTTGGGGCGCTTGCGTGCCGGCGCCATGGCAGGAGCGACAGACGTGTCCTCCGCTGGGGTTGCAGAACGTGGCTCAGGCGACAGGACTTCAGACTCAGACATAGGCGATTCAATATTTGCTAGCAATTTTCTCACAGCCCCCGGCGCTGGAAAGCCTTTGGCTGCCCTCTATCGGCGGGTCCCCGGGACCGGGAATATGAAGCTCTCGTGACTTCCTTGTTCCCGCCACCCAGTGGCGCTGCCGCCGCTCTCACCAGCTATCGAGCGTAACCGAGAAATCACCCGCCAGCGCTTGGCCGGCCGTCATTATTGTCGTCCGCGGAAAGCTCGATCGGCAGCTCCAGGCGCACCAGCAAACCCTTTCGGCTGCTGCCGTCGGCAAAGCTCAGCACGCCCTGGTGCAATTGGGCGATTTCGTCGGCAATGGCCAGGCCCAGCCCCGTGCCCTCGCCCACCGCCCCCTGTGCGCGGTAAAAGCGCTGCGTGATCTGGCTGCGCTCTTCCACGGCCACGCCAGGGCCGTCGTCGTCGACCTCGACGAAGGCCCAGCCCGATGGAGCCAAGCCCGGCAGCGCCGCAGCGTCATGGCCGTCACCGCCGTCACCCCCCAAGGGCCTGGCGCGCCGGCCGCAGCGCAGGGTGACGCTGCCGCCTTCGGGCGTGTACTTGATGGCGTTCTCGACCAGATTCGAGACCAGCTCGCGCAGCAGCCAGCTATGGCCCCAGACCGCCACGGCCTCGGTTTCCAGGCCGAAGTCCAGCCCCTTGGCCGAGGCCCGGTCGATGAAGGCCTCCAGCATGCTTTCGCACAGCTCCTTGAGATCGACCTGCTGCAGCGGCTGCACTTCGGCCTGGCGCGCGTCGGCACGCGACAGGGCCAGCAGCTGGCGCGCCAGCTGCGAGGTGCGGCGCGTGGCGTCGCGCAGCTGCTCGATCTGGACCAGCGACAGCACGACCGGCGCCTCGCCCTCCCCCTTGCGGCGCGCGGCGCGCTGGGCGCTTTCGGCGCTCAGGGCCCAGGCCTCGACCTGGGCCTGCAGGGCCGCCAGCGGCGTGCGCAGCTGGTGCGCCGCATCGGCCACGAAACGGCGCTGCCCCTCGGCCTGGGCATTGACCAGCGAGAACAGGCGGTTGAGCGAGCGCACCAGCGGGCGCACCTCGGCGGGAGAGGACTGCTCGTCGATGGGGCTGAGATCCCGCGGCGAGCGCCGCTCCACGGCCTGCGTGAGCTTGTGCAAGGGCTTGAAGGCCCGGCTCACGGACCAGTAGATGGCCACGGATGCCCCCGCGATCAGCAGCAGGTTGGGCAGCAGCACATGCATGAGCAGCTGGCGCACCCACTGCTGGCGCACATCGCTGCTGTCGGCCAGCATGACGACCAGCTCGCCGGCCCCATAGGTCTCGGCCTTGAGCACGGCCACGCGGTAAGTCACGCCGCCATGCTCCTGGCTGTGGAATTCGGCCAGCGAGGTGCCCGGCACGTCGAACCTGATCCAGGCATCGCCGGCGATCACATGGCCTTGCAGATCGCCCACGGCATAGCCGGCCTGATCCCCCTGCTCGCGCAGAAAGTCTTCCATGGGGGGGGTGAGCGAAACCAGGGGCGGCGTGCCTTCGGCAATCGACGGGGCCAGCACCGAATCGGCCAGCGCCGGCAGCAGGCGCATCAGCCGCTGGTCGTGCTGCGTCGAGGCCTCGTCGGCCGAGGTATAGCCGAACCAGCCGCCCATGAACGCCAGCAGCATCAGCGGCACCAGCAACAGCACCAGCAGGCGAAAGCGCAGATTGGCGGTCATATCACAATAGCTATCAACGCTTTCCAGTCCTTGATTTCAAGCGTTTTTCATGAAACCGGCGCGACCCAGGCCAGAGACGCCGAGCAAGAGCCGCCTCGCAGCGGGAGAGAGGGCAATACCGTCTTATACCTGGGAGCAGCCCTCACCCCAACCCTCTCCCAGCGAGAGAGGGAGCAATACCGTCAGTCGGCTTCGGGCATCAGCTCCAGCCGGTAGCCAAAGCCGCGAATCGAGCGCAGCGCCACACCATGGGGCTCCAGCTTGCCGCGCAGGCGCGAGACATAGACCTCGACGGCATTCGGAGTGATCTCGCGGTCCCAGCCAGTCAGCGCCTGCAGCAGCTTTTCCTTGCTCGCGGGCTTGGGAGCGTTCAGCAGCAGGTATTCGAGCACCGTCCATTCGCGCGGGCCCAGGTCTATGGGCAGCAGCTTGCCCTCGGCCTCCCCCTCCTGCGCCGGCAGGCGCGCGCCGGCGCGGCGGCCCGCGGTATCGAGCTCGATCTGGCCAAAAGTCAGCACCGCCGAGGTCGCAGCCTGGGAGCGGCGCATGAGCGCGCGCAGGCGCGCCAGCAGCTCGGGTAGCTCGAAGGGCTTGACCATGTAGTCGTCCGCCCCCAGGTCCAGGCCGTGCACCCGGTCCTGCAAGGCGTCGCGCGCCGTCAGGATCAGCACCGGCATGGCCTTGCTTTCCATTTCGCTGCCGCGCAGGCGGCGCGTCAGCTCCAGGCCGTTGATGCCCGGCAGCCCGATATCGATGACGGCCACGTCGAAAGCCTCCTGGGCCAGCACCTCGAGCGCCCGCTCGGCGCTGCCCACCCAGTCGACGGCGTAGCCCGCATCGGCCAGACCCAGCTTGATGCCGCTGGCCACCATCACATCGTCTTCCACCAGAAGCAAACGCATACTACCCCCTGAGCCGCTGCGCGGCTTCCCCCAGGAAGGGGGACGACGCCTTCGCTGCAAGGCGGCTCTTGCTCGGCGTCCCTGGCTTGGGCCGCGCCGGTTTCAACGACTGCGCCACCTGCATCAATGGCTTCTAATCATCGTGCCATAGGCCTGCTCGGTCAGGATTTCCAGCAGCATGGAGTGCGGCACGCGGCCGTCGATGATGTGCACGGCGTTGACGCCGGCCTTGGCCGCATCCAGCGCGCCGCTGATCTTGGGCAGCATGCCGCCGGAGATCGTGCCGTCGGCAAACAGGCCGTCGATCTCGCGCGCCGTCAGATCGGTCAGCAGATTGCCGGCCTTGTCCAGCACGCCGGGAGTGTTGGTCAAAAGCACCAGTTTTTCAGCTTGCAACACTGTTGCAAGCTTGCTTGCAACTACGTCGGCATTGATGTTATAGCTCTCGTTTTCCTCGCCAAAGCCGATGGGGCTGATCACGGGAATGAAGGCATCGTCCTGCAGCGCCTTCACCACGCTGGGGTCGATTGCCACGATGTCGCCCACCTGGCCCACGTCGTATTCGACGTTCGGGTCCTTGTTGTCCACCATCTTGAGCTTCTTGGCGCGGATCAGGCCGCCGTCGCGCCCCGTCAGGCCCACGGCCTTGCCGCCGGCCTGATGGATCAGGCCCACGATGTCCTGCTGCACCTCGCCGGCCAGCACCCACTCCACCACTTCCATGGTCTCTTCATCGGTCACGCGCATGCCCTGGATGAACTCGCCCTTCTTGCCCAGACGATTCAGCGCGGTCTCGATCTGCGGCCCCCCGCCATGCACCACCACCGGATTAATCCCCACGAGCTTGAGCAGCACCACGTCCTCGGCGAAGTCCGCCTGCAGGGCGGGATCGGTCATGGCATTGCCCCCATACTTGATCACCATGGTCTTGCCATGGAACTTGCGGATGTAAGGCAGCGCCTGGGCAAGGATCTCGGCTTTGTCGCGGGGGGTGATCGTGGGAGAGGTGGTCATGGCTGTCATAGATCAAAGCTCAGTCCCGTGGGACAATGTTCAAGTCAGATGGGCTGCATTGTGCCGCAAACTGCTCCGCCGCTTGGCCCTCCCAATCTATGGTCTCATGTAGACCGGTCCGCAAGCTTCATAACTCGAACACTCCATGTTCTCAAGCCAATTCTCACTCCTGGAACTTTTGAGGTACGACGCCTTTGTTGCCTTGCTGGCGTCTTTTGCCACCTGCCTTTTGCTGGTTCTCACCCAAAAATGGCATGGCACTTTCTCCATGGATTCAAGTACCGGTGTCCAGAAGGTCCATACAACCCCTACGCCACGTATCGGCGGCATTGGCATCGCCATCGGCGTTTTTGCAGGATTTGCGGCGTCCAGCCATGACATTGCCGCTGCCGAGAAGAGAGCCATCCTCAGTGCCATCCTGCTGGCAGGCATACCCGCCTTTATCTTTGGACTGCTGGAAGACTTGACCAAAAAAGTCTCCGTCAAGATACGCCTGCTGGCTACCATGGCATCCGGTGTGCTGGGCTGGGGCATTACAGGCACATCGCTCACCCATGTCGATGTGCCCGGTATCGACTTCCTGCTGAGCTTCACACTCATATCCGTGATTTTCACGGCCATTGCAGTGGGAGGAGTAGCCAACTCCATCAACATCATTGATGGATTGAACGGCCTGACAGCAGGCACAGCACTGATCATCCTGGCAGCCTTTGGTGTCATTGCGAGACATGTGGGAGATATCCCTCTCGCCTTCACCTGCCTGATCATTGCCGGTGCCGTGGCTGGGTTCTTCCTGGTCAACTGGCCCAAGGGAAAAATCTTCCTGGGTGATGGCGGCGCCTATTTCCTGGGCTTTACGCTGGCCTGGATTGCCGTACTTCTGCCGGAGCGCAATCACTCAGTGTCTCCGTGGACAAGTCTGCTTATCTGCTCTTATCCTATTATCGAAGTCGGCTTCAGTATTTTTCGCCGGTCCCTACGCGAAGGTTACAGTCCCACCGAACCTGATTTCTTCCACCTGCATTCGCTTGCGAACAAGCGCTGGGCTAAAAAATTCTTTTCCAATTTTTCCAAACCATTGCAGAACGGTTTGACATCGACTTTTCTCTGGATCTACGCAATGATCCCCTGCACACTGGCCGTTGTTACCCATGAAAGCAAACTACTCACAGCAGTTTCTTTTATAGGGAGTCTTTTGTGCTATCTGATGCTTTATAACAAGCTGGCTTATTTCCGTTGGATTCCAAAAAAATAAAAATACTCAATTGAATTATGATTAATTTTTATTAAAACCAAACCAGGATGGCATCCTGAACAATTTGCTTAAATAATACAGAAGAAAAAATAACGAAAGATACACCTGATCGCTCTTTTTTCTTCTAAATTCCCCTGTATGAAAAGCCATTTTCAAATAGGAAGATGGCTTTTTTTCCAGAAGCAATCCGGCGGGCCCCCGGGTCTGCAAGCCAAGAACACGGATCAGCGTTTCAACCCTTGCAAACCAATCGCCAGACATCACCGCACGGAAGCGCTTTAGATAGGCCTTCATGCCCTTATTAGCCCCGACCTGATTGCTTGCATGTTGCCTGTAGAGCATGTAGGAGCATTCATCGATGGTCCAGGGATAACCTCTGGATCTTGCAAACGCATAGATCAGCCAGTCATGGGCTTCAAAACGCTCGACAGGTATTGCCGACTCGCTGATGAAGTCAGCCAACTCCGTGTAAAGACCTGAATCCAAAACATAAGTGCAGCCGGGTCCGGCAGCCTCAAAGAAATAATCCCATTTTCTCTGCGGCTGCGATTTCGTGAGTATCCTGCGCTCTCCGGATGGCCAGAATGCCGTCACATTGGACGAATAGCCATTAGATCCCATTTTAGCCATGAGCATGATGGCTTGGGATAATTTATCCTTCAGCCATATATCATCCTGATCCGCAAGACAATAAAAATCAAAATCCATAGGAATATTAAAATCCCTAAATATTCCATAAAAATTCTTTCCAGCTGATCCGAACTTTCCTTCGCGCAAAAGAATAACATTCCTGTACGCTGCGGACATTCTAGAAATGACCTCCCGACTTTTATCCGAGGACTCATCCAAACTAATATAAATAGTCACATCGACATCAGCTTGATAAAGAATAGAAGCAATCTGTTCCTCCAACCACTTTTCACCATTATAAGCTGCCAACAAGACGGCCACTTTTTTCATCATTGTAGTCTCAACGCTTCAATCCCAAACCATTGAACATACCCTTTATAGCCATCTTTGCAGACACTAACGGTCGTTCATCAATAAAGAAAATAGAGATAAATTTAACCCCCCCCCCCACCATGAATCTCATTTTATATGCAAGCGGAGTGACTCCTGAAATTGCCATGCTCACGACATTTCTAAAATAATAATAACGCCTGAATGGAGAATATTTTAAAAGAAAGACCCCAAAAATTTTCTTCGGAGCATCATCCGAGAGCTCATGCTTCATTTTTACCGAGAAGCAGCCGAAATGTTGAAAACCTTGCTTCAAAGTCCTAAAACACCACTCCGTATCGACAAATTCGATAAAAAGTGGCTCATTGAAATAATGACCTTCTTCATATAAATAGTAAGGAACCATCATCCCCGAAGTAATTAATGCATCGACCTCAACCACACCCTGGCCCTCATCATAGATACGTTGTATCGCCAAGCCGTAGGAACGGAAAAACGGATAGTTAAAAGTCAAATTTTTACGCACATCATAGAATGCGGGGCCAATAGCCCCCTTTCTCTTTGGACCTTCGGGTATAGCATCCCAAGCCTCTATCAGTGTTGCGATCTGCCCTTCAGCAGCCAGACTATCTTGATCAAAGGTCGCAACAAACTCAGGCTTCAGACTCTTGAGAAAGGAAAACCCCTTGTTGAGCGCAGCACCGATTCCCAGGTTACCCCCCATATGTAGGACTTCCACATCCTGATATTGACCCCAATCAAACCCATCAGGAACACCATTATTGAGCAAGATTACCTTCAGAACCTGCCCCCTTAAGGAGTCTATCAATTTCCCCAGTTTCCCTTGGTCAGGAAAAAATATGACAATCAGCGCATAATTCCTTAAAAATTTCATTTCAATGACAATCTTTCATACTGAATTTATTTATCAAAACTCTTTAATATTTAATTCTAAGATTTCAGATAATATTAAATCTTACCAAATCCATATAGAAAAACACTGAGCACACCAGAATCATTATGAACAATAAAAGTGGCGTACGGTTTTTATTTTTGAAATAATAAAAAATGAAATTTGGATACAAAATAATGACTGAGGATATTAAATATTCATAAACCCTAAAGGAAAGAACAGGGAAAAAACTAAAAACAAAGAAAAAACATATTCCAAGACTTGATGCATTTAAAAAATAAATAGTTCCCTTATCTCTCAATATTTCAATATTTTTATAAACATAAAGATTAAACATCATAAATATAAAAACTTTGTAGTTAAATATATTAATATCTCTTTGATCTTCCAATTCTTGAAATAAATTTGCATATACCTGTATTTTTTCTATTTTTATCATATCCAAAAAACCGAATATAATACTCGACAGATCAAAATACTTAAATGATATTGCGACTAGGAAAGCCGGTATCATCAACAATGGTGTTCTCCTTATTCTAAGGAAAGGATAAACCGCCAGTAACATCAAAGATAATTCGTGAAAAATAATTGCAATCACAGTGCACAGAACAGCATTTTTTCTTCTATCCTCTCCAAGATAGTGAATTGCCAAGATCGAGAATGCAATTGCAGCACCGACTCTGATCTGTATGTATTCATGCAATAAAAAAAAAGTACTCAAATATATTATTATTGATAATGATGGAATTTTTGAAGAGATGCTTATTGCGTAGAATTTAACTGTAATCGATATTGCTGCATAGATCAAAAACAAGCCAGCAATCGCATCGCTGAAAATAAATTGAGCCAATTCCGAAATATATTCAAAGCTCTTCTCGTAAGAGATTAAATATGTATGATTCAGTACATCTTCAAGCATCGTACGATAGTTTTCACTATCAGGTACAACACCGACTTTCTTGTCATAGCATAGCCATACCAGCAACAAGCCGATGACAACCAAGCATAGCGCTTTACACACATTCCATGGATTACGTGAGGCGATCATTGACATAATCATTCGCACATTCTTAACTTGATTTATCTTTTAACCAAATCGCTACTTCTCGTTAGTTGCCTGGAGTATTTTTACGGGGAAATAATTCAGCATGCAAGTTTTTCCAAATTTTAGACTACTTCATGAAGGGCAGCAAAAACTAGCATATTGGATTGCTCAAATGCGAATGTGCCCAGCACCACATATCGCGGCGCCACTGCAATGCTTCTTTGATTGTCAGCATCCCGCTAAGAGCCATAAAAAACACCACCCAACTAATCCAAATGCCGCTTGGGGCGAGAGATTGTACGAAGCCACAGGCAATACAAGCGTATCAAAGGTTGTGTAGCGAGTCTAGCCTCTTCTCAACACAAGGACTGGTTGCGGAGAATCTGTGCACGCTTAGTTGATGATGGTCTTAGTGACGATTAGTTCATATCACCCATTCAGAGATTGATACGCACATAAAATCGAGAGATTACAATAAATATTATTCAATGTAATAACGAACTACCAAAAGCGCATCAACTACAGTATGCCTTTGCATCCAAGTACAAGCCCGTCGTGAATGCCTTGGAAGTCTTATCATGAGCGTTTTGCGGATTTCAATGAAAAATTCCGTACAAAACGATACAATCGAAGAATTATTTTTTATTTAAATTTTCTTCAAAAATAGTCATCATTTTTCTCGCCACATTATTCCAAGCATATTTTTCTCTAATTTTTTCTGAGTTTTTAATTAATTCAATTTTATTAAATTTAGGTTTTTTTATTTCCTCGACAATTTTCGATGAAATTACTTTTTTATCAATTTCATTTAAAAAAATTGCATTATCCTCATTTCCTGGAGAATAGTTCGTTATAACAATTTTCCCACAGGCCATCGCCTCCATACAAGGATAATGAAAAGCACCGGACTGTATATGACCTGTTGCAACAAATATATCAACCCCTCGATAAAAATCAGCAAGTTTTTTGTCACCATGCGGGGTTTTTAATTTTATTTTTTCATTTTCATCTACCCCATCTGGCAGATTAAAAGCAACTTCAACATCTATTGAGATATTTAATGCTTTGGATGCAATTGCAATTGCATCCAATATAGTTTTCGTCCCTTTCCAAATTTCTCTTCGACCTATACATCCAATTTTTATTGAATCTTTTCCAAAATCTTCTGCGGCAGGAAAAAAAACATCCCCATCAATACCTGGCTCAACTACATCATGAGCCACTATTTCACGGTAATTCTTATATATCTCGCTATTAACTATAGGATAAAATCCAAAACCATAAGTTTTTTTCGCCAAAAACCTCAATATTACTCTCAATATTGGATTTTTCTGCTCATTACAGAAATCAGGTTCGTACGCCTGTATATAGTAAAATTTTTTTAATCTCTTTTTTGCATTTGCAAAAATCACAACATAAGCTGTAATCCATGCATTAGAAAGCACAAGATCATATTTTTCTTGATGCTTATTTATCCAAAAAGATAAAAATAAAATTTCAGAAAAGAATTTCAAATACCTTAAATATCGAGGAAAATTCCAATCTACATGAATAGTATTAATTTTAGCATTTGTTGGGAAATATGGAATAGATCTATCATATGGAGCCAAAAAATCGACAGAATGCCCATTTTTTATAAATTCATCTGCCAACCTACTCAATACCCGCATTCCACCAGATGCACCAAAGCCAGTGACTGGAATTAAGATTTTCATAAAATCCTTAAATAAATTTATTAAAAATAGAACTTAAAAAATCATTTCTTCTTCATTAGCAGAATGTTTTATTTTGAGAATGAAAAATATTGCAATAAAAATCCAGTATATAAGATAATTCAACGCATACGCGATCGACACGCCTTTCAGCCCCATTTTCTCAGTTAATAAATATGCCAGAACATAAAATCCGAAACAGAAAATAATTTCAGTGAAAATATAAACGCGTGCCATCGCTTTGCCCAACATGAGAAAGGCCAAAACCCAGCTGCCAATTTTAAGGGTATCCCCCACTAACTGCCAAGCGAACATATCACGCATGGGCGAAAAATTCTCTGTGAATAATACACTTATAATAAAATCACGAAATAAATAAACCATAAAAGAACAAACCACAGAAACAGGAAGTATTATTTTATATCCTTGGATAATTTCTTTTTTTATGGCCTGCGGATTTTTCAATTCAGATAATCTAGGAAGATAATACACATTCAGTGTAGTAGTCACCAACATTAGATATGCTGAACTTAAACGCCACATGGCTTCCCAATAGCCTGCAGCCTCCCACCCAAGAACGATTCCTAAATGGTTACGGATCAGCATCTGGCTAACAGGCACACAGGCCGCGCTAGTAAGTGCCATTGCTGTAAATTTTGCAAGATTCAGTATGGATTTTTTATCCGGCCTACCGAATAAATAAGAAAGCTTAAACCAACGTGCTTTATAACAAATAAAAACCGTGACAAAAAAAACAACAGATGGGTATATAGCTAATGCAATCAAAGCACCCTTTAATCCAAGCAGGGCAGCCAACAACCCTGTAACGGCCAAAGAAATAAAGCTACCAAAAACATTAGAAATCACATAGCGTCGGATCTCTTTTTTCCCGTTTAAAATAGCTAACAATAAGGTATTTAATATAAAAAACACCAGTGTGACTGCAAACCATACAAATACAATACTAAAGCTAGCATCTTTGAGAAACCATAACGCAATAGTTTGACTAAACACTATAACTAAGATGCTAGTAAACACAGAACCAATTACGGCAATGGTTCCTGCAGTACGCCATATGGCATGCTGTTTAAACTCATCGTCAGAATACTCTGCCGTATATTTCACGACACCTGTATTAATAGCACCACTGGCGAAAGTGGTGATCATTTGTACCGCATTCTGAAAATTTCCTATGGAAGCATAACCTGCTGGACCTACATAGATAGCGAGAATTTTGTTCAATCCCAACAGGGTAAGCATCTTCACAGCCACGGCGATGGCATTGAGCAGACTTGTTTTTATCAGCGTCACCGCTTAAGCCTCAAAACTATTCACTGCAGCTATTACTTTTTGCACATCCACATCACTCATTGTCGGCCCCATCGGCAAGCTCAGGACATCTCGGTGCATGCTCTCAGTCAAAGAATAACTTTGCGCATTCCACTCAGAATAGGCCTCCTGCTGATGCGGAGGAATAGGATAATGGATCAGAGTCTGAACACCGTTCGCACTTAAGTGCTTCTGTAACGCCTCACGCTGCGTACAACGGATAACATAAAGATGGGAAACATGATTTTCTAAATTTTCTGAGCCTGATTTTTGAATAGGAAGCTCAATTTCAGGATGGCTGATGCCTTGGGTATAGGCAATAGCAATTTGCTGACGGCGGCAAGTTTCGGCATCCAGGTGACGAAGCTTGACGCGCAGCATGGCAGCCTGGATTTCGTCGAGGCGGCTGTTCACTCCCTTGAACAGGTTTTTGTATTTTTCATGACTTCCATAGTTGCGTAGGGCACGCAAGGTATTGGCCAATTCGGAGTCATTAGTAGTGATAGCGCCGGCATCGCCCAAAGCACCCAGATTTTTTCCAGGGTAGAAGCTAAAGCCTGCAGCATCACCCCAGTTACCGGCCTTTCTACCGTCAATTGCCGCACCGTGGGCTTGAGCGGCGTCTTCGAGCACCAGCAGGCCATATTCACGCGCCAGAGCCATGATGGCGGGCATGTCGGCCAACTGGCCATACAGGTGCACGGGCAGAATCGCGCGGGTTTTGTCGGTAATGGCGGCACGGGCGTTGGCGGGGCTGAGGTTAAAGCTGGCCGCGTCCGGCTCTACCAGTACGGGCGTCAGGCCATTAGCGCTGATGGCCAAAATGCTAGCGATATAGGTGTTGGCCGGCACGATGACTTCATCGCCAGGTTGCAAACGCTCAAGCTCCAGCCAGGCACGCAGGGTCAGGATGAGCGCATCCAGCCCATTGGCCACGCCAATGCAATGCGCGCTACCGCAATAGGCCGCGAATTCTTGTTCAAACTGGCTGAGTTCATTGCCACCGATATACCAGCCGGAGTCGATGACGCGGGTACAGGCAGCGATCAGCTCAGTGCGGTATTGCGCATTGATATTTTTCAAATCTAAAAATGGAATCATTTGATATATCGCATTATTTTTGCTGGATTACCTGCCACAACAGCATTTTCCGGAACGTTTTTTGTCACAACAGCCCCAGCCCCAATCATTGCATTTTTCCCAATGGTGATACCTGGTAGTAATGTCACGTTTGCACCAATGCTTGCCCCATCTTCAATGTGAATTCCAGAAAATTCCTCTGGGTATTGCTTAGAGCGAGGAAATGCATCATTGGTAAAAGTCGCATTAGGGCCAATGAATACATTATTTCCTATACGCACACCATCCCAAAGTTGAACACCTGATTTCACAGTGACATTATTCCCAAGGATTACATCACCTTCAATCAACGTCTGAGCACATATATTGCAATTCTCGCCAATTTGAGCCCCCTTTAAGACAACCACAAATTGCCATATTTTTGTGCCTTGGCCGATGTTGCTTTCAGCAACATCGGCCAATGGATGAATTAAGCTCACTTACTCACCTCCAGTAGGAAATCATCATAATTCCGAATATAATCCGATTCATCATAATAATCACTAGCGAGAACCAAAAGAACACAGTCGCTGCTGAAATCGTGCATCTCCCCCCAAGTCATGGCATCTTGAAAAAGAGCCATATTGGGAGAATTAAGTAAAAAAGTTTCTTTTGCACTTCCGTTATCCAGTGTCACCTTGCAGCTTCCGTTAACTGCAATCAGATACTGCTTAGTCTCAAAATGAGAGTGTTGGCCACGAGGGACGCCAGGTTGTGTGCCATAAATATAAAAAACTCGCTTTATTTCAAATGGCACATTGATAGAGGACTCTAAAGCTACAAGTTTCCCCCTTTGGTCGCCCAGAATTTTATGTTCAACGACTGCCATTTATCCTCCTGTAATTTTCAAAAAAATGGCATAAGTTTTCTCTTATCCCCATTTTCAATACATCAACCCATCTGAACTTAGTGTCTCAAAAAACCAGTAAATCAAAATATTCACAATTGAGACAAGGCTGAGCCGCAATGCAATAGTTATTACGTGAAGTTCGCCTTAAGCAGCCAGCCTAGCCAGATCCGCCACTCTATTCATGGCTTCATGCAGCGTAGCCAGCAGGCCCAGGCGGTTGGCCCTGAGCGCAGGCTCCTCAGCATTGACCATGACATGCTCGAAGAAAGCGTCGACCGGGGCGCGCAATGCTGCCAGGGTTTGCAGGCTGGCTGTGTAATCACCTGCTGCAAACTGTTGCTGGGCCTTGGGGGCCACGGCCTGCAGGGCGGTGTAGAGGTCTTTTTCGGCTTGCTCGGCCAGCAGCGCTTCATTGACCTGCGAGCTCACTGCCGATTCCGCCTTCTTGAGAATATTACCCACACGCTTGTTGGCGGCAGCCAGGGCCGGCGCCTCGGGCAATGCCGCAAAGGCACGCACGGCTTCCAGGCGCTTTTGCACGTCTGACAGACGCTGGGGTTGCAAAGCCAGCACGGCCTCCACTTCCTGGGCTCTGTAGCCTTGTTCGCGGAACATATTGGCCAGGCGGTCGTAGATGAATTCGACCAGCTGCGGCGTGGCGTCCTGTATCTTGTCGCCGAAGGCCGGCAGCGTGCTGGCCAGCAAGGTTTCCAGGTCCAGCAGCAGATCCTTCTCGACCAGCATGCGGATCACGCCCAGGGCATGGCGGCGCAGCGCGAAGGGGTCGCGGTCGCCGGTGGGCAGGTTGCCGATGCCGAACATGCCGACCAGGGTTTCGAGCTTGTCGGCCAGGGCAACGACCACGCCCACATCGCCGCGCGGCAGTTCGTCGCCGGCAAAGCGGGGCTTGTAATGGTCTTCGATGGCGTCGGCCACGGCCGTCTCGAGCTTGTCGTTCAGGGCGTAGTAGCGGCCCATGATGCCTTGCAGCTCGGGGAACTCGCCCACCATGTCGGTCACGAGGTCGGTCTTGGCCAGCATGGCGGCCTGGTCGGCCTGGCGGCCCAGCTCGGGATTGCCCAGCTGCTGGGCAATGGTCTTGGCGATGGTGCGCACGCGGGCGATGCGCTCGCCCTGGGTGCCCAGCTTGTTGTGGTAGACCACCTTGTCCAGCAGCTCCACGCGGCTGGCCAGGGTTTTCTTGCGGTCCTGGTCGAAGAAGAATTTGGCGTCGGCCAGGCGCGGGCGCACCACGCGCTCGTTGCCGCCGATCACGGCCGAGGCGTCCTGGGGCTGGATGTTGCTGACCACCAGGAACTGGTGGGTGAGCTTGCCGGCGGCGTCCAGCAGCGGGAAATACTTCTGGTTGGCCTTCATGGTCAGGATCAGGCATTCCTGCGGCACGTCGAGGAATTCCTTCTCGAACGCGCAAACCAGCACGTTGGGGCGCTCGACCAGGGCCGTCACCTCGTCCAGCAGGGCATCGTCCTCGATGGCGCGCAATACCTCCCCATGACTGCCGCCCGCGCGCTCGGCCACGGCCTGGAGCTGGCGCGCGATCTCGGCGCGGCGCTCGGTGAAGCTGGCGATCACGGCGCCCTCTTCGCGCAGCTGCTCGGCATAGCTGTCGGCATCGCGGATGACCACGGGGTCCACGGCCGCCTCGAAGCGGTGACCGTGCGTGGCGGCGCCTGCCGTCAGGCCCAGGGTCTTGACGCTGATCAGCACCTGGGTGCCGTGCAGCACCACGAGGCCGTGCGCGGGGCGCACGAAGTTGACGCTGGTCCAGCCGTCGGCCAGCTGGTAGCGCATGACCTTGGGGATGGGCAGCTTGGCGATGGCTTCATCCAGCGCCTTCTGCACGCCGTCGGTCAGCAGCACACCCTTGGCGGTGGATTCGTAGAACAGGGCCTCGGCCTTGCCTTCGCCCTGGCGCTTCAAGCCGGCCACGGCCGATTCGTCGGCACCGGCATCCACACCCAGGGCAGCCAGCTTCTTGAGCAGCGCGGGCGTGGGCTTGCCATCAAAGTCCAGGCCCACGGAAACGGGCATGAGCTTTTGCGAGACGGCCTTGTCCTCGCCCTGCGGCAGCACTTCGGTGATGTGGGCGGCCAGGCGGCGCGGCGAGGCATAGGCCGTCAGGCGGGCTTCGCTGGAGGCCAGCAGGCCCTGGGCCTTGAGCTGGTCAAACAGCACTGCGGCAAAGGCGTCGCCGAGCTTTTGCAGCGCCTTGGGCGGCAGCTCTTCGACAAACAGTTCAACCAGAAGATTCGATGCGTTCATGATATTTTGATAGCTTCCAGCGCTTGACTGATAAGGGCTGACAGCCTGAATGACTCTAAGTTTGGACTCTGGCGGCTCAGTTCATGCGCTCAAGTGGCCTTCTTGCCTTGCTGCTCGGCGGCCTTGGCCAGCTCGGCCAGCACTTCGTCGGCATGCGCCCTGGAGGCCATGGGGAAGCCCAGGCGCGCGCGGCTGTCCAGATAGCTCTTGCCCACGGTGCGGGCCAGGTTGCGGATGCGGCCGATATAGGCGGCACGCTCGGTTACCGAGATGGCGCCGCGGGCGTCCAGCAGGTTGAAGGTGTGCGCGGCCTTGAGCACCTGCTCGTAGGCGGGCAGCGCCAGCTCGGCGGCAATCAGCTGGTTGGCGGTTCCCTCGTGGGCGCCGAAGGCGCTGAAGAGGAAGTCGGCGTTGGAATGCTCGAAGTTGTAGGTGGACTGCTCCACCTCGTTCTGGTGAAACACATCGCCATAGGTCAATACGCCCCCACGGTCGCCCACTTCGTGTGGCTTCCTGCCCCCCACGGGGGCCTGGTCGGCTTGGGAGCGGCCCGGCGCCGACCGGCCGTCGGTATAGATCAGGTCGTACACCGATTCCTTGCCCTGCAGATACATGGCCAGGCGCTCCAGGCCGTAGGTGATCTCGCCGGTGGCGGGCTTGCAGTCGATGCCGGCCACTTGCTGGAAGTAGGTGAACTGGGTCACTTCCATGCCGTTGAGCCAGACTTCCCAGCCCAGGCCCCAGGCGCCCAGCGTGGGGTTCTCCCAGTCGTCCTCGACGAAGCGGATGTCGTTCTTCTTGAGATCGAAGCCCAGGGCTTCGAGCGAGCCCAGGTACAGCTCCAGGATGTTGTCGGGCGCAGGCTTGAGCACCACCTGGAACTGGTAGTAGTGCTGCAGGCGATTGGGATTCTCCCCATAGCGGCCGTCCTTGGGGCGGCGGCTGGGCTGCACGTAGGCGGCCTTCCAGGGCTCGGGGCCGATGGCGCGTAGAAAGGTGGCTGTGTGCGAGGTACCGGCTCCGACTTCCATATCGTAGGGCTGGAGCAGCGCGCAGCCCTGATCGGCCCAGTAGGACTGCAACTTGAGAATGATTTGTTGGAAGGTCAGCATGACTTGATCGGTCGCATCGCAGGGACTACCTGTGGCGCTTATCTATATTGGTTTTTTTGGCAGCTTGCACCGCGCGTAAGCGGTGATTCTAAGTCTCCGCACTGCCTTGTGCAGATGCTATTGGCGTGCGCTACCCCACAGAATGCATTCCCAAGTCACAGCACAGTCACATACGGGGTCGAATGTTTCCAATGTGTGTAACAAGATCAAGGGGGCTTTAACGCAAAGCCCTCCTTGCACTGATCAAATACATGCCTCCGGTTGCAAGGGCCTACCCATCTCCTCGAGCAAGCGTCTTGGAAGTCAAGCGTTGTGAAGCTGTGGATTCCAGCAGGCGCAGCCGTCCGCCGGCGAGGTGCCTGGCGACACCATGCGCAATCTGCAGTGCAACTGCCATTACTCGGACCGCATCTTCAGGCATATCCTGGCGCAGGTCTGGCTGGCGGGCCATACCTGCGGCGGCAAGGCCTACCAGATTGTTGCCAACGCATGGGCCAGATCGCGGGTGAGCGGCCTTGCAGCGCGGGGTGAAGATCGCCTTTGCCGTGCTGGCCGTGATCCTGCTCATCATGCCGCTCGCGCGCGCCTATTCCTGCAGCAACAGGCAAACCGGGGCTAGCGCCCTCAGACCAGGGCGGTGAAGATCTCCGCATCCGTGAGCAGAGGCTGTTTCATATCCTTGTCCGAGAGCAGGAAGTCCGTCCCCAGGTCGGGCCACTGGATGCCGATCTGCGGATCGTTCCACAGGACGCCGCGATCCGACTGCGGTGCGTAGTACGCCGTCGTCTTGTACAGGAAATCAGCCGTATCGCTGAGGACCACAAAGCCATGCGCGAACCCAGGAGGAATCCACAGCTGTTTGTGATTCTCTGCCGTCAGCTCAGTCCCCACCCACTTGCCGAACGTGGTGGAACCCTGGCGGATATCCACGGCGACGTCGAAGACCGCGCCACTGGTCACACGCACCAGCTTACCCTGTGCGTGCGGAGGCAGCTGGTAGTGCAGGCCACGCAGCACGCCGCGGCTTGAACGGCTGTGGTTGTCCTGGACAAAGTCAAAGCGAGTGCCGGTGGCCTCGTTGAAAGCCTGCTGATTGAAGCTTTCCAGGAAAAAGCCCCGGGCATCGCCGAACACCTTGGGCTCGATGACAACGACATCCGCAATGGCCGTGGGCGTCACCTTCATCGCACACCGCCTTTCAGGCACTGCATCAGATATTTGCCGTAGCCGTTCTTGAGCAAAGGCTGGGCCAGCTTCTCCAGTTGTGCTGCGTCGATCCAGCCGCTGCGATAGGCAATCTCTTCGGGGCAGGACACTTTCAGGCCCTGGCGCTGCTCCAGCGTGGCAATGAACTGGCTGGCCTCGAGCAGGCTTTCGTGCGTGCCCGTATCCAGCCAGGCATAACCCCGGCCCATGAGCTGCACGCTCAACTGCGCCTGCTCCAGGTACAGGCGGTTGAGATCCGTGATTTCCAGTTCGCCACGCGGCGAAGGCTTGAGCGACTTGGCAAGCTCCACAACCTGCGTGTCGTAGAAATACAGCCCCGTGACGGCGTAATTCGATTTGGGCTGGACCGGCTTTTCTTCCAGCGACAGCACCTTGCCCTGGTCGTCGAACTCGGCTACGCCATAGCGCTCGGGGTCGTGCACGTGATAGGCAAACACGGTAGCACCGTCCTGCTGAGCATTGGCCTTTTGCAGCAGCGGCTGGAAGTCATGGCCGTAGAAAATGTTGTCGCCCAGCACCAGGGTGCTAGGCGCGCCATCGAGGAATTGCTCGCCGATCAGGAATGCCTGGGCCAGCCCGTCCGGACTGGGCTGCACGGCGTATTGCAGGTTCAGGCCCCACCGGCTGCCGTCACCCAGCAGTTGCTCGAAGCGCGGCGTGTCCTGGGGCGTGCTGATGATGAGGATGTCGCGTATGCCCGCCAGCATCAGGGTGCTGAGCGGGTAATAGATCATGGGCTTGTCGTAGATGGGCAGCAGTTGCTTGCTGATGGCCAGCGTGGCCGGGTGCAGGCGCGTGCCGGAGCCGCCAGCCAGAATGATGCCTTTGCGTGCTTGAGTCATAAGTGATCGGAGATTTTGATAAGTCGGATGATTCAGAGGATTTCGTGCAGCATGCGGGCCACACCCTGCTGCCAGTGCGGCAGGTGCAGGCCGAAGGTGGCCTGCAGCTTGCGCGTATCCAGGCGCGAGTTGTGCGGGCGCCGGGCAGGTGTCGGAAAGGCGCTGGTCGGCACGGCACGCACCTCCGAGGCCTTGATCGCCAGCTCCGGCCGAATCTGCCGGGCCTGTTCGATCACGAACCGGGCATAGGCATTCCAGGTGGTCTCGCCGCCGGCCACGCAGTGGTATAGGCCGCCGTCCTTCGGGTGCAAGCGCAGATGACGGATGGCATGGGCCGTCACGTCGGCCAACAGATCGGCACCCGTGGGCGCACCCCACTGGTCGTCGATGACGGACAGGCTGTCACGCTCCTGGGCCAGGCGCAGCATGGTCTTGGCGAAATTGCCGCCGCGCGCCGCATAGACCCAGCTGGTGCGCAGAATCAGGTGCGTATCGCCGGCTTGCCGGATGCGCTGCTCGCCTTCGAGCTTGGTACGGCCGTAGACGGACAGCGGCCCCGTGGCATCACCTTCCTGCCAGGGCGTATCACCGCTGCCGTCGAAGACGTAGTCGGTACTGTAGTGCACCAGCAGCGCCTTCAGGCGCGCGGCCTCTTCAGCCAGCATGCCGGGCACGGCGGCATTGAGCTGATGCGCCAGCTCGGGCTCGCTTTCGGCCTTGTCCACGGCCGTGTGCGCCACGGCATTGACGATGACGTCGGGGCGCACGGTGCGCACGGCATCCACCACGCCCTCCGGGTGGGTGAAGTCTCCGCACAGTTCGGCACTGTCTCCTATGCCATGGCGGCCCAGCGCCACCACTTCGCCCAGCGGAGCCAGGCTGCGCTGCAGCTCCCAGCCGACCTGCCCGCACTTGCCCAGCAGCAGGATCTTCATGCCGCCGCCTGCCCAGCCTGCTGGGCATATTGCTTCTGCACCCACTCGCGATAGGCGCCCGACTGCACATTGGCCACCCACTCGGGATGCTCCAGATACCACTGCACGGTCTTGCGGATGCCGGTCTCGAAGGTTTCCGCGGGCTTCCAGCCCAGCTCGCGCTCGAGCTTGCGCGCATCGATGGCGTAGCGGCGGTCATGGCCCGGGCGATCGGTCACATAGGTGATCTGCCCGGCATAGGACTTGCCGTCCTGGCGCGGACGCAGCTCGTCCAGCAAGGCGCACACGGTCTTGACGATGTCGATATTGGCCTTCTCGTTCCAGCCGCCCACGTTGTAGGTGTCGCCCAGCTTGCCGGCCTCCAGCACGCGGCGGATGGCGCTGCAATGGTCTCGCACATACAGCCAGTCGCGCACCTGCCGGCCGTCGCCGTAGATGGGCAGAGGTTTGCCGGCCAGGGCGTTGACGATCATCAGCGGAATGAGTTTCTCGGGGAAATGCAGCGGCCCGTAGTTGTTGCTGCAGTTCGTGGTCAGCACGGGCAGGCCGTAGGTGTGGTGCCAGGCGCGCACCAGATGGTCGCTGGCCGCCTTGCTGGCGGAATACGGGCTGTTGGGCTTGTAATTGTGCTCTTCGGTGAAGGCCGGATCGCTGGGGGCCAGCGTGCCGTACACCTCGTCGGTGGAGACGTGCAGAAAACGGAAGGCTTCTTTTTGAGGAGCGGGCAGCGCTTGCCAGTAGCTTCTGACAGCTTCCAGCAGCCGGAATGTGCCGACCACATTGGTCTGGATGAAATCTTCGGGTCCATGGATGGAGCGATCCACGTGGCTTTCGGCGGCGAAGTTCACCACGGCACGAGGCTGGTGCTCAGCCAGCAAGGCGGCGAGGACGGAGCTGTCACCGATGTCGGCCTGCACGAAAATATGGCGTGCATCGCCTTGCAGGCTGGAGAGGTTCTGCAGATTGCCCGCGTAGGTGAGCTTGTCGATATTGACGACCGGCTCGCCAGTCTGCTCCACCCAGTCCAGAACGAAATTGGCGCCGATGAAGCCTGCGCCGCCTGTGACAAAAATCATAAAAGCTCTTCTTTGAAATCGTTGAAGCCGCAACAGCAGCCTAGGGGAAACGCGATGCGCATATTATCCGATGTTCGCCAGCGCCTATGTTCCCCAGCGCTGCTGCGCCATCACCAGCAGCCCGTCAAAAACCAGGTTGTCCAGAAGCTGGAAAGGCCGGGTCATGCTGGGCGACATCTTCCAGCCGGCGCCACCGGCCATGATACACAGGGGCTCCTCCTGGCAATGCTCGGCCAGATGCTGGCACATGCGCTCGACGGCTCCCGCAATCGCATAAGTGCCGCCACTGGTCAGCGCATCGCTGGTGTTCTTGGGAAAGCGCTTGACGTCGCCCGTGGGCACATGCAGGCCGGCCGTTCCGCCCTCCAGGGCACGCAGCATGATGCCATGGCCAGGGATGATGAGCCCTCCCAGGAAGTTACCGTCTGCATCCAGAGCATCCACCGTGACGGCCGTACCCACCATCACCACGATCAGGGGACGCTGCGCACCCTGGGCCCGCATATGGTGGCGGGCCCCGATCATGGCGACCCAGCGGTCGGCGCCCAGGCGCGAGGGATGATCGTAACCATTGATGACACCGGCCTCCGCCAACGAGGGCACCACCCATTGCGGCTGAACCTCCCAGCCCAGCATCATTTCGATCTGGTCGTGCACGCGCCGCTTGGCCGCATCGCCGGCAACAATGCATCCCAGCATGCGATCCGGCGCAGGCAATCCTGCCCAGGCCCCTTCCGCCAGGCGTTCGATATGCTCCAGGAATTCCGCTCCATGGGCCAGCAGCGCCGCACCGGGACGGTGATCGTCATATATGGCCCACTTCAAACGGGTGTTGCCAATGTCTACGGCCAAGAATGTCATGCGGCGGATTATCGGGAATTTTGCGCCGGATCATTCCTGCGCTTTCACATTGATGACATCGAACCTCGAAATTGTCAAAAAATCCGGAGGGGAAACTGTCCTGCACAGACCGCCGCCTGTTTGCCCATACATTGAGCCTTCTTCTTTCCACCACCTCGAGGAGTATCAATCCATGGGTCTGTTCAGTTTCATCAAGGAAGCCGGTGAAAAGCTGTTTGGCGGCAGCGAGCCCAATGCCGCAACGCCTGCATCGCAGGACGAGCTCAACGCGAAGGCCGCCCAGGCCATTGCCACCTATATCGATACCCAGAACCTGGGCGTCTCCGATCTGGTCGTGCAATTCGACGGCCCCCAGGGCAAGGTCACCGTGCAGGGAACGGCCCCCACGCAGGCCGCCAAGGAAAAAGTGACGCTGTGCTGCGGCAATGTGGCCAGCGTCCAGTCCGTCGACAACCAGATGGAGGTAAGCAACCCCGAACCCGAGGCCCAATACCACGACGTGGTACGCGGCGACACGCTGTCGGCCATTGCCAAGACCTACTACGGCGATGCCAACAAATACTCGGCCATCTTCGAAGCCAACCAGCCCATGCTGACCAGCCCCGACAAGATTTACCCGGGCCAGAAGCTGCGCATCCCGGCGCTGTAATCGATTCAATCACAGGGAAAAGCGCTCATATGAGATGAGCGCTTTTTTGTCGCCGGGCCACCCCAAGACAAAAAGCGCCCTCTTCCCCTTGGGGGCAGCGGCGACACGAAGTGAGCAAGCGTGGGGCTGTTTTTCGTTTGCTGACGTTTGCCAACCCAGGCAGCCCACTAAACTTCGCTGCATGAGAACCTTGCTCACGGGCGGCGCCGGCTATATCGGCAGCCACACAGCCATCGAACTATTGAGCCACGGGCATGAAGTCGTTGTCTTCGACAACTTCAGCAACAGCCACCCCGAAGCCGTACGGCGCGTGGAGCGCATCACAGGCCGCACCATTCCCGTGATCCACGGCGATGTCCGCGACCAGAGCGCGCTGGAGCAGGCGCTGCAAGCGCATCGCATCGAAAGCGTGATCCACTTTGCCGGCAAAAAAGCCGTGGGCGAGTCCGTGGCGCAGCCGGTGGACTACTACGACAACAACGTCAACGGAACCCTGGTCCTGCTCAGGGCCATGAAGAACCAAGGTGTGCGGCAGCTGGTTTTCAGCTCGTCGGCCACGGTCTATGGCTCGCCTCAATATCTTCCATTGGATGAGTCCCACCCTACCTCGGCCACCAACCCCTACGGCCGCAGCAAGCTGATCGTGGAAGAAATCCTGGCCGACCTGTACCGCTCGGATGCGCAGTGGTCCATTGCCGTCCTGCGCTATTTCAACCCGATCGGCGCGCACGCCAGCGGCCTGATAGGCGAAGACCCTGCCGACATTCCCAACAACCTGCTGCCCTATATCGCCCAGGTGGCGGTCGGGCGACGGGCAAAGCTGCAGGTCTTCGGCGGTGACTACCCCACCGTCGACGGCACGGGCGTGCGCGACTACATCCACGTCGTGGATCTGGCCCGGGGCCACGTCAAGGCGCTTGAAAAGCTGAAGAGCCTGCCGCAGCCGGAGCACCTGACCGTCAATCTGGGCACCGGCAAGGGCTACAGCGTTCTCGAGGTGCTGCACGCCTTCGAAAAGGCATGCGGCAAGTCGCTGCCTTACGCGATCGCCGAACGGCGTCCCGGAGACGTTGCCAGCTACTACGCCGATCCGCAGCACGCCCGCCAAACGCTGGGCTGGCAGGCGGAACACGATCTGGAGGCCATGTGCGCGGACACATGGCGCTGGCAGAGCCAGAATCCCAACGGATACCAGGCAGGCTGAATCCAGCCGAATTACTGGCTCCAGGGCAGGCCGCGCTTGCGCCAGCCGCCCAGGTGGCCGCGCTGGCCGCCGGCATCCGCATCGCCCTCAAAGCCTTCCAGGATATTGAAGGCAGCAAGCCCCAGGCGGCTAGCCCGTTGGGCGGCCGCCACCGAGCGCACGCCGCTGCGGCACAGCAGCACCAGCTTCCGCCCCCCTGCGCCCGCTGCCTGCAGCTGGGCATCGAAATCGGGGTTCATCGCCATGCCCGGCCACTGCTTCCAGGCCACGGCCACGGCACCCGGCACGCGGCCTACCCATTCACGCTCGGCGTCCGTGCGCACATCCACCAAGACCGCCTCCCCGGACTGAACCCATTGCCAGGCCAGCTCCGGAAACACATCGCCTGCGTAGCCCTGGGCCGGCTGTATTTCCCATAGTGCCGTCTTCTGCTCCGTCATCGCTCATCTCCAGTTGCCGAACATGGGCTGCACTCTACTCCCACTATTCCCACGGCGGCAGCGGCTTGTCCTTGAGCACCTGGCGCAGGCGCTTCCAATGCGGCAGCACGCCGGCCACCACGGCCCAGAAGCGCGGGCTGTGGTCCATGTGATGCAGATGGGCCAACTCATGCACCACCACATAGTCGATCACCTCGGCACTGTGCTGCATGAGGCGCCAGTTCAGCCGTATGACGCCATCGGTATTGGCACTGCCCCAGCGCGTGCGGGCGCTGGTCAGGCGAAGCGTCCGCCACTGCACGCCCATCGTGGGCGCATGGTGCAGCAGCCGCGCCGTGAAATGCGCCCGGGCCTCGCGCAGCATCCAGGCCTGGACGGCGGCCCGCACCTGTGCGGCCGGCGCCTGCATGTTCAGAGGCAGGTGAAGACTCTGGCTTCCGTCTGCCAGCTGCTCCCGATGGGCATGGCGGGTCCGCAATGACTCGAGGCCATCGCCCGACAGCTTCAGCATCAGGGGCCGCCCCAGAAAATCCAGGCTGCCGCCGTCGCCCCAATCCACACAGGCCTCCTGCCTGGCCTTCTGGCGCTGACCGGCCTCGCCCAGCTTGCGCACCAGCCATGCCGCCTTGGACTGCAAGGCCTGTTCGATCTCGCGCATCCCGACCCATTGCGGCGCCGTGACGGCCAGTCCCTGCGCCCCCACGGAAAACCCAATACTGCGACGCTTCGAGCGCTGCAGCAGGTAGGGCACGGCCGATCCGTTCAGCATGACGGTCTGATTGGCCCCGGGATGTGCAGGCCATGCGGGTGTCGTTTGCGGCTCGGGCGGTGGCGGAAGCAGTTGCACCGGACTGGCTTCATCGAGGGGCTGCGCCAGAGGCCTCCACGGAGGCGCAAAGAGCGAAAGCTGCTTGCGCGGAATCAGGCCGCCGGCACCATCCTCCACCACCGGAGGCACAAGCCACTGCCAGGATGACTGAAGGTATTCCTTCATCAGGGATGCCGAGCAAGAGCCGGCTCGCGGCGAAGGCATCGTCCCCAGGGAGAAGGCGCGCGGCGGCTCTGGGGGGGCATCAATACGCCTCGGGATCCAGCCTTTGCATCTCCGACTCGATCCAGCTCTCCACCTCTTTCATGAGCTCGTCATGCTTGCGGCCCTGGGAAGCAATGGGCTTGCCGATGGAGACATCCACGATGCCGGGCTTCTTGATGAAGGCCTTGCGCGGCCAGCACTTGGCCGAGGTCACGGCAATCGGCACCACGGGCACGCCCGCCATGATGGCCAGGCGCGTGGCGCCGGTCTTGTACTCGCCCCGCTGGCCACGCTCCACGCGGGTTCCCTCGGGAAACATGATGACCCAGATGCCCTTGTTCAGCAGGCGCTTGCCCTGCTCAACCACCTTGTGGAAGGCCCGCGATCCCTGGGCACGGTCGATGTGGACCATGTCCAGCGCGCCTATGGACCAGCCGAAGAAGGGCAGCTTGAGCAACTCCTTCTTGAAGACATAGGCCAGCGGGCGCGGCATGATGGCCGGCATCAGAAAGGTCTCGTAAGTCGACTGGTGCTTGACCAGCAGCACGACACCCTGGCCTGGATCGGTAGGCAGGTTCTCCATGCCCTGCACCCGGTACTGGATGCCTATGATGGAGCGCGCACTGTTGACCGACAGCGCCAGCCATGCCCTGGCAATGCGATAGGCCTTGGAAGACGAACCTCCCAGCCACCTGGCGGCAAGCAGCGCCAGGGTGTACGGGATCACGGTGATGCCCATCCAGAGCATGTGGAGAATGGAGCGGAGCAAGGACATGGTGGCAATCGGATGCGACACCGGCGCACGCCTGGCATGCACCGGTTCAATTCAAAACGGCGACGATATCAATCGCTAACGGAAAAATAGCAGCAAGCACTGATCCTGAAAAGGCTCAACACCGCCTTAGCTACGACAAGGCCTTGCCATCCCCGCCCAACGGCAGCAGGTCGCAGACCACGGCATTCAGATCGGGGTAGCACACGGCCCCTGCTGGCAGTTGCACAGGCACGGCCCCCGACGCGTCGCTGCCGGCAAAAACCAGATGCGCCCCCAGGGTGCTGCCCGCCTGCAGGTGCTCCACACCGCTGCCAATGGCCCAGATGCTGCGCCCTTCCACGCCATAGCGCTCGGCGATCTGCTCGAACAGCGCCGGGCCGGGCTTGCGGCAGCGGCACCCCTCATCGGGCGCATGGGGGCAATAGAACACGGCATCCACCCGCGCGCCCATGGCCGCCAGTTCGCGGTGCATCTTGGCATGCACGGCATTGAGCTCCAGCACGTCGAACAGGCCGCGGCCCAGCCCCGGCTGGTTGGTGGCGATCACCACATGCCAGCCCGCGCGGTTCAGGCGCGCAACGGCCTCCATCGCGCCGGGCACGGCCACCCAGTCACCGGGGTGGCCGATAAAGCCTTGCGCCCCCCACTGGTTGAGGGTTCCGTCGCGGTCGAGAATGGCAAGCTTCATTGGCATCTCAGGAATGTAAAAACCGGCGCTGCCCAGGGCCAGAGCCGCCTCACGGCGACTCTCAGGAGGTCACTCCCACTTCTTCAGCACCAGCGAAGCGTTGGTGCCGCCAAAGCCGAAGCTGTTGGACAGCACGGTCTTGAGGTCGGCATCGCGCGTGCGGGTCACCAGCGGCATGTCGCCCAGGGCCGGGTCCGGCGTTTCCACATTGGCGGAGCCGGCGATGAAACCCTGGTTGAGCATGATCAGGCAGTAGATGGCTTCCTGCACGCCGGTGGCGCCCAGCGAATGCCCCGTCAGCGACTTGGTGGACGAGAACGGCGGCACCTGGTCGCCGAACAGCGTCTTCATCGCGCGCACTTCCTGCATGTCGCCCACAGGAGTCGAGGTGCCGTGCGTGTTGATGTAGTCAATGGGAGCATCCACGGTTTCCATGGCCTGCTTCATGCAGGCAATAGCGCCATCGCCCGAGGGAGCCACCATGTCCTCGCCGTCGCTGGTGGCGCCGAAGCCCACCACTTCCGCGAGGATGTTGGCGCCCCGTGCCAGCGCATGGTCCAGGCTCTCCAGCACCACGGCGCCACCGCCGCCCGCGATCACGAAACCGTCGCGGTTGGCGTCATAGGCGCGCGAGGCCTTCTCGGGCGTCTCGTTGTACTTGCTGGACATGGCGCCCATGCCGTCGAACAGCAGCGACATGCCCCAGGACAGCTCTTCGCCGCCGCCGGCGAACATCACGTCCTGCATGCCCCAGGCGATCTGCTGGGCCGCGGCGCCGATGCAGTGGGCCGAGGTGGAGCAGGCCGAGGTGATGGAGTAGTTGATGCCCTTGACCTTGAAATTGGTGGCCAGGCATGCCGACACCGTGGAGCTCATGCAGCGCGTGACCTGGTAGGGGCCCACGCGGCGGATGCCTTTTTCACGCAGCGTGTCGGCCGCCTCGATCTGGTTGGCCGGCGACCCGCCGCCCGAGCCCATGATCAGGCCGGTACGGGGATGGCTCACCTGCGCGGGCGTGAGACCGGCCTGTGCAATCGCATCCTCGAGCGCGATCTGGGCGTAGGCCGCAGCATCGCCCATGAAGCGCAGCTGCTTGCGGTCGATGCGCGCTTCGATGTCGATCTCGGGGACGCCGCCCACCTGGCTGCGCAGGCCGAGCTCGGCGAACTTGGGCACCGCCTTGATCCCCGGGCGGCTCTCGCGCAGCGAGGCCTCCACCGATGCCAAGTCATTGCCGATACAGGAAACAATGCCCGCACCGGTGATCACTACCCGCTTTTTGGTCATGCTGCCATTCCCTGGCCATCCGCTTCGCGCAGGAACAGGCCCACGCGCAAATCATTGGCCACGTAGATTTCCTTGCCGTCGGCCAGCAGGCGTGCATCGCCGATGGCCATATTGAGTTTGCGCTTGATCACACGCTTGATATCAATCTCATATGTCACGAGTTTGACGTCCGGCCCCACTTCGCCGGTGAATTTGACCTCGCCCGCGCCCAGCGCACGGCCACGGCCGGGCAGACGCAGCCAGGTCAGGTAAAAACCGATCAGCTGCCACATGGCATCCAGGCCCAGGCAGCCGGGCATCACGGGATCGCCCTGGAAGTGGCATTTGAAGAACCACAGATCGGGATTGACATCCAGTTCCGCGACAATCTTGCCCAGGCCGTGGGCGCCACCCTCGCTGCCGATATGCGTGATGCGATCGAACATCAGCATGGGGGGCAGAGGCAGACGTCCACTGTCTGCGGAGAACAGCTTGCCCTCACCCGAGGCGATCAGTTGTTCGTAGGAAAAAGAATCGGCCATTGTCTAAGTTGCTCCACGGCAGCGGTCGCTACCTGTATCTCTGAATTCGAATCGATGCCTGCCCGCGCGGGCAATCCAGGCGGGGATTATCGAGGCTGCTCGTTGCTCCACAGCCACAAACCCCGCAATAAACAACGAAACTCTGCCACAAATGCGACGGCTGCCGGCGGCCGCGCTGCTTATCCCCGCGAGGTACTACGCTTTCGCGCCGTCGCGGCCCCGCCGCCAGGCCACCGCCAGCACGGCCAGGCACAGCAGCGTCAGCGGCGTCAGTCCCAGCGCATGCACCCAGCGCGCATAGGGCGTCAGCCCCTCGCGGCCCTGGACCCGGCCCTCCAGCACATTTCGGTCGAACGGGGCCAGGGCATGAACCACCTGCGCCCGGTGGTCGATGACCACGGTGGCCCCGGTGTTGGTCGCGCGCAGCATGGGCCGCTCGAACTCCAGCGCGCGCATGCGGCTGATGGCCAGATGCTGGTCGATGGCGACCGAGTCGCCGAACCAGCCGATATTGCTCAGATTGACCAGCACCGTCGGGGCCTGCGCCGCATCGCCGAAATGGGCCGCCAGTTCCTCGCCGAACAAATCCTCGTAGCAGATGTTGGGCGACAGGCGCTCGCCGGCCCAAGGCATGGACGGCTGCCCCAGATCGCCGCGGTTGAAATCCCCCAGCGGGATGTTCATCAGGTCGGTGAACCAGCGAAACAGCGGCGGAATGAACTCGCCGAACGGCACCAGGTGGTGCTTGCTGTACAGATAGGGCTGCGCCTGGCCGGGCTTCCAGCCTTCCACCGAATTGGTGAAGCCCTGCTCGAAATTGCCCAGCGGAATGCCGATCAGCGCCGCCTGCCCGCCCTGCGGCTTGACGAAAGGTGCGCGCACCAGATCCAGATAGCCAGGAGGCAGTTGCTGCGGCAGCAGCGGAATGGCGGTCTCGGGCGCCACCACCAGTTGGGCCGTGGCCGCGTGCAGCTGCTGCGCATACCAGTTGAGCGCCAGCGGAATGCCCGAGCCCATCTCGAATTTCTCGTCCTGCGGAATATCGCCTTGCAGCAGCGCCACGCTCATGCCCGGCAAGGCGCTGGGCGCATTGACCGCGCGCTCCCGGCTGAACCACAGCCCCCCCCAGACCAAGGCCAGAACCAGCACGGCGACCAGCCCCGCCTTCGCGCCCCGCAGGCCGGAGCCATTCCGGGCGCGCCATACGCTGATGGCCAGCCAGGCCGCCAGCCAGGCCGCCACCCAGCCAGTGCCGTAGACGCCTATCCAGCGCGGCAGCACGGCCAGCGGCCCTTCCACATGGGCATAGCCGCCCGCCCCCCAGGGGAAGCCCGTCCACAGCCAGCCGCGCGCCAGCTCGGCCAGCGTCCACAGCGAAGCAAAAACAATAGCAGCCTGCGCAGATGGTGCACACACAAGACGCTTGAAACACCATGAAACCAGCGCGTAATAGCTGCCCAGAAAGGCCGCCAGCGCCAGCACGGCGGCGACGGCCAGGGGCGCGGCCAGCCCGCCATAGACGTGCATGGAGATGAAAAGCCACCAGAACGTGGCCGTCAGCCAGGCCAAGGCGAACCACTGGGCGCGCCCCGCCGCCTGGCGCGGCGTGCGCGCGGCCAGCAGTGCATAGACCAGCACGGCCAGTGACAGCAGCTGCAGCCACCACAAGGGCCGGCCGTAGCCGCCTTCCAGGCTGAGCCAGCCGCCCCCCTGGCCGCGCGCCCAGGGCCAGGCCAGGGACAAGGCCTGCAGGCCGCCAGCCACCAGCAAGCCCAGAGGCCACGCCCATGCATGCACGCCGCGGCGGGCCGCCTGGTCCGGTGCGGTCAGCCCTGCGCCTTGCGCGTCGGCAGACGTTTGCGGCATGCGCAAGACTCAGCTCCTGACCAGGCTGTCGGGCGAAGGATCGCGCACCACCTTGAACCAGCGCACTGCGCCGCCCTTGGTGTGCAGCACGGAAAACTCCAGCCCGCCCAGATGGATCTGCTCGCCGCGCTTGGGCACATGGCCCAGTTCGTGGGCGATCAGGCCGCCAATCGTGTTGAAAACTGTGTTGAAGTGCGTGTCGAAATGCATGTCGCCGTTGCCTGGCTGCAGCGTGACCTCGAACTCCTCGCTCACATGCTCGATGGTGGCATCGCCCGCCACGCGGAAGCTGCCGTCGGCCAGCGCAAAAATATCGCCTTCGTCCTCGGGAATGTCGAACTCGTCCTCGATCTCGCCCACGATTTCCTCGAGCACATCCTCGATGGTGACCAGGCCGGCCACGCGGCCGAACTCGTCGATCACGATGGCCAGATGGTTGCGGTTGGCGCGAAACTCGCGCAGCAGGTCGTTGAGTCCCTTGCTCTCGGGGATGAAGACGGCGGAGCGCACCAGCGCACGGATGTTGAGGGTAGGCGAGCGCTGCAGCTTGAGCAGGTCCTTGGCCATGAGAATGCCGATGATGTTCTCACGCTCTCCCTGGTACACCGGAAAGCGCGAATGCGCCGTGGTGATGACCTGGTGCAGGATTTCATCGAAGGGTGCGTCGATGTTGACGAGGTCCATGCGTGGCGCCGCGACCATGACATCGCCGGCGCTCATGTCGGCCATGCGGATGACGCGCTCCAGCATGACGCGGGACTCGGTGCCGATGACCTGGTTGTCCTCGGCCTCGGCCAGGGTCTCGATCAGCTCGGCCGGCGATTCCGGGGCCGGATGGATGAATTCAGCAACCCTTTGCAGGAAGCTTCGCTTGTCTTCCTTCTCGGGAAGTCGCGCAGGATGGGGGTCGGACACTGTCTTGGAGTGCAGGACGTGCAGTAGTCGAACAGAATTAGAAGAATAGCGGATTGCGGTGACAAGCGGCTTGCAATCTGCCAAAAGCCATGGAGGGTTCTCGTGATCGCAGGCGGCGCCCGCGCACCGCATCGAAGCGCTTACTCGCCCGACTGGTGGCGGCCTTCCTGAACACCCTTGCGGACTTCCTGCATGCCAGCCAGGAAAGCCCAGAAATTGTGGGCCTGCTTCTTGAGCTGGTAGTCGACCTCGCCGATGTGCTCGGTCATCAGCGAGCTCACATGGGTTTCAAGGTCCGCGGGAGGCAGCTCCAGATAAGCCTCGGACTCCGAGCCGTCGCGCTTGACGGTGGCGCCGGCGTTGCGGGCGATCTTGAGCATGGCCGTGTTTTCCGACAGCGCATGGATGAACATCAGGCTCACGCCCTTGCTGCGCGCCTGCAGCACCGCCCGGTCGAACAGGCGGGAGCCGTAGCCGCAGCCGCGCGCCTTCTTGAGCACCGAGACGCCGAACTCCGCGCACTTCTCGTGCTCGGGATGGCCGGCAAAGGCCAGGTGCGCCATGGCGATCAGCTCCAGGCGGCGATTGAAGACGCCGAAGATATTGTCGCGCTCGAAATCCAGGTGCTCGGCATAGCGGCGCACCTGCTCGTCGCTGGCCGCATAGCCGAAGCGCAGATAGCGGTCGCCCGCGTCCAGGCTCAGCAAATGCTTGGCGACGCGGTCGTGGTGGCGCGGGCTCAGGGTACGAATAGGCACCAAAGACGGCGAGCGGCGCTCGGCGTCATGGGACTTGCCCATGCCATGCAGCCAGCGGGAGCCGGCCTGCCAGGGCGATTTCATCCAGTCTTTGGGGAGGTTCATAGACGCCACTATAGGTAAAAACCCGATGTTTCGCAAGAAACATGCTGCATTGCAATATTGGCGTAAGGGCCTCGTGTCAAGGCCTCGTATTAACGCCAGGCTAAAGCGGTACGGCCGTGGTGACCTTGACGCGGTCCATCACGAAACTGGTCTTGCAGTCCTGCACGCTGGGATGCTTGAGCAGGGTATCCATGATGAAGCGGCTGTAGTGCTGCATGTCGGCCACCACCACGCGCAGCAGGTAGTCCATCTCCCCGGTCAGCGAGACGCACTCCACCACCTCGGGCCAGGCCTGCACGCTGGCGCGGAACACGTCCATGGGGTTGCGCTTGCTGGTTTCGGTGTATTTTTCCAGGCGCACGTTCAGATAGGCGGTCAGGCCCAGGCCCACGGTCTCGGGCTGCACCAGGGCCACGTAGCGGTCGATCACGCCGCTTTCCTCCAGCCGCTTGACCCGGCGCAGCACGGCGCTGGGTGACAGGCCGACCTGCTCCCCTATCACGTCATAGGTTTCGCGGCCATTGGCCTGCAATCGGCGCAAAATTGCCTTGTCCAGTTTGTCGATGGTGTGTGTAACGCTCATGGCAGATAGACGGTAAAAACAGCGCAGTTTTTCTCAAGGGTTAACCCTTGGAAAACATGAAAATTGTGCAATCAATATTTTTCGCACAATTTTCATGCATTTCAAGGCTTGAAGTCACGCTGCAAATGCAAAAAGGCTGCCATGGGTCCGGCCTACAGTGAAAGCCAGGCTGCACGCGCATCCCCCTGGGCCCACATGGCCGAACGCGCCGTGCCTTCACCGGATGGAGACCTCTATGAACGCCCCACTGACTCAAACCTCTGCGACCGACTTCCAGACCTGGGACAACCCCATGGGCACCGACGGTTTTGAATTCGTCGAATATGCGGCCCCCGATCCGGTGGCCATGGGCCAGCTGTTCGAGCGCATGGGCTTTACGGCCATTGCCAAGCATCGCCGCAAGAACGTCACACTGTATCGCCAGGGCGAAATCAATTTCATCATCAACGCCGAACCCGACAGCTTCGCCCAGCGCTTTGCCCGCCTGCACGGCCCCAGCGTCTGCGCCATCGCCATCCGCGTGCAGGACGCCAAGTTCGCCTACGAGCGCGCCATCTCCCTGGGCGCCTGGGGCTACGACCAGCATGCCGCTCCGGGCGAGCTCAACATTCCCGCCATCAAGGGCATCGGCGACTCGCTGATCTACTTCATCGACAAATGGCGCGGCAAGAACGGCGCCAAGGACGGCGACCTGGGCAACATCAGCTTCTTCGACGTGGACTTCGAGCCCCTGCCCGGCGCCGAGCTGCGCCCGCAAGGCCTGGGCCTGACCTATATCGACCACCTGACCAACAACGTCTACCGCGGCCGCATGGCCGAGCTGGCAGAGTTCTACGAGCGCATGTTCAACTTCCGCGAGATCCGCTACTTCGATATCGAAGGCCAGACCACCGGCGTCAAGAGCAAGGCCATGACCAGCCCCTGCGGCAAGATCCGCATCCCGATCAACGAGGAAGGCAACGACAAGGCCGGCCAGATCCAGGAGTACCTGGACCTGTACCACGGCGAGGGCATACAGCACATCGCTCTGGGCTCGACCAACCTCTACGACACCGTGGACGGCCTGCAGATGAACGGCATCAAGCTGCTCAACACCAGCGAAACCTACTACGAGCTGCTGCCCAAGCGCATTCCCGAGCTGCAGGAGCCCATTGCCGAGCTGCTGGCGCGCAACATCCTCGTGGACGGCAAGCAGGGCGAGCTGCTGCTGCAGATCTTCAGCGAGAACCAGCTGGGGCCGATCTTCTTCGAGTTCATCCAGCGCAAGGGCAACAGCGGTTTCGGCGAAGGCAACTTCAAGGCCTTGTTCGAGACCATGGAGCTGGACCAGATGCGCCGCGGCGTGCTCAAGCGCTGAGCCGGCGCGGCAGAGCCGAAATCCTGGGAGCGCATCATGATCGACGCAGCCAACATCCCTCTTGCCGCCGCCATGGGGGCGGCCCCCGTGGTCTACGGCCAGTCCGACCGCCCTCCGCGCGGCGACTACACCCGGGCCCACAGCGATTACACCTGCACCCAGGATTACGCCGCCTACACGGCGCAGGACCACGACACCTACCACCGCCTGTACGAGCGCCAGAGCGCCCTGCTGGCGGGCCGCGCCAGCCAGGAGTTCATCACGGCCCTGCCCTCGCTGGGCGCCAAGGAGCGCATTCCGCGCTTCGAGGAAATCAACGAGCGCCTGTTCAAGGCCACGGGCTGGGAGATCGTGGGCGTGCCGGGGCTGATCCCCGAAGTGCCGTTCTTCTCGCTGCTGGCCCAGCGCAAGTTCCCGGTCACGGACTGGATACGCAAGCCCGAAGAGTTCGAATACATCGTCGAGCCCGACATCTTCCACGACCTGTTCGGCCATGTGCCGCTGCTGTTCAACCCCGTGCTCGCCGACTTCATCCAGGCCTACGGCCAGGGCGGGCTCAGGGCCGCCGAGCTGGGCGCCTGCGAGATGCTCTCGCGCCTGTACTGGTACACCGTCGAGTTCGGCCTGATCCGCGAAAGCGAGAAGCACGGCGGCGGCCTGCGCGCCTATGGCGCCGGCATCCTGAGCTCGGCCGGCGAACTCGAATACTCGGTGCGCAGCCCCGAGCCGCACCGCATTGCGCTGGAGCTGGCGCGCACCATGCGCACGCTCTACAAGATCGACACCTACCAGCAGACCTATTTCGTCATCGACAACATGCAGCAGTTGCTGGACCTGGCCTCGGTCGATCTCCAGCCCTTGTACGAGGCGCTGCGCCAGCAGCCGACCATAGGCGCCAGGGAACTGTTGCCCGGCGAGACTTTGCTGGCCTGAGCACGATGCAGAGCTATTATTTCAATAGCAATTTACGCTTCAGGTAAAACATATTCAGATGATTTTTCATCTGGATTCATTGCAATACAAGCGCAAGCAGCTCCTTTTTTCATAAGCACAGACTGTCACCCGGCATGGCTTGAGGGCATCTATAGTGGTGGCGCCGCGCGCTGGCGCGCACTTCACACGACTTGCGCCAATCAGGTTCAGGCAAGACCTTTGCCTCAAGGAAGCAATCCTGGTGCATCCTTGTTGGCGTAAGAACGTGTTTACGATCTCCTCGCGCCGCGACAGTGGCTTTGCGGGATGGGATGCAAGGCGCAATACCGCAGCAATAGCCGTGCTATTGCGAGGATTTGCAACGCCGCAGACCGCCCGCAAAGCCGCTGTCCCGAAGGGTTGGAGCGAAATCGGGCGATTTCTTCGCGCTGTCTCTTGCTTGCACCCCGGTGCAAGCTGCGAGCCACCCGCTTCGAACTCATCCCGATTGCGCTCCAACGCGGCTGCGTAGAGATCGTAAACACGTTCTAAGTCCCTAAGATTCTTTCATGCGTATTAGCTGTATCCATTTTCTGCGCTGGCTGCTGGCGCTCCATCTCAGCATCGGCCTGGCCTTCGCGGCCGATCCTTCCATCCCGGGCGACGCCCAGGCCGATCTCCAGGGCCAGATCCAGGCGGCCTCGACCTCGCTGGACCAGGTCCATCAGTCGCTGGACGACGCCGACGCGCCCGAAACCCTGCAGACCCTGTCCGAAAAAGCGCTCAAGGCCAAGCGCGACGCCGATGGCGCCGTGGCGGCCCTGGAGCCCATGCTCAAGCAGATCGACGCGCGCATGGCCCAGCTCGGCCCCGTGGCGCCTGGCGGCAACGAAGGCAGCGACCTCAAGCAGCAACGCAAGGAGCTGGACCAGCGGCACAACGACCTGGACTCGGCCATCAAGCGCGGCAAGCTGCTGTCGGTGGAGGCGGCCCAGACCTCGGACTCGATCGAGAAGCTGCGCACCCAGCAGTTCAACGCACAGATCGCGAGCAAGGTCGCCTCGCCGCTGTCGCCTTCGCTGTGGCAGCAGTTCGCCAAGCAGTTGCCCTCGGATCTGCTGCGCATCCAGGCCCTGGCGCGCCAGGGCCGCGCCGGCCTTGATGCCGCGATCGGCAAGAACGGCTGGAGCACGCCGCTGTGGGGGCTGGCCTTGGCCCTCGTCATGCTGTTTCCGCTGCGCATGGGCCTGCGCTACCTGGGCCGCCGCTTTGCGGCTTCGGATCGCGCTCCCGACGGCCGCCTGCGCCGCACCGGCCTGGCCGTCTGGCTGCTGCTGGTCGGCACCCTGTTGCCGGGCCTGGCCAGCCTGGTGCTGGTGGAGGCCCTGCGCTCGGTCGACGCCATCGCGCCGCGCCTGGAATCGGTGGCCGATGCCTTTGTCAAAGCCTCCTTCGTGGCGGCCTTCTTTCTCTCCATCAGCGCCTGCCTGCTGGTGCCCAAGCGCCCGTCCTGGCGGCTGCTGGACATCGACGACCTCGCGGCCCCGGCCCTGATCCGCTACGCCTGGGGCGCCGCGGCGCTGGCCTGGTTCGCCATGCTGCTCAACGCCATCGACGTGGCGGCGCGCACCAGCACCGTGAGCACGGTGGCGCTGGACGGATTGATCGCGCTGACCTTTGTGGGCCTGATCATGGCCTCGCTGGTCACGCTCAACCAGCAGCGCCACCGGGTGCAGGATGCGCAGAGGAATGGCGAGGATGCGCTCCAGCCCGAGGTAGGCCATCCGGTGCAGCGCAGCGGCTGGCTGACGCTGGCCTGGCTGGGCGGGCACCTGACCGTGCTCACGGCCTGGATCGCCACCCTGCTGGGCTATCTGAATTTCTCGGTCTTCGTCACCACCCAGCTGGTGTGGATGACGGTGGTGGTGCTGGCCACCTCGCTGCTGATGAAGTTCGCCGACGACCTCCTCCTCTGGTTCTTCTCGCCGGAAAGCCGCACGGGCCGGGGCTTTCAGCTGGCCACGCGGCTCAGCACGGCGCGCGTGGAGCAGATCGGGGTGCTGCTGTCGGCCTTTGTGCGCATCTGCCTGCTGTTGCTTGGCGCGGCCGGGCTGACCGCCACCTTCGGCAATTCCAGCATTCTGCTGGGCTGGTTCGACACGCTGTCCAACGGCCTGACCATAGGCGGCGCCGTGCTCAAGCCGATTGCCGTGGCCCGCGCCGTCATCGTGCTGATCGCCGGACTGACGGTGTTCCGCACGCTGCAGCACTGGCTGGTGGCAACCTATCTGCCCAAGACCGAGCTCGACATCGGCGCGCGCAACTCCATCAGCACCGTGGCCCGCTACGTGGGCATCATTGTCTCGACCCTGTGGACGCTGGCCGCCCTGGGCCTGGGCTTCGAGAAACTGGCCCTGCTGGCCAGCGCCCTGTCCGTGGGCATAGGCTTCGGCCTGCAGGCCATCACGCAGAACTTCGTCTCGGGCCTGATCCTGCTGGCCGAGCGCCCCGTGAAACTGGGCGACCGCGTGCGCATCGGCGACATGGAAGGCAACATCCACCGCATCAGCGTGCGCGCCACCGAGATCCAGACCGACGACAAGGCCACGCTCATCGTGCCCAACTCGGAGCTCATCACCAAGGCCGTGCGCAACATCACCATGGACAACGCGCTGGGCCGCATCGCCATGCCGTTTGCCGTGCCGCTGTCCACCGACATCGTCCAGCTCAAAGAACTGGTGCTGGACATCTACGGCCAGCACGAAGCCGTGCTGCAGGACCCGGCGCCCAGCCTGTACGTGGACTCGCTGAGCGGCGGCATCATCAACATCACCAGCTTCGGCTACGTCTCCAGCCCGCGCAATGTGTACGGCACGCGCAGCGACCTGCTGTTCGCCCTGCTGCAGCGCACGGCCGAGCAAGGCATTGCGCTGGTCACGCCCACGGACATCCGCGTCATCCAGGCCGCGCCGCCGGCACAGCACCCGGCAGCGCCCGCCTAAGCGTTCTGCAGCCGCTCGCGCAGTGCCAGGCAGTACGCCCGGACCCGGGCGTCGTGCAGCAGCTGCATATGGGCCGCATCGTCCACCACATGGACCTCGCTGCCCGCCAGCTGGGCCAGCTCGGGCGGGAACACGATGTTGTCGCTGCGGCTGCACCAGCAGCTGAAGGCGACATCCGCCCCGGGCGGCCCCAGCCGCTGCAGCCACGGGCTGCGCTCGCGCATGTCCAGCGCCGGCAGGCGGTGTGCAAACCTGGCCAGCCAGGTGCCGTGGTGGGGCGTGGCCACCGTGACCACATGGGCCGCCAGCTGCGCGCGCTCCTCGGCGGGCAAAACCTTGAGCCAGGCGCGCACCACCAGCCCGCCCAGGCTGTGCGCCACGATCAGCGGCGCCCGGCCCGTGCGCCGGACCACCTCGCGCACGCAGCTGTCCAGATCCTTCACCATGGCATCCACGCTGCCGCCCTGCGCGGGTTCCAGCGTCACGGCTGCGCAGCCTATGCCCAGGGCCTTGAGCTGGCGCATCCAGGATGCCCAGACCGCGCGGTTGCAGAAATAGCCATGCACCAGCACCAGAGCCACCTGGCCTGAATACAACCGGTCCGGCTGCGCCTGCTGCCGAAACGGAATGCGCCAGCCGAACAGGTACACGCTCAGCCGCCACTCGGCCCACCAGGCCTTGAGCAGCGTCCACCCCGGCGGCATGGCCAGGCCCCGCGCGCGGCAGGCAGAGCGCATCAGCAGCATCTGCACGCCCAGCTGCAGGCCGGCGCCGCAGGCCAGCACGGCCACACCGGCCGCGGCCAGCACCGGATGGCCGCGCCACCAGAAAGCCAGCCAGGCCCATGCCGCCAGCCCGTTGAGCACCACCACCAAGCGCCATATGCGTGCGTTCACAAGACCGCCCCTCCCGGAGAAAACTGGACACCACCGTAGCAGAGCTGGAGCTGCTAGGACAAGCACTGGTAGCCCCAGGCAGGTACAGCCCTCAGAATCCGCCTGACTGCCTGCGCCCATGACCGGCAGCCCTCCTCCTTCCTTTGCATGCCTTCAGCGAGATATGGACATGGACGCAGCGCCCTGGCTCAAGAACTACCCCGCCAACGTACCCCACGAGGTGCACCCCGAGCAATACCGCTCGCTGGCGCATCTGCTCGAGGAAGCCCTGGCCCGGCATGCCGCGCGCCCCTTCTCGGTCTGCATGGACCGCTGGATGAGCTACGGCGAGCTGGGCCGCCTGTCCGAGCAGTTGGGCGCCTGGCTGCAGAGCCTGGGGCTGGAGCCCGATGCGCGCGTGGCCATCATGCTGCCCAATGTGCCGCAGTTCGCCGTGAGCATGACGGCCGTGCTGCGCGCGGGATTCACCTGCGTGAACGTGAACCCGCTGTACACCGCGCGCGAGCTTGAGCACCAGCTCAAGGACTCGGGCGCCACGGCCATCATCATTCTGGAAAACTTCGCCCCCACCCTGGGCGACGTGCTGGAGCGCACCGCCATCCGCCACATCTGCCTCACGGCCATGGGCGATCTGCTGGGCGGCATGTACGGCCGCTGGATCACCTTTGCCGTGCGCCACCTGGCCAGGATGGTGCCTGCCTACAGCCTGCCGCTGGGCAGCGACCGGCAGGTCACGCCCTTCAAGCAGGCCCTGGCGGTCGGCGCCGCGCGCCAGCTCGTGCCCAGCACGGCCGACCTGGACTCGGTCGCCTTTCTGCAATACACGGGCGGGACCACGGGCCTGTCCAAGGGCGCGGTGCTCACCCATCGCAATATCGCGGCCGCCACGCTGCAGGCCCAATCCTGGTTCACGCCGGCGCTGGACGGCAAGGTCAAGGCCGACGAGACCCACATCATCGCGGCCCTGCCGCTGTACCACATCTTCGCGCTGACGGTCTGCCTGTTCGCCATGCGCCTGGGCGCCAGCCAGAGCCTGGTCCCCAATCCGCGCGACATTCCCAAGTTCGTGAAAGTGCTGCAAAAGCGCCCGTTCCACATTCTTCCGGCCGTCAACACGCTGTTCAACGCCCTGCTCAACCATGCCGCATTCCGCGCGCTGGACTTTTCCCAGCTGCGCGTCTCGCAGGCCGGCGGCATGGCGGCCTCCGAAGGCACGGCGCGCCAGTGGCAGCAGGTCACGGGCAGCGTGATGATCGAGGGCTGGGGCATGAGCGAGACCTGCGCCATCGGCACCAACAACCCGGTCACGGCCCAGAGCTTCAGCGGCACCATAGGCCTGCCGCTGCCCGGCATCTCCATTGCCATCAAGGACGACGAGGGCCGGGACCTGCCGCTGGGCGAGGCCGGCGAGCTGTGCATCAAGGGGCCCAACGTCATGCGCGGCTACCACAACCAACCGGCCGAAACGGCCAAGGCCTTCACGACCGATGGCTACCTGCGCACCGGCGACATCGGCGTGATGGACGCCGAGGGCTACGCCCGCATCATCGACCGCAAAAAGGACATGATGGTGGTCAGCGGCTTCAACGTCTATCCCAACGAGCTGGAGAACGTGATCTCCCTGTGCCCCGGCGTGCTCGAATGCGCGGCCGTGGGCGTGGCCGACGAGCGCCAGGGCGAAGCCATCAAGGTCTATGTGGTGCGCAGCGACCCCTCGTTGACCGAGGACCAGGTGCTGCGCTACTGCCAGGAACAGCTGACCGGCTACAAGCGCCCGCGCTTCATCGAGTTCCGCGACGAACTGCCCAAGACCAATGTGGGCAAGATCCTGCGCAGAGAGCTAAGAGCGACCCCCTGAGCCGCTGCGCGGCTTCCCCCTTGAAGGGGGACGACATCCTCGCTGCGGGGCAGCCCTTGCCTGATGTCCCTGGCTTGGGCAGCGCCAACTTCATAAGCCTGAGACCATGCCAGCGTGCCACGCAGGCTGATCGTTCAAACCTCAAAAATCGCAACATTCCAAAAGCAGCCACAAAAAGGTGCTAGAATTTCGGTCTTCGGGTGATTAGCTCAGCGGTAGAGCACTGCCTTCACACGGCAGGGGTCACATGTTCGATCCATGTATCACCCACCAGGTTTCGCGCGATTAGCTCAGCGGTAGAGCACTGCCTTCACACGGCAGGGGTCACATGTTCGATCCATGTATCGCGCACCAATCAAAAGCCTCTTGAGCAATCAAGGGGCTTTTTTGTTTTGGCGCATCCGGTGCCCATGATGTCCGGTACAGCACCTCTGCCGGCGCAAGCATCTGCTACGCTGGTGCGCAGCCGTACTCTCCCTCCATACCCCCGTCCAGCGCATTTCACGATGTCCGCCTGCCCACCTACCCTGCCGCCCGGCATGACCGTGCTGGAGCGCGGCTGGCTTTCCGCCAACAACATCGTTTTTGCCGCCCGGCCCGGCAATGGCAACGGGGATAGCGACGGCGCCGCCGTGGTGGACACGGGTTATGTCGTCCACGCGCCGCAGACGCTGGCGCTGGTCGAGGCCACGCTGCAGGGCCAGCCGCTGGCGCGCATTCTCAACACGCATCTGCACAGCGACCACTGCGGCGGCAATGCGGCGCTGCAGGCGGCTTATCCACAGGTGCAGACCTGGATAGCACCCGGCCAGGCCGCCCAGGTCCGCGCCTGGGACGAAGCCGCACTGAGCTACCGGCCCACGGGCCAGGAGTGCCCGCGCTTTGCGATCACCGGCGTGCTGCAGCCGGGCAGCACGGTCTGGCTCTCGGGGCGCGGCTGGCAGGTGCACGCGGCGCCCGGCCACGATCCGCATTCCGTCATCCTGTTCGAGCCCGAGAGCCGCACGCTGATCTCGGCCGATGCCTTGTGGGAAAACGGCTTTGGCGTGGTCTTTCCCGAGATCGAAGGCATTGCCGCCTTCGACGAGGTCGCCGCCACGCTGGACGTGATCGAGCGGCTGCAGCCGCTGACCGTGGTGCCCGGCCATGGCAGCGTGTTCACCGATGCAGGCGCGGCCCTGGCCACAGCCCGCAGGCGGCTCGACGGCTTTGTGCAGTCGCCCGGGCGCCATGCCAGCCATGCCGCCAAGGTGCTGCTCAAGTACAAGCTGCTCGAATGGCAAAGCATTCCACTGCCGGCACTGCAGGACTGGGTGCAGGCCACGCCCTACTTCGGCCTGCTGCACCGGCGCTACTTTGCGGAGCTCAGCGCCCGGCAATGGCTGGACGGCCTGATCGACGCCCTGGTGGCCAGCGGCGCGGCACTCAGGCAGACTGGCGCCGACGGAACTCCGATGCTGCTGAATTTTTAAGCACCAATCCATCCATATCTAATAGCGCAAAGCACCCATCGCTACTTTATTTCAATGGTTTCAATACCTGAAATCAAGACGTGACAAGCGCAAACCGCTCCTATTTTTGAAGGCAATGCTTCAGGGCAGATCCTTCAGGGTCTCGGCGTCGCTGGCGGGGCGCGGCCCCACGGTGCCCAGGCGGCTCTTGAGCGACTGCGGCTGGCCGGTGATCAGGGCCGCGTAGTTGGTGGTGTTGGACAACACCTTTTTCACATAGTCGCGCGTCTCGGTGAAGGGCACGTTCTCGGCCCAGATCGCGGCATCGAGCACCGGCCCGTTGCGCCAGTTGCGCGGGCGGCCCGGACCGGCGTTGTAGCCGGCCGCGGCCAGGGCCATGGAGCCCTCGAAATCATCCAGCGCCAGCTTCAGGTAGGAGGTGCCGATGGTGATGTTGGTGTCGCGGTCGTTGATCATGTCGGGGGTGAAGCCCGCCAGGCCGATTTTCCTGGCCGTCCAGCGTGCCGTGGCCGGCATGACCTGCATCAGGCCCGAGGCGCCCACGCCCGAGCGGGCGTCCGTGATGAAGCGGCTTTCCTGGCGGATCAGGCCGTAGACATAGGCCGGGTCCAGCCCGATATCGCGCGCCTTGGCCAGCACCGTGTCGTGGTAGGGCATGGGGTAGCGCTGGTTCCAGTCGGCAAAGGTCTTGGTGCGCTCGCTGGTGTTGATGCAGCGGTCCCAGACCTGGCGCTCGCAGGCCAGGTCGGCCGCGGCCAGCAGCTCGCGGTCGCCCATGCCGCCGCCCTGGTGCAGATTGGTGGTGTAGTTCCACTCGCGCACGCCTTCGCTGCGCAGGCCCATCTGGATGGCGTACAGGCTGCGCGCCAGGCCCGGATTGGCGCGCGCCGCGGCCTTTTCCTCGCGCGTGAGCGGTGCCGGCGCGGGCGGTGCGGCCACGCGCTGGCCGATTTCCTCCAGCGCCAGCTGTTCGTAGAAGCTGCCCGTGCCGGCCGTGTCCTCCAGCAGCTGGCGGGCCTCGGCGCGCTCCTCGGCGTTCGGACGGTCGGCCAGCATGGCCTTGGCCTTCCAGTAGGCCCAGGTCGCGTCGGTACGCTCGGGCCCCATGGCGTCGATGGCGCGGCGCACGCTCTTCCAGTCGCCGGCGCGCAGCGCGGCGCGCGCCTTCCAGCCCAGCAGGTCGTCGTTCAGGTCCTGGTCGCGGCGCGCCTTGGCAAAGTAGCTACCGGCCATGGGCGAGAGCTTGAGCGCCGCCTGCTTGCCGGCCACGGCCCAGGCCCAGTTGCGCTCCTCGCCGGCCAGCTGGGCGCCCCAGCCGCCTTCGATCTGCGTGGCCGCCGCATCGGGATCGCTGACCGCCATGCGGATCAGCGCCAGCAGCGCCAGCTCCTTGCGCTCGCGGCCGCGGGCCTTGCTCTGGCCGGACAGGTACCTGGCCGGCGAGGCGAACACCTGCGCCACCTGGTCGGCCGCGTCGGGGGCGACGATGACCACGGCATCGCGCACGGCCTTCTGGCGGTTGGCCTCGACCGCCACGCGCGCACGGCGCCAGACGTCGGCGTCGGTCAGCTGCTTTTGCGCATACACCTGGGCGGCAGCCTGCGTGCAGCCGTCGTCGGCGTCCTTTTGCGCCAGCCACAGCTCGCGCACCTGCTGGCCCATATTGGGTGCCGCGCGGCCCTGCAGGCTGTCGGCCAGCAAGGCATAGCAGGTGACGGAGCGGTCGTCGCGCATGCGAAACTGGGGGTAGACCTGGGCGAAGGTGGTCCAGTCGCGCAGCTTGCCCAGCTGCAGCAGCCAGTCGTTGCGCATGCGGTCTTCCTGGTAGGTGCCGGCATAGCGCGCCATGAAGCCCAGCACCTCGTCGGGCGCGGCGGTCTCCAGGCGGTTCCTGAGCTCCCAGTAGGCGGCCCAGGGCTCCAGCGGATGGCCGCTGGCCTGCGGCAGCAGCTGGGTCAGCGTGGCCTGGTCGCGCTTGCGAAACGCTTTCTGCATTTCCAGCACGATGGCATCGCCCGAGTTTTGGGCCTGGGCCAGCGGCGTCGCCGCGGTCAGGAAAGAAGCCGTCAAAAGCGGTGTCAAAATCTTCAGCCAGTGCATGGAGGAAATTATCTGATGGACAAAGCAGCTTTGCGCCGCACGTTGATTGACCAGCGCCTCAACCTTCCCGACCGCCTGCAGCGCGCTCACGCCCTGCAGCAGGTGATGCGCTTTTGGCTGATAGACCGCCCTGACACCGTGATCGGGGCCTACTGGCCCATCAAGGGAGAGTTCGACCCTCTGCCCGCATTGCATCGCTGGAAGGAAGATGGCGAGCTACAGGGTACTCCACAACGACGCAGGATCGGCCTCCCGGTCATCGATAAGCAGCGTAAGACGCTCAGCTTTCATGCCTGGTATCCGGGCTGCCCCATGGAGGAGGACGCCTACGGCATTCCCAAGCCCAAGGACACGGAAGTCCTGGCCCCCTCCCTCCTCTTCGTGCCCTGCGTGGGCTATGGCGGCGGCGGCTATCGCCTGGGCTACGGCGGGGGCTTTTACGACCGCACGCTGGCCCAGCTGCAGCCCCGCCCGTTCACCGTGGGCCTGGGCTATGCGGAAAGCTATCTGGACGATTTCGAGCCCGAGCCCCACGACCAGCCGCTGGACGCCATCCTCAACGACAACGGCGTGGTCTGGCCCGTGCCCGGGCTGCCAGGAAAGTAAGCGGTCAGGCGGCGCTCAGGCCGCGTGCCATGCGTGCCACTGCGTCCAGCCCTTGGCCCGCAGCTCGCAGGCCGGGCAGGCGCCGCAGCCGTAGCCCCAGTCGTGCAGCACGTCGCGCACGCCCTGGTAGCAGGTATGGGTTTCGGTGCGGATCAGCTCCACCAGCGCTTCGCCACCCAGGTCCTGGGCCAGCTGCCAGGTCTGGGCCTTGTCCAGCCACATCAGCGGCGTGTCGATGCGCAGGCGCTGGGCCAGGCCCAGGCTCAGCGCCAGTTGCTGGGCCTTCATGGTGTCGTCGCGGCAGTCGGGGTAGCCCGAATAATCGGTTTCGCAGACCCCGGTGACGATCACGGACAGGCCGCGCCGGTAGGCCAGTGCGCCCGCCAGCGTGAGGAACAGCAGATTGCGCCCCGGCACAAAGGTGTTGGGCAGGCCGTCGGCCTGCATGGCAAAGGCCACGTCCTCGGTGAGGGACGAGCCGCCGATCTGCTTGAGCACGTCCAGCGACAGCACATGGTCCTCGCCCAGGCGCGGCGCCCACTGGGGAAAGCGCGCGGCCATCGCCTTGCGCACATCGAGGCGCACCCGCATTTCCACGTCATGGCGCTGGCCGTAGTCGAAGCCCAGCGTCTCCACGCGCTCGAACAGGGTCAGGGCCTGGGCCAGGCAGGTGGTGGAATCCTGGCCGCCGGAAAACAGCACCAGCGCGGCCTTGTGGCGGCCGGCGCCGGGCGTCGTGGCGGCATCGGGGCGGGACAATGGAGAAGACGATTCGGACATGGGCCGGATTACAACATTGCCGGGCTGGCTGCGCACCGGCATGGACATCCCGTCCACTCTTGCTAAGCTGGCGGCGTTTCCGCGTTTTTTTGACAGGAGCCACTCCATGCTCACCCTCTACATCGGCAACAAGAACTACTCGTCCTGGTCCATGCGCCCCTGGGTGCTGATGCGCCAGGCCGGCATCGCCTTCGAGGAAGTGAAGCTGCGCTTCGACAGCTTCGCGCCAGACTCCGACTTCAAGCAGCGCCTGCAGGCCGTCTCGGCCGCCGGCAAGGTGCCCGTGCTCGTCGACGAAGGCCTGTCCGTCTGGGACAGCCTGGCCATCAGCGAATACCTGGCCGAGAAATTCCCCGAAAAGCATCTGTGGCCCCAGCAGGTGCTCGCGCGCACCCAGGCCCGCTGCATGGCGGCCGAGATGCACAGCAGCTTCACCACGCTGCGCAGCCTGTGCCCCATGAACATCGAGGCCCAGCTGCCCGAAGTCGGCGCCCGCCTGTGGGCCGACAACCCGGGCCTGCGCGAGGACGTGCGGCGGCTGGAAACGCTGTGGACGCCGCTGCTGACCCAGGCCAAGGGGCCCATGCTGTTTGAGCAGTTCGGCATCGTGGACGCCTTCTTCGCCCCGGTCTGCATGCGCCTGATCACCTACGCCCTGCCCACCTCACCCGTGGTCCAGGCCTATGTGCAGCGCGTGCGCGACCTGCCCGCCGTGCAGGAATGGGTACAGGCGGCGCTGGCCGAGCACGACTTCCGCCCCTTCGAAGAGCCCTATCGTTCCCAGCCCTGAGAACGTGTTCCCCGTGGATTCAGCGTTCGCGCCAGACCGTGCCCGCAGTGGTCACGGTATCAAGCGTGGGCGGTCACGGGCTGGCACTACCATTGCGGCATGAGCGAAATCAAGGTCTACCAAGTCGGCGGAGCGGTGCGCGACCAGTTGCTGGGCCTGCCGGTGAACGACACGGACTGGGTGGTCGTCGGCGCCACACCCGAGCAGATGGCCGCACGCGGCTTCGTCCCCGTGGGGCGCGACTTCCCCGTCTTTTTGCACCCCGACACCCATGAGGAATACGCGCTGGCGCGCACCGAGCGCAAGTCCGGCGTGGGCTACCGGGGCTTCACCGTCCACACCTCGGCCGACGTGACGCTGGAAGAAGACCTGGCCCGGCGCGACCTCACCATCAATGCCATAGCTGCCCCCGCAGAGTGGGAAAGCGCCAGCGAGCTTTTTGACCCTTATCACGGGCAGCGCGACCTGCGCGACCGGGTGCTGCGCCACGTGACGGAGGCCTTTCGCGAGGACCCGGTGCGCATACTGCGCCTGGCCCGCTTTGCGGCGCGCTTCACCGAATTCACGGTGGCGCCGGAAACCATGCAGCTCATGCGCGAGATGGTGGCGGCCGGCGAGGTCGACGCCCTGGTGCCCGAACGCATCTGGCAGGAAATCAGCCGCGGCCTGATGGAGGCGCAGCCCTCGCGCATGTTCGGCATCCTGCGCGAATGCGGCGCGCTGGCCGTGCTGCTGCCCGAGCTCAACCGCCTCTGGGGCGTGCCCCAGCGCGCCGAGTACCACCCCGAGGTGGACAGCGGCGTGCACGCCATGATGGTGCTGGACATGTCGGCCCGGCTGCAGACGCCGCTGGCCGTGCGCTTTGCCTGCCTGTGCCACGACTTCGGCAAGGGCACCACGCCGGCCGAGGTTCTGCCGCGCCACATCGGCCACGAGCAGCGCAGCGCCCGCCTGCTCCAGCCGGTCTGCGAGCGCTGGCGCGTGCCCAATGAATGCCGGGAGCTGGCCGACCTCGTCGCGCGCGAGCACGGCAACCTCCACCGCAGCGGCGAACTCAATGCCGCCGCCCTGCTGCGCCTGCTCGAGCGCTGCGACGCCCTGCGCAAGCCCCAGCGCTTCGAGCAGGCCCTCCTCGCCTGCGAATGCGACGCCCGCGGCCGCCTGGGCTTCGAGGACGCCGCCTACCCGCAGCGCCAGCGCCTGGGCGGCGCCCTGCAGGCTGCCCTGGCCGTGGAAACGGCCCCCATCGCCCAGGCCGCGGCCCAGCGCGGCCTCAAGGGCAAGGCCATTGGCGATGCGGTGGGCAAGGCACGCGAGCAGGCAGTGGCGGACTGGCTAACCAACCAGGAAATTTAGTTGCAAGCTGCCGAGCCACCCGCTTGCACATGCACCGCCTCTTTCGCAAGAGACATCGAGCAAGGGCCGCCCCGCAGCGAGGATGTCGTCCCCCTCCCGAAGAGAGAGGGGGAAGCCGTGCAGCGGCTCAGGGGGTGACCACAGATTGCACCCAGCGCACGATCTCTCCGGGCGGCAGCGCGCCCGAGATGCGGCCCAGCTCGCGGCCTTCCTGGAACACCACCATGGTGGGGATGCTGCGGATGCCGAAGGGTGCAGCGGCCTGGGGATGGGCTTCGGTATCGAGCTTGGCGAACTGGGCCTGGCCGGCCAGGGTCTTGGCGGCCTGGGCAAAGCCCGGCGCCATCATGCGGCAGGGACCGCACCAGGGCGCCCAGAAGTCCACCACCACGGGCAGTTGGCTGCGGCCCGTGTGCTTGGCGAAGCTGTCCGCGTCCAGCGCGACGGGCTCGCCGGTCACCAGGGGCTGATGGCAGCTGCCGCAGTTGGGCTGGTTGCCAAGCTGGTCCAGCGCAATGCGGTTGGTCATGTGGCAGTGGGGGCAGACATAGTGCAGTGAATCGGACATGGGAGCCTTTCTCATTCGGACGCGGCAGCCATCCGCATGGCCTTGCCGCATTCCCTCCATGTGCAGCCGGTGCACCGGGATTCAAGCCCGAGCAGGTGCCGATGACGGAAACTCAGAGTTTCACAAAGCGTGCGATCAGCGCGGCCACCAGGCTCAGCACCACGGTGCTGGCCACGGGCAGAAAGAACTCCCGCCCGAACAGGCGGAAGCGGAAGTCGCCGGGCAGGCGCCCCAGGCCTATGCGCTCCAGCCAGGCATGCAGGCCGTTGATGAGCAGCAAGGCCAGAAAAATGACGATCAACCAGCGAATCATGGGTGCGGCCCGGATTACAGCCGGTGCGTGCGGTCGCCGCGCACAAAGCCCAGCGGCGCCCAGGGCGCCACGCCCTTGGACAGGGCGATGACCTTGAACAACTCGCCCATTTCGTGCTCCATCACCAGCTTGGAGGCCATGGAGCGGGCCTTGAGGTTGGCCGCGTCCATCCTGGGCGCCAGGCCGCAGTTGATGAGGAAGTGGGCCTGGCTGGTATAGCCCAGCACCTCGAAGCCCGCCTCCTGCGCGGCCACGGCCGTGCCCGTGAAGTTGACGTGGGCCGTGATGTCCTTGAGGCCCGCCAGCACCAGCGGATCGCTGTCCACCTGGTGCTGATGGTGGCAGACCAGCGTGCCCATGTGACGCTGCTGGTGGTAGTACTCACTCTCGCCAAAACCGTAGTCGATGAATAAGGCTGCGCCGCGAGCTAGCTTTTCGCCCAGGGTGTGGATGAAGGCCTCGCCCTGGCGGTGGATCTCGGTCAGATAGTCGTGCGGGCCGGCTATGTCCACGGGCGGGCGCAGCTCGGTGGGCCGGTCTTCCCAGGCGAAAGCGTCGCCCTGCACCACCACGCCGCGTTCGAACCACTGGCCCTTGGTGCGCTGCAGCAACTGCACGGGCATGGCGTCCAGCACCTCGTTGCCCACGATCACGCCTTCCATGGCCTCGGGCAGCGCATCCACCCAGCGCACCAGGTGCCCGTATGGGGTCAGCCTGAGCCGCTGGCGCGCGCGCAGCGTGCCCGAGAGGTCGACGATGGTGTAGCGCGCGGGCAGGCGCCCCATGGCGGCCAGTTCATCCAGGATCTGCAGGGCCAGCGCGCCCGTGCCGGCGCCAAACTCCCAGATTTCGTGGGTGTTTGTCCGGTCCAGGGCCTCGGCCAGTTGTGCGGCCACCAGCTGGCCGAAGATGGGGGAGATCTCCGGCGCCGTCACGAAGTCGCTGCCCGACTCGGGCAAGACCCCGAATTTGGCCGTCTCGTTGGCGTAGTAGCCCAGGCCCGGCGCATACAGCGCCAGCGCCATGAACTGGTCGAAAGGCAGCCAGCCGCCCGCTGCGGCAATTGCCTGCGCAATACGCGATTGCAAGGCGCTCGTTAAACTTGAGGGTTCTGTCGTCACACCCGCATTGTCCACGAATGTCCTCCCTTGCCCGAACACGCACTGTCCTGGTGACCGGCGCCGCCCGCCGCCTGGGACGCGACATGGCCCTGGCCCTGGCCCGTGCCGGCTGGCAGGTGGCCGTGCATTACCGCGGCTCCCAGCAGGATGCTCTCGAAACCGTAGCAGCCTGCGCGGAGCTGTCGGTAAATAGCGCGGCTTTTGATGCGGATTTCCTCGACGAGGACGCGGTGCGCGCCCTGGTGCCGCGCGTGGTGCAGCACTTCGGCCGCCTCGACGCCGTGGTCAACAACGCCTCGCTGTTCGAGCATGACGACGTGCAAAGCTTCGGCTATGCGGCGCTGGAGGCGCATCTGCGCAGCAATACCGGCGCGCCCATCCTGCTGGCCCAGGCGCTGCACGCCCACCTCGGTGAGCGGGCTGCGGCCGAAGGCGAACCGGCCGAGCAGGTCGAACCCATCCAAGGTGCCGTGGTCAACGTGCTGGACCAGAAGCTCTGGAACCAGAATCCGGACTTTCTGAGCTACACGCTGTCCAAGGCGGCGCTGGAGGCGGCCAATACCATGCTGGCCCTGGCCCTGGCGCCGCGCGTGCGCGTGGTCGGCGTGGCGCCGGGCCTCACGCTGACCAGCCACCTGCTGAGCCAGGAGCGCTTCGAGCAGCTGCATGCCATGAGCCCGCTGGGACGCTCCTCCAGCGCCGAGGACATCGCCGCCGCCGTGTGCTTCGCGCTGGAAAACCGGGCGATGACAGGAACCACCCTGCTGGTCGATGGCGGCCAGCACTTACAGCGCTTCGAGCGCGATTTTTCGATGATGTGAGGCCTTTGCGGCTTCGCCCCTTTCCCATGACTTCCATCTCAACATCGCCTGCAACGACTGGAGCAGGCACGGCTCAGGCCAGTGACGCCAAGCAAGGGCAGCCCCGCAGCGAAGGCGTCGTCCCCCTTGGGGGAAGCGGCACAGCCGCTCAGGGGGGCGCCGGTTCAGGACAACAGACTCTCACGCTCACGGGGCTGCGTTTCGACGCCAGCCTGGGCATTCTTTCGCACGAGAAGAATGCGCCCCAGCCCATCCAGGTGGACGCCGAGCTCAGCCTCGGCACCCAGCCCCTGGCGCCGCACGACGACGACATCCTGCATGTGCTGGACTACCGCAAGGTGCGCCAGATCATCATCGACGAGTGCACCTCCGAGCATGTGAACCTGCTCGAGAGCCTGATCGGCAAGCTGGCCCAGCGCCTGCTGCAGCTGCCGGGCGTGCGCGGCGTGCGCGTGAAGATCGCGAAGCTGGAAATTTTTGATGACTGCGAAGTGGCCATTCGCATCGAAACCGGACAATGGTGAACCCCATGAATGCTGTGAACGACAACCCCTGGATTGCCGAAGAGGCCGCCGCCCTGGAGGCGGCTGAAACCGCTGCGCCCGCAGGCGAAGAAGCCAAGCCCAACAGGATCAAGATCGAGCGCGAGCAGATCAAGCTCGAAAAGCGCCTGTGCCGCGAAGTGGGCCGCGCCATCGTCGACTTCAACATGATCGAGGAAGGCGACAAGATCATGGTCTGCATGTCGGGCGGCAAGGACAGCTACACCCTGCTGGACATTCTGCGCAAGCTGCAAAAGCGCGCACCCGTGAAGTTCGACATCGTGGCCGTGAACCTGGACCAGAAGCAGCCGGGCTTCCCCGAGCACATCCTGCCCGAGTACTTCCAGTCCATCGGCGTGGACTACCACATCGAGAACCAGGACACCTACAGCGTCGTCAAGCGCGTGGTGCCCGAGGGCAAGACCACCTGCGGCCTGTGCTCGCGCCTGCGCCGCGCCATCCTGTACAAGGTGGCCGACGAGCTGGGCTGCACCAAGGTGGCGCTGGGCCACCACCGCGACGACATCGTGCAGACGCTGATGCTCAACATGTTCTACGGCGGCCGCATGAAGGGCATGCCGCCCAAGCTGGTCTCCGACGACGGCAAGCACGTGGTGATCCGCCCGCTGTGCTACGTGCCCGAGAAGGACACCACGCGCTGGGCCCAGTACCAGAACTTCCCCATCATCCCCTGCAACCTCTGCGGCAGCCAGGACGGCCTGCAGCGCGTGGCCGTGGGCGAGATGCTGCGCGAGTGGGACAAGAAATTCCCCGGCCGCATCGAGAGCATGTTCCGCGCCATGGGCAACATCGTGACCACGCACATGATGGACCCGCAGCTGCACGACTTCAAGAATGCAAAGGCCACCGGCATCGCCGATCCCAACGGCGACATGGCGTTTGACCATGAAGAGCTGCCAACCACTGCCAGCCTGCCGGGCATGCAGGTGATACAACTGAGCTGAACCGGTCTTTGAACCCAATACGGCCTGCCAAGGTCCAACAGAGGCTCGTCACCCACGGGCCTTTTTCACGAACAGGAGAGCAAGCATGAACAAGCGCTGGATCTACGCCATCGCGCTCACGGCCACCGCCCTGCTCGCGGGCTGCAGCACGGTGCGCGAAGTCAACAGCACGGTGCAGAGCTATTCCTCGCTGGGCGCCATTCCCGCGCCGCCGACCTACCGGCTGGAAACCCTGCCCTCGCAGAAGGGCCAGGTGAACTTTCCCGCCATCGAGGCCCAGGCCCAGCAGGCGCTGGCCCGCGTGGGCCTGACGCGCGACGATGCGCGCGCCAGCCTGGTGGTGCAGATCGGCGCCGTGGCCCGCTATGCACGCGACTACGCGAGCTGGCCCTATTACGACCCGTACTGGGGCCCGCGCTGGGGCTGGGGCATGGGCTACGGCCGCGGCTTGGGTTGGGGCATGGGCGGCGGCATGTTCAACGAACCGCCGCTGGAGTACTACCGCGCCGTGAGCGTGGTGATGCGCGACATCCGGACCCAGCAGATCGTCTACGAGACTTCGGCCCAGCGCCAGGACGTCTGGACCGATGATCCGGCCATCTTCGGCATCCTGTTCGACGCGGCACTGACCGGCTTCCCGCGTCCGCCCCAGGGTACGCGCAATGTGCGCACGGTGATCCAGCCGCTGCCTCAGCCAGCCTCGCCCGCACCGGCCGCCGTGCCGGTGAAGTGAGCCGCAGACTTGCAATCTTCCACAGTTGTGCAGCCGGTGCCGTGCTAACGTGCTGGCCCGCCAGGGCCCCATGCTCCGGCACAGCATCCCGAACACATGATGGAAAGGAAATCGCCATGAAGAAGTTTGTCCTCCCGGCCCTGCTGGCCGCAGCCGCCTTGACCGCCCAGGCCGGCGGCCTCACCGACGCCTTGCGCGACCAGTTGGGTGAACAGCTGGGCGGCGGCGCCGCGCCAAGCAGCTCCGGCTCCTCGGGCCTGGGCGGCATGCTGGGCGGCGCCGGCGGTGGTGCTGGCGGTGCCTCGGCGCTGTCGGCCCTGGGCCTGGGCGGCCTCACGGGTTCGGGCACGGCCAGCAATGCGGCCGGTGTCATCACCTACTGCATGAAGAACAACTACCTGAACGCCGACAAGGCCGCCCAGGTCAAGAACCAGCTGCTGGGCAAGCTGGGCCTGGGCCAGCAGGAAGAGCCCAAGGACGAGGGCTACCAGAACGGGCTCATGGGCATGGTCAAGGGCGGAAACGGCCAGAGCTTCAGCCTCGACAAGGTCAAGAGCAACCTCAGGGAAAAGGCCTGCGACTTCGTGCTCGACCATGCCAAGTCGCTGATCTGAGCACGCCAGGCTCCGCACAAGCCGATGCACCTTGCCGGGCATCGGCTTTTTTGCGTCGGCACCGTACCGCGTGCATGTCGCAGCCCGCGGCGGCGGTTTGCATGACAATGAGCCGGTTACCAAGAGCACAGGGTCTGCACCACCGCCATGCATGTCACGCGCATCATTGCCATCCGGCACGGAGAAACCACCTGGAACGTGGACGGCCGCATCCAGGGCCATCTGGACGTTCCGCTGAACGACACCGGCCTGTGGCAGGCCGAGCAGGCCGCCCGGGCCCTGGTCCACGAACCGATCGCCGCCATCTACAGCAGCGACCTGCAGCGCGCCTATGCCACGGCCCAGGCCGTGGCCCGCGCGGCCCAGGCCGAGCTGCATGCCGAACCCGAGCTGCGCGAACGCTGCTTCGGCCAGTTCCAGGGCCAGACCTTCAGGGAGATCGAGGCCACCCACCCCGAGGCCGCGCTGCGCTGGCGCACGCGCGACCCGGAATATGTGCTGCCGGGCGGCGGCGAATCGCTGGCCATGCTGCGCGAGCGCATTGCGCGCACGGTGGACCGCATCGCCAGCCGCCACGAGGGCGAGCAGATCGTACTCGTGGCCCACGGCGGCGTGATGGACACGCTGTACCGCCTGGCCACCCGCCAGGGCCTGCAGGCGCCGCGCACCTGGGAGCTGACGAATGCGGCCATCAATCGCCTGCTGTGGACACCCGAGGGCCTGTCTCTGGTAGGCTGGGCCGATACCGCACACCTTTGCCCGGACAGCCGCGATGAAATCCATTCCTGAGTCCCTGCAAGCCCTGGTCGGCCAGGCCATCAAACGCATCGACACGCCCGCCCTGGTCATCGACCTCGATGCCATGGAGCGCAACATCGAGCGCATGGCCCGCTTTGCGCAGCAGCACGGCGTACTGTGGCGCCCCCACGCCAAGCTGCACAAGAGCGCGCACATCGCGCTGCTGCTGGAGCAAGCCGGCGCCTGCGGCCACTGCGTGCAGAAGGTCTCGGAAGCCGAAGCCCTGGCCGCAGGCGGCGTGAACAACCTCTTCATCAGCAACCAAGTCGTCTCCCCCGGCAAGCTCGAGCGCGTGGCCCGCCTGGCCAAGACGCTGTATGCGCGCAGCGGCCGCCTGGCGATTGCCGTCGACAGCGAGGAAGGCATCGCGCGCCTGGCCAAGGCCATGCAGGATGCGAAAGCCAGCAACGGCGCCATCGACGTGCTGGTGGAAGTCAACGTCGGCCAGAACCGCTGCGGCGTGGAGCCCGGCGCGGCCGCGGTGGCGCTGGCGCGCGCCATCCTGGCCCAGCCCACGCTGCGCTTCGCGGGCCTGCAGGCCTACCACGGCGGCGCCCAGCATCTGCGTTCGGCCCAGGCGCGCCGCGAGGCCATCGCCCAGGTGCTCAGGCACGTCAACCGCACGCGCCATGAGTTCGATGCCGCCGGCATCGCCCTGCCGCTGATCACGGGCGCGGGCACCGGCACCATGGTCAACGAGGCCGCCAGCGGCGTGTACGGCGAGATCCAGCCCGGCTCCTTCCTGTTCATGGACGCCGACTACGCGGCCAACGAGCACGACCCGGCCCAGCCGGTGTTCGAGCATGCGCTGTACGTCAAGACCCAGGTCATGTCGCTCGGCGAAGGGCGCGCCGTCTGCGACGCGGGCCACAAGGCGCATGCCGTGGACTCGGGCCTGCCCAGGCTGCATGCGCTGCCGCCCGAGCAGGCGCTGCGCTTCGAAAACGGCGGCGACGAGCACGGCCTGCTCTATCCCGCCCGCGAAGCCGGCAACACCAGCGGCTGGCTGCCCGCGCTGGGCGAGACACTGTGGCTGATTCCCGGCCACTGCGACCCCACGGTCAACCTCTACGACCACCTGATCGGCGTGCGCGGCGGGCGGCTCAAGGGCGTGGTCGAGCGCATCTTCACCGTGGACGGCCGCGGCGCCCTGACCTGAGCGGCTCCTGCCTTCTTTGCATACCCCCAAAAAAAAGAGCGCCACGCGCTTGTCAGACAATGATTTCAGATTCAAATAAGCCTGAAATCCATAACTGACAAGCGCAAGTCGCTTCTTTTTCAATACCAGAAAACCGGCAAGGCTCAGGCCGGGCGCCCGTAGGTCGAAGTGAACGTGGCCTTGGCGATGGTGTTGGCGTTGATCATGAAGCCGCAGATGGCCGCCGTGGCATCGTCGGGAATGTCCAGCCGCTCCACCGACAGCGCGTGCACGGTGAAGATGTAGCGATGCGGCTTGTCGCCGGGCGGCGGGCACATGCCGCCCCAGGCAAAGGCGCCGTAATCGTTGCGCATCTGGCGCGCGCCGGCCGGCAGCGTGCTGCTGCCCTTGGCGCCGGCATTGGCCTTGAGTTCCGAAGTGCCTGCCGGCAGATCCACCACGATCCAGTGCCACCAGCCGCTGCCCGTGGGCGCATCGGGGTCGTACACGGTCAGGGCCAGGCTCCTGGTGCCGGCGGGCGCGCCGCCCCACTGCAGCACGGGCGATTCGTTGCGGCCGCCGCAGCCGAACACATCGGCCTCGAAATGCGCGGGCACGGTGCCGCCTGCGGGAATGTCGGGACTGGTGAGGGTAAAGGTACTCATGCTTGTCTAGGCTCCTTTGCAATTCCCTGCAGTATGACGCGGATGGAATGCCGCCAGGCAATGGCTTTGCCGCCTGCCGGCAGCCATAACGGGAAATACCTGGCAAGCAGGATTCCCCCGAATGGCCGGAAAACCTTTGATTTCCTACTGCCCATGTCTCGCGGATGCCGCAAACCGTGCCATTTCACAAACATCCGCACCCATTGCACGTAGGCCTGTTCGGTGCGCCGGCTATAGTATTTGTAACGAATTCGCTCACGGACTGACCCAGCAACCGTGTGGCACGCAACACAGAAGGGGCGGCGGGTTTCATGGCTGAATTTAGGACTGTATTTTTATACAGCATGCGTACCGCCAAGCCAGGCTGCAAGCCTGTTGCTGCGTCTTCTTCGCGCCAATTTAGACCGCAAACGTCAGATATGGCCTGCGGCATGGTGCGGTCTACAGTACGTTAGATCTCATGAACAAGCCGCAGCTTTTTCGGAAGGTCGAAGAGCGCACCTTTTTCGCGCACCATATGCTGCTGCATGCGGCCGAACTCGAGATTGAGGAAGCAGAGGCAACCGAGCGCGGCCGCTTCAACAAATGTTTGGCCGCGATGGTGATGACGGCTTTGGCTGTAGAGGGCCTGGTGAATGCTGTGGGATTTCGTGTCGCAACAGACTATCCGGCATTCGAACGTCTCCGCCCTCATGAGAAGATTGCATTCCTTGCAGAGAAGCTTCAAATCACCCGGGACGAAGCGAAGGAGCCGTGGATGACTCTTCAATTTCTCGGTGGGTTCCGGAATGACGTTGCCCATCCCAAGCCCGAACCCCTGGTGAGGGAGAGAGTCTTGCCCGAGGTAGGTTTGACGAAGACTGCTTTCGACATACCACTATCCGCGCTCGAGCGGGAAATCACAGTCGGAAACGCGAAGCGCGTGTACACCGCGGTTCGCAAGCTCAAGGACCTGCTGACGGATGCAATGACGGAGGACGCCAGGTTTGGCATCCATGCTGACATGTGGCATGGAAGCACCTCGCCGCATGAGATCTAACTTGGCAATCGACACGAACATCCTATCGACCGGCTTTCGCCAGCCTACTCGCCGCCGGTCATTTCTACGTAGGGCGTCACTTCGTTAAAGCACCACTTTTCTGGAGGTTCCTTGAAGCACATTTCATCAATTGTTATTGCCTTGGCTCTGGTCAGCGGCTGCGCATCCGGTCCGCCATCGCGACCGACGGGCTGTCCGGAAACTGTTGGTGGCTATGTAGCCGGCCAGGCAACGTCCGAATTTGTTAAGGGTTGTCTCGGAAAGCCAGCGCACGAAGACCGGAACCCCGACGGTCGCTACGTGTACATGTACAACCTTGATCGTGGCAATACCATAGCGTTCCTGTTCGACGCTCAAGGAAAGCTCATTCGTACCCGGGGCTATCAGGGCCGGCAGTGAGCCCAGTTACCCCCAACCCGCCGCTCAGCGCCACCGTCCGCGCCCCAACTTGTTGAAGCGCCTGATCCAGGTATCTGCAGCTATTTTTGGTTCGGCGCGCTAGGGCGTGTCATCAATCGATGTCCGAGTTCATTCCCAGGCCATGGTGCTCAATTGAGCCAAACCATGGCAGCGGCCAAGTGAATGGCACCCAGAAAGTTGCGCACCG
>NZ_BMEU01000003.1 GCF_014637085.1 Comamonas phosphati | reverse complement strand
ACGCGTACATCACCGGCGTGACCGGAGCCGGCCCGGAAACCGACACCTTCACGTACACCGCCAGGGACGGCAACGGCAACACGGTGGTCAACACCGTCATCGTCAACATTGCTGATGACAAGCCTCATTTCGACCCGATTCCGCTTGCCGACCTCCCCAATGTGGCGGGCTGGACCACCACTGGCAGCCTGCATTTCACTACTGGGGCCGATGGCATGGGCGGCCTGCAGATTACCGGCATCAAGGATGCCAACGGTGTCCTACTACCGACATCCGGCTCTGGCTGGACCGCAACCGCAGCCGATGCAACCGGCCATGTTTTCAACATCCTGAATGGAGGCAGCGTGGTTTTCACCGTCACGGTGGATCCAAGCACCGGCTTCTACACCGTGCATCAGGTGTCGGAACGCCTCGGGACGGAGCAGACGCTCGATGTGGCGACCAAGATCGCCAATTCGCCGACTCCTGATTACCATTTCCTGATGGACAGTTCAGGCCACTATGTGACGCTGACGGCCAGCGGTACGTTCAACGCCAGCACGTACAACTCGGGTGGCGCCAAACTCAACCAGTTTGGTATCGGCAACACTTGGTTCGATACGAATGAATCGTTCTCGATGAAATTCGATGTGTCCGTCACGAATTTCAAGTTGAATGTGGGCAATTTCCAGGGGAGTACCACGGGTGGCTCGATCAGTGTGGCCGTGGTGGATGAATTGGGGCACATGGGGACGATTCCCGTCACTGTGGATCCAACCCACCCCTATGTCCAGATCACGCAAGACATGCTCACGCAGGCGGGGCTATCCGGTATTTCTTCCACCACATTGACTGCTACCGGTGCAAAGGTGGATATTTCCTTCACCACGCTGTCCTACGAGGTGCTCCATCCGGCAACGCCTATAGATTTCACCGTGAATGTGCAGGGCACCGATGGCGACAGGGATCCGGCCAGCACTTCCTTCCATGTGACGTCCTTGACCGGCAACAATGTATTTGACACCGCTGGCCACGACACGCTGCTTGGTACCGCGGCGGACGATTTGTTCATCTTCGATCATCACGGTTCGGTGGCAACGCCCACTACGGATGTGGTGAAGAACTTCGGCTCGGCCGGCAGCGACAAGCTGATACTCGGCGAACTGCTGCAGGGCGAGGAAAAAACCAATGACCTCAGCACGTATCTGCATGTGGCAAAGAGCGGCAGCGATACGATGATCAATATATCGACTGATGGCTCACTCCATGCGGATGGCAGCAACTACAACCAGCAAATCCTGGTGCAGGGCGTGGATCTGACGCAGGCAGTGCCCCCCAGCTCAGATCAAAACACGCTGATTCAGCAATTGATCACGGCAGGCAAGATAACCATGGACGGTCATTGATTGCCACGGCCCCGAGGCCGGTGGAAAAAAGGCGGGCCCTCTTGAGAACACCCTTCAGGGCAGCCTGAACCCTTCCTGCCGCATGCGTGCCAGCAGCCCATTCCAGCGGCTGATGCGGTCCGCCGGCGCGGTCTGGCTGGAGCCGGTGACGTAGATGCCTTGTCCGTTGAAGCTGAACACGGGGGTGAGGTCGGGGCGCTGGCTGGCGGGCCGGATGTCGGCGATGAGGCTGTCCAGCACCAGCGGTTCGGCGGCGGGGGTCGCGTGAAAGCCCAGCACCATATGGGCGATGCTTTGGCTGCTGCCCGCGCCGCCCATACGTGCACGCACGTAGACGAGCCGCAGTTTCTCGACGGGCATGCCCAGGCGCAGCAGCGAGAAGTATTTGCCGATCACGAAGTCCTCGCAGTCGCCGGCGCGCCGGCCCAGGCTTTCGAGCGGCGTGGCCCAGTAGTCGGTTTCGCCCCAGACGATGGGGTCGTCCGAGCTGAGCACGGCCTGGTTCCAGAAGGCGTTGACGGCCTGCAACTGCTGCTGCTGCGGCTTGCCTTTCTGGGCTTGCAGCATGCCCAGCCAGTCGCGCAGTGCCTGCACGCCTTGCGTACCGTAGCGGGCCCGCATGGCCTGCTCCAGCTGCGCCGGCTCGGGATCCGCGGGCGCCGAAGGTTGCGGCGCGCGTGTCGCGCAGCCGGCTATGCATGCTGTGGCGACCAGCAGCCAGGCGAGGCGCGCCAGCCTTGCGCATACCGCCGCCTTGATTTGCGCCATGCCGCTCATGGATTCACCAGCACGCCGACCCCTTGCTGCCGCAGCAGGGTCGTGGCCTTGGCGTCCAGGGCTCCGGCGGCATAGACGCGCAGCCGCAGTTCCCGGGCGGTCTGGGCCATGGCTTGCAGCAGGTGGCGGCTGCCGGGGTTGTCGTTCGAGTGCGCGGCGAAGTCGCCGCCCAGCTTGACGTAGGCCAGGGGCAGTGCGTGCAGGTGCGCGAGCGCCATGGGCTGCTGGTCCAGGCGGCGCAGGCCGACGCAGATGCTGTTCTGGCGTGCCAGGGTGCAGAACATGGCCAGTTCGTCGGGGTAGGCGATGACGCCGTGGGCGTCGAGTTCCAGGATGAGCCGTGGCAGCGCTGGATGGGCCTGGCTTGGGTCTTGGCTGGACTGCTGACCCAGAAGAGCCTGCAGCTTGGGCAGGAAGTGGGCCTGGCCCAGTGACGGCAGGGAGACGCGCACGATGAGCGATGCGCCGGCATGCTGCTGCAGCCAGTGCAGGCCCAGAGCGATGGCGCGCAGGTCGAAATCGGCCGACAGGCCCAGGCGCACGGCCACGGGCAGGAACAGCGATCCGGACAGTGTCTGCCCGCCGGGCTCGCGCAGCTCCAGCGAGGCCTCGTTGCGCTCTTCCCTGCCTTGCGGGCCCTCATAGGTCTGGCCGGAGATGCCCAGGGCCAGCTGCTGCGCATCGGCCAATGCGGCCGACAGCAGTTGCTGCCATTGGCCCTCGCCCGCCGCACTGCGCTGGGCTTCGTGCGCGTCATAGGCAACGTACTCGACTTCCGTGTAGCCCGCGCTCTCGGTGCGCATCAACGCATGGTCCAGGCGGGACAGCACGTCGCTCACCGAGCTCGAGGGCGTGTAGTCGGTGAGCGCATAAGCCCAGCGGCACCAGGTGCCATCAGCGACGGCGACGCGCAGCGATTGCAGCATCTGGCGTATCTGCTGCACCAGGTGCATGGCCTGCGGCCCTTGCATGCCGGGCAGGAGCACCACGAAGTCCGAGCTGTTGAGGCGGGCCAGCTGTCCGCCTGGAGTGCCTTGCGGATAGGCTCCGCTGGCTGCCTGCGCGGCCAGGATCTCGCCGACCCGCAGGCCGATGCCGGTCAGCCATTCGTCGACGTTGGCGCGCGTCATGTCGGTATTCAGGGCCTGCAGGTCGCGCTGGCGAAACAGCAGCACATGGCCGTGCGAGGCCGCCTGGCCTGCGTCCCCGCCAAGGGCGCGGCGCAGTTCGTTGACGAAGTAGCGGCGGTTGGGCAGCCGGGTGACGGGGTCGCGGTTGACCTCGAGCTCCAGCGATTCGATGCGCTGCGTCTGCTCGTGTTCGGTGGCGCGTACGCGCTCGCGGGTATCGTCAATGGCGCTGACCAGCGAACTCAGCTCCGCCACGCGTGGATGCAGGGGGCGCTCGTTGGAAGATGCTTGTGTGCCGATGGCTCGCACCTGTGCCGAAACCTCTTCGCGCAGCACGCGCCGGAACCAGTTGAGCAGCACGACCACGAAAAGCGCCCAGGCCGCGCCCGCGACCAGTACCAGGGCCGTCATGCGCACGCTGCTGTGCCAGAGCGCAGTGCCGGCATAGCTGTTGTCCACGGCCACCGAAAGCCGGCCGACCTGGCGCCAGCCGTCGCTGACGGCGCGCTCGACCGTGGGCTGGGTCAGCGGCAGCAACCGCGAGAACCAGGGCGGCGCTTCCTGCGCGGCCTGTGTGGCTTGCGCCTGCTGGCGTGCGAACAGCTCCTCTCCATCGGGGGCCGTGAGCCGTATCTGGCGGAACTGGCCGCTGTCGAACAAGGCCATCATCAGCAGTTCGCGCGTCACCGGGTCCTGGTTGGAGGGCTGGGACAGCGACAGGGCCAGAGAGGAGGCCGCGTTTTCGCTTTCCGACTGCAGCTGCCCATCCAGATACTGCCGTGCCGCACCGATGCTGAAGGCCATGGTGCCGGCCAGGATGACCAGGAGGGCGACCGTGACGCTGAGCAAGAGCCGTTTCAACAATGACATGTCTGCCTCCCGTGCGTTGCCGCACCCTGTTGTGTGCCGTTCATGGCATGAACCCTTCCTGCTGCATGCGGGCCAGCAGCCCGCGCCAGCGGCTGATGCGTTCCACCGGTGCCGACTGGCTGGCTCCGGCCACATAGACGCCTTGCCCGTTGAAGCTGAAGACCGGCGTCAGGTCGGTGCGCTGACTGGCGGGCAGGATGTCTCCCACCAGGCTGTCGAGCACCAGCGGCTCGGAGGCGGGGGTTTCGTAAAAGCCCAGCACCATGTGCGCGATGCTCTGGGTGCTGCCTATGCCGCCCAGGCGGGCACGCACGTAGATGAGCCTCAGCTTTTCGGCGGGGATGCCCAGGCGCAGGAGCGAGAAATATTTGCCGATGACGAAGTCTTCGCAGTCGCCGGCGCGCTTGCCCAGGCTTTCCAGCGGCGTGGCCCAGTAGTCGGCCTCGCCCCAGACGATGGTGTCTTCCGAGGCCAGCACGGTCTGGTTCCAGAAGGTGTTGACGGCTTGCAGCTGTCGCTCCTGGGGCTGGCCCGCCTGCTCCTGCAGCATGCGCAGCCAGTCGCGCAAGGCCTGTACGCCCCGGGTGCCGTAGCGGCTCTGCATGGTTTGCTGGAGCTTGGCGACATCGAACTCGAGCGCGCTGCGGCCGGGCACGGGCAGCAGCCAGGCCAGCAGCAAGGCGGCCGCCAGCAGCGCGCGTGAAACCGGCGCGATCCAAGTGCGGGACGGCCAGCAAGGGCCGCCCCGCAGCCAAGGCCGTCGTCCCCCTGGGGGGAAGCCGCGTAGCGGCTCAGGGGGGCTACCTTCCAATTCCATGCACCTTGAGCGCCAGCATGAGGCGATCGCTGACCTGGAGTTTTTCGAAAATCGCCGAAAGATGGGCGCGTACGGTCCGTTCGCTGATGCCCAGGGAATCGGCGATGTCGGGATTGCTGTGGCCCATCGAGGCCTGGCGTGCCACCTGCTGTTCGCGGGGGCTCAGGCCTGCGGTCCAGTCCTGGGCGCTGGAGGCCGGCAGGCGGCTGTCGATGTCCTGCAGCAGGCGCTGCATGAGGCTGCGGCCCAGCCAGATGCTGCCTTCGTCAATGCTGTTGAGAATGGTCCCCAGCGATTCGGCGGGGGTGTAGGCATGGGCGTAGCCGCTGGCTCCGCACGCCAGCGCTTGGCGGCCCTCGGTGTCGTTGGGCCGTGTGCCGAGCACCAGCACCTTCAGGTTCTGCAGCAGGCCGGGCCATTCGGCATGGTCCCATCCGGGCAGACGCGGCAGCTCCGAGTCGAGCATGACCAACTGGCGCGATTGCCTGGCCCAGCGCTGCATGTCCTGCAGGCCCAGGCCGCGCGCGGGAAGCCAGCGCGAGCCGTCGATCTGCTGCCAGTGCTGCCATAACGCGGCGTTCTGCGTCACCATCAGTACCGGCTGTGCTTGCGTGGAGATCATGTTCCTCCCGTCTCCCTGTAGTCGTTGTACGCTAGCGTTCGACGAAGGCGTTGGATTTTGCCCGCAGTATGGGTTTGAGAAGGTATTGCATGAGCGTACGCCGGCCGGTGAGGATGTGGATCTCGGCCTGCATCCCCGGGATGACCGGGCGGCTGTCGTCGCCTACATGGGTTCGGTCGGTACGCACCTTGACGACATAGAAAGTGTTGCCGCGCTCGTCGGTAATGGTGTTGGCGCCGATTTGCTCGACCTGGCCCTGCAGGCCTCCGTAGATGGCGAAGTCATAGGCGGTGAACTTCACCTCGGCCTTCTGGCCGAAGTGCAGGAAGCCGATGTCGCGCGGGTTGATCTGAACTTCGAGCAGCAGCGTGTCGTCGCTGGGCACGATGTCGAGAATGTCCTTGCCGGGCTGGACCACGCCGCCCACGGTATTGATCAGCAGGTTGTTGATGGTGCCCCGCACGGGCGCGCGCACTTCGGCGAGCTTGACGCGGTCGGCCAGGGCGCGCTGGCCCTGCTCCAGCGTCGAGAGCTTGGTGCGTGTTTCGGACAGCTCGGCGCTGGCCTGGTTGCGGATGGTGAGCTCGGCTTCGCGGATCTTGCGATCGGCTTCGGAGATGGCCGCACCGATGCGTCCCATCTGCGCGCCGGCGGCCCGGGCCTCGCCGCAAAAGCGCGCCACGTCGCGCTGCAGGCGCAGCAGGTCCACCTCGGAGACGGCCCCGCTTTTGAGCAAGGGGCGGGTGACGTTGAACTCGTCATTGGTCAGGCTGCAGCTGGCCTGGGCCTGATCGCGCTGGGCCTGGGTGGCCCGCAGCTCCTGCTGCCGCTGGCCAAGCTGGTCGCGGGCGATGCTCACCGTGGTATTGAGCTCCTGGGTGCGCGACTCCCAGGTACGGCGCTCCATCTCCACGGCGGCGGGTGCGCCCTTGGCCAGTTCGTCGGAGACATGGAACGGGTGCCCCGTGGCCAGGGCTTCCAGGCGCGCGGCCTTGGCTTGCAGCGAGAGGCTTTCGGCCTTGTTCTCGCCCAGCGAGGCGCTGTAGCGCGTGGGGTCGATGCGCAGCAGCACCTGGTTGGCCTGGACGGCTTCGCCGGGGTGCACGAGGATTTGCTCGACGATGCCGCCGTCCAGGCTTTGCACGACCTGGATCTGGCGCGAGGGCACGACCTTGCCCTGGCCGCGCACGACTTCATCGATGCGGCCCAGGCTGGCCCAGACGATGAGAACCAGGACGACGAGCAGCGAGGTCCAGAGCAGCAGGCGCGAACCGCGGGCCTGCTGCTGGCCCACCGCCCATTGCGCGTCGGCGGCCAGGTCCGCAGGATCGTGGGCGCCGACGGGGGCTTCGCCCTGCAGCAGCCAGTTTTCCAGGCGCTGCAGCCTTTCGCGCAGGCCGCCGCCCTTGCCTGGCCTGCGGTGGGGGCTGTTCGGCACCCGCATGGGCGCAGCCGGTTTTTCTTTGGTGGCGTCTGTCATGTCCGGCCTTTCGCGCTCCCGATCTGTCCTTGCTTGAGGGCCTGGATGATCTGATCCTTGGGACCGTCGGCCACGATGGTGCCGGCATCGATGACGATGAGCCGCTCGACCATTTCGAGCAGCGCAGTGCGGTGGGTGACGAGCAGCATGGTCTTTCCGGCGCTGGCCTGCGAGAGGCGCCGCCGCAGCTGGGCTTCGCTCTGGTTGTCGAGGTTGCTGCTGGGCTCGTCGAGCAGCAGCATGGGCGGATCGTTGATCAGGGCCCGGGCCACGGCAATGGATTGGCGCTGGCCGCCCGACAGCGATTCGCCGCGCTCGCCGATGGTCATGTCGTAGCCTTGGGGGTGCAGGGCCGCGAACTCGTCCACGCCGGCAATGCCGGCCGCGTACAGCATGTCTGTCTCGGTGGCGTGGGGGGCGCCGATCAGCAGGTTCTGCTTGAGGCTGCCGTAGAACAGCAGGGGGTCCTGAGGGACGTGGCCGATGGAGCGGCGCAGGTCGGCCGGGTCGATCTGCCGGGTGTCCACGCCGTCGATGAGGATGGCGCCGTCGGTGGGCTGGTACAGGCCGAGCACGAGCTTTTCCAGCGTGCTTTTGCCCGAGCCTATGCGGCCGATGATGCCGACCCGCTCGCCCGCCTGGACCTTGAAGGAAATGCCGCCCAGCACCGTCTGCGGATTGCCGGGATAGCTGAAGCAAACCTGCCGGAACTCGATGGCGCCCTGCAGGTGGGGCCGCGAGATGTATTCCTGGTCGGGCGTATGCTCGACAGGCATCTTCATGTAGTTGTCGATGGAGCTCAGCGAGATGCGCGCATTGTGGAACTGCATCATCAGCCCCGCGACCTGGCCCAGCGGCGCCAGGCAGCGGCCGGCGATCATGGAAGCGGCGATGATGCCGCCCATGGACATGGTCTGCTCCTGCACCCCGTAGACGCCGATGATGACGACGGCCACGGTGGTCAGCTGCTGCATGGTCTGCACGAAGTTGACGTTGGCCGAGGAGATGAACTTGATCTTGCCCCCCATGTAGGCCAGGTACTGGGTGGAGCTTTCCCAGCGGCGCTGTATGCCGCCCTGGGCATTGAGTGTCTTGACCGCTTCGAGATTGGTGAGGGACTCGACCAGCAGGGCGTTGCGCTGCGCGGAGGCCTGGAAGGTCTTGAGCGTGAGACTTTCCAGCCGGGCCTGGGCCACGCAGGAGACCAGCAGCACGATGAGGATGGAGCCGACGGCGGGCATCAGCATCCAGGGGGAGATCCAGGCCAGCACGGCGAGGAACAGCAGCACGAAAGGCAGATCGACCAGCGTGGTCAGGCTGGCCGAGGCGATGAAGTCGCGCACCGACTCGAACGAGCGCAGATTGGCCGCGAACGAGCCCACCGAGGCCGGGCGGCCTTCCATGCGCAGGTCGAGCACCCGCTCCATGATCCGTGCCGACAGCTGCACGTCGACGCGCTTGCTCGCGGTGTCCACCACATAGGCGCGCGCCGTGGTGAGCACGTAGTTGAAGATCAGTACCAGCAGCATGCCCAGCGCCATCACCCACAGGGTTTCGATGGCGTTGTTGGGCACCACGCGGTCGTAGACGTTCAGGTTGAACAGCGGGGTGACCAGGGCGAACAGATTGATGAGGATGGCGGCGAGCAGGGCATCGCGGTACAGGCGCCAGTTGTCGAGCACCACAGCCCAGAACCAATGGCTGCTGCGCGGTGCGGCCATTGGCTCCAGCTGGCCGTCCAACTGGAATTGCGGCCGTACAAAGCACAGCAGGCCGCTGTATTGGGCCTGCAGCTGCTGCTGCGGAACCGGTACGGGGCTGCCGGCTTCCGGGTATTGCACGAGGCAGCTGCCGTCCGCAAGCTTCTGCAGCAGCAGGCAGGCGCGGTTTTCCTTGAGCAGGACGATGACGGGCAGCAGCTCCGACGGCAGATTCCGGAGATCGCGCCGCACGATGCGCGTCGTGCAATGCGCACGCGCGGCGGCGCGCGCCAGCAGCGATGGCGTGAGCCGGTTGTCGACCAGGGGCAGTCCGTTGCTCAGGGCCTGGGCGGTCAGGGGATGGCCGTGCAGCCGGGTTAGCTCGACCAGGCACGCCAGCAGGGGGTCGTCGAGCGTGGCATGAGGAGGCATGCGCCATGGGTCGCGGGCCCGCCCGCCCGGCGTGCTGGCGGCATTGGCTTCGGGGGCCCGTGGTGGCACGGCGTGGGCGAGTTCCGGCGTTTGCATGGCAAGGCTCAGATGAGGGGGTCGTCGTCTATGAGATCCAGGGGGTTCTGCAGCCGCTGGCGAACGTGTTTGCGTTGCTGCAGTTTCTCCAGCGCCTGCGGCGGCAGATCCGTCAGTCGCAGCGTACCGTTGGCCAGCAAGGCATCGATCAGGTCTTCGAGGACGCGGATGAAGTCCGTGTCCAGCGCGGACAGCTCGCGCTCCGGCGCGGGGGCCGGGGACCTTCCTGGAGGCTGGCTATCGGTCATGGCTTTCCTTGGGGCGGATCGGCGCCGGGGGCAGGGCGGGCTTGCGGTCTCCGCGGCGTCGCGTCGGACGCCGCAGAGACCGTGGACAGGCTCTTAGCGGGCTTCGGCCTTGAGCATGGGCGTCAGGTTGCTGGTGTCGGGGACGGCAGCATTCTGGCAGTCACGCAGCGCATCCTCGGGCATGACCAGCGACGACTGCTCATCCGGCTGCTCTCCCGCGTGGGGTTGGGCCACGCCCAGGGCCGTCAGCACCTGGCCGGATTGCATCAGCCATTGGTACTCGCTCTTCTTCAGGTCGTACTGGGCATTGACCAGTGCACGGCGGGCGTCAAACAGCTCGTTTTCGGTATTCAGCAGGTCCAGCAAGGTGCGCTGGCCGATCTGGAACTGTTGCTGGTAGGCCTGACGCACCTTGGCGGTAGACAGCTCATGCTCGGCCAGGAAACGCATCTGCCCGCGCAAGCGCAGAATGTTGCTCCAGGTGATGGACAGTTCCTGCAGGACGTTGCGGCAGGTGTAGTCGCGCACGTCGCGGGCCGCATAGGCCTGGGCCACGGTCTGACGCACGCGCGCTTCGTCTGCTCCGCCACGGTACAGGTTGTACGTCAGCAGGAGCTGGGCGCTGGTGCTTTGCACATCCCTGTAGGGGGCAAACGGCTGCGTCCGGTCGCGCCCCGTGGAAACGACCAGGTCCAACCGGGGCTGGTGGGCGGCCTTGGCCACTTGTTCGCCCGATTCGGCTGCCTGTACCAGTGCCTGCTTGGAAAGCACGGCGGCATTCTGGCGCAGCGACTCGTTGAAGTTCTGGATGGTGCTGGCATCGGGCAGCTTGCTGCCGGCATCGGGCACGGGGTCCAGGGTTTGCGGTGGCGGCGAACCCACCACGCGGCGATAGCGTTGCGCTACCGCGTTCAGGTTATTGCTTTCCGTGAGCAGATTGGTCTGCGCCAGGGACAGGCGGCCGCTGGCCTGTTCCCGGTCCACATCCCGGCCCACGCCGGACTGCTGGCGCTCCTGCAGCAGCTTGAGCGTGGTCTGGTGCACCTTGAAGTTGTCCCGGGCCAGGCGCTCGGTCGTGCGGTAGCGCTGCACGTCGAGATAGGCCGCCACGGCGTCGTTGGCCAGGCTGTCGGTCGTTGCCACCAGGTCGTAGTACTTGGACAGTTTCTCGTAGCCCAGCTGCTTGATGCCGTTGGCGGTACCGAAGCCGTCATAGATCATCTGGCGCAGGCTCAGGCTCCAGCCCGGGCGATTCCAGTGGTAGGAGGCCTCTCCCGGCACATGGGTGCGCCATTCCTTGCCTATCCAGCCCTGGGCGGTGACTTGCGGACGCTGGCCGCCGCGCGCGATGTTCTGGTTTTCCAGGGACGAGGTGAAATCGTAGAAGCGCGCCTGGATCTCGGGGTGGGATTCGACGGCTTTGTCGACCACTTGCAGCAAGGTGCTGCCAGCCGGGGCGTTGGCTTGAGTCAGAGGCTGAGCTGGTGGCGGCGTGGTGGTTTGGGCGATGGCGGCCGCAGCCAGCGACGATGTTCCGATCATCGAGACCCATCGCGCAATTTGACTTTGCTTCATTCTTGGCTCCTGCTTGTTTTCAAGGCCTATTCATCCAATCGCCGGTCGATACGAGGACCAGTCATCGATACGCAACAGGCGCAGCAGATCCGGGTGATGCTGGGCCGGTTGCACGCTTTGCCTGGCATGGATCAAGGCATGCGGCGCTGGACATGAAGAGCGGGCGTGGGCCCACCTTGGACTGGTGGCGGCCGGCGCGGCGGAGAGCCAGGGGCTCGGCTTGGCGAGGGTCGCAGACCTGTTCAGCTCAGCGGTATGGGTCTTTGTCGATAGAGATCCTCCTGTGCGGCAGAACGGAGTGTCGGCAGCGGTCCCGGCATTTCTCCGGAGCATAGTTTTGCGATTGATACGGAAAACACCACATCAATGCATCAGGTTACAAAATACTAATCCATTTTCTATGATTTTTGCAATGACGATAGAAAATTTAAATAGAAGAAAAATCTGTTTTCTCCCCCGGGATGTTTCTGACGGCTGGAGGAAGAGAAGGCTTCTCGATCCGGAAGTGAACGCGCTCTTGGCCTGGGGGTAATGCAGGCCTTGAAAGGAAAAAAGCCCTCCGCACGAATGCGGAGGGCTTTTTTTTGAAGCGGGGGAGGAGGGGTGTTTTAGAACGGAATATCGTCGTCCATATCGTCAAAACCCGAGGCCGCGCGCTGGGGCGGAGGCGCCATGGGGGCCGGTGCAGGGCGGGCGGCGGGGGCCGGACGGGCTGCTGCAGCCGGCGCGGGAGCGCGGCGCGGTGCTTCGTAGCTGCTTTCGCCATAGCCTTCGTCGCCATAGCCGCCCTGCTGCTGGCCGCCACCCTGGCGGCTGCCCAGCATCTGCATGGCGTCGGCGCGGATTTCCGTCGCGTAGCGCTCCTGGCCCGAAGCCTGATCGGTCCACTTACGGGTGCGCAGGCTGCCTTCCACGTAGACCTGGCTGCCCTTGCGCAGGTACTGGCCCACGATCTCGGCCAGCTTGCCGTTGAATACCACGCGGTGCCATTCGGTGGCTTCGCGGTTCTCGCCGGTGTTCTTGTCGCGCCAGCGGTCGGTCGTGGCGATGGTCACGTTGGCCACCTGGTCGCCGCTGGGGAAGGTGCGCATCTCGGGGTCGCGGCCCAGGTTGCCGACGATGATGACTTTGTTGACGGATGCCATAAATGTGTGCCTTTGCTGCAGGTGGCCCGGGCAATTACGTAAGGTCCCGAACCAATGGAGAGCGCATTTTGCCCCAAGCCGGCGGCGCCGCGTGCGAGATTTCCCTAGGCGGCCATGCGTGTTTGTGCTCAGCCGTGCCGGCCCACGGGGCGCAGCGGCCAGGTCACGACCAGCCACAGGGCGGCCAGCACGGCCGTCATGGTGAACAGGCCAGGGGCGCCGGCCCATTTGGCCAGGCCGCCGCCGATGGCACCGCCGGCGAACAGGCCCAGGGACTGCAGCGTGTTGTAGGCGCCCAGCGCCGCGCCGCGCAGCGGCGCCGGCGCCATGCGCGAGACCAGGCTGGGCTGGGTGGCCTCCAGCGCGTTGAAGCCGCAGAAGAACAGGAACATCAGCAAGGCCATGCACCAGACGGTGGGCATGCTGCCGCTGGCCGCCAGCATGCCCAGGCCCGCCTGCACGACCACGATCAGGGCGATGGCGCCCAGCAGCGCGGCGCGCAGCCGGCCCTTGCGCTCCAAGGCGAACAGGCCGCCCATGGCCAGGAACGACAGCACCACGGCGGGCAGGTAGATGTGCCAGTGCTGCTCCTTGGCCAGGCCGGCCTGCACCAGCATGGCCGGCACGGCCACCCACATGGACATCTGCACCGTGTGCAGGATGAAGACGCCGAAGTTCAGGCGCAGCAGGTCGCCATGGCGCAGCAAGTCGCCAAAGCGTCCCTTGGGCGCATCGGCATGCTGGGCCGGCTCGGCCGGCACCACCCACAGCACGACGGCAACACCGGCCAGAGCCAGAGCGCCGGTCAGCCCGAAAATGCCCGAAAGGCCGATCCAGGCGTTGAGCAGGGGGCTGAGCACCAGGGCCAGGGCGAACATCAGGCCTATGCTGCCGCCCACCAGGGCCATGGCCTTGGTGCGCACGCCGTCGCGCGTGAGGTCGGCCAGCAAGGCCGTGACGGCGGCGGAAACCGCTCCCGCGCCCTGCAGGCCGCGGCCCAGCATCAGCACGGTGAGCGAGCCCGCCGCGGCGGCGATCAGGCTGCCCAGCGCAAACACCAGCAGGCCGGCCACGATGACGCGCTTGCGCCCGAACCGGTCCGAGGCCAGGCCCAGCGGCAGCTGGAAGACCGCCTGGGTCAGGCCGTACAGGCCCATGGCCAGGCCGATCATGGCCGGATCGTCGCCGCCCGGGTATTTGCGCGCCTCCAGCGCAAACACGGGCAGCACCAGAAACAGGCCCAGCATGCGCAGCGCAAAGATCAGCGCCAGCGAGAGGCTGGAGCGGCGCTCCAGCGGCGTCATGGTGGTGGCGGTCCTGTCGCCACCCAGCGTGCCCGGATTCGGGGAGGTAAGAATATTTTTCACGCGCAGATTTTGCCCGACGAGGGGCACCATCAAAAAACTCCGCTGCCGGGGATCGGAGCGGAGAAACATCGATAAATAACGCTGTGGATTGTCCGTGATCCCTCAATCCTTGATCACGGCAGGGCCAGGCTGACTATCATGGAGAGTTTCCCCGCCTGGAGTGCATGTGTCCGTAAAGCCTGGTTCACTCTCTGTTGATCAAGCCGCTGCAATCAGTTCCGCCGACGAAGGCCTGTACCTGGGCCGTTCGCTGGCGCAGACGCGCATTGCCATCCGCGGCGCGCGCACGCACAACCTCAAGAACATCGACCTGGACATTCCGCGCAACCAGCTGGTGGTGATCACCGGGCTGTCGGGCTCGGGCAAGTCCAGCCTGGCCTTCGACACGCTGTACGCCGAGGGACAGCGACGCTATGTGGAAAGCCTTTCGGCCTATGCGCGCCAGTTCCTGGGGCGCCTGGACAAGCCCGATGTGGACCTGATCGAAGGCCTGTCGCCCGCGATCTCCATCGAGCAGAAGGCGACCAGCCACAACCCGCGCTCCACCGTGGGCACGGTGACCGAGATCAACGACTACCTGCGCCTGCTGTACGCCCGCGCGGGCACGCCGTTCTGCCCCGACCACGACCTGCCGCTGCAGGCCCAGACCATCAGCCAGATGGTGGACAGCGTGCTGCAGCTGCCCGAGGACACCAGGCTCATGGTGCTGGGCCCGCTGGCGCGCGAGAAGAAGGGCGAGTTCGCCGAGCTGTTCGCGCAGCTGCAGGCCCAGGGCTATGTGCGCTTTCGCATCGACGGGCAGATCCACGAGGCCCACTCGCTGCCGCAGCTCGAGAAGAACGAGCGCCACAACATCGACGTGGTGATCGACCGCCTCAAGGTGCGCGAGGACGTGCAGCAGCGCCTGGCCGAGAGCTTCGAGGCAGCTATCCGTTGCGGTACAGGCGCCGGTGGCGCCGAGGCCGGCGGCCGCGTGATCGCCCTGGAGATGGACAGCGGCAAGGAACACCTGTTCAGCGCCAAGTTCGCCTGCCCCCTATGCGACTACTCGCTGCCCGAGCTGGAGCCGCGCCTGTTCTCGTTCAACTCGCCCATGGGCGCCTGCCCGTCCTGCGACGGCCTGGGCCACAGCGAGGCCTTCGACCCCGAGCGCGTGGTGGCCTTCCCCACGCTGAGCCTGGCCAGCGGCGCCGTCAAGGGCTGGGATCGGCGCAACCACTATTACTTCTCCATGCTGGAGAGCGTGGCCAGGCACTACGGCGTGGATATCGAAGCACCGTTCGAAGACCTGCCCGAAAAGGTGCGCCAGGTGATTCTCTGGGGCTCGGGCGAGGAGGCCATCGCCTTCAACTATGTTTTCGAGAGCGGCCAGCGCAAGGGCGAAGCCTTCGTCAAGCAGCACCCGTTCGAAGGCATCATCCCCAACATCCAGCGCCGCTGGCGCGAGACCGAGTCCAGCGTGGTGCGCGACGACCTGGCCCGGCTGCGCAGCGTGCGCCAGTGCCCCGAATGCCACGGCACGCGCCTGCGCCGCGAGGCGCGCTACGTGCGCGTGGGCGAAGGCGAGCGCTCGCGTGCGATCTTCGAGGTCGGCCATGCCACGCTGGTCGAGGCCCTGGCCTGGTGCCAGGACCTGCCGCTGGCCGGTGCCAAGGCCGAGATCGCCAGCAAGATCCTGCGCGAGATCGCCTCGCGCCTGCTGTTCCTCAACGACGTGGGCCTGTCCTATCTGAGCCTGGACCGCAGCGCCGACACGCTGTCGGGTGGCGAAGCCCAGCGCATCCGGCTGGCCAGCCAGATCGGCTCCGGCCTCACGGGCGTGATGTATGTGCTGGACGAGCCCTCCATCGGCCTGCACCAGCGCGACAACGACAAGCTCATCGCCACGCTGGAGCATCTGCGCGACATAGGCAACAGCGTGATCGTGGTCGAGCACGACGAGGACATGATGCGCGCGGCCGACCAGATCATCGACCTGGGGCCGGGCGCCGGCGTGCACGGCGGGCGCATCATGGCCCAGGGCACCTATGACGAGGTCAAGGCCAACCCCGACTCGCCCACCGGGCGCTATCTGAACGGCACGCAAAGCATTCCCGTGCCCGGGCGCCGCACCGCCTGGCTGCCCGTGCTGCGCAAGGAGGGTGAAGCCGAAGCCGCCCGGAGCCCATCGCGCTTTCCCGTCACGGCCGCCAAAAAACGGGAGACCGCGAGCAAGGTGCGCTCCGACCTGCAGGCGCTGACCGTGGAAGGCGCGCGCGGCAACAACCTCAAGAACGTGACGGTGGATTTCCCCGTGGGCCTGCTGACCTGCGTGACCGGCGTCTCGGGCTCGGGCAAGAGTACCCTGGTCAACGACACGCTGTATGCCGAGGTGGCGCGCCAGATCCACCGCGCGGGCACGGAGCCCGCGCCGCACGACGAGATCGTGGGCATGGAGTATTTCGACAAGGTCATCAACGTGGACCAGTCGCCCATAGGCCGCACGCCGCGCAGCAACCCGGCCACCTATACCGGCCTGTTCACGCCCATCCGCGAGCTGATGGCCGAGACCAACACCGCCAAGGAGCGCGGCTACGGCCCGGGGCGCTTCTCGTTCAACGTGGCCGGCGGCCGCTGCGAGGCCTGCCAGGGCGACGGCGTGGTCAAGGTGGAAATGCACTTCCTGCCCGATGTCTACGTGCCCTGCGATGTCTGCCACGGCCAGCGCTACAACCGCGAGACGCTGGAAGTGCTGTGGAAGGGCCGCAATATCTCGCAGATCCTCGAGATGACGGTGGAGGACGCCCATGCCTTCTTCAAGGACGTGCCCTCCATCGCGCGCAAGCTGCAGACCCTGCTCGACGTGGGCCTGTCCTATATCCGCCTGGGCCAGAGCGCGACCACGCTGTCGGGCGGCGAGGCCCAGCGCGTCAAGCTCGCGCAGGAGCTGTCCAAGCGCGACACGGGCCGCACGCTCTACATACTCGACGAGCCCACCACCGGCCTGCACTTTGCGGACATCGCCCTGCTCCTGAAAGTGCTGCACCAGCTGCGCGACGCGGGCAACACCATCGTCGTCATCGAGCACAACCTCGACGTGATCAAGACCGCCGACTGGCTGATCGACATGGGCCCCGAAGGCGGCTCCGGCGGCGGCCGGGTCGTGGCCACGGGCACGCCCGAACAGGTGGCGGCCAACCCGGACAGCGTGACCGGGCGCTATCTCCAGCCCCACCTCCGGGCCCGCGCCTGACCTAGGATGGAGTGAGCGGCCCGGGCCGCTCGCCTTGTTGACGCAGGAGATGAAGATGGATTCTCGAATCTGGGATTTCGCAGTGGTGGGTGCGGGCATGGCCGGTGCTTCGGTGGCCTGGCAGCTGGCGCAGTCGGGCGGCAAGGGCAGCAGCGCCCGGCCGCCCGCCGTGCTGGTGCTGGAGCGCGAGTCCCAGCCCGGCTACCACACCACGGGCCGCTCGGCCGCGCTCTACGAGGAGCACTACGGCCCGGCCCAGGTGCAGGCGCTGACGCGGGCCAGCCGGGCGTTCTACGAGCAGCCGCCGCCGGGTTTTGCCGGCGCCCCCATTTTCACGCCGCGCGGCGTGCTCTACGTGGGCACGGCCGGGCAAAAGCCGCTGCTGGACGCGGCCTATGCCGAGGCCGTGGTGCATTCGCCCGGGGCCAGGCGCCTCGATGCGGCCCAGCTCAAGGCGCTGGTGCCTTGCCTCAACACCGAGGTGCTGGTGGACGGCTTCCAGGACGACGGCGCGCGCGACATCGATGTGCACGGCCTGCACCAGGGCTTTCTGCACGGCCTGCGCCAGCGCGGCGGCGAACTCCGGTGCCAGGCCGAGGTCGCGGCCCTGCGGCGCGAGGAGGCTGCATGGCTGCTGACGCTGGCCGACGGCCGCCAGGTCCGGGCGCGCACGGTGGTCAACGCCTCGGGCGCCTGGGCCGACGTGCTGGCCGCCATGGCGGGCGCGGCGCCCATAGGCATCACGCCCAAGCGCCGCAGCGCCTTCACCTTTGCGGCGCCCCAAGGACAGGAGACCGCGCACTGGCCCATGGTCATCGGCATCGCCGAGGACTTCTACTTCAAGCCCGAAGCGGGCCTGCTGCTGGGTTCGCCGGCCAATGCCGATCCCGTGGCGCCGCACGACGTGGTGCCCGAGGAGCTGGACATCGCCACCGGCATCTGGCGCATCGAGGAATGCACCACGCTGTCCATCCGCCGCCCCTCGCACACCTGGGCCGGCCTGCGCTCCTTCGTGGCCGACGGGGAGCTGGTGATCGGCTGGGATGCCTCGCCCACGCCCGTGCCGGGCTTCTTCTGGGTCGCGGCCCAGGGCGGCTACGGCATCCAGAGCGCCTTCGGCTACAGCCTGCTGGCGCGCAATCTGCTGCTGGGCGAGCCGCTGGATGCGGCCCTGGCGGCGCAGCAGGTCAGCGTGGGCGCGCTGTCGCCCGCGCGCTGCCAGCTAGGCGTATAAAGTGCTCATTAAAAAAGAGCAACTTGCACAGGCCATTCATTGAATATGGATGAATTTTCATCCAAGAACATTGTGAAGACTGCGAAATATGCTTTGATTTTGATAGCTTGACCTTGACGGCCCAGCCGGGAAAGAGATCAGTTCTCGATTTTGGCGAACTGGACGATCTTGCCGTACTTGGCGATCTCGGCATGGATGTACTTGCCGGCATCCAGCTTGGGATCGGCCACCACGTTGCCGGTCTCTTCCATCTTCTTGCGGAACTCGGGCGAGGCCAGGGTCTCGTCCAGCGCCTTCTTGAGCTTGGCCGCGACCGGCGCGGGCAGGCCCTTGGGGGCCATCATGGCGAACCAGACATTGATGTCCACGTTCTTGTACTGGGGCAGCTCGGACAGGGCCGGGATGTCGGGCGTGATGGACGAGCGCTTGGCTTCGGTCGTGCCCAGGGCCACCACCTTGCCGGCCTTGATCTGGGGCAGGCCGCTGGAGAGCACGAACATGCCGAACTCGATGTTGTTGCCCACCAGGTCCGTGGTCAGCGGGGCCACGCCCTTGTAAGGGATGTGGGTCATCTGCAGGTGACCCTGTTCCTTGATCATCTCGCCGGCCAGGTGCAGGGCCGTGCCCACGCCGGAGCTGCCGTAGCTGAACTTGCCGGGGTTCTTGGCCACGAGCTGGCTGAACTCGGCGGCGCTCTTCACGCCGGCCTTGGGCGAGGCCACGAGCACCATGGGCTGGGAGCCGACCAGGCCGATGGGCGTGAAGTCGGCGATGCTGTACTTCACGGCCTTGTTGATCAGCTTGGCAATGGCCAGCTCGTTGTTGGCGCCGACCATGATGGTGTAGCCGTCGGCCGGGGCCTTGGCGACCTTCTGCGCGCCGATGGCACCGCCGGCGCCGCCCAGGTTTTCCACCACCACGGGCTGGCCCAGGCGCGAGGCCAGGCCGTCGGCCACCAGGCGGCCCACGAGGTCGGTACTGCCGCCCGCAGGGTAGCCGACCACCATGGTGATGGCGCGGCTGGGGTAGTTGTCGGCGGCCAGCGCGGGCAGGTTGGCGGCGGCCAGCAGCAGGCCGGCGGCCACGGCGGTACGGCGAAGGACTTTGGTGTTTTGCATGGAGATATTCCGAATCTTTATGGGCTCGATTGTGCGAACAGCCGGCAAGACATTTGGTGCCTATACGGCATTTGTTTGTGCCATTTCAGCACATTGCCGACTCTCTCAGGTCCGGGTGATATCGGCCCAGAACTGTTCGGCCGCGGCGCCCAGGTGGCGCTTGGGGCGGTACAGCCGCACGTCGAAATGCGCCTCCAGGCTGCTGTCGCCCGCAACGGCCAGGCGAGCGGCCTGGCAATCGGCGCGCACCATGGACCAAGGCATCCAGGCCACGCCCAGGCCCTTGAGCACGTATTCGTAGTTGGCATCGGCCGAATCGCAGTCCACGCAGCGGCGCAGGCGCGGCAGCAGCGGATGGTTGGCCAGATGGTCCTCCACGAGCCGGCCCAGGGCCATGCTGTGCGAGAAGGCCAGATAGGGCACGGGGCTGGCGTCGGCCTCCAGGGCCCGGGTCAGATCGAACAGCGGCTGGCCGTCGGCATCGGCGCGCGACACGGGTACCAGCCGGTCGTGCATCACGGTCAGGTGGCTGAACTGGCGGCCGTCCAGCCGCACGGCGATGGCCGCATGGTGGTAGAGCAGGGCAAAGCTCACCTCCCCGCGCTGCAGCATGACCACGGTCTCCTCCAGCGTGCGTGTGACCACGCGCATCTCGGCGCTCTGCAGCACGCTGCCGTGGCGGGCCAGCCAGTCGGCCACGATGGTGCGCGCCAGCGTGCGGCCCGTGGCCAGGGTGATGATGCGGGCCTGGCGGCCGGCCACGGCCTGCAGCTCGTCATGTGACTGGGCCAGGGTGTGCACCAGCTGCTCGGCCGTGTCGCGGAAGGCCTCGCCGGCGGGCGTGAGGCGCACCGGGCCGCCGCCGGGCTCGACCAGCGGCGTGCCGGCCCAGGCCTCCAGCGCGCGGATGCGGCGCCCGAAGGCCGGATGGGTGACATGGCGCAGCTCGGCCGCGCGCGTGAAGCTGCGCTCCTGGGCCAGCAGCAGAAAGTCTTCCAGCCACTGTGCCTTCATGACAGGGTCTTCATGCTCGCGCCTGCTGAAGCCCGGTCAGCCCTGGGCCGCGGCCTGCTGCAGCGTGGCGCGCGTGGCCACGGCCGCGTGGCGCGCCGCCTGGGCGAAGTCCTCGCCCGGCGAGGCATAGAGGATGGCGCGCGAGGAATTGATGATGATGGGGCCGCCGCCGATGCGCGCCGCCTTCACGGTCGCCACGGCATCGCCGCCCTGGGCGCCCACGCCGGGGATCAGCAGCGGCAGCGTGGGGGCCACGGCGCGCACGCGCTCGATCTCCTGCGGGCGGGTGGCGCCCACCACCAGGCCCAGCTGGCCGTTGGTGTTCCACGGGCCCTGGGCCAGCCTGGCCACGTGCTCGAACATCTGCGGCTGGCCGGGCACGTCGGCCAGCGTCCGGGCCTGCAGGTCGTCGCCGCCGGGGTTGGAGGTGCGGCACAGCAGGAAGGCGCCCTTGCCCTCGTACTTGAGGTAGGGCGTGATGGAGTCGAAGCCCATGAAGGGCGACAGGGTCACGGCGTCGGCGCCGTAGCGCTCGAAAGCTTCCTTGGCGTACTGCTCTGCGGTGGAGCCGATGTCGCCGCGCTTGGCGTCCAGGATCACCGGCACATGGGGCGCCACGGCGCGCATGTGGGCCATCAGCTTCTCGAGCTGGTCCTCGGCGCGGTGGGCCGCGAAATAGGCGATCTGGGGCTTGAAGGAGTTCACCAGATCGGCCGTGGCCTCGACGATGGCGGCGCAGAAGTCGTAGATCTTGGACGCATCACCCTGCATCGCGCCGGGAAAGCGGCTGGGTTCGGGGTCCAGACCCACGCACAGCATGGAGTCATTGCGCGTGGACGCGTCGCGCAGCATGTCGAGGAAAGTCATGAGACGCGATTTTAGTGGTTCGGCCCCGCCAAGCCTGCCCCCGGGTTTTGCGAGCCCGAAGCCCTTGGCCTATGAAACTGGCGCCCTGCAGGCCAGGGACACCGAGCAAGGGCCGCCCCGCCGCGATGGTGTCGTCCCCCTCCGGGGGAAGCGGCGCAGCCGCACAGGGGGAGCCATAATCAGCCGCGCCATGCCTTCATTTACGCCCAAACAGCTCGTTCTTCTCGTTTTGCTCACCCTGGTCTGGGGCCTGAACTGGCCCGTGATGAAGCTGGGTGTGCAGCACTTTCCGCCGCTGACCTTCCGCATGGTCTCCATGTGGATAGGCCTGCCCATCCTGGCCGTGTTCGTGGCCGGCCGGCGCTTGCCGCTGACGATTCCGCGCGCCTACTGGGGCCAGCTGCTCAAGCTCACGCTGTTCAACATGGTGCTGTGGCACAGCCTGATCATCATCGCCATTCCCACGCTGTCCAGCGGCCGCGCGGCCATCCTCGGCTATACCATGCCCATTTTTTCGGCAGTCTTCGGCAGCCTGTTCTTCCACGACAGGCTCGCGCCCCGCGCCTGGGCCGGCGTGGGCGCGGCCTTTTTGGGCGTGCTGCTGCTGCTGTGGCATGAGGTGGGCGCGCTGGGCAGCAAGCCCGTGGGCGTGCTGCTGATGCTGATCGCCGCGGCCGGCTGGGCCTGGGGCACGCAGCTGCTGCGCCGCGCCGAGGCGCCCGTGCCGCTGATGACGCTGTCGGTGTGGATGATCGCGTTGACCACGCTGGTGCTCACCGTGCTGGCCTTTGTCTTCGAGCGGGACCAGTGGCATGCGCCCGACTCCAGCGCCATGGCGGCCATCGCCTTCAACGGCGTGCTGGTGCTGGGCTTTGCCCAGGCCGTGTGGTTCTTCCTGGCGCGCAGCCTGCCGCCCGTGGCCTCCACGCTGAGCGTGATGATGATTCCCGTGCTGGGCGTGTTCGTGGGCGCCTGGTGGCTGGGCGAGGTGCTGCACTGGCAGGACTGGACGGCCGTGGTGCTGATGGTGGTGGCCATCGCGTCCGTGCTCTGGCCAGCAAAAAGGAGTACCCCCTGAGGCGCTTTGCGCTTTCCCCCTAGAAGGGGGACGACGGCCTCGCTGCGGGGCCGCCCTTGCTTGCCGTCCCTGGCTTGGGCCACATCAGTTCTCAGAACAAAGAAAAGCCAACAAGTAGCTCGCTCGAAGACTTGTTGGCTTTTTACAAGCAGTGTCATGGACTCCTGAACCATGCGGAGGCACTGATCCGAGTCAGTGGACGTCGGCAAGGGCCGCCCCCGCAGCAAAGACGTCCGTCCCCCATTGGGGGAAGCGGCGTAGCCGCTCAGGGGGTTACTTTGCCGCGCGCTTTTCGAGGATCTCGAAAGCCGGGAGCTGCTTGCCTTCCAGCACTTCCAGGAAGGCGCCGCCGCCGGTGGAGATGTAGCCCACCTTGTCCTCGATGCCGTACTTGGCGATGGCCGCCAGCGTGTCGCCGCCGCCGGCAATGCTGAAGGCGGGCGATGCGGCGATGGCCTGGGCGATCACCTTGGTGCCGTTGGCGAACTGGTCGAACTCGAACACGCCCACGGGGCCGTTCCAGACGATGGTGCCGGCCTTCTTGAGCTGCACGGCCAGCCTGGCGGCGGTTTCGGGGCCGATGTCGAGGATCATGTCGTCGTCTTCGACTTCGGTGGCCTTTTTGACGGTGGCGGGCGCATCAAAAGCAAAGGCCTTGGCGGTCACCACGTCGGTGGGCACGGGCACGTCGGCGCCGCGCGCGGCCATGGCTTCGATCACGGCCTTGGCTTCGCCGATCAGATCGGGTTCGGCCAGGCTCTTGCCGATCTTCAGGCCCGCGGCCAGCATGAAGGTGTTGGCAATGCCGCCGCCCACGATGAGCTGGTCCACGTTGTTGGACAGCGATTGCAGAATCGTCAGCTTGGTCGAGACCTTGGAGCCGGCCACGATGGCGGCCAGCGGGCGGGCGGGGGCCGCCAGGGCCTTGGTGATGGCGTCGATCTCGGCCGACAGCAGCGGGCCGGCGCAGGCCACGGGGGCGAACTGGGCGATGCCGTAGGTCGTGCCCTCGGCGCGGTGGGCCGTGCCGAAAGCGTCGTTCACATAGATGTCGCACAGGGCGGCCAGCTTCCTGGCCAGCTCTTCCTTGTTCTTCTTCTCGCCCAGGTTCACGCGGCAGTTCTCCAGCAGCACGACCTGGCCGGGCTCGACCTTGACGCCGTCCACCCAGTTGGCGACCAGCGGCACTTCACGGCCCAGCAGTTCCGACAGGCGCTTGGCCACGGGGGCCAGCGAGTCCTCGGGCCTGAATTCGCCTTCGGTGGGGCGGCCCAGGTGGCTGGTCACCATCACGGCAGCGCCGGCCTTGAGCGCCATTTCGATGGCCGGCACGGAGGCGCGCACGCGCGTGTCTTCGGTGATCTCGCCCGCGTCGTTGAGCGGCACGTTGAGGTCGGAGCGGATGAAAACGCGTTGGCCCAGGACTTTGCCTTGGGCGCACAGGTCGGAGAAGCGAATGATGTTCATGCTGGCGGGCCGTTTTGAGGGACGGCAGGAATGGAAATGAATCGGGGCGAATTGTAGGGAAGTTGCGCGGGAGGGGGTAAGAACGTGTTCATGACCACGCTCATGCTTCGAGGATCGCTTGTGGTGCGAGGCCCGGCACCTTATGGGTGCGGTACGGCGTGGCGTGGTGCATGCGGCGGGCGCCGCAGTGCAGTGCCGCGGTTGCGCCGGCTGGAAAGAAATTATTGGCACGGGTCTTGCTGAACAGGTGTCGACACTTCTTTCACAGAGGCAGACATGACCGGCAAAGCCACCCGTATCGACCTGTTCAGCCTGCGCACGCCGCAGATGCGCGCCTTCCACCTCACCTGGCTGGCGTTCTTCGTGTGTTTCTATGCCTGGTTCGCCTGCGCGCCGCTGATGCCGATGCTCAAGGGCGAGTTCAAGCTCACGCCGGCGCAGATCGCCAACATCAACATCGCCGCGGTAGCCGTGACCATTCTGGTGCGGCTCATCGTGGGGCCGCTGTGCGACCGCTACGGCCCGCGCAAGGCCTATACCGGCCTGCTGGCGCTGGGCGCCATCCCGGTGCTGGGCGTGGCGCTGGCGCAGAGCTACGAGTCCTTTCTGTTCTTCCGCCTGGCGATAGGCGCCATCGGCGCGAGCTTCGTCATCACGCAGTACCACACCTCGGTGATGTTCGCGCCCAACGTGGTCGGCACGGCCAACGCCGCCTCGGCCGGCTGGGGCAATGCGGGCGGCGGCATGGCCCAGGGCACCATGCCGCTGCTGCTGACGGCCATCGTGATGACGGGCCTGAATTACGGGGTAGACCAGAGCCTGGGCTGGCGCCTGGCCATGGTGGTGCCGGGCGTGGCCATGCTGGTCGTCGCCATGCTGTACTGGCGCTACACGCAGGACTGCCCCGAGGGCAACTACGCCGAGCTGCGCGCTGCGGGCAAGAGCGTGGACAGCGGCAAGAAGGGCGGCTGGGCCAGCTTTGCCACGGCGGCACGCAACCACCGCGTGTGGCTGCTGTTCACCACCTACGGCGCCTGCTTCGGCGTGGAGATCTTCATCCACAACGTGGCCGCCATCTACTACGTGGACCGCTTCGGCCTGTCGCTGGCCTCGGCCGGCATGGCGGCCGCGAGCTTCGGCCTGCTGGCGCTGTTCGGCCGGGCGCTGGGCGGCATCGTCTCGGACCGCATGGCGCGCCGCCGCGGGCTGGACGGCCGCACCCTGCTGCTGTGCCTGCTGATGCTGGGCGAGGGCCTGGGCCTGCTGGGCTTTGCCCATGCCGACAGCGTGCCGCTGGCCGTGCCCGCCATGCTGGTGTTCGGCCTGTTCACCCACATGGCCTGCGGCGCGACCTATGCGCTCGTGCCCTTCATCGACCGCAATGCGCTGGGCGGCGTGGCCGGAATCATCGGCGCCGGCGGCAATGTGGGCGCCGTGGCCGCGGGCTTGCTGATGAAGGGCCTGGGCGACACGCAGCACACGCTGTCGGTGCTGGGCGTGCTGGTGGCGCTGTCGGCCGGGTGCGCCATCGCGGTGCGTTTCTCGGCCGAGCACAAGGCGCGCGAGCAGGCGCTGTACGACAACACCCTGGCCAATATCTGAGGAGTTTTGCCATGACCATGAAGATCGTTGTTGTTGGCCACGGCATGGTGGGCCACAAGTTTCTCGAAAGCCTGGCCGAAACCGGCCTGCGGGGTGCCGAGGTCACCGTGCTGTGCGAGGAGCCGCGCCCGGCCTACGACCGCGTGCACCTGTCCGAATTCTTCAGCGGCCGCAGCGCCGAGGACCTGTCGCTGGTGGAGCCGGGCTTTTTCGAGCGCACCGGCTTCACGCTGCGCCTGGCCGCGCGCGCCGTGGCCATCGAGCGCCGCGAGAACACCGTGACCACGGCCGACGGCGAGGTGCTGCCCTACGACAAGCTGGTGCTGGCCACCGGCTCCAGCCCCTTCGTGCCGGGCGTGCCGGGGCGCGACCGGCCGCACTGCTTCGTCTACCGCACCATAGCGGACCTGGAGGCCATGCAGGCCTCGGGCCGCAAGTCGAAAAGCGGCGTGGTCGTGGGCGGCGGCCTGCTGGGCCTGGAATGCGCCAAGGCGCTGCGCGACATGGGCCTCGAGACGCATGTGGTCGAGTTCTCGCCGCGGCTGATGGCCGTGCAGGTGGACGAGGGAGGCGGGCGCATGCTGCGCCACAAGATCGAGGCGCTGGGCGTGCACGTGCACACGGGCTGCAACACCGTGGAAATCACCGACGGCGCCATGTCGCGCCACCGCATGGTGTTTGCCGACGGCACGCGGCTGGAGACCGACATGATCGTGTTCTCCGCCGGCATCCGCCCGCGCGACGAGCTGGCGCGCCAGTGCGTGCTGGCCATAGGCCCGCGCGGCGGCGCGGTGGTGGACGATTTCTGCCGCACCAGCGACCACGATGTCTACGCCATCGGCGAATGCGCATCGTGGAAGGACCAGGTCTTCGGCCTGGTGGCGCCCGGCTACGACATGGCGCGCGTGGCGGCCCGGCACATCGCGGGCGAGGCCGGCGCGGCCTTCAGCGGAGCCGACATGGCTACCCGGCTCAAGCTGATGGGCGTGGACGTGGCCAGCATCGGCGACGCCCAGGGCAAGACCGCCGGCAGCCGCAACTACCAGTACGTGGACGAGCGCAAGCAGGTCTACAAGAAGATCGTCGTCAGCGAGGACGGCAGGCAGCTGCTGGGCGCGGTGCTGGTGGGCAATGCCGACGAGTACGGCACCCTGCTGCAGACGGCGCTCAACGGCATCGCGCTGCCCGAGGACCCGGAGTTCATGATCCTGCCGTCCAGCGACGGCAAGGCCAGGCCGGGCCTGGGCGTGGATGCGCTGCCCGACAGCGCGCAGATCTGCTCGTGCAACAGCGTGAGCAAGGGCCAGATCTGTGCCGCAGTCGCGGACCTGGGTGAGAAGGGCGCCTGCACCATCGCGGAGATCAAGGCCTGTACCAAGGCCGGCGCCACCTGCGGCGGCTGCGTGCCGCTGGTCACGCAGGTGATGAAGGCCGAGATGAAGAAGCAGGGCCTGGCCGTCAGCAACCACCTGTGCGAGCACTTTGCGTATTCGCGCCAGGAGCTGTACCACCTGGTGCGCGTGGGCGGCATCAAGAGCTTCGACGCGCTGCTGCACAAGCACGGCAAGGGCCTGGGCTGCGACATCTGCAAGCCCGTGGCGGCGAGCGTGCTGGCCTCGTGCTGGAACGAGTTCGTGCTGGAGGCCCCGCTGGCCAGCCTGCAGGACAGCAACGACTACTACCTGGGCAACATCCAGAAGGACGGCAGCTACTCGGTGGTGCCGCGCATGCCGGGCGGCGAGGTCACGCCCGAGGGGCTGATCGCCGTCGGCCAGGTGGCCAAGAAATACGGCCTCTACACCAAGATCACCGGCGGCCAGCGTGTGGACCTGTTCGGCGCGCGCGTGGAGCAGCTGCCGTTGATCTGGGAAGAGCTGATCGCCGCCGGCTTCGAGTCGGGCCACGCCTACGGCAAGTCGCTGCGCACGGTCAAGAGCTGCGTGGGCTCGACCTGGTGCCGCTACGGCGTGGGCGATTCGGTGGGCTTCGCCATCGCGCTGGAGAACCGCTACAAGGGCTTGCGCTCGCCGCACAAGATCAAGTTCGGCGTCTCGGGCTGCACGCGCGAATGCGCCGAGGCCCAGGGCAAGGACGTGGGCATCATCGCCACCGAGAAGGGCTGGAACCTCTACGTCTGCGGCAACGGCGGCATGAAGCCCCGCCACGCCGAGCTGCTGGCCGAGGGCCTCGACCAGGCCACGCTGGTGAAGTATGTGGACCGCTTCCTGATGTTCTACGTGCGCACGGCCGACCGCCTGCAGCGCACCAGCACCTGGCGCGACAACCTGGAAGGCGGCCTGGCCTACCTGAAGGACGTGGTGGTGAATGACCGCTTAAGCCTGGCCGCCGAGCTGGAGGCCGAGATGCAGCATGTGGTGGACACCTACCAGGACGAATGGAAGACCGCGGTGAGCAACCCCGAGGTGCGCCAGCGCTTTCGCAGCTTCGTCAACAGCGAGCGGCCCGACGAGCACATCGTCTTCGTCGCCGAGCGCGGCCAGATCCGCCCGGCGCTGCCGCAGGAGCGCAGTGCCACCAGTGCTTTGGATGAAATTGCCGTCTAGCGCATATGTATCCAGCACTATCAGCTATCAAAAAATGAGGATTTGAATCATGGCATGCATGGACAAAGGCTGGATGGCGGTCTGCGCCGCGCAGGACATCGTTCCCGACACCGGCGTCTGCGCCCTGGTGGCGGGCCGGCATGTGGCGGTGTTCCGCGTGGGCGACCGGCTCTTCGCCATCGGCAACGTCGACCCGAAAAGCGGCGCCAGCGTGCTGGCGCGCGGGCTGGTCGGCAGCCTGGGCGAGCGCATCGTCGTCGCCTCGCCGCTGTACAAGCAGCACTTCGACCTGGCGACCGGCGAATGCCTGGAGGACCCGGAGCACCCGGTGCCGGTCTACGCCGCCAGGATCGAGTACGGCCGGGTCTGGGTGGCGGTATGAAATCCGCCCCACGCCCCCGGCTGGTGGTGGTCGGCAACGGCATGGCCGGCATGCGCGCGGTGGAGGAGCTGCTGCAGCTGGCTCCCGAGCTGTACGACATCACCGTGTTCGGCGAGGAGCCGCACGGCAACTACAACCGCATCCTGCTGTCGCCCCTGCTGGCGGGCGAGAAAAGCGTGGCTGACATCATGCTCAACCCGCGCGAGTGGTATGCGAGAAACGGCATCACGCTGCATGCGGGCGACCCGGTGGTGGCGATCGACCGCGCGCGCCGCACCGTGCGCTCCCAGGGCGGCAGCGAAGCCGGTTACGACCGGCTGCTGATCGCCACGGGCTCGCGCCCGTTCATACCGCCGGTGCCGGGCTGCGATCTGCCCGGGGTGATCGCCTTCCGCGACATCCAGCACGTGGAGGCCATGCTCGAAGCCGCGCGCCGGCACCGCCATGCCGTGGTGATCGGCGGCGGACTGCTGGGGCTGGAGGCCGCCAACGGCCTGCTGCGCCAGGGCATGGAGGTGACCGTGGTGCACCTGCACCACAGCCTGATGGAACGCCAGCTCGATGCCCCGGCCTCGGCGCTGCTGCAGCAGGCGCTGGAATCCACGGGCCTGCGCTTCGTGCTGGGGGCGCAGACGGCCGAGCTGATCGGCACCGAGCGCGTGACGGCCGTGCGCTTCAAGGATGGCGCCACCCTGCCTGCCGACCTGGTGGTGATGGCGGCCGGCGTGCGCCCCAACATCGAGCTGGCGCGGGCCGCCGGCCTGTACTGCGAGCGCGCCATCGTCGTGGACGACACGCTGCAGACCTACGATCCGCGCATCTATGCCGTGGGCGAATGCGTGCAGCACCGCCGCAGCACCTTCGGCCTGGTGGCGCCGATCTGGGACCAGGCCCGGGTGTGCGCCGCGCACCTGGCGGGCGCTGGCCACCGCCGCTACGTGCAGCAGGCCACGGCCACCAAGCTCAAGGTCACCGGCGTGGACCTGTATTCGGCCGGCTGCATCTACGGCGGCCCGGGCACCGAGGACATCGTGCTGCGCGACCCGCGCCGCGGCGTCTACAAGCGGCTGGTGCTGCAGGGCGAGCGCATCGTCGGCGCGGTGCTGTACGGCGACGTGGCCGACGGGCCGTGGTACTTCGACCTGATCCAGCGGCAGACGCCTGTTGCCGCCATGCGCCAGCGCCTGCTGTTCGGCCGTGCCCTTTGTGAAGCCGCATGATATGCGATGCCCCCTGAGTCGCTTCGCGCCGATGGGCCACTCCCCGCTGCATGGGACATGGGCCGTGCCAGACATAACCGAGGTATGTAGATGAATGTGATCCCCATTGCCTCCACTCCTGCGCCGGTGCGCACCACCTGCCCCTACTGCGGCGTGGGCTGCGGCGTGCTGGCCACGCCGCAGCCGGATGGCGAGGTGCAGGTGGCCGGCGACCCGCAGCACCCGGCGAACGCCGGCCGGCTGTGCGTTAAGGGCTCGGCCCTGGGCGAGACCCTGGGGCTGGAAGGCCGATTGCTGTACCCGGCGATGCGGGACCGCCAGGCGGGTGGCGCGGGGCCGCTGCGCCGCGTGGCCTGGGACGCCGCGCTGGATACCGTGGCCCGGGGTTTTCGGCGCCTCGTCGACCGGCACGGGCCCGATGCCGTGGCCTTCTATGCCTCCGGCCAGTTGCTGACCGAGGACTACTACCTGGCCAACAAGCTGATGAAGGGCTACATCGGCAGCGCCAACATCGACACCAACTCGCGGCTGTGCATGTCGTCGGCCGTGGCCGGGCACAAGCGCGCCTTTGGCGAAGACCTGGTGCCGGTCTGCTACGACGATCTGGAGCTGGCCGATCTCGTCGTGCTGGTGGGGTCGAACACTGCCTGGTGCCACCCCATCCTGTTCCAGCGCATCGCGCGCGCCAAGGAGGCGCGGCCCGGCATGAAGCTGGTGGTGATCGACCCGCGCCACACCGCCACCTGCGAGCTGGCCGACCTGTACCTGCCGCTCAAGCCCGGCACCGACGTGTGGCTGTTCAACGGCCTGCTGGCGCATCTGGCGCGGCAGGGCGTGTCGGACCGCGGCTTTGTCGCGCAGCACACCCAGGGCCTGGACCAGGCGCTGCAGGCGGCCGAGGCCGGTGGGGTGGACTCCGGCAGCGTCGCGGCCGTGGCCAGCGCCTGCAGGCTCGGCGAGGAGGCGGTGCGCAGCTTCTTCCAATGGTTTGCCGAGACGCCGCGCACCGTCACCGCCTTCTCGCAAGGGGTGAACCAGTCGTCGGCCGGCACCGACAAGGTCAACAGCATCATCAACTGCCATCTGCTCACCGGCCGCATCGGCCGGCCGGGCATGGGGCCGTTCTCCGTCACCGGCCAGCCCAACGCCATGGGAGGGCGCGAGGTCGGCGGCCTGGCCAATATGCTGGCCGCCCACCTGGAACTGCACGAGCCTGCCCACCGCGACCTGGTGCAGGGCTTCTGGAACGCGCCGCGCATGGCCGACAAGCCCGGCCTCAAGGCCGTGGAGCTGTTCCAGGCCATGGAGGCCGGGCGCGTGAAGGCCGTGTGGATCATGGGCACCAACCCCGTCGTCAGCCTGCCCGACGCCGACCAGGCGCGTCGCGCCCTGGCCGCCTGCGAGCTGGTGGTGGTCAGCGACATCGTGGCCGACACTGACACCCTGCGGCACGCCGACATCGCTTTGCCCGCACTGGGCTGGGGCGAGAAGGACGGCACCGTCACCAACTCCGAGCGCCGCATCTCGCGCCAGCGCGCCTTCCTGCCCGCGCCGGGCGAGGCGCGGGCCGACTGGGCCATCATCGCCGAGGTGGCGCGGCGCATGGGCTACGAGGGCTTCGGCTACGGCCACCAGCGCGAGGTGTTCGACGAGCACGCACGGCTGTCGGCACAGGCCAACGATGCGGATGGCCCGGGCAGCGTGCCGCGGGCCTTCCATATCGGCGGCCTGGCGGGGCTGTCTGCCGCTGCCTACGACGGGCTGGCGCCGGTGCAATGGCCGCTGCCAACGGCAGAGAGCGCTGGAGTGGCTCGCCTGTTCGGCGACGGGCGCTTTGCCCATGCCGACGGACGGGCGCGCTTCGTGCCCACGCCGGCGCGCGCGCCCGTGCATGCGGCGGACGCAGACTATCCGCTGATCCTCAACACCGGCCGCGTGCGCGACCAGTGGCACACCATGACGCGCACCGGCCGCGCGCCCAAGCTGGCCGACCACGTGCCCGAGCCCTTCATCGACCTGCACCCGCACGACGCGCTGCTGGCCGGCGTGCGCGAGGGCGCGCTGGCCCGGGTGCGCTCGCGCTGGGGCAGCATGGTGGCGCGCGTGCGCATGGGCGGCGGCATCGCACGCGGCAGCGCATTCGCGCCCATCCACTGGAACGGGCAGTTCGCATCCGATGCGCGCGTGGGCGCGGTCGTCAACCCGGTGGTCGATCCCGTCTCGGGCGAGCCGGAGTTCAAGCACACGCCGGTCGTCGTCGAGCCTTTCGAGGTGGCCTGGCACGGCTTCGTGCTCACGCGCCGCGCGCTCGACGTGGAAGCCGGCGCCGATGCCGCCTGGTGGACGCGCATCCAGGGCCGGCAGTTCGTGCGCTACGAGCTGGCCGGGCGCAAGCCCATGGCTGCGCCGCACGACTGGGCGCGCGGGTTGCTGGGGGTGAGCGATGCCCAGGCCGACTGGCTGGAATACGAGGACGCCACCGCGCACATCTACCGCGCCGTGCATGTGGTGGATGAGCGCATCGAGGCCTGCGTCTACCTGTCGCCGCGCCCGGACCTGCCGTCGCGCCAGTGGCTGGCCGGCCTGTTCGCGCAGGAAAGGCTCGAGGATATGGACCGCGCCAGCGTGCTGCTGGGCCAGCCCATAGCCGCGGGGGCGGACACCGGCCCCACCGTCTGCTCGTGCTTCGGCGTGGGCCGCAACACCATCTGCGACGCCATCCGCAGCAAGGGCCTGCAATCGACCGGCGAGATCACCGCCTGCCTCAAGGCCGGGGGCAACTGCGGCTCCTGCGTGCCGGAGCTCAAGCGCCTGCTGGTGGAGGTGAGGGTGGAGCAGGAAGCTTAAGAACCTACCATCCCAGGACTATATGCAGGGGCAGGTAGACCAGCATGCCCAGCGCAATCGTCCCCAGGATGCTGCGCTTGTAGAGAAAGTACGCCGTGGCCACGGCGGCGGCGGGCAGGCGCGCATCGGCCAGCGTATGGATGAAGTGGCCGTTGCTCATCACGATCTCGGGTGCGATCACGGCGGCCAGCGCGGCCAGCGGTGCGTACTTGAGGCCGCGCTTGAGCCACCGGGGCAGCGGCACTTCCTCCTCGGGAATCATGAAGAAGGCGCGCGTGACCACGGTGATGGCGACCAGGCCGAGGCAGGCGACAAACGCCAGGAATCCGCTCATGACCGGGTCTCCTGTCCAGGTTTTTGCGCCCTGGCCTGTTCCTGCAGCTTCTCGGCCACCAGGCCCGCCGCCACGGCCGCCGCGATCGCCACGAGGATGTTGAGCTTGAGCGGCAGCGCAAACGCCGCCACGGCGGCCGTGCAGGCCACGATGCTGGCCACCCGGGAGGGACGATCGCCGAGCATGGACAGCAGCACGCCCAGGAGGGCCAGCACGCCGGCAAAGCCCAGGCCCCAGGACAGCGGGATCTGGTCGGCCAGGAAGATGCCCAGCGTGGACGGTATCTGCCAGGCCAGCCAGTTGGTCAGGGCCGCACCCCAGAAGTAGGGCACCTGCTCGGCCTGCGGCTTGGCCTCGGGGTAGCGGCCCATGAAATTGACGAAGATCACGTCGCCGCTGAAGTAGCCGATCGTCAGGCGGTGGCGCAGGCTCAGGTGGGCGAAATAGCTGCGCCACATGCTCGACAGGATCACGAAACGCAGGTTCACGCACAGCGCCGTGAACCAGATCACCCACAGCGGTGCGCCCGCGGTCATCAGCGGCAGCACGGCCAGCTGGGCGCTGCCCGCGTAGACCGTCAGGCCCATGAACAGGGCCAGGGGCAGGGCCAGGCCGCTCTTGACCATGGCCACGCCCGTGACCAGGCCCCAGGCCGCGATGCCCAGGGCCGTGCCCATCATCTCGCGCGAGCCGGTCCAGAAGAACGGATCGCGTACGATGCCGCGCACGCGTTGCACGAGCACCGATGACGCCGGTCGGGCGCCGCTCATGGCTGCGGAGTCTGCTGGCTGGCTTGGGTGCCCAGCAGGCTGCCCGCTGGCAGGTCGAAGCCGCGCAGGAAATCGCCGGCAGCCAGGCGCTTGCCGCCGGCGCGCTGCAGCAGCGTCATATTGAGCACGCCCTGGCCGCAGGCCACGCGCACGCCGCCGGCACCGGCCGACAGCACGCTGCCGGGCGTTCCAGAGCCTTCCTGGGCCTGGGCTTCCCAGACCTTGATGGCCTCGCCGGCCAGCTCGGTGGCGCCGCCCGGGAAGGGGTTGAAGGCGCGCAGGCGGCGGGCGATGATTTCGGCGCTTTCGCTCCAGTCGATCTGGCTTTCGGCCTTCTCGATCTTGTGGGCGTAGGTCACGCCCTCGGCCGGCTGGGGCGTGCGCGGCAGGCCGCCGCAGGCGCTCATCTCCAGCGCTTCCACGATCAGGCGGCCGCCCAGCGCGGCCAGCTTGTCGTGCAGGCTGGCCGTGGTGTCGCCGGCGGCGATGGGCAGACGCTCCATGAGGCACATGTCGCCGGTGTCCAGGCCCGCATCCATCTGCATGATGGTCACGCCGGTCTCGGCATCGCCGGCCTCGATGGCGCGGTGGATGGGCGCCGCGCCGCGCCAGCGCGGCAGCAGGCTGGCATGGATGTTCAGGCAACCCAGTCCATGGGACCCCACGCTCCCAGAGGGGGCCTTCGCGCCTTCGGGCGGCCGTGCGGCGCTCATGGTGTCGAGCACCCATTGCGGCAGGATCAGGCCGTAGGCGGCCACCACCATCACATCGGCCTGAACGGCATCGATGGCGGCCTGGGCGGCCGCGGCCTCTTCGGGGTATTTGCCGTCCAGGCGCAGGCTCATGGGCTGGGCGACGGCAATCCCGTGCTCCAGCGCGCACTGCTTGACGGGCGAGGCCTGCAGCTTCATGCCGCGGCCCGCGGGGCGGTCGGGCTGGGTCAGCACCAGCGGAATTTCAAAACCTGCCGCCAGCAGGCGCTCGAGGGCCACGCGCGCAAATTCGGGCGTACCGGCAAAAATGACTTTCATGCGTTCTAAAGAATATGTCTGTATCTCAGGGAGTCAGCGCGACCTGTAAAACCGGCATGATCCAAACCAGAGACGGCCAGCAAGGGCCGCCCCGCAGCAAAGGCCGTCGTCCCCCCCTAGGGGGAAGGCGCGCCGCGCCTCAGGGGGGAGTCATCTCCTAGGTTCTCGCAAGTACATGCTCTCGTCGGTGAACATGACCTTCTGCACCACGCCCTGTGGATCCATATGCACATGGGCGCGCCTGGGATTGCCATTGTCCATAAAGCGGTAGGTCCAGATGTCGCCCTTGAAGCTGTAGACCTGCTCGACCTTGGCGGGCGGGCCGAACTCCCGATAGACTTCGTCGCGCGTATCCACGCCGTTGCGTAGTGCAAAAAAGTGAGCAGTATCGAGTACCTGCGTCACGCGCACCAGCCGGTGCTGGGCGTCGAAGTCCATGTGGTAGATCTGCTGGCCCGCGGGCTGCTGGCTGTAGATCAGGCGCGTGCCGCCGTCCGGCAGGGGCACCGCCAGCGTGGGTTGGCCCATGCCTTTTTCCACCTCGGCCTGGGGCATGCCGGGCTTTTGCCACTGGGGCACCATGCATCCCGCCAGGTCAGCCGCCAGCGCGATTGCGGCAAGCGTTGTTGCGAAGCGGCGGGTGAACACGTTCTTAGCCCTTTTCAGTCTGCTTCTGCTGCTTGAGCAGCTTGGTCTTGATGCGGTTGCGCTTGAGCGGGGACAGGTATTCCACGAACACCTTGCCCATCAGGTGGTCCATTTCGTGCTGCATGCAGATGGCCAGCAGGCCTTCGGCCTCGATGTCGCGGCTTTGGCCGTTCTCGTCGAGGGCGCGCACCTTGACCGCCGTGGAGCGTTCCACGCCGTCGTAGATGCCGGGCACGGACAGGCAGCCCTCCTCGCCGAGCTGCTTTTCGTCGCTGGCCCAGAGGATCTCGGGATTGATCAGCGTCAGCGGCTCGTTGCGCTCTTCGGACACATCGATCACGACGACGCGCTCGTGCACGTCGATCTGCGTGGCGGCCAAGCCTATGCCCTGCGCCTCATACATGGTCTCCAGCATGTTCTTGACCAATGCCTGAATGCGTTCGTCCACTTGCGCCACCGGCTTGGCGACGGTGTGCAGGCGGGTATCGGGATAGCGAAGAATCGAAAGAATGGCCATGGCAGAGAGATGAATGTGTCGTTATTGTCCCAATTTTTACCCTGCAACGCATGGCTGCACACCAATAAGCGTTGATCTATCAAGGCCTTGCATCGAGAATTTGCGATGTTTTGTAAGACCTGTGCGGCCGCTTGTGCCAAGATGGTCGTGTGGCAGTGCCTGGGAGGGACGCTGCCGCCAGATTCCCCTGCAAGAAGGATTTTCATGACCGCATTTGCCACTACCCGGACCTGGAGTATCGGGGTCGCATTGATTGCCGCGCTGGCTTCGGCCCAGGCCCAGACCTATCCCGTGACGGCAGGCCAGCGTTCCACCGCCCAGCAAGTCGCCCAGCGAGGCATTCCCGAAAGCGAACTGGCCGCCGGCGCGCCCGAGCGCTACACCGTCAAGCGCGGCGACACCTTGTGGGGCATCTCGGGCATGTACCTGCGCCAGCCCTGGCGCTGGCCCGACCTGTGGGGCATGAACCTCGCCAGCATTGCCAACCCGCACCTGATCTATCCGGGCCAGGTGCTGTATCTGGTGCGCAGCAACGGCTACGCACGGCTGTCGACCGTGGCCCCCGGCGGCAATGCGGGCACGGTGCGGCTGTCGCCGCAAACGCGCGAGAAGTCGCTGGCGGACATGGCGTTGCCCACCTTGTCGCCCCATCTGATCGAGCCCTTCCTGGCCGAACCCCTGATCGTGGACGCAGGCACTCTGCAGCGCGCGCCGCGCATCGTCGCGACCACGGATGACCGCGTGCTCATGGCCAGCGGCGACCGCGCCTATGCGCGCGGCTCCGCCGAGGCGCCCCTGCTCGCCGGCGGCGACCGGCCCAAGCGCTTTCGCATCTTCCGCGACGCGGTGCCGCTCAAGGACCCCGTGACGGGCGAAATCCTGGGCTACGAAGCCAAGTACCTGGGCAATGCCAGCCTGGTGGAAGGCGAGACCGTGACGGAGCTGCCCGACGGCAGCGGCGGACAGCGCCGCCGGGCCTCGCCCGCGACGGTGGACGTGACCAAGGTCAAGAACGAGATCCGCGCCGGCGACCGCCTGCTGCCGGCGCCGCCCCAGCAATACCTGAACTATGTGCCCCATGCGCCGCAGGGGCCGGTGCAGGCCGCCGTGGTGTCCATCTACGGCGATGCCTCCGTACGCTATGCCACGCAGAACCAGGTGGTGGCCATCAACAAGGGCCAGCAGGACGGCATGGAGATCGGCACGGTGCTCGGCGTGGTCAGCGCCGGCGCGCGCATGGTGGACAAGACCGGCGAGAGCCCCGAAACCATACAGCTGCCCGACCAGCGCAACGGCTATGCCATGGTCTTCAAGGTTTTCGACCGCGTCTCCTATGCGCTGATCACCACGGCACCGCGCGTCGTGCAGGTGGGCGACCGCCTGCAGACGCCGCAGGCCGACTAGCCATTGAGCGGACGCGGCAGCGGCCATGGCCCAGGAAGCTCCGGATTTTCTTGGCCGTGACGGCCAACTCGATGGCGAAGCGGCCGCCTGGCTGCGCCTGCTGACAACCCCGGGCGTGGGCCGCGTCACGGCCCGGCGGCTGCTGGCCAGGGCCGGCAGCGCGCAGGGCATCTGGGAGCTGCCGCACGGCGCCTGGCGCGAATGCGCGACCGAGGCCCAGGCCAACGCCCTGGCCGCCCTGCCCGAGCGCTGGGAGCAGCAGCTCGAAGCCACGGCGCACTGGCTGGCCCGTCCCGCCCCCGGGCTGGCGCACGCCCTGGTGCCGCTGGGCCATGCCCGGTATCCGGATTCCCTGCTGCAGACCCAGGACCCGCCCTTGCTGCTCTATGTGCAGGGCCCGGCCGAGCTGCTGGCCTCGGCCCGGCCCTGGTTCCCCTATCCGCGGGCGCTGGCCGTGGTGGGCAGCCGCAGCCCTTCGGCCCAGGGCCTGCTCAATGCGCGGCAGATGTCCCAGGCGCTGGCCGGGCGCGGCCTGTGCATTGTCTCGGGGCTGGCCCAGGGCATAGATGCCGCCGCCCATGAGGGCGCCTTGAAGGCCGCGGCCACGGCTTCCGCCCCCGTCACAATTGCCGTGGTGGGCACGGGGCTGGACCAGGTCTACCCGCGCCGCCATGCGGGCCTGGCCCGCGAAGTGGCGCTGCACGGGCTGGTGGTGAGCGAATACCCCCTGGGCAGCGGCCCGCTGGCCGCCAACTTTCCCCAGCGCAACCGCATCATCTCGGGCCTGGGCCAGGGCACGCTGGTGGTGGAGGCGGCGCTGCAATCGGGCTCGCTGATCACCGCCCGCCTAGCCAGCGAGCAGGGCCGGGAGGTGTTTGCCATCCCGGGCTCCATCCACGCGCTCCAGTCCAAAGGCTGTCATGCATTGCTGCGCCAGGGCGCCAAGCTCGTGGAGTGCGTGGATGACATTCTTGAAGAGCTTCAAGGCATTGAATCGCTTGCCAATCCATTGCCAAATGCTCCAGAAACGAGAGCGAAAACTACGCTGGAGCCGGATGCCTCGACTCCCGAGCATCCCCTGCTGGCCGCCATGGGCCATGACCCCTTGCCGCTGGATGAGCTGGTGGCCCGCACGGGCTGGAGCGCGGCGCAGCTGCAGGCCCGGCTGATGGAACTGGAGCTGGACGGCCGCGTGGCGCGGCTGCCCGGCGGCGCCTATCAACGCCTGGTGCGCGGCTGAGGCCGGATCAGATCAGCCTTTCAGGATTGGCTTGGATTTTCTGCAAGGCGTCGCGCGTGGCGCGCACGGTCAGCGCCTCTTCGTCATGCACGGCCAGCAGGCCGGCCTGCAGATAGGCCGCCATGCGCTGCAGCTGCAGCAGATAGCATTTGCCGTCCAGCGCGGCGAACAGGTGCAGCTGCTTGCGGCGGCTCTGCCAGGCGTACTGCACCTGGACCCGCGTGCCGTTGTGGTCCAGGGTGAACCAGCGGCCGGTTTCCAGTGCGCGGGCCCATTCCAGCATGGAGGCGTCGACGGGCGCATGGGTGTTGGCAATCACCTTCAGGCCCGCCGTGTCCACGCCCAGCAGCATTTCGATGTTCTCGGGCGACAGCGGCGTGTCCTCGAGCCCGCCGTCCTCGCCGATGAGCTGTTCGAGCTCGGCCAGGCGCCGGGCCATGGCTTCGATGCGCGCGGCGGGAATGGCCGCGGCTTTGGCGACGAAGGCCTCGGCCAGCGTGTCGGTGAGCTTCTTGATCCGGGCCGACTGCTCGCTGCCCGTCACGTTCACCAGGGCCAGGCCTTCGCGCAGGGTCTGCAGCAGGGCCGGCAGCGCCTGGATGACGCGGGCGCGCTCCTGGCGCGAGGGCTTGGCGCTGGCCGCCCAGACCAGCTCGCTGGCGGCCTGCTTGAAGCGCATGGCACGCGCATCCCGGGCGCCGTGGCGCACGGTGGCCATGGCCAGCACGTCGGCCCAGGACTTGAACAGAAAGTCGCGGATTTCCTCGCGCACCGGCATGTCGGTGAGCAGGTTGCGCAGCTCTATCGTGTACTGGATGGCCAGGGTTTCCTTTTGCTCCACCTGCTGGGCCACGCTGGCGATGCTGGCCGTGGAAGGGGTCTGCGTCAGATGCCCGGACAGGAAGTCCTCGAATTCGCGCAGCACCAGCGCAAACACCTTCTGGCCGGTTTCCGGGTATTGCTCGATCACCTGGACCACGCGGCGGATCTCGACCTCCAGCGCGCTGCCCGAGATGCTGCTGGCATCGAAGCCCATGACGCAGGAGCCCATGCGGTCGATGAGCTTGCGCGCCGGGTGGGCCAGATCGCCGAAGAACTCGGGCTCGGCCAGGGCCACGCGCAGCACGGGCACCTGCAGGCGCGCGAACCACACGCGGATGGACGGCGGAATGCGGTCCTCCGACAGAATGCTCTGGAACATCAGGGCCACGACTTCGATCGTGGCCTTCTCGCTGTTCGTCGCGGCCTTCTGCTTCCAGCTGGCCGAGCGTTCCCGCACCAGCTGGGCCAGGTGCTCCAGCGCCGCCGGGCTGTAGTCCACGGCCATGGGGGCGCCCGGGCCGCGGCTGGCCAGGTGTTCGTACTGCGTGATGGCGGCCAGCTGCTGCTCGCGCAAGGCCTGGGCCAGCGCGGCCGAGGCGGGTGCCACCGGGGCTGCGTGGGTGCCCGGCATCCGTCCCGGTACCGGGGCCGGCATGCCGATGGCGGGCTGGCTCAGAACCCGGCGCAGCTGGTTCACGGCATCCTGGGCGCGCTGGCGCGCGCGCGCCAGCACGTTCAGCCCGGCCGACTCCTCGGGCAATTCCTCGGGCGATTGGCCCCTGGCGGCGCCTGGCCAGGCGCCGCCAGGGGCGGCATTGGCTGGCAGATGCATGGAACGGGTGGTCGGCGCGCCTGGTATGCCTGATGTGCCTGGCGTTCCTGCGGCGCGCTTGACCTTCATCGCGCCGTCCTGGCCCTGGGGCACGCCCCGGGCGTCGAGCAGTTGGTGAAGAATGTCGAACTGGGCGGCAAGCAGGCTGCCCAGCGCCTGCTGCAGCGGCTGCGCGCAGCGCTGCAGATGTTCGCGGCGCATGCCGCTGGCCGTCCATTGCTCGGTCAGATGCAGGCACACGGTTTCCACCCGGAAGATGTCCCGGGCGGGCAGCTCGCGGCCCTCCAGCGCCTGCATGCGGGCGCGCATGGCGTCGAAGCCGGGCTGGGTGGCCTCGCCCATGGTCAGGGCGAGGCGCGAGGCCAGGAGCTTGTTTTCCACCACGTCGTCGCTGAGCAGCTCGAACGTCAGAGGCGTGGCGCTCCGGGCGGGGGGCGGCGCGGCCGATGGCTGGCGCGCCGCCTGCTGCAAGGCCTGGACGCTGCCCTGCAGCCAGGCGGCCTTGTGCGCCTGGAAGTCCTCCCAGGCCTCGCGCTGCTCCTGCATCTGCTTTTGCGTGCCGGAGCTGCCGCTGGGTTGGCCCAGGAAGAAGTCCAGCTGCTGGGCGATGGCGGGCAGCCCCTGGGCGATGCCGTGAGCCCAGCGCAAGCGCGCCTGCCCACCCAGCTGTTGCCGGGCGGCAGGCGCGATGGAGGAGGGCTGCGCAGGCATCATGTCCCTGGATGTGGGCTGCCGGGGTTACACGGTGGCGCCGGCGTTGGGATCGTTGGGGTCGTGCGAGGTCTTGGTGGCCTTGACCAGATCCTCGCGCTTGACGCCCAGCCACATGGCAATGGCGGCCGCCACGAACACCGACGAGTAGATGCCGAACAGGATGCCGATGGTCAGCGCCAGCGCGAAGTAGTGCAGGCTGGGGCCGCCGAAGAAGAACATCGACAGCACCATGGCCTCGGTGGAGGCGTGGGTGATGATGGTGCGGCTCATGGTGGAGGTGATGGCATGGTCGATCACCTCGTGCGTGGACAGCTTGCGGAACTTGCGGAAGGCCTCGCGGATACGGTCGAAGATCACCACCGATTCGTTGACCGAGTAGCCGAGCACGGCCAGCACGCCCGCGAGCACCGACAGCGAGAACTCCCACTGGAAGAAGGCGAAGAAGCCCAGGATGATGATCACGTCGTGCAGATTGGCGATGATGGCCGCCACGCCGAACTTCCACTCGAAGCGGAAGGCCAGGTAGATCACGATGCCCAGCACCACGAAGCCCAGGGCCATGAGGCCGTGGTGCATGAGCTCGTCACCCACCTGCGGGCCCACGAACTCGGTGCGGCGCAGCGTCACCTCGGGAGCTTCCGCCTTCAACGCAGTGAGCACCTGCTCGCTCTGCTGGGCCGAAGTCGCGCCCTTCTGTACGGGCAGGCGGATCATCACATCCTTGGATGTGCCGAAGTTCTGCACGATCACGTCGGCGTAGCCGAGCTTGGAGATGCTCTCGCGCACCTTGCCGATGTCGGCCGGCTGCGTGTAGGCCACTTCCATGACCGTGCCGCCCGTGAACTCCACCGACAGGTGCAGGCCGCGCGAGAACAGGAAGAACACGGCCAGTGCAAAGGTGACGAAGGAGATCGCGTTGAAGACCAACGCGTACTTCATGAACGGAATGTCTTTTTTGATGCGGAAAAATTCCATGGTCTTTCTCCTTAATCGCCGACGCGGCGGCTGGCCACGGAGCGCAGGTCAGAGCCTTCGGGCTTCCAGACCTGGCCGATGGACACGCTCTTGAGCTTCTTGCGGCTGCCATACCAGAGGTTGACCAGGCCGCGCGAGAAGAACACGGCCGAGAACATGCTGGTCAGAATGCCGATGCAGTGCACCACGGCGAAGCCGCGCACCACGCCCGAGCCGAAGGCCAGCAGGGCCAGGCCCGCGATCAGCGTGGTCACGTTGGAGTCCAGAATGGTGTGCCAGGCGTGCTCGTAGCCCGCCGCAATGGCGGCCTGCGGCGAGGCGCCGGCGCGCAGTTCCTCGCGGATGCGCTCGTTGATCAGCACGTTGGAGTCGATGGCCACGCCCAGGGCCAGCGCCATGGCGGCAATGCCGGGCAGGGTCAGCGTGGCCTGCAGCATGGACAGGATGGCCAGCAGCAGCAGCACGTTGATCGACAGCGCGATCGTGGAGATCACGCCGAACAGCAGGTAGTACACGCACATGAAGGCGGCGATCGCCGCCATGCCCCAGACCACGGAGTGGATGCCGCGGTTGATGTTGTCGGCGCCCAGGCTGGGGCCGATGGTGTATTCCTCGATGATTTCCATGGGCGCGGCCAGCGAGCCGGCGCGCAGCAGCAGGGCCGTGTCGTTGGCTTCCATGGTGGTCATCTTGCCCGAGATCTGCACGCGGCCGCCGCCGATTTCGGAGCGGATCACGGGGGCCGTGACCACTTCGCCCTTGCCCTTCTCGAACAGGATGATGGCCATGCGCTTGCCCACGTTCTCGCGCGTCACGTCCTTGAAGATGCGCGAGCCCTTGGCGTCCAGCGTCAGGTTGACGGTGGGCTCCTGGGTCTGGCCGTCGAAGCCGGGCTGGGCGTCGGTCAGGTTCTCGCCGGTCAGCGTCACCTGCTTTTGCACGATGATGGCCTGGCCGTTGCGGTCCAGGTACTTCTCGGAACCGAAGGGCACGGGGCCGGAGCCCATTTCGGCGGCGCGGGCCTCGGAGGACTCGTCCACCATGCGCACTTCCAGCGTGGCCGTGCGGCCCAGGATGTCCTTGGCCTTGGCCGTGTCCTGCACGCCGGGCAGTTGCACGACGATGCGGTCCAGGCCCTGCTGCTGGATCACGGGCTCGGCCACGCCGAGTTCGTTGATACGGTTGTGCAGCGTGATGATGTTCTGCTTGAGCGCCTGTTCCTGCACCTTGCGCAGGGCTTCGGGCTTGATCGCGGCCTGCAGCGTGAAGCCCGTGCCGTCGGGCGACGAGGTGGTCGTCAGGTCGGGGAACTGGTCGGAGATCAGGTTGCGCGCGGCCGTCAGCGTGGCTTCGTCGCGCACGCGGATGTTGACATTGTTGCCGTCGCGGCTGATGCCGCCGTGGCGGATGTTCTTGTCGCGCATGGTGGTGCGCAGGTCGCCGGCATAACTGTCGGCCTTCTTGGTCAGGGCCGCGGCCATGTCCACCTGCAGCATGAAGTGCACGCCGCCGCGCAGGTCCAGGCCCAGGTACATGGGCTTGGCGCCGATGGCGGTGAGCCAGTTGGGCGAGCGCGACACCAGGTTCAGCGCCACGATGTAGGCGGGGTCGGTGGGATCGGTGATCAGCGACTTCTGGATCACGTCCTTGGCCTTGAGCTGCTCGTCGGGCGTGTTGAAACGGGCCCGCACCGAGGTGCCTTCCAGCGCCAGGGCGTCGGGCTTGACGCCCGCGGCGTCCAGGGCGGACTGCACTTTTTGCAGCACGGCGTTGTCCACCTTCACGGTGGCTTTGCCCGAAGACACCTGCACGGCAGGGGCTTCACCGAAGAAATTGGGCAGGGTGTAGAGCACCCCCACCAGCAGCGCGATCACGATGATCGCGTACTTCCAGACCGGATATCGGTTCATGATCGCGCTCTTTGAATTACAGCAACGCACAACGGGTACGCGCACCGTTGCCGGCGCCGTACCCACTTTTCAACACAGCCACAGGCTTACTTGGTCGTGCCCTTGGGCAGCACCTGGACCACGGCCGAGCGCTGGATCTGGACTTCCACGCCAGCGGCGACTTCGATGTAGACGAATTGCTCGGCCATGCGCGTGACCCTGCCGATGATGCCGCCGGAGGTGGCCACTTCGTCGCCCTTGGCCAGGGCGTCGACCATGGCGCGGTGCTCCTTCTGGCGCTTCATCTGGGGGCGGATCATGACGAAGTACAGCACCACGAACATCAGCACCAGCGGCAGCATGCCGGTGAGGGATCCCATGAAGCCGCCCTCGGCGGCAGCAGCGGGGGCGGTCTGGGCGAAAGCGGAAGAAATAAACACGGATCAAACTCCAATCACAACAATAGTGCCGCGAACCGGAGCGGCCGGTGTCGCAGAGTAACGGAACATTGTATTCGGCTGCGTTGTTCCCGGGACCGGCGGGGCAGGCCGCCGCGCATGCCTTTGCATGGGAAAAGCCTGTCTGCCGGGGGAATGCTTCTGAAACGCTAGCTGCCGACGCTTGCATCTGCTCGAATTCAAGGTTGTTATGCTTTTGAATCGAGCAGTATCAAGCGCTTGCAGCTATGAAAAAAAGAATCGCCAACGCATAGGAACCTATTCCAAGGCCATTTTCAGGCATGGCCGGCATCGGGCCGCGCAGTCGGGGCAAATACCTGGGGAAAACAAAGGCCGGGTCGCCCCGGCCTTGTTCCGATGCCTCCGGGCCGGATTAGTTCACGGCCGGAGCAGCCTGCGCGGGCGCGTTCCAGCGGGCCATGAGCGCCTGCCACTTGGTGCGGGCGGCGGCCAGATGGCGTTCCTTGATGTGGCCGTAGCCGCGGATGTCCTCGGGGATGGAGGCGATTTCCACGGCCAGCGCCAGCTTGTCGGCGGTCAGGCCGGCCAGCAGCGTCTCCATGCACTCGCGGTATTCGGCGATCAGCGCGCGCTCGGTGCGGCGCTCCGCGGTCCTGCCGAACGGATCCAGCGCCGTGCCGCGCAGGCCCTTCATCCTGGCCAGCAGGCCCATGGCCTTGTGCATCCAGGGGCCGTAGGCCTTCTTGACCAGATGGCCTTGCTCGTCCTTGCGCGCCGAGACCGGCGGCGCCAGGTGGTGGACCACCTTGTAGTCGCCCTCGAACATGTCGCCGATCTTCCGCGTGAAGGCCGCATCGGTGTGCAGGCGGGCCACCTCGTATTCGTCCTTGTAGGCCATGAGCTTGAACAGATAGCGCGCCACGGCCTGCGACAGGCGCGTGCCCTGGCCCAGGCGTTCCTCGCGGGCCCGCACCCGGGCCACGAAGTCCTGGTACTGCTGGGCGTAGGCGGCGTTCTGGTAGCCGGTGAGAAATTCCACGCGCCTGGCCAGCATTTCGTCCAGCGAGGGCTTCTTGACGAACTGGATCACCTGCGCGGCCTGGTACAGCGCGCTCACGGAAGCCAGGTCATGCGCGCAGCGGCGGCCCCATTCGAAGGCCGCCTGGTTGTTGGCCACCTGCACGCCGTTGAGCTCCATGGCGCGCATGATGGAGGCATGTGACAGCGGCACGCGGCCCTTCTGCCAGGCGTAGCCCAGCATCATGGGATTGGCGTAGATGCTGTCGCCCAGCAGGCCCACCGAGGCCTGCTCGGCATTGAAGCTGCCGATGTGGTCCTGGCCCACGGCCTCGGCCAGGGCCGTCGCGCAGCGGCCCTCGGGCGATTCCCAGTCGGGGTTGCCGACAAAGGCCGCCGTGGGCGCCGCATGGCTGTTGAGCGCGATGAAGGTGCGGCCCGGCCGCACGACGGACATGGTGGTGGGCGTGGCCGCGACGATGGGGTCGCACCCTATCACCAGGTCGGCCTTGGCCATGTCCACCTTGGTGGTGTAGATGGCCTCGGCGCGGTTGGCGATCTGGATGTGGCTCCAGGTGGAGCCGCCTTTTTGCGCCAGGCCTGCCGCGTCCTGGGTGATCACGCCCTTGCCCTCGAGGTGGGCGGCCATGCCCAGCAACGAGCCGATGGTGATCACGCCCGTGCCGCCCACGCCGGCCACCACGATGCCCCAGGCTTCGCTTGCCACGGGCAGCACGGGGTCGGGCAGGGCCGGCATCAGGCTCAGGTCGCCCTTCTTCTCCTTCCTGGGCTTCTTGAGCGAGCCGCCCTCGACGGTGACGAAGCTTGGGCAGAAGCCCTTCACGCAGGAGTAGTCCTTGTTGCAGCTGTTCTGGTTGATGCGGCGCTTGCGGCCGAACTCCGTCTCCACGGGCTCCACCGACAGGCAGTTGGACTGCACCGAGCAGTCGCCGCAGCCTTCGCAGACCAGCTCGTTGATGACCACGGTCTTGTCGGGATTGGCCAGCGTGCCGCGTTTGCGGCGGCGGCGCTTTTCGGTGGCGCAGGTCTGGTCGTAGATGATGGCCGTGCAGCCCGGGATTTCGCGGAACTCGCGCTGGATGCGGTCGAGCTCGTCGCGGTGGAACACCTCCACGCCGGGCGGCAGGTCGTTGATCAGTTCGGCATGCCTGGCGCGCGCGCCTGCAGGATCGGTGTGGTGCGTGCGGCCGTGGTACTTCTCGGGCTCGTCGGTCACCACCACCAGCCGGGCGATGCCCTCGGCACGCAGACTGTGCGCGATCTGCGCGACCGAGTGGCCCTCGGGCCGCTCGCCCACCTGCTGCCCGCCCGTCATGGCCACGGCATCGTTGTAGAGCACCTTGTAGGTGATGTTCGCGCCCGAGGCGATGCTCTGGCGGATCGCCAGCAGCCCGCTGTGGAAGTAGGTGCCGTCGCCCAGGTTGGCGAACACGTGCTTGTCGGTGGTGAACGGGGCCTGGCCCACCCAGGTCACGCCCTCGCCGCCCATCTGCGTGAAGGTGCTGGTGTTGCGGTCGGGCATCCAGGTCGTCATGTAGTGGCAGCCGATGCCGGCCACGGCGCGGCTGCCTTCGGGCACGCGCGTCGAGGTATTGTGCGGACAGCCGCTGCAGAACCAGGGCGTGCGGTCGCCCGTGGAGACCTGGCTGGCGGCCTTGAGCGCGGCTTCGCGCGCGTCGAGCACGGCGATGCGCTCGTGCATGCGCGCCTCGATGTGGGCGGGCACGCCCAGCTTGTGCAGCCGCGCGGCGATGGCGCGCGCGATGATGGCCGGCGTCAGGTCGGCGTTGGGGCGCAGCAGCCAGTCGGTGCTGGGGTTGGGCTGCGACCATTCGCCGCCGTGCTCGTCGCTGAACTTGCCCACCACGTTGGGGCGGGCGTCCTCGCGCCAGTTGTAGAGCTCTTCCTTGATCTGGTATTCGATGACCTGGCGCTTTTCCTCCACCACCAGGATCTCCTGCAGGCCGCGCGCGAAGTCGCGCGTGATCGTGGCCTCCAGCGGCCAGACCACGTTGACCTTGTGCACGCGGATGCCGAGGCTGCGGCAGGTGTCGTCGTCCAGGCCCAGGTCGGCCAGCGCCTGGCGCATGTCGTTATAGGCCTTGCCGCTGGCGATGATGCCGAAGCGGTCGCTCTGCGTGGCGATCACGTTGTGGTTGAGCTTGTTGGCGCGCACATAGGCCAGGGCCGCGTACCACTTGTGGTTCATCAGCCGCTGCTCCTGCTCCAGCGGCGGATCGGGCCAGCGGATGTGCAGGCCGCCCGGCGGCATCTGGAAGTCCTCGGGCAGCACGATGTTCACGCGGTCCGGCTCCACCGAGATGCTGGCCGAGGATTCGACCACCTCCTGGATGGTCTTCATGCCCGACCACAGGCCCGAGAAGCGGCTCATGGCGAAGGCGTGCAGGCCCATGTCCAGGATGTCCTGCACATTGCTCGGGAAGAACACCGGCGTGCCGCAGGCCTTGAAGATGTGGTCGCTCTGGTGCGCCGCGGTAGAGGACTTGCTGATGTGGTCGTCGCCCGCGATCGCGATCACGCCGCCGTGCCTGGAGGTGCCGGCCATGTTGGCGTGCTTGAACACGTCGGAGCAGCGGTCCACGCCCGGGCCCTTGCCATACCAGATGCCGAAGACGCCGTCGAATTTTTTGGTTTCGGGATACAGGTCGAGCTGCTGCGTGCCCCAGACGGCCGTGGCGCCCAGCTCTTCGTTGACGCCGGGCTGGAAGACGATGTTGTTCGCCTCCATGTATTTCCTGGCCGCCCACAGGGCCTGGTCGTAGCTGCCCAGCGGCGAGCCGCGGTAGCCGCTGATGAAGCCTGCCGTGTTGAGGCCCGCGGCCGCATCGCGGTGGCGCTGCAGCATGGGCAGCCGCACCAGGGCCTGGATGCCGCTCATGAAGGCACGGCCGTGCTCCAGCGTGTACTTGTCGTCGAGCGTGACGGATTCCAGCGCCTTGCGAATGTCATGGGGCAGGGGGGCATTCATGGTGCATCTCCCAGGTTCAGGCGCTCGGCGCCAAATCCACGGTGTCCGGCTGCGCCGCCCACGGTGTCATTGTCAATCAAGCCGCTGCGCGGCTTGTCGTCGAGCGTGACGGATTCGAGTGCTTTGCGCACTTTATGGGCTAGTGGGGCATTCATGGCTTGTCTCCATGGTGGTCTGGCCTTGCGTCATGCGCAGGACTCGTTGTCGTTGGTAGTGAATTGCCGATTTCCAGTGTATTCAGTCTTGCCTGATAGGTCTTTGCTTTCTTTGCTTGGTTTAAGTTATTCTGAGAAAGATTCTTTCTTTTGAAAGCCATTTTGTGAATGATCTGGATAAATTCGACATAGCCATACTCGCGCACCTGCAAGCCGATGCACGCCTGACCAATGCCGAGCTGGCCCAGCGCGTGGGCCTGTCGGCCGCGCCCTGCTGGCGCCGCGTGCGTGCGCTGGAGGAGGCCGGCTATATCCGTGGCTACCACGCCGACATCGACCGCCACAAGATCGGCCTGGGCGTGCTGGCCTTTGTGCGGCTGGACGCCGTGCGGACGGCCGGTGCGCTCACGCAGGAGATGGAGGGTGCGATCCGCAAGCTGCCCGAAGTCGTGTCCTGCCACTACATCAGCGGCACCGGCACCTTCGAGCTGCAGGTGGTGGCGCGCGACCTGGACAGCTTTGCCCAGTTCGCGCGCAACACCTTGCTCAACCTGCCCAACGTGAAGGACATGCAGACCAGCTTTTCGCTGGGCGAGATCAAGTCCAGCCCGGCGCTGCCGCTGGCCCATCTGGGCCCCATGGCGGGCCAGGCGCCCGATGCTTCCGGGCCGCAGGGCAAACCGGTCGGCTGAAGTTTGCTATTTAATTAATAGCTAACGAGGGCGAGAGGGAAAGGGCCGCCTGCTTATTTTTCCGAAAGTGAGCGCCTATTAGTTCACATCAGAACTTTTGCCCGCAAAATGTGGCCGAATGGCCGACGATCATCTTTCCCAACCCATAGCGCCGCTGGCTGACGATGCCGCGGGTCTCAGCCACCCGCCGCAGCCTGCATCACCGGCCGCCGGCCCCGCGCAGGAGTCCGCCGTCGGCGCGCCGGGAACGCTGCTGGAAGATCCGTCGGGCATGACCTCGGACGATGTGGCCGGGGCCGCGCAGGCCGCGGCCGAGAGCCACAAGCAGGAACAGGCGCAGAAGGCGGCCGGCGCGGTCTGGGCGCCGCTGTCGGAGCCCACGTTCCGCATGCTGTGGCTGATCTGGATGGCGGCCAACACATGCATGTGGATGAACGACGTGGCGGCGGCCTGGCTGATGACCTCGCTGACCACCTCGCCCGTGCTCGTGGCGCTGGTGCAGTCGGCTTCCACGCTGCCGGTGTTCCTGCTGGGCCTGCCCAGCGGCGCGCTGGCCGACATCCTGGACCGGCGCCGCTACTTCATCGTCACCCAGTTCTGGGTGGCGGCCGTGGCCCTGGTGCTGTGCCTGGCCGTGCTCTCGGGCCGGATGACGGCGCACATCCTGCTGGCGCTGACCTTTGCCAACGGCATCGGCCTGGCCATGCGCTGGCCCGTGTTCTCGGCGCTGATCCCCGAGATGGTGCCCAAGCACCACTTGCCCTCGGCCATGGCGCTCAATGCCGTGGCCATGAATGCCTCGCGCATCATCGGCCCGCTGGTGGCCGGCGCCATCATCGCCAGCCTGGGCAGCGCCTGGGTGTTCGTGCTCAACGCGGCGCTGTCCATTGGTTCGGGCTTTGTGCTGATCCGCTGGAAGCGCAAGCACCTCGAGAATCCGCTGGGCCGCGAGCGCCTGCCCTCGGCCATGCGCGTGGGCCTGCAGTTCGTCAAGGAGTCGCCGCGCATGCATGCGGTGCTGGCGCGCACCATGGCCTTTTTCCTGCAGTCCACGGCCGTCATGGCCCTGCTGCCGCTGACGGCCCAGCGCCTGCACGGCGGCCCGGCCGCCGACGGCGGCGGCGCCAACACCTTCACGCTGCTGCTGGCCTCCATGGGGGCGGGGGCCATCGTCGGCGCGCTGTTCCTGCCGCGCCTGCGCCAGGCCTTTGCCAAGGAGCGGCTGGTGCTGCTGGGCACGGCCGTGCAGGGGCTGGCCACGCTGATCGTGGCGCTGGCGCCCAGCGTCTATGTGGCCGTGCCGGCCATGATGCTGGCCGGCATGGCGCTGATCTCCACGGCCAACACGCTGGGCGTCTCGGCCCAGATGGCTCTGCCCAACTGGGTGCGGGCGCGCGGCATGTCTATCTACCAGATGTCCATCATGGGCGGCACGGCCGCGGGCGCGGCGCTGTGGGGCCAGGTGGCCAGCCTGCTCAGCGTGCAGGGCAGCCTGATGCTGGCGGCCGCGTTCGGGCTGGCGTCCATGGTGGCGGTGCAAAGGCTGATCCGCGACCGCCAGATCGAGGAGGACCTGAGCCCGTCCAAGGCCATCAAGCGCCCCGAGGTCGACGTGCCGCCCGAGGCCGGCCGCGTGGTGGTGACCATCGAGTACCACATCGACCCGGCCCGGGCCGCGGAGTTCCGTGCGCTGATGCAGGAAAGCCGCCGCAGCCGCATGCGCCAGGGCGCGCTGTCCTGGCATCTGCTGCACAGCATGAGCCACCCCGAACGCTATGTGGAGCAGATCACCGACGAATCCTGGACCGAGCACCTGCGCCGCTTCGACCGCGTGACGGGGGCCGACGTGGCGCTGCGCGACCGCAAGCTGGCCTTCCACAAGGGCAAGGAGCCGCCGCTGGTGCAGCGCTATTTCGCGGATACTCAATAAAAAAAGAGCAATTAACGTAAATGCGGTGCTTGGCCGACTTGGTTTTTGGGCCACAGCGCCCACAGGCGCAGGTTCTGCTTCACGCGGCCTGCCAGGTCGCCGGCCTCCTGGCCCCAGCCCATGAAGAAATCGGCGCGCACGGCGCCCAGGATGGCGCTGCCCGTGTCCTGGGCGAACACCAGGCGGTTCAGCGCCACCGTGGGTCCGGGCGAGGACAGCCAGACCGGCGTGCCGTAGGGAATGCTGTTGCGGTCCACGGCGATCGAGCGGCCGGGCGTCAGCGCCACGCCCTGCGCGCCCTTGGGGCCGAAGGCGGCGTCCAGCCCGTCCAGCGGCTCCTCGCGGAAGAAGACATAGCGCGGATTGCTCCACAGCATCTCGTTCACGCGCGCGGGGTTGGCCGCGATCCAGGCGCTGATGCCGGGCCAGGTGGCGTCGCGCACCAGGCCCTGGTCCAGCAGCCAGCGGCCCACGCTCTTGTAGGGCTGGTCGTTGGTGCCCGCGAAGGCCACGCGGATCAGATGCCGGCGTCCGTCGGGCTCGCTGAGGTTGAGCCGGCCCGAACCCTGGATATGCAGGATCAGCGCATCCACGGGGTCGCGCAGCCAGGCGATGGCGCGGCCGGCCAGCGCCGCCTGGGCCTCGGGCAGGGTGTCGATCTGCTGGCGCGTGTACCAGGGCTTGCGCTTGCTGAAGGCCAGCGGCGTCTGGTACAGCGGCACGTTGTAGCCGTTGCCCGGCAGGCGCTGGGCATCGAACATGGGCTCGTAGTACGAGGTCAGCAGCCCGTCGGGGCCGCCGCCCACGGCCTCCAGGCGGTAGGGCTGCAGCTTTTCCATCAGCCAGCTGCGCTGTGCGTCCTCGTCGGCGATGCTGAGCTGGCGTATCTCGCGGCACAGGCCCGCGAACACGGTGTTGGGCCGCTCGCAGTTCTTGATCCAGGCGTTCCAGGCTTCGTTGAACGAGTCCTGCTGCACGCCCGGCAGCTCGCTCCAGTCCACGGCCACCCAGCGGCTCTTGGTGGGCGTGTTGGTGGCCAGGGGCGGGCGGGGCGCCACAGTGCCGCCGCCATGGGGCTGCAGCTCGGGAACCGGCGCAGGATCGTTCTGTTGCTTGGTGGTGGTGCAGGCCACCAGGGTGCCTACAATCAGCGCCATTAGGGCATGGCGCAGGAGATGGAAATTCATGGGTCTGATTTTGCTTGAAGCGCTGCTGGCATTGGCGATTCTGGTCGCTATTGTGTGGTGGACCATGTTCTCCGGTCGGCAAAAGGGGGAGTTGCCGACGGCGGCGCGCGATGCCGCCCCCGCCGATGCCGGCCAGGAACCACCGCCCGGGAATCCCTGACCAGCCGCCCTCGGCCTGCCCGTGGCGGCTTTGACAATGTTTTGCATCCAGCACCCGGGCCGGCGGGCGCCGTCCTACGAATTTGCCTTGTGATCGCTGATACGCTTGCCGCCGCCGGGCTTCAACAATGGAAGCCGTTTCCTGAACCCGGTTTCCGGGAATGATTTCACAACAAAGGAGTTTTCTATGCGCAAGCAACTGGCGTTGACGGCCGCCCTGGCCTCTGCATTGTTCATTTCGGGCTGCGCGAACATGGACGGCATGTCCGACACCACCCGCCGCACGGCCACCGGCGCGGGCGTGGGCGCCCTGGGCGGTGCCGCCATCGGCGCCCTCACCGGCCATAGCGCGGGCAAGGGCGCGCTGATCGGCGCGGGCGTGGGCGCCCTGGGCTCGTACATCTGGTCGCAGAACCTCGAGAAGCAAAAGCGCGAAATGGAGGCCGCGACCCAGGGCACGGGCGTGGGCGTGACCCAGACGGCGGACAACCAGCTCAAGCTGGACATCCCCAGCGACATCTCCTTCGCCACCGGCCGCGCGGACATCACCAGCAACTTCGCCCCCATCCTGGACCGCTTCGCCGACGGCCTGCGCAACAATCCGAATGCCGAGGTGCGCATCATCGGCCATACCGACAGCACCGGCTCCGATGCGGTCAACGATCCGCTGTCGCTGCATCGCGCCGAGAGCACGCGCAACTACCTGGCCTCGCGCGGCGTGGGCGGCACCCGCATCCAGGTGCAGGGCATGGGCTCGCGCCAGCCCATTGCCTCCAACAGCACGGCCGAAGGCCGCGCCCGCAACCGCCGCGTGGAAATCTTCGTGGGCGAACGCGCGCACCAGTAATCCCGCACACGCCGATGCGACAGGCCCCGCTTCAAGCGGGGCTTTTTGCTGGAGCTGCCCTGCGGGACTGGCGCTGTCCCACGTCAGAGGCAGCAAGCAAGGGCCGCCCCCGCAGCGAGGGTGCCGTCCCCCCTGGGGGAAGGCGCGAAGCGCCTCAGGGGGTGTTTCTGAGCAGATTCGCCAATTCCACGGCCGACTTGACCTGCATCTTGTCGAAGACGCGGGCGCGGTGCACTTCCACGGTGCGCACGCTGATGTCGAGCTGGTCGGCGATCAGCTTGTTGGGCACGCCTTCGACGACCAGGCGCATCACGTCCTGTTCGCGCTCGGTGAGTTCGTTCAGGCGGCTGCGCACGGCCTCGCCGGCATGGCGCTCTTCCAGGTGCTTGGCCGAGACGGCCAGTGCCTGCTCGATGCGGTCGACGAGCGCGTTGTCGGAAAACGGCTTCTCGCAGAAATCGAAGGCGCCGCGCTTGACGGTGTCCACTGCGGTGGGCACGTCGGCGTGGCCGGTCAGGAAGATCACGGGCATGGTGGCCGTCTGGCCGCGCTCAAGCATGAGGTTGAACAGGGCCAGCCCGCTCATGCCGCCCATGCGCATGTCCAGCAGCAGGCAGCTGGGGCGGTTCACCTGGGGCCTGGCCTGCAGCATGGCCTCGAAGGCCTCGGCACTGTCATAGCATTCGCTGAGCAGGCGGCGCGAGCGCAGCAGCCATGCCAGCGCGTCGCGCACACTGGCGTCGTCATCCACGATATAGACGGTAGCGTCGGGTACAGGTTCCATGAAAACTAGGCTCTTCCTACTCGCCGTGCGCCGGCAGCGTGAACACGAATTCCGTGCCCTGCGGGTTGTTGGGGCGGTGAACCAGGTGTCCGCCATGCTGCTCCACGACGGTGCGGCACAGGCTCAGGCCCAGCCCCATGCCTTCCGCCCGTGTGGTGAAAAAGGGCGTGAACAGCTGTTCGGCCACCTCGGGAGGGATGCCGACACCGCAGTCCGCTACGGAAAATTCTACCCAACGCTGGCCGTAGCTCTCATTGTGGCGCGCACGCAGCGCCAGCACGCGGGCCGGAACCTGCAGCGAATCCATGGCCTGCATGCCGTTGCGGGCCAGGTTGAGCAGCACCTGCTCGACCATGGTGGGGTCGCACAGCACGGGCGGCAGCTGGGGCTCGACCTCGATGCGCACCTGCACTCCGAGCTTGCGGGCCTGCAGGTTCACCAGGGGCTGGACGGCCTCGAACAGCTCGGCCGCGCTGATGAGCTCGCGCGACTGGTCGCGCCGGCGCACGAAGTCGCGCACGCTCTTGATGACGCGGCCCGCGCGTTCGGCCTGGGCGCCGATGTGCTCCATGGCCCTGCGCAGGTCCTGCTGCTGCAGTGCGTGGGCGGGCGGCGGGGTGTGGGACAGCATGTTGAGCGAGCCCGTGGCATAGCTGGAGATGGCGGCCAGCGGCTGGGTGAGCTCGTGGCTGAGCAGGGAGGCCATCTCGCCCACGGTGGCCAGGCGGGCCGTGGCCTGCAGGCGCTCCTGCGAGGCCCGCGAGAGCTCCTCCATGCGGCGCTGCTCGCTGATGTCGACGAAGGCGCTCATCCAGCCCGTGTGCATGCCCTGGGCGTTGATCAGCGGGGCTTCGAAGACCAGCACCGGAAAGCGTGTGCCGTCCTTGCGCATGAAGACGCTTTCATGCCCTTCCCTTGGCGGCGGCGAGGCGCCGGAGATGCGGTGGTCGCGGCGCTGGATGTATTCCTCGGCCAGTTCCGGTGGCCAGTAGGGCGCCACGTTCAGGCCCAGCAGTTCCTCGGCCGTGAAGCCCACCATATTGCAGAAACCCGGGTTGACATAGGTGATGTGGCCTTGCAGGTCACGGGCGCGCATGCCCGTGACCAGCGAGTCCTCCATGGCCTTGCGGAAGGCCAGTGCATCGCCCAGATCGCGCTCGGCGCGCAGGCGCCGCCGGTTGTCCCGCACCAGTACCACCACGACGGAGACCAGCGCGATCGACATCAGCGTGACCAGGGCCGTCATCACGTTCGGGAAGACGCTGGGCGCGCGGTGCCAGCTGTCCATGCGCAGCACCAGCGTGTTGCCGGGCAGGTCCAGCAGCTGCTGGGAGGTGAACATGCGCGAGCCGCGCCAGGCTGCGCCCAACAGCGCCAGGCGCGTGCCGTCCGGCTCGGTGAAGGAGACCTCCTGCGTGCGCGGCAGGGTCTTGCCCACCTGGGACATCAGAATGCCCTGCAGGCTGTAGGTGCCGATCACATAGCCCACCAGGTGGCCGTTGTGCGTCTGCGGCAGGCAGACGTCCATGGTCTCGGTGCCCAGGCCCTCGCCCAGCAGCTGGAAGTGGCTGGGCGAATAGGACGGTCCGTTGAGCCGGCGGGCGTGGGTGCAGGTCAGGGAGGACTCGGGCAGCAGGCTGTGGTCGCCCCAGTTGATGGAGCGGTAAGGCGTTTCCGCGTGGGCGCGCAGCCGCAGGTCCGCGCTGCGCCATTCGATGCGCATGAGTTCGCGCCGCACCTGCAGGACTCCGGCGGCGCGGACCTTCCAGGCGGCGATGTCGTCGTCGGCCGTGTTGAGGGCCTGCAGGTCCTGCAGATTGCGGTTGAGAGCCACGCGGATGTCGCCGGTGGCATTGATGGCGTCGCGCTCCAGCTTGTCCTGGACCTGGGAGGCCTCGTAGCGCCCGGCCAGCCAGACCATGGTCACCAGCATGCTGATGACCAGGATGACCAGCAGGCTCCACAGCGACCAGCGCCGCCAGGCCTGGCGCCAGCGGCGCCACGGCCAGTGGGAGAACGGATCGGCTCCCGGCTCGGCGGGGTGGGGGAAGGAAAGGCTCACAGCACGCGATGGTTCAAAGCCGGCAATTGTTGCCGCAATTGCCGCAGGCGTTCATGGCTCAGCTCTCCGAGCGCGATGCCCGGGCCGCTGGCCTGCAGCGCCTGCACCTCGCCCCAGGGATCGATCAGCATGCTGTGGCCCCAGGTGCGCCGCCCGTTCTCATGCACGCCGCCCTGCCCCGGCGCGAGCACATAGGCCAGGTTTTCCACGGCGCGGGCGCGCAGCAGCGTCTCCCAGTGCGCCTGGCCCGTGGTGTGGGTGAAGGCGCTGGGCACCAGCAGCACATCGGCCCCCAGGGCGCTGAGCGCGCGGTACAGCTCGGGAAAGCGCAGGTCGTAGCAGACGCTCAGGCCCAGGCGCCAGGTCTCGCCGCTGCGCGCCTGCACGTCGCAGACCACGGGCCGGCGGCCGGCCTGCACGGAAGCGGCTTCCTCGTAGCGCTCCCTGCCGTTGTCGAAATGGAACAGGTGGATCTTGTCGTAGCGCGCCACGCATTCGCCCTGCGGGGAAAACAGCAGGCTGCTGTTGAGCACATGGCTGTCGTCGGCGGCGGCCAGCGGCAGGGTGCCGCCCGCCACCCAGAGCCGCAGCTCGCGCGCGGCCTGCGCGAGAAAGTCCTGGATGGGGCCGTGGCCGAAGTCTTCCCGCAGGGCGAGCTTGGCCGCGTCCCCGGGGCCCATGGCGCAGAAATATTCGGGCAGGGCCACGAGCTCGGCGCCCAGCGCGGCTGCCTGCTGCATCAGCAGCCTGGCCTGCGCCAGATTGCGCTGGACGTCGGGGCCGGACACCATCTGTAGGGCTGCAATCTTCATGGAGTCTCCTTGGCATCAGGGCCGGCGGGGCGGTCCGGGCTTTCCGCGGCCGGCGGTGCCGGTTCGGGCATCTTCGCATTGCTGCCCGGTTCATCCGAGGGGGGGCTTTCCGCCGCGCCCTTCTTCGAGGCGCGGCGCGGCAGCTCCACGACCTGGGGGTCGTCCCAGCTGCCGCGGATCTGGAATTCCTTGGTGTTGGCCGCGATCAGCGGGCCGCGCAGAATCATCTGGGCCAGAAAGCTGCCCAAGCCCGCCACCGGATTGATGGCGGTTGCCACCAGCGAGGCGGTCATGGCGTTGATTTCGGGCACGACGACGACGTGCAGGTCCTGGGTCTCCTTGTCGATGTCGGCCGAGCCTTCCATCAGCACGGCCGCATTGACGCCCTTCATCTGCATGTTGTTGGTGCGGGCCATGCCTTTCTGAATCTGCACGTCGCCGCGCATGAAGTCAAACGAAAAGCCGTTACGGAATACGTCGCGGAAATCCAGCGTGAGGCGCCGTGGCAGGGCCTGCAGGCTCAGCACGCCCAGCAGCTTGGCCAGGCCGGGGTCGGCCTTGAGGAACTGGCCTTTCTGCACGTCCACATGCACGGCGCCGGACATGGTCTTGAAGTCGGGCGTGATGGGCGAGCCCGTCCAGGCGATGTCGCCCTGCAGGCTGCCCTGGCCGTTGGCGACCACGCCGGGCATGTCGAAGCGCTTGAGCAACTGTCCGGCGTCGCGCAGGGCCAGCTTGAAGTGCAGCTGCGTGTCGCCGGGGTGGGCCTTGTCGCCATGGCGTATGGACCACTGGCCGTTGGCCGCCAGGCTGGCCTCGGCGGTGCTGATGTCGAAGCGCGACAGCTGCCACTGGCGCACGCCGGGGCTGCCGGCCAGCAGCTGGTTGCGCGCCTGGACCTCCAAATGCCCCAGCGCGCGCGCGCCCAGGCGGAAATCGTCCACGGAGATCTGCAGGGCCGGCAGCTCGCGCACCGCGGAATCCTGCTCGTTGACGAGGTCGAGGCCGCTTTCCGCATCGGGAATGGTCAGGCGCGACAGCCTGGCGATGACCTGGCCCGCGGGCTCCTGCGGCGAGCCTTCGCGGTATTCGATATTGCCGGCCAGCTCGCGGGCCGTGATCTGGCTGCTCCAGGCCTTGCCGGCATGGCTGGCCTGCACCGCCACCTCGTGCAGCTGGCGGCCATGGAGCCTGAGCTCGCCGGCCTTGAGCGCCAACTGCTGCGGCAGGTACTGGCGCAGGCCGTCCGCGGCGCCGGCGGCCTTGCCGCCGTCGGTGGCTGCCGGGCTTGCGCCGGCCAGGCCCTGCAGCAGCTCGGTCCAGGCGTCCAGGTCCAGCCGGGGCTGTTCCACGCGCGCCGTCACGCCCTGGGGCGGCAGCCTGGCGGTGTCGGCCTGGGCGCCCTGGGCCAGCACATAGCTGCCGCGCTGCACCTGGGCGGCTCCGTCCTGCAGCTTTCTTTCAATCAGCGCTGCGCCCGCGCTGCCCCATTGCACGCTCAGCTGGTCCGCGCCGGGCGCGAGCTGGCGGCGGCTGATGCGCACGGGCAGGGCATCCTGGACGGGCTTGCCCAGCGGCGCCGGCAATTGCAGGCCCATGCCCTGCAGATCGCTCTGGAAGGTGAATTCGGTGGTCTTGTGGAGATTCAGCTGCAGGCTGTAGCGGGCCTGGCCCTGCAGATGCCCGGCCATCTGGGCCAAGCGGCCGAGCTCCCTGGCTTCCTGCAACCCCTTGGCCGTGGCCAGGCCCTGCACCAGGATCTGGACGGGCGGCGCGGTGTTGCCTGAGGCACTCGCCGTCGCATGGGCCGCCGCCGGCTTCATCCCGCCTTCGATCTTGACGGCGCCGCCCAGCGCCCGGGCCTGCACGCCGGTCAGGCTGAAGCCGGTATCGGAAAACTGCACCGTGCCGCGCACCTGGCTGAGCACGGGTGCCTCGGGCACGATATGCACGGAGTTGCCGTTCAGCTCCACCGCGCCGCTGACCTTGCTGCGCTGCGTGTGCGCTATGGGCAGGTGCAACTTGAGCGCCAGCCTGGCGGGGCCGTCGCCGCGGCTTTCGTCCAGCGCATGCTCCGTGAGGGCCGACAGGGCGGAGGTCTGCACGATCCCCAGCATGTCGCCCAGCGGGCCGTGGGCCTTGGCCTGGACTTCGACCTCGGTCTGGTTCCAGTCGTCCACCACGGCCTGCGCTTCGTCCAGCACCACCGCGCCGCTGCCCAGCATCCCCCGGGCCTTGCGCACATGCAGGGAGTTCCGGTCGAAGACCAGCTCCCCGGAGAGCCGGGTCAGGGCGGGCCAGGGCTTTTCGCCCGGCGACAGCAGAAAAGCCGGCACGTACTGGTAATGCACATCGTGGACCTTGGCTTCGACATGGAAGTCGCCCCGGCTTTTTCCGTCCTTGTGCGGTTTCTCGAACGGGAAATGTTCGAGATCGCCCTTGACCCTGAAGTTCACGGCGCTGGCCTGGCCCGCCGTGACGGCCTCGCGCACATAGCGGCGCGCATCGTCGCCCACTTCCAGGGGCAGATAGCGGTGGATGCGTGCGCCGTTGGCACGGCCGAGCTGGCCCTGCAGCTCCAGCAGGCCGGGAAAGCGGGGCTCGGCCTCGCCGCCGGCACCGGTCGGCCCATCCGTTTGTCCACCCGTTTGCCATTTGGCCTGGAGCTGGCCCGCCATGTCGTCGTTGGCAAAGCGCAGCTGCGGCACCTGGACCTTGAGGACCTTGTCCCGACCCTGTCCCTGCAGCTGCCACTGCACGGTGGCCTCCAGCGCATCCAGGGGAATGTCGGGGTCCTCGAAAACACCCGGAAAGCTCAGCACGGCCTGCCGGCCCTGGGCCGTCTTGCCGATCCGGGCGCGGCCGCTGTCCTGGTCGAAGGCGAACTGGCCCGAGACACCGGTGAAGCCGGGAACCCCGGTGTGCCCGGGGCCCTTTGCCGAAGGCTGGCCCCGTAGCTCCAGCTGCTCGAACTGGCCCGAGGCCTTGTAGTGGGTCGGGGCGTCGGCCGGTCCGCGCCAGGACAGCTGCAGCTGGCGCAGCAGGCCCGAGGGCGCCAGGGTCTGCAACCGGGTCTGCAGGGCCTCGGGAACAGGCAGGCGGCGCAGCACCTGGGCGGCGATGGCCAGGTCGACGCCGTCGGCGCGGAATTCGCCGCGCTCGCCCTGCAGGCCTTGCTCCGTGGCGCCCGTGGGCTGGTAGTGGAGGCTGAAGTCGCCCCGGGGCCAGGGCAGGCCGTCGCCCGTGGTGAAGCTCAGGCCCTGGACGGCCAACTGATAGTCGCTTTGGTAACCGTTCTGGCTCCTGGCGCTCAGGCGTCCCTGCAGGGATTGCAGCTGCAGGGGCCGGGGCTTGTCCTTCCACTGCAGCTGCAGCGCCTCGACGGCCACATCGGCCACCATGCCCACGGGCTGGCCGCGGCCGATTTCCAGCCAGGCGCGCACCGAGCCCTTGCCCTGCTGCAGCTTCCATTCCTGGGGTTCCAGATACTGCCCCAGCTGGGACAGGTCCACCTGCGCAAAGTCCATGAAGGCCTGGCCGCTCCAGCGCTCGATCCGTCCCTCGTGCACGGACAGCAGGGGCTCCTTGAAGCGCCCCACCAGGCTGAAGCGCTGCCCCCAGGATTCGGGCGGGGTGGCGTCCAGGCGCAGCGAGTGGCTCCAGCCCTTGTTGCGCAGCACCAGGTCCACGTCGTGCAGAGCCAGGGGCGGGGCTTGGAGCTTGTCGTCAATCCATTGCACCGTGCCGCGGCGCAGCGCGATCTCGGGCTGGGACAGCAGCCAGTCTGCATGGTTTTTCTGGGCTGAACCACTGGTGGTGACTGCGATGCCTGCTACGAAAATCTGTCCATCCTGCGCGCGGCGTATGGTCAGCTCGGGCGCTTCCACATAGATCTGCTCCACGCCCAGCGTGAGCAGCGAGCGCGCCGATACGGCCACCACCACCTTGGCCAGGTGCAGGGCCTGGCCGCCGCTGGCGGGATCGTGCAGCGCCACGTCGCCCAGCTCGAACGCAGGCACCAGTCCGTCGCGGCGGGCCGACAGGGACGCTATGGTCACAGGTATACCCAGGGTGCGCGAGGCCAGGGATTCCAGCTCGGGGCGCCATTCGCTGATTCGCGGCACAATCCAGAGATGGAGCACTCCCCACACGGTGGCGGCGGCCAGCCACAAGGCCAGGACCAGCCCCAAAGACCACCGTGCCAAGCTGGCCAGCCTGTGGATCAGGCGAGTCGGGTGCGGTTTCGGTTCGATCATCTGCGGCGTATGTAATGGCTGGAATTATGGCCTCCCCACTGGAGGGGAGGCGCGCGCGGTAACCATCGGTTGCAGCGGGTCGTCCTGCCACGGCAAGCCGCAGCCATGTTTTTGCGGTCCGTATGCAATCCACAAAAGTACGCAATGGCAGATAACGCCGTGAATGATTCTTCCCTGGCCCGGTATTCACGTTTTTACCAGCGCCTGCATCGCCGGTATGACGGCTGGTTCGAGGCGCTGCCGCCGGGTGCGCCGGACAAGGCGCTGATGGAGCAGGCCCTGGCCGCCCTGCAGCAGCGCGGCCTGGACCTGTCGGCCAGCCTGCGCGTGCTGCGCCAGCTGGTGATGGAGCGGGCCATGGTGCTCGACTGCGAGCAGCAGGCGCCTTTGGTCCTGGTGACCCGCGCCGTGACCGAGCTGGCCGAGCTGGCGCTGGACCGGGCCTGCGCCCAGGTGCGCGCCGACCTGGACGCCCGCCACGGCGCACCCCGCGGACCGGACGGTCAGCCGGTGCAGCTGTGGGTGGTCGGCATGGGCAAGCTCGGCGCGCGCGAGCTCAATGTCTCCAGCGACATCGACCTGATCTACGTGTACGAGCACGACGGCGAAACGGCCGGCCAGGGCGACGGCCGCGGCGTCATCTCCAATCACGAATACTTCGCGCGCGCCGTCAAGGGCATTTACAGCCTGGTCGGCGACACCACCGAGCACGGCTTGGTCTTCCGCGTGGACCTGGCCCTGCGGCCCAACGGCAATTCGGGCGCGGCCGCCGTGTCGCTGGCTTCGCTGGAGGAATACCTGCAGACCCATGGCCGCGAATGGGAGCGCTTTGCCTGGCTCAAGAGCCGCGTCGTGGCCCCTGGCGCCTGCTTACGCTCGTCCAATGTCCAGGCCCTGCGCGCCGTGGTGCTGCCCTTTGTATTCCGCCGCTATCTCGATTACGCGGTGTTCGACGCCCTGCGCGTGCTGCACCGCCAGATCCGCGAGCACGCGGCCAAGCGCAGCGCCGGCCATCCCGAGCGCGCCAACGACGTGAAGCTGTCGCGCGGCGGCATACGCGAGATCGAGTTCATCGTGCAGCTGCTGCAGGTGGTGCGCGGCGGCCAGTTCCCCGAGCTGCGCTGCCGCCCCACGCTGGAGGCGCTGCAGCGCCTGGCCCGCTCCGGCCTCATGAGCCAGGACATCGCCCGGGCCCTGGGCGAGGCCTACGTCTTTCTGCGCCGGGTGGAGCACCGCATCCAGTACCTGGACGACCAGCAGACCCATGTGCTGCCCACGCGCGACGACGATCTGCTGTGGATTGCGCAGACCCTGGGCTATGCCGATACCCGCGCTTTCCTGCACCAGCTCGACGAGCACCGCGAACTGGTGGCCCAGGAGTTCGACACCCTGCTCGGCGGCGACGCCCCGCAGTGCGGCAACGGCCGCTGTGGCGGCGCCAGGACGGTGGCGAACAGCGCGTCCACGCCGCGCGAGATCGAGGACCTGATCGAGCTGCTGCCGCCCGTGCTGGCCGGCCAGGTGGCCGACTGGCGCGGCAACGCCCGCATCGCCGGGCTGCGCGACGAGGCGCGCGGACGCCTGTTCCGCCTGGTGGAGCGTACTTCGCAATGGGTGGAGGGCGGCCAGGTGGCCGAAGAGGCCGCCAAGCGCTTTCTGCAATGGCTGGAGCCCCTGCTGCGCCGCGAAAGCTATCTGGCGCTGCTGCTGGAGCGCCCCTCCGTGCACGAGCGGCTGCTGCACCTGCTGGGCGCGGCCCGCTGGCCCGCGCGCTACCTGCAGCAGCATCCGGGCGTGATCGACGAACTGGCCGGCGATGCCATCCTCGAGGAGCGCTTCGTCGCCGCGGACTTCGAGCGCGAGCTGGCGCTGCGCCTGGCGGCCCTGCAGTCCACGGGCGAGGACGACGACGAAACCCTGCTCAATCTGCTGCGCCGTGCCCACCATGCCGAAGTCTTCCGCACGCTGGCGCGTGACGTGGAAGGCCGCATCGCCGTGGAGCAGGTGGCCGACGACCTGAGCGCGCTGGCCGACAGCATTCTGCGCGTCACGGCCCAGTGGTGCTGGGCGCGGCTCAAGAACCGCCACCGGGAGTCGCCCCAGTTCGGCATCATCGGCTACGGCAAGCTCGGCGGCAAGGAGCTTGGCTACGGCAGCGACCTGGACATCGTCTTCGTGTTCGACGACGAGGACGAGCGCGCCCCCGAGGTCTACGCGGCCTTTGTGCGCAAGCTCATCAACTGGCTGACCGTGAAGACGGGCGAGGGCGATCTGTTCGAGATCGACACCGCGCTGCGCCCCAACGGCAACTCGGGCCTGCTGGTGACCAGCTTCGAGTCCTATGCCAACTACCAGCAGCAGCGCGGCAGCAATACCGCCTGGACCTGGGAACACCAGGCCATGACGCGCGCGCGCTTCGTGCTGGGCAGCCGCGATTTCCCGCCGCCGGGCCGGGCCCCCACGGACATGAAGCTGCGCGAGCGCTTCGACGCCGTGCGCGAAGCCGTGATCACGGCGCCGCGCGACGCATCGGCCCTGCGCACCGAGATCGTGGCCATGCGCGAGCGCGTGCGCAGCGCCCACCCCGTGCGCGGCGGCCTGTTCGACGTCAAGCACAGCCCGGGCGGCATGGTGGACGTGGAGTTCGCGGTCCAGTTCCTGGTGTTGTCGCAATCGGCCGCGCATGCCGAGCTGATCGCCAACGTGGGCAATATCGCGCTGCTGCAGCGCGCCGAGGATGCGGGCCTGCTGCCGGCCGGCGTGGGCTATGCGGCGGCCAAGGCCTACCGCGAGCTGCGCCGCCTGCAGCACGTGGCGCGGCTGGACGAGCGCCCGGGCCAACTGCCGCCTGAACAGGCCGCGGTGCAGCGTGATGCGGTGCTGGCGCTGTGGGGCGCCGTGTTTGCTGCTTCCGGCAAATGACGCCCCGCGCTCCCCGCTGCGCGTGGTCGCGGCCCCTCCAGGAGGGGCGCTTTTCATCTTGGGGCGGCCCGGCGATGAAAACTGAGCCCTGCCGGGCCGCCTGGCGCCTCGCTGGGCGGTTCCGGCAGCAATGATCGAAATTGGCCTACAGGCAAAAAGCGGCACTCCTCAAATTGTTACAAATTCGAGACCCGTGGGGGGTGGAACTTCTGCAAAAGTGACGCATCTATTGATGAAACCAGTGTGAATCAGGGAAAATGCCTTAGACGATTTCATGTTGCGAAGCCTTTGGGCCTGCCCAATGAACGCCCCGGAGCGCTTCTCCTCCCTCCCTCTCTTAATTCGTTTCGGGATGCTTCGCAACTTTTTTATTACGCAGCAAAAAGGCCACTGATCAGTGGCCTTTTTCTTTGGTGCGGCGCATGCGCCCCTCGGTTATCCATGGCATTGCGCATGAAGCTGGCGCGTACCAGGCGGGGGACAGCCAGCAAGGGCCGCCCCGCAGCAAAGGCTGTCGTCCCCCTTCCAGGGGGAAGGCGCGAAGCGACTCAGGGGGTCAGTGAGGCTCGGTGGCGGTGAAGCTGGGGCGGGCGCCGAGCTTGGCCAGCAGGGCGGCCAGATTCGGGTGCTCGGCACGCCATTGCAGTGCGGGGAAGCGGAAATCCAGCCAGGCCAGGGCGCAGCACACGCTGATGTCGGCCAGCGTCAGATGGTTGCCGCCGCAGCAAAAGGGCTTGTCGCCCAGGCCGTGGGACATGACCTTGAGCGCGGCCTGGACCTTGTCCATCTGGCGCTCTATCCAGGCCTGGGAGCGCTGCATCTCGCCGCGGCCGGGCCAGCTGGCCTCCAGGCGGGCCAGGGCGCCGGCGTCCAGCAGGCCGTCGGCCAGGGCTTCCCAGGTCTTGACTTCGGCGCGCTCGCGGCCCGTGCCGGGAATGAGCTTGCCGACGGGCGAGAGCGTGTCCAGGTATTCGACGATGACGCGCGAATCGAAGATGGCTTCGGTGCCCTCCATGACCAGGCGCGGCACCTTGCCCAGCGGATTGCCGGTGCCGGGCGTGTGGTCTGCCTCCCAGGGGTTCTCTTCGATGAATTGATAGTCCAGCTTCTTTTCTGCCAGCACGACGCGGACTTTGCGTACATAGGCGCTGGAGGTGGAGCCGATCAGTTTCATAGCTGCTGTTCCGTGACACAGGTCACCGGCAGTGGGCCGGCGCACCGATTCTATGCGTTGGCATGGGATTTGCCGGCTCCGTGCATGCCGTATTTGTCAGCAATGCTTGCAGGGCCGGTGACTGGCAACGGCTGCAAGCAACCCGCCGGCGCACGCAACTGATGCGACACACCTACAATTGCGCCACCATGAACCTGTCCTCCCTCACCGCCATCTCTCCTCTGGACGGCCGCTACGCCGCCAAGCTGTCCGCCCTGCGCCCCATCATGAGCGAATACGGCTATATGCACCGCCGTGTCCAGGTGGAGGTGACCTGGTTCATCGCCTTGTCGGATGCCGGTTTTGCCGAATTCGCGCCATTGTCCGCTGGATCGCGCGACTATCTGCACGCTTTGGTGGCTAATTTCTCCGAAGCCGATGCCGACGCCATCAAGGCCATCGAGAAGACCACCAACCACGACGTGAAGGCCGTGGAGTACTGGATCAAGTCCAAGTTCGACGGCCGCGCCGAGCTGCAGAAGGCCGCCGAGTTCGTGCACTTTGCCTGCACCAGCGAAGACATCAACAACACCAGCCACGCCCTGCAACTGCGCGTGGGCCGCGACACCGTGCTGCTGCCCGCCGTGGACGCCATCATCGCCAAGCTGCGCGAGATGGCCCACCAGTACGCCGACGTGCCCATGCTGAGCCGCACGCACGGCCAGACGGCATCGCCCACCACCGTGGGCAAGGAAATCGCCAACGTGGTGGTGCGCCTGCAAAAGGCCGCCGCCAACATCGCCGGGGTGAAGATCCTGGGCAAGATGAACGGCGCCGTGGGCAACTACAACGCCCACCTGTCGGCCTGGCCCGAGTTCGACTGGGAAGCCTTCAGCCGGAGCGTGGTGGAGTCCGCTGAGCCCAAGGGCCTGGGAATCAGCTTCCAGCCCTATTCGATCCAGATCGAGCCGCACGACTACATGGCCGAGCTGTTCGACGCCATGGCCCGCGCCAACACCATCCTCATCGACCTGTCGCGCGACATCTGGGGCTATGTGTCCCTGGGCTACTTCAAGCAGCGCCTGAAGGCCGGCGAAATCGGCTCCTCGACCATGCCGCACAAGGTCAACCCCATCGACTTCGAGAACTGCGAAGGCAATCTGGGCCTGGCCAATGCCCTGCTCAAGCACCTGGCCGAGAAGCTGCCCATCAGCCGCTGGCAGCGCGATTTGACCGACTCCACCGTGCTGCGCAACATCGGCGTGGCCATGGGCTATGCCGTGCTGGCCTACTCCTCGCTGATGACCGGGCTGAACAAGCTGGAACTCAACGAAGAGCGCCTGCAGGACGACCTGAACCACGCCTGGGAAGTGCTGGCCGAGCCCATCCAGACCGTGATGCGCCGCTATGGCGTGCAGGGCGCCTACGAAAAGCTCAAGGAAGTCACGCGCGGCAAGACCGTGCTGGCCGAAGACCTGCACCGCCTGATCACCGGCCTGGAAATTCCCCAGGCCGACAAGGACCGCCTGCTGGCCATGACGCCTGCTTCCTACATCGGCAAGGCTGCCGAACTGGCCAAGCGCGTCTAAGCAAAACTCCCCCTGAGGCGCTTTGCGCCTTCCCCCTCTCCCGCTTTGCTACGCAATGCGGGAGGGTGTCGACACCCTCGCTGCGGGGCGGCCCTTGCTCGGTGTCCCCCTGATTTGCGCCACGCCAGTTGCCAAGATTGCGCGCGGTGGTGACTTGATCCAGCAGCCCAACACACACCAACAACAAGTTCTTATGGCCATCAAGTCCACCATCTTCAAAGCCAATCTGTCGATTGCCGACATAGATCACGGCTACTACGCCGACCACAACCTGACCCTGGCGCGCCACCCCAGCGAGACCGACGAGCGCATGATGGTGCGCCTCGTGGCCCTGGCGCTCAACGCCCACCAGCTGCAGGACCTGTGCAACGGCGACGGCACGCTGGGCTTTGGCGTGGGCCTGTCCGACCCCGACGACCCGGACGTGCACATCACCGACTTCACCGGCCAGAAACGCCTGTGGATCGAAGTCGGCCAGCCCGAGGAAAAGCCGATTACCAAGGCCTGCAACAAGTCCGACCATGTGCTGGTCTATCCCTTCAACCACGCGGCCCATGTCTGGTGGAAAGGCATCGAGGGCAAGGTCAACCGCCAGGACAAGCTGGAAGTGCTCTACATCGACTCCGAGGTCGCCAAGCAGCTCGGCAGCCTGGCCGAGCGCAGCATGCAGCTGCAGGCCACCATCCAGGAAGGCCAGCTGACGCTGTCCAGCCCGCTGGGCACGGTGTTCGTGGAGCCTGCGCGCTGGAAATAAATACGCTCTGAGGCTCAGGGCTGCCCGGGCGGCAGCTCCATCTTCACCATGCGGGCGAAGTCCTGCAGCGGCCGGTTGCGGCCCAGCAGCAGGCGGCGCGTGGCCAGCCGGTCTAGCACGCAGGCCTGCGGCACCTCGCGGCCCAGGTGCCGCAGGCGCTTGGTCTCGGCAATGCCCACGTAATGGCTTTCGTAGCTGCGCGCCAGGTGATTCCACAGGCCGTGCGCGCCGGGCGACTGGCGCGCGCCGCTGAGCAGGCAGGTGCCGGCATCCAGCACGCCGCGATAGACGGCGCTGGCCAGCCCGCGGCGCTGGTAGTGCGGCGCGAAGCGCGAGTGGGGCGAGCGCACATGCCGGTCCGTGCGCTTGTCCACCTCGACGAGGCGGTTGAACACCGCGAGCCCAGCCAGTCTGCGCCGGGGCAGATCCTCCACATAGGCATACCACTCGCCGTCGGCCTCGCGCCAGTGCAGGCAGAACTGCGGATCGTGCAGCGGGCGGCGCTGCAGGCCGTGGAGCCTGCTGCCCGGCTGGTAGAGGCCGTCGTAAATGGCCTCCAGCTCGCCATCGATCAGGGGCTGCATCACGTCGATGCGCAGCTCGGTCACGGGATTGGCCAGCGCCTGCGGCCGGCGGCTGCCGATGAGGCTGTGCCAGCCGGCTTTGAGCCAGTCCAGGGAGGTACTCAAGGAGGCGCTGCCGGGCATCCCGCCCGAGACGGCCATTGCTGTTGTCATGGTTGTGCTCCGCCGCAGACCCGCGGCCAAGGCGCGGCTCTGCCCTGATGGAGCCGTGGCCGGCTCCATGGGACGGCCCGCCGGTGGCGGGCTGCGAGGATGCGGTAAGGCCGTGACGGTCAGCTGGTCGAGTGCCCCTGTGCAAGGCTGCTGTGCGTCTGCCTGGAGTGCTGCGCCGCCCGGTTCCGCTCAGGGCGACGCCTCAGGGCCGTGCTGCCTGACGGGGGCCGATATTGAGCCTGGCGGCGTCGCGCTCGCGCAGCCGGGCCGCCGTGGCGGGCCAGAAAGGGCAGGCTTGCGATGGAGAGGCTGGCATGGACGGCGGCAGGCGGTGGACCGAAGGCAATGGACAGCCGGCCATCTTAGGCGCAACACAACATCGCACTGCCGCGGTGCGAAATGGTGGATTAGGCGCCGCCGCGTTTTTCCATGGCCCGCTCGGCATAGCGGGTAAAGCGCCAGGAGTCGCCTTCTGCCGTGATCCTGCGCCAAACAGCGCGCTTTTCCACGGGTTCCATGGCTGTCCAGAGCTGCACTTCATCGAAGCTGCGGCCGCAGCCCTTGCATTTCTCATCCCCCTGGCTGGTCGAGCAGATGGCGATGCAGGGCGTGTCCGGCGTGGTGTCGTACCAGGCCAGCCAGGCCGCCATGGCATGAGCGGGGAAGCCCTGGGTGCTCACCTCGTGGGCCCGGTAATGGATCATCAGCGCATACACCTCGGCCAGGGCCCGCACTTCGGGGGACAGCAGCACGCCATCGGGCGATGGGGCGCGATCGCGCCAGTAGTTGATGGCGGCTTCGATGTCGGTGATGTGGATGGCAGTCATGGGCGCTTGGAATCCGGGACTGGATCATAAGACTTCGCCAAGAGCGCCGTGTCGCAGCGAAACGCAGGGCCCGGATACAAGCAGATTGCTATCGAATATATAGCGTCATGCGGTTTTCAAGAAGGCATTTCAAACGGTTTTTTCTATATAAAACCTGTGAACTGCCCGGGTTTTGTCACTTGCCACGCAGGAAACGCTGTGATGAAATCCGCCCATTCGAAGGGGAGTAGCTCTTTGCCGGTCACGGCCGCTGCACAGCGGTCCGGGGTCTCGGCTGCGAATCGGTCGTCAATACGAAGCCTCGGCTTCCGGCCGTTCGGGTTGCAGTCACGCTGCAATCGAGCAAGACCTTTGATGGACCCGATGACGGTCGATCAAGGTGACTTCCCTCCGGCCAGGTTTTTCCTCGCTCGGGCAGGCGCTTCGGCTTGTGTCGCATCGGCCATTTGGTGCCAAGAACAAGCAAGTGCAGACAAATGCGCTGGGTACGCTTGCTTTTGGCAGCATTCGACAACGAGGAAGCAATCAATGGACCTGGACTTTCTGACCCATGCCCCGTTCTGGATAGCGCTGGGACAAATCATCATCATCGACATCCTGCTCGGCGGCGACAACGCGGTCGTGATCGCGCTGGCATGCCGCAAGCTGCCCGTGGCCCAGCGCAGAAAAGGCATCATCTACGGCACCATGGGCGCCATCGTGCTGCGCGTCATCCTGATCGTCTTCGCCATGACGCTGCTGGCGCTGCCGCTGCTGAAGCTGGTGGGCGCCCTGCTGCTGGTCTGGATCGGCATCAAGCTGATCGCCCCCGACGAGGACGGGCACGACAACATCCAGGGCAGCGACAAGCTGCTGGCCGCCATCAAGACCATCATCGTGGCCGACCTGGTGATGTCGGTGGACAATGTGATCGCCATTGCCGGCGCGGCCCAGAGCTCGGGCGAGCACCAGCTGCTGCTGGTGGTGCTGGGCCTGCTGATCTCGATCCCCATCATCGTCTGGGGCTCGCAGCTGGTGATCAAGCTCATGGAGCGCTTTCCCATCATCATCGTGGGCGGCGGCATGCTGCTGGGCTGGATTGCGGGCGGCATGCTGGTGACCGATCCCGTCTTCGTCAACACCGAAAAGTGGCTGTGGGTCCCCAAGCTGGGCACGACCGATGCGCAAGGCCTGGCGCAGGTCTCCAAGACGCTGTACTGGTCCGCCCATGTCGCCGGTGCGCTGCTGGTGCTGGCGATCGGCAAGCTCGTGGCCGGCCGCCGCAGTCCCAACATGCTCTAACATGAGGGCATTCTTTTTCATCAGCCTTCAAAAAGGATAGATTTTGAATCCCATCATTGTTTACGTGGATGACGCCGCATACGCCATGCCCATGCTCCAGGCCCTTGCGGGATCAAGCCACGCGGCTTCTTCCCATTGGCTGCTCGTGGCTTGCGCGCCGCGCATGACGCATCGGGTGAGCAAATGGGTGAGCCACCGTGCACGCGAGAACTGGCGCGACAAATGGGCCGACAAGCTGTTTGCCGCCATGCTGCCCGTGATGCAGGCCTGCGGTGCCAAGGTCACGCCCGTGCTGGCCAAGGGCCCGCTGCCCGATCTGGTGGCCGAACTGCAGCAGGCGCACGGCACGGCGCAGGTCATCGATGCGCGCCGGCCCAAGCAGGAGGCGGCGCAGGCCGAGCCGGCCAAGCCGGCTGCCGCCTGGAATCTGCCGGGCACCCTGGCCGCCGTGGCCGCGTTCATGGGCCTGGTGATCGACGATTCGTTGCTGTGGTGATTTCCCCGGGCGGAGCCGCTGCCATGGGGTTGAGGCGGCGCGCTGTGCCTTGGGATATGCTGGCCGCATGAAAATCATCGTCAAATGGCTGCTCAGCGCCCTCGCCCTGCTGCTGGTGGCATCTCTCTACAGCGGGGTGCAGATCCACAGCTTCGGCTCGGCCATGATCGCGGCCCTGGTCATCGGCCTGCTCAATGCCGTGCTGCGGCCGGTGCTGGTCGTGCTCACCCTGCCGGTGACCATCATCACCGTGGGCCTGTTCCTGTTCGTGGTCAACGGGCTGATGTTCTGGCTGGCCTCGGGCATTCTGGGCGGCTTTCACGTCACCGGCTTCGGCGCGGCGATGCTGGGCGCGCTGCTCTACTCGGTGCTGGGCCTATTTGTTGAGGCTCTTGTCGCGCGTCTGTTCCCGTAGCTGCTCCTGCACGGCGCGCAGACGCGTGTCGATGATGGAGGCCTCGAAGTAATCGGCCCTGGCGCCGGCCCTGCGCGCCAGATCCTGAGCGGCCTTGAAGCGGTCCACGGCCGCGGCGTAGTCATAGTGCGCGACCTGGGCCTCGGCCTCGGCGCGCAGGGCCCGCATTTCCTGCCCCTGGGCACGCCATACCCGCGCCAGTGTCTGCCAGCTCGTGGCGTCCTGCGGATGGTCGGTCACCCAGGTCTGCAAGCTGCTGGTCATGGCGTCGGCCTGGCGCAGCTTGAGCAGGATCTCGCTGCGCAGCAGCATCTCGGGCCGGCGCGGCGCCACATGCTCCACCACATTGACGGTGGAGAGGCTCGGCCCGGCCAGATTGCCGTTGGCGGCGACCTTGGGCGCGGCCAGCGTGGCCGGCGCCTGAACCGGGGGCAGGGCCGCCAATGCGGCCTGGGCATTGCCGGCCTTGAATTCCAGCTCGGCCTGTAGCCATTGGGTCTGCAACTGGGCTTCGCGGTTGCCGCCGGTTGCCGCGAGCAGGCGTGCCATGGTCTCCCTGGCAATCTTCCAGTCCTGCAACTGCACCGCACTCAGTGTGGCGGCATACAACTGGCCCACCTGATCGGCCTGGGGCAGAGCGGCAAAACTGCCGGAGCGCGGCAGGGTCTCCCATTGGCGCAGCACCTCCACGCCGTAGTTGGACAGCACGCGTGCCCGCGCGGCCATCATCATGTGTTCCAGCGTGGGGGCCGGCCCTGCAGCGCGTTTGCCGGGCGGGATGCGGGAATCCATGTCGGCGATGCGCTGGGTGGTCAGCGGGTGGCTGCGCAGATAGGGCCAGCTGCCGTTGTCGTTCAGGCGGCTGGCCTGCTGCAGCTTGCCGAACATGCTCACAAAACCCTGGGGCGAGAAACCGGCCGGCGCCATCAGGCTGTGGCCCATGCGGTCGGCCTCGCTTTCCATGGCGCGCGAGAAATTGAGCTGGTTCTGCACCGCCAGCGCCGACCCGCCGGCCATCAAGGCCATGGCCGCGTCGGGGCTGCGCGTGGCGGCCAGCGCTCCAAGAATCATCGAAGCCAGCATCAGCGGCGTCTGCCGCCCCTGCTGCGCCATCAGCCGCGCGATATGGCGCTGGGTGATGTGGCTGGTTTCGTGGGCCAGCACGGAGGCCAGCTCGTCCCCGCTGCTGACCACCCCGATCAGGCCCAGGTACACGCCCATGTAGCCGCCGGGAAGGGCAAAGGCGTTGACCTGCCGGTCCTTGCCCAGCAGCAGCGTCCAGGCAAAGCGCTCTTCCAGCTCGGGCGACAGCTCGCCCCGCTTGCGCGCCGCACCCTGCAGCTGCAGCCAGATGCCTTCCACATATTCCTGCAGCACGGGGTCGTCCAGATAGTCGGGGTCGCGGTAAAGCTCTTTGGCGATCTGGTCGCCCAGCCGGCGCTCCTCCCCGGTCGTGAGGGACGAGGCGCCGTCCCCCAGCGTGGGCAGCCCCTGGGACAGCGCCGGCGGCGCAATGCACTGCATTGCTATCACAATGGAAGCTGTCAGTGCTTTAGCTGTATGGGATTTGCGCTGTTTTCTTGTGAAAAATGGCATGGCAATCACGGATTCATCACCAGGGACGGGCCTTCGCCGGCCCCTCGACACCCGACTATCATGCCTTGGTTGCCTGGCAGGGCCGCGAGATTTCCGTTTTGCCAGGTTGTTACATTTTTTCTACCGGCTCGCCGTGCCGAGCGCGCCGGCCCGCGAGAAAGCCAGCCATGTCTTCTTTGACCCATTTCGACGCCCAGGGCCAGGCCCACATGGTGGACGTCGGCGCCAAGCCGGCCACCCACCGCATCGCCATCGCCGAAGGCCGCATCACCATGCAGCCCGCAACCCTGGCCATTGTGCAAAGCGGAACCGCCAAGAAGGGCGACGTGCTGGGCGTGGCCCGCATCGCCGCCATCATGGCCGCCAAGAAAACCAGCGACCTGATCCCCCTATGCCACCCCCTGGCCCTGACCCGCGTGGCCGTGGAGTTCGACCTGCAACCCCAAGCCAGCGCCGTGCACTGCACCGCCACCGTGGAAACCACGGGCCAGACCGGCGTGGAGATGGAAGCCCTGACCGCGGTGCAGGTGGCCCTGCTCACGGTCTACGACATGTGCAAGGCCGTGGACAAGGGCATGGTGATGGAGGGCGTGAGGGTGCTGGAGAAGCACGGGGGGAAGTCGGGGAGCTGGGCGGCGTAGCGCCAGGCTTTCTGCATCTCGGGTAAAAGGCCTTGTGCCGGAGTGTCAGCCACAGCAAAACTGGCAGAAGAAGTGTGCCTTGCTGTTTGTATTCCTGCGTCAGTTCGGACCATGGCCGAACCCTGCCAGGAAGTCGTCAATGACCTGCGCTATTTTGTCCTCCATGTATTCATCCAATGATCCCGCCTTGATCCGGACAAGCTGATCGATGAGTAATTGCCTGAGTCTTGGGTCATTGAAAATCGAGAGGATTTGCTGCACAGATTCAGGTCTGCACAAACCTGCACAGTCTTTGCCAAGGAGATGGGCGCCGGCACGCAAGAAGGAATGATCAACTTGCCCCAGTAATGTGGATTCTGTTTCCCAAAGGCGATCCTGATTGAGAGGCTCTCCGTAGCGCTCGGCAATCAGCAAGAAGTCATTTGCATCTTTATTGCTCTGGTTGTGCCGATCTTTCCATGCAACAAGCTTCAAAACAGCAAGTGAAGGCAAGGTGCAGGTCCTGACAACCAGATCATGGCCAAGATCGACCATGATGGACGCCTCAAAAGCCTCTTCAAAACCCACGATGTTCATGATTTCATCATGCTTCGGTGGCCATGAGATGGTCGCGCCATCCTCGGAAATTCCTCCAAAAGGGATCAGATCCAGTGGAGTTCCTTGAAAATGCAATCTTTGCGATTCACCCGGTGCATCCTTGAATCGGGCCTTCTCAACAAGGCGTTTTTTCAATTCAAGGAATACGGCCCACTCTTTGACATAAACCCCAAGGTCCACATCTCGTGTGGCACGGCTTTGCGGGATGCCATGCACATGCGTGAGCAAAATATCTCGCGCCATGGCGCCGCCAACGAAAAAATCAACGTCCAAGCCCGCAGCAACATCACGCACATGGCTCAGCACCTCATGCAGTGTCTGATCTATCGGCGCTTCTTGTCTAATGCTGAGCATGAGCCATGTGCTCCCATATCCGTTGAGCAGCATCTTTGCAGCGGCTGTCCTGCTGTTCCATCAAATCAGCGTATATGAGCAATGCCGGAGCGAGATTTTTTTCGTTGGGTTCAAATGTCCAGAATGCATCAAGAACTTCAATAGCACCACCGGGATCGGGCCTGAGACGATGGCTCTGAAGGAAGGTATCCCTTTCCCAGCTGTAAATCGTTGCAGAAACCGGCTTGAGGTAGCCATCCAATCTGTCGGCGGCAACCTCGCTTCCCCAAGCTGCCTTCTGGTTCGCCAGATCCATTTCCGACCAGTGACCGTTGCCCATGAGCGAGTATTTCCTGGGCTTGAGCTTGTGGCGCAGCGAAACGCCGTAATGCTGAACCCAGGTTTGTGCCAGCTCATTGACCTCAAGCAAGCGTGGCGAGCGCGATTTTGAATGGCTGATATACCCCTGCTGCTTGAGCTGATCCAGAGTCCTGCCGACGGAGCCCAAAGCGACGCCGGCGGCCTGTGCCATATCCCGCTGGGTGCGCGAGATCAGGCCTGGATTGGTCAGCAAGGAAAAAACGATACGCAGGCCGTTACTGGTCGTCCATGCTGCCTGGGGATTTTTTGCCGCGGACAGCTCTTTTCTTTCCGGCCTGCCATTGATGTAAACATAGCAACCTGGAAGGTCGATGAACGCATTGCCTGCCGCGTCAATGAAATTCAATCCAATGCTCAGGCAGGCTTCTCCCATCCGGCGTGAGAGGTAGGGCGCAACCAGCAGTGTCGGAGACTCGATTCTTGAGGCGTGATCATGAAGCATGTGAAGCGTGGAGAGGCGATTCACCGTGTGTTTGACTTCAACGCAAAGGGTTTCGCTGACCATGCCGTCGGTCCGGGTCAGGCTGACAACGCTATCCCGGAAAGGTTCGCTGCTCCAGGCTGCGTCCTCAATGCGCAAGCGAACGACATGGCTTACCGCTTCGATGGCTTGATCAAGAAGGGTGCGCTCGTTCATTTTTTTCCTTGTTCATGGTGCATGAACATTAATGATAAATGAACACAAGCGTTTTGTTCATTTTTCTTTATTGTTCATGTTGCATGAATACTGCGAATGGATGAACGCAACCGATTTTTGCAGGGCACTATTCCAGCACGACTACGTGACGCTGGATTCAATACTCAGCTTGTTCCCCGCTGCCGCTCGACGACCAAGCCCGCAAAGCGCTGTATGTCACAGTCTGCCGCTGGGCTGAGGCCTTCTACCCTGAGGTTCGACCCGCAACCCGAAGCCAGCGCCGTGCATTGCACCGCCACCGTGGAAACCACGGGCCAGACCGGCGTGGAGATGGAAGCCCTGACCGCGGTGCAGGTGGCCCTGCTCACCGTCTACGACATGTGCAAGGCCGTGGACAAGGGCATGGTGATGGAGGGCGTGAGGGTGGTGGGCAAGCGCGGGGGGAAGTCGGGGGATTGGGCTGCGTAGCGCCCCGACAGGGCTTTCGGCACCACTCCGGCACGGAGCGTGTGGGTGGGATTCAATTGGTGTTTAGTTGCATTTAATCGCGCATATTGAGTAATTAAACGCTGATTGCTATCATGCCATTTCAAGGAAATGCCGTGAAAAAAAGCTCCAACACCGCGCTGTTGCCGTTCGAGGCGGAAGATGCCGCCGCTCTCCTCGCGTCCAAGATCCGCATTGCTCGCATCGCGCGTGGCTGGACCCAGGCCGAATTGGCGGCCCGCAGCGATCTGTCCACTCGCACCGTCACCAGCATCGAAGCGGGCGCCGTCAACGTGCAGTTGGGCTTTTGGCTCAAGGCTTTGTGGGCTCTGGACCTCCTCCACGACTTCATCGCTCACATCCAGCCGGTCGGAATGAATGACCACGAGTTTGCGCTGCTCGCAGCGAACGCCCCCAAGCGTGTCCGGGAGAAAGGCAGCGCCGCATGAGCCGCAAAAGCGTGTGGATCTGGCTCCCCGGCGCAACGGAGCCGACGATGGCCGGCAGGTTTTCCCTGGGCGGCTACCCAGGCAGGCCATTGGGAGAGTTCCAGTACGGCGAGGCCTATCTCGCCCATTCCGGGAGGATTTCGCTGGACCAGCGCCAGCTCCTGAGATTCAAGGGCACAGCCAGAACCACGGACTACGGCGGCCTGTTCGACATATTCCGCGACGTCAGGCCGGAAGGGTTTGGCCTGGACATGCTGTACCGCCGCCGGGCAGTGACCAGCATGAGCGATCTCGACGTGCTGGAATACTCTGCCGGCGATGCGGTGGGAGCCCTGGAAGTTTGTGACGACATCCAGGCAAAAATGGATTTTGTGCCCGAGTCCTCGCAAACGATGTTTGGCGTCATGGAGGAACTGGAGCCCTCGCAGTCCAATGCTCACATCGCAACGCGCCTTGAACGCCTTCCATCGACGAGCCTTGGCGGCGAGCGACCCAAGATCACCGTCCTGCACAAAGGGCAGCTATGGATCGCCAAGTTTGCCGGCAGCAAGGACGACCCATCCTCGCCGCTGCGCGAATACCTTTGCATGACCCTGGCAGCCATGGCGGGTATCGACGCGGCGCAGGTCGAATTCGTTCAGCGCCGAGGGCGAGGCGCGGTGCTGGTCAAGCGCTTTGACCGCTGGATCGATGCGGCCGGCAAATGCCGGCGCATGCACTTCGCCAGCGGCGCTACCATGCTGGGCGCAGCCACGGCCTCCCGCGATGCGCCGGGCCGCACATACCTCTCCCTGGCCGGCAATGCCCTTCGCTGGGGCGTTGCGGGGCACATGGCCGAGCTGTGGCGCCGCATGGCCTTCAATGTTTTGGTCGGCAATGGCGACGATCACCCGCGCAACCATGGATTCCTGCGCAGGGAAGGCGGCTGGCAGCTATCGCCTGCCTACGATATTGCCCCGTATACGCCCCATGGCGGGCAGGCCCTCGAAGTCAAGGCATTGTCCATGGGCCTGCTGCGCAATGGCGACGCCGGGGCGAACGCGGACAACCTGCTGCTTGCGGCCAGGCAGTTCGGTATCGGCTATGGCGAAGCCAACGACTACCTCGACAACGCCTACCAGTTGATCCATGAAAAATGGGGCGGGCTGGCCAAAGATGCCGGAGAAACGCCCTTGGCGCCGCCCCTCTTCAAGCTCCCGGTCCGGCCTGAGCGCATGCCAGAGCCGGTTTGGCAAAAAACCCGGCGATGAGCAGCGGCACCGGGCTTGGTTGATGGGCATGGCCGGCGCCAGGGCTTGCCCGCGCCAGATTCCAGGTGGCCCTGCTCACGGTCTACGACATGTGCAAGGCCGTGGAAAAAGGGGAGAAGGGCATGGTGATGGAGGGCGTGAGGGTGGTGGGCAAGCACGGGGGGAAGTCGGGGAGCCGGGCGGCATAGCGAATACGTACCGCCCAGGCAACGGATCGGCCAGTATCAGAAAGAGTCCAGTGGCAGAAAGCCAAGTGGCTTGACCGAGACAGCGTCGATGAGCACAGTCCACGCGGCTTTCCGGTCTAGCAAGGGAAGATAGCGCAGACTGGCTGCTGGTCGGCCCGTGGCCAGGATGGCTTGGTCGATCTGGGTAGCTTTTTGGGGAAAGCGTGCGTTCAACTCGGTAGCAGGCTTGGCTGCTTTCAGAATCTCGGCTGTAGCGCTTGTATAAGTTTGCCAGAGGTCGGTTCGTGTCGACAGCGAACCTCCGTTGAGTGCCGCCAGCGTGGCCTCCAACTGCTCTGCGGAATCCTTGAAAGGACGCAGTGCAATGACCGTAGGACCCGTAAGAGGAAGTCTTTGCAAATCAGGCGGTGCCTTGGACAGCAAGTTTGTGTCCAAATCAATGGCATGAACCACGCTCATTCGGGAGTATTCAAAAACGAGATGCACCGGCCGCGCCATAAACACGGTCCACAGGCCATAGGTCAAGGCCGCTATCTGCAATAAGCCCACCATCGTGAAGTCCAGCAGCAATTCACGCCGTGGCTTGGCACGATTGAAAATAGCCAGCGTGATCAAAGGGCCCATGACTACGTCCACTGCAACCACCAGCAAAAAAAGCTCGCGCCCACCAGAAATTTCGCGGTAAGGATAGGGGTACCACAGTCCAAAAACCAGTACCGCTGCCAATGCGGCGATACACAGGCTGATGCCCAAATGGATGCCGCTGGCGCGCAGGCGTATTTTCAAATTCTGCATGGTTGTTTTCCATTAATCCGGTTTTGAATCCTTGCTCACCGGTGGCAGGGCGAGAGCATCCAACTGCGGATACTTGGTGTGAGCCAGCTCCATCCAGCTGGATTTGATTCCTGCATACACTTTTTCCCCGTGCATGGCGCGTATGACCTTGAGTTGCCGAATGGCTTCCTGCGAATTGCCATTCAGGGCCAGGGAAAGAGCATAAATATTTTGAAGCGACACCCAGGGAAATCTTAATGAGGCTGTGCGCAGCAGTTCAAATTCTTCAGACTGCATATGGGGTCGAGGTATGGTTCTGGTGGCCGCGACCATTGCCTTGAGTTGTGTCAGCAAGAATATATTGGGGTGCACATGGTCAACCGGTGTTTGGCCGACATTCAAACTTTCGAACCTTGCTATGCGAAAATCTTCTTCTATTTCTATATATTCTATGCCTACCCTAGCCAATAGCAAGCCAAAGAAAATAAAGAAGCCAAAAATAATCTTCCGCGAGATAGTTATTCTGATGGAGGATGTGGAATCTTGGTCCAGCATGCCAATTGCCAGCATGGCAGGCACCAGGAAATAGGCATAGGCAAAAGGATACTCCAATAAACTATGTACCCCAAAGGGGATCAACAGGCCTACGGCATACCAGGATTCGATTGTTTGCACATTTTTTACCCGTCGCCATATCCAAATACCTATGGCACAGAGGAAAAATACTGTCAAAGGCAGTCCCATACCAATGGCCATATCCACAATGATATTGTGCGCATAGGTAAATGGAAGACTTTCAGGATAATGATCCAGCACTGCATTGAGCGCGGCGGATACGCCACGCAATCCCCACCCCAGCCAAGGCTTTATCCATACTGCTTCCCATAACTGTTGCCACACTTCCAGACGCATGCTGCTGGTGGTGTTAATTGTCACGCTTTCTGGTAAAGGGCCTGCCTCCTGAATATAGGTGATGATAGTCGGCCACTTCCACATGGTGCCAGTAAGCATCAGTATACTCGCGGCAATCCACGGCCAGCGCGGGGCATGAATAAATACCTTTGCCCGAGCAAGCCACCAGAGGCACAAAGTGATGCTGCTGAGCAATCCGGTCCGCGACTCCGTAATGCCCATGCCTACGATCAGCAGGAGGCTTAACAAGACCGCCAAAAAACGGCTGATATGCAGGCGTTGATCCAAGTAAATCAAACTGGCTGCGCCCATGATCAGAAGTGTGCCCAAATGGTTGGGCTGTCCCAGGTTTGCGCCAGACCGGCGAAACCCTGTGTATCGTGCAATCCAGTCTGCGTCTATCCATACCCCTAGTGCCTGTATAAGTGCAATGAGTGTAGAAGTCAGTGCGGTGGCGAGCAATACCAATGCGAGGGAAGTGGGCCAGCCAGAATAATGGCCATGCCATTGGGCAATGAATAAAGCACTGAGACACAGACAGCAGTAAAACCATAAAGCTATCACGTCTCCGCTAAATAAAATCTGCTTGGTTGCATATTGGATAGCGATTAGTAAGCTGATGCACAGGAAGGCAATGATGGGCAGATTCAAGCGAATTTGAACCACAGAATTGTGGTAAGCCATACCCAATCCCCAAGCCACTACAGCCAAAAAGGCAAATGATTCACTATGTGCAGCACTCCAGGGAAGCGTACTAAAGCTCTGCAGAAAACTAAATATTAATAAAACCAAGCCAGGAGCGTAGCGCATTTGGTAGCAATAAGGCAAAAAGAAACGCCCCCGAAGGGGCGCCGTATGATGCTGGCCTAATAGGTAATCAAAGCATTACCGTACATTAGCCGCGGCAAGAACCCGGCAGGTACTTCGCAGTTACAGTCGTACCGTCGGTAGCGTTGCCACAACGCCACTGGTAAATTTTCATACCAGTATCGGTATTGATTAGCGGCGTAAGAGCAGGTGCGCCCGAAGCGGCAGTATTTTTCAGGGGAACCAAGGTAATAAGGCCGCCTGCGGTCGACGCACCACCACCTGCAGGTGCCACATTCTTCACGTTTTGTGTGGTAACTGTAACTTTGCCAGTATTGTCAGTTGCAACCGACAGGACGTAGGTCGAAGGAGCGCCGGTGGTAACGCCGGAGGCATCCGTAACACCAGATTCGCAGCCCCAGGCGTTTGCCGCCGGCAGGGTGGCTGCAGAGGTAGATTGCACAGTTTCGGTGATAGAGGTACGGCAGCCGGAGGCTGCCAGAATTGCCTCAGACATCTTGGCACGCACGGTGTAATCCTGGTAAGCCGGCAGTGCCACGGCCGCCAGAATGCCGATGATCGCCACGACGATCATCAGTTCGATCAGGGTGAAACCCTTTTGGATGGAACGCTTCATGTTTACTCCCTCGGTTGTAGATGACGCCAGGAAAGGGAGCAAAAGCTGTGCCAAGTGTAAACAGGCGGTGTTTTGCCGTTTGAACGTATCTTTGTGTTTCAAAATCACAATTAAGAACGATTTTGGCATGTTGATACATTGAAGATGACTTTTTTGTCATCCCGGGCCGGCATTTCTGTCGCGGCAGCGCCTATTCATCCAGCACGAACTGCATTTGCGTGCCGGCCAGCTCGACCGTATCGCCGTGCAGCAGCGGCACGGGCAGGGGGCCGACGGTCTGGCCGTTGAGCTGGAGGGCCGAGGTTTCGCCCTCGATATGCGTGAGCACGAAACCGTGGGGCTTTTGCGTGATGGAGGCGATGGCCAGGCCGGGGTTGCCCAGCGTGGTGACCACTTTGAAAAGCGCGATTTCCTGGCCGGCCAGGCTGCCGGTGAGCATGCGGATGGTGGCGCGGCGCTGGGCGGGCAGCGACGGCGCGCCTTGCAGCGTGGACGAGAAGCCGGACGCTTCGCCAAAGCCGGAATGGCTGCCGAGCTCGCCGGCCGGGCCATCGGTTTCGGCCATGGCAGGGCGCCCGGAGGTCTTGCCCGCGGCCTGTTTCAGGAAGCGTATCTTGTAGCGGCCTATGTCCAGCAGGTCGCCATGCTTGAGCGCGCAGCGTTCGACGGTCTGGCCGTTGACGTGGGTGCCGTTGGTGCTGCGCAGGTCTTCAATGGTGACGTTGCCGTTCCCCAGGGTCAGGACGGCGTGCTCCCCGCTGACGGAGAGGTTGTCGATCACGATGTCGTTGTACGGCCGGCGCCCCAGGGTGGTGTGTTCCTTGGTGAGCCGGATTTCCTTGATCACGGCGCCGTCGATAGAAATGACCAGAGTGGGCATGCAGAAAAGCTCCTGTCTTGAGCCAAGGGCAGGCCTTGGTCATTGCCATTATCGTAACTATCTGAAACCGTACGGGCGTTGTACCTTGTTTTGACACAATTTGCGGCTCCTGGAACTGGCTGTGCGATCCCGCCAGCCGGCGCGGCCTATGGGCGTGCGGCCGGCGGGCTGGTCGCAGCCTCCATGAGGATGACGCCGATATTGTCACGTCCGCCTGCGGCATTGGCCGCGGCGATCAGGGCGGTCAGGAGCACGGGCAGCGGAGCCTGGCCGGCGAACAGGCGGCCGAGCTCGTCGTCGCTCAGCATGTCGGTCACACCGTCCGAGCACAGCATGATACGGTCGCCGGCCTGCAGCGGCCAGTGGGTGATTTCGGGGTCGACCTCGTGGCCCACGCCCAGGGCGCGGGTGACCAGGTGGCCCAGGCCCGAACCGCGGGCATCCTGCTCGCGGATGTGGCCGGCATCGATCTCTCTTTGCAGCAGCGAGTGGTCGTGGGTGATGCGGGTCAGCCGGCCCTGGCGCCAGCCATAGGCGCGCGAGTCTCCCAGGTGGGCAAAAACGATGTGCTCGTGGAGCACGGCCGCCGCGACCACGGTGGCGGCCATACCCTGGCAGCTGGGCGTGCTGCCGGCCGCGGAAAATATGGCGCTATTGGCCAGTTGTAGCGCGTCGCGCAGCGCCGTGTCCATGCGGGCCGGCTCGATGCCAAGGTCCTGCAGGGCGGCGGGAACCAGTTTCACCGCCATGGCGCTGGCGATCTCGCCCGCGTTGTAGCCGCCCATGCCGTCGGCCAGCACGGCATGGGGCCAGGGCCGGGCATCGGGGTGGATGGCGACGGCATCCTCGTTGTTGCTGCGTTGCAGGCCGGTATCGGTGCGCGCGACCATGTGCACGGCCGGCCAGACAGCGGGTGCGGAGCGCGGAATGGGCGATGGGGGCAGCATGGGGCGGTGGGCGGGTTCAGCATGCGCCGTAAGCCTTGCATGGCTGCGTTGCCGTGCCAAGACCGCAGGCAGCAAGTGCCGTATTGCTTGCAGGTGGTTTGAAACAGGAGCAGGCAGCGCCGGCTCCATCTTGTTATTTCTCGATATTAATGCCTGATGGCCGGAGCCGTCAGGCACAAATGGCTCTCTTTTGGGGAGCTTATCCATCCATCGGCCAGGGCAATCGCATCTAATTCCACGTCAAATCAATGCGATGCATGCATGCCGCCAGCGGCAGAGGCCGGGTCTCGCCCCGGGAGGCGACCCACCTTCTTGCTCGTGCAAGAAGGTGGGGCAAGAACACGCCCCTGCTGTCTGCGTCCCTGCGCTGCGCTACGGGCAAACCTGCGTCACCCGATTCAGTCTGCGGTGCGCCCCAACTCGCTGCGCGGCATGGCCGCTACGCTCGGGCAAACGGGCGCAAGCCAGATCACGAAGCAACGCTGTCCTGCGGCAGCGTTGCCCGCAGCCTGAACCGGGCGCCGCAGGCGCAGACACAAGGGAGGGGGAGCGGGAACCGCTCGGGCCATCGCGACGCTCGGCCTGGGCACAGCGCGGTTTCTTACCCCCTGTGTCTGCGCAGCTTGCCCGAAGGGCCGCAGACAGTGGAGCGCATTTCTTTGGCCCCTTTCTTGCTGCGCGGCAAGAAAGGGGATCGGCAGCCGGGCCGAGACCCGGCCTCTGTCGCTGGAGATGCGCGCCGAAGGGAGTTCAGGTACTGCCTTGCTTTTACTGAGGGTTAGATGCGATTGCCCTGATCCATCGGCCTGCGGCCCGCGTTTTGGCCGTGCGTGCTGGCAATACGGAAATGCCAATAGGGCAATGGATACAGGCCATGAAAAACGCACTGCCAGTGCAGTGCGTTTGCGGGGCATGGCTGCGGCTCGCGCCGCCGCCATGGTGGGGCGCGCTTATGCCGCGCTGGCTTCCTGCGGCTTGCGGGCCTGCATGAGCTTGCCCAGGCCCACCACCAGGAGGGCGCCGGCCGCTGCGGCGGCATAGTGCAGCCAGGGGGCGTTTTCCACGAAGCCGTGCAGCAGCTTGTCGTTCATGATGGTCTCGCCGCCCACCCAGCCGATCAGGGCGGCGCCCAGCGTGACGATGACGGGGAAGCGATCCATGAGCTTGATCATCAGGGTCGAGCCGAAGATCACCAGCGGAATGCTGATGGCCAGGCCCAGGATCAGCAGCACCATGTTGCCCTGGGCCGTGGCGGCCACGGCGATCACGTTGTCCAGGCTCATCACCAGGTCGGCGATCAGGATGGTGCGCACGGCGGCCATCATGGAGCCGGTGCCCTTGGATTCGCCTTCGCCGTCCTCATCGCCGGTCAGCAGCTGGTAGCCGATCCACAGCAGCAGGCAGCCGCCGACGATCTGCAGGAAGGACAGCTCCAGCAGCTTGGCTGCCACCACGGTCAGGATGATCCGCAGCACCACGGCCGCGCCCGAACCGAACATGACGGCCTTCTTCTGCTGCTCGGGCGGCAGGGACCGCGCGGCCAGCGCGATCACCACGGCGTTGTCTCCCGACAGGATGATGTTGATCCAGACAATCTTGACGAGGCCGATCCAGAAGTCGGCGCTGCTGAGAAATTCCATGGTCACTCCGCGTTATGAATGGAAAAGCGCCATGGGATGACCATGGCGCTGATCTTTTATTGGGTGACGGCAGTTTAGTCGCTATACCTGCCTGTATCTGTTCGTGAAACTGCGTAAGTGCACGCAGTTCCACGTCCCGAGAGCGCCGCTTTTTACAGCAGGCCCTTGAGCAGGCGGCCCATTTCGGAGGGGTTGCGGGTGATGGTGAAGCCGCACTCTTCCATGATGGCCAGCTTGGCGTCGGCCGTGTCGGCGCCGCCGGAGATCAGCGCGCCGGCGTGGCCCATGCGCTTGCCGGGAGGGGCAGTCACGCCGGCGATGAAGCCGACCACGGGCTTCTTCATGTTGGCCTTGCACCAGCGGGCGGCTTCTGCCTCGTCGGGACCGCCGATTTCGCCGATCATGATCACGGCATCGGTGTCGGGGTCGTCATTGAAGGCGCGCATCACGTCGATGTGCTTGAGGCCGTTGATGGGGTCGCCGCCGATGCCGACCGCGGAGGACTGGCCGATGCCCAGCTCGGTCAGCTGCGCCACGGCTTCGTAGGTCAGCGTGCCGGAACGGGACACCACGCCCACGCGGCCCTTCTTGTGGATGTGGCCGGGCATGATGCCGATCTTGATCTCGTCAGGCGTGATGAGGCCCGGGCAGTTGGGGCCCAGCAGCAGGGTCTTCTTGCCGCCGGCGGCTTCCTTGGCCTTCATCTTGTTGCGCACTTCGAGCATGTCCTTGACCGGAATGCCTTCGGTGATGCAGATGGCCAGGTCCAGGTCGGCTTCCACGGCTTCCCAGATCGCGGCAGCGGCGCCTGCGGGCGGCACGTAGATCACGGAGACGGTGGCGCCGGTGTCCTTGGCGGCTTCCTTGACGGAGCCGAAGATTGGGATGTCGAAAATCTTTTCGCCAGCCTTCTTGGGGTTCACGCCGGCCACGAAGCAGTTCTTGCCGTTGGCGTATTCCTGGCACTTCTCGGTGTGGAACTGGCCCGTCTTGCCGGTGATGCCTTGGGTGATGACTTTGGTGTCTTTATTGATGAAGATAGACATGTTCTGTGCTCCAGGCCTTACTTGACGGCTTCGACGATCTTGGTGGCGGCTTCAGCCATGGTGTCGGCGCTGATGATGGGCAGGCCGGATTCGGCCAGCATCTTCTTGCCCAGCTCTTCGTTGGTGCCCTTCATGCGCACGACCAGCGGCACGGACAGGTTCACGGCCTTGCAGGCGGTGATCACGCCGGTGGCGATGGTGTCGCACTTCATGATGCCGCCGAAGATGTTGACCAGGATGCCCTTGACCTTGGGGTTCTTGAGCATGATCTTGAAGGCTTCGGTAACCTTCTCGGGGGTGGCGCCGCCGCCCACGTCCAGGAAGTTGGCGGGCTCGCCGCCGAACAGCTTGATGGTGTCCATGGTGGCCATGGCCAGGCCGGCGCCGTTCACCAGGCAGCCGATGTTGCCGTCCAGGCTGATGTAGGCCAGGTCGAACTTGGAGGCTTCGATTTCAGCGGGGTCTTCCTCGTCCAGGTCGCGCAGGGCCACGATCTCGGGGTGGCGGAACAGGGCGTTGGCGTCGAAGTTGAACTTGGCGTCCAGGGCGCAGATGTTGCCCTTGGAGTCGCGGTTCAGGGGGTTGATTTCGACCAGCGAGGCATCGGTGTCCATGTAGCACTTGTAGAGCTTCTGGCACACGTCGATGAATTGGGCGACGGAGTCGGCAGGCATGCCGATGCCCTTGGCCAGCTCTTCGCCGTTGGCCTGGGTGAAGCCTGCCAGGGGATCGACCATCACGGTCACGATCTTCTCGGGGGTGGAGTGGGCCACTTCCTCGATGTCCATGCCGCCTTCGCTCGAGGCGATGAAGGCCACCTTCTGCGTGGCGCGGTCGGTCACGGCGGACAGGTAGTATTCCTTCTGGATGTCGGCACCGTCTTCGATGTACAGGCGGCGCACCTTCTGGCCTTCGGGGCCGGTCTGGTGGGTGACGAGCTGCATGCCCAGGATCTGCTCGGACAGCTTCTGCACGTCGTCAATGGTCTTGGCCACTTTCACGCCGCCGCCCTTGCCACGGCCGCCGGCGTGGATCTGGGCTTTCACCACCCACACGGGGCCGCCCAGCTTCTGTGCGGCTTCCAGGGCTTCCTGGACGGTGAATGCCGGAATGCCGCGGGGAACCGGCACACCAAATTGACGCAAGATTTCCTTGCCTTGGTACTCATGAATCTTCATGACTTCGTCTCTCTGAACTGAGGGGAAATGCCCGTGTGCCGTGGACGCTGCGTCTGGCAACCACCGGGATCGTATGACATGGCACCCGGAAATGTACCATGCTGCACCGCGCAAAACGACAGCCCGGCATGCGCAAAGTCCACAATCAGGCACTTCTTTACGGCAGGCCAGTACGGAGTGCAATGCCTTGATATCGTTGAGGAATTAATGCCCGCGCGATATCTTTGGGTCGCAGCTTCTCTTATGTCTTATATATGAGCTGAGGGGGTTTTTTCGGGTTCTGTCAACAATCCGACAAAATATTGGCAGGGCATGGTTCGGCCGTTGGTCGAGGCGTGAGCAGGCTTTGACCACGTGCTCCACATCCGGCGGCGGTTTAAACGACAATGAAGGGCTAAACGCGGCAATGGTGCCGCAGGCCGCGGCAACAGGGAATGCAAGGCGCGCGCCGGTGCAGGAGAGAAAAGCGATGGCAAAAGTCTTTATCGACGGTGAAGCAGGAACCACAGGTCTGCAGATCCGCGAGCGTCTGGTCAACTTTGCTGGCGTCGAGCTGGTCAGCATTGCGCCCGAGCTGCGCAAGGACCCGGCGGCCAAGCGCGCCCTGATCGCCGGCGTGGACCTGGTCATCCTCTGCCTGCACGACGACGCCGCGCGCGAGACGACGGCCATGGTGGACGCCATCACGTCGGATACTGGCCGCGCCATCAAGATCATCGACGCCTCCACGGCCCACCGCACCACGCCGGGCTGGGTCTACGGCTTTCCCGAACTGCGCGCCGGCCAGCTCGAAGCCATCAGGACGGCGACCCGCGTGGCCAACCCCGGCTGCTACGCCACGGGCGCCATTGCGCTGCTACACCCGCTGGTGGCTGCAGGCCTGATTCCCGCGGACCACCCGGTCAGCCTGCCCTCGGTGTCGGGCTATTCGGGCGGCGGCCGCAGCATGATCGAGGCCTACGAGGCCGCCACCACTGATCATCGTGCCGCGCCCTACGAGGCCTATGCCCTGGGCCTGTCGCACAAGCACATTCCCGAGATCCTGCACTACACCGGCATGACGCGCCGCCCCGTGTTCGTGCCCGCCGTGGGCAATTTCCGCCAGGGCATGCTGGTGCAGCTGCCGCTGCACCTGGACCTGCTCCCCGGCGCGCCCAAGGCCGCCGACCTGCACGATGCGCTGGCCAGCCACTACGCCAGGACCAACACGCCGGCCGGCTGGGTCAGCGTGCTGCCGCCCACCGAGGACATGAAGCTGGCCGCGGATACGCTGGCCGACACCAACAAGCTGGAGTTGCGCGTGTTCGCCAACGAGGCCTACCGCCAGGCCGTGCTGATTGCCCGCCTGGACAACCTGGGCAAGGGCGCCAGCGGGGCCGCCGTGCAGAACCTGCAGATCATGCTGGGGCTGTAAGCTCAGGGCAATCAATCGCATCTAATTTCGTGCGATTGATTGATGCCATGCCTGTGTCAGAAAAACGAGCGTGGCATGGGCCATGCACTCTCTATCGCAATTAGATGCGTTCGGCCTGGCTGTACGCTGCGTTCGCTACCTTATTGATAGCGACAGAGCCTATTCGTATTCCTCGAAGCCGCGGCCCTTGACGACCTGGCTCGCAATGTCGGCGCTGAAGCCGCGCGAGGCCAGAAAGCGCATCTGCTTGAGGTGCTCCTGCGGCGTGGCCGGCGGCGTGCCGAAACGCTTGCGCCACAGTTCGCGCGCGCGCTGCAGCTCGGTTTCGCGCAGCTGCTCGCCGGCCGCGCGTACGGTTTCGTCGCCCAGGCCTTTGCTGCGCAGCTCCTGCACCAGGCGCGCCGCGCCGTAGCGGCCGGCCTTGCTGTGGATCACCGATTCCACCACCCGCCCCTCGTTGATGAAGCCGCGCTTTTCCAGTTCATCGAGGATGGCGACTAGATCGTCGCCTTCTTCCACATGCGCAGCCAGCTTGCGCTGCAGTTCCAGGCGCGAATGCTCGCGCTGCGCCAGCAGCTTGAGGGCCCGGCCCTTGAGTGAAAGCTTGGCAAAGCTCATGCGGTGATCGCTCTCAAATAAAAAATGCGCAGGGCCCGCCTGCGCAAAGATGGCTAACTTTTTGATCTGCGAGGCCCCAACTCAAAGACTGGCGTGCACCGGGCCAGAGACATCGCGCCAGGGCCGCCCCGCTCGGGGGTGCTCAAGCTTCAATCACGCCGTCCTTGTCGACCTTGCCCTTCTTGCCGGAGGACTTGGCTTCGGGGGCTTCGCCGCCTTCGGTGGGCAGCAGCTTGATGCCCAGGCTGTCGCGCACCTTGTTCTCGATCTCTACCGCGAGGTCGCGGTTCTCGCGCAGGAATTCGCGGGCGTTGTCGCGGCCCTGGCCGATCTTCTCGCCGTTGTAGGCATACCAGGCGCCGGACTTGTCGAGGATCTTGGCATTCACGCCCATATCGATGATTTCACCTTCGCGCGAGATGCCTTCGCCGAACAGGATGTCGAACTCTGCCGTCTTGAACGGGGGCGAGACCTTGTTCTTCACGACCTTGACCTTGGTTTCGTTGCCGATGGCCTCGTCGCCCTTCTTGATGGTGCCGGTGCGGCGGATATCCAGGCGCACCGAGGCGTAGAACTTCAGTGCATTGCCGCCGGTGGTGGTCTCGGGCGAGCCGAACATCACGCCGATCTTCATGCGGATCTGGTTGATGAAGATGACCATGCAGTTGGTCTTCTTGATGGTGGCGGTCAGCTTGCGCAGCGCTTGCGACATCAAACGGGCCTGCAGGCCGGGCAGCTGGTCGCCCATCTCGCCTTCGATTTCGGCCTTGGGCGTGAGGGCGGCCACCGAGTCCACCACGATCAGGTCCACGGCGCCCGAGCGCACCAGGCTGTCCACGATTTCCAGGGCCTGCTCGCCGGTGTCGGGCTGGCTGATCAGCACTTCGTTGAGGTTCACGCCCAGCTTCTGGGCGTAGCTGGTGTCCAGCGCGTGCTCGGCGTCGATGAAGGCACAGGTGCCACCCAGCTTTTGCATTTCTCTTGCCCGAGGATTCGGGGCCGTAGATCTCGATCACGCGGCCGCGCGGCAGGCCGCCCACGCCCAGGGCGATGTCCAGGCCCAGCGAGCCGGTGGAGACCACCTGGATGTCCTCGATGGCCTCGCCTTCGCCCAGCTTCATGATGGTGCCCTTGCCGAACTGCTTTTCGATCTGGGCGAGTGCGGCGGCGAGGGCCTTGGCTTTTTCGCTGTTGGCTTCGGCGGACTTGGCGATGGCGTTCATGTCGGGCTCCTGGTCAAGAGTGGATGCGGGTTCTGTGGCAGCTCTGTATTTACATTCAGGCTGGATGCTTGAACAGTAGTTTATGGGCTTGTATGAGCTGTTTGTTGAATTATTTGGTCAGTTTGCCTTACTATTTGGGAGTAAACACGTTCTTACCATGTCCGAACTTGCTCCCGTCACTCCGCCCGCAGACGCCTGGCGCCAGACGCACCTGGGCCGTCTGCTGGGCCATGCCATGCGCCGCTTCGACGCGCGCGTGCTGCAGCTCATGGCGCGTGACGTGGAAGTGCCTCTGGCGCTGTCCCACCTGGCCGCGCGCGACAAGGTGGGCGCGGCCCACATCCACATCACGCGGCATCTTTCACTGGCGGGGGACAGGCTCACCGATCTGGCCGGGAAGGCCGGCATGACCAAGCAGGCCATGGCCGATCTGGTGGTGCAGTGCGAGGCCTGGGGCCTGGTCACGCGCGAGGCCGATGCGCACGACGCGCGCGCCAGGCGCGTGCGCTTCACCGAGACCGGCCTGGTATGGCTGCAGGCCTTTCATGACGCGGTGGACCAGGCCGAGGCCGAATTCCGCGAAGCCGTGGGCGCGGAAGTGGCCACGGTGGTGGCGCTGGGCCTGGAAGCCTATGCGAGCTAGGATTTACGCAAAAATCGCCGCAAGTGCTTAACCTGAAAGCGCTTCAAGCTCTTGTTTTGGGAGCATTGCGCGCTGGATATACCGGAACGACCCGCGCCTGACGTTGCACGGCAGCTCGTAGGAGAGGGTGCCCGCGGCCTGCGCCACGGGCGTGCCAGGGCTTCAGGCGGTCGTCGGTGTGGATGCCGGCGCAACGGGGCGCACCGGCGTGCCGGCATAGCGGTCGATGGCCAGGCCTTCGATGCTGATTTCGGGGCGCCGCCCGCTGACCAGGTCGGCAATCAGCCGGCCCGAGCCGCAGGCCATGGTCCAGCCCAGCGTGCCGTGGCCGGTGTTGAGGAATAGATTGCCGTAGCGCGTGGCGCCGATGATGGGCGTGCCGTCGGGCGTCATGGGGCGCAGGCCGGTCCAGAAGCTGGCGCGGGGCAGGTCGCCGCCCGGGAACAGGTCGTTCACCACCATCTCCAGCGTGGCGCGGCGGCGCGGGTCCAGGCGCAAATCGAAGCCGCCCAGCTCGGCCATGCCGCCGACGCGGATGCGGTTGTCGAAGCGCGTGACGGCAATCTTGTAGGTTTCGTCCAGCACGGTGGACCGGGGCGCCAGCGCCGGGTCCAGCAGCGGCACGGTCAGCGAATAGCCCTTGACCGGATACACCGGTAGATCCAGGCCCAGCGGCGCCAGCGCCTCGCGCGAGTAGCTGCCGAAAGCCAGCACATAGCGGTCGGCCTTCAGCACCTGGCCGTTGGCATGTACGCCGGTGATGCGGTCGCCCTCGGTGACCAGGCCTTCGACATGCTGGTTGAAGCGGAAATCCACGCCCAGGCCGCGGGCGATTTCGGCCAGCTGGCTGGTGAACTGGTGGCAGTCGCCGGTTTCGTCGCCCGGCAGGCGCAGGCCACCGGTGAGTCGGTCGCGGGCCTGGGCCAGCGAGGGCTCCACACGGGCCAGTTCGTCGCGGCCCAGCAGCTCGTAGGGCACGCCGCATTCCTTCAGCACGGCGATGTCGCGCTCCACGGCATCGAGCTGGGCCTGGGTGCGGAACAGCTGCAGCGTGCCGCCGGTGCGCTGCTCGTAGGCGATGCCGGTTTCGGCGCGCAGCTGCCGCAGGCAGCTGCGGCTGTATTCGGCCACGCGCATCATGCGCTCCTTGTTGACGGCGTAGCGCCCGGGTGTGCAGTTGCGCAGCATCCGGGCCATCCAGCTCAGCTGGAACAGGCTGCCGTCCAGACGGATGGCCAGCGGCGCATGTTTGGGCTGGAGCATCCACTTGAGCGCCTTGAGCGGAATGCCGGGCGCAGCCCAGGGCGTGGAGTAGCCGGGCGAGACCTGGCCGGCATTGGCAAAGCTGGTTTCCTGCGCGGGGCCGTCCTGGCGGTCCAGCACGATGACTTCGGCACCCTGGCGGGCCAGGTAGTAGGCGCTGCTCACGCCGATCACGCCGCCGCCGAGAACAATGACTTTCATGGAAATCCTCGTTCCGTGAAGTGGATGGATCAAGGTTATGGCTTGTTTATCGGTAAATTTCACTGAAAAATAGCCGGTATGCAGATGCATTCACCAAAATAGACCTGTGCCATGGCTTCCTCCAGCGAAATTCACGCGCTTGACCGCACGGACCGCAGGATTCTCGACATCCTCCAGCGCGAGGGGCGCATCGCCATCACCGAACTGGCCGAGCGGGTGGGGCTGTCCGCGTCGCCTTGCTCGGAGCGCATCAAGCGCATGGAGCGCGACGGCGTGATCACCGGCTACCACGCGCGCGTCTCGCCCGAGGCGCTGGGCAAGACGCTGCTGGTGTTCGTGGAGATCAAGCTCTCGTCCAAGTCGGAAGAGGTGTTCGACAAGGTGCGCAAGGAGCTGCTGCACGTGCCGGACGTGCTCGAATGCCACCTCGTCTCGGGCGGTTTCGACTACCTGGTCAAGGCCCGCCTGGGCGGCATGCGCGAATACCGGCGGCTGCTGGGCGACATACTGAAGAAGCTGCCCGTGCCGGCCGAATCGCACAGCTATGTGGTGATGGAGGAGGTGAAGGACACCCAGATCCTGCCGCTGGACAGATAAGAACACGTTCTATGCGATGCCGCCTGTCGGCCTTGCCCGCAGCGGCGGGCGTTTTCGCATCCTAGAATCCAGGGATAAAGAAAGCTTATAGGAGACAGCATGCGCATACTGATTGCCGAAGACGACCAGGTGCTGGCCGATGGTCTGCTGCGCACGCTGCGCAGCTCGGGTGCCGTGGTCAGCCATGTGGCCAATGGCAGCGAGGCCGATGCGGCCTTGATGACCAGCACCGAATTCGACCTGCTGATCCTGGACCTGGGCCTGCCGCGCATGCACGGCCTGGAAGTGCTCAAGCGCCTGCGCGGGCGCGGCGACGCGCTGCCGGTGCTGATCCTCACGGCGGCCGATTCCATCGAGGAGCGCGTGCAGGGGCTGGACCTGGGCGCCGACGACTACATGGCCAAGCCGTTCGCGCTGTCCGAGCTGGAAGCGCGCGTGCGGGCGCTGACGCGCCGCGGCATGGGCGGCGCCAGTTCCATCATCAAGCACGGGCCGCTGGTCTACGATCAGGCCGGGCGCGTGGCCACCATCGACGGCAAGATGGTCGAGCTGTCGGCGCGCGAGCTGGGCCTGCTCGAAGTGCTGCTGCAGCGCGCGGGCCGCCTGGTCAGCAAGGACCAGCTCGTCGACCGCCTGTGCGAATGGGGCGAGGAGGTGAGCAACAACGCCATCGAGGTCTATATCCACCGCCTGCGCAAGAAGATAGAAAAGGGGCCGATTCGTATCGCCACCGTGCGCGGCCTGGGCTACTGCCTGGAAAAATGCCCCCCCTGAGCGGCTGCGCCGCTTCCCCCAGGGGACGACGGCCTTTGCTGCGGGGCGGCCCTTGCTGGCCGTCCCTCGGGTGTGGCGTGCCAGTTTTACGCATATGAAAATCTTCCAGCGCGAGCAGCGTTCCCTCTTCGGCGAAATCCTGGACTGGATGCTCACGCCGCTGCTGCTGCTGTGGCCGGTCAGCCTGGCGCTGACCTGGCTGGTGGCCCAGGGGCTGGCCAACAAGCCGTTCGACCGGGCGCTGGAATACAACGCGCAGGCGCTGGCCCAACTGGTCATGGTGCAGCGCGGCAAGGTGCAGTTCAACCTGCCGCAGTCGGCCAGCGAAATCCTGCGGGCCGACGAATCGGACACCGTTTTTTTCCAGGTGCGCGGCGTCGGGGGCGAGTACCTGGCCGGCGAGCGCGACCTGCCCCAGCCGCGCGAAACCGGTGAGGCACCGCCTTCGGGCACCGTGCTGCTGCGCGACGAGGAATACAAGGGCATAGACCTGCGCGTGGCCTATATCTGGGTGCGCATGCCGCTGCCCGGCGATTCGCTGGCGCTGGTGCAGGTGGCAGAGACGCGCGAGAAGCGCAGCGTGCTGGCCACCGAGATCATCAAGGGCGTGATGCTGCCGCAGTTCGTCATCCTGCCGCTGGCGGCGTTGCTGGTGTGGCTGGCGCTGGCGCGCGGCATCAAGCCGCTGCACCGGCTGGAGGAGCGCATCCGCGCGCGCAAGCCCGAGGATCTCTCGCCGATCAACCACAAGGACGTGCCGCTGGAGGTGGTGCCGCTGGTGGATTCGGTCAACGGCCTGCTGGAGCGGCTCGACGATTCCATCGCCACGCAAAAGCGCTTTCTCGCCGATGCGGCCCATCAGCTCAAGACGCCGCTGGCCGGCCTGCGCATGCAGGCCGATCTGGCCCAGCGCGAGGGCACCAGCACCGACGAGCTCAAGCGTTCGCTGCAGCAGATCGGCCGCTCCAGCATGCGCGCCACGCATACCGTGAACCAGCTGCTGGCGCTGGCCCGGGCCGAGAGCGCGGTGCCGGCCATGAAGCCCTGCAATCTGGTGCGCATCGCCACCGACGTGGTGCTGGACTGCCTGCCGCGCGCGCTGGACAAGCATATCGACCTGGGCTACGAGGGCGCGCAGGGCGACGGCCCCGGTGCCTGGCTCAATGCCAATGCCACGCTGCTGGCCGAGCTGATCCGCAATCTGGTGGACAACGCCATCAACTACACGCCGTCGAGCAGCGAGGCGCCCGGCATGGTCACGGTGCGCGTGCAGGCCGACCCCAGCGGCGACTTCGGCCGGACGCTGCTGCTGCAGGTCGAGGACTCCGGGCCGGGCGTGCCGCAGGCCGAGCGCGAGCTGATCTTCCAGCCGTTCTACCGGGCCCTGGGCTCGGAGGCCGACGGTTCGGGCCTGGGCCTGCCCATCGTGCTGGAGATCGCGCGCCAGCATGGGGCGCAGGTGCTGCTGGAAGATGCCCATCCGGGCCAGGCAGCGCCCGGAGCGCGCTTCACCGTGCGCTTCGAGGCGCTGCAAGGGCAGGGTTGAGCACCTCGCAGCTGCTGTCATGCCGGTAGCGGAAACTGCGTACGTGGCATTGACTGGCGCAGCCTAAAATTCTCCGTATTTCATTAGATTCTGGGAGCTTTCTTGATGCAACGCCGTCAATTCCTCTGCACCGCTGCCGCCTCTGCTGTGGCTTCTTCCGTCCCCGGTCTGGCGCTGGCTCAGGACGCATCGCGCCCTCTGCGCATCGTGGTTCCCTTCCCGCCCGGCGGCTCCACCGACATGGTGCCCCGCAACATGCAGGACGTGCTGCCCAAGCTGCTGGGCGGCCAGCCCGTGGTGATCGAGAACCGCGCCGGCGCCGGCGGCAGCATCGGCATGGCCGAAGTGGCCCGCGCCACCGACGGCCTGACCTTCGGCATCGCGACGCTGTCCACCCAGGGCGTGAACCCGGCCGTCTACAAGAAACTGCCCTATGACGCCATCAACGACTTCGTGGGCGTGACCGAGATCGTCAAGGCCCCCGGCGTGCTGCTGATCAACCCCGCGCTGATCCCGGCCAAGAACTTCGCCGAGTTCGTCGCCTACCTCAAGGCCAATCCCGGCAAGGTCAGCTTCGCCACGCCCGGCAACGGCACCATCGCCCACATGTGGGGCACCCAGTTCCTGAAGAGCACGGGTACCCAGATGACGCATATCCCCTACAAGGGCGCGGGCCCGGCCATCAACGACGTGCTGGGCGGCCAGGTGCCCGTGTATTTCGACCAGGTGGCTTCCTCGCTGCCGCACATCAAGTCCGGCAAGGTCAGGGCCCTGGCCGTGTCCTGGAACGAGCGCCTGGAGGTGCTGCCCGATGTGCCCACCTATGCCGAAGCCGGCCATGCCGACCTCAACGATCCTTCGTGGTTCGGCCTCGTGGCGCCGAGGAGCACGCCCGCAGCCCAGGTGGAGCGCGTGCAGAAAGCCATCGTCGCGGCCCTCAAGGATCCGGTGGTCAAGCAGCGCATGGCCTCCCAGGGCCTGTACGTCTCGGGCACATCCAGCGCCGACTTCACCAGGCAGATCGCCAGCGAAGTCGCCAAGATGAAGAAGGTGGCCGCATCCGCCGGCATCCATCTGGATTAAGACACCCCCGAGCCGCTGCGCGGCTTCCCCCCTCTCTTCGGGAGGGGGACGACGCCCTTGCTGCGGCTAGGATCGCACCGGTTTCAAGGATTGCGTGCAAGAGTGATTTGTATATAAAAAGGCCTGCAATGCAGGCTTTTTCTATGTTGTATGCTCACTTTATAGTAGCGATTCATCGGCTGCAGGCGCGCAGGGCTCCGGCCTCCAGGGTCTTGCCGGCCAGGGCCTCCACCTCGGCGCGGAAGGCGGGCGCGGCCTTGGGCAGGCGCAGCGTGTAGGTGGTGATCTCGGGGCGCTCCTGCACCACGCGGGCCGTGCGCACGCCCTGGTGCGCGAAGGCGGTCAGCTGGCGCGTGGCGGCTTCCTCGGTGGAGAAGCGGCCCAGGGACAGCCCGGGCTCCAGGCTGCCGCCCGCGCGGTCGAACTCGATCTTCAGCGCGCGCAGCTCGGTCCGCTTGCGCTCGAGGAACTCGGCATCGGGGAACTTGCCCATGTAGACCATCCAGCGGCCCGGCTGGTGGCCGGCGATCAGCTCCCACTGGTCGCGCGGCAGCTGGGCCAGGGTGCGGCGCAGATGTTCGGCCTGGCGCTCCTCCAGGCCGCCCGCCTGCAGGCAGACCGCCGGGCCCTTGGGAGCGGCGGCTGCTGCGGCCGTGGCGGGCTCGAGCGCTGGCGCAGCGGCGGGAGGTGCCACAGGCGTGGCCGCAGGGGCAGGGGCCGGTGCGGCCGGGGTTGGGATCGGGGCCGGTGGCGTCGGGGCGGAGGGGAGAATCTCCAGCGCCTCGGGTTTGAGCTGTTGCTCCAGGCGCTGTGGTTCGGACTGGACGGCCGGCGCCAGGCCCAGGCCTGCCAGATGGCCGTGGCCCCACAGGTAGTAGCCGGCATTGGCCAGCACGAGCAGCAGAAAGGCGAGTCTCAGCATTTGTTCCTATCCATGGCATGCGTCTACCCGCAGCCTATGAGACCGATGTGACCCAAGCGCGGGCAGTCGAGCAAGGGCCGCCCCGCAGCGAGGGCTGCATCCCCCTCCCATAGCGCACAGCGCGTAGAGAGAGGGGGAAGGCGCGAAGCGGCTCAGGGGGTGTTCCATTTCAAGCCTGCAGCGGGCTGCTGGCGGGCCGCACGCTGATTTCGGAGCTGGTCACGGCCTGCAGGCCGTTGGCCGTGCGGACCAGAAAGCCGCCATCGGCGCCCACGCCCTGGGCCAGGCCGCTGCTGCCGTCGCTCAGCACCACTTCGCGCCCGGCCAGCAGGTCGCGCTGGGCAAAGCGCTGCATCAGGAGCGCAAAGCCGCCGTGGGCAAAGCTCTGCACTTCATTGACCAGGGCCGGCAGTATGCAGGCCAGGGCCGTGGGCGCGTCCAGCGCCGCATCCAGCTCCTGCAGGCAGGCCGGCGGTGTGCGCATGCCGTCGCCGGGGCGCGGGCGCACGTTGATGCCCACGCCGATCACCACATAGCGCGGCGCATGGACGTCATGCTGGTGGCCGCCCACGAAGCTGGCCGTCTCGATCAGGATGCCGGCCAGCTTGCGGTCGCCCTCCAGCCACAGGTCGTTGGGCCATTTGATGCCGATTTTGGGAGTGCCGCTGCCCGCGGCGGGCAGCTGTGGCTGCAGGCTCTCGGCCACGCTCACGCCCACGGCCAGCGACAGGCCCGACCAGTCGCGCGGCGTCAGCGGCAGGCCCAGCGAGAACATCAGCGAGTCGCCCACGCCGCTGACCCAGTTGCGCCCCAGGCGACCGCGGCCGGCCGTCTGCTGCTCGGCGACCAGCAGCACCGGATCGGTCCGGCCCTCGCGCGCGCGGCGCATGAGCTCGGTATTGCTTGAATCGATGGAAGGCAGCACTTCCACGCTGAAACCCGGCAGCTGGGGCGCAATCGCCAGCCACAGGGCTTCGGCATTCCAGTGAATCGGCTGGGTCATTTCTCTCTATCCAAAACTTTTGATGCAAAGCACTGCTCTAAAACTGGCGTGACCCAAGCGTGGGACGGCCAGCAAGGGCCGCCCCGCAGCAAAGGCCGTCGTCCCCCTCGGGGGGAAGCCGTGCAGCGGCACAGGGGGATTCATAGTCCTGGAGGTTTCCAGCCACGTTTGGGCGCCAGCAGCGTGCCGCGGCAGTGGGCGCTGCCGCACCAGCACGGATATTCGGCCTTGAGCTTCTTGGTATAGCGCTCTTCCACCATCAGGCCGTAGTCGTAGCTGAGTTCCTCGCCGGCGGCGATATTGCGCAGCGCCACGATGAAGATGCGGCCGTCGCGCTCGTCCGTGAAGCAATTGGGCTCGCAGCTGTGGTTGATCCAGCGCGAGGAGTTGCCTTCGTGGGTGGCGTCGATCACACGGTCTTCGTCCACATGGAAGTAGAAGGTGTGGTTGGGCTGGGCCGGGTCGTGCGGGTGGCGGTCCTGGGCTTGCTGCCAGCTGATGACTTCACCCACGTATTCGATGATGGTTTCGCCTTCGGCAATATCCTGCACGGCGAAAACGCCTTTGCCATGCACGCCGGAGCGCCGGGCCTGGATGCGGCGGCGGCCCGAAGGCGCGATTGTTGGGGCCGGGGATGTGCGGGGCATGTTTTCTCTGATAACTTGGATATGCACACATGTGCGCGTACGTGCGCACGCGTGAGAACCGGATTGTATGAGCCTGGGCGCGATGTGGCGCGCAGGCGGTTAATGACGACGAGAACACACAATGACAAAGACCCTGGTGATTGCTGAGAAGCCATCGGTGGCGCAGGACATCGTCCGTGCGCTGACCCCTGTGGCCGGTAAGTTCGAGAAGCACGACGACCACTTCGAGAGCGATAGCTATGTGGTGACCAGCGCAGTGGGCCACCTGGTGGAAATCCAGGCCCCCGAGCAGTACGACGTCAAGCGCGGCAAGTGGAGCTTTGCGCACCTGCCGGTGATTCCGCCGCACTTCGACCTCAAGCCCGTGGACAAGACCAAGACCCGCCTGAACGCCGTGGTCAAGCAGGCCAAGCGCAAGGACGTGACCGAACTCGTGAACGCCTGCGACGCGGGCCGCGAGGGCGAGCTGATCTTCCGCCTGATCGAGCAGTATGCGGGCGGCGCCAAGGGCACGCTGGGCAAGCCCATCCAGCGCCTGTGGCTGCAGTCCATGACGCCCCAGGCGATCCGCGACGGCTTCCAGCAGCTGCGCAGCGACCAGCAGATGCAGGGCCTGGCCAGCGCCGCGCGCAGCCGCTCCGAAGCCGACTGGCTGGTGGGCATCAATGGCACGCGCGCCATGACGGCCTTCAACTCGCGCGACGGCGGCTTCTTCCTGACCACCGTGGGCCGCGTGCAGACGCCCACGCTGTCGCTGGTCGTCGAGCGCGAGGAAAAGATCCGCAAGTTCGTGAGCCGCGACTACTGGGAGGTGCACGGCACTTTCGACGCCCAGGCCGGCCAGTATCTGGGCAAGTGGTTCAACCCGCAGTGGAAGAAGTCGGACGACGCTGAAAGCCGTGCCGACCGCCTGTGGAACAAGGCCGAGGCCGAGGCGATTGCCGCCGCCGTGCAGGGCAAGCCCGCCACCGTCACCGAAGAAAGCAAGCCCACCACGCAAGCGTCGCCGCTGCTGTTCGACTTGACCAGCCTGCAGCGCGAGGCCAACGGCAAGTTCGGCTTCTCGGCCAAGACCACGCTGGCGCTGGCGCAAAGCCTTTACGAGCGCCACAAGGCCCTGACCTATCCGCGTACCGACTCGCGCGCCCTGCCCGAGGACTATGTGCCCGTGGCGCACCAGACCTTCGCCATGCTGGCCGACAGCGGCATGCGCCACCTGGCGCCGTTCGCCCAGCAGGCCATCAACGACAACTACATCCGTCCGACCAAGCGCATCTTCGACAACAGCAAGGTCTCGGACCACTTCGCCATCATCCCGACCACGCAGGCGCCCAGCGGGCTGTCCGACGCCGAGCAGAAGCTCTACGACCTGGTCGTGCGCCGCTTCATGGCCGTGTTCTTCCCGAGCGCCGAATACCAGGTCACCACGCGCATCAGCAAAGTGGAGCAGTACAGCTTCAAGACCGAGGGCAAGGTGCTGGTCAAGCCGGGCTGGCTGGCCATCTACGGCAAGGAAGCCGCCAACGAGGTGGAAGACGCCAAGGAGGGCGACAAGGGCCAGCCGCTGGTAGCGGTCAAGCCCGGCGAGCAGCCGAGCACCCACCATGCCGACGTCAAAGGCCTCAAGACCAAGCCGCCCGCGCGCTACTCCGAAGCCACGCTGCTGGGCGCCATGGAAAGCGCGGGCAAGCAGATCGACGACGACGAGCTGCGCCAAGCCATGCAGGAAAAAGGCCTGGGCACGCCCGCCACGCGCGCGGCCATCATCGAAGGCCTGCTGACCGAGAAATACATGCTGCGCGAAGGCCGCGAGCTGATCCCCACGGCCAAGGCCTTCCAGCTCATGACGCTGTTGCGCGGCCTGGAAGTCGAGGAGCTGTGCCGCGCCGACCTGACCGGCGAGTGGGAATACAAGCTGTCGCAGATGGAAAAAGGCCAGCTCTCGCGCGAAGCCTTCATGCAGCAGATCCAGGCCATGACCGAGAAGCTGGTCAAGAAGGCCAAGGAGTACGACCGCGACACCGTGCCTGGCGACTATGCGACTTTGGCCACGCCTTGCCCCAACTGCGGCGGCGTGGTCAGGGAAAACTACCGCCGCTATGCCTGCGTCGGCCGGCCGGACGACGCTTCCGGTTCTGGCGCCAACGGCGCCGGCGAGGGCTGCGGCTTCTCGTTCACCAAGTCGCCCGCGGGCCGCACCTTCGAGACCGCCGAGGCCGAGCAGCTGCTGCGCGAGCGTCGCATCGGCCCGCTGGAGGGCTTCCGCTCCAAGGCGGGCTGGCCCTTCACGGCCGAAGTCGCCATAGTTCGCGACGAGGAGGCGGGCAACTACAAGCTCGAATTCGACTTCGGCGATGACAAGGACTCCGAGGACACGGGCGAGATCGTCGATTTCAGCGGCCAGCAATCGCTGGGCGCCTGCCCCAAATGCGGCTCGCCGGTGTTCGAGCACGGCGCCAACTATGTCTGCTCCAAGGCCGTGCCCACGCTGGCCCAGGCCACGCCCAGCTGCGACTTCAAGAGCGGCCAGATCATTCTGCAGCAGCCCATAGAGCGCGAGCAGATGAGCAAGCTGCTGCAGACCGGCAAGACCGATCTGCTCGAGAAATTCGTCTCCAACCGCACGCGCCGCAACTTCAAGGCCTTCCTGGTCTGGGACGCCGCCGCGGGCAAGGTCAATTTCGAGTTCGAGCAGCGCGAAAGCAAGTACCCGGCGCGCAAGACGGCGGGTACTGCTGCTGCGAAAACAGGAGCCGCCGCCAAGACCGGTGCTGCAGCCAAGAAGACCGCGGCCAAGACGGCGACCAAGACCGCCGCCAAGACTGCTGCCAAGGCGCCTGCAGCCAAGAAGCCGCGCACCGTGAGCGCCACGCTCAAGCCCAGCGCCGAGCTGGCCGCGGTGATCGGCGGCGAAGCCACCTCGCGCCCCGAGGTGATCAAGAAGCTGTGGGACTACATCAAGGCCAACGGCCTGCAGGACGCCGCGAACAAGCGCGCCATCAATGCCGACGCCAAGCTGCGCCCGGTGTTCGGCAAGGACCAGATCAGCATGTTCGAGCTGGCCGGCATTGTCGGAAAGCACGTGGGCTGATCAAACCATCACGGCCTTCAGATAGGCCGTGATGGCCGTACAGGCCTCGATCCGCAGCGCGGACGGATCGGGCCTTGGCGTACCCAGGTGCGCATGGGCGAACAGGCCGTAGAGAATGGTCTGGCTGACCCGCGCCGCCGCGCGCACCGGATAGCCGGGCGGCAGGTCGCTGGCCGACTCGATGGCACCGGCCCAGGCGTCCACGAAGCGCTCATACATCTTGCGGTAGGCCTCGGCGCTGGAATAGTGGCGCTCCAGCAGATAGTGCGCGCCCCACTCCTCGGGGCGCTCGCGGTGGGCCTGCAGCTGCGAGTCCACCACGGCCTCCACGATGCGCGCCAGCGGCTGGCCCGCATGGCTGGCGACCACGCCGCGTATGCCCAGCAGCAGGGCCTTGGTGCGCAGGTGCAGGCAGACGCGTGCCAGGTCTTGCTTGCTCGCGAAGTACTCGTAGAAGCTGCCCAGGCCCGTGCCGGCCACCAGCACGATCTCGCGCACCGTGATCGCCGCGTAGCCGTGCTCCACCAAAAGCCGAACAAAGGCGTCCTGCAGGGCCTGCGAAGTCTGGCGCGCACGCGACTGTGACGGGCGCCGGCGCCCTGCGGCTGGAGGCTGGCGGGAAGAGGGTTTCATGGCTGCGCGAATCCGAACACCTGGAATAGGTCTGCTGCCTAGAATTTAGGCACGCCCTGCAGGCATTGTGCAATGCCCGCAGGGCGTGCCCAGGCAATTCCCAAAAGAGAACGGAGACAGGATGATCAAGATTTTCGCGGCGCCTCTGGGGGCCGTGGCGCTGGCCTGCGCCGCCACCGTATCGGCCCAGCCGGCCACCACGGTCAGGATTGCTTCGCTGGATGCCATGTCCGGCCCCATGGCGGGGCTGGGCCTGAACGTGCTCAAGAGCTTCCAGTACAGCGCCAGGCTGGCCAACGAGCAGTCGTGGGCCGGGCCGGTGAAATTCGAGATCGTGCCCTTCGACAACCGCCTGTCGGCGCAGGAGGCGCTGAGCCAGCTCAACTCCATCATCGGCCAGAACATCCGCTATGTGGTGCAGGGCGCCAGCTCGTCGGCCGTGGGCATGGCGCTGCAGGAGGCCATAGAAAAGCACAACAGCCGCAATCCGGGCAAGGAGATCGTCTACCTGAACTACGCCGCCCAGGCGCCGCAGATGACCAATGCCAAGTGCAGCTACTGGCATTTCCGCACCGATGCCAACTCGGACATGAAGATCGCGGCCATGGCCGCCTATCTGGCGCAGCAAAAGGACATCCGGCAGGTCTACCTGCTCAATCCCAACTACGCCTACGGGCAGGAGGTGTCGCGCGCGGCGCGCGACATGCTGGCCAGCAAGCGCCCGGACCTGAAGATCGTGGGCGACGATTTTCACCCCCTGGGCCAGGTCAAAGACTATGCGCCCTATATCGCCAAGATCAAGCAGTCGGGGGCCGACGCGGTGATCACGGCCGACTTCGGCGCCGACCTGGCGCTCATCGTGCGCGCTGCGCGCGATGCGGGGTTGCAGGCGCAGTTCTACACGCTCAATGCCAATAACTTCGGGGTGCCCAGCGCCATGGGCGAGGCCGGGCAGGGCCGGGTCAAGCTTGTCTCGGCCTTCAATCCGAACGGTCCCCAGCTCGCGGCCAGCCCCTTGCTGCCGGGCTTCAAGCGCCAGTTCAACGAGGACTTCATCAACGGACTGGGGCATAACGCCCTGCTGATGCTGGCCCGGGCCATGCGCGAGGCCAAGTCCGTCGAGCCCGGCCCGGTGGCGGCCAAGATGGCCGGCATGCGCTTCGACGGCATCAACGGCCCGGTGGAGATGCGCCAGAGCGACCACCAGGCCCAGCAGCCGCTGTATGTGCTGAGCTGGGAAAAAACCGACGGCAAGACCGTGGTGCACGACCAGGAAGGCACGGGGCTGGGCTGGAAGCCCGTGGCCACCATCGATGCGCAGGCGGCCGGCCTGCCCACCAGTTGCCGGATGAAAACGCCCGGCTGAATGCAAGGAGACACACCATGACCGGCATGCACCCCCACAACCAGGTCCCCGAACTCAAGGACTACAACCTCTATGCCAGCGACCCGGTGCTGCAGCGTGCCGTGGCGCGCGGCGGTGCCCAGTGGCGCGAGGCGGAGCTGCTGCGCCAGGGCGCGGAATACGGCGCCGAGGCCACGCTGCGCGCGGCCGAGGACGCCAACCACTTCGAGCCCGAGCTGCACACCCACTCGCCCACGGGCGACCGCATCGACCAGGTACGTTTCCACCCCGCCTGGCACCAGATGATGAGCATGGCGCGGCGCAACGGCATCGTCAACCTGCCCTTCACCGATGAGCGCCAGACGGCCTGGCCGGCCTATGGGGCGTCGCTGTACATGCACAGCCAGATCGAGTCGGGCTCGACCTGTCCCACGACCATGACCAAGGCCAGCATCCCGCTGCTGCGCCTCAATCCGCAACTCGATGCGGTGGCCGCTCCGCTGCTGGCCTCCACCGAGCACGATGCGCGCGACATTCCGCTGGCGGGCAAGCGCTCCATCACCGTGGGCATGGGCATGACCGAGCGCCAGGGCGGCAGCGACGTGCGCACCAACACCACGCAGGCGGTGGCCCACGGCAGCGGGCCCTGGGGCGAAGAGTTCCTGATCACCGGCCACAAATGGTTCTTCTCGGCGCCCATGTGCGACGGGCACCTGGTGCTGGCCAAGACCGAAGCGCGTGGCTCCACCTGCTTTTTCGTGCCGCGCTGGCGCCCCGACGGCAGCAAGAACGCCATTCACATCCAGCGCCTCAAGGACAAGGTCGGCAACCGCTCCAACAGCAGCAGCGAGGTGGAATTCCACGAAGCCTGGGGCGTGCTCATAGGCCAGGAAGGGCGCGGCATCTCCACCATCATCGAGATGGCCACCTACACGCGGTTGGACTGCGCGCTGTCCAGCGCCGGCTTCATGCGCCAGGCCTTTGTGCAGGCGCTGCACTACAGCCGCAACCGCCATGCCTTCGGCCTGCCGCTGGCCGAGCAGCCCGTGATGACGGCGCTGCTGGCCGACATGGCGCTGGAATCCGAGGCCGCCACCTGGCTGGCCATGGACCTGGCCGCGCGCTTCGGCAGCGGCGACGCGCTGGACCAGGCCTGGCGCCGCATCGTCACGCCGGCCGCCAAGTTCTGGAACTGCAAGCGCGCCGTGGGCTTCACGGGCGAGGCCATGGAAGTCTTCGGCGGCAACGGCTATGTGGAGACCGGCCCCATGGGCCGGCTGTTCCGCGAGGCGCCGGTCAACTCCATCTGGGAAGGTTCGGGCAATGTGATGTGCCTGGACGTGCTGCGCGCCATTGCGCGCAACCCCGACGACGCGCAGCTGCTGCTCGACCATCTGCAGGATGCAGCCTCGCAGGAGCCGCTGCTGGCCGCCCAGGTGGGCAAGCTGCGCGCAGCCGTCACGCAGCCGCCGCAGGCGCTGGAGCGCGAGGCGCGGCGCTTCACCCAGCGCCTGGCGCTCACGGTGCAGGCCAGCCTGATGCTGCGCCATGCCGACAGCGCCGCGGCATCGGCCTTCATCGCCAGTCGTTTCGATGCCGACTGGGGGCCGGTGACGGGCGTGGCCTGCGGTACCGACGATCCCGCAGCCCTGCTGCGCGCTGCCTGGACGGAATGAGAGGAGGGCCGCCATGATGGATTTTGTTTCGTTGCTCGATCAGCAGGCCCGCACGCGGCCCGAAAAGCTGGCGCTGCGCGCCATCGCACAAGCATCGCAGCCCGCGCGTGACTGGAGCTATGCGGCCCTGGCCGAAGCCAGCCGCAAGGCCGCCGCCGTGTTGCACGGTCAGGGCGTGCGCCACGGCGACCGCGTGGCCCTGCTGTGCCTGAACACGCCGGGCTTTGTCTTCGCGCTGTTCGGCGCCTGGCGGCTGGGTGCCACGGTCGTGCCCGTCAACCACAAGCTGCAGGCGCCCGAGGTGCAGTACATACTCAACCATGCGAACGTGAAACTGTGCATCGTCGACGGTGCGCTGGCGCCGCTGGCCGGCCGCATTGCCTGCGACACCCGCTGGATGAGCACCGACAGCCGTGCGGAAGGAATGCCGTTCCTCGATGAGTTGCTGGAGCAGGCCGCGCCGCAAGCGGATAACGGCACGCCAGATGCACAGGCGCTGGCCGAAATCCTCTATACCTCGGGCACCACGGGCCAGTCCAAAGGCTGTTTGCACAGCCACGCCAATGTCTTCCATGCGGCGCTGTGCGCGGCGGCCAGCACCTCGCTCACGCACCAGGAGCGCACGCTGATCGCCATGCCCGTGTGGCACTCCTCGCCGCTGAACAACTGGCTGCTGGGCACGCTGCTCATGGGCGGCACGGCCGTGCTGCTGCGCGAATATGCACCCAAGGCCTTTCTCGACGCGCTGGCGGGCGAGCGCATCACGTTCACCTTCGGCGCGCCCATCGCTTTCCTGGCGCCGCTGTCCGCGGTGACCGACGTGGCGGGCTACGACTTCAGTTCCATGCGGCTGTGGGCCTATGGCGGAGGCCCGCTGGGCGCCGACATGGCACGCAAGCTGGCGGCCTGCTACGGTAGCGACCGCTTCGTGCAGGTCTACGGCATGACCGAATCGGGCCCGCTGGGCACCGTGCTGTATCCAGAAGAGGCCATTGCCAAGGCCGGCTCCATAGGCCGCTGCGGCGTGCCCGGCGTGGCCCTGGAAGTGCGGCGCGGCGACGGCAGTCTCTGCGGCCCGGGCGAGGTGGGCGAAATCCACCTGCGCTCGGCCGCCATGATGCAGGGCTATCTCGACAACCCTGGGGCCAGTGCCGCCGCCTTCGATGCCAACGGCTGGTATCGCAGCGGCGACCTGGCACGCATCGACGAAGACGGCTATCTCTATATCGTGGACCGGCTCAAGGACATGATCGTCACGGGTGGCGAGAACGTGTATTCCAAGGAGGTGGAGGACGTGCTGGCCACCCATCCCGGCGTGGAGGATGTGGCCGTCATCGGCCGCCCCCACCCCGAATGGGGTGAAACCGTGGTGGCCGTGCTTTCGCCCAGGCCCGGCAAGGTCTTGGACGAAGCCGTGCTGTGCAGCTTTCTGGAGCCGCGGCTGGCCAGGTACAAGATTCCGCGTGTTTACGAGCTGCGCGAGGCCCTGCCGCGCACGGCCACAGGCAAGCTGCTCAAGCATTTGTTACGCGGGTCTCAGGACTGACATGTCAGGGAAATGCATATAGGCTAATCTTGGAATATGGACGCCGAACTGCTTTCCCCCTCTCTTCTTGCCACGCCATCGCGCACCGTGAACCTGGATGGCGCCTCCAACTTCCGCGACCTGGGCGGCTACCGGGGCCGGGACGGCCGGCGCCTGCGCTGGGGCCGGCTGTACCGCTCGGCCCACCTGGCCCATCTGACGCCGCAGGATCTGGTGGCGCTGCAGATGCTGGGCGTGACGCGCAGCGCGGACTTCCGCGGCATGGCCGAAAGCCAGCACCTGTCCTATAGCTGGCCGCAGCTGACGCGCCATGCGCTGGTGGTCGAGCCCACGGTGGTGCAGCGGGCCCAGGCCATGCTGGAAGCCGGTGACGGCCTGACCCCGGGCAAGACCGAGGAGCTGATGCACGACACCTACCGCAGCTTCGTGCAGGTCTACGGCCCGCGCTTCGCCCAGTTCTTCACGCTGCTGCAGCAGGGCGATGCGCCGCTGGTGTTCCACTGCACGGCGGGCAAGGACCGCACGGGCTGGGCGGCGGCCCTGCTGCTGACGGCCCTGGGCGTGGACGAGGAACAGATCATGCAGGACTACCTGCTGACCAACAGCCTGTTCAAGCGTCCCACGCAGATATACGGCGACATGTCCGCCGAGGTGCTCGACGTGCTGTGGCGCGTGCAGCCTTCCTTCCTCATGGCCTCGGTGGAGCTGGCGCGCGCGCAGCACGGCAGCGTGGACGGCTATCTGACCGAAGCCCTGGGCGTGGACGCCGCCGCACGCGAGCGCCTCGCGGAGTTGTACTTAACCCCCTGAGCCGCTGCGCGTCTTCCCCCAAGGGGGACGACGCCCTCGCCGCGAGGCGGCTCTTGCTCGGCGTCTCTGGCTTGGGGCGCGCCAGTTTCGTGGGCATTGCCATTGGCGTTACCATAGCCTTCAGGAGAATGCTTATGCGCCATTGGATTTCCACCGCCGTGATGCTGGCCGCCCTGTCGGGCTGCTCGGGCACGATGCCCACGCAGTCGAGCTCGGGCGAAAGCGGCGTCACCGTGTTCGGCACCATCGACACCAGCGTCTCGCATACCCGCTGAAACCACCGCTGCCGCAGCGGTCCGGTTCCCGCAACAAAGCCCTGCCGGCGTGAGCCGGGCAGGGCTTTTTCCATGCTGCTCAAGGCCGGCTTTGCGCCGGCGCGGGCTGCAGCGGGGGCAGCGGCGTGCCCACATCGCTCCAGCCCGGCGGTGCCTGCCCGGGTGCCTGGGGCGGCGGCATGCCGTCGCCGGGCGCCAGCCCCGGGCTGGTGTCGAGGTTGGGCGGCGGGGCGTTGTCGGCGGGCGGCGGCGCGCTCGGCGCCTTGGACGGCGGCAGCGCCGGCGTGCTTTCCTCGATATCGCTTTCCGGCGCAGGTTCAGGTGCGGGCGCGGACGAGGGTGCCGAGGGGCGCCTGCCCGGTGCGGGTGCCGGGGCTGCGTCCTCGCCCGGCTCCTGGTCGCTGCGAGCGCCTGTCCACTGCTGCAGCTTGCTGCGCAGGCGGTCCATGAAATCGCTCCACCAGTGCGAGGTCTCGGGCGAGGCGAAATGGGCCTTGGCATTGAGCAGCGGGCTGCGCAGCGCGCGCGACATGAAGTCGCCCACCATGGGCAGGGCGCTGCGCGAGCCCTGGCCCCACTGGTCGCTGCGCAGGGTGATGCGCGGGTCGTTGAAGCCGGCCCAGGCGCCGGCCACGATCTGCGGGTGCATGAGGATGAACCAGCCGTCGGCATTGCCCTGGGTGGTGCCGGTCTTGCCGGCCACGTCGGCGCGTATGCCGTAGCGCTGGCGTATGGCGCGGCCCGTGCCCTTGTTGACCACGGCGCGCATCATGTCCACGAGCTGGTAGTTGTGCTCCTCGTCCCAGGCCTGTTCGGGCTTGGGCGGCGTGAACTCGGCCAGCACCTCGCCGTCGCTGTTTTCGATGCGCGTCACCAGCTGCGGCGGTATGTAGCGGCCCGCGTTGGCCAGGCTGCCGTAGGCGTTCACCATTTCCAGCAGCGTGACCGGGCTGGCGCCCAGGGCCAGGGCCGGCACGGCTTCCAACGGGCTCTGGCGCACGCCAAGCGCCCGCGCCAGGCGGATCACGCGGTTGGGGCCCACGTCCTGCATGAGTTGGGCCGTGACGGTGTTCTTGGAGTAGGCCAGGGCATCGGCCAGCGTGATGGGTTCGCCGGTCGGCGCGGCGGCGTCGGTGGGGCGCCAGACTTCGCCGCCGGGCAGCTGGATCTCGACTTCCTCGTCCTTGCGCGTGTCCTCGGGCCTGGCCCCCTGCTGCAGCACCGCGCCGTAGACGAAGGGCTTGAACGTGGAGCCCGGCTGGCGGCGGGCCTGCTGCACGTGGTCGAAGGCATCCTCGGCATAGTCGCGGCTGCCCACCCAGGCCAGCACGGCCGAGGTGCGCGGGTCCATGGCCAGAAAGCCGGCCTGCACGCGCGTCTTGTCATCGCGCAGGCTTTTCATGAAGGCCTTGTCGGCCAGCAGCTTCTTCAGCGCGGCGTCTTCGCTCTCGCCCGCACCGCGCAGCCGGCGGTAGGGCTCGCTCTCGCGCACCAGCTGCTGCACCACGGGGTTGGCTGCGTTCCAGCCACCGGGCTGGCTCCAGCCGCCGTTGGCCACGCCTTGCAGCGTGCGCATCTGGTGCGCCACGGCCTGGTTGGCCCAGGCCTGCAGGCGCGAATCGATGGTGGTGCGCACCACCAGCCCGTCGGCGTAGATGTCGTAGTCGTGCGCATCGGCCCAGGCGATCAGCCATTTGCGCAGCTGCTGCGCGAAATGCGGCGCCATGCCCGTGGGCTCTTCCTGGCGTTCGAAATCCAGGCGCATGGGGCGCTTGCTCAGGCGCTCGAACTCGGCCTCCCTGAGTTCGCCGCGCTTGACCATCTGCATCAACACCGTGTTGCGGCGCGACAGGGCGCGGTCCGGGTTGAGCACGGGGTTGTAATAGGCATTGCCCTTGAGCATGCCCACCAGCGTGGCGCTTTCCAGCACCGTGAGCCTGGCCGCCGGCTTGTCGAAATAGGTGCGCGAAGCCATCTCTATGCCGTAGGCGTTGTAGAGAAAGGGCACGGTGTTCAGATAGGTCTCGAGGATCTCGTCCTTGGTGTACAGGGCCTCGATCTTGAAGGCCGTGATGGCCTCCTTGAGCTTGCGGTTGAGGTTGCGCGCACGGCCGATCTCGGTCGGGTAGAGGTTGCGCGCCAGCTGCTGGGTGATGGTGGAGCCACCCTGCGGCCTGCCTTGCAGCGTGAGGATGAGCGAGCCCACGGTGCGCTTGAAGTCCATGCCGTGGTGCTCGTAGAAGCGGTGGTCCTCGGTCGCCACCAGGGCCTGCACCACGGAGGGCGCGATCTGGTTCAAGGGCACCCACTGGAGGTTGCTGCGCTTGAACTCGCTGATGAGCTTGCCGTCCGCGCTCATGATCTGGGCGGGCTGCTCCTGCTTGGCCTTGCGGATATCGCTGATGCTGGGCGTGAACGGGATCAGGCACAGCACATAGAGCGCGAACAGCAGCGGCAGCGCCGCGGCCAGCCGCAGCCACTCGCGCCGCGTCGGCCAGCGGCGCCACCAGGGAAGAAGCGCAATGCGCTGGCCCGGGGCGCTGGCGCGCAGGCGCGCCCACAGCGCGGCGGCTGGCGGACCCCATTTTTCTTTCAATTCGTTCAAGGACGGACGCACGTTGTATGGCAGCCGGCAGGGCCGCAAATTGGCGAAAGCGCCAAGAATGCCCAAAAAGCAGGCGTTGCGCTTGCCGGCTGGCATTTTTCTGCAAGGCCCGCTCCGGTATTGCCGGCCCGCCATGGCGTAAGCTAGGGTCCGGTCCTGGGCGCGGCATGCGCCGGAGAGCAAACATGGCATCTGCATCCCATTCGGTCTACGACTTCGAAGCCACCGGCATCACCGGCCAGCCCGTGGCCCTGGGCGGCTACCGCGGCCAGGTGCTGCTCATCGTCAACACGGCCAGCGCCTGCGGCTTCACGCCGCAGTACGCGGGCCTGCAGGCCCTGCACGCGCAATATGCGGACCGGGGCCTGGTGGTGCTGGGCTTTCCCTGCAACCAGTTCGGCGCGCAGGAAAAGGGCACGGACGCCGAGATCGCCAGCTTCTGCGATCTGAACTTCGGCGTCACCTTCCCGCTCATGCACAAGATCGAAGTCAACGGCGCAGGCGCCCACCCGCTGTACCGCTGGCTGACCAGCGAGGCGCCGGGCGTGCTGGGCACCAGGTCCATCAAATGGAACTTCACCAAGTTCCTCGTGGGCCGCGACGGGCAGGTGATACGCCGCTACGCGCCGCAGGACAAGCCCGAGAAGCTGGCCGCCGACATCGAGGCCGCGCTGGCCGCGTAATCGGCCCGGGCCGCCTTATTCCTCCTGCAGCTCCTTGAACTGCTGGGCCAGATGGTCCAGCAGCGCGCGCACCGCCGGCAGCTGCCCGCGGCGCGAGGCATAGACGGCGTGGATGATCTCGGGCCGCGGCTCCCAGCCCGGCAGCACCTGCACCAGCGCGCCGCTGCGCAGCTCTTCGCGCACGAACATGCTGGGCAGCTGCACCACGCCGGCGCCCAGCAGGGCCGCATCGTGCAGGGCCAGCATGGACTGGGTCACCAGCCGCGGCTGGTGCCGCACATCGGCGTGCACGGCATCGGGCCCGTACAGCACCCAGCGATGGCTTTCCTGCGTGCCGCCCACGTCCAGGCTGGGCCAGTCCGACAGGTCCATGGGCCCGCCGGGCCGGCCCATGCGCTGCAGCAGCTCGGGCGCGGCCACCAGGCATTGCCGGCGCTCGGCCAGCGTGCGCAGCACCAGGTCGCTGTCCTGCAGCGGCGGCGGGCGCACGCGCAGGGCCAGGTCCAGGCCTTCGCCGATCACATCCACGCGCCGGTTGGTTTCGTCCACCTGCAGCTCCACGCGCGGGTATAGCCGCATGAACTCGCCCAGCATGCGGCCCACACGCGAAGCCAGCAGGGCCACGGGACAACTCATGCGCACCCTGCCGCAGGGCTCGGCATGCACCAGCGCCACGGACTCCTCGGCCGCTTCGGCCTCGGTCAGCATGGCGCGGCAGTGCTGGTAGTAGCGCTTGCCCACCTCGGTCACGGCAAAGCTGCGCGTGGAGCGCAGCAGCAGCTGCGCGCCCAGGCGCTCCTCGAGCAGGGCCACGCGGCGGCTGAGCTTGGACTTGGGCAGGCCCAGGGCGCGGCCCGCGGGCGCGAATCCACCGTGCTCCACCACCTGGGCGAAGTAGTACAGCTCGTTGAGGTCTGGCAGCTTCATCGTTTTAAAAATGGAACTCTGAAGCTGAATATTGTGGACTATTCAAACCAGCGTTCCAAATTCATACTTGCTCCATGTTCAACGCCTGCCGTGTCCACAGGGATCACAGGCCAGCCGCAAGGAGAAATGCCATGCTCAAGAAAATCCTGGGTGTCTACGAAGCCCCACGTCCCCACTGGGTGGGCAACGGTTTCCCCGTGCGTTCGCTGTTCAGCTATGGCGACCACGGCAAGGCCCTGAGCCCCTTCCTGCTGCTGGACCACGCAGGCCCCGAGAACTTCACGCCGACCACGGCGCGGCGTGGCGTGGGCACATCGTCTACGAGGGCGAAGTGGCCCACCGCGACTCCACGGGTGCCGGCGGCAGCATCGGCCCCGGCGACGTGCAGTGGATGACGGCGGCCTCGGGCATCCTGCACGAGGAATATCACTCGGAAGCCTTTGCCCAAAGCGGCGGCCCGCTGGAGATGGTGCAGCTGTGGGTCAACCTGCCGGCCAGGGACAAGATGTCCGCCCCCGGCTACCAGAACCTGCTGAATGCCGACATTCCGCAGGTGGCGCTGCCTGACGATGCGGGTCATCTGCGCGTCATCGCCGGAGACTATCTCGGTAGCAAAGGCCCGGCCCGGACCTTCACTCCCATCAATGTATGGGATGTGCGGCTCAATGCCGGGGCCTCCACCGAGCTTCAGGCCCAGGCCGGCCACACGCTGGCGCTGGTGGTGCTGCATGGCACGCTGCTGGTCAACGGACAGGAGGTGGCCCGCGCCGGCCAGCTCGTGCACATGGACCGCGCCGCGGACACCGTGCACCTGGAGGCCAACAACGACGCCACGCTGCTCTGGCTGTCGGGCGAGCCGATCGACGAGCCCGTGGTCGGCTACGGCCCGTTCGTCATGAACAGCGACGAGGAAATCCAGCAGGCGCTGGAGGACTTCCGCAGCGGGCAGTTCGGCCGCATTCCGGCGGCCGAGGCTGCGCTCCACCACTGAAAGCCCTTGAACCGGCTCGAGACACGCGGCAGGCCCTGCCGGCCGCGTGCTTGTCCGCCCTTGTTTTCACCACCACCCCAAGGAGATCGCCATGAGCAATAAACCCTATACCCGCCTCGACAAGGACAACGCCGCCGTGCTGCTGGTGGACCACCAGACCGGCCTGCTGTCCCTGGTGCGCGACATCGACCCCGACAAGTTCAAGAACAACGTGCTGGCCCTGGCCGACATGGCCGAGTACTTCAAGTTGCCGACCATTCTGACCACCAGCTTCGAGAACGGTCCCAACGGCCCGCTGGTGCCCGAACTCAAGGAGAAATTCCCCACCGCTCCCTATATCGCCCGCCCCGGCCAGATCAACGCCTGGGACAACGAAGACTTCGTCAAGGCCGTCAAGGCCACGGGCAAGAAGCAGCTCATCGTCGCCGGCGTGGTGACCGAGGTCTGTGTCTCCTTCCCCGTGCTGTCGGCCCTGGCCGAAGGCTTTGAAGTCTTCGTGATCGCCGATGCCTCGGGCACCTTCAACAGCATGACCCAGCAAGCCGCCTGGAGCCGCATGGAGCAGGCCGGCGCCCAGCTCATGACCTGGTTCGGAGCGGCCTGCGAGCTGCACCGCGACTGGCGCAACGACATCGAGGGCCTGGGCACGCTGTTCTCCAACCACATCCCCGACTACCGCAACCTCATCAACAGCTACAACACGCTGACTGCGGCCAAGAAATAAGCTGCTTTCGACGCAACAAAGCCCGCGGACCGCTCCGGCCTGCGGGCTTTTTTATGCATGAAATTTGATAGCTGCCAGCGCTTATGTTGCCTGGGTTTCAGGCGGATTATTTTCAACTGCCTGCGCGCCGCCGGCCTGCACCGCGTCCTCGTGCAGATGATTGCTGGCATAGGCCGAGCCCCAGTTGCGCATGGCGATCAGCACGGGCTCCAGCGAGCGGCCCAGCTCGGTCAGCGCATAGTCCACGCGCGGCGGCACCTCGGCATATACGGTGCGCTCCACGATGCCCGCGTTTTCAAGCTCGCGCAGCTGCAGCGTGAGCATGCGCTGGGTGATGGCGCCTATGGTGCGGCTCAGCTCGCCGAAGCGCTTCTTGCCGGGCAGCAGATGGAACAGGATGACGGGCTTCCAGGTGCCGCCCATCACCGACAGCGTCACCTCCACCGCGCAGCCGCTCTTGCCGTTCAAACGTTTCATGACCCTTGTGCTCCGTGTCTTGCCTGGGCCCGAGCATAGGGCACGGCGCATTACTTACATTTTTAATACTACGGAACAAATATGTTGGTTCTGGCGTGGATCACCTATTGAATGCACCATGCACTGCATCCGTTTTCTCAAAGGAACAAAGCGTCATGAAAGCCATTCAACTGCAGCAACCCGGCGGCCTGGATTTCCTGCGCCTGGCCGACCTGCCCGCGCCCGCAGCACCGCGGGCCGGCGAGATCCAGGTGCGCATCCACGCCAGCTCGCTCAACTACCACGACCTGGGCGTGGTGCTGGGCCGCGCCGGTGCCGCCGACGGCCGCATTCCCATGGCCGACGGCGCCGGCATCGTCACCGCCGTGGGCGCTGGCGTGACCGAATTCGCCGTGGGCGATGCCGTGCTCTCCTGCTTCTTCCCGCAGTGGCAGTCCGGGAACAAGGTGCCCTTTGATTTCAAGCTCGTGCCCGGCGACGGCGTGGACGGCTTTGCGCGCGAGCAGGTCAACCTGCCGGCCACCGCTTTCACCCATGCACCCCAGGGCTACTCGCACGAGGAAGCCGCCACGCTGACCACGGCCGGCCTCACGGCCTGGCGCGCGCTGGTGGTGGACGGGCGCATCCAGGCCGGCGACACCGTGCTGGTGCTGGGCACGGGCGGCGTCTCGATCTTCGCGCTGCAGATGGCCAGGAGCATGGGCGCGCGCGTCATCGCCACCACCTCCAGCGAAGCCAAGAAGGAAAAGCTGCTGGCGCTGGGCGCCGACGCCGTCATCAACTACCAGGACACGCCCCAGTGGGGCGAAGCCGTGCTGGCCGCCACGGGCGGGCGCGGCGCCGACATCGTGGTCGAGGTCGGCGGCCCGGCCACCTTGCCCCAGTCCATCCGCGCCTGCAGGCCCGGCGGCCATATCGCCCTGATCGGCGTGCTCACCGGCTTTGCGGGCGACGTGCCCACCGCGGAGCTGATGCGCAAGCAGCAGACCCTCAAGGGCCTGATCGTCGGCAGCCGCGAACAGCAGCAGGACATGGTGCGCGCGCTCGGGCAGTTCGCCTGGCGTCCCGTGATCGACAGCCGCTACCCGCTGGAACAGATGGCCGAGGCCTTTGCGCGCCAGAAGGCCGGCCAGCACTTCGGCAAGATCTGCCTGCATTACTGATGCCGCACAGGCTGTGTCGGTGCCGTGACCGGCCTGCCAGGCTTCTGTCGCATGCAATAACGTTGATAGCTGCTTGCGCTTGATGTACCTGGGTTAAAGGCGAATTTGGCTTGTATTTCCGGTTTGAGTTGCATGCCTGCTTTGCTTGCAGAGGGCGGGTCTCGGCCCGCCCGCCGAGGTACTTTTCTTTGCTTCGCCAAAGAAAAGTACCCAAAAGAAAGGCGACCCTGCTGCCCGCGTCCCTCCGGCTTCGCCTGCGGGTAACCTGCGCCGTCAACCTCTTGTGGCTGTGCGGCAAAACTCACTGCGCGCTGACGCGCTCCGTTCAAACAGGTTGCCGCAGAAGTGATGACGATGCGGCTGCACTCTGCGGTGCAGCCGCGCGCAACAAGAGGCCGCCGTCGCAGGCGCGAGCACAAGGGGAATGATGCGGGATAGCTTCTTTCAGAGTTGATAGCCGTTATCACGTGTGAATATTGGGCTAGATGCTCTTTTCATCACAACCCTCGCCGGCTGCCCGTATCCATCCCCTTGTGTCTGCGCCGGCGGCACGTAATCCGGGCTGCGGGCAGGTGTGCCGAAGGACGCACCTGCTTTGTGATCTGACTTGCCGCCGTTTGTCCGAGCGTAGCGGCGTGCCGCGCAGCGAGTTGGGCGGCACCGCAGACTGGATTGCGTGACGCAGGTTTGCCCGGAGCGAAGCGCAGGGGCGCAGACAGCAGGGGCGTGTTCTTGGCTTACTTTCTTGCACGGGCAAGAAAGTAAGTCGCCTGCCGGGGCGAGACCCGGCCTCTGAACTAAAAAGAATAGCTACACCCGCAAGTAACACAAGCGCCTCAGGCATAAAACCATCACACCACCACCGACTCCCCAATCGCATAAAATTGCCCCCCCGCCACATAGTGCAAGGTGCGCAGCTCGGCCGGCGCGGTGTCGAATTGCCAGTGCCCGTCGCGGAACACGCGGTCGTCGGCCCAGGCGGCCACGACTTCGCCGATGAACAGGTCGTAGGCCTGCTGGTTGTGCGGCTCGGGGATCAGCTGGCAGACCAGCCAGGCGGCGCAGCCCGATACCAGCGGCGCTGCGGGCCAGGCCGGATCGGTGAAGAGCTGCACGCCGTGGCGCTCCAGCTTGTCGGGCATGGTGGCGGCGCTGGCTGTGCCTATGGCCTTGGTCAGCGCGGCCATGGGCACGGTGGGCAGCTGCAGCGCGAAAAAGCCGCTGCCTTCGACCAGGGCGCGCGTGCGCGTGGCCTTGTCCAGCACCACGGTGACCTTGGGCGGCGCGAAATCGAGGGCGCAGGCCCAGGCGGCGGACATGGCGTTGCGCTCGCCCGCATGCTGGGCCGAGACGATGACCGTGGGGCCGTGGTTGAGCAGGCGGTAGGACTTGTCCAGCGGTACGGCGGTGAAGTGTGGGGGCAGGGCGTGCATGGGTGACAGCAGGATGGATGAAGACCGTTAGGATGGCAGCCGCAATCTTCGCCTGATGGTAGGCGAAGAGGGACCATGCAAGGAGGATGCGATGTTCAGCCACGTCATGCTGGGTGTGGGCGATCTGGAGCGCGGCAAGCGCTTCTACGATGCGCTGCTGGGCCAACTGGGCATCGCGCCCGGTATCGCCAACAGGAACCGCTTTTTCTATCGCAGCCCCACGGGCACGTTTGCGATTTCCACGCCCATCAACGGCGAACCGGCCACGGCCGGCAATGGCGCGACCACCGGTTTTCTGGCCCAGTCCCCCGAGCAGGTAAATGCCGCGCATGCAGCCGGTCTGGCCGCCGGCGGCGTGACGATCGAAGAGCCGCCGGGCTGGCGCGGCGATGCCATGTATCTGGCCTATCTGCGCGACCCGGACGGCAACAAGATCTGCCTGGCTTACCGTTCGCCGAAACATTGATACCCCCTGAGGGGCTTCGCCCCTTCCCCCTGGAAGGGGGACGATACCCCCGCTGCGGGGCGGCCCTTGCTTGGTATCGCTGGCTTGGAGGCGCGCCAGCTGCTTGGGCTTTGGTCGATTAACTGAGCTGGCAGGCATGGCGCTGCATCCGCGCCCGGTGCGAAACCGGGCCTGGCGGCACAATGGCGGCTTTGACGAGCCTCAGCTTTCCATGACCAAGACCACTCCCCCCGCCGAAGACCATTTGTGCGCCGCCTGCGCCGGCATCCAGCGCAACTGGCGCAAGGCGCCCGGCCACCCCGAACTGATGCAGCGCGGCAACCGCAAGGAGGAGCGCGGCTCGGTCCAGGTGACGGTGACCCGCTATGTCTGCGAGCATTGCGGCACGGTCTGGGACTATGAGAACAACAAGCAGAACCAGCACGTGGGCTGGTCTGTGATCGGTCGCGTGTAAAGCGCAGCGGCTGTGGCCATGACGGCGCCTTTGCGGCGCCGTTTGTTTTTGACATACGGAGGTTGCGTGGAATCAGCCAGCGACGAGTGGTTTGACGAGGCGTATTACCAGCGCTTTTATTTCGACAAGAAGACCAGCGTGATCGACCCCGAGCACGCGCGGCGGCTGGGCGCCTTCGTCTGTTCGTATCTGGCGTACCTGCGCGTGCCCGTGCGCCGCGTGCTCGACGTGGGCTGCGGCATCGGCCTGTGGCGCGAGGCCGTGGAGCGGCACTTTCCCGGTGCCAGCTACCAGGGCGTGGAATACAGCGAATACCTGTGCCGGCGCTACGGCTGGGAGCGCGGCTCGGTGATGGACTGGCGGCCCCAGGACGGCGAGCCGTTCGACCTGGTGATCTGCCAGGGCGTGCTGCCCTATCTGAGCCCGGCGGACCTGAGGGCGGCGCTGGCCAACCTGGGCCGGCTGTCGCGCGGCGGCCTCTACCTCGAAGCCGTGGCCCGCGAGGACTACGAGCGCGACGTCATCGACGAGGACCTGACGGACCCGCGCCTGTTCCGCCACCGCGCCGAGCTGTACCGGCGCGGGCTCGCGCCGCACTTCAAGGAGCTGGGCGGCGGCGTGTGGCTGAGCCGCGGCGCCGAGCTGCCGCTGTTCGAGCTCGAATGCGCCGGGGGCTGAAGTGAAATACCCCCTGAGTCGCATACGGCGCCTTCCCCCTGAGGGGGACGACGGCCTTTGCTGCGGGGCGGCCCTTGCCGGCCGTCTCGCGCGTGAGTCGCGCCGGTTTCGTGCAATTCGGGTGGTGCACGTTGCAATGGATCACTGAAACCATGCAGCCTACTACCTCCATGACCAGCACGCCTGTGCCCCTGTCCAAGCTGCGCAGCGTGGCTTCGGGCCTGGCGCCGCATGCGGTATCGCGCCTGCGCAGCGAGCGGCTGGCGCGCAGCACGCGGCCGTTTCTCTCGCGCGGCGGGCCGCGCGGCGAGCGCTGCGAGGGCTGCCGCCTGCGCCCCACGCACTGCATGTGCCATCTGCGCCCGCAGCTGGCCACGCAGGCCGGCGTGTGCCTGCTGATGCACGATGCCGAGCCGCTCAAGCCCAGCAACACGGGCTGGCTGATTGCCGACGTGGTGCAGGACACCTGGGCCTTCGGCTGGTCGCGCACCGAGGCGAGCCCGCAGCTGCTGGCCATGCTCCAGGACCCGCAGTGGCAGCCCTATGTGGTGTTCCCGGGCGAGTTCGTGCAGCCGCCCGGGCGCGTGGTGCAGGGGCTGCCGCCGCAGGCCGATGGCAAGGCCGGGCGCCCGCTGTTCATCCTGCTCGACGCCACCTGGCCCGAGGCGCGCAAGATGTTCCGCAAGAGCCCGTACCTGGACCGCTTTCCGGTGCTGAGCCTGCACCCCGACCAGATCTCGCGCTACCGCCTGCGCCGCTCCACGCGCGAAGACCATTTCTGCACCAGCGAGGTGGCGGCCCTGTGCCTGGAGCTGGGCGGCGAGGCGCAGGGCCAGGCGCAGGATGTGCGCGCCGGCCGCGTGCTCGAAGCCTATCTGGCCGTGTTCACCGAGCGCTATCTGCAGGCCAAGCACCAGCAGCCGGCCGACCCCGCCAGCGCCGCGCACCAGCGGCTGCAGGCCCTGCTGGATCGGGGAAGCGCGTCGATGACGCCGGGCGCCGAGCCAGGCATTCGGACGGCATCATGAATATTCAAAATCAATAGCTAATTCCGTAATACGGAAAAGGCTTGCGCTCGGATTTTGTTGTAATTTGTTAATGGCGGACTGTCTGGCCGCCGTTCCCGCCCGGGCATGAAAACATGGGGCTTACCCTGGGGTGGAAAATCTGTTTCAATTCGCCGTGCCAGCCTGACACAGAGCTGGCAAAACCTTGCCTGGCATGTGTGTGCACGACCATGCGCGCCCGGCCCGGCAGCGGCCCAAAGGCCGCGGGAAAGCTGTAAAGCGCTGTTACCCACGGCCAGCCCGGAGCTTTGAATACTGGCTGCAGTCTGCAACTGGCGATAACTGGCGGCAACTTTTTTGCCGCGGCCCGCTCCAACGCAAAGCGGTGCGGCCGGCCAGGTGTCGGCGGCTCCCGCGGCTCGCCTGCGGGCCGTGCTGACGAAAATTGGTTGTTGCAAGCCCGGCCCTCGCTCGGGCGAAAGGAAAGGTGTCCGGTTTTGGTGGAGACGGCGTACAAGCTGCGTTACAACCCAGCGCTTGATGGGTTGCGGGGCGTGGCGATCCTGTTGGTAATCCTCTCTCACGCGCATGCGCCGCTGTTCGACGGCGCGTTCTTCGGCGTGGATCTGTTTTTCGTGCTCAGCGGTTTTCTGATCACTGCGCTGCTGCTGATGGAATTCCAAAGCCAGGGCCGCATCGACTACTGGCGCTTCTACCGCCGGCGCTTTTTCCGGCTCATGCCGGCGCTGGCCCTGTTCCTGGGCGTGTACTGCATCGCCGCGCCCTTCATCTGGCCCGACCTGACCGACATCTATTCGGACGCGCTGGTCTCCATCCTCTACCTGGCCGACTACGGCATCGCCTTCTTCGACAGCCCCGACACGCTGCTGCACATGTGGTCGCTGTCCGTGGAAGAGCATTTCTATCTGATCTGGCCGCCCTTGCTGGTGCTGCTGCTGCGCAAGTCCTCGGCCATGCGCGGGCGCATCTGGCTGGCGCTGGCGGCGCTGTGGGTGCTGAGCACGCTGTGGCGCGCCTTCTGGGTGGGCCATGGCCAGCAGTTCTACGAGGTCTTCTTTCGCTTCGACACGCGGGTCTCGGGCCTGATCGCGGGCGGCCTGCTGGCCGCGCTGATGGTGGAAAAGCCCCAGTGGATAGAGCGCCTGAGGTCGCTGCGCGGCTACTCCATGTGGTTCGTGCTGGCCGTGCCGCTGATCATGAAACTGGGCTGGGACAACCGGCACGCCATGCTGTGGGGCATCACGGTGGTGGAAGTGGCGGCCCTGGTCATCCTGCTGTCCGTGCAAAAGCATGAAGGCCTGGTCTACGAGATGCTGACCGCGCCGGCCCTGCTCAGGCTGGGCCGGCTGTCCTACGGCATCTACCTGTGGCACTACCCCGTGGTGCGCTATCTGCGCGCCGAATATTCCTGGCCCGTGGTGGTGGTCGGCGGCGTGCTGATCTCTGCGGCGCTGGCGGCCCTGTCGTTCTACACGGTGGAGCGCTGGGCGCTGCGCTGGCGCGACAGCCGCCCCGGCGGCCGCGCGGCCCCAAGGCCAGCCAGGATGCGCCAGGAGCCCGCGCTGCGCGAGGCCACGCAGAACTCTTGAGGCGTTAAAAACCGGCGCCGGGCTGCGCCAGATACTCCTGCTCTGCCGGCGTGCCGGAACGGCCCAGAATCGGGTTGCGGTGCGGGAAGCGGCCGAAGCGCGCTATGACTTCCTGGTGCCGCAAGGCATAGTCCAGCGTGCCGGCCAGGAACTCGCGGCTGTCGGCATCGGGCGCCATCCGGGCCAGCGAATCAAAGCACGCCACGCTGCGCTGCTGCATGGCCAGGTCTTCGGCGTGTTCCAGCGGCAGGTACATGAAGATGCGCGTCACTTCGGGCAGCTCCAGGTCGAAGCCGCGTGCCTGGGCCTCCAGTGCCAGGGCCAGCGCCTGCGGGTCGCCCGCAAAGCTCTGGGGCGTGCCGCGGTGGATGTTGCGCGTGAACTGGTCCAGCAGCAGGATCAGCGCCAGGCACTGCCACGGCCCTTGCGTGGCCCAGTGGTTCAGCTGTCCGCCCAGCGCCGCCTGCACGGCGGCGCCGAAGCGCTCGCGCAGCTGCGCATCGAATTCGGGCGACTTGGTGAACCATTGGGCCTGGTGCGCCAGGGCCGAGGCGTTGCCGGGCCGAGCGCTGCCGAACCATTGGGTGAGCACGGCATCGGGCTGCCAGGAGCCCGGTGCGCTGGAGGTTGGCAGGGACGAAGTCATGCCGCCATTGTGGTGCGGGGCCGTGGCGAGCTCAATGATTTACTCGGCTTGTATGCAGCTGACATTTTTTCCGGGCATGCTGGAGCCCGCCCGCGTCAACGCCGGCCGGCCTGCCGCGTTAGAGCAAGGCCGGCGTTTCGGCGCAAGGCTGAATCCCTGAATCATGCAGGGGAATAGGCAGGCATTGAAAATCAAAAACAATAGCGCATTGGGCTTGCTTTCTCAAGCTGCAAAGCCTTTATCGCTCAGAATTTTTACGGAACTGGTTGTCGTGATGAATCGCCGCTTTTGGTTGTTGGTGGCTGCAGTGGGCCTGGGCTTCGCTGCGTCGGGGTGCTCGGGCAAGTCCATGCCCAGCAGCGTGAGCGTGACCACGCAGAAGCTGCAGGAGATGGTGGCGCGGCGCTTCCCCAAGGATTTCCCGGTGGCGGGCCTGCTGCAGCTGCAGCTGAAGGCGCCCGCGCTGGCCACGGTGCCCGAGCGCAACATGCTCCATGCCGTGATTCCGGCCGAGCTCACGGGCAAGGTGCTCAGGGAAAGCTATAGCGGCCAGCTCAATGTGGACTTCGCCCTGCGCTATGAAAGCACCGACCGCACGCTGCGCGCCTACCAGATCAAGGTCAACAGCCTGGAGATGAGCGGCCTGGCGCCGGCCATGAGCGACATGCTGGCCACCTATGCCAATGCCCTGGCCGAGCAGGCGCTGGGCCAGGTCGTGGTGTACCAGCTGCAGGACAAGGACCTGGAACTGGCCGATACGCTGGGCGTGGAGCCCGGCGCCATCACCGTGACGCCGCAGGGCCTGACGGTGGCGCTGGTGCAGAAGAAGGCAGGCGCGCCGGCGCGCTGAAGCGGCGCGTCAGGAGTCCGCGGTGCCGGCGAGCACCGGGGAAACGGAGAAATCCACCCGCGCCCGGGCCAGGGGCTGCATGGCCGCGATCAGCGTGCGCGCGTCGCCGCGCCGCCACTGGAAGGCGTAGTGCAGCGGTGCCAGCGGCGTGCGCCCACCCACGGCGCGCAGCTGCAAGGCATCCACCCAGTGCGCGGGCAGAAAGCCCACGCCCACGCCCTGGCGCAGCATGCCCGCCACGGCGCCCCAGCTGTTGCACACGATGCGCTCATGCGCCGTGGCGCGGTTGGCCAGCAGCCAGTCGTCCAGCAGCCGGGTCGTGCCCGCGCTTTGCGGCAGCGTGACCAGCGGGTGGCGCCGCAAAAGCGCCGCCGGGCCCAGGCGGCCGGCTCCCGGCAGGCCGGGCGCCGCGGCCCAGGCGAAATGCGCGGCTCCCACGGGCTGGGACAGCAGTTCGCTGCGCGACGAGCGGCCCGCGATCACGGCGAAGTCCAGCTCGCCATCGGCCAGGCGGCGCTCGAGCACGCCGCCCACGTCCACGAAAGGCTCCAGCTCCAGCTGCGGATGCGCCTGCCGCACGGCCGCGACAAAGGCGGGCAGCCAGGTGAGCGCCGAGAGATCGCCCACGCCGAAGCGGCAGCGGCCCCGAAGCGCCACCTGCGCCGCGCCGGCATCCAGCGTGCGGCCCAGCGCCGCCATGGCGTTGAGCACGTCCAGCGTGGCGGGCAGCAGGCGCTCGCCCGCCTCGGTGAGCACGGCGCGGTGGCCGCTGCGGTCGAACAGCGCCTGGCCCAGCGTGGCTTCGAGCTCGGCGATGCGCTTGGACAGCGAGGATACCGACAGGTGCACGCGCTCGGCCGCCGTCGCGAAGTTGGTGCAGGTGGCGGCCCACCAGAAGGCTTCGAGCTGCTTGACCGAGGGCTGCGGCATGGCGATCTTGTTTCAGATAAGCGAATATTTTTATTCTAAATATCTCGCTTTTATTCACCAAGATGCCGGCCTACAGTGGTGCCACTCCACCGAATCCGCATCCATGCCATGGCCTCCTATGCCGAACCTTCGTCCGTGACCCTGCCCGCAGCGCTGCGCCACATGCTGTCGCTGCATGATTTCGAGGCCGCCGCGCGCAAGCGCCTGCCCCGGCCCATCTTCGGCTACATCGCGGGCGCGGCCGAAGACAACAGCTCGCTGCGCGACAACCGCGAGGTGTTCGGCGAGTACGGCTTCGTCACCCGCGTGCTGCGCGACGTGTCGCAGCGCTTGCAGTCCGTGGAGCTGTTCGGCCGGCGCTACAGCAGCCCGTTCGGCATTGCGCCCATGGGCATCAGCGCGCTGTCCACCTACCGGGGCGACCTGGTGCTGGCGCGCGCGGCGCAGCGGGCGGGCATCGTGTCCATCATGAGCGGAACCTCGCTGATTCCCATGGAAGAGGTGGCGCGCGAGAGTCCGGACACCTGGTTCCAGGCCTACATCCCGGGCGACCAGGCGCGCATCGATGCGCTGATAGCCCGCGTGGAGCGCGCGGGCTTCGGCACGCTGGTGGTGACGGTGGACCTCCCCATCTCGGCCAACCGCGAGAACAATATCCGCACCGGCTTTTCCACGCCGCTGCGCCCCAGCCTGCGCCTGGCCTGGGACGGCCTGGTGCGGCCGGGCTGGGTTGCGGGCACCTTTGTGCGCACGCTGCTCAGGCACGGCATGCCGCATTTCGAGAACTCGTTCGCCACGCGCGGCGCGCCCGTCATGTCGTCCTCGGTGCTGCGCGACTTCTCGGCGCGCGACCACCTGAGCTGGGGCCACATCGAAGCCATCCGCCGCCGCTGGAAGGGGCCGCTGGTGGTCAAGGGCCTGCTCAGCGTGGAAGACGCGCTGCAGGCCCGGCGCGTGGGCGCCGACGGCATCGTGCTGTCCAACCACGGCGGCCGCCAGCTCGACGGCGCGGCCTCGCCCATGCGCGTGCTCGAGGCCGTGGTGGCCGCCGTGGGGCCCGACTACCCCGTGCTCATCGACAGCGGCTTCCGGCGCGGCTCGGATGTGCTCAAGGCCCTGGCGCTGGGCGCGCGCATGGTGCTCGTGGGGCGGCCCTTCAACTATGCCGCGGCCGTGGCGGGCGAGGCCGGCGTGGCGCATGCCATCGGCCTGCTGCGGGACGAAGTGGACCGCAATCTGGCCATGCTGGGGGCGGCGGGCTGCGCCGAACTGGGGCCGCAGCACCTGGTGCGTCGCAGCGGCGCTGCCGCTGCTGCATAGTCAGTCGGGGCGGCCCGGCAGCCCGGTCACAGGGGCTTGGCGATGGGTTCCAGGCCCGTGTCGCGGATGGCCTGGTGGGCGGCGGGCGAGGTGTAGAACTTGAGCAACTGCTCCAGCCCCTGCGGGTTGGTCGAGGTGCTGGCCGTGCCGGCCGAGAAGATGGTGTAGTGCTGCACCGAGGCGGGCAGCGTGCCCACGTAGGTGATGCCTGCGATGGGCAGCAGCTCGCTGACCTGCTGCAGGCCGATCTCGGCCTCGCCGCGCGCCACGATGGTGCCCACGCGCTCGGTCACGATCTTGCGGCTCTTGGGCAGGACCTGGGCCTCGATGCCCAGCTTCCTGAGCATCTGGGTCTCGTAATAGGTGCCGCTGGCGCTGGCCGAGTAGGCAATGCTCCTGGCGTTCAGCAGCACCTGGCGCAGCTTGTCCTCGGTGCTGATGTCGGGCACGGGCGCGCCCTTCTTCACGGCCACCCCCACGGCGGAGCGCACCAGGTCGATCTGCGTGCCGGGCCTGACCAGGCCCTTGCCGGCGAGCTGGTCGAGCGCGCCGCGCGCCAGGATCACCACATCGGCTTTCTCGCCCTTGGCCAGGCGGTTGGGAATGGAAGTGGGCGAGGCGCCCATGGACGAGCCGTAGGCCGACTCCACGGCCACCCCGGTCTGCGCCGTGAACTGGGGCGCCAGCAGCTTGTGGGCGGCCGTGAAGCCGCCCGACGTCATCAGCCGCACGGACTCCTTGCCGGGCGCGGCCGTGGGCTGCTGGGCGCAGCCCGCGGCAAGCAGCACGGCCGACAGCAGCAGGCCGCGGCGGCCCCAGCGCGGTGCGCGGGTGTTGAGGAAGGTCTTCATGTCTTGTCTCCCGGGAAAGTCTCGATTTATAAGGAAATATGGCGCAAACCATTGTGGAGTGGGCGCAGAACACTATGCTTGCGATAGCGAAACGGACTGCGCATTGTCCGGGCCGGCCGCCGGGGGCGTCCAATACTGTTTGCGTCTGAACTTGATAGGGAATTCGTTTTATGGACTTGCGCCGCCTGACCTGTTTCCTGGCCGTGGCCGAGGAGCTGAACTTCAGCCGCGCGGCCCAGCGCCTGCACATGAGCCAGCCGCCGCTGAGCCAGCAGATACGCCTGCTGGAGCAGGAGATGGGCGCGCAGCTGTTCGAGCGCTCGCGCCGCGCCGTGGCGCTGACGCCGGCCGGAGCGCTGCTGCAGGACAAGGCGCGGCAGATCGTGGCCCTGCACCGGCAGGCGGGCGAGCTGTGCCGCATGGCGGCCTCGGGCCTGGCCGGGCGGCTGCGCATTGCGTTCACGGCCTCGGTGCCGCTGTTCGCGGGTTTTTCGCGCCTGCTGGGCGAGTTCCGCCAGCGCTATCCGCAGGTGGAGCTGGACCTGCAGCACATGACCACGGGCGAGCAGATCGCGGCGCTGACGGCCGGGCAGATCGACGTGGGCTTCATGCGGCCCTCGCCGGCCTTCCGCATTCCGCTGCCCATCCGCGAGCAGACGCTGTGGCGCGACGAGCTCATGCTGGCCCTGCCGGCAGCGCATGAAAAGGCAGCGGCGGGCGAGCCGCTGGCGCTGCGGGCCATGGCCGGGCAGCCCTTCGTGCTGCACCCGGCCGTGCTCGGCGGCGGCCTGCACGAGCACATCCTGGCGCTGTGCAGCGAGGCCGGCTTCGTGCCGCGCATCGCCCAGCCCGCGCGCGAGACGGCCACCATGCTGGCGCTGGTGGCGGCGGGCCTGGGCGTCTCGGTAGTGCCCAGCGTCTACGAGCGCATCTGCCCGCCGGGCGTGGTGTTCCGGCCGCTGGCCGATGCGGCCCGCCATTCGCGCATCGCGCTGGTCTGCCGCCAGGACGAAAGCGTGCCCTGCGTGCAGATGTTCTGGCGGCAGGTCTGCGCGGCCCGGGACCAGGGCGGCGCGGGGCGCGATTGATGTGCGCGGGCGCAGGCCGGTCCCGCCGCGGCATGCGCTGCAAGCGGCGGGAAGCCCGTGAGCGTCAATGAACCGGCTTCAGCTCCGTCACCATGGCCTTGCCGTTGACGGCCTGGGCCTGGAACTTCACCTTGTCGCCGACCTTCAGGCCGTCCAGCATTTTCTTGTCGGCCACCTCGAAGCCCATGGTCATGGCGGGCATGGCCAGGTTCGGAATGTCGCCGTGGCGCAGGACGATGAGGCTCTTCTGGGCGTCAATCTTGCGGACTTCTCCATCAACCAGGGGCATGCTGGCCGCGGCCGCCGCGGCTGCAGGCTTCATGGGCATCTTCATGTCCTGGGCATGGACCGTCGTGAGCGCCGCCAGCGTGAGGGCGGCGGCAAGCAGGTGGTTGGCTTTCATGAGGCTGTCTTTCTGAAGAGGGTTAGGGGTTCGGAGCGTGGCGTTCAGCGCCTGGGCGCCGGCGATGGATCAGGTACCAGGCAGCGGGGATGACCAGCATGCTCAGCAAAGGCGCGGTGACCATGCCGCCGACCATGGGGGCGGCGATGCGGGTCATGACTTCCGAGCCCGAGCCGTGCCCGGCCAGGATGGGCAGCAGGCCCGCCATGACGACGGCCACCGTCATGGCCTTGGGCCGCACCCGCATCACGGCGCCTTCGCGGATGGCGGCGAGCAGCGTCTCTTCATTGTCCGCCTCGCCTGCGGCCAGATGCTGTTTCCAGGCGTTCTGCAGGTAGACCAGCATCACGACGCCGAACTCGGCGGCAACGCCGGCCAGGGCGATGAACCCCACGGCCGAGGCCACCGAGACCGCGTGGCCCAGCGCCCAGATGAACCAGAAGCCGCCGACCAGCGAGAACGGCACGGCCGCCATGACCAGTGCGGCGTCGCCCGCGCTGCGAAACAGCAGGTAGAGCAGCATGAAGATGACGGCCAGCGTGAGCGGCACGACGGTCTTCAGGCGCTGCGTGGCCCGCTCCAGGTACTCGAACTGGCCGGACCAGGACAGCGCGTAGCCGGCGGGCAGGGCCACCTGCTTGCCGACCGCGGCTTGCATCTCATGAACGACGGAGCGCAGGTCCCGGCCGCGCACGTCGACATAAACCCATCCCGAGAGCCGGGCGTTCTCGCTGCGGATCATGGGCGGGCCTTCCGCGATGAAGACCTTGGCGACATCCTGCAGCAGCACGGTGGCGCCCTTGTCGGTCACAAAGGGCAGCCGGCGCAGGCGCTCGAGCGAATCGCGGATTTCGCGCGGGTAGCGGACGTTCACGGGGAAGCGCTCCCGTCCCTGTATGACTTCCCCGGCGTTCTCGCCGCCGATGGCGGTGGAGACGACCGCCTGCACGTCGGCCACGGACAGGCCGAACCGTGCCGCGGCCTGCCGGTCCACGTCGACGTCGATGTACCGGCCGCCGGTCAGGCGCTCGGCAAGTGCGGAGGCAACGCCCGGCACCCCGCGCACGGCCGCCTCGACCTGCGCGGCCAGCTGGTCGATGGTGGCCAGGTCGGGCCCGGCGACCTTGATGCCCACGGGGCTCTTGATGCCGGTGGCCAGCATGTCGATGCGGTTGCGGATGGGGGGCACCCACACGTTCGATAGGCCCGGCACCTTGACCACCCGGTCGAGCTCCTCGACCAGCGTCTCCGGCGTCATGCCCGGGCGCCACTGCTCGCGCGGCTTGAACTGGATGGTGGTCTCGAACATCTCCAGCGGCGCCGGATCGGTGGCGGTATCGGCCCGTCCCGCCTTGCCGAACACGCGCTTGACCTCGGGCACGGTCTTGATGAGCCTGTCGGTCTGCTGCAGCAGCGCCGATGCCTTGGAGACGGAGAGGCCAGGCAGGGCCGAAGGCATGTACAGCAGGTCGCCTTCGTCCAGCGGCGGCATGAACTCACCGCCCAGGCGCATGACCGGAATCGCGGTGATGGCCAGGGCCAGGCCAGCCGCCAGCAGCGTCGCCCGGGGAAAGCGCAGCACCAGCTCCAGCGCCGGCCGGTAGAGGGCGATGAGGCCGCGGTTGATCGGGTTCGCGGTCTCCCTCGGTATGCGTCCCCGGATCAGGTAGCCCATCAACACCGGCACCAGCGTCACCGACAGGCCGGCTGCCGCCGCCATGGCGTAGGTCTTGGTCAACGCCAGCGGCGAGAACAGCCGTCCCTCCTGGGACTCCAGTGTGAACACCGGCAGGAACGACAGCGTGATCACCAGCAGCGAGAAGAACAGTGCCGGCCCCACCTCCACCGCGGCTGCGGCGATCAGCTCCCAGCGCTGGCCCACGGACGGCGGACGCCCGTGCCGCTGCTGGAACTGCTCCAGATGCTTGTGCGCAGCTTCGACCAGGACGACGGAGGCGTCCACCATGGCTCCCAGGGCAATCGCCACCCCGCCCAGCGAAAGAATGTTCGCGCTCACGCCTTGCCAGTGCATCACGCCGAAGGCGGCAAGGACCCCGATGGGCAGGGTCACCACCGCCACCAGCGCGGACCGCAGGTGGAACAGGAACACGGCGCAGACCACGGCGACGACCGCGAACTCCTCCAGGAGCTTGAGGCGCAGGTTGTCGACGGCCCGGTCGATCAGCTGGGAGCGGTCATAGGTCTCCACCACCTCGACGCCCTTGGGCAGGCTGGGCTTGAGCGCCTCCAGCCTGGCCTTGACCGCCTCGATGGTGGCGCGGGCATTCTTGCCGGAGCGCATGACCACCACGCCGCCGGCGACTTCCCCCTCGCCATCGAGCTCGGCAATGCCGCGGCGCATTTCCGGGCCGATCTGGACGGTGGCCACGTCCCGCAGCATGACGGGCGTGGCGCCGCCCAGGGCCAGCGGGATGGTGCGGAAGTCATCCAGCGACTGCAGGAACCCGCGCGAGCGCACCATGTATTCCGTCTCGGCGATCTCCACCACCGAGCCGCCCGACGACTGATTGGCCTTCTGCAGGGCCTGCACGACCATGGATTGCGTGATGCCCAGCGCCCGCATGCGGTCGGGATCGAGCACCACCTGGTACTGGCGGACCATGCCGCCGATGCTGGCGATTTCCGCCACGTCCGGCACGGTTTTCAGCTCGAACTTCAGAAGCCAGTCGTTGAGCGCACGCAGCTGCCCGATGTCGGAATGGCCGCTGCGGTCGACCAGCGCGTACTCGTAGACCCAGCCCACGCCGGTGGCATCGGGCCCCAGCGCCGCCGTCGCGCCCGCCGGCAGGCGGCTTTGCACCTGGTTCAGGTACTCCACCACCCGCGAGCGCGCCCAGTACGGATCGGTCTTGTCGTCGAACAGGATGTAGACGAAGGAGTCGCCAAAGAACGAATAGCCCCGGACGGTCTTGGCTCCGGGAACGCTGAGCATGGTCGTGGTCAACGGGTAGGTCACCAGGTCCTCCACCACCTGGGGCGGTTTGCCCGGGTAGGTGGTGCGGACGATCACCTGCACGTCGCTCAGGTCCGGCAAGGCGTCGACCGGCGTGCGCGATGCCGACCAGAGGCCGGCCGCCACGAGGAGCGCGGTGGCGGCCAGCACCAGGAATCGGTTGGCGATGGACCAGCGGATCAGGGCGGCGATCACTTGGCGTCTCCGGTGGCGCTGGCGGTTTTTTGCACGGAAACGATTTCCCAATCCATGGGGCCGCCTTTCCTGAATTCGAAGCGCACCGCATCGCCTGGCTTGAGGCCGCCGAACGTTGCCGCGTCGGCCTTGCCGAAGCCCATGGTCATGGCCGGCCATTTGAGGCCGGGCACGGGGCCGTGCGAGATCGTGATCCCGTCGTCGTCGATGCTCTCCACCTTGCCTTGCGCGCGGTAGACGGCGGGGGCTTGGGCTGTCGCAGCGGACGCCGGCCGGGATGGGCCGGCGTCCATGGCTCCCAGGGCCGACTTGAGCCGTGCTTCGGAGTCCACCAGGAACTGGCCGCTGGCGACCACGTCGTCGCCCTCGCGCAAGCCTTGCAGCACCTCCAGCCGGTCGCCCAGGTCTTCTCCGAGCTGGATTTCCCGAGGCTCGAAGCTGCCCGATTCCTTGCGGACAATGGCCAGGGCACGGGTGCCGGTACGGATGACGGCTTCGGCCGGCAGCACCAGGCGGGAGGCCGCTGCGCCGTTGATCTGCAGGCGCAGCAGCAGGCCCGGGATCAGCTTGCCGCTGCGGTTGTCGACCTCGAACCGCGCCTGCAAGGTGCGCGTGCCGGCGTTGACCTGGGGCAGGATTTCCTTCAGCTCGCCGTCAAAGGACTGGGACGGATCGGCTTGCAGCACGGCCTTGACCTTCTGGCCCGGCGTGAGGCTTAGCGCCTGTGCCTCGGGCACCTCGGCCACGGCCCAGACCTTCTCCAGGCCCGAGATGCGAAGCAGCGTGAGGCCGGGCGACACCTGGACGCCTTCCCGGATGCCGAGTTCCGTCACCACGCCGCTTGCCGGGGCCGGCAGCGTGTAGCGGGCCTGGGCGATCCCGGTTTCCTCGCTTTTGCGGACCAGGTCCGCGGGGATGGACATGGCACGCATGCGCTCGCGGGCGGCGGCGACGATGTCCTGGGGCACGCCCGCGCGCTGGAGCGCCAGCAGCTCGTTCTGCGGCCCCAGCCACTCGGGCGCGAAAATGGTGGCCAGCGCCTGTCCCTGGCGCACCCGTTCCATGGGGGCACGCACCGCCAGGTGCTCGACATAGCCCGCCACCCGGGTCTGGACGGCAACGCTCAGGCGCTCGTCGAACTGCACCGTGCCCACGGCATCAATCGACGCGCTGATGTCGGCCCGCTTGACCGTGGCGGTCCGTATGCCCAGGCTCTGCTGCACTGCGGGGCTGATCTTGACGCCTGCGTCGTCGGCGTCGTCGGCGTAGACGGGCACCAGCTGCATGTCCATGAACGGCGACTTGCCGGGCTTGTCAAAACGCGGCCCCGGCACCATGGGGTCATGCCAGTAGAGAATCTTGCGTTCGCCGGCGGGCGCCGTGGGTTGCGGGGCGGCTGTTGCCGGGGGCGCATCGCCATGGACGGTGGCGCGGCCAAGAAGGAAGCCGCCGGCGGCCAGCAGTACGCCGGCCGCCAGCAAAGACGTGACAAGTGCTGTGCGCTTCATCGGGCACCTCCGTGAGCGATGGGCTTGAAAGCCAGTTGGGCCTGCGTGCGGACCAGGTCGCGCTGCAGCGAGAGCAGCTTCTTGTGGGCATCGACCTCGGCGTGCCGGGCTTCGAACCATGCGGACAGCGGCGACTGGCTGGAGCGGTAGGCCGCCAGGGCGGCCAAGGTGCGCTGCCGGGCCGGGGCCACGACGGAGCCTTGGTATCGCTCGATACGCTGCCGCAGGCGGGCCGCATCGCCGGCCAAGGTGCGGTAGTCGGCCGTGGCGGCGCGCATCCCCTCGGCCAAGTCGGCCTCGGCCTTGTCGACCATGGCCAGCTTGGCCGAGGTTTCGCGGTCCTGGCGCTGGCTTGGTGCGACCTGCAGCGGAATGCTGACGCCGACCGACACCAGGTCGGAATAGCCGGTGCGCCGGCCATAGGACAGCTCCCAGGTCCAGTTGGCAGAGCGCTCGCTGGCTGCGACGGCTGCATTCCGACGGGCCACTTCGACTTCGCTTTGCAATCCGGTGACGGCGGGAGACCCGGTCACGTAGTCCCGCTCGGCAGGCGTGGGGAACGCGGGCGGCTTGGTGAGGACGTCGGGAAGAATGCCGGTCCAGCGCTGCAGGCCCACCATGGCGGCCGACTGCTGCTGGCGAACCTCTTCGCTCTCATCCTCCGCAATGCCTTTGGCCGACATGAGCTGCAAAGCTTCGGCGCCGCTGCCTGCAGCTGCGGCCAGGCGGCTCTTGGCCGCCTCCAGCTCCTCGTGCAGGTGGTGCTCGGTCCGGGTGGTCAGCTGGAGCGCTTCCCCCGCGTACCAGGCATCGACATAGGCCAGCGCAGCCTGCAGCCGGGCGTCGGCCTCGGCTGCGCTTTTTTGGACCGTGTCTCGATCGGCCTTGGCCTGCGCGGCGCTTTCGCGTGCAGCACGCTTGTCGGCCGAGATCCACTCCTGGCTGATGCCGATGCGCTGCGTCGTCATCGACTCGCGGGTCGTGCTCCACCGGTCGGCGCCCGTGGCCGGCAGGTTGTCGATGCCGGCGCGCAGCATGGGGTCGGGTAATTGGCCCGCAGCCTGGACGGATTCGCTGGCGCCCAGCGCTGATGCCTGGGCCGCGCGAGCCGCTTCGGAGCGTTGTCCGGCGAGGCGCAGCGCCTGGTCGAATGAAATCGGTTCTGCCGCCGCAATGGCCGGCAGGAGGGCGGCAGCTACGGAAGCTGCCCGCATGAATCTGGGGGACATGGAAACTCCGTGACGAACGAGGGCCTGCCGGCGCGTGGACAGGCCACGCCGGCACCGGTCAGTCGGCGGAGTGATCAGACTCTGAGTCTGAGGGTGGAGAGAAAAAGCGGCTCCGGAGGCGGGCGTGCCTCCAGGGCGGCGGGCCGGGGCGCGGCAAGCGCTGCCTCGGCCTCCGGCACCATGGGCAGTGCCAGCACCTGCACGATGGCCGGCAGCGAGGCCATGGGCAGCTTGGCTGCCTCGAAGGCCACGTCCGGGGCATTGGTGTGCTGGTGGCACAGGACGGGCTGCTGCCGGTCCATGCCTTCGCACGGCAGGCCGGCCTCCATCCTGGCCGTCATCGCTTCGACGCCGTCTTCCTGCGGGCAGACATAGCCAGCCAGGGCCAGCTGTGAAAACAGCAGCGAAAGCGCCACCAGGAAGGCGGTGGCCAGGCGGTGAATGCGATGGCTCGTCATGAGAGCCGAAAGTGTAGCCAAACTGCAGAAAGAGCTGATAAAAAGATTCTCGAAAATAATCTTGATCTATCAATCGCTCATATTGAAAGCAAGTTCACAAGGAACCTCAGCCCATGACACAGCACTCCCAACTTGCCGACTATTCCGTCACGCGCAAATGGCCGGCCCGGCATCCCGACCGCATCCAGCTGTACTCGCTGCCCACGCCCAACGGCGTGAAGGTGTCGATCGCGCTGGAGGAAATGCAGCTACCCTACGAGGTGCATAGGGTCAGCTTCGAGACCGACGACCAGCTCACGCCCGAGTTCGTGGGCACCTTCCCCAACAACAAGATCCCGGCCATCATCGATCCGCAGGGCCCGGGCGGCAAGCCGCTGGCGCTGTTCGAGTCGGGCGCCATCCTCATCTACCTGGCCGAGAAGAGCGCCAGTCCGCTGCTGCCCGCCGACCCCGTGGCGCGCTACGAGACGCTGCAGTGGCTGATGTTCCAGATGGGCGGCGTGGGCCCCATGTTCGGCCAGGTGGGGTTCTTCCACAAATACGGCGGCAAGGACTACGAGGACAAGCGCCCGCGCGACCGCTACCTCAACGAATCCCGGCGCCTGCTGGGCGTGCTGGAGCAGCGCATGCAGGGCCGCCGGTGGATCATGGGCGACAGCTTCACGATTGCCGATCTGGCCCTCTGGCCCTGGGTGCGCAATATCACGCTGCCCACGGGCTATAACGCGGCCGAGCTGGTGGGCTGGAGCGACTTCCGCGAGCTGCAGCGCGTGCTGGCGGCCTTCGAGGCCCGGCCGGCGGTGCGGAAAGGCCTGGACATTCCGCCGCGTGGATGAAGATCAGCGTTGCAGAAAGCGCAGCGACTGTCCCAGCCATGAGCTCTTTCAATGCCGGCATTTGCCTGCATATTCTTCCCATCGGGCCTGGCCTCATGCCAGGCCCCCAAGGAGAACACCATGACAAGCACCCGCAACCCCATCCTCGAAAGCGCGCCGCTGGGGCCGCGCTGGCCCTGCCTGGACCCGTTCCTGTTCTGCGCCCACCACGATGATGCCTATCCGGCCAGCAACGGCAGCCTGGGCGTGCAGGCCGTGGAGTTCGAGGGCCGTGAAATGGGCAGCGACTTCAGCGCCAGGAACGGTTTCTCGATGTACCACGGCGACAGCGTGCCGGGCTTTCCGGGCCTGGTGCGCAAGGGCCTGATCGACCATTCCGACTCGCTGGGCGCGGCCGCGCGCTTCGGCGGCGGCGACGTGCAGTGGCTCACGGCCGGCAAGGGCATACAGCACTCGGAAATGTTCCCGCTGCTGCACGGCGACCAGCCGAATCCGCTGGAGCTGTTCCAGATCTGGCTGAACCTGCCCGCGCGCAGCAAGATGGTGGCGCCGCACTTCACCATGTTCTGGAACGAGCGCATCCCGCGTCTGGAGCACCTGGATGCGGCCGGCAGGAAGACCACGGTGACCGTGGTGGCCGGCGAGCTGCCGGGCGCCGAGCAGCCGCTGGCGCCGCCGCCCGAGTCCTGGGCCTCGCAGCCCGAGGGCGACGTGGCCATCTGGACGCTGGCGCTGGAGAGCGGCGCACGCTGGACCATGCCCCGCGCCAAGGGCGCCGAGACGCACCGCATGCTCTACTTCTTCGTGGGCAAGAGCCTGCAGATTGCCGGCCAGGCTGTGAACAGCCACCAGGCCATGCACATAGCTGCGCAAAGCGATCTGGAACTGGTCAACACCGGCGACGACACGGTGGAGCTGGTGCTGCTGCAGGGCCGGCCGATCGGCGAGCCGGTGGCGCAGTACGGTCCGTTCGTGATGAACACGCAGCAGGAGATCATGCAGGCCATGCAGGACTACCGCAGCACCCAGTTCGGCGGCTGGCCCTGGAAGTCCGACGATCCCGTGCACGGCAGTGAGTGGCGGCGCTTTGCGCGCTACCCGGAGGCGATCGAGGATGATTTGCCTCCGGCAGCGGCCCCGGTCTGATCGCTGACACAATATCGGCCTGACCGCCACGACTCGCTTGCGGGCCGTGGCGGCTTTGTTTTGACCGGACACAAAGCCATGAACATCACCAAAGACGCCGCCGTCACCATCAACTACAAGATTCACGAGCTGCTCCAGGGCGGTATTGCCGTCAAGCTGCTCGACACGGGCGACGTGGCCTATCTGCACGGCGGCTACGACAACATCTTTGCCAAGGTGGAAGCGGCCCTGGACGGCAAGCAAAAAGGCGATACCGTCACCGTGGACCTGGCCGTGGCAGACGCCTTCGGCGAGCGTGACGAAAGCCTGCAGCGCACCATTCCCAAGGGCGAGTTCCCCCCGGGCGTGAAGGTGGGCGGCCAGCTGCGCGGCACCAACGACCAGGGGCAGCCCCAGATCTACAACGTGGTGAAGATCAAGGGCCCCGTGGTGCTGCTGGACGGCAACCATCCGCTGGCCGGCATGGCGCTGCGCTTCAGCTGCGTGGTCAATGAGGTGCGCGCGGCCACGTCCGAGGAAATCGGGCACCGCCACGTACACGGAGGCCACGGCCACCACCATTGATGGCGCAGGGAGCGGGTGCGTGGAGCCGTTGACACAACCCAGCAAATCGAAGATTTGCGGTTGAGACGAGGCGCGAAGCCGCAGGCAGTACAACTAGTACGGCAAGGCTTCGCAACGAAGTATCAAGGGTTGTGTTGGCGGCTCTCAATATTCCGCGTGCAGGCGTAGCGCATACACGCGCACCGGCCCGCGGTCTGCGTTGTAGGCTGGGTTGCGGACCTGCTGGACGTCCAACCCCAGCCACAGCCCCTTGGACAGCCGCAGGTTGTAATAGATCTCGTGCACCCACTCTGACTTGTAATTCAGCTGTCCGTCGCCGATGAAGGCTCCCAGGCCGCCTTGGGCCAGGTATTGGCGGTGCGTGGGCGACAGCGTGTTGCGTATGGCCAGCAGGCCCAGCGTGTCGCCGGCACGGCCCCAGGCTGCGCCCTTGATGGACACGCCCAGCTGGGCGCTGCGGTCCACTTCCTCGAAGGAATAGGTTTCGGTCTTGCCGTCGTTCCAGCTGTAGCGCGCAAAGGCGCCGATGTTCTCCGTCAGCGCCTGGTCCAGATGCAGGCCGTAGCCCCATTTGGTCTGGGGCTTGCGCACGTTCGCCACAGCGGGGGTGCCGCCATTGGCCTGCGCGTAGTTGATGGCGTCCTGGAAGCTGCCCATGTCTTCGCGGTTGCGCCACAGCAGCACGCGCACGGCGCCGGGCTTGCCGCCCCATTCGTGGTTGTGCACGGTTTCCACCTGGTCGCCGTGGAACTTCATGATGCGGTAGTTCAGCGGCTGGCCGTTGGACTCGCGCGGGCCGATGAAGCGGCCGATGCGCAATTCCCAGTCGTCATGGAAGTATTCCAGCGCCGCGCCCCAGGTATAGCCCTGTGCGTCGGCCACGTAGTCGTATGAGCCGTGGGCCAGCGAAGACCAGGTCATGAACTGGCTGCGCGCATCGTGGCTGTAGGGGTTGGCGTCGAAGACATCGACCACCGACATCTTGCCCGCGCTCAGCACCACCCGGTTCTTGCTGCGCGTGCCGGCCATCTGGTTCGGCGCCGACTCCACGGTCTCCTGCTCGCCCTCCAGGTTCCAGGTCTTGCGCATGAAGGCGCGCGGGAAATAGCCCTTGGGGTGGGGGCCCGCCGCCTTCTGGATCTCGCCGTTGGTCGGGCTGCCGAATCCGGCCAGGTGCGACAGCGGCACGCCCTGGATCACCTCGGGGTTGACGTAGAACTCCAGCCCCGGCGCCGCCCGCAGGCCCAGGAAGAGCGTGCTGGAGAAGGTATAGGACTTCTCCCGTTCGGTCTTCAGGCTGTTGTCCCCGGTGTAGGGAGCGCTGAAGGCCGGCTTGCGCTGCCAGATATAGGTGGCCTGCAGATGCGCTTCCACGTCGGGGGATGGCGTCATATGCAGGCGCCCCTGGTCGGCGGCATCCGTGGTGGCTTGGGCGCGGACGGCTGTGCCCGAGCAGGCAAGCATGGTCGATGCCAGCAAAGGCAGCAGGTGGCGGCGCATTTTTTCCTAGGGGCGGTGTGAGGGCTGATGGGCCGCCATTCTAGGAAAAAACCCCGGAATTTGAGGAATCGGGGCCGATTTGTGCAGATTGTGACAAAAATATGGCGAAATCTGCGCGGCCAATGCGCATTGAAACCTCCCGTGCGGGCGGCTCAACGCCGGTGCAGCAGGGCCCGGCGCAGCAGGCGCGCGGCGCGGTCGCGGATCTGGAAGGGACTGTGGCTCAGGCCAGGTTTCACGCGGGCGCGGGCGCAGGCGCCCAGGAAGTCGTGCAGCAGCACGCTGTCGTCCAGCGTGCTGATGTTGGGGTGGGTGAACTGAAATTCCGGGTGCCACTGCGTGGCAGCTATATAGCTCTTGAGCGAGAAGGGGTTGCGGTAGATGGCTTCGGGAATGTGGTCGGGAATGCTCCAGGCCTCGATGTTGAACTCGGGCGCCACCTCCTTGATGCCCTGGTGATGGATGCTGTTGACGCGCGCGCTCTGCAGCCCGCCGTAGAGCGTGGCCAGGCGGCTGCCGGGCTCGATGGCGATGTCGTGGTAGTGGCGGTCGTACTCGGTGGCATTGCGGTGCTGCTGCGCGCCAGGCAGCTGGGTCTGGATGTCCTGGTAGAGCGTGCCGCCAAAGGCCACGTTGATGATCTGCAGGCCGCGGCAGATGCCGAAGATGGGCTTGCCGGCCTGGGAGAATGCCTCGACCACGGCCATGTCGTACAGGTCGCGCACCTTGTCGCCCTTCCACTCGGGGCGCAGCGGCTCCTCGCCGTAATGGCCGGGCCACACGTCCGAGCCGCCGTGCATGACCACGCCATCCAGCCAGTCCGCGTAGTGGGCCAGCGTCACGTCGCCGCGTGCCGTCTCGCCCGTGGGGCAGGGCACCATGACCACCATGGCTCCCCCCGACATCACCCAGTGCAGCACCGACTGTTCCACGTATTGCAAGGTCTTGCCGGTGAACAGCGGACGTTGCGGGTCGGCGTAGGAGAAGCAGGCCGACAGACCGATCTTCAGGCGGCGCGAGGCGGGCAGACTCATGGGACGGGCTCCTTTGGCAAGACTCGGTCCATGTTGGAACGTGTTTACGATCTCCAACGCGGCTGCGTAGAGATCGTAAACACGTTCTTAGGCCTGCGGGCGATCTCTGCGACGCCAGGCCGCAACTGTGGCGCATCCGATGCAATCAGATGTGCGGGCACGGTTGCCGGATTGGCCGGGCCGCGCGCTGCAGGAGCCGGATCTTGAGCTGCGTCAGGGTTTACGCGGGATTTGCACGGCAGCGGTTTCCGGCCCCGGGAGAGCGCGTCACAATGGGCCAATGCCCATGGTGGCATAACAGGGCTTGTTGGGCAGACCCGGGTGCCGGCGTTACCATGGTTTCGCCGGCCCTTGAGGCGGCTCCGACAACTCTCGCCGCAGCGACTGCGGCATTTGGTGATTAGGAGGATTTGCATGCAAGTACAGGTTCATGCCGACGATTCCATCCAGGGTGGCGAATCTCTGGCCCAGTGGGCGCAGGAGGAGATCAATGCCAAGATGGCCCGCCTGAAGGAGTATGTGGTGCGTGTGGAAGTGTTCCTCACGGGAGTCGATGCGCTCAAGACCACCGGCGGTCCCGGCAAGCGGTGCGTGCTGGAAACCCGGGCCACGGGCCGTCCGCCGATTGCAGTCAACGCCGAAGCCGAGAAGGTCAAGGAGGCGTTCAGCGCCGCCATCGAAAAGCTGCGACGCGCGGTGGAAACCGATCTGGGCAAGCTCAAGGACAAGAATGGCCGCGAAAGCGTGCGCGGTGTCGACGACCCCACGGCCGAGGGCGTGGCAGCGGCCTGAGCGCTCAAACAATATTCCGGCTGCCGGCCCTTGCTAGGCAAGCATCGGCAGCTATCAAAACAAAAGGCATGTTTGAACATGCCTTTTTTTGTTGCCGGGCCGCCCCAAGACAAAAAGCGCCCCCCAGGGGGCAGCGACTACACGGAGTGAGAGAGCGTGGGGGCCATTTTTTGTTGCCGGGCCGCCCCGGCTTATCGCGAAGCGCGCAGCGCCACGCCTTCCAGCGAGGGCGCATGCAAGGCGGCCAGCGGCGAGGCCACGGGCGCGCCGAAGCGTCGGGGCTGGCCGTCGATGGTGGGCGCGGCGCTGGCGGCTTCCGCCTCCCATTGGTCGCGGGCCTGCTGCATCTCCTCCGTGGTGCGGGCCACGAAGTTCCACCACAGCAGGATGGCTTCGTCCATGGGCTCGCCGCCGATGATGAGCAGGCGGCTGTCGGGCGCGCATTGCAGGTTCACGGCCGCGGCGCCTGCGGGCAGGTAGATCAGCTCCTGCTCGGGCAGGTGCTGGCCCTCGACTTCCACATGGCCCGACAGGCTCATGACGGCATGCTCGAAATCCCGGCGCAGCGGCATGCGGGCCCGCGCGGGGCTGGCGTTGCTGGAACTGTTGGGGAGTGCATGCAGGTCCACGCCCATCAGCGGCGAATGCACCTGCGCGGGCGAGGTGTGGCCCAGGGCCTCGCCGGCCAGCACGGTGACGTCGAAGTCGCCCACCCGGGTCCGGGGCAGATCGGGGTAGTGCTGGAAGCGCGGCGCGATGTGGCGGTGGCTGTCCGGCAGCGCAATCCACAGCTGGGCGGCATGAACGTGGACGGTCTGGCTTTCCTCGGAATGCGCGATGCCGCGGCCGGCCGTCATGAGATTGACCTGGCCGGGACGGATGATTTGCTCGCTGCCCAGGCTGTCGCGGTGCAGCACTTCGCCATGGATCATCCAGGTGAAGGTCTGCAGGCCGATGTGCGGATGCGGCCCGACCTGCATGCCCGGCGGCGGCGGCTCGGCCGGCCCGGCGTGGTCGAGAAAGCACCAGGCGCCGACCTTGCGCAGCGCGCGCTGCGGGATGGCGCGATGGATGGGAATGCCGCCCACGTCGGCAATGCGGGTGGGCAGGCGCACCAGGGAGCTGGCGCCGGTGTTCGTGGCGGTGGAATCTGTAGTCATACGAATCCTGACGGTTGAAGATATCAGTGTGCAAGCAATCGCCATTTGCGGCAAACAGCCGGCAAAATGCGCCGGCATGCCCGAATCGGGGCAGAGAGCCGATCTCCGGACGCCAGGGTAGCCGCCATGTCTTGCAGGCGGTTACAAACCGCCCGGCCATATCGCCTATCGGCTGACAGCGGCTTCTCCCGGTGCCGGGTAACTTCGAAAGCGAGGGCAAGGCCATCGCAAAATGCGCAGCGCGCATCAACGCAGCAATGCAGGAGGATCAACCATGAGCGAACAGAACAACCCAGGCAACCAGCTGTCTGCAGTGGAAGTTCAGAAGTACCCTGTGCATTTCCAGGCACGTGTGGTGGGCGAGGTACAGCACCGTGCGGGCGACGGCCCCCTGGAGAGCATTCCCGTGGGCACCGACATGAAAGTCGATACCGCCATTGCCAGCTATGTGCTGTCCTGGGTGAGCCCCGAGGACCAGCAGCCCGAAACCGTGTACCTGGCCAAGCGCGAGTTCGAGCACTACGTGGAGGTCGGCGCGCTCGACGTCACGGCCTGAGCGCTACTTGCCCAGTGAAAACGCCCTGCATCGCAGGGCGTTTTCCATTGGCGTCGCTCAGTCCAGCGTGGTGGGGATCTGCACCGGCCCTTCGAGCAGCTTGTGTACCGGGCAGGCCTGGGCGACCTGCAGCAGGCGCTGGCGCTGCTCGTCGTCGAGCTCACCGTGCAGGGTGATGTGCCGGGTGATCTGGTTGCCGGCTGCCGGCGCTCCGTCGGGGTTGAGCTGCACGTCGACCTGCAAGCCGGTCAGCGGCCACTGCTTGCGCGCCGCATACATCTGCAGCGTGACCGTGGTGCAGGCGGCCAGTGCCGAGAGGACGATCTGCAGGGGGCCGGGCGCGGAGTCCGCGCCGCCCTTGTCCCGGGGCTCGTCGGCATACCAGGTGTGGCCTTGCGGATCGGTCAGCGTGACGCGGTACGGGGTGTTGCCGCTCTGGGCACGGGCGCTATGGGTCATCTGCAAAAGCTCCTCGACAAAGAATGCCGCCACTCTACGCCGGTTGGCGCGCCAGACGCCAAAACAAAAGCCAGCAGGCGTCCCATGCTGGCTTTTGTTCTGGTCGCTGCAGCCCTGTGTCTGGCTGCAGGCCGTGAAGGCTTACCTGGCAGCCACCACGCGCACCATTTCCAGGCACTTGTTGGAGTAGCCCCACTCGTTGTCGTACCAGGACACGACCTTGACGAAGGTCTTGTCCAGGGCGATGCCGGCTTCGGCGTCGAACACGGAGGTGCAGGTCTCGCCGCGGAAGTCGGTGGCCACCACCTTGTCCTCGGTGTAGCCCAGCACGCCCTTCAGCGCGCCCTGGGACTGGGCCTTCATCTCGGCGCAGATTTCCTCGTAGGTGGCTTCGCTGTTCAGTTCCACGGTCAGGTCGACCACGGACACGTCGGAAGTGGGCACGCGGAAGGACATGCCGGTCAGCTTCTTGTTCAGCTCGGGGATCACCACGCCCACCGCCTTGGCAGCGCCGGTGCTGGAGGGAATGATGTTTTCCAGGATGCCGCGGCCGCCGCGCCAGTCCTTGTTCGAAGGGCCGTCCACGGTCTTTTGCGTGGCGGTGGCGGCGTGCACGGTGGTCATCAGGCCGCGCTTGATGCCCCACTTGTCGTTGAGCACCTTGGCCACGGGAGCCAGGCAGTTGGTGGTGCAGGAAGCGTTGGAGATCACGTCCTGGCCGGCGTAGGTCTTGTCGTTCACGCCGAACACGAACATGGGGGTCGCGTCCTTGGAAGGAGCGGACATGATGACCTTCTTGGCGCCGGCGGCGATGTGCTTGCGGGCGGTTTCGTCGGTCAGGAACAGGCCGGTGGATTCGATCACGATGTCGGCGCCGACTTCGTTCCACTTCAGGGCGGCGGGGTCGCGCTCCTGGGTCAGGCGGATCTTCTTGCCGTTGACGATCAAGGTGTTGCCTTCGACGGCCACGGTGCCTTCAAAGCGGCCGTGCACGCTGTCGTACTTGAGCATGTAAGCCAGGTAGTCGGGCTCGAGCAGGTCGTTGATGCCGACGATTTCGATGTCCGAGAAATTCTGCACGGCGGAGCGCAGCACATTGCGGCCGATGCGGCCGAAACCGTTGATACCTACCTTGATCGTCATAGTTGCCTCTTGGATGGTTGGATAGTGAAAAAACCGAAACTGGAAAGATTGTGCCGGACGGGCAAGCAAGAAAAGGGCGCGAGGCCCTTTGGCCTACTTGCCGGCGTTCTGCAGGGCCACTTGTACGGTGTCGGCCACGTTCTCCGCGGTGAAGCCGAAGTGCTTGAACAGCACGGGCGCCGGAGCCGATTCGCCGTAGGAGTCGATGCCGACCACGGCGGCGCAGCCGTACTTCCACCAGAAGTCGGTCACGCCCATCTCCACGGCCACGCGCGGCAGGCCGGCGGGCAGCACGGACTTCTTGTACTTCACGTCCTGTTTGTCGAAGGTCGTGGTGCTGGGCATGGAGACCACGCGCACGGCGATCTGCCGCTGCGCCAGCAGCTTTTGCGCGGCCAGGGCCAGCTGCACTTCGGAGCCGGTGGCGATGATCACGGCCTGGGCCTTCTTGCCCTTCAGGCCCACATCCTTGGGCTCGGACAGCACGTAGGCACCGCAGGCGATGTCGTCCAGCGCTTCCTCGCTCTTGGGCGAGTAGGCCAGGTTCTGGCGCGACAGCAGCAGGGCCGTGGGCTTGTTCTTCTGGCTCAGGGCCACGGTCCAGGCCACGGCGGTTTCCGTCGTGTCGGCGGGGCGCCACACATCCAGGCCGGGGATCAGGCGCAGGCTGGCCGCGTGCTCGATGGACTGGTGGGTGGGGCCGTCCTCGCCCAGGCCGATGGAGTCGTGCGTGAAGACATGGATCACGCGCTGCTTCATCAGCGCGGCCATGCGGATGGCATTGCGGCTGTAGTCGGAGAAGGTCAGGAAGGTGCCGCCGTAGGGGATGTAGCCGCCGTGCAGCGCCACGCCGTTCATGATGGCGGCCATGCCGAACTCGCGCACGCCGTAGTTGATGTGGCGGCCGATCTGGCCGTCTTCGGTCTTGACCACGGCACCCTTGTCATCCACGCGGAAAGCCGGCGTCCATTTCGTGTTGGTCAGGTTGGAGCCGGTCAGGTCGGCGGAGCCGCCCAGCAGCTCGGGCAGGGCTGCGGTCAGGCCTTCCAGGGCCAGCTGGCTGGCCTTGCGGCTGGCCACGGTGGCGGCCTGGTCGTGCGCGTCGGATGCGATCTTGGCAGCGATCTCGCCGAAGTTGGCGGGCAGGTCGCCGGCCATGCGGCGCTTGAATTCGGCGGCCAGTTGGGGATGGGCCTTCTCGTAGGCGGCGAACTTGTCGTTCCAGGCGGCTTCCGCCTTGGCGCCCTGGCCCTTGGCATCCCAGTCGGTGTAGACGTCGGCGGGGATCTCGAAGGGGCCGTGGGTCCAGCCCAGGGCGGCGCGGGTCAGCGCGATTTCCTCGGCGCCCAGGGGTTCGCCGTGGGCCTTGGCCGTGTCCTGGCGGTTGGGCGAGCCCTTGCCGATATGGGTCTTGCAGCAGATCAGCGTGGGCTTGTCGGCGCTCTTCTTGGCGGCGGCAATGGCCTTGTCCAGGGCGTCCACGTTGTGGCCGTCCACGGCGCGGATCACGTTCCAGCCGTAGGCTTCGAAGCGCTCGGGCGTGTTGTCGATGAACCAGGGGGTGACCTTGCCGTCGATGGAGATGCCGTTGTCGTCGTACAGGGCGATCAGCTTGTTGAGCTTCCAGGCGCCGGCCAGGGCCGCGGCTTCGTGCGAGACGCCTTCCATCAGGCAGCCGTCGCCGAGGAACACGTAGGTGTGGTGGTCGACGATCTCGTGCTGAACCTTGCCGTCCGTCTGGTTGAACTCGGCCGCCAGCAGCTTCTCGGCCAGCGCAAAGCCCACGGCATTGGTGAGGCCCTGGCCCAGGGGGCCGGTGGTGGTTTCCACGCCGGGCGTGATGCCCGCTTCAGGGTGGCCGGCGGTCTTGCTGTGCAGCTGGCGGAAGTTCTTCAGCTCTTGCAGAGGCAGGTCGTAGCCCGTGAGATGCAGCAGCGCATAGATCAGCATGGAGCCGTGGCCATTGCTGAGGATGAAGCGGTCGCGGTTGGCCCAGTGGGGGTTCACGGGGTTGTGCTGAAGGTGGCGACTCCACAACGCAACGGCCATGTCGGCCATGCCCATGGGCGCACCAGGGTGACCGGAATTGGCTTGTTGAACGGCGTCCATTGCGAGTGCGCGGATTGCATTCGCCATTTGTTGAGTGTTGGCCATCAGGGCGTTCCGTAAAGGAGGGTAATCAGGAGTAAGCCCGCCATTTTAATTGAGGCAGCTTTTCGCAGGCGGGCTGTGGGTCAATGCACTAAAGTGCGGTTGCAGAACCGGCCGCACTGGCTTGCCGCAGAACATGACCCACTCAGATTCAACTTTCCCTTTGCATCCGCAGTTCACGTCGCCCGTTGCTGGCCCGGCCCAGGCCAGAGACACCAAGCAAGGGCCACCCCGCAGCGAGGGTGTCGTCCCCCTGGGGAGAGGCGGCGTAGCCGCTCAGGGGGGGCAAGTTCCAGCCATGCTGCTGGCCGCAGGGCGCGGCGAGCGCATGCGGCCGCTGACCGATGCCACGCCCAAGCCGCTGCTCAAGGTGCAGGGCGTTCCCCTGCTGCAGCACCACATGCAGGCGCTGGCCGCGGCCGGCGTGCCGCGCGCGGTCGTCAACACGGGCTGGCTGGGGGCGCAGATTCCCGCCTGTTTCGGCGCGGCGTTCGAGGCCGCTGGCGGCGTGGGCAGGTTGTCGCTGGCCTACTCGGCCGAACCGGCCCAGGCTTTCGAGACCGCCGGCGGCATTGCGCGCGCGCTGCCGCAGCTGGGCGGGGTTTTCTGGCTGGCCGCCGGCGATGTGTATGCGCCGGATTTCGGTTTCCCCGCAGCGGCGGCCCAGGCCTTCGCCGCCGGCGACAAGCTGGCCCATCTGTGGCTGGTGCCCAATCCCGCCCACCACCCGCGCGGCGACTTCGGGCTTGGCGATGACGGCCTGGCGCTGGATCTGCCCGAGGGCGACGGCCGGCCGCGCTACACCTACAGCACCATCGCGCTGTTGAAGTCCGAGCTGTTTGCCCGGCCCTGGTTCGAGATCCCGGCCGGCAATCCCGAGGGGCTGCGCGCAGCGCTGGCGCCGCTGCTGCGCCGCGCCATGGCCGCGCAGCGCGTGAGCGCTGCGCTCTACACCGGCCGCTGGACCGACGTGGGCACGCCCGAGCGGCTGGCGCAATTGAATACCCCCTGAGCCGCTGCGCGGCCTCCGCCTAGAAGGGGGACGACGCCTTCGCCGCGAGGCGGCTCTTGCTCGGCGTCCCTGGCGAAATGGGCGGTGCATGCGGCATGTTTACGGCATCGTCAGCCACCAGCCATATGCGCCCTCCCATCCCGCAGTACGATAGTCCCATGACCTCTCATTACGCCCAACGCCGCGCACGCTTGGCCGCCCAGTTGGGTGACGGCGGCGTCGCCATCATTCCCACTGCGCCGGAGCATCTGCGCAACCGCGACACCGAGTACCTCTACCGCCACGACAGCTACTTCCACTACCTCACCGGTTTTTCCGAGCCCAACGCCTGCCTGGTGCTGGCCAGCGACGGCCAGAGCACGCTGTTTTGCCAGCCCAAGGATCTGGAGCGCGAGATCTGGACCGGCATCCGCCTGGGGCCGGAAGCGGCCCAGGCCACGCTGGGCGTGGACAAGGCGTATTCGAGCGACGAGCTGCAGGCCCGCCTGCCGCGCCTGCTCGAGAACCGCGAGCGTGTCTGGTTCCCGTTCGCCGTCCACAAGGGCCTGGCCGAGCAGGTGGAAGGCTGGCTGGGCCAGGTGCGCGCCCGCTCGCGCTTCGGCGTGCTGTGCCCGACCCAGCAGGGCGATGTGTGCGCGCTGCTCGACGAGATGCGCCTGGTAAAGGACGAGCACGAGCTGGCCATCATGCGCCGCGCCGGCCGGATCAGCGCGGGCGCCCATGTGCGCGCCATGCAGCGCTCGGCCCGCATGCTGCGCGCGGGCGAGGAGGTGCGCGAATACCATCTGGACGCCGAGCTGCTGCACGAATTCCGCCAGCACGGCTCGCAGTACGTGGCCTACGGCTCCATCGTGGCCGCGGGCGCCAACGCCTGCGTGCTGCACTACCAGGCCGACAAGGCGCCGGTGCGCTCGGGCGAGCTGGTGCTGATCGATGCCGGCTGCGAGCTCGACGGCTACGCCAGCGACATCACGCGCACCTTTCCGGCCAACGGCCGCTTCACCGGGCCGCAGCGCGCGCTGTACGACCTGGTGCAGGCGAGCCAGGAGGCCGCCATCGCCGTGACCCGCGCCGGCAACCGCTTCAATGATCCGCACGAGGCCACGGTGGCCGTGCTGGCCCAGGGCCTGCTGGATCTGGGCCTGCTGGACAAGACCCAATACGGCACGGCCGAGGACGTGATCGCGTCGCGCGCCTACTTCCAGTTCTACATGCACCGCACCGGCCACTGGATGGGCATGGACGTGCACGACTGCGGCAGCTATGTGGAGCCTGCCGAACTGGGAGCGGTGAGCGAGCGCAAGGACCCGATCTCGGGCGAAACCATCGCCAACCGCCCCAGCCGCATCCTGCGCCCCGGCATGGTCACGACCATAGAGCCCGGTCTTTACGTGCGGCCGGCGCCCGGCGTGCCCGAGGCGTTCCACAATATCGGCATCCGCATCGAGGACGATGCGGTGGTGACCGAAACGGGTTGCGAGCTCATCACGCGCGGCGTGCCGGTCCAGGCCGACGAGATCGAAGCGCTGATGCGCGTTTGAACGGCCGAGCAGGGCAGCCCCTACTTCCATTGCATTGTTTGCGCCTATGTCCGCTTCCCAGGCTTCCTTGACCGCAGGCCCCGCATCGCCGCCGCTGGACTGGCGCCTGGCGCTGGTGCTCTGGCTGCTCGGCCTGCCCGGCGTGGTGGCGCTGGCCTGGAACGTGGTGCCGCAGTGGCTGGCATTCCTGGACTGGCCCCATTCGTTGGCGTCCTGGCGGCTGGTGATCGTGGTGCTGCTGTCCTTGCTGACCGGGGTGGCGGTGCTGGTGGGGCTGCGCCTGGGGCAGCGCGCCCGCCTGGGCGCGCCGCTGCTGACGGCCCTGGCGACCGGCAGATCGCCCTGGCGCGCCATCCGGGTCCTGAGCCTGCCCGGCATTGCCGGCGGCGTGGCGGGCGCGGCCTGGCTGGTGACGCTGGCCGTGGCCTGGCCCGAGAGCCTGTCCGTGGTCGATCCCGTCTACGGCATGGCGCTGCTGCCCAAGCTGCTCTATGGCGCCATCACCGAAGAGCTGCTGCTGCGCTTTGGCGGCCTGTCGCTGGTGATGTGGGCGCTGTGGCGGCTGTTCGGCCGCGCCACGCCGCGGCCCAGCTGGCGCCTGGGCTGCTGGGCCGTGGGCATCACGGCCGTGGTGCTCGGCACGGTGCCGATTGCCATGGCCTGGTCGCTGGTGGGCACCATGCCCCATGCCGTGGCCCTGCAGCTGCTGCTGTGCGAGATCGTGTTCGGCGCCATGGCCGGTTTCCTGTACTGGCGCTACGGGCTGGAGTCGGCCATGCTGGCCCATATGGTGGCCTATCTGCTGTCGCATGGCCTGGTGTGAGAGCCTGAACCCGCGCTGAACGGATGGCGGCCGCGCCGGCATTGGAACTCCGGGTGTTAAAACACTTTCAACGCCAGGACGGCGCCCGGGCGCGGCGCGGCGCGCGCATGCCGCGAATCTGTCTCGGATGCTCCTTATTCAGGAGCTTATGACGCTTGTGATTTCTAGTAATTCAAGACGATTAACGTTGAATTGAAGAAGCGGCAGGCGCTGGGTGCTACTGATTTTTCTGGTCTGGGGATGCGGCTTCCGGCCCGGCCCGGGTGTTGCGGGCCGGGTGATGATGCACCCATGTAACTGCTTCCATGCAAGAATTGAAACCCAATTACATTCATCCCCGCTAGAGAGACATCCCATGCAAGTTCGTCGTGCTACCAAGATCGTTGCCACCCTGGGTCCGGCCTCGAGTGACCCTCAGCTGCTCGAGCAGATGGTGCATGAAGGCGTGAACGTCGTGCGCCTGAACTTCAGCCATGGCAAGGCCCAGGACCACATCGACCGCGCCACCATGGTGCGCGCCGCCGCCCAGCGCGCCGGCCGCGAAGTGGCCATCATGGCCGACCTGCAGGGGCCCAAGATCCGCGTGGGCAAGTTCGCCGACGGCAGGGTCATGCTGGAGCCCGGCGCCCGCTTCGTGCTGGACGCATCGCGCACCGAACCCGGCGACCTCGACGGCGTGGGCCTGGACTACAAGGAACTGCCGCGCGACGTGAAGGCCGGCGACGTGCTGCTGCTCAACGACGGCCTGATCGTGCTGACCGTGGAAGCCGTGCGCGGCGAAGCCGTGCACACCGTGGTCAAGCTCGGCGGCGAGCTGTCCAACAACAAGGGCATCAACAAGCAGGGCGGCGGCCTGACGGCGCCGGCGCTGACGGCCAAGGACATGGAGGACATCAAGACCGCCATGAGCTTCCAGGCCGACTACGTGGCCGTGAGCTTCCCCAAGAACGCCACCGACATGGAAATGGCCCGCCAGCTGTGCAATGTGGCAGCGGCCCAGTACGGTCACAAGCCCGGCCTGATCGCCAAGATCGAGCGCGCCGAAGCCATTCCGCGCCTGGAGGAGATCCTCAAGGTCTCCGACGGCATCATGGTGGCCCGCGGCGACCTGGCCGTGGAAGTGGGCAACGCCGCCGTTCCCGCGCTGCAAAAGAAAATGATCCGCATGGCGCGCGACATGGACAAGGTGGTCATCACCGCGACCCAGATGATGGAGAGCATGATCACCAACCCCGTGCCCACCCGCGCCGAGGTCAGCGACGTGGCCAACGCCGTGCTGGACGGCACCGATGCCGTGATGCTGAGCGCCGAAACCGCGGCCGGCAAATACCCGCTGGAAACCGTGCGCGAGATGGCCGCCATCTGCGCGGCCGCCGAGGCGGCCGAGGACCGCGTCAAGGATGCCGACTTCGGCAACATCCAGTTCAAGCGCACCGACCAGGCCATCGCCATCGGCGCGCTGTTCACGGCGCACCACCTGGGCGCCAAGGCCATCGTGGCGCTGACGGATTCCGGCTCCACCGCCCTGTGGATGAGCCGCCACCGCATCCACATCCCCATCTACGCGCTGACGCCGCGCCTGGCCACCCAGCGCAAGATGGCGCTGTACCGCAATGTGCGGCCGCTGCTCATGGACACCAGCGCGGACCGCGATACGGCGCTGGACCAGGCCAGGACGCATCTGCTGTCGCGCAACATCGTGCAAGGCGGCGACGTGTACGCCATCACCTGCGGCGAGCCCATGGGCCAGCCCGGCGGCACGAACATGCTCAAGATCTGCCGCGTGGACTGAGGTGATCCCCCTGAGGGGGACGACGGCCCTTGCTGGCCGTCCCGCGCCTGGTGCGAGCGGCGGGATGCATCTCAGGCTTTGCGCCGGGCCAGGTAGCGCGTGGTGAGCAGATCGCCGATCCAGGCCGCCGTCCAGCACAGCCAGGCCGTCCACAGCGTATGGCTCATGAAATGGGCGCCGCGCATCTGCTGGGCCAGGCCCAGGGCAAAACCCGCCGCCAGCACGCCGGCAAGGCACAGCCGCGCCGTCTGGGGCCGGGTGTGGTGCAGCGTGAAATACAGGCTCAGGAAGGCAAAGCCCGAGGAGGCGTGGCCCGCGGGAAAGCAATGGCCGCCGCCGCCGTCGCTCAGCCCCCGCGTCCAGTGCGATACATAGTGGCCCACGCCGCCGAATTCAGCCAGGTCCCAGGGGCAGCTGGTCGTGCTCAGGCGCTTGAGAAGCCCGATCACGAGCAGCGACAGCAGGGCCGAGGCCACCAGCTGCACGCGCCGCTCGTAGGCCACCTGGCGCAGGGCGCCCACGGGCCACCAGATGCTCAGGGCCAGGCCCAGGGCGACGAGCCAGGCCAGCATGCGCGCGCCTTCGTGGGCGACGTGGACCATGAACCAGTCGGAGCGCAGCGCAAACCCCTGGCTGTCGCCGAACCAGCGGGCCATGGGCAGGTCCCATCCGCTCATGTCCCAGGCGATCAGGCCGGCCAGGGCCAGCAGCGTCCAGCCCAGGATCTGGCGCGGGGACGCCGGTGTGCTCGGTCTGGCTGAGGAAACGGTCAAGGTGGGGACGCTCATGCGCCACACCTTAGAAGAGCCGTCTTAATGCGGTCTTAAGCCGGCACGGCCCTTGAGGCGTCGTGCCGGGCCGGGGTGTCAGCGCGGCTGCCGGAGGCTGCGCAACAGCCGGCGCAGCCGGTAGTACAGCTGCCATACGGCCAGCGCGCTGCCGCTGCCGACGAGGGCTCCGCCGAGAACGTCCGAGGGGAAATGCACGCCCAGGTGTACGCGGCTCCAGGCGATCAGCAGCGCACAGGCCCAGGCCAGCCATACCAGGGGGCGGCGATGGCGGGTGCAGCCCAGGCTCACGGCCTGGGCCAGGGCGAAGGCGCCGCCGGCATGCATGCTGGGAAAGCTGGCGCTGGCGCCATGGTGAATCCACTGCATGCCCATGCCCAGCTGGGCCGGGCGCGGCATGGGAAAGCCCCAGCGTATCAGGCGTGAGACACACCAGGCAAAAGCCATGGACAGCAGCAGCATGACCAGCGTGCGCCGCAGCGCCGGGGTGCTGCGCCAGAAGGCCAGCAGCACCGCGCCTATGCCCAGGTTCGGCAGCCAGGCCGAGGCCAGGCGCGCGGTTTCGATGCTGGCAGGCCAGGTCTGTGCATTGGCGTTGAGCAGCGCATAGACGGGCGGGTCGAAGAAGAACATGGTGGGCGTGGCCGCAAAGCTGTCGTGGTGGCGTATTTTGCCGGCTTTTGCGGAGGCCTATTCCGGCCGCGGGCCCGTGGCGGAGTGCGATGCCCGCTCCTGCATGGACAATGCGGGGATGCGAATATTGGTGGTCGAAGACAACGAAGGCATCGCGGCCGGGCTGCGGGCCAATCTGGCGCAGCGCGGCTACGCCGTGGACGTGTGCGTCACCGTGGCCGATGCCTGGCATGCGCTGGGCATGGAGCGCTTTGACGCCGTGCTGCTGGACCTGGGCCTGCCCGATGGCGATGGCGCCGACATCGTGCGCGGCCTGCGTGCGATGCGGCCGCGGCCCGGTGTCGATGCGCTGCCCGATCCGGCCACGCCGGTGCTGATCCTGACGGCGCGCGACCAGATCCACGAGCGCGTGGCCGGCCTCAATCTGGGCGCGGACGACTACCTGGTCAAGCCCTTCGACATGGACGAGCTGGAAGCGCGGCTGCGCGCCATGATGCGCCGGGCCGTGGGCCAGGCCTCGCCGGTGATCCGCTACGGGGCCCTGGAAATCGACCCCGCCGCGCGTACCGTGCGCCAGAGCGGAAGACTGGTGGAGGCTTCGCCGCGCGAATTCGCCGTGCTCTGGGCCCTGCTGCAGGCCCGGGGGCGCGTGCTCTCGCGCCAGCAGATCGAGGAACACCTGTACCACTGGGGGGATGCCGTGGAGAGCAATGCGGTCGAGGTCTATGTGCACCATCTGCGCAAGAAGCTGGGTCCGGCCAGCATCGTGACCATGCGCGGTGTGGGCTACTTTCTGGCACCGGAGCAGCCATGAAGGCCGCCAGCTCCCGGGGACCCGGAGAGGCTGCGCCGAGCCGGCCCTCGCTGTTCCTGCATCTGCTGGCCTGGATGCTCGGGGCCCTGGTGCTGGTCTGGGGCAGCTTCGTCGTCTGGGGCTACCAGACCGGTGTGGAGGAGGCGCAGGAGCTGACCGACGGCCACCTGGCCAGCGTGGCGGCCCTGGTGCTGAACTGGAAAGTCCATGGCGACGTGGCCAGCGACGCCGCCACGCCGGTCAAGGTGCCGCCCTGGCTGCGGGCGCACGACTACCAGGAGTCCCTGAGCGTGACGCTGTGGGATGCAAAGGGCGAGCTGATTTCGCGCACCGGCGGCGCGCCCATGCCGCGGTTCGAGGTCGAGCAGGGCTTTGCCACGCTCAAGCTGGCGCCGCAAAGCGTCTGGCGCAGCTTCACCCAATGGAGCAAGGACGGCACGGCCAAGGTCACCGTGATGCTGGCCTTGAGCGAACGCGACAGCCTGGCCGACGACCTCGCCATGCAGATGGTCGTGCCCGGCCTCTGGCTGCTGCCCGTCATCGTGATCGTGCTGGGCATTGCCATACGGCGCGGCCTGCGGCCCGTCAACACCTTGTCGCACGCCGTGGCGCAGCTGGACCTGTCACAGGACCAGCGCCTGACCGAAACGCATGTGCTGCGCGAACTGGACCCCATGGTCCATTCCATCAACACCCTGCTGGACCGGCAGCAGGAGGCGCTGGCGCGCGAGCGCAATCTGGCCAACGAGGTGGCCCACGAGCTGCGCACGCCGCTGGCCTCCATCGTGCTGCAGGCCCAGGCACTGGAATCCGTGCTGCACGGCCGGGTGGATCGGGCAGGGGACGCGGAAAGCCTGCGCCAGGCGCTGCGGCGCATAGGGCGGGACGCGCTGCACGCCGGCCACGTGCTGGACCAGCTGCTGGCGCTGGCCCGCGCCGGGCGCAGCCTGCAGGACGGCCCGCTGCAGCCCGTGGACTGGGCCGGCGTGGCGCGCACGGTGGTCGCCGCCCAGGCCCAGGCGGCCTGGCAGTGCGACGACAGCCTGTCCGTGGTGGCGCCGGAGCATCTGTGGGTCAAGGGCAATGCCGTGCTGCTCGAGTCGGCGCTGCGCAATCTGGTGGAAAATGCCGTCCGGCACAGCCCGCCGGGCACCCAGGTCGAGGTGCAGGCCGGGCATGGCGACGATGGCCGCGTCTGGATGCAGGTCTGCGACGACGGCCGCCGCCTGGGGGGGGCGCCCGTGGCGCCGCCGGCGGACAGCCTGCACCTGGGCCATGAAATCGTGGCCCGCGTGCTGCAGGCCCACGGCGGCAGCTTCGGCATTGCGCCGGCGCCGCAGGGCTTCACCACCTGCTATCGCCTGGAAATCCCGGCTGCCGGTTAAAATCTGAGGTTACCAAGCGGTTACCAGGTCCTGCCTGGCGCTGCCCCTCAAAACTTTGAACGGAACCCACCATGCCTCTTATCTCGATGCGCGAAATGCTCGACCATGCCGCTGAAAACGGCTATGGCATTCCTGCTTTCAACGTCAACAACCTGGAGCAAGTCCAGGCCGTGATGTCGGCGGCCGACGAAGTGGGCGCGCCCGTGATCCTGCAGGCCAGCGCCGGCGCCCGCAAGTATGCTGGCGAGCCCTTCATCAAGCACCTGATCCAGGCTGCCGCCGAGATGTACCCCCACATTCCCCTGGTCATGCACCAGGACCACGGCACCACGCCCGAGATCTGCCAGGGTGCGCTGAACCTGGGCTTCGGCTCGGTGATGATGGACGGCTCGCTGATGAGCGACGGCAAGACGCCTTCGTCCTTCGACTACAACGTGGACGTGACGCAAAAGGTCGTGGCCATGGCCCACCGCATCGGCGCCACCGTGGAAGGGGAGCTGGGCTGCCTGGGCAACCTGGAAACCGGCGATGCGGGCGAGGAAGACGGCATCGGCGCCGTGGGCAAGCTGGACCACAGCCAGATGCTGACCGACCCCGAGGAAGCCGCCGTGTTCGTCAAGGCCACGCAGCTCGATGCCCTGGCCATCGCCATCGGCACCAGCCACGGCGCCTACAAGTTCTCGCGCAAGCCCACGGGCGACATCCTGGCCATCAGCCGCGTCAAGGAAATCCACGCCCGCATCCCCAACACCCACCTGGTGATGCACGGCTCCTCCTCCGTGCCCCAGGAGCTGCTGGTCATCATCAACCAGTACGGCGGCAAGATGAAGGAAACCTACGGCGTGCCCGTGGAGGAAATCCAGGAAGCCATCAAGTTCGGCGTGCGCAAGATCAACATCGACACCGACATCCGCCTGGCCATGACGGGCGCCGTGCGCAAGTTCATGGCCGAGAACCCCGACAAGTTCGACGCCCGCGAATGGCTCAAGCCCGCCCGCGAAGCCGCCAAGCTGGTCTGCAAGGCGCGCTACATGGAATTCGGCTGCGAAGGCCAGGGCGCCAAGATCAAGGGCTACAGCCTTGAGCAGATGGCCAGGAAGTACACCGCTGGCGAATTGGCCCAAGTCGTGAACTGATCATGATTTGATAGCTGCCCGCGCTTGCTGAGCAGGCGCTACAGGCCAAGAATCATCGAAAGCCCGCAGGCGCAAGCCGGCGGGCTTTCGGCTTTTCCGGGGCCGCGACCAGGCTCTGGTGTAGGGAGTAGTACTAGGGTTACTACAGTATCGAACGATCGTGCTTTTTATGACAATGCGCTGATTGAGCGATTCGACACCGGAGACAAGCAGCATGAGTGACCGTCCATGGCTGGGCGCCTATCCGGCAGGAGTGCCTGCCGACATCGATCCGTCGCAATACCCCTCGCTGGTGGCCCTGATGCAGGAGGCCTTCGACAAATACGCCGGCCGCGTGGCCTATTCCTTCATGGGCAAGGAGCTGACCTATGCCCAGGTCGACCGCCAGAGCCGTGCCTTTGCCGCCTATCTGCAGAGCCTGGGCCTGGCGCGCGGCGATCGCGTGGCGCTGATGATGCCCAACATGCCCCAGTACCCGGTGGCCGTAGCCGCCGTGCTGCGCGCGGGCTTTGTGGTGGTCAACGTCAATCCGCTGTACACGGCGCGCGAGCTGGAACACCAGCTCAAGGATTCGGGCGCCAAGGCCATCGTCATCATCGAGAACTTCGCCAAGACGCTGCAGGACGGCATGCACGGCAGCGCCCTGGAGCACATCGTGCTGTGCGCCATGGGCGACGAGCTGGGCCTGCTCAAGGGCGCGCTCGTCAACTACGTGGTGCGCTCGGTCAAGAAGCTGGTGCCGCCCTTCGAGCTGCCCGGCGCCGTGCGCTTCAACAGCGCGCTGGCCCGGGGGCGCGGCGCGGCCTTCACCGCGCCGGCCATCAAGCCTGACGACATGGCGCTGCTGCAGTACACGGGCGGCACCACGGGCGTGAGCAAGGGCGCGACGCTGCTGCACCGCAACATCGTTGCCAACGTGCTGCAGTCCGAGGCCTGGAACGCACCCGTGATGAATCAGCTGCCCGCGGGCGAGCAGCCCACCAGCATCTGCGCGCTGCCGCTGTATCACATCTTCGCCTTCACGGTGAACATGATGCTGTCCCTGCGCACGGGCGGCAAAAGCGTGCTCATCCCGAATCCGCGCGATCTCAAGGCCACGCTCAAGGAGCTGTCCAAACACCGCTTCCACAGCTTACCGGCCGTGAACACGCTGTTCAACGGCCTGGCCAACCATGCCGATTTCAACACCGTGGACTGGTCCCACCTCAAGGTCTCGGTGGGCGGCGGCATGGCCGTGCAGAGCGCCGTGGCCCAGCTGTGGCTGCAAAAGACCGGCTGCCCCATCTGCGAGGGCTACGGCCTGTCGGAAACCAGCCCCTCGGTCAGCTGCAACCCCGTCACGTCCAAGGCGTTCTCGGGCACCATCGGCGTACCCCTGCCCAGCACCTGGCTCAAGCTGCTGGACGAGGCCGGCAACGACGTGACCCGGCCCGGGCTGACCGGCGAGATCGCCGTCAAGGGGCCCCAGGTCATGGCCGGCTACTGGCAGCGGCCCGACGAGACGGCCAAGGTGTTCACCGAGGACGGCTATATGCGCACCGGCGACATCGGCACGGTGGACGAGCGCGGCTACTTCAAGATCGTGGACCGCAAGAAGGACATGGTCATCGTCAGCGGCTTCAACGTCTATCCCAACGAGGTGGAAGACGTGGTTTCCAACTGCCCCGGCGTGCTCGAGTGCGCCGTGGTCGGCGTGCCCGACGAGAAATCGGGCGAAGCCATCAAGCTGGTCATCGTCAGAAAGGATGCTGCGCTGACCGAACAGGCCGTGCGCGACTACTGCATGGCCAACCTCACGGGCTACAAGCGCCCGCGCCTCATCGTGTTCCGCGACGAGCTGCCCAAGACCCCCGTCGGCAAGATCCTGCGGCGGGAGCTGCGCGACGCCTGATTTCATCTTGTCCTCCAAGGGAATTCAAGGGTGCTTCGGCACCCTTTTTTTCGTCGGCAGGCCGCTGTTCTCGGAGGCGAGAGGGCTCCATTGCAACGGGGCCGTGGATATAAGTGACATCCCGTACTTGTGGAGAAAGAGGGAGCCTTCCTATAATTGTTTCACCAAATGAACTATGTTTTATTGGTGAGACAAAGCCAAAGGCTTTTGCCATGTGTCAGCGGTTACAGGAGAGATAAATGACGGACTCCACACAGAACACCCCCCGCAGCTGGGACCAGCCCGAAGGCGCTAGCTTTGAAGACTGGATGAACACGCGCATCGCGCGCTTTTCCACGCGCAAGTACGACTTCGACGCGCTGAAGTTCCAGGCCGATTTCGACCCCAAGTACCGCCGCGGCCAGATGCGCTACATCGGCACGGGCGGCACGGGCGTGGCTGCGGACAGCACCACCATCCCCTCGGAGAACTTCACCTTCTCCACCATGGTCATCCCGGCCGGCCATGAAGGCCCTTCGCACCTGCATACCGACGTCGAGGAAGTGTTCTTCGTGATGCGCGGCAAGCTCAAGCTGGTGCTCGAGAAGGATGGCCAGCGCTTCGAGACCATCCTGACCGACCGCGACGTGGTTTCCGTGCCGCCGGGCGTGTACCGCGAAGAGATCAACGTCGGCGACGAAGACGCGCTGATGTGCGTGATGCTGGGCGCCCAGAAGCCCATCACCCCGACCTATCCGCCCGAGCATCCGCTGGCCAAGATCAAGCGCTGAGCCCGGCCATGGCGCAGGACACGCTGTCCCTCAAGCTGCAGCAGCTGGAGGCCGGCTTTCCCGAGCGACTCGTGCCGTTGCCGGATGGCTCCCAGGCCGCCTGGCGCGAGGCCGGGGAGGCTGCGGCCGAGTTTGCCGTCGTGCTGCTGCACGGCATCAGCTCGGGCGCGGCTTCGTGGCTCGATGTGGCGCTGCCGCTGGGCGGCAAGGTGCGCGTGCTGGCCTGGGATGCCCCGGGCTACGGCGTATCCACGCCGCTGGCGCTGCCGGCACCCGGCGATGCTCACTATGCTTGGGCGCTGGCCCGGTCCCTGGAGGTTCTGGGCGTGCGCCGCTGCCTTCTGGTCGGCCACTCGCTGGGCGCGCTGATGGCGGCCAGGCTGGCCTGCTCGGCCGCCGCGGCCGACTCCGGCCTGGTCGAGCAACTGGTGCTCATCAGCCCGGCCGGCGGCTATGGCGCGCCGGCCAAGGCCGAGCAGCAGGCCAAGGTACGCCAGGGGCGCCTGGCTGCGCTGGCCGAAAAGGGCGTTGCCGGCCTGGCGGCCGTGATCGACCAGCGGCTGGTCTCGGCCGAGGCGCCCGAGACGGTGCGCGAATGGGTGCGCTGGAACACGGCCCGCATGCAGCCGCAAGGCTATGCGCAGGCGGTGGAACTGCTGTGCGGCAGCGACCTGGGCCAGGCGGCAGGCAAGCTGTCCATGCCGGTCCAGGTCTGGGTGGGAGAACATGACGTGGTCACGTCCCCCGAGGCCTGCAAGGCCTGGGCCGAACGGCTGGGCGCCCACTACGGTACGCTTGCGGCCGCTGGCCATGCTTCACCCGTGGAACAACCCGTGGTGATTGCGCAGAAGCTGGCATCTTTGTTGAACCAAAGCACCAGCCGACAGCCATGAACGATACCTCCGAGATTTCGACCAACGACAACGACCGTTACACCGTGCCCGCGCTGGAGCGCGGGCTGCGCCTGCTGGCCTGCTTCGGCCCGGCGCAGCCCGTGTGGAGCGCGCCCGAGCTGGCCCGCCATCTGCAGCTGCCGCGCTCCACGGTGTTCCGCATGTTGACCACGCTCGAAAACTCGGGGTATCTGCAGCGCAGCGGCACCGAATACCGGCTGGGCCTGGCCGTGCTGCGCCTGGGCTACGACTATCTGTCGACCCAGCCGCTGGCGCAACTGGCCGAGCCGGTGCTGCAAGGCCTGTGCGATGCGCTGGGCATGACCAGCAATCTGGCGCTGCTCGACGGCACCTCGGTGGTCTATGTGGCGCGCATCGCGCCGCCCGGCGCCTTTCAGGGCGCCGTGCGCGTGGGCTCGCGCCTGCCGGCCCATGCCACGGTGCTGGGGCGTGCCCTGCTGCAGGACATGGATCTGGCGCAGCTGCGCGAAGTCTTCGGCGGCGAGGCGCTGCCCCAGTTTTCCGAAAGCACGCCGCACAACGTCGAGGAACTGATGCGCCTGCTGGCGCAGGACCGCGAGCGCGGCTACGCCATGGGCGAGGGCTTTTACGAGCCCGGCGTCTCCAGCATTGCCGCGCCGGTGCGCAGCGCGGACGGACGGGTGGTGGCGGGCCTGGCCGTGGCCATCCCGTTCACCGAGCTGGTGCCCGAGAAAACCCAGCTCTGGGCGCAGCAGGTGCGCGAGGCGGCCGAGACCCTGTCCGGCCATCTGCGCAAGCAGCACCCGGATCGTTTGCGCTGACCGGAATCACGCCGGGCCAGCGCATTTTTCAGGAAATGTGAAATGAAGAACATTGCATTGATTGGCTGCGGCGCGATTGGCTCCAGCGTTCTGGAGCTGCTGAGCGGCGATGCCCGGCTGCAGGTGCGCTGGGTGCTGGTGCCCGAGACCAGCGCTGCGATCGAGCAGACGGTGGCCCGTCTGGCGCCGCAGGCGCAGATCCTGCCGGCCCTGCCCGCCGATGCCCGCCCCGACCTGGTGGTGGAGTGCGCGGGCCATGGCGCCATCGAAGAGCATGTGCTGCCGGCGCTGGCGCGCGGCATCCCCTGCGTGGTGGCTTCGATAGGCGCACTGAGCGCGCCCGGCATGGCCGAGCGCGTGCAGGCGGCGGCCGAGGCCGGCAAGACCCAGGCGCAGCTGCTGTCCGGCGCCATCGGCGGCGTCGATGCCCTGGCGGCGGCCCGCGTGGGCGGGCTGGACTCGGTGGTCTACACGGGCCGCAAGCCGCCCCAGGCCTGGAGCGGCACGCCGGCCGAGCAGGTCTGCGATCTGGCCGCGCTAACCGAGGCCTTCTGCATCTTCGAAGGCACGGCCCGCGAGGCGGCCCAGCTCTATCCCAAGAATGCCAATGTGGCGGCCACGCTGTCGCTGGCGGGCCTGGGCCTGGACCAGACCAGGGTGCGCCTGTTCGCCGACCCGGCCGTCGCTGAAAACGTGCACCACGTCGAGGCGCGCGGCGCTTTCGGCGCCATGGAGCTGACCATGCGCGGCAAGCCGCTGGCGGCCAACCCCAAGACCTCGGCGCTGACCGTGTACAGCGTGGTGCGTGCCGTGCTCAACAACGTGGCCGCGCTGGCCATCTGACTACGCCTTGATCCGTTCCAGCCGTGCGCCATGCTGCTGGCATCCGCCCTGCTGCGCCTTGGCAAAGATGCGCGCAAACGCCTGCCCATTCCAGCATGGTGTCATGCCTTTGCCCGCCGGCCTTTGCGCTGCATCAAGCCTGCTGCGCAGCGGTTCCCGGTCTTTTTGAAATTTCCGTTCCCCGAGGAGACAACACCATGCAACGCTCCGCCTTTCTCAAGTCCTGCCTGGCGCTGGCCTGCACCGCCGCGCTGCCCGCCGCCATGTCCCCCGCGCTCGCTGCCGGCGCCGCCGAGGAGCTGTCCAGCGGCCCGTTCACCATCATTGCGCCGTTCCCGGCCGGTGGCGCAGTGGACATCCTGTCCCGCATCCTGGCCACGGGCCTGACCGAGGAGTACAAGCAGGCCGCCATCGTGGACAACCGCCCCGGCGCCAACGGCAACATCGGCATCGACATGGTCAAGCGCGCCAGGCCCGACGGCCACACGCTGCTGGTCGTGCCCCAGGGCAATCTGACCATCAATCCCACGCTGATGCCCAAGCTGCCCTACAACGTGTTCGGCGACTTCGCGCCCGTGGCCTCCATGGGCCGCGCGGCCAATGTCATCGCCGTCAATCCCCAGGTGCCGGCCAAGACCATCCAGGAGCTGGTGGCCCTGTCCAAGGCCAGGCCCGATTCGATCAGCTATGCCTCGCCCGGCGTGGGCTCCAGCCTGCACCTGGCCGGCGAGCTGTTCAAGGACAAGTCGGGCGCCGACATCATGCACGTGGCCTACAAGGGCTCGGGCCAGGGCCTGAACGACGCCCTGGGCGGCTCCATTCCCATGCTGATCGCCAACATGCCCACCGTGCTGCCCCATGTGCAGTCGGGCAAGCTGCGCGCCCTGGCCGTGACCGATGCCACGCGCTCGAGCTTCCTGCCCCATGTGCCGACCCTGGCCGAGGCCGGTGTTCCGGGCATTGCCGTTTCGTCCTGGTACGGCGTGCTGGCACCCAGGAACACGCCGCCCGAAGTGGTCAGGCAACTGGCCGAGGACATCGACAAGATCCTGAAGACCCCGGCCGCGCTCAACCAGCTCAAGGCGCAGGGCATGACGCCCTGGGTGGTCAAGGGCGATGCCTTCGGCGAGCTGATCCGCAAGGAGACGGCGCTGTGGGCGCCCGTGGTCAAGAGCCACCACATCGTGGCGCAATAAGAACACGTTCTGATGCTTTAATCGCGTTCCTGCACCCGAACCAAAGCGGCCCCGTGCCGCTTTTGTCTTTTTCATCTCAAGTTCCGGAATCCCGATACCCATGACCATCGCCATTCTCAGTGCGCTTGCCGAAGAACAACACGGCCTGGTGGACGCCATGGAAGGCATGCAAAGCCAGCGCCACGCGGGGCGCGACTTCTGGCTGGGCCGGCTGCATGAGCACGAGGTGGTGTGCGCGCTGTCGGGCATAGGCAAGGTGGCCGCGGCCACCACCACGGCGGCGCTGATCGAGCGTTTTGGCGTGCGCGCCATCGTCTTCACGGGCGTGGCCGGCGGCCTGGGGCCGGGCGTGAACGTGGGCGACGTGGTGATCGCGCGGCAGTTCCTGCAGCACGACATGGACGCCTCGCCGATCTTTCCGCGCTGGGAGCTGCCGGGCTATGGCTGCAGCACCCTGGCCTGCGACGGCGCGATGACGGACCGGCTGGCGCAGGCGGCGGCCGGCGCGGTCCGGGCCGGCATCGTGGCCTCCCATGCGTCGGCCCGCGTGCATGAGGGGCTGATCGCCAGCGGCGACCAGTTCGTGGGCTCGCGCCAGGCCAGCGACCGCCTGCGCACCGAGCTGCAGGCCGCGGGCCACGCCGTGCTGGCCGTGGAAATGGAGGGCGCGGCCGTGGCCCAGGCCTGCTTCGACTATGGCGTGCCGTTCGCGGCCATGCGCACCATCTCGGACCGCGCCGACGACAGCGCCCATGTCGACTTCTCCGATTTCGTGCGCACCGTGGCCAGCCGCTATGCCCAGCAGGTGGTGTCGGATTTCCTGCGCCAGCTGCCATGAAGACCCGGTCAGCCGCTGAATTTTGATAGCTGTGGGCACATTTCCTGCCTGAATGTTGGACGGATTTTTGCTTTGAATCCTTTATTGGTAAGTGCTGTCAGCTATCAAATCGAGAAACCCCCAGTCCCTGCCTGATTTGCCGCCCGCTGCCCGGGTGCCATCCGTTTTCCCAACCGCGCTTGCCGCGGTTTTTTTGCGCCGGCTCAGCTCGTGATTTTTTGCATTGCTTACGGGTTTCCCCTTGGTGCGGCCAAAAAAAACGTCACTAAACTGCCATCTGTTTCAAGAAAAAAGTGTCATTTCATATTTGAAACAAAATAGGGCAAGATGACCATGAACACCACGCATCCCACCGGGCCGCTCGCAGGGCGCCGGATTCTCGTCACCGGTGCCGCTCGCGGCCTGGGTTTTGCCTTTGCGCAGACGCTGTGCACGCAGGGCGCGCAGGTCGTGTTGGCCGACCTGCGCGAGGAGCTGCTGGCCCAGGCCGTGGAGCAGTTGCGTGCCAAGGGCCTGCAGGCCCATGGCGTGGCTTTCGATGCCGGCAGCCCCGACTCCATCGCCCAGTGCGCGCAGCAGGCCGTCAAGCTGCTGGGCGGTCTGGACGGCCTGGTCAACAACGCCGCCGTCACCGATTCGGGCGGCAAGGGCATGGACGACATCGCCATCGAGAAGTGGGACCAGGTGATGAACGTCAACGTGCGCGGCGTCTGGCTGATGACGCGCGCCTGCCGCGCCGCGCTGCGTGGCAGCGGCCGTGGCGCCGTGGTCAACCTGGCCTCCGACACCGCGCTGTGGGGCGCTCCCAACCTCATGGCCTACGTGGCCAGCAAGGGCGCCGTGATGGCCATGACCCATGCCATGGCGCGTGAAATGGGCGGCGACGACGTCACCGTCAACGCCGTGGCGCCGGGCCTGGTGCTGGTGGAAGCCACCGAATACGTGCCCGAGCACCGCCACCGCCTCTACATCGACCAGCGCGCGCTGCAACGCGAGCAGCGCCCCGAGGATGTCTCGGGCGCCGTGTCCTATCTGCTGTCGGACGGCGCACGCTTCGTGACGGGCCAGGTGCTGCCCGTCAACGGCGGCTTCGTCATGAACTGATATGGATTTCCCCCTGAGTCGCTGCGCGCCTTTCCCCAAGGGGGACGACAGCCTCGCTGCGGGGCGGCCCTTGCTTGCTGTCTCTGGCGAAAGAAACGGTGCATGCAGCGGGGTAGCTTCCGGCTTGGGGTGTGCCGGTTTTGAGTGCAACGAACTGGAATGAACCGAAAGTTGGATATGTCCGCTTCCACGATTCCCGATGATGCCGGTAGCGCGCCGGACGGCGGCTCCGAAAAGTACATGGTGCCGGCGCTGGAGCGCGGCCTGCGCCTGCTGCAGGAGTTCGGCCGCGACAACGCCACGCTGGGCGCTCCCGAGCTGGCGCGCCGCCTGCAGCTGCCGCGCGCCACGGTGTTCCGCATGCTCAACACGCTGGAGAGCATGGGCTTTCTGCAGCGCGCCGAGGGCAGCAGCGACTACCGGCTGGGCCTGTCCGTGCTGCGCCTGGGCTTCGAGTTCCTGTCCTCCATGGACCTGACCGAGCTGGGCCAGCCCGTGATCGCGCGGCTGTGCGACGAGATCCGCTTTCCCTGCAACATCGTGGTGCGCGACGGCCGCTCCATCGTCTACGTGGCCAAGGTCACGCCGCCGACGCCGCTGACCAGCTCGGTACGCGTGGGCACGCGGCTGCCCGCCCATGCCACGCTGCTGGGCCGCATTCTGCTGGCCGACCTGTCGCTGCCCGAGCTGCGCGCCCTCTACCCCGAAGAGCAGCTGGAAGGCCATTCGCCCAAGACGCCCAGGACCGTGCTCGGTCTGTTCAACCTGGTCCAGGCCGACCGCGAGCGCGGCCATGTCGCGGGCGCGGGCTTCTACGAAAGCTCGATCTCCACCATCGCGGCGCCCGTGCGCGACCACAGCGGCCGCGTCGTCGCGGCCCTGGGCGTGACCCTGGCTTCGGCCCAGATCGATCTGGAGCGCCAGACGGAACTGGTGCCGCGCGTATGCGCTGCGGCCGGCGAACTGTCGCAACTGCTCAACTACCGGCCGCAGCCCGGCGCGCAGGTCCTGTCCATCACTTCACGGCGCGCAGGAGGCGACCATGCATGATTTCAAACTCGACGCCACGGCCGTCGTCACCGGTGGCTCCTCGGGCATAGGCCTGGCCACGGTGGAGCTGCTGCTGGCCCAGGGCGCACGCGTGGCCCTGTGCGGCCGCAATCCCGGGCGCCTGGAACAGGCCGTGCAGCACCTGCTGGAGCGCCATCCCCAGGCCCGCGAACGCCTGTTCGCCCAGGCCTGCGACGTGCTCAAGGCCGAGCAGGTGCAGCAGTTCGCCCAGGAGAGCGAAGCGGCCCTGGGCCCGGCCTCCATCCTCATCAACAACGCCGGCCAGGGCCGCGTCTCGACCTTCGAGAACACCAGCGACGAGGCCTGGACCGAGGAGCTGCACCTGAAGTTCTTCTCGGTGCTGCATCCCACGCGCGCCTTTCTGCCGCAGCTCGAGCGCGGCGAGGGCTCGGCCATCGTCTGCGTGAACTCGCTGCTGGCCTCCCAGCCCGAGCCGCACATGGTCGCCACCTCGGCCGCGCGTGCCGGCCTCAAGAACCTGGTGCGCTCCATGGCCACCGAGTTCGCCCCCAAGGGCGTGCGCGTCAACGGCATCCTGGTCGGCCTGATCGAGTCCGGCCAGTGGCGCCGCCGCTTCGAGGCCCGCGAGGACAGGAGCCAGACCTGGGAGCAGTGGAGCGCCGAACTGGCCCGCAAGAAATCCATCCCGCTGGGCCGCCTGGGTTCGCCCGCCGAAGCCGCCCGCGCCATTTTCTATCTCGCCACGCCGTTGTCGTCGTACACGACCGGCAGCCATATCGATGTTTCCGGAGGCCTTTCAAGGCATGCGTAACACCCCCTGTGCGGCTTGCGCCGCCTCCCCCTCTCTCGCTTCGCGGGAGGGGGACGACGCCCTCGCTGCGGGGCTGCCCTTGCTCGGCGTCTCGTACATGGGGCGCGCCGGTTTTGACCATTAACGATTCAGACCAGACCATGACATCCACCGCAAACCAAATCACCGTCGGCGCCGTCATTGCCGAATTCCTCGAGCATTGCGACGTGAAGGCCGCGTTCGGGGTGATCTCCATCCACAACATGCCCATCCTCGATGCCATGTTCGCGCGCGGCAAGGTCCGCTTCGTGATGGCGCGCGGCGAGGCCGGCGCCGGCAACATGGCCGACGCCTGCGCCCGCTCCACCTCGAGCCTGGGCGTGTGCATCACCAGCACCGGCCCGGCCGCCGGCAACATCGCCGGCAGCCTGGTGGAGGCCTACACGGCCGGCACGCCGCTGCTGCACATCACGGGCCAGATCGAGACGCAATACCTGGACCAGAAGCTGTCGTACATCCACGAGGCGCCGGACCAGCTGACCATGCTGGGCGCCGTCTCCAAGGCGGCTTTCCGCGTGCGCAGCGCCGAGACCTGCCTGTCCACCCTCAAGGCTGCGGTGCAGGCCGCGATGACGGCGCCCACGGGCCCGGTGAGCGTGGAGATCCCGATCGACATCCAGCAAAGCGTGATCGACATGCCGGCCGACCTGTCGCCGCTGCCGCTGGCCGTGCTGGCCCCCAGCGCAGCCGCGCTGGACGCGCTGGCCGACACGCTGGCCAAGGCCAGGCGCCCGCTGCTGTGGCTGGGCGGCGGCGCACGCCACGCCGGCGCCGCCGTGCAGCGCCTCAAAGCCATGGGCTTCGGCATCGTCAGCACCGGTCAGGGCCGCGGCATCGTGCCCGAGGACGATCCGGCCTCGCTGGGCGCCTACAACATCCAGAAGCCCGTCGAAGCCTTCTACCAGCGCTGCGACGCCATGCTGGCCGTGGGCACGCGCCTGCGCAGCAACGAGACCCTGAAGTACGAACTCAAGCTGCCGCGCCCGCTGCTGCGCATCGACGTGGACGCCGCCCAGCAGGGCCGCTGCTACATGGATGACGGCTTTGTCTGCGGCGATTCGGCCCTGGCCCTGAACGGCCTGGCCGACCGCCTGGAAGCCCGCGGCTACAAGGCCGACCCCGAGCTGCTGGCCGACCTGCGCCAGACGCACGACGAAGTCGTGGCCAGCATGCGCGACGGCCTGGGCCCGTACAAGGAGCTGGTGCAGCAGCTGCAGCAGGTGGTGGGCCGCAACTTCAACTGGGTGCGCGACGTGACCGTCTCCAACAGCACCTGGGGCAACCGCGAGCTGCGCTTCTTCGAGCCCAACGCCGGCGTGCACGCCACGGGCGGCGGCATCGGCATGGGCATGCCCATGGCCATCGGCGCGGCCATCGGTGCGGCCGAAAGCGGTTCGGGCCGCAAGACCCTGGGCCTGGCCGGCGACGGCGGCTTCATCCTGAACCTGGGCGAACTCGCCACGCTGGTGCAGGAAGAGTGCGACACCATGATCGTGCTGATGAACGACCAGCGCTACGGCGTGATCCAGAACATCCAGGACGCTTCCTATGGCGGCCGCCGCTGCTACGTGGAGCTGCACACGCCCGACTACGCCCAGCTGTGCGCGTCCATCAAGCTGCCCCATGCCCGCGTGAGCAAGCTCGAAGAGCTGCCCGCCGTGCTGGATTCCGCCTGGAGCAGGAAGGGTCCCTTCCTGCTCGAGATCGACATGCGCGCCATCGGCAGCTTCAAGACCACGTTCTCGGGCCCGCCGGTGAACAAGCTGGACCAGATCCCGGCCACCACCAAGGCCCAGTAAGGAGCTCCGCCATGTCCAAGCTAGAACTGCTCCCCATCAACATCGCCGGCGAATGGCGCCTGGGCGGCGGCGACGAATCCGCCACGCTCTACCCTGCCACGGGTGAAGTGGTGGGCCGCCTGCGCGCGCCCAGCCTGGCCGATGTTCACGATGCCATCCAGAAGGCCGACCACGCTTTCCGCACCAGCGGCTGGGCCCAGAAGAAGCCGCATGAGCGCGCCGCCGTGCTCTACCGCATCGCCCAGATCATCCGCGAGCGCGCCGAGCCGCTGGCCCAGCTGCAGCGCCTGGACAACGGCAAGCCCATCAAGGAAACGCGTGCCCTGGTGGCCAGCGCCGCTGCTACCTTCCAGTATTTCGCGGCGGCCTGCGAAACCATGGAAGAGGCCATCACGCCTTCGCGCGGCGACTTCATGACCATGAGCGTCTACGAGCCCATGGGCGTGGTCGCGGCCATCACGCCGTGGAACTCGCCCATCGCCAGCGAAGCGCAGAAGCTGGCCCCGGCGCTGGCCGCCGGCAACGCCGTGGTCGTCAAGCCCGCCGAAGCCACGCCGCTGCTGGCACTGGAGCTGGCCCGGATCTGCGAAGAGGCCGGTGTGCCCAAGGGTATGGTCAGCGTGCTGCCCGGCCGCGGCTCGGTGATCGGCGATGCCATCACCAAGCACCCGCTGGTCAAGCGCGTGTCGTTCACCGGCGGCACTACCACCGGCAAGCACATTGCGCGCATTGCGGCCGACAAGATGATGCCGGTCTCGCTGGAGCTGGGCGGCAAGTCGGCCACCATGGTGCTGGCCGATGCCGACCTCGACCACGCCGTCAACGGCGTGCTCTACGGCATCTTCAGCTCCTCGGGCGAATCCTGCATCGCCGGCTCGCGCCTGTTCGTGGCGCGCAATCTCTACGCCGAATTCATGCAGCGCCTGACGGCCAAGGCCGCCGCGCTGAACGTGGGCGATCCGGCCGACGAAAACACCCAGATGGGCCCGCTGATCACCGCCAAGCACCGCGAATCCATCGAGAGCTATGTGGCCCTGGGCCTGTCCGAAGGCGGCAAGCTGCTCACCGGCGGCCACCGCCCCGAAGGCGCGCTGTACGAGCGCGGCTACTACTACCGCCCGACCATTCTCGACGGCGTGAAGAACGACGACCAGATCTGCCAGCAGGAGATCTTTGGCCCCGTGCTCGTGGCCATGCCCTTCGACAGCGAGGACGATCTGCTGGCCCAGGCCAACGACAGCGTCTACGCGCTGGCCGCCGGCATCTGGACGCGCGACTACAAAAGCGCCTGGCGCATCGGCCGCGCGGTGCAGGCCGGCACGGTCTGGATCAACACCTACAAGCAGTTCTCGATCTCCACGCCGTTCGGCGGCTGGCGCGACAGCGGCCTGGGCCGCGAGAAAGGCCGCATGGGCATACAGCAGTACATGGAGCAAAAGAGCCTGTACTGGGGCCTCAACGAATCCCCTCTGGCCTGGGCAAATTGAGATGACCCCCCCTGAGTCGCTTCGCGCCTTCCCCCCCCTCTCGCTGCGCGGGAGGGGGACGACACCTTCGCTGCGGGGCGGCCCTTGCTCGGCGTCCGCCGATGGGCCGCGCCGGTTGCAGGCGATGTGGGCAGCGCATGGCGCGTGATGGGGTAAAGAAAGGATTTTTTTATGAGCGTACTGGGCATTGACGAAATCAGCTACGGCGCCGACGACCTGGCGGCCTGCCGCCGGTTCTTCCTCGACTGGGGCCTGAGCCTGGCCGAAGAGCAGGCCGACCGGCTGGTGTTCGAAACGCTGAACGGCTGCCGCGTGATCGTGGCCGCCACCAACCACCCCGACCTGCCGCCCGCCATCGAAGCCGGCCCCACGCTGCGCGAAGTGGTCTGGGGCGTGGAGAGCGAGGCCGACCTCGCGCTCTACGCAGGCCGCATCGCACCGCTGCCGGGCTTCGTGAAGCAGGGCGGCCGCATCGGCTGCACCGACCCCAACGGCCTGGCCGTGCGCCTGCAGGTCACGCAAAAGCGCGAAGTGCAGATGCACAGCGCCGAGTACAACACCTGGGACCGCAAGGGCCGCATCAACCAGGCCAGCCCGGCCTACGAGCGCGCCCAGCCCATCGAGGTCGGCCATGTGGTGTTCTTCGTCAAGGACGTGCAGGCCTGCGAGCGCTTCTATGTCGAGAACTTCGGCTTCGCGGCCTCGGACCGCTACCCCGAGCGCGGCGCCTTCCTGCGCACCGCGCCCGACGGCGGCCACCACGACATCTTCCTGCTGCAGCGCCCCGACAAGCACGCCGGCCTCAACCACGTGGCCTTCACGGTGCGCGACATCCACGAGGTCTTCGGCGGCGGCATGCACATCTCGCGCTGCGGCTGGGACACCCAGCTGGGCCCGGGCCGCCACCCGGTTTCCTCAGCCTACTTCTGGTACTTCAAGAACCCGGCCGGCGCGCTGGTCGAGTACTACGCCGACGAAGACCAACTGACCGGCGATTGGCAACCGCGCGAGTTCGAGCCCGGCCCGACGGTGTTCGCCGAATGGGCCATCGACGGCGGCCTGGACGGCAACACGCGGCGCCAGAAGGGCGTGGGCGCCGCCGACGGCAAGTTCCTGACGGATAAAAAACATTGAGAGACATTGAAAGCACTGGCTGGCCGGTGCTTTCACCCACAACGATTCCACAACCCACGGGCTATTCCATGAAAAACATTCGTCGCCAGGTAGTTATCGCTGCTGCATTGCTGGCTGCAGCCCAGATGTCCGGTTCCGCGCTGGCGCAAGCCTATCCGAGCAAGCCCATCACCATCGTCGTGGCCTATCCGGCTGGCGGCGATACCGATGCCATGGCGCGCCTGTATGCCGAGAAACTGTCCCAGCGCCTGGGCCAGCCCGTGATGGTGGACAACCGGCCCGGTGCCAGCGGCACCATAGGTACCGTGCATGTGGCCAAGGCCGCGCCCGACGGCTATACGCTGCTGCTGGCGCCCAATACCTTCGCCATCGCGCAGTTCGTGCTCAAGACCGCCTCGGGCTCGAGCTACGACGTGCTCAATGGCTTTGTGCCCATCGTGCAGACCAGCGTGCAGCCCATGTTCGTGGCCACCAGCCAGGGCTCGGGCATCAAGGACCTCAAGACCCTGGTGAGCCAGGGCAAGCGCGACGGCCTGACCTATGCCAGCCCCGGCAGCGGCTCGCCCATGCACATCCTGGGCGAGATGTTCAACAAGTCTGCGGGCACCAAGCTCGGCCACATCCCCTACAAGGGCGTGGCGCCGGCCGTCAACGACCTGATCGGCGGCCATGTGCCCACGACCTTCATGACCTGGGGGCCCATCGCGCCTTACTCGGGCACCAAGGTCAATGTGCTGGCCGTGGCCGATGCCCAGCGCAGCACGCTGGCGCCCAATGTGCCGACGCTGGCCGAGCTGGGCGTCAAGGACGTGGAGGTGTCGGCCTGGCAGGGCCTGTTCGGTCCCAAGGGCATGTCGCCCGAGACCGTGAAGCTGCTGAACACCCAGCTCAATGACATTCTGAAGATGCCGGATGTGGTTTCCAAGATGGCCACCTTCGGCGCCTTGCCCGCGGGTGGCGAACCGGCGCGTCTGGCCAAGACCAACGCCGCCGATTACAACCGCTTCGGCAAGCTCATCAAAGATCTCGGCATCCAGGCCGATTGATATGAGCAACCCCCTGAGTCGCTTCGCGCCTTCCCCCTGCAAGGGGGACGACACCCTCGGTGCGGTGCGGCCCTTCCCCGGTGTCCCCGGGGCCGGGCTGCGCCAGTTGCACGCGCAGCGCTCTGGGCGATGAAACCAAACCACGATTCAAGACAGTTTCGAAGGAGAGAACCATGGCTGTAGATCGATACCTCGAACCCCACCAGGCACGCCAGCGCCCCGGCACGCTGCTCGAAGACCTGCTGGGCGATGCCATCGAACGCGCCTTCGGCGAAGGCGTGCAGACGCTGCCCGAGCTGGTGACCTATATCAACCGCAGCGGCCCCTCCGGCGAGAACGGCGAGGCCTGGACCGAACAGAGCTTCCAGGCGCTGATGGCGCGCCTGGGAAAGTGAACCGCGAGCAAGACAGGAGCGCCCCATGAACGTACAAACCATCACCATCGATCCGGTGGACCGTCTGCTCAACAACGGCCTGAAGAACCTCTGGTACGCGGTCTGCCCCTCGGAATTCGTGAAGACCCAGCCCATCTCGCTGCGCCGCTTCGGCCGCAAGATCGCGCTGTGGCGCGACGCCGCCGGCCAGGTCCATGCGCTGGAAGACCACTGCCCGCACCGCGGCGCGCCGCTGTCCCAGGGCGTGATCCTGGGCGACCGCCTGGCCTGCCCCTACCACGGCGTGGAAGTGCGCTGCGACGGCACCGTGACCAAGGTGCCGGGCAGCCCCGGCTGCAAGCTCGAAGGCTCGCGCGCCGCGCTGGACTTCCATGTGCACGAGGCCCATGGCGCCATCTTCCTCTACAACAGCGACCAGCATGTGGACGAGCCGCCGGCCTTCACCCTGCCCGAGGAGCTGACCTCGCCCGCGTACTCGAACTTCCTGTGCTATGCCGAGTGGCGCAGCGACTACCGCTACGCGCTGGACAACGTCATGGACCCCATGCACGGCACCTTTCTGCACAAGCAGTCGCACTCCATGGCCGAAGGCGACAGCAAGGCCACCTTCCAGGTGCGCGACACCGATGACGGCTTCGTGTTCGAGAAGGTCGGCCAGCGCGGCGTGAACTTCGACTGGACCGAGTTCGGCGACACGGGCGTGCACTGGATGCGCCTGGAGATTCCCTATCCCAAGACCGGCGGCCCCGGCGGCAACTTCGCCATCGTCGCCTGCGTCACGCCCATCAGCGCCGACCTGTGCTCCGTGTTCTTCTGGCGCTGCCGCAAGGTGGACGGCTGGATGCGCGACACCTGGCGCTTCCTGTACCGCAACCGCCTGGAGGCACGCCACTGGGCCGTGCTGGAGCAGGACCGCATCATGATGGAACAGATGGAACTCGACGCCAACGCGCGCGAGAACCTCTACCAGCACGACATCGGCCTGGTGCGCCTGCGCCGCCACCTGCGCCGCCTGGCCCAGGAGCAGGTCGACGAAGGCATCGCATCATGAGCAACACCTTGCAGGCCTTTGTGCACACGCTGCGCTTCGAGGCCCAGGACACCATCAGCGTGGAGCTGCGCCCGGCGGGCGGCGGCGAGTTTCCGGCTGAATTCCCTGCTTTCACGGCCGGCTCGCACATCGACCTGCACCTGCCCAACGGACTGGTGCGCAGCTACTCTCTGTGCAACGACAGCAGCGAGCGCCACCGCTACGTGGTCGGCGTGCTGCGCGACCGCGCCAGCCGCGGCGGCTCGCGCTGCGTGCACGAATCGCTGCGCGTGGGCATGCCCATCACCATCGATGCGCCGCGCAACCACTTCGCGCTCGACGAGAGCGCGACGCACTCGGTGCTGGTGGCCGGCGGCATCGGCATCACGCCCATGCTGTGCATGGCGCGCCGGCTGAAAAGCCTGGGGCACTCGTTCGAGATGCTGTACTTTGCGCGCGAGCGCAAGAGCGCGGCCTTCCTGGCCGAGCTGCAGGCCCTGGGCATGCCGCTGCACCTGCACTTCGACGCCGAGGCGGGCGGCCCGCCCGATCTGCGCGCGCTGCTGGCGCAACGCGCGCCCGATGCCGGCCTGCACCATTACGCCTGCGGCCCGACGCCCATGCTCGACGCCTTCGAGAAGTGCTGTGCCGAGCTCGGCCACGCCAACGCCCACATCGAGCGCTTCACGCCCGTGGAGGTCAAGGCATCGTCCGATGCCCGCGCCAACTACACGGTGGAGCTCAAGCGCAGCGGCCGCTTCATCCAGATCACGCCCGACAAGTCGCTGCTCGACACCTTGCTGGAAGCCGGCATAGCCGTGGACCACAGCTGCTGCGAAGGCGTCTGCGGCTCCTGCGAGACGCGCGTGCTGGAGGGCGTTCCCGACCATCGCGACTCGGTGCTGAGCCCCAAGGAAAAGGCCGGCAACAAGGTGATGATGGTCTGCGTTTCCGGCTGCAAGAGCGACACCCTGGTCCTAGACATCTGATCCCGTACCAAAACCACACAGAGGAGACATCCCCATGAAATCACTGCTCATCCCCGTGCTCGGCGCGGCAGTCGCCGGCCTCGGCGGCACTGCCTTGGCGCAGTCCAAGGTCGAACTCTTCGGCGTCGTCGACGTCGGCGTGGCCCACCTGGGCGGCTCGGGCGCTTCCAAGACCGGCCTGTCCACGGGCGGCGCCAACATCAGCCGCCTGGGTTTTCGCGGCACCGAGGACCTGGGCGGCGGCCTGAAGGCGGGCTTCTGGCTCGAAGCCGGCCTGGACGTGGACAGCGGCGCCGGCAAGGCTGCCGGCAGCCTGAGCTTCAACCGCCGCTCCACCGTGAGCCTGATGGGCAACTGGGGCGAGGTGCGCCTGGGTCGCGACGACTCGGCCACCTTCCTGAACACGCTGATCTTCGACCCCTTCCTGACCAACGGTGTCGGCGGCACGGGCGCGTTCACCATGCTGGGCATTCCGGGCGTTCCCTCGACCGGCGGCGCGCCCATCCAGATCAGCAATGCGCTGAGCTACTTCCTGCCCCAGAATCTGGGCGGCTTCTACGGCCAGGCACAGGTGGCATTTGGCGAGCAGGCCAGCAATGCGCCCAACAAGCGCGAGGGCGACTACCGCGGCCTGCGCCTGGGCTACCGCCAGGGCGCGTTCAACGGCGCGCTGGCCACGGGCCGGCTCTACGGCAAGACCAGCGACACCAACCTGACCGCCAGCAACGTGGGCCTGTCCTATGACTTCGGCGTGGCCAAGCCCATGCTGCTGTGGGCCACGGAAAAGCGCGGCGCAACCAAGATCACGGCGGTGCAGCTGGGCGTGACCGCGCCCGTGGGCAATGGCGAGGCCCGCGCCTCCTTCGGCCACTACAACCTGTCCCACAGCAATGCGGACTGGAACAAGATCAGCGTGGGCTATGGCTACAACTTCTCCAAGCGCACCCAGGTCTACGGCTCCTACGCCTTCCTGAAGAACAAGGGCTCGGCAGCCAAGTCCATCGGCGTCCAGGGCCTGAGCGCTCCCGGCACCACGCCGGGCGGCAACTCCAACGGCCTGGAATTCGGCATCCGCCACTTCTTCTGATCCTGCCCCACCGGGCCGGCTGATGCCGGCCCCGGCTTTTCCATTTCTTCAACGCTAGCCGGACCCACATCATGAAAGACTCACGCTCGTTGCGCTGGTGGGGCGTGGTCACGCTGTTCGTGATCGTCGCCATTTCCTACGTGGATCGGATCAATATCTCGGTCCTGATCACCGACCGCGACTTCCTGTCGCACATCGGTCTCACGGCCGACGACCGGACGCGCCAGGGCCTGCTGGCCACGGCCTTCATGGTGGGTTACGGTGTTTCCTCCTTCGTGCTCACGCCGTTCTGCGCCGCGCTGTTCGGCGTGCGTCGCAGCCTGTTCGGCGGGCTGCTGCTGTGGGGCGTGGTCACCTTTGCGTCGCCGGGCATGAGCAGCTACGGGCTGCTGCTGGCTTCGCGCATTCTGCTGGGCGTGTCCGAGGGGCCGCTGTTCTCGCTGGCCGGCAGCTACATCAAGGCGCATTTCGAGAGCCGCGAGAACGGCAAGCCCAATTCGCTGGTCAACATGGGCACCGGCCTGGGTCTGGCGGTGGGCTACCCCTTCGTCGGCTACCTGGTCGTGGGCCACAACTGGGAGACCTCGTTCCATGTGCTGGGCCTGATCAACGTGCTGCTTGGCGTGCCGCTGGTCTGGGCCTTTGTGCGCATGCCCAAGGTGGAAACCGGCATGCCCAGCCCCCAGTCGCTGGGCCAGGCCGTGGGCCAGGTGGGCCAGATCGTGCGCGGCGCCATGCACACGCGCTATCTGTGGCTCATCACCATCCTGACGGCGGCCTTCCTGTCCTACCTGTGGGGCAGCAGCAACTGGCTGCCGGCCTACCTGCAGCAGTCGCGCGGCTTCTCGATGCGCGAGATGGGCTGGCTGGCCTCGCTGCCGCAGTACGCCAGCGTGGCGGCGGTGTTCGTGGGCGGCGTGCTCATCGACCGCGTGGCGCGCCGCCAGGTGCCGCTGATCTTCATCTTCGGCAGCATAGGCGTGGCGCTGGCCGTGTGGCTGGCCATCGAGGTGCAGGACCGCTACGCCTCGGCCTACTGCCTGATCGCCGCCAACTTTTGCTGGGGCCTGATGAGCCCGGCGATCCCGAGCACCGTGCAGTACTGCGCGCGGCCCGAGCATGTGGCCAGCGCCTTCGGCGTGGTCAACGGCGCGGGCAGCCTGGTGGCGGGCTTCATGCCGGCCATCATGGGTGCGGTGATCGGCGCGCTGTCGGCCCACGGCGGCGTGAGTGCGGGCTTCTTTGCCGGCTTTGCGGCGCTGATCGGCACGCAGGTGGTGGTGATGCTGTGCGGCATCATCCTATGGGTGCGCGAGCGCGGCGCCACCGCTGCTGCATAGCATGGGCGGCGCTGGCGCTTGCCAGTGGCTTCAGAAAGCATGGCGCAGGCCCACGCCCAGGCCCGCCTGGTTCACGCCCGGCATGGGCGTGCCTCCGGCCTGCGCACCGCTGACGCCAAAGGCGGCGTTGCCGCTGTTTTTCATGTAGCCCCACGAAGCGTAGACCGCCGTGCGCCGGGACAGGGCGTAGGCTCCGCGCAGCACCACCAGCTGGCCCTTGTCCGCGTTGTCCTTGTACTTGAGTTGGTTGTACTGGGCATCCAATGTCCACTGCCCGACAGGGTAGGTCGCACCCACAAACCATAGTTCGCTGCGCGGCGACGCCGCGTAGCCGTCGTTCTTGCGGCGCATGTAGCCGGCGCCGATTTTTGCGCCGCTGACCTTCACGTAGCCGTTCAGCATGGTGCGCCTGTCGGCCAGGGCACTGCTGGTCAACCCGGCAAAGGCGCCGGGGCCGCCGCGGAGTTCGTCATGCGCCAGCGCCGCACCCCACGAAGCCGTGTCGTACTTGAGCATGGCGGACCACTCGCGGCAGGTCCTGGCGTCCGCGCTGCTTTCGCCGGCGCAATTGGTGCCCGAAGGGCTGGGGCCGGCATTGACGGCGTCGCGGCCGAAGCTGTAGGTGGCGCCCACCGTCAGGCCCGAGAACGTGCCCTTGTAGGAGATCGCATTGTCGGCGCGTGCATTGGGAAAGTAGCTGTCCATGCTGGCCATGCTGTGGAGGCTGGGCCCGATGACATCGGCATCGAGCACCGACCAGAACAACATGGTGTATTGCCGGCCCAGCCCCAGCGAGCCCCAGGGGCCGCCGAGGCTGACGAAGGCCTGGCGCCCGAAGCCGCGGCCGCCCTGGTTGAGCGTGCCGGCATCCGAGCCTATGCCCATTTCCAGTGCGAAGGACGCGTTCAGGCCGCCACCGAGGTCCTCGCGGCCGCGCAGGCCCAGGCGTGAGGGAACGCTGCCCGACAATGTCGGCATGCGCGTCAGGCCGGATTTGCTCGCCCCCACGTTGTTGATGTATTCGATGGCGGTATCGACGATGCCATAGATCTGGACGGATGATTGCGCTTGGGCGAGTCCGCTCGCCACCAGCAAGGCGAGGGCGCTGCCTGTCTTTTTCAGCATGGATTTGTCTCCGGGGTTTGAATGTGTTGCTGCTATGGGTTGCCAAGCCTGTGGCCGTGGTGTTTTCAGACGCGTTCGTGCGCTTGCCTCGCTGTGCACGATGGGTCGCCATACCTGCGGTTCATCGCTGCAGTACCTCGCGCAGCCAGTCGCGGCACTGGTCGGCGGCCTCCAGCGGCCACTCGACGCTCACGGTCTTGTCGAGCTGACGTATCTCGATGCGGACGCAGCGGCCTTGGCTGCCGGTGGGCGATGCCGTGCCGGCATTGCCCAGCAGGCGCGCCCACCATCCGCGTCCCTCGCTCCGGGCGGTGCCGGGTGCGCTGGCATCGACCGCCACGGCGCAGGCCGGCGTGGCCGGGGCGGGCGGGGAGGCTGGCGCGCGGTCCTGGACGGGCGCCGGGGCAGGCGTGGGCGCAGGTGGCTGCGCTGGCTTGGGCGCGGGCCGGGCCACAGGTGCGGCTGCAGGTTCAGCGGGAGGCAGGGCCTCGCCCGACTCCAGGCGGGCCCGGAGGTTGGCGCCGAACTCCTCCCACAGGCGGTCGGCCTTGGTCTTCATCACCGACAGGCCGAAGGCGCCCAGGCGCCCCAGCACGTCGACATTGACCTTGATGCGCAGCTCGGTGCCGCCTTCGGCGCCGGGGCTCAGGAACACCTCGCTGGTCTGCTTGAGTGAGCTGGCCACCGAGGCGTCTTCGCCCGTGCCTTCGACGCGCATGTACTCGGGCGCCTTCTGCTCCACGATGCGCGTGTGGAGCTTGAACTTGGCGCTGATGAAGGCGATCTTCTGGTGCATCACCGCCACGTATTCGGTGGGGCTGATCACGTCGACGGACTTCATGCCGGGCACGGCGCCGGCCATGACCTGGGGGTCGAGCAGCAGGTTCCACACTTCCTGGGGCGAGGCCGAGACGGCCAGTGTCTTTTCAATTTCCATGGTGCATCTCCTGTGCTGCGTGCAGCACCGATTCCACGATCTGCGTATAGCCGGTGCAGCGGCACAGATTGCCCGACAGGCCGTGGCGGACCTGGTCCGTGGTGGGGCAGGGGTTGTTCTTGAGCAGGTCGCACGAGGCCATGATGAAACCCGGCGTGCAGTAGCCGCACTGCAGGCCGCCGCATTGCATGAAGTTCTTCTGCAGGGGGTGCAGCTGCTCGCCCTCGGCCAGGCCTTCGATGGTGGTGAGGCTGCGACCCTGGACCTGCACGGCCAGCATCAGGCAGGACTTGACGACTTCGCCGTCCAGCAGCACCGAGCAGGCGCCGCAGACGCCGGTCTCGCAGCCGCGCTTGGTGCCGGTCAGGTGCAGGTCGTCGCGCAGGAAGTCGGACAGTAGGCGCCGCGACGGAATCTCCAGGCTTTGGCGTTCGCCGTTGACCGTGCATTCGATGAGATGCGTGCTCATGCCGCCACTCCTTCGTTGATATCGAGCCCGAACAGCCGGGCAAGGGTGCGCAGCACCACCACGCGGACCATGTCGCGCCGGAATTCGGCGCTGCCGCGCAGATCGGACAGCGGCGTGATCTCGGCCGCCGCCATGGCCGCTGCTTGCGCGGCCAGGCGTGCGTCGACGCGGCTGCCGTCGAGCAAGGCCTCCACGCGGCGCAGGCGCTGGGGAATGGGGGTGGAAGCTCCGACCACCAGGCGGGCCTGGCGGCAGACCCCGCCATCGTTGTGCGCCACCAGCGCCACGTTCACCAGGGGCCGGTGCTCGGCGGCCGTGCGCAGAAAGCGCGTGTAGGCGCCCTGCGCGAGCGCTGCCTGCGGCGGCACGCGGATCTCGAGCACGATCTCGTCGGGCTCCAGGGCCGTGACGTAGTAGTCCACGAGGAACTTCTCGATGGACAGCGTGCGCTCTGCCCGGCTGCTGCCCAGCACCACGCAGGCATCCAGGGCCATGAGGCAGCCCGGCGGATCGGTGGATGGGTCGGCATAGCAGAGATTGCCGCCCACGGTGCCCTGGTTGCGCACCTGGGGATTGGCCACCTGGGCGGCCATCTCGGCCAGCACGGGGGCGTGCTGCCGCACCAGGGCGGAGCGGGCGATGTCCACGTGGCGGCTCAGCGCGCCTATGCGCAGCCAGCCCTGGGCGTCGATGTCGATGCCGCGCAGCCGGCCGATGCGGGCCACGGAGATCAGGTGCGTGGGCGCCAGCATGCGCTGGCGCATGCCCAGCATCAGCGCGGTGCCGCCGGCGATGACGCGGGCATCGTCGCCGTGCTCGGCCAGCAGGCGGCTGGCCTCCTGCACGGTGGCGGGCTCCAGGAAGTCGAATTCACGCATGCGCAGCTCCTTGCGGCGCGCGCTGGGCACGCAGCGCGGCCAGCACTTTCTCGGGGGTGATGGGCAGGTCGGTGATGCGCACGCCCACCGCGTCATGCACGGCATTGGCGATGGCGGCCGCGCCCGGAAGAATGGCGGTCTCGCTGGCTCCCTTGGCGCCATAGGGGCCGTTGGGGTCGTGGGTTTCGACAAAGCCGCCGCGCAGCATGGGTACGGCATCGGCCGTGGGCATGGTGTAGTCGGCAAAGTTGCCGTTGGCCAGGCGGCCGTTTTCGTAGTGCAGCTGTTCGTACAGCGTCCAGCCCATGGCCTGCACGGTGGCGCCGTTGGTCTGGCCGTGGATGGCCACGGGGTTGAGCGCCTTGCCGCAGTCGTCGGCCACATAGCTGTCGATCACGGTGACCTGGCCGGTCTCGGTGTCGACCTCCACCTCCACGGCCTGGGCCGCGTAGGAGTGGGCCGGGGCGATGTTGCCGTAGAGCTTGTCGTCGTGCATGACGGTCTTGGGGTCCCAACTGCCCGAGACCTGTATGCCGCCGCCGCCATGGCGCCAGATGTGCTGGCGCGCCAGCTCGGCCAGCGTGGCGCGCTGTTCGGGGTTGGCGGTGACGAAGACCGCGCCGCCGCCGATGGACAGCGCCTCGGCCGCCACGTCCCAGCGCGGTGCGGCCAAGGCGAACAGTTCGTCGCGCGCCTTGCGGGCCGCCACGATGGCGGCATTGCCGCCGGACATGGTCACGCGCGAGGCCAGCGTGCCCACGGCCACCGGCGAGACGTCGGTGTCGGGCGCCACCACATGGATGTCGGACAGCGGCAGGCCCAGCTCATGCGCCACGATCTGGCTGAACATGGTGGCCGCGCCCTGTCCCATGTCGCATTCGCCGCTGATGATGAACACGCGTCCGTCCTCGTTGATCTTGACGATGACGGTGGAGCCGTCCCAGTTGCCTATGGTGCGGTTGCCGCTCACGTGCATCACGGCCGCCATGCCCACGCCGCGCCGCTTCGTGCCCTGGCCATTGGGGTGCTGGCGCTTTTCGGCCCAGCCTATGGCCTGCGTGGCCTGGTCCACGCACTCCCGCAGGCCGGTGCTGCCTATGTGCCAGCCGTGGACCGAGGTCTCTCCCGTGCTGAGCGCATTGAGCTTGTGCACCTGCACGGGGTCCAGCCCCAGCTGTTGCGCCATGGTGTCGATGTGGCTGTTGAGCGCGAACTGCATCTGCGTGCCGCCAAAGCCGCGGAAGGCGCCGCGCGGCGGGTTGTTGGTGTAGTACAGCGTGGCCTCGGCGCGCACATTGGGGTTGCGGTGCATGTTGTCGCTGCGCATGGTGCTGACGTGCATCACGTCGCCCGACAGCCCCGCGTAGGCGCCGCATTCGGCGATGATGCGCACCTGCTTGGCGACGATGGTGCCGTCCTTGCGCATGCCCAGCTTGAGCGTGATGTGCTCGGGCACGCTGGCGCAGGCGGCCTGGAAGTCCTCCAGCCGGTTGTTGACCAGGCGCACGGGCCGGCGCGTGTGCAGTGCCAGCAGGCCCGCCAGCAGCTGGTTGTCGTCTTCCACGATCTTGCCGCCGAAGCCGCCTCCGGTGGTGGCCTGGACCACGCGCACGCGCGAGATCGGCAGGCCCAGCGTCATGGCGACCTGCATGCGCACCAGGTTCACGGCCTGGGTGGAGGTGTGCAGCACCAGCCGTCCGTCGGGGTCCAGCGAGGCCACGGTGGCCATGGGCTCCATATAGCCCGGGTACTGGGAATGGGTGGTGTAGGTGGCTTCGTGGACAAGGTCGGCACTGGCAAAGCCCGCCTCCACGTCGCCGCGCTCGAACGCGATGCGGTGGCCGACGTTGTCGCGCCCCGGGTGGATGCCGAAGGCCTCTTCGTCCATGGCCTCCTCGGGCGTGAGTATGGCGGGCAGCTCTTCGTAGTCGACCTGGATGAGATCCAGCGCATCGCGCGCGATTTCGTCCGAGATGGCGGCCACCGCGGCCACTTCTTCGCCGCAGTAGCGCACCACGCCCCTGGCCAGCACGGCGCGCTCCTTGTGGTGCGCGCCCCACAGGGCGGCAGGCGCATCCTCGCCCGTGAGCACGGCCTTGACGCCGGGCAGGGCCCGCGCCGCGCTGGTGTCCAGGCGCACGATGCGGGCATGCGGGTAGGGGCTGCGCAGCACCTTGCCGTGCAGCATGCCGGTGGCCTTGTAGTCGCCCGCATAAAGCGCCCGGCCCGTGACCTTGGCCCTGGCCGTCACCTGGGGCGTGTCCACGCCCAGGATGCTCTGCTGTGGTTGGGAATGCATGGCCCGTCCTCTATTCGGCCGCGATGCCTAGGTCGCGGATGGCCTTGCCCATCACCGCGTACTCGCGCTGGTTCAGCTCGGCCAGCACCTTGGGGGTGCCGCCCGCGGGCAGGGCGCCGAAGGTGGCGAGCTTTTCCACCACCTCGGGCTCCTGCAGGATGGCGTTGAGGTGTTCGTTGAGCAGGGCGATGACGGCGGCAGGCGTTTTGCGGGGGGCGAAGAAGCCGTTCCAGGCGCTGACCACCACATCCTTGTAGCCCAGCTCCACCAGGGTGGGCACCTGGGGCGCCAGGGGCGAGCGCTTGGCGTCGCCCACGGCCAGCGCGACCAGCTTGCCCGCGTCCAGGTACTGGCGCACGGGGCCGAAGGTTACCCAGGCCGTATCGACATGGCCGGCCACCACGTCGGTGACCGAGGGGCCGACGCCGCGGTAGGGCACATGGGAGAACTTCACGCCGGCCGCCTGGTTCAGCCATTCGCCCAGGATGTGCATGGGCGAGCCCGCGCCCGGGCTGGCATAGGACACCGTGGCTCCGGCGCGCGCCTTGGCCACCAGCTGCGGCAGCGTCTTGATCCCCAGCCGGGGGCTGCAGACCAGGACCAGGGGTTGGGTGGCGGTGTTGATGATGGCTTCGTAGCCGCCGAGCACGTCGTAGGCTGCGGCGCCCGACAGCTTCATCACCAGCGGCGCCGTGGTGAACGGATTGGGCGTGAACAGCAGGGTGTAGCCGTCGGGGCGGGCCCGTCCCGCGAGGCCGTTGCCTATGGCGCCGCCCGCGCCGGGGCGGTTGTCGATGAGCACGGTCTGCTTGAGCCGCTGGCCGAGCTTGTCCGCGAACAGCCGGGCAATGGCATCGGTGTCCCCGCCAGGCGGATAGGACACGATCACCGTGATGGGCCTGGAGGAGGGGTAGGCCTCCGTAGACAGGGCCGGCCGTGCGGCCAGGGCGCTGCCGGCCAGGGCCGTGCAGCAGAAACGACGCCGATCAATCATCTTCGCCTCTCCTTGGGCAATGGATGGAAAGCCGTTTCCCGCATTCGTTTGTTTCATATAAGAAACGCTGAATCTCAAGAGAAACGTTGGTGGGCGAAGTATGTGCTTATAGTTGATGGATCAAACTGCCGTTTATACTGATTGACATTGATGCATGCAAATGAATTTCAAATTGCATGAAACAATCCCCGCAATGAGCAAGCAAAGATCTGAAACGCCGTGGGCGCAGCTGGACAAAAGCGGTGAGGGGCTCACGGTGGATGACTTCATCACCACCCTGATGAGCCAGGTGGGCAATGCGCTGCGGCGCACCATCACCGTGCCCTATGCCGAGAAGTTCGGCCTGACGGTGTCCGAGTGGCGGCTGCTGGCCTTGATCGCCCACGCCAGGACGCTGGCGTTTTCCGACCTCGTGACGCAGTCAACCTCGGACAAGGCCCTGGTCAGCCGCACGCTCAAGCTGCTGGAGTCACGCGGCCTGGTCAGGCTGCACGGAGAGGGCAATACGCCGCGCAAGAAGATCTACTGCCACATCACGGAGCAGGGCGACGCCCTGCACGCGCAGGTCATTCCGCTGGCGCGTGCCGGCCAGGCATCGGCCATATGCGTGCTGCCCGTGGAGGAGCGCAACGCCATGTACAGCGCCCTGGTGCGCCTGCGCGCGTATTGCCAGCAGACGGGTGCCCTGCCGGCCGTGGACGGCGCTCGGGATGAAGACGCAGGGTAGCCGCAGCAGGCCTACTTGAGCCAGCCGCGCTTGCGGAAGTACAGCATGGGGCCCAGGGCGCTGGCAATCATCAGGGCGACCACATAGCCGTAGCCGAATTCCCATTCCAGCTCGGGCATGAACTTGAAGTTCATGCCGTAGACGCTGGCGATCAGCGTGGGCGGCAGCAGGGCCACGCTGGCCACCGAGAAGATCTTGATGATCTTGTTCTGGTTGATGTTGATGAAGCCGACCGTGGCGTCCATCAGGAAGTTGATCTTGTCGAACAGAAAGGCCGTGTGGCTGTCCAGCGACTCGATGTCGCGCAGGATCTGGCGCGCTTCCTCAAACTGCTCGGCATTGAGCATCTTGGAGCGCATCATGAAGCTCACGGCGCGGCGCGTGTCCATGACGTTGCGGCGGATGCGGCCGTTCAAGTCTTCCTGGCGCGCGATGGCGCCCAGCACGTCGCGGGCCACGTCGTCGGTCACGTTGCCCGACAGCACCATCTGGCTGGTCTTCTCGAGGTCGTCGTAGATGCGCTCCAGCGTGTCGGCCGAGTATTCGGCATCGGCGTCGAAGAGCTTGAGCAGCACGTCCTTGGCGCCGTCGATGAGGCCGGGCGCGCGGCGCGCGCGCATGCGCAGCAGCCGGAACACGGGCACGTCCTCGTCGTGGATGGAGAACAGCACGCCGCAGCTGCGCAGGTTCTGGTTGTGCTCGTTGACGATGAAGGCCACGCGCACCGAGCGCGGGTCCTCGTCGTCGTCGATCAGGAAGTCGCTGCGGATGTGCAGCTCGCCATTGTCTTCTTCGTAGAAGCGGGCCGACTCCTCGATGTCGTCGTCCATGGCGTCTTCGGGGATGGACAGCTCGTAGTGCTGCTTGATCCAGCGCTTTTCCTCGACCGTGGGCGATTCCAGGTCCACCCAGATGGGACGAAAGCGCGACAGGTCCTCGAGGGACTCTATTTCTTCCTGAACAAGGCGGCCGTTGGCCAGCGTAAAGATGTTGAGCATCAGCTCACTCCCGGTGTGTTCTCAAGGCTTTTGGCGGTGATGGGGTGCGCTTTCAACCCCGCAAGTCCTGTCGGCCGGGAGTTGAAAGCTACCAACTGGGGTAGGGTTCCACGAGTGTCTTTCGCTGAATAAAGTCCCCCTGAGCCGCTGCGCGGCTTCCCCCAGGGGGACGGCGGCCTTCGCGGCGAGGCGGCTCTTGCTCGGCGTCTCTGAGTTGGAGCATGCCGGTTTCAAGGGCCAGGGGATTGCTGTCTGGAAGCTGGCAATTATGCTACGTTACACCGCATCAAACGGCCTGCAGTGCCGATGGGGTAGCGCAGGCAGGGGAATACCGTGTGGCACGCCCCTTGCGCGGGAGGCGGCCAGCCAGGGCCGTCCCGCCGCAAAGGCCGCCGTCCCCCTGGGGGAAGCCGCGCAGCGGCTCAGAACGTGTTGACGTTCTCAGGAGGGGCTGGTAAGTGCCAGGGCATGGCACAGGTCGGCCCAGGCGCCTGCCTTGGCCTGCGGTGCGCGCAGCAGGTAGTTCGGGTCGTAGGTCACCACGGTGGGCACGCCGGCAATGCGGTGGGGCTCGGCGCGCAGGCGCCCCAGGGCGTCATGGCGGCCCAGCACGGCGCGCGCGCTGGCCAGGCCCAGCACCAGCACGCAGTCGGGGCCCAGCTCGTGCAGCAGGGCTTCGAGCGCCGGCTGCAGCGGCTCGGCCGGCTGGCCGGCATCGACCGGGGTGCGGTGCAGGGCGGCGCTGAAGACGCGCGGGTGCTTTTGCAGCTGCAAGGCCCGCAGCATGTTGTCCAGCAGTCTGGCGGCATCGCCTTCGAGCGCGGTCTGGGCGCAGCCCGGGCCAGTTTTTTGCGCGGGGCTGAGCGGCAGCGGGTTGGCCGGGGGCTCCAGCAGGATCAGCCAGCCGCCCTGGGCGGGAGCCTGGCCGCCGCCTGCGGCATCGGGGTAGACGCGCTGCGGCAGGCCCAGGCGCCAGCCCAGGCCGGGTGCGCCCGCCGGCCCGGCCGCGGGGTGCTGCACATAGTCGCGCGGCGGCCGTCTGGCGCTGCCCTGGCGCACCGCGGCAGGCGCAGGCTCCTGAACCGGTGGCGGCGCAGGGGCTGCCACCGGTGCCGTCGCTGGGGCTTCGGGCATCACGGGCATCACCGGCGCCGGGGCAAGGGCCTCGCGCACCGGCGCTGGCGCGGAGGCCGCGGCCATGGGCGCTTCGGGCGTGGCCGGCAGCGGAATGCCGGGGGCGGGCAGCCAGACGGTGATGCCCATGGCTTCCAGCATGGCCCGCTGGCGGGCATCCAGGTTCAGGACCATAGCTTCAGACTCATCAGCACGGCGTGTTCGCGCGGGCCTTCGAAGGTGGGGTAGTAGTTCTTGCGCTGGCCCACGACGACAAAGCCGTGCTGGACGTAGATGTCGCGGGCGCGGGCATTGCTCTCGCGCACTTCCAGCCAGATCCATTGCGCACTCTTGCCCCGGGCCCACAGCGACAGGGCGTCGAGCAGCACGCGGGCCCAGCCCTGGCGCTGGAACGCGGGATTGACGGTGATGTTGAGCAGATGCACCTCGTCCAGCACCTGCATGGCCACGAAATAGCCCAGCAGCTCGTGGTGCTGGTTGACCAGCAGCTGGGTCTCGTAGCCGGCGACCATGGCGTCCTGGAAATTGCCGCGCGTCCAGGGGTGGGTATAGGCCTGCCCCTCGATGGATAGCAGGGCGTCCAGCCACAGCGCGCTCAAGGGCTCGAAGTGCACCAGGGCCTCGGGTTCCGTGGCACGGGCGGGCGAGTCGGCAGTGTGATGGCTGGCGATGGAATTCATGGCGTGGCGGAGGCTTGCTGCGCGGCCCGGGCGGCTTCGCGCTCGGCCGTGGTTTGCGCCACTTTATCGCGGATATAGCGCGGCAGCGCCTGTTCGGCGGGCACGGCCCTGCCGGCGGCCAGCAGCGCAGGGGCCAGGCGCAGCAGGGCCGTGGCCGTGGGCATGGCCGCCACGTGGCGGGCCTGCGGCGCCAGCTGCTCGGGATAGACCGCCTGGGCATTGCCGGCGACCACGCTGCCGGCGGGCAGCTGCAGCGCGCCGGGGGCGCACAGGCCGAAGTCCTCGCCGAAATCCTCGGGGCCCAGCCAGCGGCCGTCGGCCCAGGCAAAGCGCGCGTGATAGACCTCGTGCATGCGCGCATCCAGCACGGCCAGCAGTTCGGTGCAGCCGTGCAGCGCGCGGGCTTCCTCGGCCACGGCCAGCAGCGTGTCCACGGGCAGCACCGGCACCTGGGCCGCGAAGGCCAGGCCCTGGGTGATGGAGCAGGCCGTGCGCAGGCCGGTGAACGAGCCCGGGCCGCGGCCGAAGACGATGGCGTCGAGCTCCTTGAACTGCAGTCCGGCATCGGCCATCAGGGCGCGGATGGCGGGCAGCAGCTGGGCCGAAGACTGTGCCGCACCGGGGCCGCTGCGCTGCCAGATGGCATCGCCGCGCTGAACGGCGACGAAGAAGGTGTCGGTGCTGGTGTCTAGGGCAAGAAGATTCATGGCGGAGCCGCGCAAGGGAACGGAAACACGACTTACGCAAATCAGGTTCAGGCAAGAGCTTCGCTTCAAGGCAACAGCCTTGGTGCATCTTGGTTTGCGTAAGTCCTGGGAAAAATGCCGGCAGGGGCGCCGCGGCCGGCTGCCTATATTATCGGCTGCCCGCCGCGGCCCTGCCCGGCGGGCGCGCAATGCCCGGCGTAGACTCGCTGCCCATGTCACCGATCTCGTCCTGGATTTCCCCTCTCGCTGCCGTGCTGCTGGCCGCGACGGCTTTTTCTGCCGCCCTTCCTGCCGCGCGGGCACAGGCGCCCGCCGCGGCACCCGCTCAGGCCGCCGATCACCGTCTGTCCGCCGTCCTGCCCGCTGGCGTGGATGCGGCCCTGGCCCGGGCCAGGATACCGCGCGATGCGGTCTCGCTGCTGGTCATGGACGTGGACGGCAAAACCCGGGACGGCGGCGGCGCGCCGCGCCTGGCCTGGCGCACGCAGGTGCCCATGAACCCGGCCTCGGTCATGAAGCTGGTCACCACCTACGCGGCCCTGGACCAGCTGGGCCCGGCCTACGTCTGGCGCACGCCCGTGTATTTCGGCGGGCCCGTGGTCGACGGGGCGCTGCGCGGCAATCTCTACATCCAGGGCCAGGGCGATCCCAAGCTGGTGCTGGAGCGCCTGTGGCTGATGCTGCGCCGCGTGCAGGGCATGGGCGTCAAGGTCATCGTGGGCGACATCGTGCTCGACCGCTCCGCCTTCCAGCTGCCCGCGCAAGACGCGGCCGGCTTCGACAACGAGCCCTGGCGGCCGTACAACGCCGCGCCCGACGCGCTGCTGATCAATTACAAGGCCGTGGCTGTGGGCTTTGCTCCCGATACAGGAGCGGGTGTTGCCCGCATCCAGTACGATCCACCAATGTATGGCATGGATAATCAGGCCACGGTGCCGCTGGCTGCTATGAATTCAGATTGCGGCGACTGGCGCAGCAAGCTGCAGCTGGACATGAGCGATCCGCTGCGCATCGCCTTCCAGGGCCAGTACGCGGCCCAGTGCGCAGACAAAAGCTGGTCCGTGGCGCCCGCGCAGCCCGAGCTGTTCGCGGCCCGCGCCATCGAAGGCATGTGGCGCGAGCTCGGCGGCAAGATCACCGGCAGCGTGCATGACGGCAAGCTGCCTACGGGCCTGCAGCCCGCGCTGCAGATCGAGTCGCCGTCGCTGGCCGAAGTGGTGCGCGACGTGAACAAGTACAGCAACAACATCATGGCCCAGCAGGTCTTCCTGACCCTGGGCATGCAGCGCACGGGCGTGGCCAGCTTCGAGACCTCGCGCCAGGTGCTGGCGCAGTGGTGGCAGGCGCGCCTGGGCGGCGACCAGCCCGCCGTGGACAACGGCGCGGGCCTGAGCCGCACGGCCTATGTGACGGCCGGCGGGCTGGGCCGGATGCTGCAGCAGGCCTGGAACTCGCCCGTCATGCCCGAGTTCGTGGCCTCCCTGCCCATCGTCGGCGTGGACGGCACGCTGCGCCGCAGCGGCAGCCGCCATGCCGGCGCGGCCCACCTCAAGACCGGCACGCTGCGCGACGCCTCGGCGCTGGCCGGCTATGTCGATGGCGCCAGCGGCCGCCGCTATGTGCTGGTGGCGATTGCCAACCACGGCAACGCCGGCGCCGCGCGCCAGGCCTGGGACGCCCTGATCGACTGGGTGGGCGCGCAGTAGCACACGCTCCCAGACACTGGCGCAGACCAAACCAGAGACGGCGAGCAAGAGCCGTCTCGCAGCGAGGCCGTCGTCCCCCTTGCAGGGGGAAGCCGCGCAGCGGCTCAGGGGGGTCATGCTCCGCTATCGGTAGTTGCCCGATATGGCGCCAAGATGACTACCGCTAGGATGACGCTTTGAAAAAAGCACGATCGTGCTATTCATAACGCGATGAAGGACATCATCTTGGCAAGCAAACTCAAACTCCTGGTCGCCGCACTGGCGACTGCCGGCCTGCTGGCCGCCTGCGGCGGTGGCGGCGGTGCGGACACCACTCCCAAGGCCAAGGTGACTTCGGTCAAGGTCATGGGCGACAGCCTGGCGGACAGCGGTACTTTCGGCTTCAAGTTCACGGTGCAGGGCACGGCGGCCACCGGTGCCGGCTCCACCCTGATCTGGCCCGAGCGCGTCGCCGACCAGTTCGGGCAAAGCCTGTGCGCTCACTATCGCTCGGGCAACGAAAATCTGGCGACCTACCAGGAAGTCTCCACTTGCACCAACTATGCGGTGGGCGGCGGGCGCGTGAATCCGCTGGATGCGCCGACCTCGCCGAAGTCGGTGCTGGTGCAGATCCAGGCTGCGGCCAAGGCCGGGTTCAGCGCGGATGACCTCGTCATCATCGATGGCGGTGCCAACGACGCAGCCGACGTGATCGGCGCGCTGATTGCCGCAGCCAAGGGCAATGCGCTGCCGCTGAATGCCATGGCAACGTGGCTGGACGCCAAGGCTGCGGGTACTTCCGCGGCCCTGATGACGCAGGCCGGAGGCGATCAGGGCAAGTTTGCCGGCCTTGTCGCCGGCGCCTATCTGCAGACCCTGGCCAAGACCCTGGCCGGCTCCATCACCCAGAACGTGATCGGCCAAGGGGCTGCGCGGGTGGCGGTGCTGAACGTCCCGGCCATCACCAAGACGCCGCGTTTCCAGATGGTGCTGGCCGGCATTGCGGCGGCGGCAACTGCGGCCGCCGGCGGAGATGCCGCCGTGGGCGCGGCTGCGGCCGCTGCCAAGGAGCAGGCGTTTGACCAACTGGTGCAGGCCTTCAACACCCAGCTTGCCGCCAGCCTGGCGGGCCAGCCCCAGGTGGCCCTGGTCGATTTCTACACCGAGTTCAAGAACCAGATCAGCAACCCTGCCCAGTACGACTTCGACAACGTGAAGGACCCGGTGTGCCCGATCACCGGCGTGGATGGCAGCGGTCTGCCCACCTATACCTTCCCCACCTGCACGGCCGCCGCCCTGAGCGCGACGCCCGGCAAGCCCAGCCCCGACTGGTGGCAGCACCATGTGTTTGCGGACAGCTTCCACCCCACGCCATACGGCCACCAGCAGGTGGGCCAGCTGGTATCGCGAGCACTGGCCCAAAAGGGCTGGCTGTAACCCCGTTCCGCGAAAGACAAGGAAACACACATGAAGAAATTCTTGCGGATCACCGCCGGGGCCGCGGCCCTGGCCGTCTGCGGCCTGGCCGGCGCCCAGTCGGCGGGCACCTGGTCGGCGCGCATAGGCGTCACCCATCTGGCGCCCGATGTATCGAGCGGCAATCTGTCGGCGCCCTCGTTTCCCAACACCAAGGTCGACGCCAGGAGCGACACCCAGCTGACCGGCGGCATCACCTACATGGTGACCGACAACTTCGCGCTGGACATGCCGCTGGGCCTGCCGTTCAAGCATGACCTGATGGGCGACGGCGCGATCGCCGGCGTGGGCAAGGTGGGCAGCACCAAGGTCATTCCCGTCACGCTGTTTGCGCAGTACCGCTTCAACGCGGCAAATGCGGCTTTCCGCCCCTATGTGGGCCTGGGCGTGACCTATGCCTGGTTCTTCGACGAGAAGACCACGGCCGCGCTCAACGGCCTGTCCGGCGGCACGCGGGCCAATCCCACGACGGCCAGACTGGACAACAAGTTCGGCATCACGCCGCAGATCGGCTTTGTCTACAACTTCAACGAGCGCTGGTTCATCGACGCCGCGTACTACAAGAGCTTCCTGAAGAGCACCATCCACCTGTCGACGGGCCAGAGCGTCAAGGTCAAGTTCGATCCCGATGTCTTTGCCGTCGGCATCGGCTACAGGTTTTAAGGCGTCTCCTGAGCCGCGCAGCGGGGCGACTTCGCCGTCGGCATGGCGAACTCGGCCTCTTGTCTCTTGCCTCTTGGGCGTGCATGTCGCCGCACAGGCTGCGCTTCCCGCCGCCAAAGCCCTGCCAGGCCATGCCTCGGCGCCGCCCGAAACCCATGTGGCCCGGCTTCGGGACAGCTGCAGCAGGTGCTGGCGGGCTGGAAAGCGGCGGATGCCTTCAGCCCGCCGCCGCCGCGCGCTGCAGGCGGTCGCGCACGCCTTCCCAGTCCGCGGTGTCGGGCGGGGTTTCGATCCAGATCAGCTGGGCGCCGATTTCGTCGAAGTCGCGCAGCGTGCCGAACAGCTCGCGGGCCGTGTCCAGGGCCTGCGCCGGCATGGCGCGCAAGGTGATGCCGTTGTTGCTGGCTTCAGCGGCCGCGCGCAGCGGGCTGCGGTGGTAGACGGCGATGTGCTTGCCTTCGGCGCCCAGGATGTCCAGCGCCGCCTGCAACTGCCTGGCGTCCATGAGCCGCACCTTGGCATTGGGCGCGTAATGGGCCAAAAGCGTGCCGGATGCCCGTGGCGTATGCGCAGGCAGCTCTTCCTTGGAGAGCGGGCGCAGGCCGCAGGCGCGCTCTATGTCGTCGCGCGTGACGGCGCCGGGGCGCAGCAGCACGGGCAGGCCGCGCGTGCAGTCCACGATGGTCGATTCGATGCCCACTTCGCAGGCGCCGCCGTCGAGCACCAGCAGCGCGTCGCCGAATTCATCGGCCACATGGCGGGCCGTGGTGGGGCTGACGCGGCCGAACTTGTTGGCGCTGGGGGCCGAGACGCCCCAGACCGGCGGCGTGAGCCGCTGGCAGGCCGCGAGCACGGCATGGGCCACGGGGTGGGAGGGGCAGCGCAGGCCCACGCTGTCCTGGCCGCCCGTCGAGGCCCTGGCGGCGTGCGGCAGGCGCGGCAGGATGAGGGTGAGCGGGCCGGGCCAGAAGGCGTCGATCAGCTGCTGGGCAAAGACCGGCACTTCCTTGGCATAGCGCGTGATGGCCGCGCTACCCTCCACGTGCACGATCAATGGATGGTTGGCCGGGCGCCCCTTGGCCGCGAAGATCTGCGCCACGGCGGCATCGTTGTCGCTGTCCGCCGCCAGGCCGTAGACCGTCTCGGTGGGCAGGCCCAGCAATTCACCGCGTTGCAATGCAGCGGCGGCGGCTTGTACCGAAGCGTCCAGCTTCCCATCCAAGATCATGCTATTTCCTCTTTCTCATCCATGGTGCTGCATGTGGTGCGGCCTTGGAACTGGCACCTCCCAGGTCAGGGACGCCGAGCAAGGGCCGCCCCGCAGCGAGGGCGTCGTCCCCCTCCCGAAGAGAGAGGGGGAAGCGGCAAAGCCGCTCAGGGGGCTTTCTAAAACGCCGGGATGCCTAGGATTGCGGCCGCCTGCAGCGCAGTCGTGCGGGCTTGCCCAGCAGTGGCGGCGGTGATGTTCAGGTGGCCCATCTTGCGGCCGCGCTTGGCATCGACCTTGCCGTACAGGTGCAGGTGGGCGCCGGGCAGGGCCAGGATCCGGTCCCAGGCAGGAGCCTGTGCGGTGTCGCCCTGCTTGAACCACAGGTCGCCCAGCAGGTTGAGCATGACGGTGGCGCTGTGCTGGCGCGGTTGCACCAGAGGCAGGTTGGTCATGCAGCGCACCTGCAGCTCGAACTGCGACATGTCCATGGCGTTCTGGCTGTAGTGGCCGCTGTTGTGCGGGCGCGGGGCAATTTCGTTGACCACGAGCTGGCCGTTGTCCAGCACAAAAAATTCCACGCACAGCACGCCCACGTAATCCAGGCCGATAGCTACGGATTTCGCAGCTGCCACCGCTTGCTCTGCCTGAGCTGCGGGCATGTTTCCTTCGTAAACCTCGGTCACGGCCAGAATGCCGTCGCGGTGCAGATTGCGCTGCACGGGCAGGTTGACGATATCGCCATTGCGGCCGCGCGCCACGATGACCGAGCATTCGTGCGCCAGCGGCAGCATTTTTTCGAGCACGCAGGCCACGCGGCCCAGTTGCTCCCAGGCCTTGACCAGCTCGGCGCGGGTCTTGACGCGGATCTGCCCCTTGCCGTCGTAGCCCATGCGGGCGGTCTTGAGAATGCCGGGCAGCAGCGCGTCGTTGACGGCGGCCAACTGCTCGGGCGTCTCGATCACGGCATAGGGCGCGCAGGGCACGCCGCACTTCACGAAGTGTGCCTTTTCGGCCGCGCGGTCCTGGGCAATGGCCACGGCGGAACCGGCGGGCGAGACGGGCAGGCTCCGGGCCAGCTGGTTCAGGGCGCCGGCCGGCACGTTCTCGAATTCGGTGGTCACGGCCGCGCAGAGCTGGGCCAGCTCGGCCAGGCCTTGCGGGTCTTCGTAGCCGGTGCGGATGTGGTGGTGGCTGACCAGGCCGGCGGGGCTGGTCTCGTCCTGGTCCAGCACGGCCGTGAAGTAGCCCATGGCCTGGGCGGCATGCACGAACATGCGGCCCAGCTGGCCGCCGCCCAGCACGCCCAGCGTGGCGCCGGGCAGGATCACTTCGGTGTCCTTGGTACTGTGGCTCATGCGTTTACCGGCAGCGTCATGTTGCGGGCGGCTTCGGTCTGTTCGGCACGGAAGGCCTCGAGCTTCTTGCGCAGCTCGGCATCTTCGTTGGCCAGCAGGGCCACGGCGAACAGGGCCGCATTGGCGGCGCCGGCATTGCCGATGGCGAAGGTGGCCACGGGCACGCCCTTGGGCATCTGCACGATGGAGTGCAGCGAGTCCACGCCCTGCAGGTGGCGGCTGGCCACGGGTACGCCCAGCACCGGCACGGTGGTCTTGGCGGCAATCATGCCGGGCAGGTGGGCGGCACCGCCGGCTCCGGCGATGATGGCCTTGAGGCCGCGGTCGGCCGCGGCCTCGGCAAAGCGGAACATGTCGTCCGGCATGCGGTGGGCGGAGACCACCTGGGCCTCGAAGGCGATACCGAATTGCTGGAGGATGGCAACTGCGTGCTGCATGGTGTCCCAGTCGCTGCTGGAACCCATGACCACGCCAACTTGGATGGGGTTCATGTCGTGTGGGGCGCCTGCCGCCCGGCCTAGTGGAGCCTTCGATTTTACTTTTTTGGCATGCGCCTGGGTTGCCACGGGTTTGTTGCGGCTGCCCGGGCGGCCCTGTCAGGTTGACTCCTGACAAGGAGCTTTCGGTGTACGGCAGCATTGGTTTCGATGATGGATCGATGCCGCAATGGCTTGAAAATGTCGCCTGCTGCTCTTATTTCGATGGCAGCCGGGGCTTTGCCGATTTGCTGGAGAATCGCCCATACGTGCCTTGCCGCCTTGAGATGGCGGGGCAGGCTTTTGACAATCACAGCGCGCCAGGCGTCATGCCCCGGCGCGCATCGCCACGGGGTTTGATCACATGATGGACGTCACCATTGAGAATTTTGAAGCCGAAGTCGTCGCTGCCTCCATGCAGGTGCCGGTGCTGGTGGACTTCTGGGCGCCCTGGTGCGGCCCCTGCAAGACGCTGGGCCCGGTCCTGGAAAAGCTGGAAGTGGCCTATGAAGGCCGCTTCAAGCTGGTCAAGATCGACTCCGACCAGGAGCAGCAGCTGGCCAGCATGTTCGGCATCCGCTCCATTCCCACCTGCGTGCTCATGATCGGCGGCCGCCCCGTGGACGGCTTCATGGGCGCCCAGCCCGAAGGCAAGCTGCGCGAATTCCTCGACAAGCATCTGCCCTCCGAGAACGAGCTGGCCGCCGAAGCCGGCGCCGACGAAGCCCATGCGCTGCTGGAGTCGGGCGACACCCAGGCCGCGCTGCGGAAGCTGGCCGACGCGCTGGCCGCCGATCCCAGCAATGACGACACCCGCTTCGACTACGTGCGCCTGCTGATCGCCACCGGCGGCTTCGAGGAAGCCGGGGCGCTGCTGGTCGAGCCCGTCAAGCGCATTCCCCAGCCGCTGCGCTTCGAGGCGCTCAACCAGTGGCTGCAGGCCCTGCAGTTCGCCACCACGGGTGACAACGCCGATGTGGCCCGGTTCGATGCGCTGATCGCCGCCAACCGCCGCGACTTCGACGCCCGCTTCGGCCGTGCCCGCGCCTTGCTGGCCCACAGCCAGTGGACGGCGTCCATGGACGAGCTGCTCGAAATCATCATGCGCGACAAGGAATGGAACGGCCAGGCCGCGCGCAAGCTCATTGTCGCCGTCCTGGAACTGCTCACGCCGCCCAAGCCCAAGCAGCAGGACGCCGTGCCCGGCAAGAGCACCGGCGGCATCGAGCTGGTGGGCAAGAACGGCGCCGAGCAGGACGAAGCCACGGCCATGGTCAACAGCTACCGCCGCAAGCTGAGCATGGCGTTGAACTGAGGCCCCCTGAGCCGCTGAGCGGCTTCCCCCAGAGGGGGGACGACGGCATCGCTGCGGGGCGGCCCTTGCTCGCCGTCCCTCGCTTGCGCCCTGCCAACTTTGGTCTTTGTGGCTCCAGGCTCTAAATGGACTGAGGAATGAATCAGATTCTTGCCACGGCCTTTAACGGCCTGTTTTTGCATCTGGGGCTGGCGCTGCTGTTTGCGGTGCTGGCCGGCGTGCTGCGCTCGCCGCGCTTCAAGGGCTGGCTGGGCGAACGGGCCGTGCAGAACACCATCCGTGCCAAGCTGGACCCGCTGGTCTATGTGGACCTGCACAACGTGACCTTGCCCACGCGGGATGGCAGCACGCAGATTGACCATGTGCTGTTCTCGCCCTACGGCGTATTCGTGCTGGAGACCAAGAATTTCAAGGGCTGGATTTTCGGCAGCGAGCGCCAGGCGCAGTGGACGCAGCAGATCTTCAAGCGGCGCACCCGCTTCCAGAACCCGCTACGCCAGAACTACAAGCACATGCGCACGCTGCAGGAACTGCTGGATCTTCCCGCAGAGCATGTGCATTCGGTCATCGCCTTTGTGGGCGATTGCGAGTTCAAGACCGAGATGCCGGCCCATGTCACGCGCGGCAGCGGTTTTGTGGCCTATATCCAGAGTTTTCAGCAGACGGTGTGGGACCCCGCACAGATGCAGGCTGCGATCGACCGGCTGGAGCGGCTGCGGCTGGCACCGGGCCGTACCACTCAGGCCCGCCATGTGGCGCATGTCCAGGAGATCAAGGCCCGGAAAGCAGGCGGGAAGGGTCGCGGCGTACCGCATCAAACGGTTGTCGAGCCTGCGCTGGAAGTGCCGGAGTCGCAGGTACGGAAACCGGCCCCGCTCATCCAGCAGACGGCGGAGCCTGTCTTGTCCTCCATCGAGCTGGCCAGCACCTGCCCTCAATGCGGCAGCGCGCTGCAACGCCGGCTCATGCAGCGCGGGCCTCTGGCGGGGCAGGCTTTCTTCAAGTGCAGCAGCGCCCAGGGCTGCAGCTTCGTGCGCCTGCTGGAGCCCCTGCCGCAAGGCGCATGAGCTGGTGCCGTCAGTGGCGCAGAGCTGCAGGCTGGGCAGCGCCTTGTGCAAGACGGATGGAGCGGATCGGAATACCCGCATCCTGGGCAATCTCGCCCGACAGCTGCAGCGCCAGATAGCGTGTGCAGCACACGCGCAGAAAGGACGCGAAGTTGTCCACGGCACCGCGCTCGGCCAGCAGCTCGTCGTAGAGCTTGGTGCACAGCCGGGGCACGCTGTAGCCGTCGCGCGCGGCGATCTCCTCCAGCACCTGCCAGAACAGGTTTTCCAGCCGGATGCTGGTCGCCACGCCGTGCAGGCGCAGGGACCGCGCGCGGTGCGCCCAGAGTTGCGGGTCGGCGCTGATGAAGACTTGGCACATGGCGGGTTCCCGGAAAAAGCGAAACCGGGCCATGGTGGAGCATGGAGTGGGCTGCGTCAACCAGGGATACAAGATGCGGTGGGCAGGCCATGGCTTGCGACCCATCAAGGCACAGCGCTCAAAACTGGCGTGGCCTAAGTACGGGGCAGCGAGCAAGGGCCGCCCCGCAGCGAGGCTGTCGTCCCCCCTTCCAGGGGGAAGGCGCCGCAGGCGACTCAGGGGGTGTGCGTAATCTTTGTTCCCAGCAGCGCCAGGAATTGCGCGATCCAGGCCGGATGGGCGGGCCAGGCCGGGGCGCTGACCAGATTGCCCTCGGTATGGGCCTGGTCCACGGGGATGTCGGCATAGGTGCCGCCGGCCAGCTCCACCTCGGCACGGCAGGCCGGGTAGGCCGAGCAGGTGCGGCCCTTGAGCACGCCGGCGCCGGCCAGCAGCTGGGCGCCATGGCAGACGGCGGCCACGGGCTTGCCGGTATCGAAGAAGTGGCGCACGGCGGCGCGCACGCTTTCATAGCCGCGCAGGTATTCGGGGCCGCGGCCGCCGGGGATGACCAGGGCGTCGTACTGCTCGGGCTGCATATCGGCAAACGTGGCGTTGAGCGTGAAGTTGTGGCCGGGCTTTTCGCTGTAGGTCTGCGCGCCCTCGAAGTCGTGGATGGCGGTCTTGATCTGGTCGCCGGCCTTCTTGTCGGGGCAGACGGCGTGTACCGTATGGCCCACGGCCAGCAGGGCCTGGAACGGGACCATGGTCTCGTAGTCCTCGCAGTAGTCGCCGCAAATCATCAAAATCTTCTTGCCTGCCATGTGTGTCTCCTTCAAGGCGCCGAGGTGATGGGATGGAGCCATTGTGGGCAGGCGCCGCCGGCAGCGGGTATTAGCCGGTTACTACATGGCAGTGGTTGTGCGGTGCTATCAATAGGGAAGCTATTTGCGATTAGCTATGGACAAATTTGAATGGTTTTATTCCTGAAAATGTCTTCTGTGTGGTGCTGCCAGCTTTCTTATTGATAGCAAGACATTGAAGACAACAACGGCACCGGCAGCGCATCGCGCCACGGGTGCCGTAGAGATCGCCGAGGGCTCGAGGCTCAGGCCGTCAGGCGCTCCAGCGCTTCGCGGTACTTGGCCGCGGTCTTGTCGATCACTTCCTTGGGCAGGCGGGGCGCGGGCGCCTTCTTGTCCCAGGCCTTGCCGTTGACCTGGGCCTGCTCCAGCCAGTCGCGCACGAACTGCTTGTCGTAGCTGGGCGGGTTCTCGCCCTTGGCCAGCGCGTCGGCATAGCCTTCCACGGGCCAGTAGCGCGAGCTGTCGGGGGTCAGCACCTCGTCCATCAGCACCAGGGTGCCGTCTTCGGTCAGGCCGAACTCGAACTTGGTGTCGGCAATGATCATGCCCTTGGCCAGCGCGATCTCGGCGGCTTCCTTGTAGATGCGGATGGCCGTGTCGCGGATCTGGGCGGCCAGCTTCTCGCCCACCATTTCCACGGTGCGCTCGTAGGTGATGTTTTCGTCGTGGTCGCCCAACTCGGCCTTGGCCGCCGGGGTGTAGATGGGCTCGGGCAGCTGGGCCGCATTGGTCAGGCCGGCGGGCAGCTTCACGCCGCAGACCGACTGCGATTCCTGGTATTCCTTCCAGCCGCTGCCGGCCAGGTAGCCGCGCACCACGGCTTCGATCAGCACGGGCTTCAAGCGCTTGACCAGCATGGAGCGGCCTTCGACCTGCCTGACTTCCTCGGGTTGGACCACGGATTCGGGGGTTTCGCCGGTCAGGTGGTTGGGGCAGATGTGGCCGAGCTTGTCGAACCAGAACAGCGCCATCTGCGTCAGCAGCACGCCCTTGCCGGGAATGGGCTCGCCCATGATCACGTCGAAGGCCGAGAGGCGGTCGGAGGCCACCATCAGGATGCGGTCGTCGCCCACGGCGTAGTTGTCGCGGACCTTGCCGCGCGCGAGCAGGGGCAGCGAGGCAATGTTGGAAGTGTGCAGGGCAGGGGGCTGGGTGGTCATGGTCGAAAGGTGAGGCAGTCTGGCGTGATCGGGCAAGGATCAGGCACGCGGTAGCAGGACGGTCGGCAGGCGCCTGAAGCCTTGCCATTCGGGGGGCTTGCCAGCGTTGCAGGCCCGCATGGTTGTCAACAAGGGCGGCTGCGTAAAAAAGTGATTTTACCGATGCAGGCCGTTCGTGCCGCCAGGCCTGCCCCGAATGCCCTGGGCGTGGTCGCCAGGTCGGCCAGCCGACACTTCCATGAAGGAAATGCGGGCGTGCATGACGGCGGCGGCGCTGCCGGCGTGTCGTGGAACCTGGGCGCTCCGTGCAGGAAATACGCACGGAAACGACCCAAAGCCGTTCATTGTGCGCCCAAAGCCGGCCTGCGCCAAATGCGCCGACAAGGCCCTGCGCAGGCCTGCGCTATCGCGTCTCTCGGGTTGCCTTGCCCACTTGCCGGGCGCATAGTGGCCTTGCAGCCAGACGAATGCGCATTCCGATCTGCAAGCCTTGAAGCACGTGGTTTTGACGTGACGGCAGGGCTGTTTTCACCGGAACCAAAGGAGTGTTTTGTTATGAATCTGACGATTAGCGGGCATCACCTGGAGGTCACTCCCTCGTTGCGCAGTTATGTGATGGCCAAGCTGGAGCGCATCGTGCGGCATTTCGATCAGGTCGTGGACGTCAAGGTCTTGCTGACCGTGCACAAGCAAAAGGAGAAGGACAAGCGCCAGCGCGCCGGCTGTACGGTGCGCGTCAAAGGTCAGGATCTGTTCGTGGAAACGCGCCACTTCGATCTGTACGCGGCCGTGGATGCACTGGCCGACAAACTGGACCGGGCCGTTGTGCGTTATAAAACGCGCCAGCATACGAGTCGCTATGGCACGGCCAAGCGCTTGAGCAGTTCTGATCTGCAGCTGGCGGAGCTGTCGCTTCGATGATGGCCGGCCGCAAGCCATGTGTTTGAGAGTCCCCATTCGGCGAATGTGGTCGCGACACAACGCTCAAAACACCGCCCCTGGGGGCGGTTTTTGATGGCGATCAGGGTTTCCCCACGGTTTTAGCGCTGCGGTGCATAATTGTTGACCAACCATGAATCGCCTAGCTTCCATTCTTCCCGCCGCTCAAGTGCTCGTGAGCGTTGATGTCACCAGCAAGAAACGCGCTTTCGAGGAAGCGGGTTTGCTCTTCGAGAGCCTGCATGGCCTGTCTCGTGCCCTGATTACCGACAGCCTGTTCGCGCGCGAACGCCTGGGCTCCACGGGCCTGGGCCATGGCGTTGCGATTCCGCACGGACGCATCAAGGGGCTGACGGCGCCCATGGCCGCCGTGTTCCAGCTGGCCAGCCCCATCGGCTTCGACGCGCCGGACGAGCAGGCAGTCGGCCTGCTGATCTTCCTGCTCGTGCCGGAGGCGGCCACGCAAAAGCACCTGGAAATCCTTTCGGAAATCGCCGAGCTGCTCAGCGACAGCCAGCTGCGCGAGCGGCTCAAATCCTGCGCGGATGCCCAGCAGCTGCACGGCATGATCGCCAACTGGCAGTCGTCGGCCGCGCCGCTGGTCTAAGCCTTTTCCTTTTTCGCAGGGCCTTGCCATGAGACCCAGTGCCATCAGCGCCGACGTATTGTTCGAGGCCTTCCGCAATTCCAGCCTGCGCTGGCAATGGGTGGCGGGCCTGGGCGCCTCCGAGCGCCGCTTCGACGAGATGGCCGTGCGCTCGGCGCGCTCGGGTGCCGATCTGGTCGGCTACCTCAACTACATCCATCCCTACCGGCTGCAGGTGCTGGGCGAGCGCGAGATCGCCTATCTGACCAACGCCACCTCGCAGGACTGCCTGCGCCGCGTGGCCCGCATCGTCACGCTGGAACCCCCGGTGCTGGTGCTGGCGGACGGCCAGGCTGCGCCCGAAGAGCTGCTGTCCACGTGCGAGCGCGCGCACATTCCCATGTTCGCCACCCAGGAGCAGTCGGCCTTTGTCATCGACGTGCTGCGGGCCTATCTGTCCAAGCACTTTGCCGACCGCATCACCATACACGGCGTGTTCATGGACATTCTGGGCATGGGCGTGCTGATCACCGGCGAGTCGGGGCTGGGCAAGAGCGAACTGGGCCTGGAACTCGTGACCCGCGGCAACGGCCTGGTGGCCGACGATGCGGTGGATCTCTACCGTATCAACCAGACCACCATCGAGGGCAAGTGCCCCGATCTGCTGCAGAACCTGCTGGAGGTGCGCGGCATCGGCCTGCTCGACATCCGCTCGATCTTCGGCGAGACGGCGGTGCGCCGCAAGATGCGGCTCAAGCTCATCGTGCACCTGGTGCGCAAGGAAACCATGGAGCGCGAGTACGAGCGCCTGCCCGCCGAGCCGCTGACGCAGGACGTGCTGGGCGTGCCCGTGCGCAAGGTGGTGATCCAGGTGGTGGCCGGCCGCAATATCGCCGTGCTGGTGGAGGCCGCGGTGCGCAATGCCATCCTGCAGCTGCGCGGCATCGATACCTACCAGGAGTTCGTGCAGCGCCATCGCCTGGCGATGGAGCGCGGGACGGAGTTGGACTGACCCCCTGAGGCGCTGCGCGCCTTCCCCCTGGAAGGGGGACGACGGCCCTTGCTGGCCGTCCCGCACTTGGATCGTGCCGGCTTCACAAGATCGCTGTATCAGACCAGATGCAGGTCCCGGGCCTGCGAGGCCGGAAACACCTGCTGTATCTGGGCCGGGCTCAGGCCGTACATCCTGCCGAACAGGCCGCCCAGCACATCGCGGTACTCGTTGAGCACCGGGTAGTCGCGGTTCTGGAACAAGGCTTTTTCGGTCACCTCGGTCTGCGTGCCGACAATGGCGCCGCCGGCCCGGGCCGACAGGCCGCCGCCGAGAAACCAGTACGCCGTGCCGTGGCCGTGGTCGGTGCCCTTGTTGCCGTTCTCGCGGAAGGTGCGGCCGAATTCGCTGATCACGGCCACCACGGTGCTGCGCCAGGGTTCGGGGCCGATTTCCCGGGCGAAGGTGGCCAGGCCGCGGCTCAGCTCGGCCAGGCGGTTGGCCAGATTGCCGCTGGCGCCGCCCTGGTTGACATGGGTGTCCCAGCCGCCGACGTCCACGAAGCCCAGGTCGAACTGCTCGCGCATGAAGACGGCCATGCGCTGCGCCACCAGGCTGAAACCCTTGGCGCTGATGGCGTCGCGTCCGGCCCGCTCCATTTCCTCCTGCACGCCGCGCTGCACGGCCTCCCGGACGGCGAAGCCCTCGGCCACGGCGCCTCCCAGCGCGGTGCCCTGGTACATGGAGGCGATGACCTGGCCGTGGCGCTCATCCACGCCGGCCTTGCCGACCGAGGCCAGCGCCATGTTGGCGGCCTGTGCGCTGCCGCGCAGGGCCAGCGGCAGCTGGGCGGTGAAGGCCATGGTGGTCACTGGAGTACCTTCGCCCTCATGGGCTGCGGTGCTATGAGCCTTCGGAACGGCCGGGCGGCTCATGCCGCCGCGGTTTTGCCGGTCGGCCTGCAGCACCTGGGCCAGCCGGTTCAGAAAGCCGGACTGGAAGGACTGGCGGCCTTCCAGTGGCTGGCCGAGCTCGATGGAGTCCTGGGTCTCGAAATGGCTGCGGGACAGGTCGTTGCTGCCCGCGAACGGCACGAAGCAGGCCTGCCGCCCCTGGAACAGGGTCAGGAGGCTGTCCTCCAGCAGGGGGTGCAGGCCCCAGTCGGCGTTCAGGGCCAGGGCGCCATGCGCCTCGCCGGGGCGGGCGATGGCAATCGTGGGCCGGGCACGGTAATAGAACTCGCTGTGCGTGGGCACCAGCAGGCTGTTGCAGTCATAGGCGCCGCGCAGGAACACCAGCAGGAAACGGGGGGTGCCGGCCCGCGGGGCGGCAGCCTGTCCGCGCCCCAGATAGCCGGTAGCGAGCAGGCCTGAGGCGGCTGAAAGGAATTGGCGTCTTTGCATGGAAAGCTCCAGGGCCGGAGGTCAGCGGAACATCATTTCGGGGGCGGAGAGAAAGTATGTGTTCCAGTCCACGGGGTTTCGGGCCTGGGCCAGGGCTTCGCGCGAACGGGCGCTCCAGGATGGCAGGCGCGCCTGCGCGCTGCCGCGCTTGGCCAGCTCGGGATAGGGCGGCTTTTCGAGCGCGTCCTGGGGATCGGTGCGGAACAGCACGGCGCCACGTGCGGCCATCTGGCGCGCCACCTCGAAGCGGGAGGCCATCTGGCCGGAGCTGGACCAGTCCGACTGGCCCAGCGGATAGCCATCGGGCGTCTCGTGGCCGTAAAGCGGCTCGCCCAGGCGGTTGAGCCAGCCCAGCAGCGGGGCCATGTCGGCGGCCACCCGCTGCTCGTAGGCCAGGCGCGTGGCGCCGACGACATAGTGCACCGGGTCCTTGAAGCGCTGGCCGAAGTGCTGCATGGCCTCGGGTGCCGTGAGCAGCGTGGCCAGCGTGGCGGCGATGTCGCCGCGGCTGCGCTCGAAGGCCTGTGCGGTGCGCTCCACCAGTTGCGGCGAGGGGTTGTCGCCAAGAAAATAAACCACCAGCTTGCGGGCAACAAAGTGTGCGGTGGCCGGAGCAGCCACGATGCGGTCCAGCGCCTCTTCCACCCGGGCCATGCCCTGGCCCTGCAGCGGGCGGCCGAGGAAGACCTGGGGCGCATAGTCGTGGCGGTTGGGGTTGAACTCGAAAAAGCCCTGGCGCACATAGTCGCCGCGCCGCTCCGGGCGCAGCCTGGGGGCGGGCGCACCGGCTTCGCGCACGCTGAAGCCGACGCCCGTCAGCACATGGGCCATGGCCTGTACGTCGGCCTGGGTGTAGCCGCTGCCCACGCCCATGGTGTGCAGCTCCAGCAGTTCGCGTGCGTAGTTTTCGTTGATGTGGCCGGCGGCGTTGCTGGCATTGTCCAGGTACAGCAGCATGGCCGGGTGGCGCATGCTGGCTTCCAGCAGCTGGCGGAAGTTGCCCAGCGCATGGGGGCGGATGGCGTGCTCCTCATAGTCCCCCACCCACATGCGGACATCGCCCTTGCGCGTGCTGACATTGAAATGGTTCATCCAGAACCAGGTCATCCGTTCCTGCAGCTGGTGCGGGGAATACAGGGCGCGCAGCAGGTGGCGCTTCTGGGCTTCCTGGGCCCACTGGTTGAGCTGGCGCTGCAAGGCCTGGCCCAGGCGTGTCTTCTCTTCGGGATCGGCGGCGTTGCGGATGGCCTGGCGCTGGGCGGCGGCATCCTGCTGGATCTGCTCCATGCTGCGCCGGCTGATGTCCAGCGCCTCGATCCGCTGCTGCGCTTCGGCGGGCATGGGGCTGGAATCGGGCCTGAGCTGCCGCGCCAGCCAGTTCTGCAGGCCCAGCTGCTGCAACCGGGCGTCGTCGCTGTCGGTGACGCCCCAGGTGACGCGGTCCAGCCACTGCCGGCGTTGTTCAGCCGTCAGCGGCGCTGTCAGCTGAGGGCTGGCCAGCGCCTGCTGAGTCAGGGGGTTGGGGCTATAGGGAGTGGATGCACCCGGAGGCAAGGCGGCGCAGCCTGCCAGCGTGGCGGCTGCCATCCAGATCCAGCATTTTTCTGCAGAGAAGTGCGGCCAGCGCATGCAACCCCCTTGTCGCTTTCTTGAGATGGAAGCAGGTTAGCCGTCCGGGCTGAACAACAGCTTGAAACCGGTGTTTCTTCTGCCGGGTGCCGGTTGCAGCGTGCAAACGGATGGTGCCAAAAGCAAAAGGGCGAAGCATTTGCGTGCTTCGCCCTGCATGCAGCCCCTGAGGGTGGATGGAACTATCGGTGCGTGGAGCGCTTGGCGCATTCCGCGCACTGGCCATACAGCGCCATGGAGTGGTCCTGGATCACCCAGCCCTTGGACTTGGCGATCAGGTTCTGGCGCTTTTCGATCTCGGCGTCGTAGAACTCCTCGACCTTGCCGCAGCCGGTGCAGACGAAGTGGTCGTGGTGCTGGCCTTCGTTGAGCTCGTAGACGGCCTTGCCGCTTTCGAAGTTGCTGCGGATCAGTATGCCGGCCTGCTCGAACTGGGTGAGCACGCGGTAGACCGTGGCCAGGCCGATGTCCGAGCGCTCGTCCAGCAGCACGCGGAACACGTCTTCGGCCGTCATATGGCGCTGGGAGCCGGTCTGGAAGATTTCCAGGATCTTCAGGCGCGGCAAGGTGGCCTTCAGGCCTGTGCTCTTGAGTTCGTCGATGTTCTTCATGTCAGGGTTTCTTGGAGAATCGCCGTGCCCGGCATGGTCGGCAGTCAATGGCCCTGGCACCGGGGCCGTTGGATCATCGGGCGCCATCGGAACCAGCCGCTACAATGATCCCGATCATATCCCTATGCCATTATCCATGCATGTTCAAGCACGTAGCCGCGCCGGCCTGGCCCTGACGCTGGCAGTCGCAGCGGCATTGGCCGGCTGCAACAGTCTCGATGGAGCAGCTCACCGTGTCGCCAATGTCATCACGCCCTACAAGGTGGACGTGGTGCAAGGCAATTTCGTCTCCAAGGAACAGGTGCAGGCGCTGCAGCCCGGCATGAGTCGGCAGCAGGTCCGCGACATCCTGGGTACGCCGCTGGTGACCAGCGTGTTCCACGCCGACCGCTGGGAATATGTGTTCACGATCAAGCGCCCCGACGTCGACCCCCAGGTGCGCAAGCTGGCCGTGTTCTTCGAGGGCGACCGCTTTGTGCGCGCCGAAGGCGACGACATGCCTTCGGAGGCCGAGTTCGTGGCCAGCCTCAAGGGCCTGAAGGGCAAGCCCAAGGTGCCGCAGCTCGAAGCCACGGAGGCCCAGCTGGCCAAGTACCCGCCGCGCAAGGAGCCCGACTCCGACAAGCCTGAAGACCGCCAGCCGTCCGCCGCCGTCAGCTATCCCCCGCTGGAGCCGGCTGCGCGCTATTGACGGCCCGCAGCCTTGATTTCCGATTTGAACTTTGACCGGTGCCCGCAGGCAACAGCAGGCGCCGGCAACACCATGAGCGATAGCGCCATGACCGCAAACACCGCATCTTCTTCCACCCCCCAGCGCGTTGCCGTGGCGGGCGCCTCCGGCCGCATGGGCCGGATGCTGATCGAAGCCATCCTGAGCAGCCGCGACTGCGTGCTGGCCGCGGCTCTGGACCTTCCCGGCAGCCCCGCCATCGGCACCGACCCTTCGGCCTTCCTGGGCCAGCCCAGCGGGCTGAAGATCGAAAGCGATATCCGCGCCGCGCTGGCCAAGGCCGATTGCCTGATCGACTTCACGCGCCCCGATGGCACGATGGAGCATCTGGCCGTGGCTGCCGAACTGGGCGTGAAAGTGGTGATCGGCACCACCGGCTTTTCCGAAGCGCAGAAGGCGCAGATCGCCGAATATGCCAAGAAGACCGCGCTGATGCTGGCGCCCAATATGAGCGTGGGCGTGAACGTGACCCTCAAGCTGCTGGAGATGGCGGCCAAGGCGCTGCGCACCGGCTACGACATCGAGATCGTCGAGGCCCACCACAAGCACAAGGTCGACGCGCCCTCGGGCACGGCCATCAAGATGGGCGAGGTGATCGCCGAAGCCCAGGGCACCACATTGGCCGATCGTGCCGTCTACGAGCGCTTCGGCCACACGGGCGAACGCAAGGAGGACACCATAGGCTTTGCCACCGTGCGCGGCGGCGACATCGTGGGCGACCATACCGTGCTGTTCGCCGGCACCGGCGAGCGCATCGAGATCTCGCACAAGTCCAGCAGCCGCGCCGGCTACGCGCAAGGCAGCCTGCGTGCCGTGGGCTATCTGGCGGGCAAGAAGAGCGGCCAGTTCGACATGTTCGATGTGCTGAATCTGCGCTGATTCACACCATGATTCGAGGGGCCGGCTGGCCCCTTGTCGTATCCGGAGCGAGGTGAGCAAGATGTCTGCGGGACTGTGGCAATGGCTGGAACAAGGCGATGCGGTGACGCGCAGCACGGCCGTGGTGATGCTGGCGATGTCCGTGGCCAGCTGGGTGATCATCGTCTACAAGCTCTGGTTCATGGCCTCGGCGCGGCGCAGTGTCTCCAGGGCCATCGCATCCTTCTGGCAGGCGCCTGACGTGGCGCAGGCGCAGGCCGCCGTGCACGGCCTGGATGCGCGCCAGCTGCTGCGGTCCATGGTGCTGGCGCTGCCCCAGGATTTTGCATCGACGACGGCGAGTACAGGCCTGGCCGGGCGCGCCAGCCACGGCCAGCGGCTGATGCGCGGCCTGCGCGCCGGGCTGGATGCCGCTTCGCTGCAGCTGCAATGGGGCCAGACGCTGCTGGCCACCATAGGCGCCACGGCGCCGTTCGTGGGGCTGCTGGGCACGGTCTGGGGCATCCACCATGCGCTGGGCGTGCTGGCCGGCAGCGGCCAGGTCGGCATAGAGCAGCTGGCCGGGCCGGTGGGCGAAGCGCTGGTGATGACGGCCGCGGGCCTGGCCGTGGCCTTGCCGGCAGTGCTGGCCTACAACCTGTTTGGCCGCGCCGCCGGCATGCTGCAGGCCCTGCTGGAAGGGTTTGCCCATGACCTGCAGGCCCAGTTCGGCGGCGACGCCGGGTAAGGCCGGGTGAGCGGCCATGGCATTCGGCAGACTGAACACGCGCCAGAGCGGCGACGTACCGATCAGCAGCATCAACGTCACGCCGCTGGTGGATGTGATGCTGGTGCTGGTGGTGATCTTCATTCTGGCGGCGCCCATGCTGGCCGCCAGCCTGCGCCTGCAGTTGCCCAAGGCCCGGTCCGCCGCGCCGCAAGGCACGGTGGCGCGCAGCGAGACGCTGCTGGTGGAGATCAATCCCAGCGGCGCGATCTGGGTGCAGGGCCGGGAAGCCAGCGACGAGGCCGTGCAGCAGCAGCTCAACGCCCTGGGAGGCCGCCGGCCCGACACCGAAATCCAGCTGCGCGCGGACACCGCGGTGCCCTACGGGCGCGTGGTCGAGCTCATGGGCTGGGCCCACGCGGCGGGGCTCACGCGCATAGGCTTCGTCACGGAGCCCGACAAGCGCTGATGCGGCGCGGTGACCGCGCGTATCGCTGCAAGAGGCCTGGCTGGTTGCGGCGCCGTGTCTGCACCGATGCGCATTAGCGCATTACCAATTGATCAACGCAAATTGCTCACTGATTTGATGGCTCTGTCGTTTCAAGGCGGCGTAAATACGCTCTAAACCTGCATGTTCGGGCAGGGCGCCTAAAATCCCTGCTGATTTCGGATTACCACCTTGCCGGGCCCATGGGGCCGACGGCCACCGCACTGCACCATGCAAGAAAAGTACAACCACATCGAGGTCGAGCGCGCCGCGCAGGACCGCTGGACCGCCCAGGACGCCTACCGCGTCACGGAAGACGAGACCAAGCCCAAGTTCTACGCCTGCTCCATGCTGCCCTACCCCAGCGGCAAGCTGCACATGGGCCATGTGCGCAACTACACCATCAACGACATGCTCACGCGCCAGCTGCGCATGAAGGGCTACAACGTGCTGATGCCCATGGGCTGGGACGCTTTCGGCCTGCCGGCCGAGAACGCGGCGCTCAAGAACAAGGTGCCGCCGGCCAAGTGGACGTACGAGAACATCGCGTACATGAAGAAGCAGATGCAGGCCATGGGCCTGGCCATCGACTGGAGCCGCGAAGTCGCCACCTGCGATCCCGACTACTACAAGTGGAACCAGTGGCTGTTCCTCAAGATGCTGGAAAAAGGCATTGCCTACCGCAAGACCCAGGTCGTCAACTGGGACCCGGTGGACCAGACCGTGCTGGCCAACGAGCAGGTCATCGACGGCCGCGGCTGGCGCACCGGCGCGCTGGTGGAAAAGCGCGAGATCCCCGGCTACTACCTGGCCATCACCGGCTATGCGCAGGAGCTGCTGGACCACGTGCAGCTCGGCGGCGAGAAGGCCACGCTCACCGGCTGGCCCGACAAGGTGCGCCTGATGCAGGAAAACTGGATCGGCAAGAGCGCCGGCGTGCGCTTTGCGTTCACGCACGGCATCCAGGGCGCCGACGGCCAGCTGATCCAGGACGGCAAGATGTTCGTCTTCACCACGCGCGCCGACACCATCATGGGCGTGACCTTCTGCGCCGTGGCCCCCGAACACCCGCTGGCGCTGCACGCCGCGGCGACCAACGCCAAGCTCGCCGCCTTCATCGAGGAATGCAAGAAGGGCGGCACGACCGAGGCCGAACTCGCCCTCAAGGAAAAGGAAGGCCTGCCCACGGGCCTGTTCGTCACCCACCCGGTCACGGGCGCCCAGGTCGAGGTCTGGGTCGGCAACTACGTGCTGATGAGCTACGGCGACGGCGCCGTGATGGGCGTGCCCGCCCACGACGAGCGCGACTTCGCCTTTGCCAACAAGTACGGCCTGCCCATCAAGCAGGTCGTGGCCGTGGAAGGCCAGGGCGCCTACGACGACAAGCAGTGGCATGACTGGTACGGCGACAAGGAGCACGGCGTGCTGATCGCCTCCGGCGAGTTCGACGGCCTCAACCACAAGGATGCCGTGGCCGCCGTGGCCCGGCTGCTGGCCGGCAAGGGCCTGGGCGAGCTCAAGACCACCTGGCGCCTGCGCGACTGGGGTATCAGCCGCCAGCGCTACTGGGGCACGCCGATTCCCATCATCCACTGCGAGGACTGCGGCCCGCAGCCCGTGCCCGAGAAGGACCTGCCCGTGGTGCTGCCGCAGGACCTGGTGCCCGACGGCTCGGGCAACCCGCTGGTCAAGTCTGAGGCCTTCCACGCGGCGCATCCAGGAAGCGCCACCCGTGTCGCGTGCCCCTGCTGCGGCAAGCCGGCTCGCCGCGAGACCGACACCATGGACACCTTCGTGGATTCGTCCTGGTACTTCATGCGCTATTGCGACGCCAAGAACAGCGAGCAGATGGTCGGCGCCGGCGCCGACTACTGGATGCGGAGCCAGAATGCCGCTACCGGCGGCAGCGGCATGGACCAGTACATCGGCGGTGTCGAGCACGCCATCCTGCACCTGCTGTATGCGCGCTTCTGGACCAAGGTCATGCGCGACCTGGGTCTGCTCAAGATCGACGAGCCCTTCACCAAGCTGCTGACGCAGGGCATGGTGCTCAACCACATCTACAGCCGCCGCACGGCCAAGGGCGCCAAGGAATACTTCTGGCCCAAGGACGTCGAGCATGTGTTCGACGAGACCGGCAAGATCGTGGGCGCCAAGCTCAAGTCCGCCGTGGACAGCGCCGATGGCCTGCTGCCCGTGGGCACCGAGATCGACTACGAGGGCGTGGGCACCATGTCCAAGTCCAAGAACAACGGCATCGATCCGCAGGAGCTGATCGAGAAGTACGGCGCCGACACCGCCCGCCTGTACACCATGTTCACCGCGCCGCCCGAGCTGACGCTGGAGTGGAACGACGCCGCCGTCGAAGGCAGCTACCGCTTCCTGCGCCGCGTCTACAACTTCGGCCTCAAGCTGTCGCAGATGGACATGGCCTCGGCCGTGGCCAGCGTGGCCGGCGTTAAGGCGCTGGACGACGTGGAATTCGGCAAGGCCGCCAAGGCGCTGCGCCTGGAAATCCACACCGTGCTCAAGCAGGTGGACTACGACTACCAGCGCATGCAGTACAACACCGTGGTCTCGGGCGCGATGAAGATGATCAACGCGCTGGAAGACTTCAAGGCCCTGGACGACGCCGGCGCCAAGGTGGCGCTGATCGAAGGCTTCGGCATTCTGCTGCGCGTGCTCTACCCGGCCACGCCTCACCTGGCCCATGTGCTGTGGAGCGAGCTGGGCTATGCCGGCGAATTGGGCGAACTGCTCGATGCGGCCTGGCCCAAGGTCGACCCCAAGGCGCTGGTGCAGGACGAGATCTCGCTGGTGCTGCAGGTCAACGGCAAGCTGCGCGGCGCCATTCTGGTGTCCGCCACGGCCGACAAGGCCGCCATCGAGGCCGCGGCCCTGGCCAACGAGGATTTCCAGAAGTTCGCCGAAGGCAAGACACCCAAGAAAATCATCGTCGTGCCCGGCCGTCTGGTGAATATCGTTGTGTAACACCCCCTGAGGCGCGTTGCGCCTTCCCCCTCTCTCGCTTCGCGGGAGGGAGACAATACCGTCGCTGCGGGGCGGCCCTTGCTCGGTATTTCTGGAGCAGGAGGCGATGCTCGCTGCAGGGCTTGAAGTTAAGGACAGTTCATGCAAAAACGTACGTTGCTGGTCGCCATGGCTTTGTCGCCTCTGCTGGGGGCCTGCGGTTTTCGCCTGCGCGGCGTGCCCAATTTCGTCTTCCGCTCCATCTACATCCAGGCGGGGCGCGGCTCGCCGGTGGGCACGCTGCTGCGCCGCAACCTGGAGTCGTCCAGCGACAAGCTCACGGTGCTGCGCGACCCGACGCCGCTGGACCAGGCCGAGGTGATCTGCCAGGTCATCAGCGAACAGCAGCAGCGCGTGATCGTGGGCATGAACGTGGCCGGCCAGGTGCGTGAGATCGAGCTGCGCCTGCTGGTGCGCTTCTCGCTGCGCACGCCCGGCGGCGACGAGGTGATCCCGCCCACCGAGATCCGCCAGATCCGCAACGTGACCTATAACGAAACCAATGCCCTGTCCAAGGCGGCGGAGGAAGAGATGCTCAACAAGGACATGCGCAACGACATCGTGCAGCAGATGATCCGCCGCCTGTCTGCCGTCAAGAGCTTGAGGACATGAAGCACACCCTGAGCCGCTGCGCGGCTTCCCCCTCTCTCGCTACGCGGGAGGGGGGCGACGCCCTCGCTGCGGGGCGGCCCTTGCGCGGCGTCTCGGGCTCGGGACATGCTGGCTTCATGTGCAGCGCCATGTATCGACGGATTTTATGCAGCTTGCCCTGAACCAGCTTGCCGCCCATCTGGCCAAGGGCCTGCGCTCGCTCTATGTCCTGCATGGGGACGAGCCCCTGCAGCAGCAGGAGGCGGCCGATGCCATCCGCGCCGCGGCGCGGGCGGTCGGCTATACCGAGCGCAGCAGCTATACCGTGGCCGGCGCGCATTTCGATTGGAGCGCGGTGCTGGCGGCGGGCGGCTCGCTGTCGCTGTTCGCCGACCGGCAGATCCTGGAAATCCGCATTCCCTCCGGCAAGCCCGGCAAGGACGGCAGCGCGGCGCTGCTGCAACTGGCCGAAAGCGCCCAGGGCAACGACAGCACGCTCACGCTGGTCAGCCTGCCGCGCCTGGACAAGGCGACCAGGGGCAGTGCCTGGTTTGCCGCGCTGGATGCCGGCGGCGTCTCGCTGCAGATCGATCCCGTGGAGCGCGGGGCGCTGCCCGGCTGGATCGCCCAGCGCCTGGCCGCCCAGGGCCAGCGCGTGGCCGCCGGCGAGGAAGGGCAGCGCACGCTGCAGTTCTTCGCCGACCGCGTGGAGGGCAATCTGCTGGCTGCCCACCAGGAAATCCAGAAGCTGGCGCTGCTGTACCCGCAGGGCGAGCTGGGCTTCGGGCAGGTCGAGCAGGCCGTGCTCAATGTGGCGCGCTACGACGTGTTCAAGCTCTCCGAGTCCGTGCTCTCGGGCCAGCTGGCGCGCACCATGCGCATGCTCGATGGCCTGCAGGCCGAAGGCGAGGCCGAGGTGCTGGTGCATTGGGCGCTGGCCGAGGACATCCGCAACATCAAGCGCGTCAAGGACGCCATGGCCGCGGGCAAGCCCCTGCCCATGGCGCTGCGCGAGAACCGCATCTGGGGCCCCAAGGAGCGCTTGTTCGAGCGCCTGCTGCCGCACGTGAGCGACGCCACGGCCGCGCAGCTGCTGCAATCGGCCCACACGGTGGACGGCATCGTCAAAGGCCTGCCCAGCGAAGGCTGGCCGCGCGACAGCTGGCAGGCCTTGCGCCAGCTGGCCATGCAACTGGCCCAGGCGGGCCGCTGAAACAAAAAAGGATGCCGAGGCATCCTTTTTTATCGCCGGGCCGTCCCAAGATAAAAAGCGCCCCTCCTAGAGGGGCAGCGAACCACACGCAGTGGGGAGCGTGGGGTGTCATTTTTTACGGGGCAATCGCATCACTGCTGCGCGCCGTCGACCGGTGGCTGCTGCTCCTGCGCCGTATGCTCGCCGATCTTTTCCTCGATGATTTTTTCGCCTTCAAAGCCGGCAATGGCTGCCATGCCTTTCTTGAGCAGGCCGGCCTCGGGGTCGACCTTGTCGAGTGCCTCTTCGGCAACCACCGCACCGATGATCTGATTGAGCAATCCCATGGCAATCTCCAAGCAAGTAAAGAGACATAAAAGGTAGCCGTGTACCGGGCGCGATGCCAGCAGTGTTGCGGCTTTTTACACCTGGACAAATTGCTTCATGCCCGTGGCATTTGTTTGCCATCCTGACATGGCCCAAGTCCCCGATGCATCACGAATTTTCAGCTTTTATCAAGTTGGGCCTGCGCCTTGTCGGCCCATAGCAGGAGGTTGTCGGTCAGGTCCTTCTGGCTGAAGGAGCAGCTTTCCTCGGTGAACAGGGCGCTGGACTCCAAGCGGTCCAGCAGGTTGAGCAGCACCTCGCCGTAGCGCGGGGGCAGGGCCTGCAGCAGTGCCGTGGCGGCGCGGGCCTGCTGGCCCAGGGTCGCCGGCGTCAGCTGCTGGCGTGCCAGCTGTTCGAAGCCCGAGCGCAGCTGCTGCAGCTGCTGGGCGGCCAGCAAGGGGGGAGTGGTGTTCATGGCGGTGTCCTGGATGTGGGGCGGGTGTTGCCCAGCAGTGTAGAAAGGTTCTGGAGTCCGGGGTCTGCCGCATAAACCGTGCCCGGCATGGCACTTGTGAGGGCATGTCGGCGCGGCGCGTTCCAGATAGGGGAAAATCGGCCTATGAACGCGCTCAATACCGTCGAATATATGCACCACCTCGGCCTGCAGGCAAAAATGGCCTCGGCGCTGATGGTCAGTGCGTCTGCTGCTACCAAAAACAAAGCATTGAAGGCCTTGGCCCGCTTGCTGCGCGAAAACGTGGAGCCGCTGCAGGTCGATAACGCCAAGGACCTGGAGCGCGCCGTGGCGGGCGGCCTGGCGGCGCCCATGGTGGACCGCCTGCGCCTGACACCCAAGGTGCTCGAGACCTGCGCCCAGGGCTGCGAGCAGCTGGCCGCCATGGCCGATGTGATCGGCGAGATCACGTCGCTGCGCCAGCAGCCCAGCGGCATCCGCGTGGGCCAGATGCGCGTGCCGATCGGCGTGTTCGGCATGATTTACGAGAGCCGTCCCAACGTGACCATCGAGGCGGCCAGCCTGTCGATCAAGAGCGGCAATGCCTGCATTCTGCGCGGCGGCTCCGAAGCCATCGACTCCAACAAGGCGCTGGCCCGCCTCGTGGCCCAGGCGCTGGCCGAAGCCGGCCTGCCCGAGCACGGCGTGCAGCTGGTGGAGACCATCGACCGCGAGGCCGTGGGCCAACTGATCGCCATGCCCGACTATGTGGATGTGATCATCCCGCGCGGCGGCAAGGGCCTGATCGAGCGCATCAGCCGCGAGGCCAAGGTGCCGGTGATCAAGCACCTGGACGGCAACTGCCACACCTATGTGGACGATCCCTGCGACATCGCCATGGCCGTGAAGGTGGCCGACAACGCCAAGACCAACAAATACAGCCCCTGCAATGCCAGCGAGGGCCTGCTGGTGGCGCGCGGCGTGGCGGCCGAGTTCCTGCCGCTGATTGGCGCCGTCTATGCGGCCAAGGGCGTGGAAATGCGCTGCGATCCCGAGTCCCAGGCCATTCTGCAAGCCGTGCAGGGTGCCAAGCTGGCGGCCGCGACCGAGCAGGACTGGAGCGAGGAATACCTGGCGCCCATCATCAGCATCAAGCTGGTCGAAGGCGTTGACGAAGCCATCGCCCATATCAACAAGTACTCGAGCCACCACACCGATGCCATCCTGACGACGGACCATATGCACGCCCAGAAGTTTCTGCGCGAAGTGGATTCGGCGAGCTGCATGGTCAACGCCAGCACGCGCTTTGCCGACGGCTTCGAGTACGGCCTGGGCGCCGAGATCGGCATCAGCACGGACAAGTTCCATGCGCGCGGCCCCGTGGGCATCGAGGGGCTGACCTCGCTCAAATACGTGGTCCTGGGCGACGGCGAAGTCCGCGCCTGACGCCACGCCGCTGGCTCCCGGGTCCATGGATTCCAGGGGCGGCTGCTTTTAGAATCTCCCCCAGCCGCTTCGGTGCCGCGATAACAACACCATGAAAATCATCATTCTGGGTGCCGGGCGTGTAGGACACAGCGTGGCCGAGAGCCTGGTGTCCGAGCAGAACAGCATTACCGTCATCGACACCGACGCGCGCGCCCTGCGCGAACTGGAATCCCGCTTCGATCTGCGCGGTGTCGTCGGCAACGGCATCGACCCCCAGGTGCTGGCCGAGGCCGGCGCCCGCGATACGGACCTGCTGATCGCCTGCGCCTCCATGGACGAGACCAATCTCGTCTGCTGCAGGCTGGCCCAGGCCATGTTCGACGTCCCCACGCGGATTGCGCGCGTGCGCTCTTCGGGCTTTGCCGCCAACGAATCGGTGCTGGGCAAGGAGGCATTCGGTGTGGACCGCATCATCTGCCCCGAAGAGTCCATCACCAATTACATCCGCAAGCTGATCGAATATCCCGAGGCCATGCAGGTGCGCTCGTTCGCGGGCGGGCGTGCGGCCCTGGCGTCGGTGCGCGCGCGTGCCGGGGCGCCGGCCGTGGGCTTGCAGATTGCCGAGATCCGCGAGCGCATGCCCGAGCTGGTGATGCGCATAGTGGCCATCTACCGCCGCTTCCTCGACGAGCCGGACCGCTTTGTGCGCTGCGACGGCGCCACGCGTATCGAGCCGGGCGACGAGGTCTTCATCCTCGCGGCGACCGAGCATGTGTCCGAGGCCTTGCGCGCCATCAACCGCCCCGAAGGCCGGCCATCGCGGCCCGTGTTCCGCATCATGATCGCGGGCGGCGGCCAGGTCAGCCTGCGCCTGGCCAGGAAGCTGGCCCAGACGCCGGGGCGTTTCCACGTCAAGCTCATCGAGCACAGTGAGCAGCAGTGCCTGAACCTGTCGGCGGCGCTGCCGGCCGAGGTGCTGGTGCTGGAAGGCGATGCCACCGATGAGGAGGTGCTGGAAGAAGAAGGCATCGAGGAGGCCGACCTGTTCCTCGCGCTGACCGACGACGACGAGGACAACATCATGTCCAGCCTGCTGGCCAAGCGCATGGGCGCGCGCCGCGTGCTGGCGCTGATCAACCGCCGCGCCTATGCCGACCTGATGCACGGCACGCAGATCGATATCGCTCTGTCGCCGGCCCAGGCCATGCTGGGCGAGTTCCTGGCCCATGTGCGCCGCGGCGACGTGCAGGCCGTGCACAGCCTGCGCCGCGGCGTGGCCGAGGCGCTGGAGATCGTGGCGCGCGGCGACAGAAAGAGTTCGCGCGTGGTGGGCCGCAAGGTCGAGGAACTGCGCCTGCCCGAGGAGGTGCATATCGGCCTCATCGTGCGCGGCATTCCCGAAGGCAAGTCTGCCGACGACACGGGTAGCGAGCTGGCCGCCGAAGTCATCATTCCGCGCAGCCATACCGTGATCGAGAGCGGAGACCACGTGGTCTTCTTCCTGCCCAACAAGCGCCTGGTGCGCAACGTGGAAAACCTGTTCCGCGTCAGCGCGACTTTTTTCTAGAACCACAGGCCATGCGAGACCTGCTTCCCGTACTGCGCGTGCTCGGCATGCTGATGGCCATGTTTGCCGGCACCATGCTGCTGCCGTTCGGCGTGTCCTGGTTCACCGATGACGGCATCTGGCGCATCTACCCCTGGTCCATAGGCATCACGGCCAGCGCGGGCCTGCTGCTGTGGGCCGCGCTGCACCGCCACAAGCGGGATCTGCAGGCGCGCCATGGTGTGATCCTCGTGACCCTGGTGTGGGTGGTCCTGCCCCTGTGCGCCGTGCTGCCGCTGATGCTGGGCCTGAGCCGCGTGGGCTTGCAGATCAGCTTCACGCATGCCTATTTCGAGGCGGTGTCGGGCCTGACCACGGCGGGCGCCACGGTGCTCAGCGGCGTGGACAAGCTGCCCGTGTCCATCAATGTCTGGCGCACCTTTCTGCAATGGGTGGGCGGCATGGGCATTCTGATCCTGGCCGTGGCCGTGCTGCCGCTGCTGGGCGTGGGCGGCGCCCAGCTGTTCCGCGCCGAGGCCGCGGGCCCCGTGAAGGACACCAAGCTCACGCCGCGCATCACCGAGACGGCCAAGGGGCTGTGGGGCGTGTACGCGCTGTTTTCCATCACCTGCGCGCTGGCCTTTTGGGCGGGGGGCATGACGCCGCTGGATGCGCTCATGCACATGTTCGCCACGGTGAGCCTGGGCGGGCTGTCCTCCCATGACGCGAGCTTTGCCTACTTCAACTCGCCGTTGCTGGAATGCATAGCGCTGGTCTTCATGCTGCTGGCCAGCTGCAATTTCGCGCTGTATTTCGTGGCCCTGCGCAAGGGGCGCCTGGACAGTTTCCTGCGGGACCCGGAAATGCGGGCCACGCTTGCGGTGCTCCTGGGTGCAGGCCTGCTGGCCGCGCTCCTGCTGTGGGGCAAGGGCGTCTACGGTCCGCTGGATGCCTTGCGCTACGGCATGTTCCACGCGGTCTCGGTCGCCACGACGACGGGCTTTTCCACCACCGACTATCTGGCGTGGCCGGTCTTCATCCCCGTGCTGCTGCTGTTGCTGTCGGGGGTTGCCACGAGTGCCGGCTCCACGGGGGGCGGCATCAAAATGGTGCGCATGCTGATCCTGGTCAAACAAGCGCGGCGCGAGATGACCCGCCTGGTCCACCCGCGCGCCATGCAGCCCGTGCGTCTGGGCAATGCCGTGGTTGAGAACCGCATGATTTTCTCGGTGCTGGCCTATATGCTGGTCTACGGCGCCACGGTCATCGTGCTGAGCATGGTCATGCTGCTGACCGACCTGGACCCGGTGACGGCCTTTTCCGCCGTGCTGGCCAGCGTGCACTGCCTGGGGCCGGGGCTCGGAGCCATCGGGCCGGCATCGAATTACACGGTGTTGACCGACTTTCAGACATGGGTGTGTACTTTGGGAATGCTGCTGGGCCGCCTTGAAATCCTGAGCTTCATGGCCTTGCTGTCCCCGGCTTTCTGGCGTCGTTAGCCCGACCTATGGAAAACGCTTAACTCGTGCGGCGGTCTCTACAATTGCTACCCACCATCGGTTCATAAGGGTCTTTATGGTTCCACATCTCGTCACGGCTTTGACCGGCCCCATCAACGAACTTGAGCAGCGCATCCTGGATTCCATGCCTGCGATCGAGCGTTGGTTCCGCCTGGAGTGGATGGAGCACACGCCGCCGTTCTACTGCTCGGTGGACATTCGCAATGCGGGCTTCAAGCTGGCGCCGGTGGATACCAACCTTTTCCCCGGCGGTTGGAACAACCTGACCGACGAAATGTTGCCGCTGGCCGTGCAGGCGGCGATGGCTGCTATCGAAAAGATATGTCCTGAAGCGCGCAACCTGCTCATCATCCCCGAGAACCACACGCGCAACACCCACTATCTGGCCAGCGTGCTGCAGCTCAAGCGCATCTTCAACATGGCGGGGCTCAATGTGCGCATCGGCTCCATCAGTCCGGAGATCAAGAAGACGCTGTCGATCACGCTGCCCCATGGCGACGAGATCAAGCTGGAGCCCGTGATCCGCAGCAAGCGCCGCCTGGGACTCAAGGATTTCGACCCCTGCACCATCCTGCTCAACAACGACCTCTCCACCGGCACGCCCGGCATCATCGAGGAACTGTACGAGCAATACCTGCTGCCGCCGCTGCACGCGGGCTGGAACGTGCGCCGCAAGAGCCGCCATTTCCAGAGCTACGAGGAAGTGAGCAAGCGCTTCGGCAAGCTGCTGGGCATAGACCCCTGGCTGATCAACCCGCTGTTCGGCCATGTGGAGAACATCGATTTTGCCGATGGCGTGGGCATGGAGGCCCTGGCCGAGCAGGTCGACACCATCCTGTCCAAGGTGCGCCGCAAGTACAAGGAATACGGCATCAAGGAAAAGCCGTTCGCCGTGGTCAAGGCCGACAACGGCACCTACGGCATGGGCGTGATGATGGTGCGCGACGCCAAGGAGCTGGCCGACCTGCCCCGCAAGAGCCGCAACAAGATGGGCGTCATCAAGGATGGCCAGACCGTGCATGACGTCATCGTGCAGGAGGGCGTTCTGACCTACGAGCGCATGAACAATGCCGTGGCCGAGCCCGTGGTCTACATGATGGACCGCTATGTGGTCGGCGGCTTCTACCGCATGCATCCCGAGCGCGGCGTGGACGAGAACCTCAACACGCCCGGTGCCGGCTATGTGCCGCTGGCCTTCCCGCACAGCAACCAGCTGCCGCAGCTGGGCGTGCGTCCCGGGGCCAGCGCACCGAACCGCTTCTACATGTATGGCGTGATCGCCCGTCTGGCCATGCTGGCCGCCAGCTACGAGCTGGAAGCCACGAACCCCGACGCCGAAATTTACGACTGACCGACCAGTCTCTGCTGCAAGCCCTTGCCTGAGCTGTGCAAACTTCCAAGTCCTCTTTGTCCGCCCTGACGCTGGGCGCTATTGGTGTTGTCTATGGAGACATTGGCACCAGTGTTCTGTACTCGGTCAAGGAGGTCTTCGGCTCGGGCTACGTGCCCTTCACGCCGGCCAACGTCTATGGCGTGCTGTCCGTGCTGTTCTGGACGCTGACGGTCATCGTCTCGCTCAAGTACGTGGTGCTGGTGCTGCGTGCGGACAACAACGGCGAAGGCGGCCTGGTGGCCATGCTGGCCCTGGCCTCGCAGACCGTGAAGGACAAGCCGCGCCTGTCCAGCACGCTGTTCCTGGTCGGCATGTTCGGCACCTCGCTGTTCTACGGCGATGGTGTGATCACGCCTGCCATCTCCGTGCTGTCGGCCGTGGAGGGCCTGGAGGTGATCTCTCCGCACTTCATGCGCGCCGTGATTCCGCTGACCCTGGTGATTCTCTTTCTGCTGTTTGTCGTGCAGAAAAGAGGCACGGCGGGCATAGGCAAGTTCTTCGGCCCGATCACGCTGACCTGGTTCTTCTGCATCGCGCTGCTGGGCATCCACCAGATCATCGGCCATCCGGAAATCCTGGCCGCGCTCAGCCCGCACCACGCGATCGGCTTCATCTGGAACAACCCGGGCACCTCGTTCGTCATCCTGGGCTCGGTCGTGCTGTGCGTGACGGGCGCCGAGGCCCTGTATGCCGACCTGGGCCATTTCGGCAAGAAGCCCATCCGCCTGGCCTGGTTCAGTGTCGCCATGCCGGCGCTGACGCTCAACTATTTTGGCCAGGGCGCGTTGCTGCTCTCCAATCCCGAAGCGGTCAAGAATCCGTTTTACATGATGGCACCGAGCTGGGCCCTGCTGCCCATGGTGATCATGGCCACCATGGCCACGGTGATCGCCTCGCAGGCGCTGATCACCGGCGCCTTCAGCGTGACGCGCCAGGTGATCCAGCTCGGCTACCTGCCGCGCTTCGAGGTACGCCACACCAGCGTGAAGGAAACGGGCCAGATCTACATGCCGCTGGTGAACTGGGGGCTGTTCGTGGCGATCGCGCTGGCGGTGCTGCTGTTCAGGAGCAGCGGCAACCTGGCCGCGGCCTACGGCATTGCCGTGACGCTGGACATGCTGATCACCACCACCCTGACCTTCTTCGTGGTCCGCTACCGCTGGAACTACCCGCTGGCGCTCTGCATTCTGGCCACGGGCTTTTTCTTCCTTGTGGACCTGGCCTTCTTCTCGTCGAACCTGCTCAAGCTGTTCGAGGGCGGCTGGTTCCCGCTCCTGATCGGCGGCACGGTCTTCACGCTGATGATGACCTGGCGCAGGGGGCGCGACCTGCTGCAGGAGAAACTGCATGCCGATGCGCTCGACCTGCGCGAATTCCTCGAGTCCGCCTGGCGCCATCCGCCCACGCGCGTGCCGGGAACGGCCGTGTTCCTGTCGGGCGAGCCCGGCACCGTGCCGCATGCGCTGCTGCACAACCTTAAGCACAACAAGGTGCTGCACGAGCGCAATATCTTCGTCACGGTGCGCAACCACGAAGTCCCCTGGGTAGGGCTGGAGCGGCGCGTGCAGGCCGAGTCCCTGGGGGGCGACTGCTGGGAGGTGCTGATCCACTACGGCTTCAAGAACGAGCCCGACGTGCCGGCCGCACTGGCCCAACTGCGTACGCAAGGCTGCATGTTCGCGTCCATGGAGACCAGCTACTTCCTCTCGCGCGACGTGATCATTCCGCGCATGAACCACCGCATGGCGCCTTGGCGCGAGAAGCTGTTTGCCCAGATGCACCGCAATGCCAGCCGGGTGTCCGACTTTCTGCACCTGCCCAGCAACTCCGTGGTCGAGCTGGGCTCCAAGATCGAGCTGTAGTTTTATATAAAAAGGCATTTATCGCTTTCTGGATAAGCGCAAGAAGCTATCAATACGGGAGTGATAGTCACCTTCGCGATTCGCGTCTGCCGTGCAGGCCGAATTTCCTGAAGGCCTGATGCCAGAATGCGCAGATGCGCTTTTTCAGAGACCTAAGTCCCGCCGCCTTTGCGGCCGGTTTCGTGGCCGTGCTGGTGGGTTTCACCAGCTCCGTGGCCCTGGTGTTTCAGGCCGCACAGGCCTTCCAGGCCACGCCGGCCCAGGTCACTTCCTGGATCTGGGCCCTGGGCCTGGGCATGGGGCTGTGTTCTCTCGTTCCATCGCTGCTGCTGCGCATGCCCGTCATGGTGGCCTGGTCCACGCCGGGCGCCGCCGTGCTGGCCACGGCCGGGCTGGCGGGCGGTTTTTCCATGGGCGAGGCCGTAGGCGCCTTCATCGCCAGCGCCGTGCTCATCATTGTTGCGGGCTCCACGGGCTGGTTCGAGCGCGTCATGAGCCGCATTCCCATGGAAATCGCATCGGCCCTGCTGGCCGGCGTGCTGGCCAAGTTCGGCATGCAGGCCTTCTCGGCAGCCGAGAGCAATCTGTCTCTGGTGCTGGTCATGCTGGCTGCCTACCTGCTGTCCCGGCGCCTGGCTGCGCGCTACGCGGTGATCGTGACCTTGATCGCCGGTATCGTCTGGGCTGCGCTGCACGGGCAGATGCAGTGGTCCGCCGTGCATGCGGGGCTGGCCATGCCCGTGTTCACCATGCCGCAGTTCTCTTTCCAGGCCTTTGTGAGCCTGGCCCTGCCATTGTTCGTCGTCACCATGGCTTCGCAGAACCTGCCCGGCGTGGCCGTGATCCGTGCCACGGGCTACGACATTCCCGTCTCCCGCATCATCAGCATGACGGGTTTTGCCACCCTGGTGCTGGCGCCGTTTGGCGGCTATGCCCTGAATCTGAGCGCCATCACCGCGGCCATCTGCATGGGCCCCGAGGCGCACGAGGACAAATCCAGGCGCTATACGGCAGCGGCCGTCTGCGGCCTGCTGTATATCGTCCTGGGCATTTTTGCGGCCGTGGTCACGGGGCTTTTGACGGCTTTCCCCAAGGAGCTCGTGGCCTGCATTGCAGGGCTGGCCTTGCTGGGCTCCATAGGCGGCGGCCTGGCCACGGCACTCAAGGAGGAGCAGCACCGGGAGGCGGCACTCATCACCTTTCTCGTGACGCTGAGCGGCGTGGTCATCGCCGGCATCGGTTCGGCCTTCTGGGGTGTGGTGGCGGGCAGCTTGGCCTTGTTCGTCCAGCACTTTCGCCGCCAGCTAGAGGGCTGGTGAAACATCACGGAAAATCCGTGATGTTTTCTCGGGCCGGGCATGATGTCCGGCAAGAGATCCGTCCTATCTGAACCATCACCATGCAAATACTGTTTGTCGCCGATCCCCTGGAGTCCTTCGTGATCTACAAGGACTCCACCTTTGCCATGATGCGCGAGGCGCAGCGCCGAGGCCACCAGATCGTGGCCTGCGAGCCCGGCAGCATGTCCTGGGAAAGCGGCGGCAAGGTCACGGCCAGAGCGCGCTTCATCACGCTGACGGGTGACAAGAAGCAGTGGTTCGACGAAACCGAAGCCCGCAACATTGCGCTGGCGGAGTTCGACGCCGTGGTGATGCGCAAGGACCCGCCCTTCGACTCCGAATATTTCTACGCCACCCATCTGCTGAGCCAGGCCGAGCGTGAAGGCGCCAAGGTCTTCAACAAGCCCCAAGCGCTGCGCGAGCATCCGGAGAAGCTGGCCATCATGGAGTTTGCGCACTTCATCTCGCCGACGCTGGTGACGCGCTCTGCCCGGGACATCCGGGCCTTCCATGCCCAGCACCAGGACATCATCCTCAAGCCGCTGGATGGCATGGGCGGCATGGGCATCTTCCGTGTGGGCCCCGACGGGCGCAACCTGGGCAGCATCATCGAGACCCTGAACCAGGGCGGCGCCACCAGCGTCATGGTGCAGAAGTTCCTGCCCGACATCGTCCAGGGCGACAAGCGTGTGCTCATCATCGGCGGCAAACCGGTTCCCTATTGCCTGGCCCGCATTCCTCAGGGCAACGAGGTGCGCGGCAACTTGGCGGCTGGCGGCAAGGGCGTGGCCCAGCCGTTGAGCAACGAGGACAAGGCGATTGCGGAGACCATCGGCGCCAAGCTGGTGCAGCGCGGCCTGCTGCTGATCGGCCTGGATGTGATCGGGCACAACGTCACCGAGATCAATGTGACCAGCCCGACCTGCTTCCAGGAAATCTACGACCAGACGGGCTGCGACGTGGCGGCCCTGTTTGTCGATGCCCTGGAACAGGCGGCCAAGGCCTGAGGCCACCGCCGTATATAGAAAGACAAGGGGAGCAGGCTTGCCTGCTCCCCTTGTCTTTGGGGCGGCGGCTGGACAGTTTCCAAAAAACTGAAGGCGAGTTGCATCGGCTCGGGAATTCTATGTACAATGCAAGGCTTCACTGAGCGAGATGCACTTCGCAGGTGGTTGAGGAAGTTTGGAAATTCTTTCCCTGGCCGCTAAAAAACTGTGCTACAATGCAAGGCTTCGCTGATTGCAGCGAGTCAGAAGAAAAAAGAGGCAGAAATGCTGATGGATTCTTCGGTTCATTAAAAAATACAGCCGATAAGCGTGGGCGTTTGAGGGCAAGCAGCCAAGTTCTTTGGAACTAAATCAAACGCTCATGGAAATAGAAGTGAAGTTCACTTCAATTCCGTTTT
>NZ_BMEU01000002.1 GCF_014637085.1 Comamonas phosphati | reverse complement strand
CCTCCGGCACAAGCTGAGGCAAACTACTACCGGCATCTCGCCAGTCAGGTCTCCACGGTGGTGGCCTGACTTAAACCAAACAGCCTCCACGAAACCCGGGGCGGTTCAATCTGGCCAATTTCGCTGGCCTGCATCAGGCGCCCCCTCACTTTCATCATGGCGCCGCGAGATGCATGGGCCAGTGCCAAGAGGCGTTTCACGGAAGTCTCCAGTTCAGGTTCAGGTGACAGATTGAAGGTCTCTTGCGCCTCGGCTGTGTAGAAATCGGTCAGATCCTCGGAGGTTCACGCTAGCAATTTGGCGCTCTCGGAGGAAGTGCTCTTAGGAGGTGGGTTCATCCCCAAATGGTTCGCAGAAAATAATTTTTTTTTGAGCGTCTGCGAACCATTTCGCTATACCGCCCCCTCTTAGGTCGTGAACATGTTCTTAGCGGCCGAGAACGCCAAACGCCGACTCGGTGCCCACTACTCCCTTACTGAAGGAACGATCATGAAGACTTCTTTGAAATTCGCTTCCCTGGCTGCTCTGACGGCCGCGACCCTGGCCTTGCCCGCCGCCGCCCAGGACATGAGTGGCGCAGTCAAATGCCAGCCGAAAACTGCGGCTAAGTGCGGCACGAAAAAATGTGCTCCGAAGGTGGCTGCCAAGTGCGGTGCCACGAAATGCGGCCCCAAGGCCAGTGCCAAGTGCGGGGCGAAGAAATGTGCGCCGAAATGCGGTGCCAAGTGCTCACCCAAGTGGGGCGCTAAAAACTGATGGTTGCCCGGCACGCGCGACGCCGGTCCACCCCGTCACAGCGGGAGGCCGTTTTGCGCTTGCTGGAGACCTACTCAGACCTGGCCGAGCGCGGCGTGCATTTGCTGAGTGGCCTGTTGGTAGGGCAAGCGCCGCGCCAATGGATCCATTACCCTGAAGACGACGCGATTGATCGGGCCAGCGGCTTTCAGTGGTTCTACCACTCCCACAGCCCGGAGGATCGCCCTGGCGCCGTGGAGCACGGGCATATCCATCTGTTTGCGCGCCGAGGCCTGTGGTCTAGGCGATTGCAGTCCAGTGCTGAAAAGGCCTTTGCCGCGTTGTGCGGCAGCCCTGCACTCAACCCCGACACAAGGCATTTGCTGGCCATCGGCCTGGACGCCAAAGGAATTCCGATCTCGCTGTTCACGGTAAACAGCTGGGTCACCGGTGACCTGATGCTGAGTGCACGCCTGACGCTGAATCTGCTTGAGTCCATACGGCTGGATACAGGCCAGCCTGAAGTTGATGCGGTCATCGAGTCGGTGGTTCGGCTGTGCATGCCCGACATCATTGAGCTGCTGCAAGCGCGCGACCAAGCGTTGGGTGCTTACTCGGGACCCCAAAAGTTGCAAGCCCCGGAACTCGAGCTGTTGGCCGATGTGACGATTGACCTGGATTCGATATTCATCGGGATCGATTGAAAATGTCCGTCAAGTCGAGTCGACGATGTGAGAGGTCAGGTCACATGTAGATAGCCTCATGCAGACTCTGACTCGGAGAACATTGTGGCGAGCTACAGGTTCCTTGATAAACAGCAATTGCCTCGCACACAAAGTTTCTGACCGGCTCAGACCGGGCGCGACAGCGGCCGCAGGCCATTACTCGACGGGAAAGGGATTGTCGGTCTGCTTGACGGCGTACAGATCGCGGTTCTTGCCTTCGATCCATTTCGGCGGCTTGCCGCGGCCGACCCAGGTGGCGCCGCTTTCAGGGTCGTAGTACTTGGCCTGGACCTTTTTCTTCTCCTCGGGCTTCCAGGGAAAGACCTGCTGGGCGGTGAAGCCGAAGGTGTCGATCAGCTGCTTGATCGTGATCAGCGCCTGCTTGGCTTCGGCATGGCGTGCTTGTTCGATGTGCTTGTCCAGTTCGTTTTTCCGGGCGAGCAGTTCTTGGTAGCTGGGCATCCTGTGATTCCTGGGCCGATCTTGTTTCAAGACGTGCGATTCTGAGGCCGGCGAGGTTCCGCCATCGGGTGGATGACGCGTATTTACTTTTTGCATCAACCTGATGTTCGGTCCGGGCGGGGCCGCTCAGGCGGCTGCCTTGCCCTGGAATAGTTGACGAAGTACACGGCAACGCCGAGAGGCTTGCCATCCATTTTCCTGTCCGGCGGCGGGCGGATGATGGCTTGACTCATGCTGAAAATATAAAAGAAATCGCCGGCTGGCGATTTATCCATAAGCGGTAGAAGCTATGGTTTTAGGGGTGAGCGTGCTGGGCGTTCGACAAGGCGATGGGCAGGAATTGGCACAGTATCTGGAAGTGGTCCTCGAAGAACTGGCCCTCCATCTGCGGCAGATCGGCAATGGCCACCCAGCGGGCCTGTGCCGCATCGTCGGCGCCCTGCACGGGCGGCAGGCTGGGCTGCACGCCCAGGTCCAGATAGTGCACATGGGTGATGGTGCGCCCGCGCAGGCTGCGGTCGGGGTGGTCGAAGACCTGCACGGTCTGCAGCGCGGCCAGCAAGTCCGCTTCGCTGATGGAGGCGCAGGTCTCCTCGCGCAGCTCGCGCACGCAGGATTGCCACAGGCTGTCGCGTTGTTCGAGAAAGCCGCCGGGCAGCGCCCACAGGCCCTGGCCCGGCGCATGGCCGCGCTGGATCAGCAGCACCTGGTCCTGGCCGCGCGGATCCTTGTTGGGTATCCGGCAGCGCAGCAGCGCGTCCACGGTCACGAAGACCGGCGCATACGGCGCCTTGGACCAGGCCTGCTTGTAGGCATTCAACATGCGCCATTCCTGCTGCATGCGCGTGAACAAAGGCGTCTGCGCCCAGCGGTGCAGAAAGCCCAGCGTGCTTTCGGGAACCTGGGTGCCCAGTTGGGCCAAGGCCGACTCGCGGGCTTGGGGCGAGGCATCGCCTTCGCCCAGGAAGATATCGCGCAGCGGCGTGGCATCGAACTGGCCCAGGCGCGGCAGGCTGATCAGCTCCCAGCCGGGAAAGCGCGCCAGGTAGCTGCTGCTGGCATCCTTGAAATGGCCGACCAGCGCCACGCTGGCGCCTTCGGGCACATGGGCGCCGACGGCGTCGCGCACGGCATGCACCCACAGCGGTTCGTTGTAGTAGTCGCGCACGGGCACGCAGTGCACGCGCTTGGCATCGCCTGGCGAAAGCGCCTCATGCAGCATCTGCGCACGCTCCTGCCAGCTGAAGGGGTTCTTGGGATTGGGGGCCTGCCAGGCGCTGCCCAGCACCACCACCACCTGGCGCGCCCGCTCCAGCGCCGCATGCAGCAGCGCCATATGGCCGTTGTGCAGCGGCTGGAAGCGCCCGATCAGCACGGCCGTATGCACCGGCGTGGAGGTGGGCAGAGTCTCGGGGGAGGTGGTGACGAAGCGTTGGCTGGAAAGGGGCGCGCTGGCTTGTGGCATGAGATATCTGGAGAAATCCGTGGTCTGAAGGCGGCGAAGTCATTCGTAGTGTGCAGCAATCGGCATTTGCCGGCCCGTGCCGAAGGCACGTGGCCGCACGCGCAGCATGGGCGGAGCCTGGCGGCGCTTGTACTCGCTGCGGAAAACGAGCTTTTGCACGCGGGCAACCAGCTCGCTGCCGCCGGGTTGCTCCATGAGCTGGGCCACGAACTGCGCGGCATGCTCGTATTCGGCACCGGACAGGTGGCGGCCCTCGATCTGCCACTTGAGGATTTCATCCAGCACGGGGTAGGGCGGCAGGCTGTCTTCGTCCTTCTGGCCGGGGGCGAGCTCGGCCGACGGCGGTTTGGCGATGATGGCCTGCGGAATCAGCTCGCGGCCCGCGCGCTCGTTGATATGGCGCGACAGCGCGAACACCTCGGTCTTGTAGAGATCGCCAATCAGCCCCAGGCCGCCGTTGGTGTCGCCATACAGCGTGCAGTAGCCCACGGAGACTTCGGACTTGTTGCCCGTGGTCAGCAGCAGATGGCCGAAGGCATTGGAGAACTCCATCAGCGTGGTGCCGCGTGCGCGGGCCTGCAGATTCTCCAGGGCCAGGCCCTTGAGCGGCTCGCCGAAACTGGCCTCGAACTGGCGCGCATAGGTGTCGACCAGATCCTTGATCGGGTGTTCGTGGAGCTGGATGCCGAGATTGCGGCACAGCTGCACCGAATCGTCGACCGAGCCGCTGGAGGAGTAGTGCGAAGGCATGGTGATGGCCCGCACATTGTCGGCGCCCAGCGCGTCCACGGCCAGGGCCAGCGTCAGCGCCGAGTCGATGCCGCCGGAGCTGCCCACCACCACCTGCCTGAAGCCGCAGCGGCGCGCATAGTCGGTGAGGCCCAGCACGATCTGCCGGCGATAGAACTCCATGGTGGAAAGGCCTTGGCTGGAGATCTGCGGCAGCGGATTGCCACCCAGCGGATCGCCACTCAGCGGATCGCCTTCCAGGGGCTGGAAGCGCCCCTGCGCATCCAGCTCCAGCGTGCGCACATCCTCTTCGAAGCGCTTGGCTTCAAACACCACGCCGTGGTCGGGCACGACGGCGAACGAGGCACCGTCGAACACGATCTGGTCCTGACCGCCGACCTGGTTCACATACAGGATGGACAGGGCGTGGCGCTGCGCCGCCTGGGCGAACACCTCGTGGCGCTGCTCGCGCTTGCCCAGGTGGCTGGGGCTGGCGTTGATGCTGACGACCAGGTCCGGCGCCGCATCGCCCATGCGGATGAAGGGATTGGTGGCGTAGTCCGCGCCCAGGTCGTTCCAGCCGTCCTCGCAGACCAGGAAACCGACCTGGCAGCTGCCTATGCGCAGCACCTTGGCCGTATCGGCGCCGGGCTCGAAGTGGCGGCGCTCGTCGAAGATGTTGTAGGTGGGCAGCAGTTGCTTGTCGTAGCGCAGGCGGATCTGACCGTTGTGAAGCACCAGCAGGCTGTTGTGCAGGGGCTTGCCCGGGCCCTGGGCGCGCGTGGGCGCGCCGACCACCCAGTGCAGCTGCGGGAACTCCCGCGTGGCCTGCAGCAGGTCGTGCAGGCCCTGCTGCAGCCGCTGCAGAAAGCTGGGCTCGTCCAGCATGTCGCCGGGGTAGTAGCCGCACAGCGACAGCTCCGAGAACACCACCAGCTCGGCGCCGTCGCGCTGGGCCTGGCGTGCCGCCTCGGTCATGCGCAGGATGTTTCCGGCAATGTCTCCGACCGTGTAGTTCAGTTGGGCGATGGTGACGCGCAGCATGGCTCTCTCCTGGTTAAGGGTGGGCGGCAGCTACACCGGCCACGGGATCGGGGATGCTGAAGACCTGGCGCAGATAGGCCAGATAGGTCTCGTCGTTGCACAGCGTCTTGCCCGGCGAATCCGAGATCTTGGCCACGGGCTGGCCGTTGGCGTGGGTGAGCTTCATCACGATGTTGATGGTGGTCAGGCCCGTGTCGTTGGTCAGGCGCGTGCCTATGCCGAAGCCGCACTGGATGCGCTCGGCAAAGCGGTGGTACAGGGCCAGCGCCGCGTCCAGGTCCAGTCCGTCCGAAAACACCAGGCGCTTGTTCTGCGGATCGATGCGCAGCCTGGCGTAGTGGGCCAATGCCTTCTCGCCCCATTCGAACGGGTCGCCCGAGTCGTGGCGCAGGCCGTCGAACAGCTTGGCGAAGTACATGTCGAAGTCGGCGAGGAAAGCGTCCATGCCCACGGTATCGGTCAGTGCAATGCCCAGGTCGCCGCGGTATTCCTGCACCCAGTCCTCCAGCGCGGCGCTCTGGAAGTCGCGCAGCCGCACGCCCAGGGCCTGATAGCTTTGCAGGTATTCATGGGCCATGGTGCCGATCGGCACCAGATTCAGGTCGCGGGCCAGCAGCATGTTCGAAGTGCCCTTGAACCACTGCGAGGTTTCCTGGGCAAAGGTCTGCACCACCTCGCGCTGCCAGGCGCCCGAGTAGCGGCGGCGCACGCCGAAGTCGAACAGCTCGAAGGGGTTGCGCAGCTTGGTCTCCACGGCCAGGTGTTTGAGCCGGGCGATCTTGCCGGCCAGGCGCTTGCGGCCCTCGGCCAGTGCCACCGCGGCGTCGAAGCGGCGGAAGTACAGCTCGTTGACGATGGCCAGCACATAGATCTCGAAGCCCATCACATGCACCTGCGGGCCGCGCGCCACGATGTGCAGGGTGTCGCCATCGGCCCAGGCGCGGATGAAGGCGCGCTGGAACTGGAAGATGCGCAGGAAGTCGATGAAATCGCTCTTCATGAAGCGCAGGCCGGCCAGGTAGGACAGCTCGTCGGGCACAAAGTGCAGGGAGCACAGCGCGTCGAGTTCGCGCTCCACCTCGGGCAGCAGCCCGGCCAGCGGGAAGGCCGTGGGCGTGCGGCAGACGAATTCGTATTCGGCCTCGGTCTGCGGGTGGCGGTGCAGCATGGCCTGCCACATGGTGAATTTGTAGAGGTCCGTGTCCAGCAGGCTGTTGATGATGGGGGTCATGCCGGGTGCTTCTTGAAAATGTGAGCTGCTCGCGTTTGATGGATAAGCGCTTGAATCTTGCTTGGCTTATAGGGAAAGGCTGGCGCTGCTTTCGCAGCGTACACCGAGTCCGCGCATCTGCTGCAGGAAGCCGGCATGGGCTTGCTCGAATCCGTCCACGGGGCTCATGCAGTCGGTCAGCAGCACGATGCGCCCGTAGTCCTGGCTGCCCCAGTTCTCCACGATGTGCTGCGTGGTGGCGCGCACGCAGTGGCTGCTGGCCTCGCCGGCGATCACCAGCGTGCCGCTTTCGTGCAACCGGGCCAGCAGGGCGGTGTTGAGGCCTGTCTCGGGGTCCTGCGGGTCGGGCACTTCGGCACGTATGGCACTGTAGTGCTCGGTCCAGGGATTCATGCCCTTGAACACATGGTGCACGGCGCGCTGCCGGGTTTGCTGCCACTGGCGGCAGGCCGCCAGAACGTCGGCGTGCACGCCATGCCCCCAGCTGCCGATCTCGCAGTGCAGCGGCCAGACCATGAGCGTGTAGCTGCCCTGGGCCTCGAGCGCATTCATATAGGCCAGCGCGCGCTGCAGGGCTGCGGCATCCCGCGCAAGATAGTCGCCCGCGCGCACCTGGGCGGCGGTGATGGCCGTGAAGGGCGCGACCGGCTCGCCGCCGCGCTGCTGCCAGAACGCCGGGTGAGCGATATCGTAGGCCTGGTGGGAGTCCAGCGTCACCGTGATCTGGCCGAGTCGGTCGCTCTGCTGCGCAATCCAGCGGGCCAGGCGCTGCATGTCGGCATGGGCGCCCGCCACGGGCAGGCTGGGGGCGATGGGCTCTCCAGTCCGTGGCGAGATAGGCCACCAGCTCTGGGGCAGGTCGCAGAAGTCGTTCTGGGGATCGATGATGAGTAACTGGGTGCCGTGGCTCATGCTGCTCTCCTTGTATGTTTCGCAGTCTATGTTTGTTAAATTAATTTTGCAACTAACTGGTGGTGAAAATGAGTTTCATACAGGGAAGCACTTTTTGATTCCCTGATGGCATACTCGGGGAAAGAGATGGCTGCTTGGTAAAAAAATGATCCAAACTGAAGAAAAGCATGCCCAGGTGCTGGTCAGCGTGGACGTGGTGGTGCTGACCCTGGTGGAGCGCGAACTGAACGTGGTGCTGGCGCAGCGCGCCCGGGCGCCGTTTGCCGGCGTCTGGGCCCTGCCCGGCGGCTACATCCATGCCGACGAGGATGCCGATGCCAAGGCCAGCGCCGCGCGCGTGCTCAAGACCAAGGCCGGCATGGAAGGCGCCTATCTGGAGCAGTTGGCCACCTTCACGGGCCCGGCGCGCGACCCGCGCGGCTGGTCGGTGGCCATTGCCTACTGTGCGCTGGTCCCGCTCGAGAACCTGCCCGTGCAGCGCGCGGGCCTGAAAGTCGTGCCCGTGAACGCCGTGGGTCAGCTGCCCTTCGACCATGCCCACATCCTGCAGGCGGCGCTGGCGCGCGTGCGCAGCAAGAGCCAGTACTCATCGCTGCCCGTGCATTTCTGCGGCGACGAGTTCACCTTGCCAAAACTGCAGCAGGTGTATGAAAGCGTTCTGGGCGAGCCGCTCAACAAGGTGAGCTTCCGGCGCAAGATGGACGAGATGCAACTGTTGGAACCCGTGCCCGGCGCCATGCAGGGCGGCGGTGCCCACCGGCCGGCCCAGCTCTATCGTGTGCGGCCGGCATTCCGGCAGGAGTTGGCGTTGAGCATGCGTGGACTGTAGCTTCATGGGTCCAGGCACAAAAAAGCCACCGGGGGAGCCCGGTGGCCGTCGTGCGGAGTGCGAGGCTTACAGCCCGGCGGCAGCGCGCAGCACTGCCGCTTTGTCCGTGCGCTCCCAGGTGAACTCGGGTTCTTCGCGGCCGAAGTGGCCGTAGGCGGCGGTCTTGCTGTAGATCGGGCGGCGCAGGTCCAGCATCTCGATGATGCCGCGCGGGCGCAGGTCGAAATGCGCAGCCACCAGCTTGGCGATCTCGTGATCGGGGATCACGCCCGAGCCTTCGGTGTAGACCGTGATGTTCATCGGGCGGGCCACGCCGATGGCGTAAGCGACTTGCACCTGGCACTGGCGGGCCAGGCCGGCGGCCACGATGTTCTTGGCCACGTAGCGGGCAGCGTAGGCGGCCGAGCGGTCCACCTTCGTCGGGTCCTTGCCCGAGAAGGCACCGCCGCCGTGGGGGCAGGCGCCACCGTAGGTGTCGACGATGATCTTGCGGCCGGTCAGGCCGCAGTCGCCCTGGGGGCCGCCCACGACAAAGCGGCCGGTGGGGTTGATCAGGTACCTGGTGTCCTGCAGCCATTCCTGGGGCAGCACGGGCTTGATGATTTCCTCGATGATGGCTTCGGTGAAGCTGGCCTTCATCTTGGTGGCCGACTCCGACTGGTCGGGGCTGTGCTGGGTGGACAGCACCACGGTGTCGATGCTGTGGGGCTTGCCGTCCACATAGCGCATGGTCACCTGGCTCTTGGCGTCGGGGCGCAGGAAGGGCAGGCGGCCGTCCTTGCGCAACTGGGCCTGGCGTTCCACCAGGCGGTGGGCGTAGTAGATGGGCGCGGGCATCAGCTCGGGCGTCTCGTCGCAGGCATAGCCGAACATCAGGCCCTGGTCGCCGGCGCCGATATTGAGTTCGTCGTCGCTGGCCTTGTCCACGCCCTGGGCGATGTCCTGGCTCTGCTTGTCGTAGGCCACGAGCACGGCGCAGCCCTTGTAATCGATGCCGTACTCGGTGTTGTCGTAGCCGATGCGCTTGATGGTGTCGCGTGCGACCTGGATGTAGTCGACGTTGGCACCGGTGGTGATCTCGCCCGCCAATACCACCAGACCGGTGTTGGTCAGTGTCTCGGCAGCCACGCGGCTGTGCGGGTCTTGGGTGAAAATAGCGTCCAGAATCGCATCGGAGATCTGGTCCGCCACCTTGTCGGGGTGGCCTTCGGATACCGATTCCGAGGTGAACAGAAAATCGCTCGCCATTGAATAAACTCCTTGTTCCAGCTTTTTAGTGGGCGCTGCCCAAGCTCAAGAAGCTCTGGCGAACGCTTTAGCAGACTTATTTAAGGTCGCTCTGCAAGTTGCTCATTTAACTCAGCGACCCTCCAATTCTAATGCCTTCCCTGTTTCGACTCTTTGCTGCGCTGCCTTTGTGGCTATTGCACTCGCTGGGCGCAGCCATGGGCTGGCTGGTTTTTGCACTATCGCCAACCTACAGGCGCCGATTTGCCGCCAATGCCGCCCAGGCCGGCTACGGCTTCGGCCGGGTGCGTGCGGCCGTGGGGCACGCGGGCCGCATGGTGTTCGAGATGCCGCGCATCTGGCTAGGGCAGTTGCCCGGCTGCACCATCGTCAACGCGGAATGCGCCGAGCAGGCCTATGCGGCGGGGCGGGGCATTGTGTTTCTCACGCCCCACCTCGGCTGCTTCGAGATGTCGGTACAGGCCGCGGCCGGGCGCTGGGCCGCAGAGCATGGCGACATCACGGTGCTGTACCGTCCGGCCCGCCAGGGCTGGCTGGCCGAGATGCTCGAGACCGCGCGCAACCGGCCCGGCGTGCAGGCCGTGCCGACCACGCTGTCGGGCGTGCGGCAGATGATCAAGGCCTTGCGCCAGGGCGCTGCCGTGGGGCTGCTGCCCGACCAGGTGCCGCCGCAGGGGCTGGGCCTGTGGTCGCCGTTTTTCGGCCGCGATGCCTATACGATGACGCTGGCGGCGCGCCTGGTGCTGCAGACCGGGGCCGCCGTCATCGTGGCCCGGTGTGAGCGTTTGCCCTGGGGGCGGGGCTATACGCTGTATCTGGAGGCATTGCCTGTGCCCACTTCTCAATCGCTGGAGTCCGCCGTGGAGCAGATCAACGCGGCCATGGAGGCCGCCATACGCCAATGCCCGCAGCAATACCTGTGGGGCTACGGCCGCTACAAGCAGCCGCGCGTGGAGGGTCTGCAGTCACCCCAAGGACCGGCCCAGGGAGGGGAAGCATGAGCGCCAGCCGGATCGCCATCGGCTGCATGCATGTGCTGGCCAAGCTGCCGCTGCCCGTGCTGCGCGGGTTGGGCAAGTTTGTGGGCCGCGCGCTCTATGTGCTGGCCGGCCAGCGGCGCAGGATTGCGCTGCGCAATCTGGAGCTGTGCTTTCCGCAAGTGCCCGAAGCCCGGCGCAAGGCCTGGGCGAAAGAGACTTTCGAGGTGTTCTGCCAGACCTTTCTGGACCGCAGCTGGCTGTGGTTCGGCTCCGAGGAGCTGGTCAGAAGCCGCGTCAAGCTGACCGGCGCCATCCATGAACTCGACGGCGGCGAGGCCACCATCGTGTTCGCTCCGCACTTCTACAGCATGGATGCCGGGGGCTTGGCGCTGCCGCTCAACACCGGCCGCGAGTTCACCTCCATCTACGCCACCAACCCCGATCCGGCGCTGGACGCCTGGTTCATGGCCGGCCGCCAGCGCTTCGGCAATGTGCGCATGCTCAACCGCGCCGATGGCGTCAAGCCCATCATCTCCTGCCTGCGCAAGGGCGGCCTGCTGTACCTGCTGCCCGACATGGACTACGGCAAGAACGATTCGGTGTTCGTGCCATTCTTCGCCGTGCCGAATACGGCAACCATCCCGTCGCTTTCGCGCTTTGCCCGGCTGGGCAAGGCCAAGGTGGTGGCGCTGTACAACCGCATGACGCCCGAAGGCTATGTGGCCGAGCTCACGCCGGCCTGGGGAAATTTTCCTTCCGACGACCACGTGGAAGACACGGCGCGCATGAACCGCGAGCTGCAGGCCGCCATCATGACCATGCCGGCCCAGTACTACTGGGTGCACAAGCGCTTCAAGACGCGGCCCGATGGCGAGCCGTCGCTGTACGGCAAAGCATCCGAAAATTGAGTGAAAAAGGGTTGAGGCGCTTGATGGTAAAGCGCTGTCAGCTCATTTTTTTGCAGGCTCTGCCAGGAAATCCTGCAGGGTTCGGATGACGGCCTGGGGCTGTTCGTGCACCAGCCAGTGGCTGGCATCGCTGACATGCTCCACCTGGAGCCGCGGCACCCATTGCTCCAGCCCCTCCAGCAGCGCGGGCTGCAGGGCCAGGTCCTGGTCGCCCCAGAGAATGCGCGTGGGCATGGGAATGTTCAGCATCTCGGGCGGCAGCGTCAGCCCCCGGATGTCGTGCGGCGCGTCTTCGCCGTCACCAGGGCGGGGCGGGGCCAGCGGGCTGGCCGCGTAGTACATGCAGGCACCGTGCACGCCCAGGTTCCAGTGCCGCTTGTATTGCGCCTCGAGCCCAGGCGTCATCCAGGCGGGCATGTCGCCCTGGGGGGTCTGGAAAAAGCCCAGCATGCGCTGCCAGTCGTTTTCGGCCAGCAGCCGCGGCGCATCGGGGCGGCGCAGGAAATGCATGTACTGGCTGGCAGCCTGTTGCCGTGGATTGCGTTGCAATTCACGCAAGAAGGTGCCTGGATGCGGTGAATTGAGTATGAAAAGCCGCTCCAGCAGGTTGGGGTGGCGATTGGCCAGCCCCCAGGCCACGGCTCCGCCCCAGTCATGGGCAATGACGCAGGCGGCCGGCTGGCCGGGGCTTTCCAGCGTGATCAGCGACTTCAGATCGTCGACCAGCAGCTTGGCCCGGTAGTCGCTGACATCTTCGGGCTGGCTGGAGCGGCCATAGCCGCGCAGATTCGGCGCCACGCAGCGATGGCTGCCGCCGAACTGCTCCAGCAGCTCGTCCCAGATGAAGGCGCCTTCGGGGAAGCCGTGCAGAAACAGCAGCAGCGGCCGGCCTGCACGGCCGCTGCTGCGGCACTCCAGGTTTATGCCGTTCGGCAGGGAATGCATGCAAACGCTGACCATGGTGCCCTCCAGCGCTTGCTCATCAAACGCCTGCGGCTATTCTTGCCGGGGCTCCTCGGCGGGTGGCGTCGCATCGGTGACCGCGGCGGGCTGCAGGCCCTCGGGATGGCACCAGTGCCACAGCAGCTGGGCCACGTCGTCCACGCCCTGCTTCTTGAGCGCGGAGAACATGCGCACTTCGCCGCCGCCGGCATTGAGCTTGGTGATGGACAGCACCTTGGCCTGCTCGGCGCGCGTGAGCTTGTCGGCCTTGGTCAGCAGGATCAGGAACTTGAGGCCTTGCTCCACGCGCGGGCGTATGGCTTCGAGCAGGGCTTCGTCCAGCTCGGTCAGGCCCAGGCGCGGGTCGCACAGCAGCACCACGGCCGACAGGCTCTCGCGGCTGATCAGGTAGTTGAGCATCACGCGCTGCCAGCGTTCCTTGTCCGAGCGCGAAACGGCGGCATAGCCGTAGCCGGGCAGGTCGGCCAGCACGGCATCGGTCACGCCCTGCTTGCCCAGGGCAAACAGGTTGATGTGCTGGGTGCGGCCGGGCTTCTTGGAGGCGAAGGCCAGCTGTTTTTGCTGGGTCAGCGTGTTGATGCAGGTGGACTTGCCCGCGTTGGAGCGGCCGACGAAGGCAATCTCGGGGACCTCGACGGCCGGGAGCTGGTGGAGCTGGGCCGCGGTGGTGAAAAACCGCGCGGTATGCATCCAGCCCATGGCGAGCTTGCTGTCGATCAAAGATTGTGTTTTTCCGGGGGGTGTATCCGGGGAAGCATGGGTCATGACGGTATCTATTTCAGGGAGGCCCATTGTAGAATCGGACGGATTCGCGCTCTCAACAATAGACCCAGCCCCTGATATGAAGTTGCTTGCCTCGTTGCTGACGGCTGCCATTTTCGCAGCACCTGCCTTCCCCGCTTTTGCGGCCGGGGAAACGCCCGCCACTCCCGGGGCCAAGCCCGCCAAGGTTGATCTCGCCAAGGGCGAGGCCAGCTATGGCGCCGTCTGTGCGGCCTGCCATGCGGCCGACGGCAACTCCACCGTGCCGCTGCAGCCCAAGCTGGCGGGCCAGCATCCCGAATACCTGGTCAAGCAGTTGCGCGAGTTCAAGGACGGCAAGCGCAACGACCCGATCATGAAGGGCATGGCGGCCACGCTCAGCGACGCCGACATGCAGAACGTCGCGGCCTGGCTGCACTCCCAGAAGGCCAAGGACGGCTTTTCCAAGGACAAGGATCTTGTGACCTTGGGTGAGCGCATCTACCGCGGCGGCATCCAGGAGCGCAATATCGCGGCCTGCGCCGGCTGCCACAGCCCCAACGGGGCGGGCATTCCGGCCCAGTATCCACGCCTGTCGGGCCAGCATGCGGACTATACCGTCAAGACCCTGACGGCTTTCCGTGACGGCTCGCGTGCCAATAGCATTCCCATGGCCCAGGTTGCTGCCAAGCTCAACGACCGTGAAATCAAGGCCGTGGCAGACTATATTGCTGGCTTGCGTTAAAGCTTTAGTTCACTGGCGAGAAGTTTCGGGGTAAACCCTGGGGAACTTTCGCAAGTTCGGCACCCCAAAAGCCAGGCGGGTTCATCGCGCAAGCGGATGGTCCCGCCTTTTTTTCGTCAGCAATCCATGTCAGACCTCTCTATCAGCGACCGCGATCCCTCACGCTCGCCAGCCGCGCGCGCGACCCTGGAGCTACTGGCGTCCATGCGGTTTGCGATTTCGCTGCTCACGGTGATTTGCATCGCCTCGGTCATAGGCACCGTGCTCAAGCAGCACGAGCCCCTGACCAACTATGTGAACCAGTTCGGTCCCTTCTGGGCCCAGCTGTTCCTGGCGCTCAAGCTCAATGCGGTCTACAGCGCCTGGTGGTTTCTGCTGATCCTGGCGTTTCTGGTGATCAGCACCACGCTGTGCGTGGCGCGCCATGCGCCCAAGTACCTGGCCGACATCCGCACCTACAAGGAAAACATCCGTGAGCAAAGCCTCAAGGCCTTTCACCACCGGGCCGAGGGCGAGGTGCCGGGCAGCACCGAGGAAGCGGCCAAGCGCATAGGTCGGCAGCTGACCTCGGGCGGCTGGAAGGTGAAGCTGCAGCAGCGCGACACGGCCGCCGGTCCGGGCACGGGCTGGATGCTGGCCGCCAAGGCCGGCGCGGTGAGCAAGCTCGGCTATATCGCGGCGCACAGCGCCATCATCCTGATCTGCCTGGGCGGCCTGTTCGACGGCGACCTCATCGTGCGCGCGCAGATGCTGCTGGGCGGCAAGACGCCTTATACCGGCGGCGGCATGATCTCGGAGGTGTCGCCAGAGCACCGCCTGTCGCTGCGCAACCCGACCTTCCGCGGCAATCTCATGGTGTCCGAGGGCACGCAGTCGGGGACCGCCATCCTGAGTCAATCGGACGGCATCCTGCTGCAAGAGCTGCCATTTTCGGTGGAACTGAAGAAATTCATCGTGGAGTACTACTCCACGGGCATGCCCAAGCTGTTTGCCAGCGACATCGTGATCCACGACCGCGAAACCGGCGAGAAGCTGGAAAAGCGCGTCGAGGTCAACCACCCGGCCAGCTACAAGGGCATAGAGATCTACCAGTCCAGCTTTGACGATGGCGGCTCCACCGTCAAGCTGCATGCCGTGCCGCTGGACAGCGCCGAAAAGGCTTTCGATGTCGAGGGCATGATCGGCAACTCCACGGTCTTCACCCAGCAGGAGCCTGACGGCAAGCAAGAGAAGGTCACGCTGGAGTTCACGGGTCTGCGCACCATCAACGTGGAGAACTTCGGCGAGAACAACAAGGGTCAGGGCGCCGACGTGCGCAAGGTCAACCTCAAGCAGTCCATCGAGGATCGCCTGGGCGCGGCCCACAAGACCAATGGCAAGAAGGATTTGCGCAACATCGGCCCCAGCATCGGCTACAAGCTGCGTGATGCGGCCGGCCAGGCGCGCGAGTTCCAGAACTACATGCTGCCCGTGGACATGGGCGACGGCCAGCCGGTGTTCCTGCTGGGCCTGCGCGAGAACCAGGCCGACCAGATGCGCTATCTGCGCATTCCGGCCGATCCGGAGGGCACGCTGAACACCTTCATGCGCCTGCGTACCGCCATGCAGGACCCCGCCATGGGCGAGAAGGCCGCGCGAGCCTATGTGAAGAAGGCCGTGGACGCATCCCGGCCCGAGCTGGCCGAGCCGCTGACCCAGTCGGCGCTCAAGGCGCTGGAGCTGTTCGCGGGCAAAAGTGCCGGACAGGGCGGCCGCAAGGGGCCGAACGGCAAGCCTCTGGGCGGATTGCAGGCGCTGTCGGACTTCATGGAGGCCAATGTGCCCGAGGCCGAGCGCGAGCGTGCCGGCGAGGTGCTGGTGCGCATCCTGAACGGCGTGCTGTTCGAGCTGACCCAGCAGGTGCGCGAGCAGGCGGGCCAGAAGCCCCTGGACGCCAGCGAGAAGACCCAGTCCTTCATGACGCAGGCGGTGTTCTCGCTCAGCGACGCCCAGTTCTACCCCGTGCCGCTGGTGTTCATGCTGCAGGACTTCAAGCAGGTGCAGGCCAGCGTGTTCCAGGTGGCGCGAGCCCCAGGCAAGAACGTGGTGTATCTGGGCTGCGCCTTGCTGATCCTCGGCGTGTTCGCCATGCTGTACGTGCGCGACAGGCGCCTGTGGGTTTGGCTGACGCCGCACAATGGCGGCAGCCATGCCAGCATGGCCTTGTCCACCAACCGCAAGACACTGGACGGCGACCGCGAGTTCGGTGTGCTGGCCGACAAGCTGATCGGGGCCAGGCCCATAGCCAAGAAGACATCCGGAGGTTCGGTATGAACACCGTCACGACAAGCACGAACGCGACCCTGACTTTGAACGAAGGCTACTTCGCCCGCCGCAACTGGTTTGACTGGTTGTTCGCGGTCGTGGTGGCCGTGGGCCTGGGCTATGCGCTGCAGCGCTATGCGGCCTATATGGACGTGTACGAGAAGGGCATTCTGCTGGCTGCCATTCCCGGCATGATCTGGCTGGGCTGGTTCTGGCGTCCCTTGCGCGCGCTGATGCTGGTGGTGGCCGTCATGGCGCTGCTGGCCATCAGCCTGTACCAGGGGCCCGAAGGCGCCGATCTGGCGCGCTCGGAAACCGTGTTCGGCCTCAAGTACTTCCTGTCCAGCCAGTCCGCCATCCTGTGGATGAGCGTGGTGTTCTTCATCAGCACCGTGTTCTACTGGATCGGCATGCTTGCCAAGGGCGAAAGCTCCACCATGTCGCTGCTGGGCTCGCGCCTGGTGTGGCTGGCCGTCACCATGGCGCTGATCGGCACCATGGTGCGCTGGTACGAGAGCTATGTGATGGGGCCCGACATCGGCCACATCCCCGTCAGCAATCTCTACGAAGTGTTCGTGCTGTTCTGCTGGCTGACGGCCATCTTCTACCTGTACTTCGAAGAACACTACCAGACGCGTGCGCTGGGCGGCTTCGTGATGCTGGTGGTCAGCGCGGCCGTGGGCTTTCTGCTGTGGTACACGGTGGAACGCCAAGCCTACGAGATCCAGCCGCTGGTGCCCGCGCTCAAGAGCTGGTGGATGAAGCTGCACGTGCCGGCCAATTTCATCGGCTACGGCACCTTCGCGATGTCGGCCATGGTGGCCTTCGCCTATCTGATCAAGCAGCAGGCGGGCGAGACCCGCTGGTACAAGCTCGCGCCCCTGTGGCTGCTGGGCGTGGTGCTGTGCTTCGAGCCCATCGTGTTCCGCCCGAGTGCAACCGACAAGGGCAGCAGCTACTGGATGGTGTATTTCGGCATCTCGGCGCTGATCGTGGCCGGCATTCTGCTGGGCCGCCAGCGCATTGCCGGGCGCCTGCCGAGCTTCGAAGTGCTGGACGACGTGATGTACAAGGCGATTGCCGTGGGCTTTGCCTTCTTCACCATCGCCACGGTGCTGGGCGCGCTGTGGGCGGCCGAGGCCTGGGGCGGCTACTGGAGCTGGGACCCCAAGGAAACCTGGGCGCTCATCGTCTGGCTCAACTATGCGGCCTGGCTGCACATGCGCCTCATGAAGGGGCTGCGCGGCACGATGTCGGCCTGGTGGGCCCTGGCCGGCCTGGTGGTGACGACCTTTGCCTTCCTGGGCGTGAACATGTTCCTCTCGGGCCTGCATAGCTACGGCGAGCTGTAAGCAGCAGATTGCTTCTGAAAAAGGAGCTGCCAACGCTGATTTTCCATGGATATCAAGGTGAAAAATCTTTGAAATCATGGAGTGAAAAGCGCAGGCAGCTCCTTTTTTCATGTCTGTGAATGCTCAGGAGGAACTTTGCGGGTCCGACAAATGTCTGACCTTGCAGCAGTCTCGCTGTTTCACGCCATGCCCGGCATGATGGCGAGATTCCACCTTTAGCGGAGTGCGCAATGCTGATACGTGACCACGGCCCTGGCTTTCAACATCGTCTGAGCAGCGAGATCACGCCGCAATCCGTGTACCTGCAGCGCCGCGCGCTGCTGCAGGCGGCGGCCGGCGGCGCGGCCGGTGCCGTGCTGGCCGGCTGGGTCGCACGCGACGCCTGGGCCGCCACCGAACGCCCGGGCAAGCTGGCGGCCCTGGTCGGTGTACCGAGCAAGGTGGCGGGTGCCGTGAGCATGGAGCGCGCCACCAGCTACGCCGATGCCACGAGCTATAACAACTATTACGAGTTCGGCGTGGATAAAAGCGACCCGGCCCGCAGTGCGCACACGCTCAAGCCCCGGCCCTGGACCGTCAAGGTCGAAGGGCTGGTGCAGCACCCCCAGATCCTCGATATCGATGCGCTGCTCAAGCTGGCGCCCCAGGAGGAGCGCATCTACCGCCTGCGCTGCGTGGAAGGCTGGTCCATGGTGATTCCATGGGTCGGCTACTCGCTCTCCGAGCTGCTCAGGAAGGTGCAACCGCTCTCCAGTGCCAAATACGTGGAGTTCGTCACCCTGGCCGACAAGGCGCAGATGCCGGGCCTGGACAGCCGCGTGCTGGACTGGCCGTATACCGAGGGCCTGCGCCTGGATGAAGCCATGCATCCGCTCACGCTGCTGGCCTTCGGCATGTATGGCGAAGTGCTGCCCAACCAGAACGGCGCGCCGCTGCGCCTGGTCGTGCCGTGGAAGTACGGTTTCAAGAGCGCCAAAAGCATCGTGGCGATCCGCCTGACGGACAAGGAGCCCGGCACGGCCTGGAACAAGGCCGCGCGCAACGAGTACGGCTTTTATTCCAATGTGAACCCCGATGTGCCGCACCCGCGCTGGAGCCAGGCCACCGAGCGGCGCATAGGCGAGGACGGCCTGTTCGCGAAGAAGCGCAAGACGCTGCTGTTCAACGGCTATGGCGATCAGGTGGCGCAGCTTTACGCGGGCATGGATCTGAAGAAGTTCTACTGATGCGGGCCTTAGAACGTGCTCATGATCTCTACGCAGCCGCGTTGGAGCGCAATCGGGATGAGTTCGAAGCGATGACCCGCAGCTTGCACCGGGGTGCAAGCAAGAGACAGCGTGAAGAAATCGCCCGATTGCGCTCCAACCCTTGGGGACAGTGGCTTTGCGGGCGGTCTGCGGCGTTGCAAATCCTCGCAATAGCACGGCTATTGCTGCGGTATGGCGCCTTGCATCCCATCCCGCAGAGCCGCTGTCGCGGCGCGAGGAGATTATGAGCACGTTCTTACAAAAGCAGCTGCTGAAGCCCTGGGTCAAGCCTCTGCTTTTCGTGCTGTGCCTGCTGCCCTTCGCCTGGCTGCTGAATGGCGCGGTGGCCAATACGCTGGGCGCCAACCCTGCGGAGGCCCTGCTGCGCAGGACCGGGGACTGGACCCTGCGCTTTCTGTGCATCGTCCTGGCCGTCACGCCGCTGCGCCAGCTTCTTGGCCTGCCGGTGCTGGCGCGCTTTCGGCGCATGCTGGGCCTGTACGTGTTCTTCTATGCCTGCCTGCACCTGCTTTGCTATGCATGGTTCGACATGGGGCTGGAATGGGACGACATCGTGGCCGACATTCCCAAGCGGCCCTTCATCCTCGTGGGCTTTCTGACCTGGCTGCTGCTCACCGTGCTGGCCGCGACTTCGCCCAAGTTCGTGCTCAAGGCCATGGGCGGCAAGCGTTGGCAGTGGCTGCACCGCGCGGTCTATGTCGTCGTGCCGCTGGCGCTGCTGCATTTTTTCTGGATGCGCGCGGGCAAGAACAATTTTGCCGAGGTGGCGCTCTATGCCGCCATCCTTGGGTTGCTGATGTCGTGGCGCATATGGCAGGTGATGCGCCCCGTCAGGGCCCAGGCGGCCTGATCAGCCACCGGCCACGGCCCGCAGCGGCGGCCGTACCTGGCGCGTGGCGGGATCGATCTCGGCCGTGGGCAACTGGTAGGCGCGCTGGTCGAACAAGTCTATGCCGCACTGCAGGCCCTTGAGCCAGTGGAACAGCTCATCAATGGCCTGCTGGCCCATGATGGGAGCCCCATGCTGGGGAACGATCATGTGGATGGGCAACTGGCGCGCCATCTGCACCCAGAGCTTCAGGATCTTGTTGGAGACCATGTAGCGCCGGTGAAAACCTTCCATGCGCGCGATATGCGGCCTGAGATCCGTCACCGGGCGCTGGGCCTGGGCGCCCGTGGTGAGCGATACGCCCAGGTCGCCCGTGAACAGAATCCGGCTGATGGGGTCGTAGAAATGGAAGTTGCCCTCGGCGTGCAGAAAATGCGCTGGCAGCAGCAGCAGTTCGCTGCTGCCCAGCGGCAGCCGGCCGCCGGCATCGGGCACGCCGATGACGCGGTTCTCCGTCTTGCCCGCCTTGGTGAAGTGGGGGGCAAAACGCTCCCAGATGCGCGAGATGACCAGCTGGGCCTGGGTGGAGGTCATCCAGCGGTCCAGCGAGGCAATGATGTCCGGGTCTGCGTGCGACGCAATCAGGTAGGCGAGTTTCTGCGGCGGAAAGTGGCGCGACATGCCCATGAACAGCTCGTTGAACGCGAGGTTGCCGCCCGGGTCGATGATGGCGCCCACGCCGTGATCGACGATCAGGAACTGGTTGGCCTGGATGGCCTGCCCGTCCTCCTCGATCAGGTCGGTGAACATCAGGCAGGCATGGTGTTTGTCGCGATAGAGCTCTATGGGCATGGCGGGTTTGCCAAGGAACAAGATGCCCGCACTCTAGAAGGCAAACCCGCTGGAGGCATTGACGTGCGTCAACCGGGGCGCGCCACGGATCAGGGTTGGGGCGCGCTGGGTTCCTGGCCGTCGACGGACTTGTCCGGGGCGCTGTCGGTTGCGGGCGTTTCGGTCTTTGGGGCCTTGGGGGCCGGCTGGGTCTCGGGCGCCGGCCGGCGCGAAATGCCCAATGTTTCGGGCAGCGTGGCGCGGTCGCGCGCCGCCGGATCGGTGGGCAGGAACAGCGGGCCTTTCTGCCCGCAGCCGGCCAGCGCGGCCAGGGACGCCGCACAGGCCGCAAGGGCAATGCTCCTGACTAGAATTTGAGGGGCTTTCAACATGTGCGAATTGTAATGACTGATCTTGAATACCTGGACCGCGCGGAGCAACTGCTTTTGGCTGTGGAGCGATGCTGCGACCGCATCAACGATGAAACCGATGCCGACATCGATGCCCAGCGCGTGGGCGGCATGGTGACCCTGGTGTTTGCCAACCGCAGCCAGATCGTGATCAACCAGCAAAAGCCTTTGCATGAAATCTGGCTGGCCGCCAAGGCCGGCGGCTTCCACTACCGCTTCGATGCCGCACGGAACACCTGGGTGGACACCAAGGGCGCTGGCGAATTCTTTGCCAACCTCAGCAGCTACGCCGCAGAGCAGTCCGGCCTGAGTCTGCAGTTCCAGGCGCTGAAATAAGCGTTCTCCAAACAACCAAGCCTGTCCCCCGATGGCGACGGGCTTGGTTGTTTCTGGACGAGCGCCTGCGGCGCTGCCTTGGAGTTGGCACGGCCCGAGTCGGTGACGGCCAGCAAGGGCCGTCCCGCAGCAAAGGCCGTCGCCCTCCTTGGGGGAAGGCGCGAAGCGACTCAGGGGGCGTTAGTTCCTGAACAGGTCCAGGATGCGGCTGCGCTCCTCGGCTGGCGGCGGCGGGCTGGTGCCGGCTGCATTGGAGTCGCTGCCCTCCATGCCCAGGTTGCCGGCGCCGCCGCTGCGGGCGTTCTCCTCGTAGTACCAGTCGCCGCCCATGCTGACCACGCCGGGAGGCACGGCCATCTCGGCAACCGGCACGCCCTTGAGCGCGTGCTGCATGAAGCTGATCCAGATGGGCAGGCTCAGGCCGCCGCCGGTTTCGCGCGAGCCCAGATTGCGCGGCGTGTCGTAGCCTATCCAGGACACGGCGGCCAGCGTGGGCTGGAAGCCGGCGAACCAGGCATCCACCGAGTCATTGGTGGTGCCCGTCTTGCCGTACAGGTCGGGGCGCTTGAGCGTGGCCTGGGCGCGTGCCGCGGTGCCGACACGGGCCACGTCGTTGAGCAGCGTGTCCATGACGAAGGCGTTGCGGGCCGGAATGGCTTGCGGCAGATCATTGACGGGCGGGGGCGTGAATTCGGAAAGAATGCGTCCCTTGTGGTCCACCACCTTGGCGATCAGCCAGGGGTTGACGCGGTAGCCGCCGTTGGCGAACACCGAGTAGCCGGCAGCCAGCTGCAACGGCGTCACCGAGCCGGCGCCCAGGGCCATGGTCAGATAGGCCGGATGCCTGGAGGCCTCGAAGCCGAAGCGCGTCGCCCACTCCTGTCCCTGCTTGGGGCCGACGGCCTGCAGCAGGCGGATGGAGATCATGTTCTTGGACTTGTTCAGGCCCGTGCGCATGGTCATGGGGCCGTCATAGCGCCCGTCGTAGTTCTTGGGTTCCCAAGGCTGGCCGCCGGTGGTCGACGCGCTGAAGAAGATCGGGGCGTCGTTGATCATGGTGGCGGGCGAGAAGCCTTTTTCCAGCGCCGCCGAGTAGATGAACGGCTTGAAACTGGAGCCGGGCTGGCGCCAGGCCTGGGTGACGTGGTTGAACTTGTTCTTCTGGAAGTCGAAGCCGCCGATCAGGGCCCGGATGGCCCCGGTCTGCGGCACCATGGCGACGAAGGCGCCTTCCACCTCGGGCAGCTGGGTGATTTCCCAGGAGCCCTTGGCGGTTTTGACGGCGCGAATGACGGCGCCGGGGCGGATCTTGATGTTGGGCGGAGCCTTGGGGCTCAATCCCGATTCGGCGGGCTTGAGCCCGTCGCCCGTGATTTCGAAATGCTCGCCGTCCGCGCGCGAGGCGACGATCTTGCGCGGGGAGGCGTCGAGCACCACGGCGGCAATCACATCGCCGTTGTCGGGGTGGTTGGCCAGTGCATCGTCGATGGCGTCTTCAAGCTCCTGAGGGCTGGTGGGCAGGGCGATGAATTTTTCCGGGCCGCGGTATTTCTGGCGGCGCTCGTAGTTCATGATGCCGTCGCGCAGCGCGCTGTAGGCGGCTTCCTGTTCACCGGCATTGAGGGTGGTGTAGACGTTCAGGCCGCGCGTATAGGCCTCGTTGCCGTACTGGGCAAAGATGAGCTGGCGGGCCATTTCGGCCACGTATTCGGCATGCACGCGGGTGCTGTTGCTGGCGGTGCGGATCTTGAGCGGTTCTACACGCGCCTGCTTGGCCTGATCGACCGTGATGAAGCCGTTTTCCTCCATGCGGTCGATGATGTAGAGCTGGCGTATGCGGGCGCGCTTGGGGTTGCTGATCGGGTTGTAGGCCGAGGGAGCCTTGGGCAGGCCGGCCAGCATGGCGGCCTCGGCCACCGTGATGTCCTTGAGCGGATGGCCGAAATAGGCCTCGCAGGCCGCGGCAAAGCCGTAGGCGCGGTTGCCCAGATAGATCTGGTTCATGTAGATCTCGAGGATCTGGTTCTTGCTCAGCAGGTGCTCGAGCTTGAACGTCAGCAAAACTTCGTAGATCTTGCGCGTGAAGGTCTTCTCGGAAGACAGGTACACATTGCGCGCCACCTGCATGGTGATGGTCGAGGCACCCTGGCTCTTGACCCGGCCCAGATTGGCGATGGCGGCGCGCAGCATGCCTTTGTAGTCCACGCCGCCGTGCTCGAAGAAGCGGGTGTCCTCGATGGCCAGCACCGCGTTGGTCATGACCTTGGGAATGTCCTGGATCGGGGTCAGCGTGCGGCGCTCCTCGCCGAATTCGCCCAGCAGCGCACCTTCGCTGGAGTAGATGCGCAGCGGCAGCTTGGGCCTGTAGTCAGCGAGTTCGGAGACATCGGGCAGATTGGGGTAGGCCATTGCCAGGGCGACCGCCACCGTGAGCACCAGGGCCAGGGCTGCGGCGACGGCAAGGCCGGCCAGCCAGAGAATGGCGCGGGGGAACCAGTGCATACGCTTGTTCGGGGTGGGCTGAGGGCGGGAGGCTTGAGGGGCGGATTTGTCTGAGGGCGGCATTTCGCGGTCTGTGCAAGGGGTGTCGCATTATAGAAATGCGCCCTCTTCGATGTGTGCGCCGGGTTGGCCGACAGCTTCAGCATCCACGGGGAAAGCCGGCCATGCTAGGCCCTTCCCTTTTCGGGACTTGCAAACGTGACATTTCAGTTGTTGCATTTAACAGGATTCAAGACTGTGTTTTTTTGGCCACGCATCCTTGTAAGCGCCTTGTATCCAATGTTTTGAGACACATGGCTTGCTGATAGCATGCTGCTTCAGAGTGAGGTTTTGTTTCTTTATTTACAAGTAAAAAGAGGGGGGCGCATCTTGATGGATGTGAGCTCTTTATTCAGTCGTCAGTCTGCGCCGTTGATTGGCATCGATATCAGTTCCTCCAGTGTGAAGCTGGTGGAGCTGGTCAAGGGCAAGTCCGGCGAGGTGCAGCTCGAGCGCTGCGCCATCGAGCCTTTGGAAAAGGGCTGGATCGCTGACGGCAACATCGAGAAATTCGATGAAGTGGCCGAGGCCGTGCGCCGCGTGGTCAAGAAAAGCGGCACGCGCACCAAGAATGTGGCGATGGCGCTGCCGGCATCGGCCGTGATCACCAAGCGGATTGTGCTTCCTTCCGGCATGACCGAGCAGGAGCTGGAAGTCCAGGTCGAGTCGGAGGCCAACCAGTACATTCCGTTCTCGCTGGACGAAGTCAGCCTGGATTTCTGCATCATCGGACCTTCCACGAGCTCTCCCGGAGACGTGGACGTTCTGATTGCGGCTTCGCGCCGCGAGAAAGTGCAGGATCGCCAGGGCCTGGCCGAGGCCGCGGGACTCAAGCCGGTGGTGATCGATATCGAGCCCCATGCCTCGCGCATGGCTGCGGCGCGACTGATCCAGCGCCTGCCGGGCGAAGGGCTGGATGCCGTGGTGGCCTTGTTTGAAGTCGGGGCCATGACCACCAGCATGCAGGTGCTGCGCAACGACGATGTGCTGTACGACCGGGACCAGGCTTTCGGCGGGGCCCAGCTGACGCAGCTGATCGCACGCCAGTACGGTTTCTCCCCGGAGGAGGCCGAGGCCAAGAAGCGCGGCGGCGATCTGCCGGACGACTATTCGTCGGCCGTGCTCAAGCCGTTCGTGCAAAGTCTGACGCAGGAGGTGGCGCGCGCGCTGCAGTTCTTCTTCACCAGCACGCCCTACAACCGCGTCGACCATATTCTGATGGCGGGAGGTTCTGCTTCCCTGCCCGGCCTTGTCGAGGCGGTGAGCCAGCAGACGGGCTTTGCCTGCAGCCTGGCCAATCCTTTTGACGGCATGGAGATCGGCAGCGGCGTGCGCCTGAAGAAGATGGCCCGCGAGGCATCTTCCTATCTCACCTCCTGCGGTCTGGCAATGCGGAGGTTCTTGGCGTGATCCTGATCAATCTATTGCCTCACCGGGAGGCTGCGAAAAAACGCAGAAAAGACGCTTTCCACGTCAATCTTGTCCTGTCCGCCCTGGGGGGGCTGCTGATTGCCGGCCTGATCTACTGGTATTTCCAGGCCATGATCGAAAACCAGCAGGCCAGAAACGAGGTACTGCGCTCCGAGATCAAGGTGCTGGAAGCGCAGATCAAGGAAATTGCCGGACTGGAGGGCGAAATCGCCGCCTTGCGGGCCCGGCAGAAGGCCGTGGAAGACCTGCAGTCGGATCGCAATCTGCCGGTCCACATGCTCAATGAACTGGTCAAGCAGCTGCCGGACGGCGTCTACATCACCAGCCTCAAGCAGGACGGCCTGGTGGTGACCATGCAGGGCACGGCGCAATCCAACGAACGCATCTCGGAAGTGCTGCGCAACCTGTCCGAGGGAACGCCCTGGTTCTCCAAGCCGGAGCTCCAGGAGATCGTGGCCAAGACCGTGGATGTGACGGCCAAGGAAAAGCGCAGGGCGGCGGCATTCACTTTGCGCTTCAATCTGACGCGCGCCAGCGATGCAGAGAAAAACCTGGCTGTGGCCAATTCTTCTGTGAAGGCGAAGTAATGGCTAAAAAGAAGAAGTCAGCGAACCTTGATTTCTCTGCGCTGCAGCAGAAGGTTCAGCGCCAGTTCAAGAATCTGGATCGCAACGACCCGTCGGTCTGGCCCGCGCTGCCGAAAACGCTGCTCTTTGTCGCTGCGGCCGCTGCCGTGGCGGCGCTGCTGTGGTTCTCCATGCTCAAGGATTATCAGGATGAGCTGGAACGGGAGCAAAACACCGAGGTGAGCCTGCGCCAGGACTTCAAGACCAAGCTGGTCAAGGCGGTCAGCCTGGATGCCCTGAAAAAGCAGCGCGAACAGGTGGAGCAGTATGTGACGCAGCTGGAAAAACAGCTGCCCAGCAAGGCCGAGATGGCGGCCCTGCTCTCCGATATCAATCAGGCCGGCTTGGGCCGCAGCCTGCAGTTTGAAGTGTTCCGCCCGGGCTCCATGGTGACCAAGGAGTACTACGCCGAGCTGCCGATTGCCTTGAAGGTCACGGGCCGCTATCACGATATCGGCGCCTTCGCGTCCGACGTGGCCTTCCTCTCTCGCATCGTGACCTTGAACAATCTGTCGATCGCGCCTGCCGCCAAAGATGGGGACACCTTGAGCATGGACGCCACGGCCCGCACTTTCCGCTATCTGGATGCGGAAGAGGTGCAGGCGCAGCGCGCAGCCGCCGCAGGAAAGGGCAAGAAATGAAGCGATTGCCTTTCGCGTGGATGACGGCAATGGCCGGCTGCCTGCTTTTATCGGGCTGCCTTTCTTCCGACGAGGACGAACTGCGCACCTGGATGGCGCAGGAGCGGGCCAATGCCAAGCCGCAGGTCACGCCTCTGGAAGAACCCAAGCCCTTCAAGCCCCAGGCCTATATGGCAGGCAATGGGATGGACCCTTTCAGTCCGTTGAAGCTGATCCAGGTCTTGCGGCGCGAGTCCGCGCAATCCAGCGGCAATACCAGCCTGATCGCGCCGGAGCTCAATCGCCGCAAGGAGCCGCTGGAGGCGGAGCCGCTGGATGCGATGACGATGGTGGGCAGCCTGGACAAGAAAGGCGTGCCGACGGCGTTGATCAAGGTGGGGAATCTGCTGTACCAGGTCCGCGCAGGCAATTACCTGGGGCAGAACTACGGAAAAGTCATCCGAATCTCCGAAAACTCCGTCCAGTTGAGGGAAATCGTGCAAGACGGCGGGGGGGATTGGATAGAGAGAACAAGTACTTTGGAGTTGCAGGAGGGAAAGAAATGATGGATGCAAACCATGGCATTCTGGCAAGAGCCCGGTGGGGCCTGGCCCTCGGCGGCTTGTTGCTGAGCTCGCTGGCCTGGGCACAGGCCCGCATCGAATCGGTCTCGGGGACCCAGCAGGCGGGGACCGAAGTCATCCGTGTCGAATTTTCCGAACCCCTGGCCGCGGACCCCACGGGGTTTGTGATCCAGTCCCCGGCCCGCATTGCACTGGACTTCCCAGGGGTGAGCAATGGCTCGGGTAAATCCGTGGTCGATTTCAATCACGGCAATCTGCGTTCCGCGAATATCGTGGAAGCCTCGGGGCGTTCGCGCATCGTCCTGAATCTCAAATCGGCGGCAACCTACAGAACCGAGCGGCAGGGGAAGGCCTTGCTGATTCTGCTGGATCCGGTCGCTGCGGCAACGCCTGCCGCGAATACCGCTGCGTCCAGGATTTTTGAAAACAAATCCGCATCCAGCGATATATCCCCGATCCGCGACGTGGACTTCCGCCGCGGCAGCGACGGCTCCGGCCGCATCGTCATCGGACTGAGCAACAGCCAGGTCGGTGTCGATCTGCGCCAGGAGGGCAAGGGCCTGGTCGTGGATTTCCTGCGCACCTCATTGCCCGAGAATCTGCGCCGAAAACTCGATGTCGCGGATTTCGGCACTCCCGTGCAGACCATCACGACCACCCAGCAGGGCGACCGTGTCCGCATGCGCGTGGACCCTGTGGGAGATTGGGAGCACAGCGCTTACCAGAGCGACAATCAGTTCGTGCTCGAGGTCCGCCAGAAGAAGGTGGATACCAGCAAGCTGACCCAGGGCCCCGGATACAGCGGCGAGAAGCTGTCGCTGAACTTCCAGAACATCGAAGTGCGCGCCTTGCTGCAGGTGATTGCGGACTTCACCAACTTCAACATCGTGACCTCCGACACGGTCACCGGTGCCCTGACCCTGCGCCTCAAGGACGTTCCCTGGGACCAGGCGCTGCAGATCATCATGGATGCCAAGGGCCTGGGAATGCGCAAGTCCGGCTCCGTGCTCTGGATCGCGCCCAAGGATGAAATCGATGCGCGCACCAAGCGCGACTACGAAGCCGCGATGGAGATCCAGAAGCTGGAGCCGGTGCGTACCCAGGGCTTTCAGCTGAATTACGCCAAGGCGGCCGACATCCTGCAGCAGATCACCGCGACAGCAGGCGGCTCCGGCGGCGGAACGGCGCAGAGTGCGCGCTTCCTGTCGCCGCGCGGCTCGGCCATTGCGGAGCCGAGAACCAACCAGCTGTTCGTCACCGATACCGGCGCCAAGCTGGAGGAGATGAAGGCCTTGCTGACGACGCTGGACGTACCGGTGCGCCAGGTGATGATCGAGGCGCGCATCGTGGAAGCCCGTGACACCTTCGGCCGGTCCCTGGGGGTGCGGTTTGGCGGAGGAGCTTTGGGCGGCAATCGCGCGCTCTCCGCGGGCATTGCCAACCAGGGCGCATCCTCGATTTCCAGCGACGGTTCGGGCAAGCTGACGACGGATTTCTCCAAGAACTTCGTGAATCTGCCGGCCAGCGTTTCCGGCGTGAGCTCGGTGGGGCAGATGGCCTTCTCGGTGTTCAACAGCTCGATGACGCGCTTTCTTTCGCTGGAGCTCTCCGCCATGGAGGCCGATGGCGACGGCAAGATCATCTCCAATCCGCGCCTGGTCACGGCGGACCAGAACAAGGCCTTGATCGAGCAGGGTACCGAGTATCCGTATTCGCAGACGGCGCCCAACGGGGCGACCACGATTGCCTTCAAGAAGGCGGTGCTGAAACTGGAGGTGACGCCCCAGATCACTCCCGAGGGCGACATCATCCTCGACCTGGACGTGAACAAGGACAGCCGGGGCGAGACCACGCAAACTGGTTTGATCGCCATCGACACCAAACACATCAAGACCCAGGTGCTGGTCGAGAACGGCGGCACCGTGGTGATCGGCGGCATCTTCGAAATGGAAGAGACCAACCAGGTCAACAAGGTACCCGTGCTGGGAGATATTCCGGTGCTGGGCCATTTGTTCAAGAACAACACCAAGGCATCCTCCAAGCGCGAAATGCTGGTCTTCATCACGCCGAAGATGCTCAATCAGCTGCGTTCTGCCGCCCACTGAAGCTGTTCAGCGCGTAATGGCAGGGTCTGCATGAACTCCATGCAGACCCTTTTTGCATCTGCGAACATGAGAAGATGGCGTTTTGCCTTCGGGGCATTGGGACGAGGCAGGCGGCAGCTGCAAGGTTTGGGCGATGACACAGGTGTTTGAGAAACATATTTCCTTGGTGGGACTCCCCGGTTCGGGAAAGACCACCATCGGGCGCTATCTGGCAAGGCGCTGGTCCATGCGTTATGTCGACGTGGACGTGGCCATCGAGGAGCAGATCGGCTGCGCCATCCGCGATTTCTTTGCGTCCGAGGGCGAGGAGCGCTTCAGGGAAGTGGAGACGGAGGTCCTGGCCCGGCTGCTGGCCCTGCCCGAGAAAATGGTGGTGGCGACCGGAGGCGGTGCCGTGCTCAAGCCTGCCAATCGTGCCCAGTTGCGCGAGCATTCCAAGGTGGTCTATCTGAGCGCTTCCCCGCACGAGATTGCACGGCGGCTGCAGCGCGATACGCAAAGGCCTTTGCTGCAGGTGGCCAATCCGCTGCAGCGCCTGCTGGACCTGCATGCCCAGCGCGATCCCTTGTACCGGGAGGTGGCCGATTTCGTGGTCGCCGGCAATGGCTTGTCGGCCACGCAGGTGGCGCAGCGGGTGGCCATGCAGGTGGAACTAACCCCATGAACATGCCCCCTTGAGCCGCTGCGCGGCTTCCCCCCAGGGGGACGACGCCATCGCCGCGAGGCGGCTCTTGCTCGGCGTCTCTGGTTTGGGCTGTGCCAGTTTGTGCGCAGTGCCTTGAATAACGGTAGATAAGGATGACGGTGATGGAAACGGTGCAGATTGATCTGGGCGAGCGCAGCTACCCCATCGTGATAGCGCAGGACCTGCTCGGGCAGGGCGCGACGTGGCAGAACCTGCCCAAAGCCGCGGCGGCGCTGATCGTGACCAACGACGTGGTGGCGCCCCTGTACCTGGAGAGGCTCAAGAAGGTGTTGGGCGCCAAATATGCGCAAGTCCATGCGGTCGTTCTGCCGGACGGCGAAGCGCACAAGGACTGGCAGACGCTGAACCTGATCTTCGACGGCCTGCTGGCCCACGGCTGCGACCGCAAGACCGTGCTGTTTGCGCTGGGTGGTGGCGTGGTCGGCGACATGACGGGCTTTGCCGCCGCCAGCTATATGCGCGGCGTGCCCTTTGTCCAGGTGCCGACCACCTTGCTGTCGCAGGTGGACTCTTCGGTGGGCGGCAAGACGGCCATCAACCATCCGCTGGGCAAGAACATGATCGGCGCCTTCTACCAGCCCCATCTGGTGGTCTGCGATCTGGCCACGCTGGATACCCTGCCCGGGCGCGAGCTCAGCGCGGGCCTGGCCGAGGTCATCAAGTACGGCCCGATCGCCGACATGGAATTCTTCTCCTGGCTGGAGCAGAACATCGACGCCCTGCGCCGGCGCGACCGCGCGGCGCTGGCCCATGCCGTCAAGCGCAGCGTGGAGATCAAGGCCTGGGTCGTGGGCCAGGACGAGAAAGAGGCGGGGCTGCGCGCCGTGCTCAATTTCGGCCATACCTTCGGCCATGCCATGGAGGCCGGCATGGGCTACGGCAACTGGCTGCATGGCGAAGGCGTGGCCGCGGGCATGGTGATGGCGGCGGAACTGTCCAGGCGCCTGGGCCTGGTCGACGCAGCCTTTGCCGCCCGCCTGCGCACGTTGATCGAGCGCGCCGGCCTGCCCGTGCGCGGCGCGGTGATCGATGCCCATGACAATGCCGGCCGCTATCTGGAGCTGATGCGCGTGGACAAGAAGTCGGAGGCCGGGGAAATCCGCTTCGTGCTGATCGACGGTCCGGGTCAGGCCGTGGTGCGCTCGGCTCCCGATGCATTGGTGCGCGAAGTCATCGATGACATGGTTGCCCCCTGAGCCGCTGCGCGTCTTCCCCCGAGGGGGACGACATCTTCGCGGCGGGGCGGCCCTGGCTCGATGTCTCTGGCCTGGGGCGTGCCGCGCTTGGGCAGAGCGGGATCATCGAAGTGATGGATTGAACTGTTAGAGTGGCCCCATCGATTTGTCGAGGGGACTGAATGCAGACTCTGGCCTCCTACGCCTGCCACCCGGCCCAGAGCCGGGGGCGCAGGTTTCCCGAAGCGGCCGCACCCACGCGCAGCGACTTCCAGAGGGATCGCGACCGCATCGTGCATTCCTCGGCGTTCCGGCGCCTGGTCTACAAGACCCAGGTCTTCGTGAACCATGAGGGCGATCTGTTCCGCACGCGGCTCACGCACTCGCTGGAGGTGGCGCAGCTGGGGCGCTCGATCGCCCGCGCGCTGGGGCTGCAAGAGGATCTGGTGGAGGCCGTCTGCCTGGCCCATGACCTGGGCCATACGCCATTCGGCCATGCGGGCCAGGATGCGCTCAACGATTGCATGAAGCCGCACGGCGGCTTCGAACACAATCTGCAGAGCCTGCGCGTGGTCGACCGGCTGGAAGAGCGCTACCCGCAGTTCGACGGGCTGAACCTCAGCTTCGAGACGCGCGAGGGCATTCTCAAGCATTGCTCGCCGGCCAACGCGCGGCTGCTGGAAGAGCGCGAGCCCGAGGGCGTGGCCCGGCGTTTTCTCGACGGTACACAGCCTTCGCTGGAGGCCCAGCTGTGCAATCTGGCCGATGCCATTGCCTACAACGCCCATGACGTGGACGATGGCGTGCGCTCCGGCCTGATCACCATGGGGCAGCTGAGGGAGGCCGTGCCCCTGTTCGCGCGCTACCACGATGCCACTTTGGCGGATTACCCCGAGCTGATGCAGCCGCAGTCCGACCGGCGCCTGCTGTACGAGAGCATTCGCCGCATGCTCAGCGATCAGGTCTACGACGTGATCGACGCCTCGCGCGGGCGGCTGGCCGCCATGGCGGTGAAGAGCGTGGCCGATGTGCGGGGCTGCGGGCGGGTGCTCATGGGCTTCAGCGACGAGATGAAGGCCGGCTCCCAGCAGCTCAAGCAGTTTCTGTTCCGGCACCTCTATCGCCATCCACAGGTCGTGCAGACCATGGGCGGGGCGCAGCAGGTGGTGAGCGAGCTGTTCGCGGCCTATATGCTCGAGCCCGAAGGCATGAAGCCGCGCTTTGTGCAGCGCGCGCTGCAGGCCGACGGTCTGAGCGCCCGGGCGCGCGTGGTGGCGGATTTCATCGCCGGCATGACGGACCGCTACGCGGCGCGCGAGCATGAACGCATCACGGGGCTGCGCCTGCTGGGCAATGCCTGAATCCGCCGCTGGCGTATGGCGCGGGGCGAGCGTTGGCCGGTCGGCCTCGCTAGAATGACGCCCTGTGTACCCGAGCCGGAGTTTTTCCCGCCCAGTGCGCAACCTCTGGGGGGCCTGGCCCCCGTTTGTATTTTGGAGGGCCTTGCCATGACTGAAACCACAACCGCCGCCGATCAGGATTTCCCGCCAGATATCGTGATCGAAGACACGGTGCGCTGGCTGGAGAAAGCCGTGATCGGCCTGAACCTGTGCCCGTTTGCCAAGGGCGTGCATACCAAGGGGCAGATCCACTACGTGGTCAGCGATGCCACCGATGCCGAAGGCGTGGCCGAGGACCTGCACCACGAGCTCGAAGCCCTGGCCGAGGCCAACCCCGAAAAGCGCGACACCACGCTGCTCATCCTGCCGCAGGCGCTGCCGGATTTCCTGGACTTCAACGACTTCCTCGAAGTGGCCGATGCCATGGTCGAGGAGCTGGACCTGGGCGGTATCCTGCAGGTCGCGTCCTTCCATCCGCAGTTCCAGTTCGAGGGCACGGAAGTCGATGACGTGACCAACTGCACCAACCGCTCACCCTATCCCACGCTGCATCTGCTGCGCGAGGACAGCATCGACAAGGCCGTGGAGGCCTTCCCCGAGGCCGAGACGATTTACGAGAGCAACATGCAGGTGCTGGGCGACATCGGCATCGAAGGCTGGCTGGACCTGGATGTGGGTCCGCGCTGCCCCGTCACCGGCCATGGTGGAGTGAAGGGCGAGTGATGGCCAGGGCGGACAACAAACTGGCCGGCAAGCCGGCGGCCCAGGACGTTGCGGCCCAGCTGGAGCTTCAGCCAGGCCAGAGCATAGAGCTGCTCAAGGCGCTGCACATCCTCACGCGCGAAGGCAAGCTCAACCAGGATTCGCGCCGCAAGCTCAAGCAGGTCTACCACCTCTACCAGTTCGTCGCGCCCATCCTGCAGGAGTTGTCCGAGGGCGAGCATGCGGTCACGCTGGCCGACCATGGCGCGGGCAAATCGTATCTGGGCTTCATCCTCTACGACCTGTTCTTCAAGGGCCTGGGTCGCGGCCGCATCTACGGCATAGAGACCCGCGCGCCGCTGGTGGAAAGCTCGCGGCAGCTGGCTGCCGGCCTGGGCTTCGATCGCATGGAGTTCCTCAACATGTCGGTGGCCGAATCCGCGCGCGCCGACTTCATGCCCGAGCGGTTCGACGTGGTCACGGCCCTGCATGCCTGCGACACGGCGACCGACGACGCCATCGCCTTCGGCCTCGAGAAAAAGGCCAAGGCCATGGTGCTGGTGCCCTGCTGCCAGGCCGAGGTGGCAGCCTGCCTGCGCCAGACCAAGGCACTGTCGCTGTCGCGCACGCCGCTGGCCGAGCTGTGGCGCCACCCGATCCACACGCGCGAAATGGGCAGCCAGATCACCAACGTGCTGCGCTGCCTGTACCTGGAGGCCTGCGGCTACCAGGTCACGGTGACGGAGCTGGTGGGCTGGGAGCACAGCATGAAGAACGAGCTCATCGTGGCCCGCTACACCGGCCACAGGAAGCGCAGCGCGGACCAACGCCTGCGCCAACTGCTGGCGGAGTTCGGCATCGAATCGCTGCAGGCCAGCCGCTTTGCCATGCTGTCCACGGAAGCTGCAAAAACGTGAGCTGTTGACGCTGGCATTTCAATGATTCCATGCTGTTTTACCTTTGATACGCATGCATGGAAATTGCCAGCTGCTCTGTATTCGGGAGCAAAAACCTTGCCGGCCTGATACGGCAGGGTTTTTTCATCGCCGGGCCGCCCCAGGGTGAAAAAGCATCCCCTCTCGGCGGGGCCGCGCCCACGCGCAGCGGGGAGCGTGGGGCGCCATTTCTATGACCGCCCAAATCCCGTCATGTGACAGGGTGGAGTCATTTGTCATATGACGGTCATTGCATCGACATGTTGATTTCCTAGAGTGCGCCTACTTACTAATTCAAGGAGGCGCACCGCGTATGGGATGCGGCTAGCCTCCCATCGATGAGGGAATCCGCATGAAGCAAAAATTGTTGTGCAGTGCACTGGCCGGCGCGTCGCTGTTGCTCAGTGCCTGCGGTGGCAGCGACGGTCCGTCGACGAGCAAGAACGTACTGTTCTTCCTGGGCGACGGCATGGGTATGACCACGATGACTGCTGCGCGCATCTACAGCGTGGGCGAAGACGGCGAGCTGACCATGGACCAGCTGCCCGAGACCGCCTTCATCCACACCTATTCCAACGACGGCCAAGTGACGGACAGCGCGCCCTCCATGGCCGCCTATATGACCGGCGTCAAGATGAACAACGAAGTCATCTCCATGTCGGCCGACACCCAGGCGGCCGACGCCGCCGGCAAGCCTTACTACGTCAAGTACGACAGCACCTGCCCCAGCGACAACGGCAAGCCCGTGCCCACGCTGCTCGAGCAGATGAAGGCTGCGGGCTACAGCACCGGCGTGGTCAGCACCACGCGCATCACCCACGCCACGCCGGCCACCACCTATTCGCACGTCTGCCACCGCGATGCCGAGAACACCATCGCCGCAGCCCTGGTGCCCGGCGGTGCCGGCTACAACGCCAGCTTGGGCGACGGCGTCGATGTGGTCTTTGGCGGCGGCACGAGCTACTTCACGCCTTCGACTGCCGGCGGCAGGCGCAACGACGGACGCGATCTGGTGGCCGAACTCAAGAAGGCCAATTACAGCTTTGCCGCGAACAAGAGCGATTTCGACAAGCTGCCCGTGGACGGCAAGACCAAGATCGTCGGCCTGTTCAGCAAGGAGCACATGACCTACGACCTGGACCGCGATCCGGCCAAGGAGCCCAGCCTGGCCGAGATGACCGGCAAGGCCATCGACGCGCTCTCCGCCCGCAAGAAAGGCTTTTTCCTGATGGTGGAAGGCGGTCGCATCGACCATGCGCTGCATGCCACCAACGCCCGCCGCGCGCTGCAGGATACCGTGGCCTTCGACAACGCCATCAAGGCGGCGCTGGACAAGATGCAGTCCATCGACCCCGGCCTGAAGAACACGCTGATCGTCGTCACCGCCGACCACGACCATACGCTGCAGATGAACGGCTATGCGGCCCGTACCGGCCCGACCCAGCCCGGCAAGCCCGGCGTGCTGGGCCTGGTGAACAACTATGTGGACGGCAAGCCCTCCACCGACGTGGACGGCAATCCCTACACCGTCCTGGGCTTCGGCACCGGCCCCAACCGCAAGGCCACGCGCGGCCCCATCACCGCTGCCGAGCTGGAAAGCCCCGACTACCTGCAGGAAGCCGTGGTGCCGACGTCGTCCGAGACGCACGGCGGCGCCGACGTGTTCCTGGGCGCCACGGGCCTGGGGGCAGAGAACTTCTCGGGCGTGCTCACCAACAACGAAGTGTTCGGCCTCATCAAGAAGTCCATTGGCCTGTGAGCACTGCAAAGGAATCGAACATCATGAAATTCGCAATCTGCAAGACCGCCCTGGCTGTGGCCATGCTGGCATCGGGCGCGGCGCAGGCCGCGGGCGAGGCCAAGAACGTCATCTTCTTCCTGGGCGACGGCATGGGCCCGGTCACCGTCACCGCGGCCCGCATCTACAAGGGCGAAAAGGAAATCGCTGCCGGCAACCCCGCAAAGCTCGTCAGCAGCGAGCGCGCCACTCTTGTCATGCAGTCGCTGCCGTACGCAGCGCGCGTCAAGACCTTCTCGAAGGACGGCCAGACCACCGACAGCGCGCCCTCCATGTCCGCCTACATGACGGGCGTGAAGATGAACAACGAAGTCATCTCCATGTCCGCCGACACCATGGCTTTCCGGCCTGACGGCACGCAATACGTCACCGGCGAGAACAGCGCCTGCGCCACCGACGGCAGCAACGGCACGCCGGCCATCACGCTGCTGGAGCTGTCCAAGGCCAAGGGCCGCGCCGTGGGCGCCGTCTCGACCACCCGCGTGGGCCACGCCACGCCGGCGGCCACCTACGCCCACATCTGCAACCGCAATGCCTACAACGCCATCGCCGATCAATCGGTGAATGCCGGCGTGGATGTGCTCATGGGCGGAGGCCAGCGCAACTACCTGCCCAAGTCCATCTATGCCGCGAGCAAGCGCACGGACAGCCGCAACCTGGTGCAGGAAATGCAGGCCAAGGGCTACACCTATGCCGACAGCGCCACGGCCCTGGCCGGCATCGACGCCAACACGGCGCCCAAGCTGCTGGGCCTGTTCTCGTCCTCGGAAATGGCCTATGAGCTGGACCGTGTGAACCAGAAGCTCGACCAGCCCAGCCTGGCGCAGATGACCGAGAAGTCGCTGCAGGTGCTGTCGCGCAATGCGAACGGCTTCTTCCTGATGGTCGAAGGCGGCCGCATCGACCACGCGCTGCACGGCAGCAATGCCAAGCGCGCGCTGGAAGACACGCTGGCCTTCGACCAGGCCATAGCGACCGCGATGGCCTTCATGGAAAAGAAGGACCCGGGCCTGAAGAACACCCTGATCGTGGCGACGGCCGACCATGACCATGCCATCGCCTTCAACGGCTATGCCAAGATCGGCAACCCGATCCTCGGCAAGGTGGTGGACTACCAGAGCGGCCAGATGGCCAAGGCCAGCGACGGCAAGCCCTACACCACGCTGGTGTTCGGCAACGGCGGCCGCCCCAACGCCTCGGCATCCAGCCAGGTCAATGCCGAGGACGGCAACAAGCCCTGGATCGCACCGGCACGTGGCGCTTCGCGTGACGACCTGACGGCCGTGGACACCACCGATGACAACTTCCTGCAGGAAGTGGGCATCAATCTGGGTGCGCCCGGCGCCGAAACCCACGGCGGCGGCGACGTGATGCTGTTCGCCGGCGGCGCAGGCGCCAGGATCTTCAAGGGAACCATGGACAACACCAAGGTGTTCAGCAAGGTGAAGGAAGCCGCAGGCCTGTAGTCATTCACCCCCTGAGCGGCTGCGCCGCTTCCCCCAAGGGGGACGACAACCTTTGCTGCGGGGCGGCCCTTGCTGGCTGTCCCGCGGATGGGGCAGCGCCAGTTGCACAGGCGATAGGTGTGCTAGAGCACCATGAAAAACTGATCTTTCCATCAAATCGGCTGCTGGCGCTTTTGCAACAAGCGCCGGCAGCTCCGTTTTTTATAGTTCCATGACATTTTCCGTTGTGAAATCCGGCCTGCTGGCCGCAGCCGTGTGGATGCCGGTCGCGGTGCTGGCGCATGGCGCCGAGCCTGCCCCCGCATCCGTGGCTGCACCCGCTGCCAAGCCGTCGGTGCCGGCCACCACGGCAGCCGTCCAGGCCACGCCGCCGGCCGATCTGCGCGTCACCTACTACACGCGCAACATCGGCAGCGACGGCGTGCTGCGCGAAGCCACCTATACCAACCGCGTCTATCGCCGCGCCACGCCGCAGGGCGGCTGGGTCTGGACCGAACGCGAGCTGCCCGAGGCCCTGCGCAAGAGCCAAGTCCACGGCCACGAGCACAGCCAGGGCCCGCATGCCGGCCATGCGCACGACGAGGCCAGCGGCGCGCCGCTGCGCGTGAGCCGCGGCAACGACGGCAAGGAAACCGTCGAAATCATCATGGACAAGCTCCACCGGGTCATCGAAGTGGAGGGCGCCCATCATGGCAACGTGGGTTACGGCGGCTCGTGGGACACCCAGTACTGGCTGGTGCCGCCCGCCATGCTGCGGGCCATGCAGCCCGTGGGCTCGGTGAAGAACGGCGTGCAGCGCTTGCGCCAGACCGTGGGCGAGCAGACCACCGAGGTGGACTGGGATGTGCGCGGCCAGTACCCGCGCCTGATCGAGCGCCGCGACGCCCACGGCACCGCGCTGACCCGTGTGAAGGCCGAACGCATCGCCATGCCCAGCCCCGCGCCCTGGGCGGCGAGCGAGAAGTTCGACCACGGCGACTATTCCGATCTGCTCGATTGAGGCCATGCTGAACAAGCCTTCGCGCGCGGCGCGTCCCAGGCTCGGGTTGCGTGCCGGGTGGCGTGCCGAGTTGCAAATGCGCGCAATGGCTGCGGCTATTGCTATGCTGTGCGCCCCGCGGTCCATCCCAGACCGTGGCGCCTTGCATCGCGGGACCGATTCCGCATTGCCTTGAGGCCCGCCGGCGGTGTGCCACGCTGCCGGCTTTTCATTTTCCACACGGAGCGACTTTCCCATGTCTCACGCCGCCAAGCCCACCCGCCGCCAAGCCCTGCAATGGCTGGGCAGCATGCCCTTGCTGCCCATCGGTGCCTCGACTTCCGCTTCGCTGCTGGCCACGGCCTGCGCCAGCACGGGCAAGGCCACGGCCTTCCAGTCGGCCAGCTTCAGCGCCATGCCGGCACCCACGCTGGCCGATCCGGCCGCCATGGCCACGACGACGGTGGGGTCCGCGCTCAACGTGACATTCGACGATCGCTCCACCCAGACCTTCCGCCTGGCCTACCAGCCTTTCTTCATCACCGGCGACAAGGTGTCCGACGGCAAGGGCGGCCAGGTGCTGGCGGGCGGCTATTACGACATCCGCAACCAGCCCATCATCGACACGACGGTGGCCGGCAGCGAGCGCCAGTTCTTCTCCGACTGCCCGGACGGCACCTCGCTGCTCACCGTGCCCGGGGCCAAGGTCGACGGCGTGAAGGGCAAGCCCGTGTTCGCCGTGGTGCAGTTCGAATACACCAGCCGCGCGCAGGACGGCAAGACCCAGATGTACGGCAAGCTGCCTTCGCCCATTGCCGTGCTCACGCTGGATCAGGACCCGGCCACGGGCAGGCTCAGCCTGGTCAAGTACCACAACGTCGATACCTCCAAGGTGCACGGGCTGTGGATCACCTGCGGCGCCAGCCTCTCGCCCTGGGGCACGCATCTGTCCAGCGAGGAGTACGAGCCCGATGCTTTTGCCGACCGCGCCAAGAACCATCTGCAGGCCTTCAGCAGCAACCTCTACGGCAACCCCGACCGGGCCAACCCCTACCACTACGGCCATCTGCCCGAAGTGACGGTGAACCCCGACGGCACGGCCGCCATCAAAAAGCATTTCTGCATGGGCCGCATCTCGCACGAACTGGTGCAGGTCATGCCCGACCAGCGCACCACGCTCATGGGCGACGACGCCACCAACAGCGGCTACTTCGTGTTCGTGGCCGACCGGGAGCAAGACCTGTCCTCGGGCACGCTCTACGTGGCCAAGGTCGGCGCGGGCTTTTCCATAGACCCGGCCGCGGACGGCGCCGCGCCGCTGAGCTGGATCAAGCTCGGCTCGGCCACCAGCGCCGAGATCGAGCAGCTGGCCGATACGCTCAAGCCCGCCGACATCATGACCGTGCTGGCCAAGGACCCGGGCGACGCGAGCTTCACCAGGATCGTGGCGAATGGGAGGACTGAGTGGATCAAGCTCAAGCCCGGCATGGACAAGGCCGCCGCCTTCCTCGAAACCCACCGCTATGCCGCGTACAAAGGCGCCAGCATGGGCTTCACCAAGATGGAGGGCACGACGGTCAACGCCAGGGACAAGATCGCCTACTCCGCGCTGCAGAACTGCGAGAAATCCATGGTCGCGGGCGACAAGGCCAACGTGCCGGGCAACGGCATCTCCATCCCCAGGCAGCTCAAGGCCGGCGCCGTGATGGCGCTCAACCTGCGCGGCGGCCAGAAGGACACGGCCGGCAGCGCCATCCGCAGCGACTGGATGCCCGTGGACACCAGGGCCCTGCTGGCCGGCGAGGACATCGCGGCCGACGCGCTGGGCAATACCGGCAACCCGGACCGGATCTGCAACCCCGACAACCTCAAGTTCTCGGAAAAGCTGCGTACCCTGTTCATCGGCGAAGACAGCGGCCAGCACGTCAACAACTTCCTGTGGGCCTACAACGTGGACACGCGGCAGCTGGCGCGCATCATGTCCATTCCCGCGGGCGGCGAATCCACGGGACTGCATGCCGTCGACGAGATCCACGGTTGGACCTACATCATGAGCAACTTCCAGCACGCGGGCGACTGGAGCAGCCTGCATGCCGTGGTCAAGGGCACGCTGGACCCGCTGGTCAAGGCCAACTACCGCAACAAGGCCGGTGCGGCCGTGGGCTACCTCACGGGCACGCCCACGCAGATGCGCCTGCAGGGCTGACCCTGCATGGTCGAGGATTACAGGCTGGCGCCGGAGTCCTTGACCACCTTGCCCCACTTGGTCGCTTCGGCCTTGATGTAGGCGGCAAAACCGGCCTGGGTGTCGATGGCGACCTCGCCGCCCTGGTCGGTGATCTTCTTGGCCACGGCGGGGTCCTTGAGCACCTTGACGATGGCCGCATACAGCTTGGCCTGCACGTCGGTCGGCGTCTTGGCCGGCACCCACAGGCCGAACCAGGAGGTGGCCTCATAGCCGGGCACGCCGGCCTCGGCGATGGTGGGCACCTCGGGCAGCTCGGGCGAGCGCTTGGCCGTGGTGATGGCGATGGGCCGCAGCTTGCCCGAGCGCACATGCTGGATGGCCGAGGGCAGGTTGTCGAACATGATGGCGATCTGGTTGCCCAGCAGATCGGTCATGGCCGGCGCGCTGCCCTTGTAGGGCACGTGCAGCAGATCGGTGCCGGTCATGCTGCGGAACAGTTCGCCCGAGACGTGGGGCGACGCGCCGGCGCCGGGCGAGCCGTAGGTCACCTTGCCCGGATTGGCCTTGGCGTAGGCGATCAGCTCCTTGACGGTCTTGAACGGCTGGCTGGGGTTGGACACCAGCAGATTGGGCACGGTGGCCACGCGTGTGAGCGGCACGAAATCCTGCACCGGGTCGTAGGGCAGCTTTTTGTACAGCGACTGGTTGATGGCGTGCGTGCCGACGGTGCCCATGAACAGGGTATAGCCGTCGGCGGGGGACCTGGCGGCCAGCGCGGCGCCGATATTGCCGCCCGCGCCGGGCTTGTTGTCCACCACCACGGGCTGGCCCAGCTCGGATGTCAGGCCCTGGCTCATGATGCGCGCCAGGATGTCGGTCGTGCCGCCAGCCGAGAACGGCACGATGATGGTCACGGGCTTGGCGGGGTAGTTCTGCGCGGCGGCGCCCAGGGGCAATGCGCCGGCGGCCGCCACGGCCAGGCTGGCCAGCACGGTGCGGCGCGCGAGCCCGGATGCGGTGCGAAGTGTGGTGCTCATCTTGTTTCCTTTTTCTCTATATTGGATGGATGAAATGGCGATGCGCCGCAGGGCGCACCGCCAAGGAGGGCTCACTCCTGGACGATGGACGAGGGGTGGTTGCCCAGCGGCTTGACCTTGATCTGCATGTAGGGGAACAGCGGCAGGCCGCTGAGCAACTGGTGCAGCTCGTCGTTGCTGGCCACGTCGAAGATGCTGACGTTGGCGTATTCGCCCACGACACGCCACAGATGGCGCCACTTGCCCTCGCGTTGCAGCTGCTGCGAATATTCCTTCTCCCGGCGCTTGATCTCGTTGGCGACCTCGGGGTCCATGGAGTGGGGGATGTTGACGATCATTTCAACCATGTAGAGCATGTGCATTGACTCCTTGAAAAAAACATGAAGGCGCGGCGCCGGTCACAGGTGCGGCCAGATCAGCAGGGCGCTGGCATAGATGGCGCCCACCAGCAGCATGGACAGCACCGTGTAGCCCATGATGTCCTTGAGCTTGAGCTTGGACAGCGCCAGCGCCGGCAATATCCAGAATGGCTGGACCAGGTCGTTCCAGCCATTGCCCATCATCACCGACATGGCCGTCTGCGCCTGGGAGGCGCCGAGCGTGGTGGCCGCGTCGATCATGAACGGGCCTTGCAGCACCCAGTGGCCGCCGCCCGAGGGGGCGAAGAAGTTGATCACGAAGGAGCTCACCAGGCCCCACAGCGGCAGCGTGTCGGCGCTGGAGATGTTGACGAAGATGTGGGCGATGGACTCCACCAGGCCCGAGCCGTGCATGATGGCCATGATGCCGGCGTAGAAGGGGAACTGCAGCACGATGCCGCCGATGGTCTTCACGCCCTCGTTGACCTTCTCCACGTACTTCATCGGCGTGCCCAGCAGCAGCACGCCCAGGAAGAGGATGAAGAAGTTGATCATGTTCAGGTCCAGGTTGCCGCCCTTCACGAAGTGCAGCACCACGTATGCCATGCCGCACAGACCGATCAGCAAGCTGAGCAGGCGGCTGTTGTTCAGACGCGAGGCCAGCGTCTTCTCGTCGCCCAGCAGGTCCTGCGCGCCGGCCTTGGCCTCGGCCGCGACCAGTGCCGGGTCCAGTTCCACCACTGGCTCGCCCTGCTTGGGGTGCATGGCGGCGTTGAGCAGCGGCAGGGCGATCAGCACCGCCAGGCTGGTCAGAAGAACGGGCGCCGAAAAGATGGTCTCCGACAGCGGAATCAGGCCCATGGTCTTCTCAAAGGCATGGCCCTTGGTCGAGACCAGCACCGGGATCGTGGCCGAGAAGCCCAGGCTGTACATGGTGAAGCCGGTATAGGCGGACGCGATGATCAGCGGGTAGTGCACGCCCTTGACCTTGAGCGCGAGCTTGCGCGCCATGATGCCGCCGATCACCAGACCGAAGCCCCAGTTCAGGTAGCTGCCCACGCCGCCCACCAGCGTGGCGACGATGATGGCCTGGCGCGGCGTGTGCACGTGCATCGCGATGCGGTTGAGAAAGCGGTCCACGATGGGCGCGGCCGCCAGCACATAGCCCATCACCAGGATCACCGCCATCTGGGTGGTGAACGCCAGCAGGCTCCAGAAGCCCTTGCCCCAGTCCTGCACCACATCGTTGAGGGGGCGGCTCTCCACGCCAAAGGCCAGGGCCATGGTGAGTAGCGTGAGCAGGATGGCGAAGACGAACGGATCGGGCAGGTAGCGCCGCATCAGTTCAGTGAAGAAAGCGGTGATTTTGGACATAAGAGAAACTTTTTTTGTTGTGCTCATGCACCTGGCCGCACCCCGGGACAAGGCCCGGAGCGCAGGCTCGGCGGCAGGTTTTCAGGTTCGCCTGCCCTGCGGGCCTACGGTGTCGCGGCCGGCCGCAAAGCCGTTGTGGTACAGCGGCGCGGGCAGGCCGTCGCCCTTGGCGTCGAAGCCAGCGCGGATTGCTGCGCTCCATTGCCATGGCCGGTCTCAGAACGTGTTCACGTTCTCAGCCGAGCAGGAACTGCGCCAGGGCTTCGTTGAAGGCCTGGGGCGCTTCCAGGTTCGACAGGTGCGAGGCCGGCACTTCGGCCAGGCGGGCACCGGCGATGGCGGTCTGCATGAACTGGCCGTCGGCCACGGTGGTCACCGGGTCGAAGCTGCCGGCCACGATCAGCGTGGGCACGGGAATGCGTTGGATATCCGCACGCAGGTCGGCCTGGGCCAGCGCCTCGCAGCAGGCGGCATAGCCTTCGGGATCGATGCCCGCAACCCAGCCCTGGGCGCGTTGCACCAGGGCCGGCTGGGCGGCGCAGAACGCATCGGAGAACCAGCGGGCGGGCGACGAAGCGGCCAGCTCCAGCATGGCGTCCCGGCCCTTGTCACGCACCAGCACGGCACGCGTCTTGTAGACATCGGCCGTGCCGAGCTTGGCGGCGCTGTTGCACACGGCCAGGCTCAGCAGCCGCCCTGGCGCATGCACACCCAGCCACAGGCCGGTGAGGCCGCCCATGGAGATGCCGCAGAAATGCGCGCGTTCGATATTGAGGGTGTCCAGCAGCGCGACCACGTCGCCGCCGAGCTGCTCGAAGCTGTAGGGGCCGGGGCTGACCACGCTGCCGCCATGGCCGCGCGTGTCGTAGCGCACCACGCGGAAGTCCTTGGCGAAGCGTTCGGCTTGCGCATCCCACATTTCGAGCGTGGTGCCCAGGGAGTTGGAAAACACCAGGGCCGGTGCGCTCTCGGGGCCTTGTATGCACACGCGCAGGCGCCCGACTGCGGTGTCCACCCATTGTTGTTCTGTGCTCATGACTATTCCTGTTCTCTTACACACGCTCCAGCACCACGGCAATGCCCTGGCCCACGCCGATGCACATGGTGCACAGCGCGTAGCGGCCGCCCAGCTGGTGCAGCTGGCTCACGGCCGTGGTGGCCAGGCGCGCGCCCGAGGCGCCCAGCGGATGCCCCAGGGCGATGGCGCCGCCCCACTGGTTGACGCGCTTGTCGTCGTCGGCGATGCCGAGGTCGCGCAGCACGGCCAGGCCCTGGGCGGCGAAGGCTTCGTTGAGCTCGATCACGTCCATGTCGGCCAGCGTCAGGCCGGTCTGTGCCAGCACCTTGCGCACGGCGGGCGCGGGGCCGAAGCCCATGATGCGCGGTGCCACGCCGGCCGTGGCCATGCCCACCACGCGGGCGCGCGTCACCAGGCCGTACTGCTTGGCGGCCTCTTCATTGGCCAGCAGCAGGGCGCAGGCGCCGTCGTTCACGCCGCTGGCGTTGCCGGCCGTGACGGTGCCGTCAGGCCGCACCACGCCCTTGAGCTTGGCCAGCGCCTCGATGGTGGTGGCGCGCGGATGCTCGTCCTGGCTCACGACGATGGGGTCGCCCTTCTTCTGGGCGATGGACACGGGCACGATTTCCTTGGCCAGGTAGCCGGCGGCAATTGCGGCGGCGGCCTTCTGTTGGGATGCCAGGGCCATGCGGTCCTGGGCCTCGCGCTCGATCTTGAAATCGTCGGCCACGTTCTCGGCCGTCTCGGGCATGGAGTCCACGCCGTACTGCTGCTTCATCAGCTTGTTGACGAAGCGCCAGCCGATGGTGGTGTCGTACACGGCGTTGCTGCGGCTGAAGGCGGACTCGGCCTTGGGCATGACGAAGGGCGCGCGGCTCATGGACTCGACGCCGCCGGCGATCATCAGGCGGGCTTCGCCCGACTTGATGGCGCGCGCGGCGCTGCCCACGGCGTCCAGGCCCGAGCCGCACAGGCGGTTGATGGTGGCGCCGGGCACGGCGATGGGCAGGCCGGCCAGCAGGCTGGACATGCGGGCCACGTTGCGGTTGTCCTCGCCGGCCTGGTTGGCATTGCCGTAGAGCACATCGTCCACGGCGGTCCAGTCCACGCCGGGGTTGCGTTCCATCAGCGCCTTGATGGGCAGGGCTCCCAGGTCGTCGGTGCGTACGCTGGACAGCGCGCCGCCGTAGCGGCCGAAGGGGGTGCGGATGGCGTCGCAGATAAAGGCTTGGGTCATGGTGTCTCCTGAAGGTGTTCAGAAAAGAGAGCTGCCAGCGCTTGATGGCCAAGGGCTGGCGGGCGTTTTGATGCTTATTCCTGGACGGCGGACAGGATGCTCAGACCGGTCATTTTTTCCAGCTCGGCATGCGAGAGACCGGCGACCGTGTCGATCAGGCGCAGGCCTTGCGGCGTGCATTCCAGCGAGCACACATCGGTGTAGATGCGCTTGACGCAGGACAGGCCGGTGATCGGATAGCCGCAGGCCTGGACTACTTTGCATTCGCCGGTCTTGGTCATCAGGTCCATCATCACCCAGGTGGACTTGGCGCCCACGGCCAGGTCCATGGCGCCGCCCACGGCGGGAATGGCGCCGGGCTCGCCGGTGCTCCAGTTGGCCAGGTCGCCCGTGGCCGAGACCTGGAAGGCGCCGAGCACCGAGATGTCGAGATGGCCGCCGCGCATCATGGCGAAGCTGTCGGCGTGGTGGAAGTAGCAGCCGCCGGGCAGTAGCGTCACGGGCTGCTTGCCGGCGTTGGTCAGGTCGTAGTCTTCCTGCCCCTCGGCGGGCGCCGGGCCCATGCCCAGGATGCCGTTCTCGCTGTGCAGGATGACCTCGCGGCCTGCGGGAATGTAGTTGGCCACCTGGGTGGGCATGCCGATGCCGAGATTGACATAGGCGCCGTCGAAGATGTCCTGCGCCACGCGCCGGGCCAGTTCCTGTTTGCTGCGTTTTTGGTAATTGCTCATGTCTTACGCAGCCTTCTTGAAGCCGCCGGCCTTGGTTGCCACACGGTCGATCTTGACCACCTTGCTCACGTAGATGCCGGGGGTGACCACGGCTTCGGGGTCCAGCTGGCCCAGCTCCACGATCTCGTGCACCGTGGCTATGGTGAACTTGGCTGCCGTGGCCATGACGGGACCGAAATTGCGGGCGGCCTTGCGGTAGGTGAGGTTGCCCCAGCGGTCGCCTTTTTCGGCCTTGACCAGCGCCACGTCGCCGTGGATCGGGTGCTCGAGCACGTAGTGCTTGCCGTTGATCTCGCGCGTTTCCTTGCCCTTGGCCAGTTCGGTGCCATAGGCCGTAGGGCAGAAGAAGGCGCCTATGCCGGCGCCGGCGGCGCGCATGCGCTCGGCCAGATTGCCCTGGGGCACGAGCTCCAGCTCGATCCGTCCGGCGCGGTACAGCTCGTCGAACACCCAGCTGTCCACCTGGCGCGGAAAGCTGCAGATGATCTTGCGCACCTGGCCGCTCTTGAGCAGGGCGGCCAGGCCGGTGTCGCCGTTGCCGGCGTTGTTGTTGACCACGGTGAGGTCGCGCGCGCCGTGGGCGATCAGACCATCGATCAGTTCTGTGGGGTTGCCGGAGGTGCCGAAGCCGCCGATCAGCACGGTGGCGCCATCTTGGATATCCGATAGCGCTTCGGCGACCGTGTCGGCAATTTTGTCGATCATGAAATCTTCCCGATAAGTCGTTGCTCCTAAGAACGTGTTTACGATCTCTACGCAGGCGCGAGGAGATCGTAAACACGCTCTAGAGGAGCTTGTTGTTAATATGTTCGCAATAAGAACATTTGTTCGCTGAAAGAATTATATGAATTTACCCGACGCAAAATCGACGGTAATAACCACATCGGTGAAAACCCTTGAGTTGAGTCATGACACTGCGCAGGCGCCGGCACAAAAGCCTGGCGATGGCTATGTCCAGTCCTTTGCCCGGGGGCTGGCGGTCATCCGCTCCTTCAACGCCCGGGTGCCTGAGCAGACCCTGAGCGCAGTGGCTGCCGCCACGGGGCTGACGCGCGCGGGTGCGCGCCGCATCCTGCTGACGCTGCAGACCCTGGGCTACGTGAAGAGCGACGGCAAGTACTACCAGCTCACGCCGCGCATCATGGAACTGGGCTTTGCCTATCTGAGTTCCACGCCGCTGTGGAACCTGGCCGAGCCCGTCATGGAGCAGCTGTCCGACGAGATCCACGAGTCCTGCTCGGCCGCCGTGCTCGATGGCGACGAGGTGGTCTATGTGCTGCGCGTGCACACGCACAAGATCATGAGCACCAACCTGAGCGTGGGCTCGCGGCTGCCGGCCTGCTGGACTTCCATGGGGCGCGTGCTGCTGGCGAACGAGAGCGACGAATCGCTTCAGGCGCTGCTGGCCGCGCGCGACCGCCGCCGGTTCACGGCGCTGACCGAACAGGACGACGAGAAGCTGCTGCAGCGCATTCTCGAAGTGCGCGCCCAGGGCTGGGCACTGGTGGACCAGGAACTCGAGGAGGGCTTGATCTCGATTGCCGCACCCGTGAAGAATGCCGCCGGGCGCACGGTGGCGGCACTCAATATCAGCGGCCAGGCCAATCGCAACAGCGTGCCGATGATGCGCGAACAACTGCTGCCGCAGCTGCTGGCGGCCACGCAGCACATCAGCCAGCTGCTGCGCGCCGCGGGGCGCATGCATCTCTAATGCCTGGCGGTTGAAGGCGAGCAAGCCGGGGCAGGGCGCCTCATAATTGCCGGAACGCTCTTCCTCCTGCTTTCGCTCATCTCCGCCATATGGCCCGTCTGTCCCGCCTCACCCTCGCCAACCAGGTGCACCACATCATCCAGCGCGGCAACAACGGCGCGGGGATTTTTGCCGATGTGCAGGACCGGCAGGCGATGCTGGACCTGTTGCGCGAGATGGCGCGGCGCTTCGATGTGGATGTGCATGCCTATGTGCTCATGCCCAACCACTTCCACCTGCTGCTCACGCCGCGCACGCTTGATGCCTTGCCGCAGTACATGCAGGCCGTGGGGCGCAGCTATGTGCGCTATTTCAACAACCGCCACGCACGCAGCGGCACTCTGTGGGAAGGGCGCTACCGCTGCACGGTGTTGCAGGCCGAAGACTGGCTGATTCCCACCATGGTGTCCATGGACCTCAATCCCGTGCGTGCGGGCCTGGCCCAGAAGGCTGCGGACTGGCCCTGGTCCAGCTACGGGGCCAACGCCGGCCTGCGCAACGACGCGCTGGTCAGCCCGCACCGCGTGTTCTGGACGCTGGGCAATACGCCGTTCGCGCGCGATGCCGCCTACGCCAAGGCCGTGGAGGCGGGACTCGGCAGCAGCGCCCAGGATCGGATCAGCCATGCCGCGCTGCGCGGCTGGGCCCTGGGCGACGAGGCCTTCATTGAAAAATTGCAACAGCAAACCGAGAGGCGAGTGACGCGCCAACGGGCTGGGCGCCCGAAAAAAGCGCCCCCCTGAGCCGCTGCGCGCCTTCCCCCGAAGGGGGATGGCACTTTCGCTGCGAGGCGGCTCTTGCGCGGTGCCTCTGTGTTGGGCTGCTCTGATTTTATGGTTCGTTAGCGTTGGCTTCGGTGTGTCGATTTGCCTGGATTTAATATGTCCCCAATTATTTTCTTATTAAATTTATTGGTTATTAATTGGAATCTGACCCTAATTAAAAAATATTGCATAAGGTTATGTGCTGTCGTACTCTTGCGTTCCCTGCGATAGAAAACTGAGGATTCCCCATGACGACGGCTTCTGAGATCAAGCATCTCCAAGACCACGGCCTGTACTCCAAGAGCAATGAACACGACGCCTGCGGCCTGGGCTTCGTGGCCCATATCAAGGGCGAGAAGCGCCATGACATCGTGCTGGGCGCTCTGAAGATTCTGGAGAACATCGACCATCGTGGTGCCGTGGGCGCCGACAAGCTCATGGGCGACGGCGCGGGCATCCTGATCCAGATTCCCGACCAGCTCTACCGCGAAGAGATGGCCAAGCAGGGTGTGGAGCTGCCGCCCGCCGGCGAGTACGGCGTGGGCATGATCTTCCTGCCCAAGGAGCATGCATCGCGCCTGGCCTGCGAGCAGGAGATGGAGCGCGCCATCAAGGCCGAAGGCCAGGTGCTGCTGGGCTGGCGCGACGTGCCCGTGAACCGCGACATGCCCATGTCGCCCACCGTGCAGGAAAAGGAACCCATTCTGCGCCAGGTGTTCATCGGCCGCGGCACGGACGTGATCGTGCAGGACGCGCTGGAGCGCAAGCTCTACGTGATCCGCAAGACGGCCAGCGCCGCCATCCAGGGCCTCAAGCTCAAGCACAGCAAAGAGTATTACGTGCCCAGCATGAGCAGCCGCACCGTGGTCTACAAGGGCCTGCTGCTGGCCAACCAGGTGGGCGTGTACTACAGCGACCTGTCCGACGAGCGCTGCATCTCGGCCATCGGCCTGGTGCACCAGCGTTTCTCGACCAACACCTTCCCCGAGTGGCCGCTGGCCCACCCCTATCGCTATGTGGCCCACAACGGTGAAATCAATACCGTGCGCGGCAACTACAACTGGATGCTGGCGCGCGAAGGCGTGATGGCCTCGCCCGTGCTCGGCGAAGACCTCAAGAAGCTGTATCCGATCAGCTTCGCCGGCCAGTCCGACACCGCCACCTTCGACAACTGCCTGGAACTGCTGACCATGGCCGGCTACCCCATCAGCCAGGCCGTGATGATGATGATTCCCGAGCCCTGGGAGCAGCACGAAGCCATGGACGAGCGCCGCCGCGCCTTCTATGAATACCACGCTGCCATGATCGAGCCCTGGGACGGCCCGGCCTCCATCGTGTTCACCGACGGCCGCCAGATCGGCGCCACGCTGGACCGCAACGGCCTGCGCCCCTCGCGTTACTGCATCACCGACGACAACCTGGTGATCCTGGCTTCCGAAGCCGGCGTGCTGCCCGTGCCCGACAGCAAGATCGTGCGCAAGTGGCGCCTGCAGCCGGGCAAGATGCTGCTCATCGACCTGGAGCAGGGTCGCATGATCGAGGACGAGGAGCTCAAGGCCAACATCGTCAACACCAAGCCCTACAAGCAGTGGATCGAGAACCTGCGCATCAAGCTCGACAGCCTGGAAACCGGCGCGTCCGAGCAGAGCGCCGAGCAGCAGGTGCCGTTTGCCGCGCTGCCGTTGCTGGACCGCCAGCAGGCCTTCGGCTTCACGCAGGAAGACATCAAGTTCCTGCTCGCGCCCATGGCCGAGAAGGGCGAGGAAGGCATCGGCTCCATGGGCAACGACAGCCCGCTGGCCGTGCTCTCGGACAAGAACAAGCCGCTGTACAACTACTTCCGCCAGATGTTCGCCCAGGTGACGAACCCGCCGATCGACCCGATCCGCGAGGCCATCGTCATGTCCCTGGTGTCCTTCGTGGGCCCCAAGCCCAATCTGCTGGACATCAACCAGGTCAACCCGCCCATGCGCCTGGAGCTGCAGCAGCCCGTGCTCGACTTCGAAGGCATGGCCAAGCTGCGCGAAATCGAAAAGCACACGCACGGCAAGTTCAAGAGCGCGACCATCGACATCACCTACCCGTTGTCCTGGGGCAAGCAGGGCGTGGAAGCCAAGCTGGCCTCGCTGTGCGCCCATGCCGTCGACGAAATCAAGGGCGGCGCCAACATCCTGATCATCAGCGACCGCGGCATGAGCGCCACGCAAGTGGCCATCCCCGCGCTGCTGGCGCTGTCGGCCATCCACCAGCACCTGGTGCGTGAAGGTCTGCGCACCACGGCCGGCCTGGTCGTGGAAACCGGCACGGCGCGCGAAGTGCACCACTTCGGCGTGCTGGCCGGCTACGGCGCCGAAGCCGTGCACCCCTATCTGGCCATGGAAACGCTGGTGGACATCTTCCGCCGCGAAGGCAGCCCGGTCACCCCCGAGAAGGCCGTCTACAACTACGTCAAGGGCATAGGCAAGGGCCTGTCCAAGATCATGTCCAAGATGGGCGTGTCCACCTACATGTCCTATTGCGGCGCCCAGCTCTTCGAGTGCGTGGGCCTGAACAGCGACACCGTGGAAAAGTACTTCACGGGCACGGCCAGCCGCGTCGAGGGCATCGGCGTGTTCGAGATCGCCGAGGAAACCATCCGCAACCACGAGGCTGCCTTCAGCGACGATCCGGTGCTGGCCGACATGCTGGACGCCGGCGGCGAATACGCCTGGCGCGCCCGCGGCGAAGAGCACATGTGGACGCCCGACGCGATTGCCAAGCTGCAGCACTCCACGCGCGCCAACAACTGGAGCACCTACAAGGAATACGCCCAGCTGATCAACGACCAGAGCAAGCGCCACATGACGCTGCGCGGCCTGTTTGAGTTCAAGTTCGATCCGGCCAAGGCCATTCCCGTGGACCAGGTCGAATCGGCCAAGGAAATCGTCAAGCGCTTCGCCACCGGCGCCATGTCGCTGGGCTCCATCTCCACCGAGGCCCATGCCACGCTGGCCGTGGCCATGAACCGCATCGGCGGCAAGAGCAACACCGGCGAAGGCGGCGAGGATCCCAGGCGCTATCGCAACGAACTCAAGGGCATTCCGATCACCAAGGGCGAGACCCTGGCCTCGATCATCGGTGCCGACAAGGTCGAATCCGACATCGTGCTGGAAGCCGGCGACTCGCTGCGCTCCAAGATCAAGCAGGTGGCCTCGGGCCGCTTCGGCGTCACGGCCGAGTACCTGGCTTCCTCGGACCAGATCCAGATCAAGATGGCCCAGGGCGCCAAGCCCGGCGAAGGCGGCCAGCTGCCCGGCGGCAAGGTCTCCGACTACATCGGTGCACTGCGCCACAGCGTGCCCGGCGTGGGCCTGATTTCGCCCCCGCCCCACCACGACATCTACTCCATCGAAGACCTGGCCCAGCTGATCCACGACCTGAAGAACGTGGCGCCGCATGCCGACGTCTCGGTCAAGCTGGTGTCCGAAGTCGGCGTGGGCACGATCGCCGCAGGCGTGGCCAAGTGCAAGAGCGACCACGTGGTGATCGCCGGCCATGACGGCGGCACGGGCGCCTCGCCCTGGTCCTCGATCAAGCATGCCGGTTCGCCCTGGGAAATCGGCCTGGCCGAAACCCAGCAGACCCTGGTGCTCAACCGCCTGCGCGGCCGCATCCGCGTGCAGGCCGACGGTCAGATGAAGACCGGCCGCGACGTGATCATCGGTGCCCTGCTGGGTGCCGACGAGTTCGGCTTCGCCACGGCACCGCTGGTGGTCGAGGGCTGCATCATGATGCGCAAGTGCCACCTGAACACCTGCCCCGTGGGCGTGGCCACGCAGGACCCCGTGCTGCGCGCCAAGTTCTCGGGCAAGCCCGAGCACGTGGTGAACTACTTCTTCTTCATCGCCGAGGAAGTGCGCCAGATCATGGCCCAGCTGGGCATTGCCAAGTTCGACGACCTGATCGGCCGCTCCGACCTGCTCGACACCCGCAAGGGCGTCGCGCACTGGAAGGCCCAGGGCCTGGACTTCAGCCGCCTGTTCGCCCAGCCCCAGGTGGCTGCCGACGTGGCCCGCTACCATGTGGAAAACCAGGAACACGGCCTGGAGAAGGCGCTGGACGTCAAGCTCATCGAGCGCTGCCAGCCCGCCATCCAGCGCGGCGAGCACGTGCGCATCATGGACGTGGCGCGCAACGTGAACCGCTCCGTGGGCGCCATGCTCTCGGGCGCCGTGACCAAGGTGCATCCCGAAGGCCTGGCCGACGACACCATCCGCATCCACTTCGAGGGCACGGGCGGCCAGTCCTTCGGCGCCTTCCTGTGCAACGGCATCACGCTGAACCTGACCGGCGAAGCCAACGACTACACCGGCAAGGGCCTGTCGGGCGGCCGCGTGATCGTGCGCCCCAGCCATGCGTTCCGCGGCAACGCCACGGCCAACACCATCGTGGGCAACACCGTGATGTTCGGCGCCACCAGCGGCGAGGCCTTCTTCTCGGGCGTGGCCGGAGAGCGTTTCGCCGTGCGCCTGTCGGGCGCCACGGCGGTGGTCGAGGGCGTGGGCGACCACGGCTGCGAATACATGACCGGTGGCACCGTGGCCGTGCTGGGCAAGACCGGCCGCAACTTCGCGGCCGGCATGAGCGGCGGCGTGGCCTACGTCTACGACGAGGACGGCCAGTTCGCCCAGCGCTGCAACACCGCCTCGGTCAGGCTCGAGCAGGTGCTGCCGCACGACGAGTTCGTCTCGCGCGTGGACCCTGCCATCTGGCACCACGGCCAGAGCGACGACGAGCAGCTGCGTGCGCTGCTGGAAGCGCACAGCCGCTGGACGGGCTCCACCCGTGCCCGCGACCTGCTGGACAACTGGGCCGCCGCGCGCGCCAAGTTCGTCAAGGTGTTCCCGACCGAGTACCAGCGTGCGCTCGGCGAGATCTATGAACGCAAGCAAAAGGAAAAGCAAGCAGCCAAAGCGCCAGCAGCTCCTCAAAAAGTAGCAGCGGTGGCCAAGTAAGGCCAGACGACGGCGGCGGCTCAGCCCGCCGCCCCCTGCACGCGAACACAGATTTCAAGGAATACACACCATGGGTAAGACCACCGGCTTTATGGAATACGACCGCATCGAAGAGGGCTACGCCCCGGTTGCGGAACGTCTGAAGAACTACAAGGAATTCGTCGTTGCACTGACGCCCGAGCAGGCCAAGATCCAGGGCGCACGCTGCATGGACTGCGGCACGCCGTTCTGCAACAACGGCTGCCCGGTCAACAACATCATCCCGGACTTCAACGACCTCGTGTACCGCGGCGACTGGAAGAACGCCATCGCCACGCTGCACAGCACCAACAACTTCCCCGAGTTCACGGGCCGCATCTGCCCCGCGCCCTGCGAGGCGGCCTGCGTGGCCAACATCAACATCGAGCCCATCGGCATCAAGTCCATCGAGCACGCCATCATCGACCGTGCCTGGGCCGAAGGCTGGGTCAAGCCCCTGCCGCCCAAGCACCAGACGGGCAAGAAGGTGGCCGTGATCGGCGCCGGCCCCGCCGGCATGGCCGCCGCCCAGCAGCTGGTGCGCGCCGGCCATGACGTGACCCTGTTCGAGAAGAACGACCGCGTCGGCGGCCTGCTGCGCTACGGCATCCCCGACTTCAAGCTGGACAAGGGCCTGATCGACCGCCGCGTCGAGCAGCTCGTGGCCGAAGGCCTGAAGATCCGCGCCGGCGTGCTGGTGGCGGGCAAGGACGGCCTGGGCCAGGATTCCAAGGTCACCAACTGGGCCAAGGAAACCGTCAGCCCCGAGCAGCTCCAGGCCGAGTTCGACGCCGTGCTGCTGACCGGCGGCTCCGAGCAGTCGCGCGACCTGCCCGTGCCGGGCCGCGACCTGGACGGCATCCATTTCGCCATGGAGTTCCTGCCCCAGCAGAACAAGATCAACGCGGGCGACAAGCTCAAGGGCCAGCTGCGGGCCGACGGCAAGCACGTCATCGTCATCGGCGGCGGCGACACCGGCTCCGACTGCGTGGGCACCTCCAACCGCCATGGCGCCAAGAGCGTGACCCAGTTCGAAGTCATGCCCATGCCGCCCGAGCAGGAGAACAAGCCCCTGGTCTGGCCCTACTGGCCGATCAAGCTGCGCACCTCGTCCAGCCACGACGAAGGCGTGGTGCGCGAGTTCGCCATCTCCACCAAGGAGTTCACGGGTGAAAAGGGCAAGGTCAAGAGCCTGACCACCGTGCAGGTCGAGTTCAAGGACGGCAAGCTGACCGAGGTGCCCGGCACCGAAAAGGTCTGGCCCGCCGATATGGTGCTGCTGGCCATGGGCTTTGTGCATCCCGTCGCCACCGTGCTCGACGCCTTCGGCGTGGACAAGGACGCCCGCGGCAATGCCAAGGCCACGACCAACTTCATCGGCGGCTACGCCACCAACGTGCCCAAGGTGTTCGCCGCCGGCGACATCCGCCGCGGCCAGTCGCTGGTGGTGTGGGCCATCCGCGAAGGCCGCCAGGCTGCGCGCGCGGTGGACGAGTTCCTGATGGGGGCGAGCGAGCTGCCCCGTTGAAGCAGGGTGCTCGGCTTTCGCGGCTGGCCCATTGGGCCGGGATGGAAACTGCGGCCTGACCGGCCGCGGTGGCGAAGGCCGTCAGGCTGCGCGCGCGGTGGATGAGTTCCTGATGGGCGCCGGCGAGCTGCCCCGCCAAGCCTCTCCGCTGCCTTTGACAGAAGCGCCCTTTGGGGCGCTTTTATTTTGATAGCGATCTGCGGGCTGGGCCTGGTACGGGCCCGACGGTCGGTCTATTGCAGTTCCGTCTGCTGGTGATGTATAGGTGGAAAATATTGAATTGGATAAATATGTATAGACTGTTTTGTTGAATTTTGATGATTATGTATAGGTGAAAGCGAGGGGGAGGCAGTGGCATTGCCGGATGGCAGAATGGTGCACCGTTTGTAACCGTGGACGACACATCGATGCGCCTACATGGTCATGCGCAATGCGGCGCCGGCGGCAGTCGGATCTGGTGAGCCATTTGCCTGCCTGATTCCGGCTGCAGTCCTGTCTGGTGCTGATCGTCTTTCCTGTTTCAGTCTTTTCTATTTCACTTTTTGACATCATGAAAAAACGTACCCTCTTGGCCACGGTTGCCCTGACTGCATTGCTGGCTGCCTGCGGCAAGAACGAACCCGCATCGAACACCGCTGCAGCGCCGGCTCCCGCTCCGGCACCGGCCGCAGCCGCCAAGCTGGTGGTGGGCCTGGACGACAACTTCCCGCCCATGGGTTTCCGTGACGACAAGAACGAAATCGTCGGCTTCGACATCGACATGGCCAAGGAAGCCGCCAAGCGCGCCGGCGTCGAAGTGGAGTTCAAGCCCATCGACTGGAACGCCAAGGAAGCCGAGCTGCTGGGCAAGCGCGTGGATGCGCTGTGGAACGGTCTGACCATCCTCGAAGAGCGCAAGGAAAAGATCCTGTTCACCGACCCCTACATGGTCAACAAGCAGATCATCATCGTGAAGGCCGGTTCGCCCATCAAGACCAAGGCCGACATGGCCGGCAAGATCGTGGGTGCCCAGGAGGGCTCCAGCGCCGTGACGGCCCTGGAAAAGGACAAGGAGCTGTCTTCCAAGTTCAAGGCAACCAAGCTGTTCGGCGACAACATCGCTGCGCTGATGGACCTGGATGCCGGCCGCCTGGACACCGTGGTGGTGGACGAGGTGGTGGGTCGCTACTACGTGAACAAGAAGCCCGAGAGCTACGCCGTGCTGGCGGAAGACTTCGGCACCGAAGACTACGGCGTGGGCTTTCGCAAGGATGACGAAGCCACCCGCAACAAGATCAACGACGCCTTGAACGCCATGAAGAAGGACGGCAAGGCCGCCGAAATCGCCAACAAGTGGTTTGGCGCCGACGTGATCAAGCACTGATCTTTCAAAAAATCGTGCAGCCGGCAATGTCCTGTCATTGCCGGTTTTTTTTGACCTGCCGAAGGCCATCCAATGGACTATGTCATTTCGCTCCTGGGGCCCATGGCCGCCGGAGCCCTGGTTACCCTCAAGCTGTTCCTCATCACGCTGGTGCTCTCGATTCCGCTGGGCCTGGCGCTGGCGCTGATGCGCATCTCCCGCATCAAGGCGCTGAGCTCCCTGGTGGGTTCCTATCTCTGGTTGGTGCGCGGCACGCCGCTGATGCTGCAGCTGCTGTTCGTCTACTTTGCCCTGCCGTTCGTGCCGGTGATCGGCGTGCGCCTGCCCGATTTTCCGGCGGCCGTGGTGGCTTTCGCGTTCAATTACGCGGCCTACTTCGCCGAGATCTTCCGCGCCGGCATCAAGTCCATCGACCGCGGCCAGTACGAAGGCGCCAAGGTGCTGGGCATGACCTATGCGCAGACCATGCGCCGCATCATCCTGCCGCAGATGTGGGCCCGCATCCTGCCGCCCGTGAGCAACGAGACCATCACCCTGGTCAAGGACACCTCGCTGATCTACGTGCTGGCGCTCAACGACCTGCTGCGCGTGGCGCGCGGCGTGGTGCAGCGCGACTTCACGTTCACGCCGTTCATCGTGGCCGCCTGCTTCTACCTGGGCATGACGCTGCTGCTGACCTGGGTCTTCCAACATCTCGAGAATCGCCATGCCAAATATGAGTGACCCCCTGAGCCGCGGTGCGGCTTCCCCCTGGAAGGGGGACGACGGCCTTTGCTGCGGGGCGGCCCTTGCTGGCCGTCCCTGGCTTGGATCGCGCCAGTTTCATGCATCCACCACCATGGAGAAGTTGGGATGACATCTATTCATGAGGTCATGATTTCCGCCCAGGGCATCCACAAAAGCTATGGCAGCGTGACCGTGCTGCGCGGCGTGTCGCTCACGCTCACGCGCGGCGAGGTGGTGGCCATCATCGGGCCCTCGGGTTCGGGCAAGAGCACGTTCCTGCGCTGCCTCAATCACCTGGAAACCATTGATCGCGGCACCATCGCCATCGAAGGCGAGGGGCTCGCCCGCTCCGAAGGCGAAAGCCCGGCCCAGTACGTGAGCGAGGCCGAGATCCGCAAGATCGGCCGCAAGATGGGCATGGTGTTCCAGTCCTTCAACCTGTTTCCGCACATGACGGTGCTGGAGAACATCATCGAGGCGCCGATTCTCGTCAAGGGCATGAAGCGCGAGGAAATCATTCCCAAGGCCGAGAAGCTGCTGGCCAAGGTGGGTCTGTCGGCCAAGCGCGACGCCTACCCCAACCACCTCTCGGGGGGGCAGAAGCAGCGCGTGGCGATTGCGCGCGCGCTGGCCATGGAGCCGGACATCCTGCTGTTCGACGAACCCACCTCGGCGCTGGACCCGGAGCTGACGGGCGAGGTGCTGCGCACCATGCGCGAACTGGCCGACGAGCACATGACCATGCTGGTGGTGACGCACGAGATGGGCTTTGCGCGCGAGGTGGCCAACCGCGTCATCTTCATGGACGGCGGCGACATCGTCGAGCAAGGTCCGTCGCAGGCTTTTTTTGCGGCGCCGCAACACGAGCGCACCAAGGCGTTTCTGCACAACATGCTCTGAAACAGGCCGGCGATGCCGATTTGTTCTGGCATAAAATTGGGTGGAAATCGAGGCCAGGTATGCGCTGGAAGCTCCTGAAAACATAGTTGTGCTGCATTGCGTACAATGGCGCTCTTCAAAGAAACATCCATGGATGTATGTTTCTTTGGCATCCGGGCCGCCTGTGCCCGTGGCGCTACCGGCACAATACGTGTTTTCACTCCGACCCACGCCTGCTGCATGTCACCCAATGCTCCCCTTGTGCAATTGCGCAACGTCACCTTCGGCTATGGCGAGCGCGTCATCCTGCGCGACCTGTCCCTGCAGGTGCCGCGCGGCAAGGTCACGGCGCTGATGGGCGCCTCCGGCGGCGGCAAGACCACGGTGCTGCGCCTGATCGGCGGCCAGAACCATGCCCAGCAGGGCGAGGTGCTGTTCGACGGCCAGGACGTCACGCAGATGACGGCGCAGCAGCTGTACGCGGCGCGCCGGCGCATGGGCATGCTGTTCCAGTTCGGCGCCCTGTTCACCGACATGAGCGTGTTCGACAACGTGGCCTTCCCGCTGCGCGAGCACACCGACCTGCCCGAAGCGCTGATCCGCGACATCGTGCTCATGAAGCTGCATGCCGTGGGCCTGCGCGGCGCGCGCGACCTGATGCCCAGCGAGGTCTCGGGCGGCATGGCCCGCCGCGTGGCGCTGGCGCGGGCGATTGCGCTGGACCCCGAGCTCATCATGTACGACGAGCCCTTTGCCGGGCTGGACCCGATTTCCCTGGGCACGGCCGCGCAGCTGATCCGCCAGCTGAGCGACGCCATGGGCCTGACCTCCATCCTGGTCTCCCACGATGTGGAAGAGACCTTCCATGTGGCCGACCATGTGGTGATCCTGGGTAACGGCGGCGTGGCGGCTCAGGGCACGCCCGAGGAGGTGCGCGCCAGCACCGATCCGCTGGTGCAGCAGTTCATCAACGCCCGGCCCACGGGGCCGGTGCCGTTCCACTATCCCGGAGCCAGCGCCGAAGAGGACTTCGGCCTGCCCGCCAACGGCCGGAGGTGCGCATGAATCCCCTGCATCCCGTGCGCATAGGCGCTGCCGTGCGCCAGCAGCTGACCCAGGTCGGCTCGGGCGCGCGCCTGTTCATGCGCCTGCTGGCGCTCATGGGGCCGGCGCTGCGGCGTCCGCGCCTGATCGGCGACCAGATCCACTTCCTGGGCAATTATTCGCTGGCCATCATCGGCGTCTCGGGCCTGTTCGTGGGCTTTGTGCTGGGCCTGCAGGGCTATTACACGCTGCAGCGCTATGGCTCGGCCGAGGCACTGGGCCTCTTGGTGGCCCTGTCGCTGGTGCGCGAACTCGGGCCCGTGGTCACGGCCCTGCTGTTCGCGGGCCGTGCCGGCACGGCGCTGACGGCCGAGATCGGCCTGATGAAGGCCGGCGAGCAGCTGTCGGCCATGGAAATGATGGCCGTGGACCCCGTCAAACGCATTCTGGCGCCGCGCTTCTGGGCGGGCCTGGTCACGCTGCCGCTGCTGGCGGCGGTGTTCAGCGCCGTGGGCGTGATCGGCGGCTGGCTGGTCGGCGTGGTGCTGATCGGCGTCGACGGCGGCGCGTTCTGGGGCCAGATGCAGCAGGGCGTGGACTGGTGGTACGACCTGGGCAACGGCGTGCTCAAGAGCATGGTGTTCGGCATCGCCGTCACCTTCATCGCCCTGCTCGAAGGCTATGCGGCCAAGCCGACGCCCGAAGGTGTTTCGCGGGCCACCACGCGCACGGTGGTCGTGGCTTCGCTCACGGTGCTGGGGCTGGACTTCCTGCTCACGGCAACCATGTTCAGCGTCTGAGCACCTGCATAGGCGCGACGGACAAGAGGTAAAAAATCATGCAGCAAAACAAAAGTGATGTCTGGGTTGGCCTGTTCGTGCTCATCGGCGCGGTGGCCCTGGTGTTCCTGGCCCTGCAGTCGGCCAATCTGCTGAGTCTGAACTTCCAGCAGACCTATACGGTGACGGCGCGCTTCGACAACATCGGCGGGCTCAAGCCCAAGGCCGCGGTCAAGAGCGCTGGCGTGGTCGTGGGGCGTGTGAATGCCATCACCTTCGACGACAAGACCTTCCAGGCCAGCGTGGCCATGAACATGGAATCGCGCTACCTGTTTCCCAAGGACAGCTCGCTCAAGATCCTGACCAGCGGCTTGCTGGGCGACCAGTACATCGGCATCGAAGCCGGTGCCAGCGAAGAAAATTTGAAGGCCGGGGACCGTGTGACCGCGACACAGTCGGCCGTTGTGCTGGAAAATCTGATTGGCCAGTTCCTGTACGGCAAGGCCGAGCAGGGCAATGGCGGCAACAGTGCCGGCCCTGGCGCTGGAGGTAAACAATGATGACAACACGCTCACAAACACCGGCGCTGCGCAGCGGCGCGCTGGCAGCAGGCCTTGCTGCGGCAGCTTTGCTCTCCGGCTGTGCGACGACCAGCACGGGCGGCGCCGCGAATCCGGCCGACCCCTACGAGTCCTTCAACCGCAGCATCTATTCCTTCAACGAAGGTGTGGACAAGGCGGTGTTCAAGCCCGTGGCCACGGCCTACCAGGCCGTGACGCCGCGTGTGGCGCGCGAAGGCGTGACCAATTTCTTCGACAACCTGGGCGATGCCTGGTCGTTCGTGAACAACCTGCTGCAGGGCCAGGGCGAAGGCGCCTACAACTCCATGGTGCGCTTCTCGGTCAACACGGTGTTCGGCATCGGCGGCCTGTTCGACGTGGCCAGCGAGGCCGGCATCCAGCGCCGCAAGCAGGACTTCGGCCAGACCCTGGGCCGCTGGGGCGTGCCCACCGGCCCGTATCTGGTGCTGCCGTTCTGGGGGCCGTCCACGGTGCGCGACACGGCCGGCCTGGCGGTCGATGCCTATGGCCATCCTCTGACCCAGGTCGACGATGTTCCCGTGCGCAACAGTCTGTATGCGCTGCGCTTCGTCAACACCCGGGCCCACTACCTGCAGGCCGGCGATACGCTGGACGCGGTGGCGCTGGACAAGTACAGCCTGACGCGCGATGTGTATCTGCGCTCACGCATTGGCGGCGCAGCGTCTGGCGGCGACGGCCGTCTCGAAAACTACGATGACGACGACAATGCGGGCAAGCTGCCGCCCGGTAGCGGCAAATAGGCACGGCCGACACGCGTATGGCAGGCACAGCAAGTTACAAAGAATGGATTACAGGCACGCCGGTTGCGATGACACTGGCGGGCCTATGGAGAAAGCAATGAAGATCACCCGTCGTATGTGGGGCATGGCCGCCGGCGCCATGCTGGCTTTGAACCTGGGCCTGCCTGCCGTGGCAGCCGCAGAGGAGGCGCCTGACGCGCTGGTCAAGCGCGTATCTACCGATGTGCTCGACACCATCAAGAAAGACCCGGTCCTGCGCGGCGGCGATACCGCCAAGGTCAATGCGCTGGTCAACGAGAAGGTCATGCCCTATGTGGACTTCCGCCGCATGACCTCGGCCGCCGTGGGCCCGGCCTGGCGCCAGGCCACGCCCGAGCAGCGCCAGCGCCTGCAGGACGAGTTCAAGTCCCTGCTGGTGCGCACCTACTCGGGTGCGCTGTCGCAGGTGGTGGACCAGACCATTACCGTCAAGCCCATCCGCATGGCCGCCGGCGATACCGACGTGCTGGTGCGCACCCAGGTCAACGGCCGCGGCGACCCCGTGCAGCTGGACTTCCGCCTCGAAAAGCAGGCCGACGGCTGGAAGCTCTACAACTTCAACGTGCTGGGCGTGTGGCTGGTGGAAACCTACCGCAACCAGTTCGCCCAGGAAATCAATGCCAACGGCATTGACGGCCTGATCAAGACGCTGGCTTCGCGCAGCTCCATGCCGCTGACTCCGGCAGCGGCCAAGTAAGTCCACGCAAACTCGGCGGCCATGTCCCAAACACCGACCTCTCCGCTGCAGCTGCCGCAGGAGCTGACCTACCGCCAGGCCCGCGCCTGCCTGATGAGCCTGCGCCCGCAGGTGGCCGAGTTTCCCGGCCAGCAGGTGCCGGTGGATGCCAGCGCGGTCCAGACTTTCGATTCCTCCGCGCTGGCCGTGCTGCTGGCCTGCCGGCGCGCGGCGCTGGAAGCCGGCAAGCAACTGGCCGTGATCGGCCTGCCCCAGGGCTTGCAGTCCATGGCCGCCCTGTACGGGGTGGACGGGCTGCTGCCCCGGCACGGCTGAGGCAGGAGCCGGCATTCGGGCCGGTTGTTTCGGCGGCCCGATTTCCATGCGTCTGCAGCCTGGATGGCCAAGCCCTAGAATGGCGGCTCCCATGTCTGCAGTCTCATTCCAATCCGTTTCCAAGACCTACCGCACCCCCAAGGGGGAGTTCCATGCGCTCAAGCAGGTGAGCCTGGATATCGCGGAAGGTGAATTCTTCGGTCTGCTCGGCCCCAACGGCGCGGGCAAGACCACGCTCATCAGCATTCTGGCGGGGCTGTCCCGGGCCTCCGGTGGACGCGTGCTGGTGCAGGGCAGCGATGTTCAGGCCGATTTCGCCGATGCGCGGCGCAAGCTCGGCATCGTGCCCCAGGAGCTGGTGTTCGACCCGTTCTTCAATGTGCGCGAGGCGCTGCGCTTCCAGTCCGGCTATTTCGGCGTCAGGCACAACGACGCCTGGATCGACGAACTGCTGGCCAGCCTGGGCCTGGCCGACAAGGCCCATGCCAACATGCGCCAGCTCTCGGGCGGCATGAAGCGCCGCGTGCTCGTGGCCCAGGCCCTGGTGCACAAGCCGCCCATCATCGTGCTCGACGAACCCACGGCCGGCGTGGACGTGGAGCTGCGCCAGACGCTGTGGCACTTCATCGCCAAGCTCAACAAGCAGGGGCACACGGTGCTGCTGACCACCCATTACCTCGAAGAGGCCGAGGCCCTGTGCAGCCGCGTGGCCATGCTCAAGCAGGGCCAGATCGTCAAGCTCTCGCCCATGAGCGAACTGCTCAAGTCGGCGTCCAGCAACGTGCTGCAGTTCAAGACCGATAGCGCCCTGCCGGCTGCCGTGGCGCAGCGCGCGCGCGTCACGGGCCGCATCGTGCAGGTGCCCGCGGCCGATGCCGCCGATGTGGAGAAACTGCTGGCCGCGCTGCGCGAAGGCGGCGTGACGCCCGAGGACGTGGAAATCCGCCGTGCCGACCTGGAGGACGTGTTCATCCACATCATGAACGAGGCGGCGGTGAAACAAGGCGGTGCCCAGGGAGGTGCGGCATGAACGGCTGGCAGACCCTGCTCAGAAAGGAAGTGCTGCGCTTCTGGAAGGTGAGCTTCCAGACCGTGGCCGCGCCCGTGCTCACGGCCGTGCTGTACCTGCTGGTCTTCGGCCATGTGCTCGAAGGCCGGGTCATGGTCTACGACCGTATCAGCTACACGGCCTTTCTGATTCCCGGCCTGGTGATGATGAGCATGCTGCAGAACGCCTTTGCCAACAGCTCCTCCAGCCTGGTGCAGAGCAAGATCATGGGCTCGCTGGTGTTCGTGCTGCTCACGCCGCTGTCGCACTGGGCCTGGTTCACGGCCTATGTGGGCGCTTCGGTGCTGCGCGGCCTGCTCGTGGGCCTGGGCGTGTTCGTGGTCACGCTGTTCTTTGCCGTGCCCGACTTCGCGGCGCCGCTGTGGATCGTGGTGTTCGGCTTCCTGGGCTGCGCCCTCATGGGCACGCTGGGCCTGATCGCCGGCCTGTGGGCCGAGAAGTTCGACCAGATGGCGGCCTTCCAGAACTTCCTGATCATGCCGCTGACCTTTCTGTCCGGCGTGTTCTATTCCGTGCATTCGCTGCCGGCTTTTTGGCAGGCTGTCAGCCATATCAACCCGTTTTTCTACATGATCGACGGTTTCCGCTACGGATTCTTCGGCCAGAGCGATGTCTCGCCCTGGATCAGCGTGAGCATCGTGGGCGCGGCATGGCTGGCCGTGAGCGCGCTGGCTGTGCATTTGCTGCGCATTGGCTACAAGATTAGGAACTGACCCCCTGAGCCGCTGCGCGGCTTCCCCCTGGGAGGGGGACAACACCTTTGCTGCGGGGCGGCCCTTGCTCGGTGTTCCTGGCGTCGAAGGCGCCGGATTCCGAGTGTTCGCGCTACTGGATAATTGAACTGAAATGAATGCAGACCAACTCAAAGACCTGATCGCCGCCGGCCTGCCCTGCGAGCACCTTGCGCTGGAGGGCGACGGCCGGCACTGGTTCGCCACCATCGTCTCGGCCCGTTTCGAAGGCCAGCGCCTGGTGCAGCGCCAGCGTCTGGTCTACGCCACGCTGGGCGACCGCATGGCTACCGACGAGGTCCATGCCCTGTCCATGAAGACCTTCACTCCGGCGGAATGGGCTGCCCAGGCCTGAGCTGTTTTTTTATAGCTGCCTACGCTTGGCATACCTGCGTCTGCGGCTGATTTGTCTCTTTTCCCGAATCAAGGCCACAAGCCATGGACAAACTTCTGATCCGCGGTGAACGCCGCCTGCAAGGCGAAGTCATCATTTCCGGCGCCAAGAACGCGGCCCTGCCCGAGATGTGCGCCGCGCTGCTCACCGCCGAGCCCGTGCACCTGCACAACGTGCCCCGCTTGCACGATGTGGCCACCATGCGCCGCCTGCTGGACAACATGGGCGTGCAGACCGAAACCCATGGCGAGCGCGGCGGCATGAGCTTTGTCGCGCCCGGCGGGCTGAAGCCCGAGGCGCCCTACGAGCTGGTCAAGACCATGCGCGCCTCCGTGCTGGCCCTGGGGCCGCTGCTGGCGCGCTTCGGCCGGGCCAAGGTGTCGCTGCCCGGCGGCTGCGCCATCGGCTCGCGTCCGGTGGACCAGCACATCAAGGGTCTGCAGGCCATGGGCGCCATCATCACCGTCGAGCACGGCTACATGAACGCCAGCCTGCCCGAAGGCGCCAGGCGCCTCAAGGGTGCGCGCATCACCACCGACATGGTCACGGTGACCGGCACCGAGAACTTCCTGATGGCCGCCAGCCTGGCCGAGGGCGAGACCGTGCTCGAAAACGCCGCCATGGAGCCCGAGATCACCGATCTGGCCGAAATGCTGATCAGGATGGGCGCCAAGATCACGGGCCACGGCACCAGCCGCATCGTCATCCAGGGCGTGGACCAGCTCCACGGCTGCGAGCACGAGGTCGTGGCTGATCGCATCGAGGCCGGAACCTTTCTGTGCGCCGTGGCGGCCACGGGCGGCGAAGCCCTGCTGCGCCATGCGCGCGCCGACCATCTGGGCGCCGTGATCGACAAGCTGAAAGATGCCGGCGTGGACGTGGAATGCGAAAGCGCCGGCCTGCGCGTGCGCTCCAGCGGCAAGCTCAAGGCCCAGAGTTTCCGCACCACCGAGTACCCGGGCTTTCCCACCGACATGCAGGCCCAGTTCATGGCGCTGAACCTGGTGGCCGAAGGCACCAGCGTGGTGACCGAGACCATTTTTGAAAACCGCTTCATGCACGTCAACGAGATGCTGCGCCTGGGCGCCCGCATCACCACCGACGGGCGCGTGGCCACCATCGAAGGCGGCACGCGCCTGTCGGGCGCCGCCGTGATGGCCACCGACCTGCGCGCCTCGGCCAGCCTGGTGATCGCCGGCCTCGTGGCCAGCGGCGAAACGCTGGTGGACCGCATCTACCACCTGGACCGTGGTTACGACCGCATGGAAGACAAGCTGCGCGCCCTGGGTGCCGACATCGAGAGGGTTTCCGCATGACCGCCGCAACGCCTGTGACCATCGCCCTGTCCAAGGGCCGCATCTTCGAAGAAACCGTGCCCCTGCTGGCCGCCGCCGGCATAGCGGTGACCGAGGACGTGGAAAAATCGCGCAAGCTGATTTTCGACACCAACCGCAGCGACGTGCGCGTGGTGCTGGTGCGCGCCTCGGACGTGCCCGTGTACGTGCAGTACGGCGGCGCGGACCTCGGCGTGTCGGGCCTGGACTCGCTGATCGAGCATGGCGGCCAGGGCCTGTACCAGCCGCTGGACCTGCAGATCGCCAAGTGCCGCGTCAGCGTGGCGGTGCGCAGGGGCTTCGACTACGAGCGTGCCGTCAAGCAGGGTGCGCGCCTGCGCATCGCCACCAAGTACCTCGAGATCGCGCGCAACTTCTTTGCCGCCAAGGGCGTGCACGTGGACATGGTCAAGCTCTACGGCTCCATGGAGCTGGCGCCGCTGACCGGCATGGCCGACGCCATCGTCGACCTGGTTTCCACCGGCAACACGCTCAAGGCCAACGATCTGGTCGAGGTCGAGCCCATCATGGACATCAGCTCGCGCCTCGTGGTCAACCAGGCTTCGCTCAAGATCAAGCAGGCGCCGCTGCGCCACATCATCGATGCGTTCGCTGCCGCTGTCGCCGCCAAAAACAACTGATACTCTTTCTTGGTGAATACTATGGAATTCGTAGCTGCTCCCGCCCGCCTGTCAACCTTCGACGCCACATTCGAGCATGATTTTGCGCAGCGTCTGCATTGGCCGGCCGACACGGATGCGGCCATCGAGCAGCGCGTGGCCGACATCCTGGCCGATGTGCAACAGCGCGGCGATGCGGCCGTGCTCGAGTACACGGCCCGCTTCGACGGCCTCCAGGCCGCCGACATGGCGGCGCTGGAGCTCAGGCAGGACGAACTCAAGGCCGCCTTCGACAGCCTGCCGGCCGAGCAGCGCGAGGCCCTGGAATCCGCCGCGCGCCGTGTCCGCGCATACCACGAGGCGCAGAAGAAGGCCAACGGCGAAAGCTGGAGCTACCGCGACGAGGACGGCACGCTGCTGGGCCAGAAGGTCACGCCGCTGGACCGCGTGGGCATCTACGTGCCCGGCGGCAAGGCGGCCTATCCGTCCAGCGTGCTGATGAACGCCATTCCGGCCCATGTGGCCGGCGTGCAGGACATCATCATGGTCGTGCCCACGCCCAAGGGCGAGAAGAACGCCCTGGTGCTGGCCGCCGCCTACGTGGCCGGCGTGCACCGCGCCTTCACCATCGGCGGCGCCCAGGCCGTGGCGGCCCTGGCCTACGGCACGGCCGCCATCTCCAAGGTGGACAAGATCACCGGCCCCGGCAACGCCTATGTGGCCAGCGCCAAGAAGCGCGTGTTCGGCATCGTGGGCATAGACATGATTGCCGGCCCCAGTGAAATCCTGGTGCTGGCCGACGGCACCACGCCGCCCGAGTGGGTGGCCATGGACCTGTTTTCCCAGGCCGAGCACGACGAACTGGCCCAGTCCATCCTGCTGTGCCCCGACGCCGCCTACATAGCCGCCGTGCAGCGCGAGATCGACCGCCTGCTGCCCGAGATGCCGCGCCAGGCCATCATCGCCAAGAGCCTGACGGACCGCGGCGCGCTGATCCTGACCCGCGACATGGAGGAGGCCTGTGCCATCTCCAACCGCATCGCGCCCGAGCACCTCGAAGTCTCCAGCCGCGACCCGCACCAATGGGAGCCGCTGCTGCGCCATGCCGGCGCCATCTTCCTCGGTGCCTACACCAGCGAAAGCCTGGGCGACTACTGCGCCGGCCCCAACCACGTGCTACCCACCAGCGGCACGGCGCGCTTTTCCTCGCCGCTGGGCGTGTACGACTTCCAGAAGCGCTCCAGCCTCATCGAAGTCAGCGAAGCCGGCGCCCAGACCCTGGGCAGGACGGCCGCCGTGCTGGCCTATGGCGAAGGCCTGCAGGGCCATGCCCGGGCGGCGGAGATGCGGCTGAAATAAACTTGGCTATACGTGCAGTCAGATGCGAATATTGGCCTCTTTGGAGGGGCCGATGTTTGAGAAAATTCATTCTTTATTGGATGGGCACTTGGTGGGTCAGGCACGCCTTACACCATTGGTGAAGATGGGGCCAGGGGAGCAGCCGACATGGCTTGTTCCTATTCGCATTGACTTGAAGACGCTGTCAATCGAGGCGGTACTCGGAGAGGATGTTCAGTTCTATTTTTTTGGTGGCTGTAACGCCGAACTGTCGGACATTACAGTGTGTGCACTGCATCAAAGTTGGTGTTTAAGGTCAGAGCAAACGGCTGTATTTCACTTTGCGAGTTTGCGTGACCTCCAGTGTGATGAAGGTAGCTGGCTGCCTGATGATCGTGTGGACGGCGAGACGAAATGCCTGCTCACATTGACACCCAGCACATATTTGCTGCGTTTAAAGTCGGATGTGGAGCTTTGTCCAAATCGACCTTACTGGCGTTTTTACGGAAACGCATGTAGCGGTCTTGTTTCGGTACAAGATTTTCAACCTGAGGAGGCTGCACCGCAGATAGCGTGTGTGGTGGATTCGCCTTCGTCAGGTTTGCTCTGTCTATCTAGTATTGCTGACTTTTCTACTTGCAGTGAGCGTATTCATGCGGGGTTCATGCTCGCACATGGGCGTCTGCTTCCCCGTGTGATGGCGGTGCAAGGGGCTGAAGTTGAACTCCATGGTCGCCCCAAAACGGTGAGTCTTAATTATCTGCCAATGTTGCAGCGTCGCCAGAGCCAAGACGATCAAAAGTTTTTACGGAATTTGCTTCAGGGATTTTGTCGTATGCAGGAAGATAAATTCCTGCATGTGGAAATGGCACTGCAGTTTTTCCTTTTGGGAAAAATGGCTGATGTGCCTGTTGAGGTGCGCTTTCTTCAGTTGATGGTGTGTGTAGAGGCCATGGACCAAGTGCCAGACCTGAAAGAAGAGACGACGGCTGCGCTTTTAGGAGTCTCCCGACCTGCTGCCAAATTACTTAATTGTTTGAGAAATAAATTAGTTCATGGCGCAGGTGGGTACATGCAGGCGTTTCAAAAAACGCTGGAGGAAGATTTCAAGGGTAAACCGCCAGTGCTTGAAGACGGCTTCGCCAACTGTCTTGAGTTTGAGGGGAAACTCCAGTTCGCTCCCTTGTGGCTGAGATTATGTGAAAGATTAGATGCGTTTTGGTGCGCTTATGTTGAAGTGGAGCCTAGATTGGTTGAGCATCGATCCGCAGCATTTGAGACAGCCTTGATGCATGCAGTAAATCTCGATTTGCTTAAAGGCGAAGCTGAGGCGGTTAAAGCTAAAAAGCAAAGAACAGGCGGGTCGTCTGCAAGCGGCGTACGAAGCAGTGTGTGAAGAAAATACATTGCTCAAACAACGAGGTGCAGAGTTGATGTGTTTGAATCGCGTGCGCTTCGATGGTACACGAATTTCGTGTCACACGAAATTCGTGTACCATGGAGGCCATGAAAAATCTCACCATCACCGTGGAAGACGGCGTGCTCGAGTGGGCGCGCGTGGAAGCGGCGCGGCGCGGCACCAGCGTCTCGCGCATGGTGGGCGATTTCATGGCCGAGATGCAGCGCCGCGAGGATGCCTACGAGCGCGCCTACCTGGCCTGGCGCACCGACGAGCGCACTTGGCAAGCTCCGCAGGCAGCGGTGATCGGTGAAAAAACCGTAGCGCGCAACGCAGGAGCCAAGCGTGCTGCTGGCGCAAGAACATCCCGAACCGGAGCCGCAGCATGAGCGAGATGGCGCCGGTCTTTGTCGATACCTCGGTACTGGTCGCGGCCGAAGACGTGGCCGGCGGCGCGCTGTATGCCGCCACGCTGGGCTGGCTCGATGCGCTGTGGCGCACGCGCGCCGGCCGCACCGGCAACCAGGCCCTGGTGGAGTTCTACGACCAGGTGACCACGGCCGGCGTGCCCATGCCCCAGGGCGATGCGCGCGCCGCCATCCGCCGCTACCAGACCTGGACGCCATGGAAGACCGATGCCGCCACGCTGGAGACGGCCTGGGCCGTGCAGGCGCGCCACCAGCTGGCCTTCGGCGACTGCCTGGCCGTGGCCTGCGCCCAGCACAGCGGCTGCAGCCAGATGCTGAGCCTGCACCTGCCGCATGGCGCGGAATTCGGCGGCGTGACCGTGGTGCACCCGTTGCATCAAAATGCGCCTGCAATGGATGAGGCCTGAAGCGCGCCCATTGGCTGGCGCCCGGGAATTCTGATCGGAAAGCGTGAATCCATGACTGCTCAAGACACCCAATCCAAAGCCCTGCAACGCATCCGCGCCGACGTGCGCGCCATGCAGGCCTACCATGTGCAGCCCGCGCAGGGCCTGCTCAAGATGGACACGATGGAGAATCCCTACCGCCTGCCGGCCGAGCTGCAGCGCAAGCTGGGCGAGCACCTGGGGACGCTGGAGATCAACCGCTATCCGGGCGAGCGCGTGGAAGTGCTCAAGCAGATGCTGGCCGACTATGCCGGTGCGCCCGCGGGCTCGGCCGTGCTGCTGGGCAACGGTTCGGACGAGATCATCACGCTGCTGGCGCTGGCCACGGCCCAGCCCTGCGAAGGCGACCGGGCCAAGATGCTGGCGCCCATGCCGGGCTTTGTGATGTACCCGCTGAGCGCCAAGCTGCAGGGCCTGGACTTCGTCTCGGTCGACCTGACGACGGACTTCGATCTCGACGTGGAGGCCATGCAGGCCGCCATTGCCACGCACAAGCCCGCCATCACCTACATCGCCTATCCCAACAACCCCACGGCCACGCTGTGGGACGAGGGCAAGGTGCAGGCCGTCGTTGACGCCGTGGCCCGCGTGGGCGGCCTGGTGGTGATGGACGAGGCCTACCAGCCCTTTGCCAGCCGCAGCTGGATCACGCGCATGAAGGACGAGCCCGCGCGCAACGCCCATGTGCTGCTGATGCGCACGCTCTCCAAGTTCGGCCTGGCGGGCGCGCGCCTGGGCTATCTGATCGGGCCCGCGGCCATCGTCAACGAGATCGACAAGGTGCGCCCGCCCTACAACATCAGCGTGCTCAACTGCGAGACGGCGATCTTCGCGCTGGAGCACGAAAGCCTGTACGCGGGCCAGGCCGCGGCCATCCGCGCCGAGCGCCAGCCGTTGATCAACGCCCTGCGCGCCCTGGACGGCGTGGAGAAGGTCTGGCCCTCCGAAGCCAATATGGTGCTGCTGCGCGTGCGCGACGCGGGCCGCGCCCAGGTCGAGATGAAGGCGCGCGGCGTGCTGGTGAAGAATGTGTCGGCCATGCATCCGCTGCTGGTCAACTGCCTGCGCCTGACCGTGGGCACCCGCGAAGAAAACGCCCAGATGCTGGCGGCCCTGAAAGAGAGCTTATGAGCAATATCGTTCCCTCCGTCGCCCAACACTTGCCGCGCACCGCCGAGGTGCAGCGCAACACGGCCGAAACCCGCGTGCAGGTGCGCGTCAACCTCGACGGCACGGGCCAGGCGCAGCTTCACTCGGGCATCGGCTTTCTCGACCACATGCTGGACCAGATTGCCCGCCACGGCCTGATCGACCTCGACATCCGCTGCGAAGGCGATCTGCACATCGACGGCCACCACACGGTGGAGGACATCGGCATCACCCTGGGCCAGGCCTTTGCCAAGGCCATTGGCGACAAGAAGGGCATACGCCGCTACGGCCACGCCTATGTGCCGCTGGACGAGGCTTTGAGCCGCGTGGTCGTCGACTTCTCGGGCCGCCCCGGCCTGCACATGGACGTGAAGTTCACGGCCGGCAGCATAGGCCAGCTCGACACGCAGCTGGTGTTCGAGTTCTTCCAGGGTTTCGTCAACCATGCGGGCGTGACGCTGCATATCGACAACCTCAAGGGCCTCAACGCTCACCACCAGTGCGAGACCATCTTCAAGGCTTTTGCGCGCGCGCTGCGTTTTGCGCTGGAGCATGATCCGCGCATGGCCGGCGTGATCCCCTCGACCAAGGGTGCTCTGTAATCCGGAGCATCTTGCACTTATCCATCCTGCTTTTCAAAGCTGTTTGAATACGAAAAACCATCCCTACAAGCGGTAGCTGCTATGAGTTTGAAGAACAACACCGTGGCCGTGGTGGATTACGGCATGGGCAATCTGCGTTCGGTCTCGCAGGCCGTGCGCACGGCCGCCGCGGACACCGGCTGGGAGGTGGTCGTCACGGCCGACCCCGAGGTCGTGCTGGCCGCCGACCGCGTGGTGCTGCCCGGCCAGGGGGCCATGCCCGACTGCATGCGCGAGCTGCGCGAGGCCCATGACGGCGGCCTGCAGCAGGCCGTGCTGCACGCGGCGGCCAACAAGCCGCTGTTCGGCGTCTGCGTGGGCATGCAGATGCTGCTGGACCACAGCGACGAGGGCGACGTGCCGGGCCTGGGCCTGATTCCCGGCGCTGTGCGCAAGTTCGAACTCGACGGCCGCAGGCAGGCCGACGGCAGCCGCTTCAAGGTGCCGCAAATGGGCTGGAACCAGGTGTACCAGTCGCACCACAACGGCAAGCCGCATGCGCTGTGGAACGGCATTCCCGAGGCCAGCTTCTACTACTTCGTGCACAGCTTTTATGCGCAGGTGCAACAAAGCGCGCACTGCGCCGCCGAGGCCGACTACGGCGGACGCTTTGCTTGCGCCGTTGCACGCGATAATATTTTTGCAACCCAGTTCCACCCCGAGAAAAGCTCGGACCAGGGCCTGGCGCTGTTCCGCAACTTCCTGGGCTGGAAGCCCTGAGAGGCAAGGCCGATCGGCCTTGTCCCAAGTTATTCCTCAACTGGCCATTTCTAGCGGCCTCACTTGATAGTCAACCACCATCATGTTGCTCATCCCTGCCATCGACCTCAAGGACGGCCACTGCGTACGCCTCATCCAGGGTGATATGGATCAATCCACCACGTTCGGCGAAGATCCCGCAGCCATTGCCGCCAGGTGGCTGAATGCCGGCGCGCGCCGCCTGCACCTGGTGGATCTCAACGGTGCGTTCGCGGGCCAGCCCAAGAACCTGGCGGCCATCAAGAGCATCCTGAAGGAAGTGGGCGGCGAGATTCCCGTGCAGCTGGGCGGGGGCATCCGCGACCTGGACACCATCGAGCGCTACATCGATCTGGGTATCGAGTACCTGATCATCGGCACGGCCGCCGTGAAGAACCCCGGCTTTCTGCAGGATGCCTGCAGCGCGTTCGCGGGCCACATCATCGTCGGCCTGGACGCCAAGGACGGCAAGGTGGCCATCGACGGCTGGAGCAAGCTCACGGGCCAGGACGTGATCTCCACGGCCAAGCGCTTCGAGGACTGGGGCGTGGAATCCATCATCTACACCGACATCGGCCGCGACGGCATGCTCAGCGGCATCAACATCGACGCCACGGTCAAGCTGGCGCAGTCGCTCAAGATTCCCGTCATCGCCTCGGGCGGCCTGGCCGGCATGGCCGACATCGAAGCCCTGTGCAAGGTGCAGAACGAGGGCATCGAAGGCGTGATCTGCGGCCGCGCCATCTATACCGGCGACCTCGACCTGGCTGCGGGCCAGGCGCGCGCCGACGAGCTGACCGGTGAGTGATTTCGAGGCGCGCATGCACGAATGGCGGGGCCTGCCCGCCATCGCCCTGCAGTTGCCCGGCGGTGACAGTGCGCTGATCGCCTTGCAGGGCGCGCAGGTGCTGTCCTGGGTCAGCCAGGGGCAGGAGCGATTGTTCGTCAGTCCGCGCTCTGCGCACGACGGGCATACGCCGATCCGCGGCGGCATTCCGGTCTGCTTTCCGCAGTTCAACCAGCGCGGTCCGCTGGTCAAGCACGGCTTTGCGCGCACCATGGCCTGGTCCGGCCAGTCCGAGGATGCACAGCCTGTCGAAGGCGGCGGCCTGCAGATCACGCTGCGCTTTGAAGACAACGCGGCCACGCGCGCCGTCTGGCCCCATGCCTTTGAAGCGCTGCTGACGGTGGAACTGCGGCCCGGCGCTTTGACCGTGCGCCTGGCCGTGCACAACCGTGGCGCGAAGGACCTGCCGTTCACTGCCGCGCTGCACAGCTATCTGCAGGTGCCCGGTGCCGAGCAGGTCGAACTGCAAGGCCTGGATGGCCTTGGCTATTGGGATGCCGCGGCGGCCGGTGCCGTGGCCGACACGTATCCCGTGCAGGCCGGCGCCGTGCGCTTCGGCGTCGAGACCGACCGTGTCTACCCACGCGCTGCGCAGGCGCTTGAATTGAACGCGGACAAGCCGCTGCTGCGCATTGCCCAGGACGTGCCCTGGAGCGAAACCGTGGTCTGGAATCCAGGCCCCGAGCTGTGCCAGCGTCTGTCCGACATGGCGCCCGACAGCTGGCAGCACATGCTGTGCGTGGAAGCCGCCGCCATCGACGCGCCCGTGGTCATCGCTCCCGGCGGACACTGGCAGGCCGCGCAGCATCTGCGCGCGCTGTAATCCTTTTTCCGCCCGATTCCTGTTGTTGTTCTAGAAAGCTTTCCATGCTGGCCAAACGCATCATCCCCTGCCTTGACGTGACCGGCGGTCGCGTGGTCAAGGGCGTCAACTTCGTGGAGCTGCGCGATGCGGGCGACCCGGTGGAAATCGCGGCCCGCTACAACGCCCAGGGCGCCGACGAGCTGACCTTTCTCGACATCACGGCCACCAGCGACGGGCGCGACCTGATCCTGCCCATCATCGAAGCCGTGGCCAGCCAGGTCTTCATTCCGCTGACCGTGGGCGGCGGCGTGCGCACCGTGGAAGACGTGCGCCGCCTGCTCAACGCCGGTGCCGACAAGACCAGTTTCAACTCGGCCGCCATTGCCAACCCCGATGTGATCAATGCGGCCAGCGACAAGTACGGCGCGCAGTGCATCGTGGTAGCCATCGATGCCAAGCGGCGCCAGGGCGACGACCTGGCCCGGCGCGGCGAGGGCTGGGATGTCTACAGCCATGGCGGGCGCAAGAACACGGGTCTGGACGCTGTGCAGTGGGCCGTGGAGATGGCGTGCCGCGGCGCCGGCGAGATCCTGCTGACCAGCATGGACCGCGACGGCACCAAGAGCGGCTTCGACCTGACGCTCACGCGCGCCGTCAGCGACGCCGTGCAGGTGCCCGTGATCGCCTCGGGCGGCGTGGGCAATCTGGACGATCTGGCCGACGGCGTGACCGTGGGCGGTGCCGACGCCGTGCTGGCTGCCAGCATCTTCCACTACGGCGAATACACCGTACAGCAGGCCAAGGAATGCATGCGCGCACGCGGCATTCCGGTGCGCCTTTGAAAGAATCGAACAGACAGCTTGGGATTCAGGAGTGAACCATGAATTGGCTCGATCAAGTCAAATGGGATGAGAAGGGGCTGGTGCCCGTCATCGCGCAGGAAAAGGACACGGGCGACGTGCTGATGTTCGCCTGGATGAACCGCGAGGCCCTGGCCAGGACGGCCGAGCTGGGCCGCGCCGTCTACTTCAGCCGCTCGCGCGGCAAGCTGTGGTTCAAGGGCGAGGAGTCGGGTCACGTGCAGACCGTGCACGAGCTGCGCATCGACTGCGACAACGACGTCATCCTGCTCAAGATCACCCAGACCGGGCATGAGCCCGGCATCGCCTGTCACACGGGCCGCCACAGCTGTTTCTACAGCGTGTTGCGAGATGGTCAGTGGCAACCGATCGAGCCGGTCTTGAAAGATCCGGAAACGATCTATAAGTAACCCCCGAGCGGCTGCGCCGCTTCCCCTTGAAAGGGGACGGCGACTTCGCTGCGGGGCGGCCCTTGCTTGCCGCCCCTGGCCCAGGCCGCTTCGATTTTGAGCATCGCCACCAGTGTGATGCGTGAAGAGAGATTTATGACTACGTCCGATTCTGTGTCCCAGGATTCCCTGGCCCGCCTGGCTGCCGTGATCGAGAGCCGCAAGCCCGCCAACGGCGGCGACCCCGAGAAAAGCTATGTGGCCCGCCTGCTGCACAAGGGGCCGGATGCCTTTCTCAAGAAGGTGGGAGAGGAAGCGACCGAGGTCGTGATGGCCGCCAAGGATGCCGAGCATGGCGGCGATCCTGGCAAAATCCTTTATGAAGTTGCGGACTTGTGGTTTCACACCATGATCGCACTGGCCCACTTCGGCCTGACGCCTGCCCAGGTGATCGCCGAGCTGGAGCGCCGCGAAGGCCTGAGCGGCCTCGAGGAAAAGGCCTTGCGCAAGGCCGATGAACGTGCAGCCCAGGAGAAAGGACATGCCTCATGAGCGATAGGGACATCATCGACGTGACCGCCCGTGACTCTGCCGTGGCCGAGGGCCTCAAGGCCTGGGGCTGGGTCAGCTACCTGCTGCACCTGGTCGTGGCCGTGGCCGCGGTGGTACCCAGCGCCCAGCCCAGCATCGTGCTGCTGCTGATCGCGCTGGTGATCGACCTCGTCAAGCAGGGCGAGGCGCGCGGCACCTGGCAGGAAAGCCATTTTTCGTGGCGCATCCGCAGCGTGGCCTGGGCTGGTCTGCTCTACATCGTCACGGCGCCGCTGTGGCTGTTCTTCCTCATCCCGGGCTGGATTGCCTGGAGCCTGATCTCGATCTGGTTCCTGTATCGCATCGTGCGCGGCATGGTGGCCATGAATGGCAATCGCGCCGTCCTCGACTGATCCGGATCTCCATCGCACCCAAAAAGCCTTTGCTGACAACCGCAAAGGCTTTTTTGCTTTTGGGGACGGTTTGTAGGCCGTTTTTCCACCACCATTTCGCTGACAGCAGGACGCGGCGCATGGGCGCCGCCGACTGGGTGCACCGCGGCTAAGCTGGTGCCTGTTGCAACCCCGTCATCTCAGGAACCATTTATGGCCCAAGCGACGCAAAACGTGCTCAACCTGGCCCTGCAGGGCGGCGGCTCCCATGGGGCGCTGACCTGGGGCGTGCTCGATGCGTTGCTGGAGGACGATGGGCTGGTGCTCGAAGGCATCAGCGGCACCAGCGCCGGGGCCATGAATGCCGTGGTGCTGGCCCACGGTTTTGCGCAGGCGGCGGCCCAGGAGAAAACGGCGGCCGGCGCGCGCCAGCTGGGGCGTGAGCTGGCCCGCAAGGCCCTGGCCGAGCTCTGGGAAGGCGTGGGCGCCATGGGCAGCCTGATCTGGGGCGTGCCGCTGGTCAACGGGCCGCTGATGGGCATGATCAACCAGTTCTGGTCGCCCTATCAGACCAATCCGCTCAACTTCAACCCGCTGCGCAAGCTGCTGGAGCGCGTTGTGGACTTCGGGCAGCTGGCGCATCCGGCGCATCCTTCCGTGGTGCCCAAGCTGTTCATCTGCGCCACCAACGTGCGCACCGGGCGCGGCCAGATTTTCTCGGGCGAGAAGGTCACGGCCGACGCCATCATGGCCTCGGCCTGCCTGCCGCAGCTGTTCAAGGCCGTGGAAATCGACGGCGAGTACTACTGGGACGGCGGCTTTTCCGGCAATCCGGCGCTGTACCCGCTGATCTACGGCACGCGCAGCCGCGACATCCTGCTGGTGCAGATCAACCCCAAGGAGTCGACCGAGCTGCCCAGCACGGCCGGCGACATCATGGACCGCATGAACGAGGTGACCTTCAACGCCAGCCTGCTGGCCGAGCTGCGCGCCATCGAATTCGTCATTCGCCTGCTGGAGCAAAAGCGCCTGGACCCGGAGCGCTACAAGCACGTACTCATGCACCGCATCGACGGCGGCGCAGTCCTCCAGGGGTACGGCGCTGCCAGCAAGATGCGGGCCGACATCAAGATGGTGCGCGAGCTGTTCGATCTCGGGCGCGAGCAGGGCCAGCGCTGGCTGCATGCGCACAGGCGCGACATCGGCGTGCGGCAGACCCTGCGTTTCAACGACAATGCGGTGTAGTTCTGACCCCCTGAGCGGCTGCGCCGCTTCCCCCTAGTAGTAGGGGGACGACGGCCTTTGCTGCGGGGCGGCCCTTGCCGGCCATCCCTGGCTTGGATCGCGCCAGTTTCAAGAGGGTGAGTGGCGCAACCATTGAATTGATAAGCACTCATGCACGACCACGCTTCCCATCACGATTCCAGCTGCATTTTCTGCCGCATTGCCAAGGGCGAGATTCCGTCGCGCAAGGTGTACGAGGACGAGGAAGTCTTTGCCTTCCACGACATCAACCCCTCGGCGCCCGTGCATTTCCTGATGATTCCCAAGAAGCACGTGCCGTCCATGGCCCAGGTTTCGGCCGACGATGCTGCGCTGCTGGGCCGCATGCTGACGCTGGCCCCACGGCTGGCCGCGGGTGAGGGCTGTAACCCCTATCCCGACGGCGGCTTTCGCCTGATGATCAACACCGGCAGCGAAGGCGGCCAGGAAGTGCATCACCTGCACATCCACGTCCTGGGCGGCCCGCGTCCCTGGAAGAAGGGGTAGCCCCCTGAGGCGCTGCGCGCCTTCCCCCAAGGGGGACGACACCCTCGGCTAGGCGCCAAGCCCGCGCTGCTTTTGTGGGGCATTGGGCGGCGCCTGGGCGGCAGCCGTCTAAAATGGTTTGCAATTCATTAGGAGATTCTCATGGGCTCGTTTTCCATCTGGCACTGGCTGATCGTGCTGCTCATCGTGGTTCTGGTGTTCGGCACCAAGAAGCTCAAGAACATCGGCACCGACCTGGGCGGCGCCGTCAAGGGCTTCAAGGACGGCATGAAGGACGGCGCCAGCGACGGCAGCAGCGATGCCGCCGCTGGGCAGGTCGCCAACCAGAGCGCCGCGGACAAGACCACGATCGACGTGGAAGCCAAGCAAAAAAGCTGATCTGGCTCTGACACATGTTTGATATTGGCCTGTCCAAAATGGCGCTCATCGGAGCCGTGGCCCTGGTGGTCATCGGCCCCGAGAAGCTGCCGCGCGTGGCCCGCATGGCAGGCACCATGCTGGGAAGGGCGCAGCGCTATGTGGCCGACGTCAAGGCCGAGGTCAGCCGCTCCATGGAGCTCGACGAGCTGCGCAAGATGAAGGACAGCGTCGAGACCGCGGCGCGCGATGTGGAGCACAGCATCCACGAGCAGACCTCCCAGCTCGAAAAAGGCTGGGACGACGCCACCAAGGATTTGCGCGACGATGCCTCGATGACGTCGGCTTCCTCCTTCGAGTCCGATTCCTACAGTGCCGTGATGCCCGCTTACCGGCATCCGCGCAAGAACTGGCGCGTCAAGCGCGCGGCCGTGCCCCAGTGGTACAAGGCGCGCGCCGGCGTGCGTACCAAGGCCCAGTCGGGTGCGGCGCGCGTGGCGCGCTTCAGGCCGAAGAAATTTCTTTAAGGCGCTTTCTGTTTCTCGCGTCCAGGGCTGCATAGGCTCTGGCGCGGTTTTGCACCATGCCCGATTTTCCTCCCAAAGAAGACGAACTGGCCGGCACCGAGCAGCCGTTCGTACAGCACCTGATGGAGCTGCGCGACCGCCTGCTGTACTGCATCTACGGCATTGCCGTGGCCGTCATCGCCCTGAGCCTGTGGCCCGGCCCCGACAAGCTGATGGACTTCGTCGCCCATCCGATCAAGGCCCATATGCCGCCCGACGCCAAGCTGATTGCCGTGGGCGTGTTCTCGCCGTTCTTCATACCGCTCAAGGTCCTGCTGATGGTGGCCGTGCTGGCCGTGCTGCCCTGGCTGATGTACCAGATCTGGGCTTTCGTGGCGCCGGGCCTGTACAACCACGAGAAGAAGTTCGCGCTGCCGCTGATCGTCTTCGGCAGCCTGCTGGCCTATATGGGCATCGGCTTCGTGCAGTTCTTCGTGCTGGACAAGATGTTCAACTTCATCCAGCACTTCACGCCGTCCAGCGTGGCGGCCACGCCCGACATCGCCTCGTACGTGGAAGCCATTCTGTCGCTGTACCTGGCGTTTGCCGCGGCCTTCCAGGTGCCCATCGTGGTGATGCTGCTGGTGCGCTTCGATCTGGTGGACATTGCCAAGCTCAAGTCCTTCCGCGGCTATTTCGTGGTGCTGGCCTTCATCGTGGCGGCCGTGCTCACGCCGCCGGACGTGATCTCGCAGCTGGCGCTGGCCATACCCATGTGCCTGCTGTACGAGGTGGGTATTCTGGGGGCGGGCTGGTTCAGCCGTGTCTCGCGTGCGCCCGAGGAGACGGAGCCCCAGGCCGCCGTGGACAAGCCTGCCGACTGAGCACCGAGCGATACCCCATGAAAAAAGCCCTTGGAGCAATCCAAGGGCTTTTGTTTTGATAGCTTCTTACGCCGTTCGCTTATGAATTTCCAGCGGATTTATATCTGGAATTTAAACAGGGAAGGCGCCTTTTGCTATCAAATTTACTGACGACGCTGCGGCTGCTGCTGGGCCGCGGATGCCGATGGGCGCAGGCCCGGCGTGATGTGGAGTTCCACGCTGCTGTCGCCGCGGCGCACGTCGAAGGTGGTGGCCTGTCCGGGCTTGAGGGCCGCCACGGCGGTCAGCAGCTCGGAGACATTGCGCGTGGGCGTGTCGCCGACTTTCACGATCACGTCGCCGGGGCGCATGCCGGCCTGGGCCGCGGGGCCGGCCTGCAGCACGCCGGTGATGATGACGCCGGCGTCGGCCTTGACGCCAAAGGTCTCGGCCAGCTCGGGCGAGAGCTCGTTGGGCTCGACGCCGATCCAGCCGCGCGTGACCTTGCCGTCCTTGACGATGCCGTCCAGCACCATCTTGGCCGTGGAAACGGGGATCGCGAAGCCGATGCCCATGCTGCCGCCCGAGCGCGAATAGATGGCCGTGTTGATGCCCAGCAGGTTGCCGCTGATGTCGACCAGCGCACCGCCCGAATTGCCGGGGTTGATGGCGGCATCGGTCTGGATGAAGTTCTCGAAGGTATTGATGCCCAGCTGGCTGCGGCCCAGGGCACTGATGATGCCGCTGGTCACGGTCTGGCCCACGCCGAAGGGGTTGCCGATGGCCAGCACGCGGTCGCCCACGGCCACCTGGTCGGAGTTGCCCAGCACGATGACGGGCAGCTTGTCCAGATCGATCTTGAGCACCGCCAGATCGGTCTCGGGATCGGTGCCGATGACGGTGGCCTTGGCCTGGCGGCTGTCGGTCAGCGTCACCTCGATATCGTCGGCGCCCTCGACCACATGGTTGTTGGTGAGAATGTAGCCATCTGGACTGATGATGACACCGCTTCCCAAACCAGATTGCTCCTGCGTGCCCTGGTCGCCAAAGAAGAACTGGAACCAGGGATCGTTGGACCGTGGATGGCGCACGGCCTTGCTGGTGTTGATGCTGACCACGGCGGGAGCTGCCTTGCGCGCGGCCGGCGCAAAGCTGCCGGGAGCGGTCTCGCCCATGGGCAGAGAAGGTGCCTGCAGCAGCGAAATACCGGCACTGCTGCGCGTTGCCTGGCCACGGAGCCAGTCTGGCTGCAGCGTGGCTACTACAAAATACATAGCCACCAGGACGGTGACCGCTTGAGAAAACAGCAGCCAGGTGCGTTTCATGTAATCCGTATGAATAAAAGAGAAGACAAGCCCACATTGTGAAGCATGGCTGCCGCAAGGCCCACAGCGAGCGGATTGCCACCGGCAATGCCTAGCGCAAATAAGCCAGAGGTGCAGTGCGTGCAAGGCATAGAAGTGCTGTCTTCTATAGTTTTTCAGGGTCGGCAGCCATGAGTGCTAACCCTAGAATGAATTTTCGACTGCGCCCGCACCGCCGTTTACTGAAGCCGCCGCCCACCAGGCGGCCGTGTTCAGCCTGGTGGGGCCTGGCACACCAGGCCTGCCGCGATCGGTTTGCCGCTGCACGCTGACCCGTTGCCGTGGCCATTTCTGCGCTGTCGTGCTTCTAGGAAACACATGACTACGCTTGATTACGCATTGCCTGCCGCCTCGGCGGCCGGTGTGCCGCACCGTTCTCTGAATCGTGAGGACTACAAGACCCTGGGCCTGTCGGCCTTGGGCGGAACGCTGGAGTTCTATGACTTCGTGGTGTTCGTCTTTTTTGCCAATGTGATCGGCTCGCTGTTCTTCCCGGCCGAGATGCCGGACTGGCTGCGCCAACTGCAGACGCTGGGCATTTTCGCGGCCGGCTATCTGGCACGCCCCATCGGCGGCATTTTGATTGCCCACTTCGGCGACATCCTGGGCCGCAAGAAGATGTTCACGCTGTCGGTGTTCCTGATGGCCCTGCCCACGCTGATCATCGGCCTGCTGCCTACCTACGAGAGCTGGGGCATTGCCGCGCCCATCCTGCTGCTGCTGATGCGCGTGATGCAGGGTGCGGCCATCGGCGGCGAGATGCCGGGTGCCTGGGTCTTCGTGGCCGAGCATGCGCCGGCCAAGCGCTACGGCTTTGCCATCGGCTCGCTGACCTCGGGCATTACCGGCGGCATCTTCCTGGGCTCCATCATCGGCGTCTGGCTCAACAGCACCTATAGCTCGGCCGAGGTCCACGACTGGGCCTGGCGCATTCCCTTCCTGCTGGGCGGCGTGTTCGGCCTGGTGTCGGTGTATCTGCGCAAATTCCTGCATGAAACGCCCATCTTCCAGGAGATGCAGGCGCGCAAGCAGGTCGATCGCGAACTGCCCATCAAGACCATTCTGCGCGAGCACCGCCAGGCCTGCGTGGTCGTGGCGCTGATGACCTGGATTCTGTCGACCGCCGTGGTGGTGGTGATTCTGTTCACGCCCTCGTATCTGCAGAAGGTGTTCCACATCGTTCCCGCCATGGCGCTCAAGGCCAATGCCGTGGCCACGGTGACGCTGACGCTGGGCTGCGTGTTCTGGGGTTGGCTGTCCGACCGGATCGGCACGCGCGGCGCCATGATCCTGGGCTGGGGCGGCATGGCGGCCACCACCTATCTGTTCTATCTGAACCTGCCGGGCACCGAGGCCTCGCTGGTCTGCACCTATGCGACCGTGGGCTTTTTCGTGGGCAGCATTTCGCTGCTGCCGGTGGTGGGCGTGCGCGCCTTCCCGCCGCAAGTGCGCTTCACGGGCCTGTCCTTCGCCTACAACATGGCCTATGCCGTGTTCGGCGGCCTGACGCCCATGCTGGTGTCCGTGTGGCAGCAGGCGGACATCATGGCCCCGGCGCACTATGTGGCCGCCATGGGCGTGCTGGGTGTTGCCATGGGCTTCTGGCCGTTGGCCTGCAAGGGGTGGAAAGCGTCAACCCCCTGAGTCGCTTGCGCGCCTTCCCCCGGAGGGGGACGGTGGCCTTTGCTGCGGGACGGCCCTTGCTGGCCGTCTCGCGCATGGAGATGCTCCGGTCATGGATAGGATGGGCTTGGCACAATAGGCGCCATGAGCATTGAGCGAAACCATCTTCTGTCCTGTTTCGACGGCCTGCTGCAGCCCGAACGCTTCAAGGACTACGGACCTAACGGCCTGCAGGTCGAAGGCAAGCGCGAAATCACTCGCCTGGTCAGCGGCGTGACGGCCAGCCGTGCGCTGATCGAGGCCGCGATTGCCGACGGGGCGGATGCCATCTTCGTGCACCACGGCCTGTTTTGGCGCGGCATGGACGGGCGCATCACGGGCTGGCTCAAGGAGCGCATCCGCCTGCTGCTGGCCCACGACATCAATCTGTTTGCCTACCACCTGCCGCTCGACGCCCATCCCACGCTGGGCAACAACGCGCAGCTGGGTGCCAGGCTGGGCCTGCAGGGCGAGGCAGCCTTCGGCGAGCAAAGCCTGGGCTGGCTGGCCAATGCGGGCTTTGCCTCCTGCGCGCAGCTGGCGGCGCATGTCAGGGCCGCGCTGGGGCGCGAGGTCACCATGGTGGCGGGGGACGGGAACCGGCCCCTGCGCAAGATTGCCTGGTGCACGGGCGGCGCCCAGGGCTTCTTCGAGGCTGCGATCGCTGCTGGCGCCGATGCCTACATCACGGGCGAAATCTCCGAACCGCAAGCCCATCTGGCGCGCGAGACCGGCACCGTCTTCATCGCGGCCGGTCATCATGCGACCGAGCGCTACGGCGCCCCCGCGCTGGCGGCCCATGCCGCGGCGCAGCTGGGGCTGGAGCACCGCTTCATCGAGATCAACAATCCGGCTTGATGCTTCAAATTTGATAGCTTTTGATGCTTGTTCATCAAGCGCCAGCGACATATTCCACTCCAATGTCCAAGACTTCAACCCCTGCCGCCATTGCCATCACCCAGGGCGACTGCGCCGGCATCGGCCCGGAAATCATCGCCAAGGCCTTTGCCGGCGCCGCGCAGCAAATGCCGGGCTGTTTTGTGGTCGGCGAGCTGCAGACGCTGCGGCGCGCCACGGCACTGGTCGCCCGCGTGCGGGATGGTGAGCAGGGCATTGCCCAGTCCATCGCCGTGATCGAGAAGCCGCAGGATGTCTGGAGCGTGCCGCCCGGTGCCATTCCCTTGCTGGCATTGCCGGGGCTGCCTGGCCCTCAGCCCTATGGAGAGGTCAGTGCCCTGGCGGGGGAGGCTGCCGCACGCTGCGTGACCTGGGCGGTCCAAGCGGCCTTGCGCGGCGAGATCGCCGCGCTGGTGACGGCGCCGCTGCACAAGGAGGCGCTGTCGCTGGCCGGCGTGAAGTTCCCCGGCCATACCGAGCTGCTGCAGGCCGAGGCCGCGGCCCATGCCGGTGTGCCGCTTGCCGAGATGCCGGTGCGCATGATGCTGGCCAGCGACGAGCTGCGTACCGTGCTGGTCAGCATCCATGTCTCGCTGCGCGAGGCGATTGCCGCCGTGACCCAGCCCGGGGTTCTGCAGACGCTGCGCATCACCCATGCCGCGCTGTCGCGCAGCCTGGGCCGCGCGCCGCGCATCGGCGTGGCCGGCCTCAATCCGCATGCGGGAGAGGGCGGGCTTTTCGGTGAGGAAGAGATCACCATCATTGCCCCGGCCATTGCCCAGGCCCGCGCCGAAGGCATGGATGTCCACGGGCCGTTCGCTCCGGATACGGTCTTCATGAGGGCACGCCATGCGCCGGGTCATTCCGGCGAATTCGACGTGGTGTTGGCTATGTACCACGACCAAGGGTTGATACCAGTCAAATACCTGGGCGTGGAAAAAGGCGTCAACGTGACGCTGGGCCTGCCGCTGGTGCGCACCAGTCCCGACCATGGCACGGCCTTCGACATTGCCGGCCAGGGCATGGCCAATGCCGACAGTCTGGTGGAAGCCGTGCGCATGGCCCGCGGCCTGCTGCCATAAAAGCCTGCCGCCCGCAGTCATCGAGCCGTGCATGCAGGAAGTTGCGCGAAGTAGGGGGCTGACTTTCTGGTGCGGGACGCATGAAAAAACCCGCCGAGGCGTGGTGCCTGGGCGGGCCTTATGCGTGTCTGATGCGTGTCTTGACCGAATCAGTGCGTGCGATTGAGGCTGTCGCGGATCTCGCGCAGCAGCACGATGTCTTCCGGTGTCGGGGCGGGGGCAGCGGCTGCTTCCGGCTCGGCAGGTGCCTGGCGCTTGAGGCGGTTGATCTGCTTGATCATGATGAAGATGATGAAGGCCAGAATCAGGAAGTTAACAGCCACGGTGATGAAGTTGCCGTAGGCAAACACGGGAACGCCGGCTTTCTTGAGCGCATCCAGCGTCATGGGCGTGCCGTCCGGAGCATGGCCCAGCACAACGAACAAATTGGAAAAATCCAGCTTGCCGAACACCAGGCCGACTACCGGCATGATCAGGTCGTTGACGACGGAATCGACGATCTTGCCGAATGCTCCGCCGATGATCACGCCGACTGCCAGATCTACCACGTTTCCCTTGATTGCGAATTCGCGGAATTCTTGCATCATGCCCATAGTGCTTCCAGTTTCTGAGAGTTTGAGATAGCGCAGTATTGCGTGACTTTGCTGCTTGTCAACGTCAGACGAAGGCTGGAATAACCCCAACCCCACCGCTACAATTCGTCGCTGACCCCAATCAAGCGATGTACTTTGAGGAAATCCATGAGTGACTCTCCAGTCGACTCCAGCAAACGCACGTGGATCATCACGTCAGCATGCGCTGGTGCCGTAGGCGGCGTGGCGACGGCCGTCCCTTTCGTGAGCTCCTTCCAGCCCTCCGAGAAGGCGAAGGCAGCCGGTGCAGCCGTCGAGGTGGATATCTCCAGCCTCAAGGAAGGCGAAAAGCTGACCGTCGAGTGGCGCGGCAAGCCGGTATGGATCATCAAGCGCACGCCCGAGCAGCTCAAGGCGCTCCCCACGCTGGATGGCGAACTGGCCGATCCCAAGTCCGAACGGCATCCCGACGAATTCACGCCGCCCTACGCGCGCAATGAAAACCGCTCCATCAAGCCCGATATCCTGGTGGTGGTCGGCATCTGCACGCATCTGGGCTGTTCTCCCACCGACAAATTCCAGTCTGGTCCCCAGCCTTCGCTGCCCGCCGACTGGAAGGGCGGTTTCCTGTGCCCCTGCCACGGCTCGACCTTCGACATGGCAGGCCGCGTGTTCAGGAACAAGCCCGCTCCGGACAACCTTCAGGTGCCTCCGCACGTATATCTGTCTGACACCAGGATCCTGATTGGTGAAGACAAGAAGACCGCCTGAGGGAGACAAGAACAATGGCCCACGAATTCAAGCAAATCGACCCGAACGCGACATCCGGCGCCAAGGTCATGAACTGGTTTGAGAACCGCTTTCCGACGGCATTCGACGCCTATCGCGTCCACATGTCGGAGTACTATGCTCCCAAGAATTTCAACTTCTGGTACATCTTCGGCTCGCTGGCGCTGCTGGTGCTGGTGATCCAGATCGTCACCGGCATCTTCCTCGTGATGCACTACAAGCCGGATGCCGACAAGGCCTTCGCTTCGGTCGAGTACATCATGCGCGACGTGCCCTGGGGCTGGCTGATCCGCTACATGCACTCCACAGGTGCCTCGGCCTTCTTCATCGTTGTCTATCTGCACATGTTCCGCGGCCTTCTGTACGGTTCTTACCGCAAGCCGCGCGAGTTGGTGTGGATCTTCGGCTGCGCCATCTTCCTCGTGCTGATGGCCGAGGCCTTCATGGGCTATCTGCTGCCCTGGGGCCAGATGTCGTACTGGGGCGCCCAGGTGATCGTGAACCTGTTCTCGGCCATTCCCTTCGTCGGCCCCGATCTGGCGCTGCTGATCCGCGGTGACTACGTGGTGGGCGACGCGACGCTGAACCGCTTCTTCAGCTTCCACGTGATCGCCGTGCCCCTGGTGCTGCTGGGCCTGGTCGTGGCCCACCTGCTGGCGCTGCATGACGTGGGTTCGAACAATCCCGATGGCATCGAGATCAAGGGCCCGGATGCCCCCAAGGACGCCAAGGGTCACCCGCTCGATGGCGTTCCCTTCCATCCCTACTACACGGTGCACGACATCTTCGGCGTGACGGTGTTCCTGTTCCTGTTCTCGGCCGTGGTCTTCTTCGTGCCCGAGTTCGGCGGCTACTTCCTGGAGTACAACAACTTCATTCCGGCCGACCCGCTCAAGACGCCGAACCACATCGCACCCGTCTGGTACTTCACGCCGTTCTATTCGATGCTGCGTGCCATCACCAGCGAGATGATGTATGTGCTGATCGCCTGCGTGGTGCTGGGTGCCGGCTACGGCATTCTCAAGTCGCGCCTGCCTGCAGCCGTCAAGGGCGCCGTGGGCGTGATCGCCCTGGGCGTGATCGCCATGATGCTGTCCATCGACGCCAAGTTCTGGGGCGTGCTGGTCATGGGTGGTGCCGTCATCATCCTGTTCGCCTTGCCCTGGCTCGACTGCAGCCCGGTCAAGTCGATCCGCTACCGTCCCAGCTGGCACAAGTATGTGTATGCCGTGTTCGTCGTGAACTTCGTCATCCTGGCCTATCTGGGGGTCCAGCCTCCCTCGCCGGTCGGCGAGAAGGTGTCGCAAGTCGGTACGCTGTTCTATTTCGGCTTCTTCCTGCTCATGCCGTGGTGGAGCCGCAAGGGCGAGACCAAGGCCGTGCCCGAGCGCGTGACCTTCAAGCCACACTGAAGCTGGAGAAAACAACAATGAAGAAGTTCATCCTCACCTTGGTGGCGGCCGTGGGTTTTGCTGCCGGCGCTCAGGCGTCCGAAGGCGGCATCCATTGGGACAAGGCGCCGGTCAACACCACCGATACCGCCTCCTTGCAAAATGGCGCCAAGCTTTTCGTCAACTACTGCCTGAGCTGCCACTCCGCAGCCTTCATGCGCTTCAACCGCCTGAAGGACATCGGCCTGACCGATCAGGAGATCAAGGACAACCTGCTGTTCACCACCGACAAGGTGGGCGAGACCATGAAGGCGGCCATCAATCCCAAGGAGGCCAAGACATGGTTTGGCGCCAATCCGCCGGACCTGACCGTGATCGCGCGCTCGCGCGCCGGCGCGGGCGGCACGGGTGCCGATTACCTGTATACCTTCTTGCGTACTTTCTATCGGGATGACACCAAGGCAACGGGCTGGAATAATCTCGCCTTTCCTAGCGTAGGCATGCCGCATGTGCTGTGGCAGCTGCAGGGCGAGCGCCGTGCCGTCTTCGAGGAGGTCGAGGAGCACGGTTCTAAAACCCAGGTCTTCAAGGGTTGGGAACAGCTGTCTCCCGGCACGATGACCGCAGTGCAGTACGATCAGGCCGTTGGCGATCTGGTGAATTACCTGCAATGGATGGGAGAGCCGGCCCAGAACACCCGTATCCGGGTGGGGGTTGGCGTGCTGGTCTTTCTGGCTTTCTTCATCTTTGTGGCATGGCGCCTGAACGCTGCGTTCTGGAAAGACGTCAAGTAAAACTTTGCTGCCGCGCAGATGCTGTCTGCAGCCAAACCGTGTTAGTGCAGAGTGGGCGCCGTGGGTGTCCCACTCTTTTTGATTTTTAGGAGCCTCCACCATGATGGTGCTTTATTCGGGAACGACCTGCCCCTTTTCACACCGCTGCCGCTTCGTGCTGTTTGAAAAAGGCATGGATTTCGAGATCCGCGATGTGGACTTGTTCAGCAAGCCCGAAGAGATCAGCGTGATGAATCCCTACGGCCAGGTGCCGATCCTGGTGGAGCGTGACCTGATCCTGTACGAATCCAACATCATCAACGAGTACATCGACGAGCGCTTCCCCCATCCCCAGCTCATGCCTGGCGACCCGGTGGACCGTGCCCGCGTGCGCCTGTTCCTGCTGAACTTCGAAAAGGAACTGTTCGTGCACGTGAGCGCCCTGGAAGAGCGCAATGTCAAGGGCAACGAAAAGGCCCTGGAAAAGGCCCGCGCCCATATCCGCGACCGCCTGACCCAGCTGGCCCCCGTGTTCCTCAAGAACAAATACATGCTGGGCGAGAACTTCTCCATGCTGGACGTGGCCATTGCCCCGCTGCTGTGGCGCCTAGACTACTATGGCATCGAACTGTCCAAGAACGCCGCACCTTTGCTCAAGTACGCCGAGCGAATCTTCTCGCGCCCTGCCTACATCGAGGCGCTGACACCGTCCGAAAAGGTGATGCGCAAGTAATCTGCGCAGCTGCCGGAGCGGACATGGCGGGGCGATCCTCCGCCTGTCCGCTTTTTCTGTCTTTGGAATCTTCTGGTCTGGAACTGACATGAACGCCACTGAAGCAAGCTCCACCCGCCCGTACCTGCTGCGGGCACTGTTCGAGTGGTGTACGGACAACGGCTTCACTCCCCATATCGCCGTGCGCGTGGACCGTACGGTGCAAGTGCCCATGGAGTTCGTGCGCAACGGCGAAATCGTGCTCAACATCAGCTACGACGCGACCAGCGGCCTGCTGATCGGCAACGAGCATGTCGAGTTCAAGGCGCGTTTTGGCGGCAAGCCGCGCGAAATCATGGTGCCCATAGCCAACGTCATGGCCATCTATGCGCGGGAGACCGGGCAGGGCATGGCTTTCCCGCCCGAGGAGGGCGTCGAAGCCGCCGAAGTGGAAGAGGCCCTGGAGGAACTGGTCGAAGACGATGCGTCGGATGACGGTGATTCCGTGGCCGAAGCCGACGAGCGCGTGGTGCAGCTGGTCACGGCCAAGAGCGATGACGATGAACCGCGCACGCCGCCGCCTGCGGCACCGGCTGGCGGCCGTCCGGCCCTCAAGCGCGTGAAATAAGGCCGCGCGCAGCCAAGGCAATCATGGCTGTCGGCAAAAACGCTGCAGTCCGCCGGAGGCCTTGATTTCTGGGCTAGAATTCGAGCCTCGCCGGTTTAGCTCAGTTGGTAGAGCACCCGCCTTGTAAGCGGTAGGTCGTCAGTTCGAATCCGACAACCGGCACCAAACAGGTCTCTTCGGAGGCCTTTTTTATTGCCGCCGGGCCGCCCCAAGGCAATAAGCGGCCAGCGGCCACACGAAGTGGGCAAGCGTGGGGGTATTCCCGCCAGTTGGCCCCCGAAGTGCCGTCAGCCCTGGACCTTGATGCGGATCTGGGCCACGTTCCAGCCCTTGGTCCGCAGGTGCGCAGCCATGGCGGGCAGCAGTTGGCGCACCTTGGCGGCGGCGGCATTGTTCTTGACCAGCAGGCACCAGCTGTCGCCTTCGATGGGGCCGGCCTGCAGGCTGCCCCGCAGCATGGGCGGCACCAGCGGCAGGATGGCGGCGAGACGGTTGCTGGAATCGCGCGTGAGTTCGGCCAGGCGCGCCAGCGTGGGTGAGGTTTGCACCGCGGCAATGGCGGTGATGGCTTGGTGGCGTCGGGTCGTGGTCATCGGCGCCAGTGTAAATCTCTCCCGGAGTTCATGGCGGTGTGCGGTCGGGAGACTCCTGGCCGGCTTCAAAAAGTGGCGCAAAGCCAAGAGCAGTTGTCGCGGTTAGAATCGTTTTTTGGTTCTGTTTCGGTTTTAGGCATTCCAAGAGGTTTTTGACTGCATTTGTGTGCAGCTCTTGACTGCCGCTGGGACGGCCCCATCTGAAGACCAACAATCAAGGGATTCCGGACATATTGTTCTGCGCCAACAGCCAGGGGCAGTATGTCTTTGCACGCATGGCCACCAATTTCCTCACCAAACTGTTCGGCAGCCGCAATGACCGGCTGCTCAAGCAATACCGTAAGACAGTCGCTCGCATCAACGCGATGGAGCCTGAATACGAAAAGCTCAGCGATGAGGCATTGCGCGCCAAGACGCAGGAGCTCAGGGACCGCGTTGCCAAGGGCGAGGCGCTGGACGATTTGCTCCCAGAGGCCTTTGCCGTAGTCCGCGAAGGCTCCAAGCGCGTCATGAAGATGCGTCACTTCGACGTGCAGCTGCTCGGCGCGATGGCCCTGCATTACGGCAAGATTGCCGAAATGCGCACGGGCGAGGGCAAGACGCTGACGGCGACGCTGCCGGTCTACCTGAACGCGCTGTCCGGCAACGGCGTGCACGTGGTGACCGTCAACGACTATCTGGCCAATCGCGACGCGATGACCATGGCGCGCCTGTACAACTTCCTGGGCCTGACGGTCGGTGTCAACCTGCCCAACCTCTCCCGGGAGGAAAAGCAGGCGGCCTACAACTCAGACATCACCTACGGCACGAACAACGAGTACGGCTTCGACTACCTGCGCGACAACATGGTGTACGAGCCCGGCGACCGCGTGCAGCGCCAGCTCAACTACGCCATCGTCGACGAGGTGGACTCCATCCTGATCGACGAGGCGCGCACGCCGCTGATCATCTCGGGCCCGGCCGAAGACCATACAACCATGTATGTGGCCATGAACCAGATCGTGCCGAACCTGGTGCGCCAGGAAGGCGAAGCCGATCCGCGCACGGGTGAGGGCGTGACCAAGCCCGGCGACTTCACGGTCGACGAAAAATCCCATCAGGTCTACCTGACCGACCAGGGCTACGAGGCCGCCGAACGCCTGCTGACCGACGCGGGCCTGATTCCCGAAGGCTCGTCGCTGTACGACCCTTCCAATATTTCGCTGGTGCACCATCTGTACGCCGCCCTGCGTGCCAACCAGCTGTATTTCCGTGACCAGCACTATGTGGTGCAGAACGGTGAAATCGTGATCGTGGACGAGTTCACGGGCCGCCTGATGGCCGGCCGCCGCTGGAGCGACGGTCTGCACCAGGCCGTGGAAGCCAAGGAAGGCGTGTCCATCCAGGCCGAGAACCAGACCATGGCCTCGATCACCTTCCAGAACTACTTCCGCCTCTATCAGAAGCTGGCGGGCATGACGGGTACGGCCGACACCGAAGCCTACGAGTTCCAGGAAATCTACGCGCTCGAAACCGTGGTGGTGCCGCCCAACAAGCCCAGCCGCCGCGACGACCAGTTGGACCGCGTCTACAAGACCACCAAGGAAAAGTACGAGGCGGCCATCCAGGACATCCGCGAGTGCTACGAGCGCGGCCAGCCCGTGCTGGTGGGCACGACCTCGATCGAGAACTCGGAGATCATCGACCAGCTGCTCAACCGCGAGAAGCTGCCTCACCAGGTGCTCAACGCCAAGCAGCACGAGCGCGAGGCCGACATCGTGGCCCAGGCCGGCAGCAGCGGCATGATCACCATCGCCACCAACATGGCCGGCCGCGGTACCGACATCGTGCTGGGGGGCAACATCGACAAGCAGCTGGCGCTCATCGAGGCCGACGAGGCACTGACCCCCACCGGGCGCCAGCAGCAGATCGACCAGCTGCGCGCGGACTGGAAGATTGCACACGACAAGGTCGTGGCCCTGGGCGGCCTGCGCATCATCGCCACCGAGCGCCATGAGTCGCGGCGCATCGACAACCAGCTGCGCGGCCGCTCGGGCCGCCAGGGCGACCCCGGCTCCTCGCGCTTCTATCTGAGCCTGGACGACCAGTTGATGCGCATTTTCGCGGGCGATCGCGTCAAGGCCATCATGGATCGCCTCAAGATGCCCGAGGGCGAAGCCATCGAGGCCGGCATCGTCACGCGCTCCATCGAATCGGCGCAGCGCAAGGTCGAGGCCCGCAACTTCGACATCCGCAAGCAGCTGCTCGAGTACGACGACGTGTCCAACGACCAGCGCAAGGTCATCTACCAGCAGCGCAACGAGATCCTCGATACCCAGGACCTGGAAGGCATGATTGCCGTCATGCGCGAGGACGTCATCACCGACGTGGTGCGCCAGTGCGTGCCTGCCGAGTCCATGGAAGAGCAGTGGGATATCCCTGGCCTGGAGCGCGTGCTGTCCGGCGAATGGCATATCGAGCTGCCGTTGCAGGCCGAAGTGGCCTCTTCGGATGCCATCACCGACGAAGACATTCTGGACAAGGTGCTCAAGGCCGCGAACGACATGTTCGAAGCCAAGGTGGCGCTGATCGGCAAGGACAACTTCACGCAGTTCCAGCGTGCCGTGCTGCTGCAGAGCTTCGACAGCAACTGGCGCGACCACCTGGCGGCGCTCGACTATCTGCGCCAGGGCATCCATCTGCGCGGCTATGCGCAAAAGCAGCCCAAGCAGGAATACAAGCGCGAAGCTTTCGAGCTGTTCCGCCAGCTCATCGACCAGGTCAAAACCGAGGTCACGCGCGTGCTGATGACGGTCCAGGTGCGTTCGCGCGAAGAGGCCGACGAAGCCGCAGAGGCCATGCACCAGCACGGCGCCCAGAGCCTGGAGCACATGAGCTACAGCGGCCCTTCGGATGCCGATATCGGTTCTGCCACGCCCGAGGACGAGCAGGCGCCGGCCATCCCCCAGGGCACGCATGTGGGCCGCAACGACCCCTGCCCCTGCGGCAGTGGCAAGAAGTACAAGCAGTGCCACGGGAAACTGTCCTGAGCACCACTGATCCAAACACGGGCTGCGGCCCGTGTTTTTGTTTGCAGGGCGGCATTTGCCGGCGGCAAAGCCGACAAGCGCAGATCAAGCCCTGGTTTGTCCCGATAATGGAGCGCGTTTTTTCTTTTCAGTCTCAAGGATTGTTGCAATGTCCGTGAATCTTTCAGCCCCTGTTGCCGCCGATCTACTGGCGATCGATGGTGTTCGCATCGGCATTACGGAGGCCGGTGTGCGCAAGGCCAATCGCAAGGACCTGACGGTGTTTCTGCTGGATGAGGGCGCGGCGGTGGCGGGTGTGTTCACGCAGAACCGTTTCTGCGCTGCGCCTGTGCAGGTCAGCCGCGAGCACCTGACCGCCGGCAAGGGCATCCGCGCCATGGTCGTCAACACCGGCAATGCCAATGCCGGCACCGGTGCCGCGGGCCTGGCCAATGCGCGCGCCACCTGCGCCGCGCTGGGCAAGGAACTGGGCCTGGCACCCGAGCAGATCCTGCCGTTTTCCACCGGCGTGATCATGGAAGAGCTGCCCGTGGACCGCATCGTGGCCGGCCTGCCCGCCGCGATCGCTGCGGCCAAGGCCGACAACTGGGCCACGGCCGCCGAAGGCATCATGACCACCGACACGCTGCCCAAGGCCTTCAGCCGTAGCGTGGACATCGCCGGCAAGGCCGTGCGCATCACCGGCATCAGCAAGGGCGCGGGCATGATCCGTCCCAACATGGCCACCATGCTGGGCTTTCTGGCCACCGATGCGGCGATCGCGCCCGAGCTGCTGCAGCCCCTGGTCAAGGAGCTGGCCGATGGTTCGTTCAACCGCGTGACCATCGACGGCGACACTTCGACCAACGACTCCTTCGTGCTGATCGCCACCGGCAAGGCCGGCAATGCGCAGATCGCCTCGCTGACCAGCGCCGAAGGACTGCAGCTCAAGGCCGCACTGCTGGACGTGGCACAGAAGCTGGCCCAGGCCATCGTGCGCGACGGCGAAGGCGCGACCAAGTTCATCACCGTGAAGGTGGAAGGCGGCAAGACCGAAGAGGAGTGCCGCCTCGCGGCCTATGCGATCGCGCATTCGCCGCTGGTCAAGACCGCCTTCTACGCTTCCGACCCGAACCTGGGCCGCATCCTGGCGGCCGTGGGCTATGCCGGCATTGCCGATCTGGACCAGACCACGATCGATCTGTACCTGGACGACGTGCACGTGGCCGTCAACGGCGGCCGCAACCCCTCCTACCAGGAAGAGGACGGCCAGCGTGTGATGAAGCAGCAGGAAATCACCGTGCGCGTGCTGCTGGGCCGCGGCAATGCGGCGCAGACCGTATGGACCTGCGACTTCAGCCACGAATATGTGACCATCAACGCTGATTATCGTTCTTGACCCCCCTGAGCGCCCCCAAGGGGGACGGCGGCCTTTGCGGCGGGCCGTCTCTGGCTTGGGCCGTGCCAGCTTCATAAGCCGTGAGCACTGATATGCCTGATTCCTCCTTGTCTTCTTTTTCGCCGCTGGAGCGCCTGGTGCATCGCGCCGAGCAACTAATGCAGCGCATCGAGGCCGTCCTGCCTCAGCCGCTGCACGCACCTGCCGACTGGAGCGAAGCCATCGCCTGGCGTTACCGCAAGCGCGCCAACGGTTGCGGCGTGCTGGAGCCCGTGCGCCATGTGGGCGCGATGCAGCTGTCCGATCTGCAGAACATCGAGGTACAGAAGGAAAAGATTGCGCGCAACACCGAGCAGTTCGTGCAGGGCCGCACGGCCAACAACGTGCTGCTCACGGGCGCGCGCGGCACCGGCAAGTCCTCGCTGATCCGCGCCTGCCTGCACGGCTATGCGCCGCAGGGTCTGCGCCTGATCGAGGTGGACAAGGCCGATCTGACCGATCTGCCTGACATCGTCGATGTGGTGGCGGCCCGGCCCGAGAAGTTCATCATCTACTGCGACGATCTGAGCTTCGAGGAGGGCGAGCCCGGCTACAAGGCCATGAAGTCCATGCTGGACGGTTCGGTCTCCGCGGCCACGCCCAATGTGCTGGTCTACGCCACCAGCAACCGCCGCCATCTGCTGCCCGAGTACATGACGGACAACCTGGCCCAGCAAAAGAGCGAGAACGGCGAGATCCACCCCGGCGAGGTGGTGGAGGAGAAGATCTCCCTGTCCGAGCGCTTCGGCCTGTGGGTGAGCTTCTATCCGTTCAGCCAGGACGAATACCTGCGCGTGGTGGCCCAATGGCTGTCGGCGCTGGGGCTTGATGCGGCGACCATAGAGGCTGCCCGGCCCGAGGCCCTGGTCTGGGCGCTGGAGCGCGGCTCGCGCAGCGGCCGTGTGGCCCACCAGTTCGCGCGCGACTACGCCGGCCGTGCCGAACGCCCTGCGGCGCGCGGCGAGCGCATCGGCGATGTGCATGGCCTGGCCGAAGAGGCCGATCTGGACTGAACGCCGGTGCTGAGCATTTTTGAGTGAGTGATTGAACAGTGACTGCTGAAATTTCTACCCAGCCCGCCCGCAAGCACACCGAGGTGGCCGTGGGCGTGCTGCTGCGCGAATCCGATGGCGCCCTGCTGATCTCCAGCCGCCCGGAAGGCAAGCCCTATGCGGGCTACTGGGAGTTTCCGGGCGGCAAGCTCGAAGCTGGCGAGACCGTGGAGCAGGCCCTGCGCCGCGAGCTGATCGAGGAACTGGGCGTGACCATAGGCGCTGCGCATGTCTGGAAAGTCACGGAACACGACTATCCGCATGCGCTGGTGCGCCTGCACTGGTGCAAGGTCACCGAATGGACGGGCGAGTTCGAGATGCGCGAAGGCCAGCAAATGGCCTGGCAACAACTGCCACTGAATGTGGCTCCCGTGCTGCCGGGCTCCTACCCGGTACTGCAATGGCTGAGCGAGGAGCGCGGCCTGCCGTTCGATGCGGGCTACTACGACGCGCAGCAGCCGGCCTGAGTGGGATCAGCTCTCCGTTCGGGGATCGCCGAACGGTGCATCCTCGGGCGGTGTGGGGGCGGGCACGCGGAACTCTTCATTGGCCCAGGCGCCCAGGTCGATCTGGTGGCAGCGCTCGCTGCAGAACGGGCGGAACTTGTTGCTGGGCGCAAAAATGCTGGGGCCGCCGCAGGTCGGGCAGCGCACGGTGGTCGGGGTGCTGTCGTTGCTCATGTGCCGAGTGTGCGTCAAATGCGGCCGCAGTATAGGGTCCGGCCTGAAAAAGCCGTGCTGCCCAAAATGACCGAGCCGCAGGAACGCGGCTCGATGGCGTACAGAAAGAAAATCTTGCTCAGGCGCAGAGCGTCAGCTCGAAGGCCGCGTCTTCGTGGCACAGCTGGGGCTTGGAGCCGTTTTCCGAGCGCAGCAGCCGCACGGAGACCAGCAGGCGGTTGCCGCTGATTTCGGGAATCAGATTCAGGTGTTCATCGATGCGCAGGCGCAGCAGCTGGAAGGTGCGGCCGGCGGGCATGGCCTGCTGGAAGACGCCTTGCTCGGCGGCCACACGCTGGGGCACGCCGGTTTCGCGCAGCAGCTGCAGCAGCAGCTCCAGCGCCTGGCCCAATGGGGCCAGCTCGGCGGCCCAGTCTTCCAGATCGCGCTGGCGGTAGCGCGGATCGCGGTTCTGCCAGGCGTGATAGGCGGGCAGGTCAAAGCTGCAGGTGCCGCCGGGAATGCCGATGCGGCTGCGCACGGACATTAGCCACTCATGCTCGGTCAGCGCCTGTCCGGTCTTGCCCGCCTGCGCGTTGATGGCCTTGAAGCATTGCTCCGCCTGGCGCGCGACCTGATGCAGCATGTGCTGCGAAATGTCGGGGTTGTCGCGCAGTACGTCGAGTAGGGCTTTCTGGCGCTCCAGATCTTTCAGAACATCGGTCTTGAGGTCGGAGCGAGCCGCCACATCCATGATCTCGAAAATCGTGACCAGCGCGAAATGGTGGTCTACCGGATGCGCGCGCGTCAGCAGCTCGCCCAGGCGGCGATACAGGTGCTCCAGGCGCAGATAGGTTCTCAGACGCTCGTTGAAAGGATATTCGTACAGGATCACGCTTGCTCGGCTCCTTGGGGCGCGCAGGAATCAGCGGTTAACATGCACATGCGGCGACCACACGCACAGACCAAGCCATGACTCGCATCATAGCCCGAACCAGGCGGCGATTTGATCTGTGTAGGCGTGGAGCGTATCAATGCTTGTGCCCTCGTCGTTGTAGATCACCCAGTCCGCGGCAGCCAGGCGCTGCGCGCGGCTGGCCTGGGCAGCGATGATGGATTGCACCGCTTCGAGCGCGAGGCCGCTGCGGACCATGACGCGTTCGATCTGCGTGGACTCGCGGCAGTCGATCACCAGAATGCCGTGCAGCTGAGCCCGCCAGCGTTTTGACTCCACCAGCAGCGGAATATCGTGCACGACCAGCTTGCGTCCTTCACGCACTGCCTGCAGGTATTGCTGCTCGGTGTGCTCGGCGATCAGTGGGTGAAGAATGGCCTCCAGCCGCTGGCGCGCATCGCCTTGCGCAAACACCAGCTCGCGCATGCGGGTGCGGTTGAGCGCGCCATCGCCAGCGATCAGATCGTCACCGAAGGCCCGGGCAATGGCCGGCAGCGCGGCTCCGCCAGCGGCCGTCAGGCTGCGCGATATCTGGTCGGCATCGATGACGGTCGCGCCACGGTATTGCAGCCGCTGGGCCACCGTGCTTTTCCCGCTGCCGATGCCGCCCGTCAGGCCCAGTCGATACGGTGCTTGCTGCGGCGGAGTCGGCGAATTGGCAGGCATGGTGGAGTGCATGCAGCAGTATGGATCAGCCGCATGTGTGCAAACGCAAGAAGTTGTTTACAAGCCGATGGCGTGCAAGACGGCCTGGGGTCCCCAGATCAGGCTGACGAAGCCGCCGCCTGCGAGAAAGGGGCCGAAAGGCACGTAGCCGCCTTCGCGCAGCTTGCTGCCCAGCTTGAGCAGCACGCCGATGACGGCACCTACGACCGAGGCCATGAGAATGATGGGCACCAGGGCCTGCCAGCCGAACCAGGCGCCCAGGGCGGCGAACAATTTGAAATCGCCATAGCCCATACCCTCCTTGCCGGTGGCCAGCTTGAAGGCCCAGAAGATCAGCCACAGCGACAGATAGCCGGCAATGGCGCCCCAGACGGATTGAGGCAGGGGCACGCTGGTCCACTGCAACGCGGAGGCGGCGATGCCGGCCCACAGCAGGGGCAGGGTGATGGAGTCGGGCAGCAGCGTAGTGTCCCAGTCGATCAGGGCCAGGGCCAGCAGGGCCGCGCTGAAGCCGCACCAGGCAAAGCCCGTGGGCGTCAGGCCGCTGCGCGCCAGGCAGAAGGCGAACAGGGCGGCACAGGCAATCTCCACCAGCGGATAGCGTGGGCTGATGGACTTTTTGCATTCGGCGCAGCGTCCGCGCAGAAACAGGTAGCTGAGGACGGGGATGTTCTCATGCCAGGCAATCGCGTGGCCGCAGTGCGGGCAGCGCGAGCGTGGCTTGCTCAGGCTGATGAGGGCTTTCTGCGGTGCGGGCAGTTCTATCCGTGCGCCCTGGGCTTTCAGCTCCTCGGCCCATTGCGCACATTCGGTATTCCATTGCTGCTCCAGCATGCGCGGCAGTCGATGGATGACCACATTCAGGAAGCTGCCGATGAGCAGGCCCAGCACGGCGCCGACCGCGCCATTCAAAACGGTTTCCGAAAGCATCAGACCACTTGCCCCAGCTTGAAGATGGGCAGGTACATGGATACGACGATGCCGCCGATCAGGGTACCCAGGAACACGATGATGATGGGCTCCATCAGGCTGGAAAGGCCCGCGACCATGTCGTCCACCTCGGCTTCGTAGAAATCGGCCGCCTTGCCTAGCATGTGGTCGATGGAGCCCGACTCTTCGCCGATGGCGCACATCTGCAGCACCATGGATGGAAAGACGTTCGCATTGGTCATGGCCGCGGTCAGGCTGGTGCCCGTCGCCACTTCCTGCTGGATCTTCTCGGTGGCGCTCAGGTAGACGTAGTTGCCCGATGCGCCGCCCACGGAGTCCAGCGCCTCGACCAGCGGCACGCCGGCGGCAAACATGGTGGACAGGGTCCGCGTCCAGCGCGCGACGCAGGATTTTTCGATCAGCACGCCGAAGATGGGCAGCTTGAGCATGGCTCTGTCCATGAACTGCTGCATGCGTTCGTTGCGCTTCCAGGCCTGCATGAAAAAGTAAAAGCCGCCGCCGATCACGCCGAAGATCAGCCACCACCATTGCACGAAGTAGTCGCTGATGCCCATGACCAGCAGGGTCGGGGCCGGAAGATCGGCGCCGAACGAGGTGAAGACTTCCTTGAAGGCCGGGATCACGAAGATCATGATGATGGTCACCACGACAAAGGCCACCACGATCACCGAGATGGGATACATCAGCGCCGACTTGATCTTGGACTTGATGGCCTCGGTCTTCTCCATATAGGTGGCCAGGCGGTCCAGCAAGGCCTCCAGGATACCCGCCGCCTCGCCGGCCTCGACCAGATTGCAGTAGAGGCTGTCGAAATACATGGGGTGCTTGCGGAAGGCTGCGCTCAGCGAGGTGCCGGTTTCCACATCGGTCCGTATGTCGTTGAGCAAGCGGGTGACGCTGGGATTGGTGTTGCCTCGCCCCACGATGTCGAAGGCCTGCAGCAGGGGAACGCCGGCCTTCATCATGGTGGCCAGCTGCCGCGTGAAAAGTGCGATGTCCTTGGGCTTGATCTTCTTGCCGCCCTTGGTCTTGCGCTTCTTGATCTTGGTCGGTATGACGCCCTGGCGGCGCAGCATGGCCTGGACCTGGTTGTCACCGCCGGCCCGTGTTTCGCCGCGCACGATCTTGCCGTTGCGGTCCTTGCCTTCCCACTCGAAGACGGATTCCTTGATTCCCTTGGTCGCTGCAATGGCCATGGTGCTCCCTCATTCGCTGCCGGTCCGGCTGCGCTTCATTCGTTGGTGACTGCCAGCACTTCTTCGAGCGAGGTCAGTCCTAGTTTGACTTTGTGCAGGCCAGACCCGCGCAGGGAGCGGACGCCCTCCGCCTTGGCCTGGGCCGCGATTTCCAGTGCGCTGCCGTCACTCAGGATGATGCGCTGGATTTCCTCGCTGATCGGCATGACCTGGTAGATGCCGACCCGGCCCTTGTAGCCGTTGTTGCAGGCGGGGCAGCCGACGGGACGGTAGCTGACCCAGCTGCCGTCGAGCTCTTCCTCGGAGTAGCCCGCCTCCAGCAAGGACTCGCGTGGCAGGTCGGCCGGCAGCTTGCACTGTGGGCACAGGCGCCGGGCCAGGCGCTGGGCCGTGATCAGGATCACGCTGGATGCGATGTTGAACGGCGCAATGCCCATGTTGCGCATGCGCGTGAGCGTGGTGGGAGCATCGTTGGTGTGCAGGGTTGACAACACCAGGTGGCCGGTTTGTGCGGCCTTGATGGAAATATCGGCGGTTTCCAGGTCGCGGATTTCGCCCACCATGATGATGTCCGGATCCTGGCGCAGAAAGGACTTGAGCGCTGCTGCAAACGTCAGGCCGGCTTTTTCATTGACGTTGACCTGGTTGACGCCGGGCAGATTGATTTCCGACGGGTCTTCGGCTGTTGCGATGTTCACGTCAGGCTGGTTCAACAGATTGAGGCAGGTATAGAGCGACACGGTCTTGCCCGAACCCGTGGGGCCGGTGACCAGAATCATGCCGTAGGGGCGGCGAATGGCGCTGAGCAGCCTTTGCTTTTCCTCGGGCTCATAGCCGAGGGCGTCGATGCCCATCTTGGCCGAGCTGGGGTCCAGGATACGGATCACGATCTTTTCGCCAAACAGCGTGGGCAGCGTGCTGACGCGGAAATCGATGACGCGATCCGGCCCTACCTTGAGCTTCATGCGGCCGTCCTGAGGCACGCGCTTTTCGGAGATGTCGAGGCGCGAAATCACCTTGATGCGCGAGGCCAGCTTGTCCTTGATGGCAATGGGCGGGGTGGCAATCTCGCGCAGCTCTCCGTCGATGCGAAAGCGTACGCGGTAGTGGTGTTCGTAGGGCTCGAAATGCAAGTCGGATGCCCGCATATTGAAGGCGTCCAGCAGCATCTTGTGCAGGAACTTGACGATGGGCGCATCTTCGACCTCTGTTCCGGCCGAGCTGTCCTTTTCCTCGGGGGCGTCCTCGATCTTGACGTCGTCGAAGTCGAAGTCGCTGGGCGCGGCATAGGAGTCCAGGGCTTCGCCCACGCTCTTGTTGATCTGCTCGATCAACCGCTGCAGCTTGTCGGCCTCGACCACGACCCAGTCGACCGCCAGCTGCGTGGTGAACTTGATCTGCTCCGCAGCTTCCTGCTGGGTCGGGTCGGCGGTTGCGATGGTCAGGCGGTTGCCGCGCTTGCTCAATGCCAGCACCCTGTAGGTGGTGCTGATCTTGCCGTCGAGCAAGCCCTGCGGCAATTGCAGGGGATCGACCGCACCGAGGTCCAGCAACGGTGCGCTGAACATCCTGGAAATCGCTTCGGCGATCTCCAGCGGGCTGATTTCGCCCGACTGGCCCAGTTCCGAAATAAACGGTGTGCGGTTGGCGGCGGCTTTCTTGACCGCTGCTTCTGCGGCTTGCTGCGAAACCTTGCCTGCGGAAATCAGGGCCCTGCCCAGACCGGGTAGCGGCACCGAGACAGGTGCATTCTTGATCGATGGATCGGCAGCAGCCATGTAACCAGTTTGTGTCGGAGGAAAGGAGAGTTATCCTAACATCCCGGCTTGTCTGAAATGCATGCAGACCAGCCCCGTGTGCCAAGAACACACGGTTGTTGCAATGACACAAGGAAATGGAAGCAGAAGGGAAAGGGAAACAACCCAATGGTCGGGGTGAGAGGATTCGAACCTCCGGCCTCTACGTCCCGAACGTAGCGCTCTACCAGGCTAAGCTACACCCCGTTTTGCTTTATTGGCTGAACGCCTTGATGCACTTGGCGATTCAAGTGCGGCGCTCTAAAAGCTGAGAGGCCAATTGTAGCAAATTTGCGGTGTGTTCGTTGCTTGGTAATGCATTTAATGCATCGATGGCGCGTTGGGCCTCGCCGTGTGCCGCAGCGCGGGCAATGTCCAGTGCGCCTGTGGACTGCACGATGCTCACGACGGCGTCCAGTTGTTCCGTTGAACCCTGTTCGATGGCATTGCGCACGATGGCGGCCTGCTCCGGCGTGCCGCGCTGCATGGCGGCGATGAGCGGCAAAGTGCATTTGCCTTCGCGCAGATCGTCACCGAGGTTCTTGCCCATCTCCTGGGCGTTGCCGGTGTAGTCCAGCACATCGTCGATGATCTGGAAGGCCGTGCCCAGAGCCTGGCCGTAGGTGGCGCAGGCCTGCTCCACTTCCCGCGAGGCGCCGGCCAGGACGGCGGCCAGTTGGGCGCTGGCTTCGAAGAGCTGGGCGGTCTTGGAGCGGATGACGTGCAGATAGCCGGCCTCGTCCAACGAGGCGTCATGGGTGTTGATGAGCTGTTGCACCTCGCCTTCGGCGATCACGTTGGTGGCATCCGAAAGAATCTGCAGAACACGCATGCTGCCCACTTCCACCATCATCTGGAAGGAGCGGGTATGCAGGAAATCGCCGACCAGCACGCTGGCGGGGTTGCCGAATGTTTCGTTGGCGGTGGGGCGGCCCCGGCGCAGCGTCGATTCGTCCACCACGTCGTCATGCAGCAGGGTGGCGGTATGGATCAGTTCCACCACGGCGGCCAGCATGTATTTGTCGTGGCCCCGATGTCCCAGGGCGCTGCAGACCATGAGCAGCAACGCGGGGCGCAGGCGCTTGCCGCCGGCCGCAATGATGTACTGGGAAATTTGTGCAATCAGGGGAACGCTGGTCGTCAGGCGCTGGGCGATGACACGATCCACTTCGCGCATGTCGTCTGCGATCAGGGCAAGCGGATTGGGTGTAGAAATTTCTGTAGTCAAGGTGATGAACCGCCAAGTGGAGCGCAGATTATAGAAAATGCAGGGTTGCGCTTTTCCCGAACCGGGTGCGGGCGGGCGCCCAGGCGCCGCCGCCGCGGGGCCTTGCCTGCAGAAAAAATGCTTGCGTGCTAGAATTGGCGGCTCTGTGGAAATTCGTTCGCAGAACTCTTTAATTCATGAGGTTTTCATGTACGCAGTCATAAAAACCGGCGGCAAGCAGTATCGCGTTGCAGCTGGCGAAAAGATCAAGGTAGAACAGATTGCTGCGGACGTAGGCCAGGAAATCGTGATCGACCAAGTTTTGGCCGTCGGCAACGGCGCTGAAATCAAGGTTGGCGCTCCCCTGGTGTCCGGTGCATCTGTCAAGGCAACCGTGGTTGCCCACGGCAAGCACGACAAGGTGCACATCTTCAAGATGCGCCGTCGTAAGCACTATCAGAAACGCCAAGGCCACCGTCAGCAGTTCACCGAACTGCAAATCGTGGCAATTGCTGCTTAATTGATGAGGAGCTAAGTCATGGCACAGAAAAAAGGCGGCGGCTCTACGCGAAACGGGCGCGATTCCAAGCCCAAGATGCTCGGTGTGAAGGCTTTCGGTGGCGAACTGGTGACTGCCGGTTCCATCATCGTGCGCCAGCGCGGCACCAAGTTCCACCCCGGTGAAAACGTGGGCGTGGGCAAGGACCACACCCTGTTCGCACTGGTGGACGGCCACGTGTCGTTCGGTGTGAAGGGCGCTCTGTCCAAGCATACGGTCAACATCACGGCTGCCTAAGTCGTATTTGACGTGAACAAAGCCCCGACTTGTCGGGGCTTTGTCGTTTGAGAAAGCTCTCCCGCGCCGGGGGAGGCGCTTTTTTCATGGCAGCGGCAACATGGTTGACCGCTGCAAAGTGTGGCCTGGGGCTGTCTGGTGCACACTGATTTTGTAAACTGGATGCCTCATGAAGTTCGTTGACGAAGCTTATATCGACATTGCGGCCGGGGACGGCGGCAATGGTTGCGTGTCCTTCCGGCACGAAAAATACAAGGAATTCGGCGGCCCCGACGGTGGCGACGGCGGCCGTGGCGGCCATGTGTTTGCCGTGGCCGATGTGAACCTGAACACCTTGGTGGACTACCGCTATTCGCGCCGCTATGACGCCAAGCGTGGCGAGCATGGCAAGGGCTCGGACATGTTCGGTGCTGCAGGCGACGACATCACCCTGCACATGCCCGTGGGCACCATCATCAGCGACGTCGAAACGGGTGAAGTGCTGTTCGAGCTGCTGGAGCCCGGCGAGGTCATCACCATTGCCAAGGGCGGCGACGGTGGCTATGGCAATCTGCGCTTCAAGAGCGCCATCAACCGCGCACCGCGCCAGAAGACGCCGGGCTGGCCCGGCGAACGCCGCAGCCTGAAGCTGGAGCTCAAGGTGCTGGCCGACGTGGGCCTGCTGGGCATGCCCAACGCCGGCAAGTCCACCTTCATCTCGGCGGTGTCCAATGCGCGCCCCAAGATTGCCGACTATCCTTTCACGACCCTGCACCCGAATCTGGGTGTGGTGCGCGTGGGGCCCGAGCAGAGCTTTGTCGTGGCCGACATTCCGGGCCTGATCGAAGGCGCATCCGAAGGCGCGGGCCTGGGCCACCAGTTTCTGCGCCACCTGCAGCGCACCCGTCTGCTGCTGCATGTGGTGGATCTGGCGCCTTTCGACGACAACGTGGACCCGGTCGAGCAGGCCAAGGCCATCGTGGGCGAGCTCAAGAAGTACGACGCCGAGCTGTACGGCAAGCCGCGCTGGCTGGTGCTCAACAAGCTGGACATGGTGCCGGTGGAAGAGCGCGCCGCCAAGGTCAAGGATTTCGTCAAGCGCTTCAAGTGGAAGGGGCCGGTGTACCAGATTTCGGCCCTGACGCGCGAAGGCTGCGAGCCCTTGATCCGCCAGATCTACCAGCACGTGCAGGCGCAGCAGAAGCTGGAGCAGGGCGTCACGGAAGTCGATCCGCGTTTTGCCGATGTCGAGGACGCAGGCCCGGATCTGTCCGATCCGCGTTTTGCACCCCAGGATCCGGAATAAGCTGACGGCTTGGACTGGCAGCACGCAAAGCGTGCTGTTCCGATTTGAATTTCATGGCTTCCAGCACTCTCTGTGTCAGCGTTGGAGGCCTCAAACATTGTCATTCCTCATGTCTTCCAACGTGTTGCGTGATGCGCATCGCATCGTGGTCAAGGTGGGCTCCAGCCTCGTCACCAATGAAGGCCGCGGCCTGGACGAAGGTGCCATCCAGGAGTGGAGCCGCCAGTTGGCGGCCCTGGTGCGCGGTGAAGACGGCGTGCGCCGTGAAGTCATCATGGTCTCCAGCGGCGCCATCGCCGAAGGCATGAAGCGCCTGGGCTGGAGCACGCGCCCTACCGAGGTGCACGAGCTGCAGGCTGCCGCGGCCGTGGGGCAGATGGGCCTGGCCCAGATGTACGAGACCAAGCTGCGCGAGGAAGGCGTGGCCAGCGCCCAGGTGCTGCTCACCCACGGCGACCTGGCCGACCGCGAGCGCTACCTGAACGCGCGCACCACGCTGCTGACGCTGCTGGACCTGGGTGTCGTGCCCGTCATCAATGAAAACGACACCGTGGTCATCGATGAGATCAAGTTCGGCGACAACGACACCCTGGGTGCCCTGGTGGCCAATCTGGTGGAAGCGGATGCCCTGGTGATCCTGACCGACCAGCGCGGCCTGTACAGCGCCGATCCACGCAAGAATCCCGATGCCCGCTTCATCGAGGTGGCCCAGGCCGGCGATCCCGAGCTGGAGACCATGGCGGGCAGCGCAGGCTCCTCGATAGGCAAGGGCGGCATGATCACCAAGATCCTCGCGGCCAAGCGCGCGGCGGGCTCGGGTGCTTCCACGGTGATTGCCTGGGGGCGCGAGAACGACGTGCTGCTGCGCCTCACCAAGGGCGAATCCATAGGCACGCTGCTGGTGGCCCGCACGCACAAGACGCAGGCGCGCAAGCAGTGGATTGCCGACCATCTGCAGCTGCGCGGCTCGGTGACCGTGGATGCCGGCGCCGTGGCCAAGCTGCGCGATGAGGGCAAGAGCCTGCTGCCCATCGGCATGATGGCCGTGGAAGGCGATTTTTCGCGTGGCGAAGTGATTGCCGTGCGGGACGAGCAGGGCGCGGAAGTGGCCCGGGGGCTTGCCAGCTATGCCAGCGCCGAGGCCAGGCTGCTGTGCCGCAAGAGCTCCGCGGAAATCGAAGGCCTGCTGGGCTATTCGGCCGGGCCGGAAATGGTGCACCGCGACAATATGGTGGTTGCCGGCCATTGAGGACGGCACTTGATGGTGCTTGCAGACGATTCGAGCGCCTGAGAGGTTCAAAGTGCCCCCACGCTTGCCCACTGCGTGTGGCCGCTGCCCCCGGAGGGGCGTTATTGCCTTGGGGCGGCCTGGCGGCAATAAAAAAAGCCGTGGCGAGAATTTCGCCACGGCTTTTTTCATTCACTGCAGGTGCCTGGTGCTCCTGCTTCTGGAGGAGTCGTTGTCCGGTTCGCTCTGTCCGGACTGAGGGTCCGGGTCGAAGCTGGCGCCAGGGGGCAACTCCATGCCGGGGTTCATGCGGAAACTGCCGGTTCTGGCCGGATGCATGACCGGCGCATGGTGGGGCTGCGGCGTGGTAGACGCATTGGCCCCGGCTTCCAGCTCGCGCGGACGCATGCCGCTGCGCAGATAGCGGTTGCGCTGCTGCTCGCCGCGCGGTAAAAAGCGTGCAAGCTCGGTCAGCGCCATCTCGTAGACGCCGCGTTTGAATTCGACGACCACGTCCAGCGGCACCCAGTACTCGTTCCAACGCCAGGCGTCGAACTCGGGATGGTTGGTGGCACGCAGGTTCAAATCCCAGTCATGGCCGACCAATTGAAGCAGAAACCATATCTGCTTCTGGCCTTTGTAATGCCCGCGCGCGTCGCGGCGGATATACCGGTCCGGCACCTCGTAGCGCAACCAGTCCCGGGTGCGGGCAACCACGCGAACGTGGTTGGGCTTCAGCCCCACTTCCTCATGCAGCTCCCGGAACATGGCCTGCTCGGGCGTCTCTCCCCGGTCAATGCCACCTTGCGGAAACTGCCAGCTGTGGGTGCGGATGCGTTTTCCCCAGAACACCTGGTTTCTTTGGTTGAGCAGGATGATGCCGACGTTCGGGCGGAATCCGTCCCGGTCAAGCATAATCGAACCCCAATTTTTTGAATTGTGTTCATTATGCATGGCCCCTTGTGATCGGCAAGCGGGCCATGGCCATTTCAGCTTTGTTACCGCTTTATTGCAAGTTCCATGAAAGCCTCCCAATTTCTCATTTCCACCCTGAAGGAAGCTCCGGCGGATGCCGAAGTGGTCAGCCACAAGCTCATGACGCGGGCCGGCATGATCAAGAAGCTGGGGGCCGGCATCTACAACTACATGCCCATGGGACTGCGCGTGATCCGCAAGGTCGAGGCCATCGTGCGCGAGGAAATGAACCGTGCCGGTGCCATCGAGGTGACCATGCCCGTGGTGCAGCCGGCCGAGCTGTGGCAGGAAACGGGCCGCTTCGACAAGATGGGCCCCGAGCTGCTGCGCATCCAGGACCGCCATGAGCGCGACTTCGTGATCCAGCCCACCAGCGAGGAAGTGGTGACGGACATCGCGCGCCAGGAGCTCAAGAGCTACAAGCAGCTGCCCAAGAACCTCTACCAGATCCAGACCAAATTCCGCGACGAGCGCCGCCCGCGCTTTGGCCTGATGCGCGGGCGCGAGTTCATCATGAAGGACGCCTACTCCTTCGACAAGGACCGCGATGCCGCCCAGATCAGCTACCAGACCATGCGCGAGGCCTACAAGCGCATCTTCGACCGCTTCGGCCTGCAGTACCGCGCCGTGCGCGCCGACAGCGGCGCCATCGGCGGCGATCTGAGCGAAGAGTTCCAGGTGATCGCCTCCACGGGCGAGGACGCCATCGTCTATTGCCCCCAGAGCGACTACGCGGCCAATATCGAGAAGGCCGAAAGCCTGGCGCCCGCCGGCCCCCGTCCCGCGGCCGCCCAGGCCATGGCCAAGGTGGCCACGCCCGGCAACAGCACCTGCGAATCCGTGGCCCGGCAACTGGGCCTGCCGCTGGCGCAGACCGTGAAGTCGCTGGTGCTGGCTACCGACGAAACCAACGAGGCCGGTGAAATCGTCAAGACCCAGGTCTGGCTGCTGCTGCTGCGCGGCGACCACGAGATGAACGAGATCAAGGTGGGCAAGGTCGACGGCCTGGCCAACTTCCGCTTCGCCACCGTGGCCGAGATCGAGGAGCACTTCGGCTGCCAGCCCGGCTACCTGGGCCCGGTCAAGCTGAAGAAGCCCGTGAAACTGGTGGTGGACCGCGAAGTGGCCGTGATGGCCGACTGGGTCTGCGGCGCCAACGAAGCGGATTTCCACATTACCGGCGTGAATTTCGGCCGCGACCTGCCCGAGCCCGAACGGGTGGCCGACCTGCGCAATGTGGTGGCCGGCGACAGGTCGCCCGACGGCCAGGGCGAACTGGTCATCGAGCGCGGCATCGAGATCGGCCACGTGTTCTACCTGGGCACCAAGTACTCCAAGGCCATGAAGGCCACCTTCCTGGCCGAGAACGGCAAGCCCACCGAGTTCGAGATGGGCTGCTACGGCATCGGCGTGACGCGCCTGCCGGCCGCCGCCATTGAGCAAAGCCATGACGAGCGCGGCATCATCTGGCCCGACGCGATTGCGCCGTTCACCGTGGTGGTCTGTCCCATCGGCATGGACCGCAGCGATCTGGTCAAGGCCGAGGCCGAGAAGCTCTACGGCGAACTGCTGGCGCTGGGCGTGGACGTGATCCTGGACGACCGCGGCGAACGCCCCGGCGCCATGTTTGCCGACTGGGAGCTGATCGGCGTGCCGCACCGCGTGGTGCTGGGCGAGCGCGGCCTCAAGGAAGGCATCGTGGAATACCAGCACCGCCGCGACACCGAGGCCGCCAAGCTGGCCATCGGCGAGGTGCTGGCCCACCTCAAGAGCCGCCTGGGCCTGTAAACATGCTCAGCCGCCGCTCCTGCCTGACCGCTGCCGCTTCGCTGCTGGCACCGTCGGTTGCAGGGCTGCTGCCGCAGGCGGCCTGGGCCGGCGGCCAGCTCGAGGAGCCGCTGGCCGATTCCGTGCGCACGGCGCTGAGCGCCGCCGTCGTGGGCCAGGCGCCGCCGGAGCTGGAGTTCGCCTCCACCGAATCGCGCCTGCGCTATCTGCGCTGGCTGGTGGTCTGCAACGAGCGCCTGGCCAAGCGCAAGCCCGACGCGCAGGTGCGGCGCGATTTCCTGCAGACCGTCTGGTACGAGTCCAAGCGCGCGGGCCTGGAGGTGTCCATGGTCATGGGCCTGATCCAGGTGGAAAGCGGTTTCCGCAAATATGCGATCTCCAGCGTGGGCGCGCGCGGCTATATGCAGATCATGCCGTTCTGGATGCGCCTGCTCGGCGACGGCGATGCGGGCAAGCTGTTCCACATGCAGACCAATCTGCGCTTCGGCTGCGTGATCCTGCGCCACTATCTCGATCGCGAGAGGGGCGATGCCTATATGGCGCTGGGCCGCTACAACGGCAGCCGCGGCCAGCCCCAGTACCCGAATGCGGTCTTCGGCGCCCAGCGCCGCTGGCTGGTGGAGGAGCCGGGCACCATGCAGGTCGCGCACGGCTAGGGTATCCGCATTGGATGCTATGAAAAAGAAAGCGTCATGCGCCTGCCTTTTCTTGATCTTGAGATGAAAACCTGCTGAATTTCTTGAGAATAAAGCGCCAGCTGCTTTGATTTCATGAGCGCTTTTCGCTGCCGGCATTGCTGCCAGGCAACTGCGCCAGCCCGTCATGCGCCCTGGCTGCTGCATGGGCCTCGGCAGGATCGGGCAGGCGCGTGACCATGACCTGGTCGATGCGGTAGCTGTCCACGTCCAGCACCTCGAATTGGTAGCCGCCCCAGTTCACGGCATCGGTGCGGCGCGGCACGCGGCGCAGCATGACCATGAGAAAGCCGGCCAGGGTCTCGTACTCGTCGTCGTGCGGCATGTCGCCCAGCTGCAGCACGCGCATCACGTCTTCCACCGGCGTGACGCCGTCGATCAGCCAGGAGTTCTCGTCGCGGCGCACGATCTGTTCCTCGTCGTCGGAGCCGGTCACGAGATCGCCCATGACGGTGCTCATCACATCGTTGAGGGTCACGACGCCGACGACCAGGCTGTATTCGTTGACGATGACGGCAAAGTCCTCGTGCACCAGGCGGAACTGCTCCAGCACCTCGGCCAGCGTCAGGCGGTCGGGCACGATCAGCACCTTGCGGATCAGCGATTCGTGGGTCAGCGACAGCGGCTGGTTGTTGAGCGAGCGCTGGAACAGGTCCTTGGCGTCGACATAGCCGACCACATGGTCGATATCGCCGTCGCAGACCGGATAGGTGGAGAACGGTTCCTCGGCAATGCGCGCGCGGATCACCTCGTCGGGGTCGTCGCGGTAGAAGAAGGCGATGCGGTCGCGCTGCGTCATGGCCGAAGCCACGGTGCGCGAGTCCAGCTCGAACAGGTTGGCGATGACCTGCTGTTCCTGCGCGGCCAGCACACCGGCCTTGGTGCCGGCCTCGGTCATGGCCAGGATGTCCTCGTGCGTGATGCGGTCGTCGCGCACCGTGGGCATGCCCAGCAGCCGGGCCGTGGCATCGGCCAGCTTGTTGAAGCACCAGACCAGCGGCTTGAGCACGGCCATGCACCAGAGCATGGGGCGCAGCACGCGCACGGCCAGGCGCTCGGGCTGGGCCATGGACAGGCGCTTGGGCAGCAGGTCGGCAAAGAGGATGAAGAGCGAGGTGATGGTGATGAAGGACAGCAGAAAGCCCACCGTCTGCGAGCGGCTCTCGCTGAACCACAGGCTCAGCAACTGGGTCAGGAAAGGGGTGAGGGCTCCTTCGCCCACGACGCCGCCGAGGATGGCGACGGCATTGAGGCCGATCTGCGTGACCGTGAAATATTCGCCGGGCTGGGCCTGCATCTTCATGACCAGCTCGGCGCGCGGCTCTCCGTCTTCGACCATCTGCCGCAGGCGCAGGCGGCGCGAGGCGGCCATGGAGATTTCGGCCACGGAAAAAAAGGCACTGGCAAGAATCAGTGCCGCGATCATCAACAGGCTCTGGAGCAAACTCATAGGCAGGGCACGCAACGGCGCGCAGGGCGGCGGCTGCGCAAAAACAGCATGCCCTATTCAATCACATAAAGCCTGGAGCCAGCCTTGCCGGGGCGTTGAACACGTTCTTATGGCTGGGCATGCGCGGCCCGGGCCAGCGTGTCGGCTTCCTGGTTGCGGTGGCGCGGAATCCACTGCAGCCGGATTTCCTCGAATTCGCCCATCAGGCGGCGCGCCTGGGCAAACAGGGGCTCCAGGCGCAGGATGGGGCGGGTAGGCCTGGGGCCGGGTCCGCCCAGCTGCTCGACGAGCACGCTGCTGTCGGTGCGCAGCGTGATGTGGTGCACGCCCAGGGCCTGGGCTTCGCGCAGGGCGGCGATCAGGGCCAGCAGCTCGGCTTCGTTGTTGCAGCCGCTGCGGCGCAGATTGCGCGACAGCGTGTGCCGGGCACCGTCCGGCAGGCGCAGCACGGCGCCCAGGCTCATGGGGCCGGGGTTGGGCAGGGCGCTGCCGTCGATGTGGATGCAGCAGTGGTGGCCGGGAGGCGCAGGGAGTGCAGGCATGGTGTGATCCCAATGAAAAATGGCTCCCCACGCTCCCCACTGCGTGTGGTCGCGGCCCCTCCGGGAGGGGCGCTTTTCATCCTGGGGTGGCCCGGCGATGAAAAATGGCTCCCCGCGCTCCCCGCTGCGCGTGGTCGCTGCCCCTCCGGGAGGGGGCTTTTCATCTTGGGGCGGCCCGGCGATGAAAAAGCCACGGCAGGGCGTGGCTTTGGCGTGAGGGAGTGACGAGGCTCAGGCCTTGGCGGCCAGCAGCTGCTGCAGTTCGCCCGATTCGTACATTTCCATCATGATATCCGAGCCACCGATGAATTCGCCGTGCAGGTACAACTGGGGAATCGTGGGCCAGTTGCTGAATTCCTTGATGCCCTGGCGGACTTCCTGGTCGTCCAGCACGTTCACGGTGGCGATGGCCTTGGGGTCCACGCCGCAGGCCTTGAGGATCTGGATGGCGCGGCCGGAGAAGCCGCACATGGGGAAGCTGGCATTGCCCTTCATGAACAGCAGGATGTCGTTGTTCTTGACGAGGTCGGCAAGGCGTTGTTGGGTGTTGCTCATGGTGGCTCCAAAATCTGTGGATTGCTGCGATGGCAGCGCAACCGGGATTATTTCACTGTCGGCCCCGGAGTGGGGGCCGTGCGGGAATCGGGTATTCGCTTGTCCCCAGGTAGGGGTGCGGGGCGGGAAATCAAGCCGCGTTCATCGCCGGGGCCATTGCCCGCCCGTGCAGCGGGCGATGCCGGCCAGATCCTCGCGGTGCTGCACGGCGGCGAAGCCCGCCTGCTGCATGAGCGCGGCCACGTGCGGCGCCTGGTCCCAGCCGTGCTCGAACAGCAGCCAGCCACCGGGCTTCAGGTGCGCGGGGGCCTGGGCGATGATGCTGCGTATGTCCTCCAGGCCATCGTCGCCGCTGGCCAGCGCGCACAAAGGCTCGTGGGTGAGCGAGGCCAGATGCGGGTCGCCCGCGCGGATATAGGGCGGGTTGCTCACGATCAGGTCGAACGCGGGCTGCCCCGCCAGGGGCTCCAGCCAGCTGCCGTGGGCGAACTGCACGGGCAGCTGCAGGCGCTGGGCATTGGAGCGGGCCACGGCCAGGGCATCGGCGCTGGCGTCCACGGCCAGCACCTGGGCCGTGTCGCCATTGCCCTGGCGCCGGCTTTGCAGCGCCAGGGCAATGGCGCCGCTGCCCGTGCCCAGGTCCACCACGCGGCAGGCGCTGCCCGGCGGCATCAGCTCCAGCGCCCAGTCCACCAGCGTCTCGGTATCGGGGCGCGGGTCCAGCACGCGGCTGTCCACGGCCAGGTCCAGGCCGTAGAACTCCTTGCGGCCGGTGAGGTAGGCCACCGGTTCGCCAGCCAGGCGGCGCGTACAGAGCCGGGCAAAGCCGGCGGCCTGCTCTGCCGTCAGCACATCGGTGTCATGCGTCAGCAGCCAGGCGCGGCCGGCACCGGCCTGGCCCAGCAGGTGCAGCAGCAGCAATTGCGCGTCGATGCGCGCCAAGCCTTGCTGCAAGGCCTGGCGCAGGGCGTCGGCAACCGTGGGGGGCATGGCGGCCATCAGCTGTTGACCTGCAGTTCTTCGAGCAGCTCGGCCTCGCGGGCATGGGCCAGGGCCTGCAGCACCTCGCCCAGATCGCCTTCCATCACCTGCAGCAGCTTGTACAGCGTGAGGTTGATGCGGTGGTCGGTCAGGCGGCCCTGGGGGAAGTTGTAGGTGCGGATGCGGTCGCTGCGGTCGCCCGAGCCGATCAGGCCCTTGCGCATGGCGGCTTCCTTGGCGGCGCGCTCGCTGCGCTCCTTTTCCTGGATGCGGGCCTGCAGCACCTGCAGCGCCTTGGCCTTGTTGCTGTGCTGGCTGCGGCCGTCCTGGCACTCGGCTACGATGCCCGTGGGCAGGTGGACCACGCGCACGGCGGAGTCGGTCTTGTTGATGTGCTGGCCGCCGGCGCCGCTGGCACGGAAGGTGTCGATGCGCAGGTCGGCCGGGTTGAGCGTGATGGCCTCGGCCTCGTCGGGCTCGGGCATGACGGCCACGGTGCAGGCGCTGGTGTGGATGCGGCCCTGGGTTTCGGTGGCGGGCACGCGCTGCACGCGGTGGCCGCCGGATTCGAAGCGCAGCGCGCCGTAGACGCTGCTGCCGAAGGGGCCGTCGCCGCCCTGGCCGTCGATGCGCAGCACGACTTCCTTGTAGCCGCCCAGTTCGCTTTCATTGGCGCTCATGATCTCCACCTTCCAGCCCACGCTGGCCGCGTAGCGCGTGTACATGCGGGCCAGGTCGCCAGCGAACAGGGCCGACTCGTCGCCGCCCGTGCCGGCGCGGATTTCCATGAAGGCCGGGCGCGCATCGTCGGGGTCCTTGGGCAGCAGCATGCGCTGCAGCTCATCGGCCAGCCTGAGCAGTTCCGCTTCGCCGCTGCCGATCTCCTCCCGGGCCATCTCGGCCATGTCGGGCGAATCTTGGGAGTCCGCGAGCATGTCGCGCGCCGCCGCAATATCGGCTTCGGTCTGCTGGTGGCGCGCATAGCGGCTGGCGATGGCCGTGACGTCGGCATGTTCGCGCGAGATGGCGCGGTACTGCTTCATGTCGCCCATGATGTCTTCGCGCGAGAGCAGGAAGTCCAGTTCCTGCAGGCGCTGGGCATAGCGTTCGAGCTGGTGGCGCAAAAAATCTTGCATGGTGATGGTCCGTGGGCTTGGCATGACCTGCGGGCTTGGCGGGCAGGCGCATGCGGGGAAACGGGGAAGGAAGACGTAGCGCCGGGCGGGCCGCCCGGCAGGGGCCGCCGCAGCAGCCCCAAAGGCAAGGGCGGGCGAGCGCCGCTAAAGCTTGGTGGCGCCGCGGCTGCCGCGCAGGAACAGGCGCGCGATGGTGTCGGCGGCCTGGGCGCGCTGCTCCGCGTCGCCCTTGTGCAGCTCGGCCATGGTGCCGTGCAGCATCTTCTGCGTCAGGCCGCGCGAGAGGGCCTCGAGCACGGTGTCTACGTCCTCGCCCTTGGCCAGCAGCTTCTTGGCGCGGGCGATCTCCAGCGCGCGCCATTCGTCGGCCTGCGAGTTGATCTGCTGGATCAGGGGCACCATGCCGCCTTCGGGCTTGCGCTGGTCCAGCCAGTGCATAAAGCTTTGCACGCCGGTGTCGATGATGACCTCGGCCTGCTCCACGGCGGCCTGGCGCTGGGCCTGGCCGGTGCGCACCACGGTGGCCAGGTCGTCCACGGTGTAGAGGTAGACGTCGTTGAGGTTCTTGACCTCGGCTTCGATGTCGCGCGGCACGGCCAGGTCGACCATGAAGATGGGGCGGCGCTTGCGCTTCTTGAGCGCGCTTTCCACGGCGCCGAGGCCGATGATGGGCAGGCTCGATGCCGTGCAGCTGATGACGGCATCGTATTCGTGCAGGTGCTCGGGCAGATCGGCCAGGCGCATGGTGCCGCCGCCGAACTGGGCGGCCAGCTTCTCGCCGCGCTCCAGGGTGCGGTTGGCAATGGTGATCTGCTTGGGTTGCTTGGCGGCGAAGTGGGTGGACACCAGCTCGATCATCTCGCCGGCGCCCACGAACAGCACGCGGATCTGGCTCAGGTCCTCGAACAGCTGGCTGGCCAGGCGCACGGCGGCGGCGGCCATGGAGATCGAATGCGCGCCGATCTCGGTGGAGCTGCGCACTTCCTTGGCCACGGCAAAGCTGCGCTGGAACAACTGGTTGAGCGTGGTGCCCAGCGCCCCGGCGGATTCGGCGGCGCGCACGGCATTCTTCATCTGGCCCAGGATCTGGGCCTCGCCCAGCACCATGGAGTCCAGGCCGCTGGCCACGCGGAAGGCGTGGCGGGCCACGGAGCCGTCCTGCAGCAGGTACGAATGCTGGCGCAGCAGTTCGGGCGCGATGCCGCCGCTGCTGGCCAGCCATTGCAGCGTGTGGTCCATGGCCGCCGTGTCGGCCGCGCAGTAGATCTCGGTGCGGTTGCAGGTGGAGAGAATCGCGGTCTCCACCGCGCTGTGGGTGCGGTCCGTGCCGCTCAGGGAGGCGCGCAGGCCTTGCAGCGTGGGCGCGATCTGATCGAGCGCGAACGCGAAACGGCCCCGCATATCGAGCGGAGCCGTATGGTGATTGATACCGAGAGCCCAGACTGCCATAGCCCTAGATTATAAAATTTCAGCCTCTTTCGGGTATCACCCGAGTTCAATATCTTGGAATCGGGGTCGTGGCAATGGGTGCAGTTGCGAGCGTGAATCATTTACTCAATTTCGCGACCCCCGCATTCTTTCTCGCCGTGGGCATGGTGCTCTATGCCCGGGTGTTCAAGCTAAATCGGTCTTCATCCCTTTCCTGGAAAGCGCAGATTGCTATCAATTTCATTGTCGGCTGCGCCGTCCTGGCGGCCGGCCTGTGGTGGTTCGGCCGCGATGGAAAGATGGCAAGCTACGCGGCACTGGTGTTGTCAAGTGCCTTGTGCCAGTGGGTGCTTTCACGCGGCTGGCGCTGAGGGCGCAGCCCCGTCCGGAGGGATGGCCCGGGGCGCGGCCTGTTCCAGAATCCAGTGCCTGAGCTGCTTCAGCGCCGTTGACGGCGTGCGTGCCGCGGGCCGGCACAGGAAGTAGCCGCGCTCGATGTTGACGGGCGCATCCAGCGCCTGCGCGACACGGCCGGCGGCCAGGTCCTCTTCGACCAGGCAGCGCTGCACCACGGCCACGCCCATGCCGGCGGCCACGGCCTGCACCAGCAGGGCCACGGTCTCGAAATCCGCCGTGGGCTGCGGGCAGTCCTTTGCAATGCCCTGCGCCGCGGCCCAGCAGGCCCAGTTGCCGGGGTAGTTGGTATGGGCCAGCAGCGGGCGGGTCAGCGCGTCGGCGGCGCAACTGATGGCCCGGGAACCTTGCAGGTCGCGCGGATGGCAGATGGGCACGAGGTCGCGGCCGATCACGTAGTCGGCGGCGATGTCCGGCGCCCAGTGGCTGCCCACGCGTATCCAGGCGTCGATCTCGGGCGCGTTCAGTGCGTCGTCCCTGCGATAGGGGGCGAAGGACAGCATCACACCCGGGTGGCGGGCGCTGAAATCCGGCAGGCGCGGGATCAGCCAGTGGCTGAACAGCGTGGGCACGACGGACAGGCGCAGCTGCGGCGCGCTGTTGCGCTGGTTTGAGCTGCGGCGCGCGGCTGCTGATGCGGCCTCAATGGCCATGATGGAGGGCTCGACGGCCTGCAGATACTCCTGCCCGGCGCGCGTGAGCGCGTTGCGCCGACCCTGGCGCTCGAACAGGGCAAAGCCCAGATGCTCTTCGAGCCGGGCGATGGCCCGGCTGATGCCGCCCTGGGTGACATACAGCTCCTGGGCGGCCAGGGAGTAGCTGCCCAGGCGCGCGGCCGCCGAGAAAGCGTGCAGCTCGGACAGGGAAGGGGAGTGCATGCGCATGACGAACCAATTATGACGAACAGTCATATGGCTGTGCTTTCTTGTCGCTTTTCCCGGCGGGCGGCAGCCACCAGAATGCAGCTCGTTGCCAACCTGCCGGTTCGCGCCATACCAACCATATTTCTGGAGAGGAAAGCCACCATGGCCATTCGCCGCACCATTTTGTCCAGCCTGCTTGCCGGCGCTGCCGCTGTTTTGCTCAGCCCCGCCTTCGCGGCGAATGCCGCCGCCGACTATCCGAACCGCCCCATCCGCCTGGTGGTGCCGTTCGGTGCCGGCGGCTCGACCGACATGGTGGCCCGCCTGCTGGCCGAGAAGATGAGCGCCATCCTCGGCAAGTCCGTGGTAGTGGACAACAAGGGCGGCGCCGGCGGCTCGATCGGCGCTTCAGAAATCGCCAAGGCCGCGCCCGACGGCTACACCATCGGCATGGCCACCGTGTCTACCCATGGCTCCAACCCCGCCATCTTCCGCAAGCTGCCCTATGACGCCGTCAAGGACTTCGCACCCATCACCAACGTAATGAGCGTGCCCAGCGTGTTCGTGGTCAATTCCAGCGTGCCGGCCAAGACCATGAAGGAGTTCATCGCACTGGCCAAGGCCAACCCCGGCAAGTACAGCTTTGCCTCGCCGGGCACGGGCTCGCTGGGCCACGCCAATATCGAGAACTTCATGAACCTGGCCGGCATCGACCTGCTGCACATCCCCTACAAGGGCGCGGGCCAGGCCATTACCGATGCGCTGGGCGGCCAGGTCAATGCCATGACCGACAACCTGCCTTCGACCCTGCCCCACATCAAGGACGGCAAGCTGCGCCCACTGGCCGTGCTGGCCCTGAAGCGCGCCGAGGTGCTGCCCGACGTGCCGACCTATGCCGAGCTGGGCTACCCCCAGATGGGCGACGGCGGCTGGTTCGGCCTGGTGGCGCCGGCCGGCACGCCGCGCCCCCTCATCGACAAACTCAATGCCGCGGCCCACAAGGCCATGGCCATGCCTGACTACCTGGAAAAGCAGAAGTCCATCTCGGGCGAATCCATGGGCAACACGCCTGAAGAGTTTGCCAAGCAGATCAAGGTCGCCATCGAGCGCTACACGGCCGTGGCCAAGCGCGCCAACATCAAGCTGGACTGATGAGCACGGACCTTCTGAAAGCCAGGCCGGCCGAGCCGGTCGTGGTGCACCACGCCAGCGGCGAGGCCCTGCCCATCGTCTGCGACTCGCCGCACAGCGGCACGGCCTATCCCGAGGATTTCGGCCATGCCGTGCCCATGAGCCTGCTGCGCCGCGGCGAGGACACGCATGTGGCGGCGCTGTGGGACCGTTGGCCCGCATTCGGCGCCACGCTGATCGAGGCCACGTTTCCGCGCACCTATATCGACCCCAACCGCAACGAGGCCGACCTGGACCCGGCGCAGATCGAAGGCCGGTGGCCCGTGCCGCTTGAGCCCAGCGTCAAGACCCGGCAAGGTCTGGGCCTGATCTGGCAGCGCATCAGCCGGGACGGCGTGGCCACGCCGCTGTACGAGCGCAAGCGCACGGTGGCCGAGGTCGAGCATCGCATCGCGCGTTACTGGCGCCCCTACCATGCGGCGCTGGCGCAGGCTATCGACACCAGCGTGCAGCGCTTTGGCGGCGTCTGGCATCTGAACCTGCATTCCATGCCGAACGACGTGTACCAGCGCCTGGGCCGCACCGATGCGCCGCCGCTGGCCGACTTCGTGCTCGGCGACCGTGACGGCACGACCTGTGCGCCCGAGTTCATCCACCTGATAGGCGAAACGCTGAAGGGCTTTGGCTACAGCGTGGCCTACAACGAGCCCTACAAGGGCGTGGAGCTGATCGGCCGCATAGGCCAGCCGCAACAGGGGCGCCATTCCATGCAGATCGAGATCCGCCGTCCGGTCTACATGGACGAGGACACGCGCGAACCCAATGCGGGCTTCGAGCCGCTGCGCGCCCGCTTGGCCGAGCTGATACAGGTGGTGGCCGACTATGTGCGGGAAAACCTGCCCCAGACGCGCTGAAGCCGGCGTTTTCACGCTCTAGGAATTCCGGCTTGCGGCCCCGCTGGGGCCACGTTTCCCTGCAAGCCCATCCGCGTGGAGGTGGGCCTTCCGGCCGGCGACCCGACCAGCATGCCTGTTTGCTGACCCGCAGGCTGCAGGGTGTGCTGGGCCAGCCCATCGTCGTGGGCTACAAGTCAGGTGCAGGCGGTGCCGTGGGCGCGCAGGATGTGAGGAAGCCGCCCGCCGACGGCTACACGCTGATGCTGGCCAATACGGGCGTGATGATGATCAATCCGGTGCCCTACAGTACTCTGGATTTAGAGCAGCGGACCGTCCTGCGCCGGGCTGAACAGGTCCAAGCGGTCGGTGATGATGCCGTCCGTGCCCAGGGCTATCAGGCGCTGGGCGGCCCATGGGTCGTTGACGGTATAGCTGCTGCAGTAGAGGCCCGCGCCATGCACCTTGGCCACGAGGGCGTGGTTCCACAGCGCGTGGTTGAGCACCAGGGCCGAGCAGCCCAGATCCAGCGCGAGCTTCAGCTCGGCGTCACCGGTGCCGTCGCCGAACTTGTCCACCAGCAGGCCGCGCGGAATATGCGGCGCCGCGTCCCGCGCGGCCTTGAGCGCCTCGGGCTTGAACGAGGTGAACAGCGGCGGTACGGCGGCCTGCGGCCAGATGCGGTTCATGAGCTCGCCGCAGGCGCGGCCGGTTTCTTCCTCCTGGCCTGGCGTGGGCTTGATTTCCACGTTGAGGTGCAGATGGTTGGCCAGGCACCAGCGCGCCAGCGCCTCCAGCGTGGGCAGTTGCTCGCCCGCATAGGCGCGCGAATGCCAGCTGCCGGCGTCGAGCTGGGCGATCTCGCCCATGGCAAGATCGCCGCCGATGCCGCGGCCGTTGGTGGTGCGTTCCAGCGTGGCATCGTGCATGAGGAACAGCACGCCGTCGCGGCTGAGCTTGGCATCGCATTCGAAGAAGCGATAGCCGTGCCGGGCGCCCAGGCGGAAGGCGCTCATGGTGTTTTCAGGGGCCAGCTTGCCGGCGCCGCGGTGAGCGACCCAGCGGGGATAGGGCCAGGGGGCGAGAGGGGTCAAGAGACTTCTCCTGTTTGTCTTTCATTGCGGCGCAGTCGTAAAACTGGCACTGTCTCAAATCAGGGACGCCGTCCCCCTCCCGAAGAGAGAGGGGGAAGCCGCGCAGCGGCTCAGGGGGTTATGCCCTTTTACCCGTCTCTGCATTGAACCAGTGCAGGCGGTCTTCGCGGGCGGAAATACGGGCCGTTTCGCCGGGTTTGGGATAGGGCTGGCCTTCTTCCACGCGCACGGTCACGTCCTCGCCTCCCACCTTGCCGTACAGCAGGCGCTCGGCGCCCAGCAGTTCCACGGTCTCGACGGTGAATTCCCAGCCGCCGGCTTCGACCAGGTCGATGTGCTCGGGGCGGATGCCCAGGATCTGGCCCTGCTTGCCGTTAGGCGCGTTCCTGAGCAGGTTCATCGGAGGCGAGCCGATGAAACCGGCCACGAAGGTGGAGGCAGGCGAGTGGTAGACCTCTTCGGGCGTATCGAACTGCTCCACATTGCCGCCGTTCATCACGATCATGCGCTGGGCCAGCGTCATGGCCTCGACCTGGTCGTGGGTCACGAACAGGCTGGTGATGCCCAGCTCGGCGTGCAGCTTCTGGATCTCGATGCGGGTCTGGCCGCGCAGCTTGGCGTCCAGGTTGGACAAAGGCTCGTCGAACAGGAAGACCTGGGGCTGGCGCACGATGGCGCGGCCCATGGCCACGCGCTGGCGCTGGCCGCCCGAGAGCTGGCGCGGCTTGCGCTCCAGTAGATGGGAGAGTTCCAGGATCTTGGCAGCCTTGTCCACGCGGCGCTTGATTTCGTCCCCGGGCACCTTGGCGAGCTTCAGGCCGTAGGCCATGTTCTCGTAGTTGCTCATATGCGGGTACAGCGCGTAGTTCTGGAACACCATGGCGATGTTGCGCTTGGCAGGCTCCAGGTCGTTCACGACCTTGTCGCCGATCAGCAGCTGGCCGCCGGTGATCTCTTCCAGGCCGGCGATCATGCGCAGCAGCGTGGACTTGCCGCAGCCCGAGGGGCCGACCAGCACGATGAATTCGCCGTCCTTGATTTCGGCGTTCACGCCGTGGATGACGGGCACGGCGGACTTGCCGCTGCCGTAGCGCTTGACGATGTTCTTGAGGGAGATGGATGCCATAACAGTATTGGGTTCAATCGGTCAAAAGATGGTGGAGGTGCAGGCCGGGATTACTTCTCGGTATCCACCAGGCCTTTGACAAACCACTTTTGCATCAGCATGACCACCAGCGTCGGCGGCAGCATGGCCAGGATGGCCGTGGCCATCACGATGTTCCAGTCGATGGCGGCTTCGCCGCCGCCGGCCACCATGCGCTTGATGCCCACGACCACGGGGTACATGTCTTCCGAGGTCGTCATCAAGAGGGGCCACAGGTACTGGTTCCAGCCGTAGATGAACTGGATCACGAACAGCGCCGCGATCGAGGTCTTGGACAGCGGCACCAGCACGTCCTTGAAGAAGCGCATGGGGCTGGCGCCGTCGATGCGGGCGGCTTCCACGAGCTCGTCGGGCACGGTCAGGAAGAACTGGCGGAACAGAAAGGTGGCCGTGGCCGAGGCGATCAGCGGCAGCGACAGGCCGGCGTAGCTGTTGAGCAGGCCCAGCTCGGCCACCACCTTGTAGGTGGGCAGGATACGCACTTCCACGGGCAGCATCAGGGTCAGGAAAATGGCCCAGAAGCAGACCATCTTGAACGGGAAGCGGAAGTAGACGATGGCGAACGCCGACAGCAGCGAGATCGCGATCTTGCCCACGGTGATGATCATGGCCACCGCGAAGCTCACCCACATCATGCGCACGACGGTGGTGTTGGAACCCAGCTTGCCCGAGCCCAGCAGCGCTTCCTTGTAGTTCTCCCACATATGGGAGCCGGGCAGCAGCGGCATGGGGGTCTGGACGATCTCGCTGGCCGTGTGCGTGGAGGCGATCAGGGCCAGGTACAGCGGAAAGGCGACGATGGCCACGCCGAAGATCAGCACGGCGTGGGAGAAGATGTTGAGCCAGGGGTTGCGATCCACCATGATCAGTACTGCACTTTCTTTTCAACATAGCGGAACTGGATCACGGTCAGCACCACCACGATCAGCATCAGGATCACGGACTGGGCGGCGGAGCCGCCGAGGTCCAGGGCCTTGAAGCCGTCCAGGTACACCTTGTAGACCAGGATCGAGGTCGACTGGCCGGGGCCGCCGTGGGTGGCCGCGTCGATGATGCCGAAGGTGTCGAAGAAGGCGTAGACGATGTTGATCACCAGCAGGAAGAAGGTGGTGGGCGACAGCAGGGGCAGCTGGATGTTCCAGAAGCGGCGCCACGGGCCGGCGCCGTCGATGGAGGCAGCCTCGATCAGCGCCCTGGGAATGGACTGCAGGCCGGCCAGGAAGAACAGGAAGTTGTAGGAAATCTGCTTCCACACCGCGGCCAGCACGATCAGCGCCATGGCCTGGTTCTCGTTCATCAGGTGGTTCCAGTCATAGCCCAGCTTGCCCAGGAAATAGGCCACCACGCCGATGGAGGGCGAGAACATGAAGATCCACAGCACGCCGGCGATCACGGGAGCCACGGCGTAGGGAATGATGAGCAGGGTCTTGTAGACCATGGCGAAGCGCACGATGCGGTCCGCGAAGATGGCCAGCGCCAGCGACGTGGCGATGCCGATGCCGGCCACCAGCACCGAGAACAAGGCGGTGCGGTAGAAGGAGTCCAGATAGGATGAGTCGGAGAAAAGGGTCCGGAAGTTATCGAACCCGACCCACTCGGTGCTCATGCCGAAGGCGTCTTCCAGCTGGAATGACTGCAGCACGGCCTGTGCGGCGGGCCAGAAGAAGAAGATGCCGATGATCAGCAGCTGGGGGGCGATCAGCACCCACGGCAGCCATGCAGAGCGGAAAAGTACGCGTTTTTCCATGAGGGGTCACAAATAAAAAACGCCGAGGGCTGTGCAAGCCCCCGGAGTCGGGGTTGCGGCGCACGTTGTGGGTGCGCCGCAGGACTGGCTACGTAGCCTATAAAACCGGCACGGCCCAAGCCAGGGACACAAGCAAAGGCCGCCCCGCAGCGAGGCTGTCGTCCCCCTTCCGGGGGGAAGGCGCAAAGCGCCTCAGGGGGTTACTGCTTATACGAGCGCTCGAAGCGGGCCAGCAGTTCGTTGCCGCGGGACACGATGGCATCCAGCGCCTGCTGGCCGGTCTTCTTGCCGGCCCACACCTGTTCGAGTTCCTCGTCCTCGATGGTGCGGATCTGCACATAGTTGCCCAGGCGGATGCCGCGCGACTTGTCCGTTACCTTGCGGATCATCTGCGTCACGGCCGTGTCGGTGCCGGGGTGCTTGGCATAGAAGCCGGACTTCTCGGTCAGGTCGTAGGCGGCCATGGTCACGGGCAGGTAGCCGGTACGCTGGTGGCTGGCCGCCTGGACCTTGGTCTGCGACAGGAAGTCGAAGAACTTGGCCACGCCCTTGTAGTGATCGGCGTTCTTGCCGGACATGACCCACAGCGAAGCGCCGCCGATCACGGTGTTCTGGGGCGCGCCCTTCACGTCGGGGTAGTAGGGCAGGGGCGCCAGGCCGTAGGCAAACTTGGCGTTCTTGGCCACGTCGCCATAGAAGCCCGACGAAGTCTGGATCATGGCGCACTCGCCGGCCGTGAACGAAGCCTGGGCAGCCGAGCCGCGGCCTTTGTAGACAAACTCGCCGGCCTTGGCGGCGGCGGCCAGGTTGTCGATGTGCTTGACGTGCAGAGGCGAGTTGATCTTCAGGCGTGCCTTGTAGCCGTTGGCGCTCAGGCCGTTGTGCTCGGTGGCGAATTCCACGTTGTGCCAGGTGGAGAAGGACTCCAGCTGGGTCCAGCCCTGCCAGGCCAGCGTCATGGGGCAGCTGTTGCCGCTTTCCTTGAGCTTCTTGGCGGCGGCAAAGACTTCGGGCCAGGTGGCGGGCGCCTTGTCGGGGTTCAGGCCGGCCTTCTTGAAGGCGTCCTTGTTGTAATAGAAGATGGTGGTCGAGCTGTTGAAGGGAAAGCTCAGCATCTGGCCGTTGGGGGCGGTGTAGTAGCCGGCCACGGCGGGGATGTAGGACTTGGGGTCGAAGGCGACGCCGGCGTCGGCCATGACCTTGCCCACGGGGACGGTGGCGCCCTTGGAGGCCATCATGGTGGCGGTGCCCACTTCGAAGACCTGCAGGATGTCTGGCGCGTTGCCCGAGCGGAAGGCGGCGATGGCGGCCGTCATCGATTCGTCATACGCTCCCTTGTAGGTAGGAACGATCTTGTAATCCTTCTGGCTTTCGTTGAACTGCTTGGCCAGATCGTTGACCCACTCGTTGTTCACGGCAGTCATGGAATGCCACCACTGGATCTCGGTGGTGGCTTGCGCTGAAAAAGCGGTAGCGGCGACAGCGGCGGCCATGGCCAGTTGCTTGAATTGCATGAGGAATCCTCTAAGGTTCGTGACGAAATGCGCGACGCTGCACATTAGGTCTTGCGTATGACATATGCATGTCATTGTTTGCACCGGCTCCGCGTTTCACCACGGGCCGAACCCTCAGGCTTTCTTTGCCATGTGACGGATTGGTGACGAGGGATGACGCGCGAAGCTGCGCCATTCTAGGTCAATACTATTTCGTTTTGAAACGAAATTTTTTCGATATTTGTTGTTTTTGATTCGTAAATGTCTGTTTGAATCGACGAAAACCAAGCTGCATGCAGGGACGGCTGTGAGGTGCCGGGGAAGGGATCGAGGCAGCCGGAGCGCTGGGCCGAGGCCGAAAAAGCCCGGGTACAGCGGCTTGTGAGGCTATGGGCCCGCTGCCGGGCAGGTCGGACCGGCCTCGCTTAAAATCGTCGTCCCACTGGCTTCGGGGCGCCGCCGGGCGCCCGATACGGTCTAACCCCATGAATGTACCGATTGCGTTGGCCGCCTTGCAGGCGCAGGCCGCCGAACCCGCACGACTGCGCGAGATTCCCTACAACTACACCTCGTTCTCCGACCGCGAGATCGTGATCCGCCTGCTGGGCTCATCCATGTGGGATGTGCTCAACCAGCTGCGCCAGGAGCGCCGCACGGGCCGGTCTGCACGCATGCTGTACGAAGTGCTCGGGGATATCTGGGTGGTGCAGCGCAATCCCTATCTGCAGGACGACCTGCTGCATAGCCCCGATCGCCGCAAATCGCTGGTGGAGGCTCTGGCGCACCGCCTGTCCGAGATCGACAAGCGCCGCGAGCCCGATGCCGACGCCGTCCGCGACACCCTGGTGGGCCAGCTCGTCGACGCCGCGCGCCGCGCCGTGCATGAGTTCAACGCCACCTTCGTCGAAGCCGAGCAGCTGCGCCGCAGGGTGCAGAAAAGCCTGCGCCGCTTCACGGCCAAGGACAACATCAAGTTCGACGGCCTCTCGCGCGTGGCCCATGTGACCGACGCCACCGACTGGCGCGTCGAGTACCCGTTCGTGGTGCTGACGCCCGACACCGAGGCCGAGATGGCCGGCCTGGTCAAGGGCTGCATCGAGCTGGAACTGACCATCATCCCGCGCGGAGGCGGCACGGGCTATACCGGGGGCGCCATTCCGCTGACCTGGCGCAGCGTGGTGATCAATACGGAAAAGCTCGAAGCGCTGACCGAGGTCGAGATGCGCCGCATTCCCGGCGTGGACCACGAGGTGCCCACCATTTATTCCGAGGCCGGCGTGGTGACCCAGCGCGTGGCCGATGCGGCCGAGCGCGCGGGCTATGTGTTCGCGGTGGACCCGACCTCGATCGAGGCCTCGTGCATAGGCGGCAACATCGCCATGAACGCGGGCGGCAAGAAGGCCGTGCTATGGGGCACGGCGCTGGACAACCTGGTGTCCTGGCGCATGGTGACGCCCGACGCGCAGTGGCTGGAAGTCACGCGCCTGGACCACAACCTGGGCAAGATCCACGACGCTGCCATTGCCAGCTTCGAGCTGCAGTATTTCGAAGCCGACGGCAAGACGCCCATCCGCACCGAGCGCCTGGACATTCCCGGCCACAAGTTCCGCAAGGAAGGCCTGGGCAAGGACGTGACGGACAAGTTCCTCTCGGGTCTGCCCGGCGTGCAGAAGGAAGGCACGGACGGCCTGATCACCAGCGCGCGCTGGGTGGTGCACCGCATGCCCGAGCACACGCGCACGGTGTGCATGGAGTTCTTCGGCAACGCCAAGGACGCCGTGCCCTCCATCGTCGAGATCAAGGACTACATGTTCGCCGAGCAGAAGCGCTCGGGCGTGCTGCTGGCCGGCCTCGAGCACCTGGACGACCGCTATCTCAAGGCCGTGGGCTACGCGACCAAGAGCAAGAAGGGCAACGGCCATCTGCCCAAGATGGTGCTGCTGGGCGATATCGCGGGCGACAACGCCGACGAGGTGGCGCGCGTGGCGGCCGAAGTGGTGCGCATTGCCAACTCGCGCCACGGCGAAGGCTTCACGGCCGTGAGCACCGAGGCGCGCAAGAAATTCTGGCTGGACCGCAAGCGCACGGCGGCCATCTCGCGCCACACCAATGCCTTCAAGATCAATGAAGACGTGGTGATCCCGCTGCCGCGCATGGCTGAGTACACCGACGGCATCGAGCGCATCAACATCGAGCTGAGCCTGCGCAACAAACTCAGGCTCTGCGACGAGCTGACGCGCTTTTTCCGGCACGGCGATCTGCCCCTGGGCAAGCAGGACGATGCGGGGGACATCCCCGCGGCGGAACTGCTGGAGGACCGCGTGCAGCAGGCACTGGCGCTGGTGGCCGATGTGCGCGGCCTGTGGCAGGGCTGGCTGGACGGCGTGGCCACGCTGTTCCCCCAGCTGCAGGACCACACGCTGCGCGCGAGCTGGAAGACCCAGCTCAAGGAGCCGCTGTCCACGATCTTCGCCGGCGCGGCCTTCCAGCCGCTGCGCGAAGCCCTCAACGGCATTCACCAGAAGGTGCTCAAGGGCCGCGTCTGGGTGGCGCTGCACATGCATGCCGGCGACGGCAATGTGCACACCAACATCCCCGTCAACAGCGACGACTACGAGATGCTGCAGACGGCGCACGAGGCCGTGGCGCGCATTATGGAGCTGGCGCGCAGCCTGGACGGCGTGATCTCGGGCGAGCACGGCATCGGCATCACCAAGCTCGAATTCCTGTCGGACGCCGAGCTGGCGCCGTTTGCCGACTACAAGCAGCGCGTCGACCCCGAAGGCCGCTTCAACAAGGGCAAGCTGATCCGCAACGAGGAGTGGAACGCCGCGGCCCACCAAGGCCATGACGGCCCATCACGCGACGCCAGGCCGCGCGAGTCGCTGATGTATGCCGACCTGACTAACGCCTATACGCCGAGCTTCGGCCTGATGGGCTACGAGTCCATCATCATGCAGCAGTCGGACATCGGCGCCATTGCCAACAGCGTCAAGGACTGCCTGCGCTGCGGCAAGTGCAAGCCCGTGTGCGCCACCCACGTGCCGCGCGCCAATCTGCTGTACAGCCCGCGCAACAAGATCCTCGCGACCTCGCTGCTGGTGGAGGCCTTCCTCTACGAGGAGCAGACGCGCCGCGGCGTCTCGCTCAAGCACTGGCAGGAGTTCGAGGACGTGGCCGACCACTGCACGGTCTGCCACAAGTGCTTCAATCCCTGCCCGGTCAAGATCGACTTCGGCGACGTGACCATGAACATGCGCAACCTGCTGCGCAAGATGGACAAGAAGAGCTTCCGGCCCGGCAACAAGCTGGCCATGGCCATGCTCAACGCGACCAACCCGGACACCATCAAGTTCATGCGCACGGCCATGGTCGGCGTGGGCTTCAAGGCCCAGCGCCTGGCCGCCGACGTGCTGGGCGCCGTGGCCAGGAAGCAGACGGCGCACCCGCCCGCCTCGGTGGGCACGGCGCCGATCAAGGAGCAGGTGATCCACTTCGTCAACAAGAAGCTGCCCGGCGGCCTGCCGAACAAGACGGCGCGCGCCCTGCTGGACATCGAGGACAAGGATTACGTGCCCATCATCCGCAACCCGCAGAACACCAGCGCCGACACCGAGGCCGTGTTCTATTTCCCCGGTTGCGGCTCGGAGCGCTTGTTCAGCCAGGTGGGCCTGGCCACACAGGCCATGCTCTGGCATGCGGGCGTGCAGACCGTGCTGCCGCCGGGCTACCTGTGCTGCGGCTACCCGCAGCGCGGCAGCGGCCAGTACGACAAGGCCGAGAAGATGATCACGGACAACCGCGTGCTCTTCCACCGCGTGGCCAATACGCTCAACTACCTGGACATCAAGACCGTGGTGGTGTCATGCGGCACCTGCTACGACCAGTTGCAGGGCTACGAGTTCGACAAGATCTTCCCGGGCTGCCGCATCATCGACATCCACGAGTACCTGCTCGAAAAAAACATCACGCTGCAGCACAAGGGCGCCTACCTGTACCACGACCCCTGCCATACGCCCATGAAGACGCAGGACCCGATGAAGACCGTCAAGGCGCTCATGGGCGACGACGTGCTCAAGAGCGAGCGCTGCTGCGGCGAGTCCGGCACGCTGGGCGTGACGCGCCCCGACATCTCCACGCAGATCCGCTTCCGCAAGACCGAAGAGATCCGCAAGAGCGAGGCGGTGCTGCGCGAGTCTGGCAAGGTGGGCGAAAAGGAAAACGTCAAGATCCTGACCAGCTGCCCCAGCTGCCTGCAAGGCCTCTCGCGCTACGGCAACGACCTGCAAAACGGCCTGCTCGAAGCCGACTACATCGTGGTCGAGATGGCGCGCGACATCCTGGGCGAGAACTGGATGGCCGACTATGTGCAGCGCGCCAACCAGGGCGGCATCGAGCGCGTGCTGGTATGACCCCGCAAGCGCATTGCCCGCTGTGTGCGGCCGATGGCGGCGCGCTGATCTGGCGCGGCGACAGGCTGCGCGTCATCCGTGCCGCCGAGGCCGGCTTTCCCGGCTTCTACCGCGTGGTCTGGAACGCGCATGCGGCCGAGTTTTCGGACCTGCCCGCCGCCGACCGCGCGCTGTGCATGGAGGCCGTGGCGCTGGTGGAGCGCGTGCTGCGCGAGCGGCTTGCGCCCACCAAGATCAATCTGGCCGCGCTGGGCAATATGGTGGCCCATCTGCATTGGCATGTGATTGCGCGCCACGACTGGGACAGCCATTTCCCGGGTGCGGTCTGGGCCACGGCCCAGCGCGAGCGCGACCTGACCCGCGAAGCGCAGGTCGCCGAGCTTCTGCCCCAGGTGGAGGCTGCGTTGAAACAGGTTCTGGACACCTGGGCAGCTTCGCTGCATTGAAGGAGAGATTCATGGCCGGATTGCAAGCCGATACACCGACCCCCGAGGCCCTGACCGTGCACGGCGCCTCGCGCGTGCTCGAAGTGGCCTATTCGGACGGCAAGACCTTTCGCATTCCATTCGAGCTGCTGCGCGTCTATTCGCCCTCGGCGGAAGTCCAGGGGCATGGCCCAGGGCAGGAGGTGCTGCAGACGGGCAAGCGCGATGTGGGCATCACCACCATCGAACCCGTGGGCAATTACGCGATCAAGCCGTTCTTCAGCGACGGCCACGAAAGCGGCCTCTACACCTGGGAATACCTGTACCAGCTCGGCAGCCAGCAGCATGCGCTGTGGCAGCAATACCTGCAGCGGCTGCAGGAAGCCGGCCTGGACCGCGACACGCTCATGCCCGAAAAGGGCGCGGGCGGCGGCCACGGCTGCAGCGTGCATTGAACCCAGGCGTACGCCGGGCACCACAACAGCCCTGTGCAAGACGCGGGGTTATTGGTGCTGGTGCTATATTAAAAGTAGCTTCCGACGCTTGATGCACAAGCGTCGGAGGTCGATTCCATTCAAAACCCCTAGTGCTGCAAAGCCCGTAGCCATACGGGGTTGTCGCTGTACGCAACAGCACTGCCTGCTTAGCATCCATTGTTATGAGCAACACACATTTCGGTTTCCAGTCGGTCGATGAAAACGAAAAGGCCGGTCGCGTGCGCGGCGTGTTCGACTCTGTCGCCTCCAAGTACGACATCATGAACGACGTGATGTCGGGCGGCCTGCACCGCGCCTGGAAGGCCTATACCGTCATGGTGGCCAACCTCAAGGAGGGCGACAAGGCCCTGGACATCGCTGGCGGCACGGGCGATCTGGCGCTGGCGTTTTCCAGGAAGGTGGGAGCTTCGGGCCAGGTGGTGCACACCGACATCAACGAAGCCATGCTGCGCGTGGGGCGCGACCGCCTGACCGACAAGGGCGTGATCCTGCCCACCCTGGTGTGCGATGCGGAAAAGCTGCCGTTCGGGGACAACTACTTCGATCTGGTGAGCGTGGCTTTCGGTCTGCGCAACATGACGCACAAGGACCTGGCGCTCAAGGAAATGAACCGTGTGCTGCGCCCTGGCGGCAAGCTGCTGGTGCTGGAGTTTTCCAAGGTGGCCAAGCCCCTGGAAAAAGCCTACGACTGGTATTCGTTCAAGATTTTGCCGGCCATGGGCCGGCTCATTGCCGGCGACTCGGAAAGCTATCGCTATCTGGCCGAGTCCATCCGCATGCATCCGGGCCAGCAGGAGCTCAAGGCCTTGATGCAGCAATGCGGCTTTGGCCATGTGGACTATCACAACATGACGGTAGGCGTCTGTGCCTTGCATGTGGGGATTAAGTGCTGATGGCCCCCTGAGCCGCCTTCATGGAAACCGATTTTTTTTAGCTATGTTTTTTGATAAGAAGGGAGATGGCATGAGAAAACTGTGCTCAATCGTCTTGGTGGCAATGCTGGTCGTGGCGCATGGGCAGGCGGATGCCAAGCGCATGGGTGGCGGCTCGTCGTTTGGCAAGCAGTCGAGCAATGTGACGCAGCGTGAAGCTTCTCGTGCCCCTGCCCAGAATCCCCAGGCTCCGCAGCAGAATGCCGCGCAGCCCAACCGTGCCGCCACGCCGGCCGCAACACCTGCGGCCCAACCCAAGAAGCCCTGGGGCGCCATGCTCGGCGGTCTGGCTGCAGGCCTGGGCCTGGCCTGGCTGGCCCATTCGCTGGGCCTGGGCGCGGCCTTCGGCAACATTCTGCTGATTGCCCTGCTGGCCATGGTCATCATGGCGGTGGTCGGCATGGTCATGCGCTCGCGCCGTGGTGCGGCAGCACAGCCAAGCGCCAGCCCGTACGCCTTCCAGGGGGCCGGCAATCTGGGCGGCGCGCCCAACGAGGCACAGGCGCCGGCGCGCCAGTACAACCCCGAGAAGGTGGGCAACGACGCCTCGGCCCGTCCCTGGGAGCAGGACCATCTGCCGGGCGCGGCTGCAGCGGCCAGCGGCTCCATGATCGGCTCGGCCCTGACCGGCTCGCAGAACTGGGGCGTGCCCGAAGGCTTCGACACCGAGGGCTTCCTGGCCGCGGCCAAGCGCAACTTCGTGACGCTGCAGTCGGCATGGGACCGTTCGGACATGACCACGCTGCGCTCCATGATGACCGACGAGATGCTGACCGAGATCCGTGGCCAGCTGTCCGAGCGCGAAACCCAGCGCGGCGGCCAGCCCAACCAGACCGACGTGGTCATGATCGACGCCCAGCTGCTGGGCATCGAGGACCTGGGCCAGGATTACATGGCCAGCGTGGAGTTCTCGGGCATGATCCGCGAGGAAACCTCCGTCGGGCCCAGCCCCTTCCGCGAGGTCTGGAACATGACCAAGCCCAAGAACGGTTCCAGCGGCTGGCTGGTCGCCGGAGTGCAAGCTCTGCAGTGAGTCGGGGCTCTCCAACCTGATGCGCGGCGCGCATCGTAAAATCGGGGACTATGGCAACACAGTCCCCTTTTTCTTTTCTCAACGGTCTCGTTGAACGCGTGATGGCTGGTCCCCAGGCCCCTGCATGGCTGGTGAGCGAAATGCACCAGCGTCTGGTGCTGTTTCTCAACCATGTGCTGATGCAGGAGAAGGAGGCGATGGAGCGCCTCGTGCGCCAGAAAGGCCGCATGGCCCGCGTGCAATGGCGCCGCTATTCCATGGCCCTGCTGGTCACGCCTGCCGGCCTGTTCGATGTGGCGCCCGAAGGCGCCGAGCCCGACCTGCTGCTCGAGGTCACCGAAACCTCCCCGATTTCCCTGGCGCAGACCGCGCTGCGCGGCGACAAGCCGGCGATCCGCATCGAAGGCGACGTGCAGTTCGCCGCCGAGATCAACTGGCTGGTCGACAACGTGCAGTGGGATGTGGAAGAGGATCTGGCCCGCGTGGTCGGGGATGTGCCCGCGCACACGATCGCCAAGGTGGCGCGGAGCGCGTCGCAGGCCTTGCGCCAGTTCGTGGGTGCCCGCATGGGCGGCAAGAAGGCGGAAGGCGAAGATGCCGTCGCCCCTGCCAGCACGACGCCTGTAGCCGCCATGCCCGGCGGCTCCGACACCGCGCAGCCATGATGCGCTTTCTGCGTGGTTGGGCCATCCTCTGGGTGGTGTTCCGTTATGGGCTGGACGAGCTGGTGCTGTCCAGCTTCCAGCATCCCTGGCTGCGCACCATGCGCGGCATCATCACGCTGGGGCGCAAGCTCGACAAGCCGCGCGGCGTGCGCCTGCGCGAGGCGCTGGAGGAGCTGGGCCCGATCTTCGTGAAGTTCGGCCAGGTGCTGTCCACGCGCAGCGACCTCATGCCGCCCGATGTGGCCGAGGAGCTGGCCAAGCTCCAGGACCGCGTGCCGCCCTTCGATCCGCAGATCGCGGCGGACACCATAGAGCGTTCGTTCAAGCGCCCGCTGGAGCAGATCTTCGTGCGCTTCGAGCGCGAGCCCGTGGCCAGCGCCTCCATTGCCCAGGTGCACTTTGCCGTGGTGCGCAACAAGGACGGCAGCGAGAGCGACGTGGCCGTCAAGGTGCTGCGCCCCGGCATGAAGAGCGCCATCGACAAGGATCTGGCGCTCATGCACATGATGGCCGGCTGGGTCGAGAAGCTCTCGCACGACGGCAAGCGCCTGAAGCCCAGGCAGGTGGTGGCCGAGTTCGACAACTATCTGCACGACGAGCTGGACCTGATCCGCGAGGCCTCGAACGCCGCGCAGCTGCGCCGCAACATGGAAGGCCTGGACCTGGTGCTGATTCCCGAAATCTTCTGGGATTACTGCCATACCGACGTGATGGTGATGCAGCGCATGAACGGCGTGCCCATCAGCCAGGTGGAGCGCCTGCGCGAAGCCGCCGTGGACATTCCAAAATTAGCGCGCGACGGCGTGACCATCTTCTTCACCCAGGTGTTCCGCGACGGCTTCTTCCATGCCGACATGCACCCGGGCAACATCCAGGTGAGCCTGGAGCCCGAGACCTTCGGCCGCTATATCTCGCTGGATTTCGGCATCGTCGGCACGCTGACCGAGTTCGACAAGGAATACCTGGCGCAGAACTTCCTGGCCTTCTTTCGCCGCGACTACAAGCGCGTGGCCGAGCTGCACGTGGAAAGCGGCTGGGTGCCGGCCAGCACGCGCGTGGAAGAGCTCGAAGCCGCCATCCGCGCCGTGTGCGAACCCTATTTCGACCGTCCGCTGGCCGAGATTTCGCTGGGCATGGTGCTGATGCGCCTGTTCCAGACCTCGCGCCGCTTCCAGGTCGAGATCCAGCCCCAGCTCGTGCTGCTGCAAAAGACACTGCTCAACATCGAAGGCCTGGGGCGCCAGCTCGACCCCAACCTGGACCTGTGGAGCACGGCCAAGCCCTTCCTCGAGAAGTGGATGCTGGAGCAGATGGGGCCGCAGCGCCTGTGGCGCGAGCTCAAGGCCCAGGCTCCGCGCTACGCGAAGATCCTGCCCGACGTGCCGCGCGTGCTCCACCAGTACCTGGCGAACAAGGGGGGCGGTGACCACGAAGCACTGCTCAGGGAATTGCTGCAGCAGCAAAAGACCACGAATCGTCTGCTGCAGGCCATTCTGAGCGCCGGCATAGGTTTCGTGATCGGCCTGGTCGTGCTGCAGCTGTTGCTGCACTTCCGTTTCTGAATCCCTTTCCCCCGTAACTGGAGTGCCGGCGTGCTGCTCTCGATGGTGATTGCATATCTGTTGGTGACCATAGGCATAGGCCTGTGGGCGGCCAAGCGGGTGAACAGCACGGCTGACTTTGCCATTGCCGGGCGCCATCTGCCCCTGTACATGATCATCACCACCACGTTCGCGACCTGGTTCGGGTCCGAGCTGGTGCTGGGCGTGCCCGCCAAATTCATCGAGGGCGGTCTGCATGCGCTGGTGGAGGACCCGTTTGGCGCCGGCATGTGCCTGATCCTGGTGGGCGCGTTCTTTGCGGCCAGGCTGTACCGCATGAACCTGCTGACCATCAGCGACTACTACCGCGCCCGCTACGGCCGCGCGATCGAGGTCGTCTGCTCGCTGATCATCATGCTCAGCTACCTGGGCTGGGTCTCGGCACAGGTCACGGCGCTGGGCCTGGTGTTCAACCTGCTCTCGGGCGGCACGGTCAGCATTCCGCTGGGCATGACCATCGGCGTGCTCTCGGTACTGGTCTACACGCTGTTCGGCGGCATGTGGTCGGTGGCGGTGACGGACTTCGTGCAGATGATCATCCTGGTGCTGGGCCTGCTGGTGCTGGCCTTCTTCGCGGGCGACATGGCCGGCGGCGCCGGCAAGGTGGTGGAGCTGGCCACCAGCCGCGATCTGTTCAAGTTCCTGCCCGAGCCGGGCTGGCACGAAATCGTGTTCTTCACCGGCGCGGCCGTGACCATGATGCTGGGCTCCATTCCGCAGCAGGACATCTTCCAGCGCGTGATGTCGGCCGATACCGAGAAGTCGGCCGTGCGCGGCACCGTGATCGGCGGCGCCTGCTATGTGATCTTCGCCTTCGTGCCCATGTTTCTCGTGGCCAGCGCGCTGATCATCATGCCGGCCGAGGCCACGGCCCTGCTGGCCGACGATCCGCAGAAGGTGCTGCCCACGCTGGTGATGGACAAGATGCCGTTCGCCATGCAGGTGCTGTTCTTCGGCGCGCTGCTGTCGGCCATCAAGTCCTGCGCCTCGGCCACCCTGCTGGCGCCCAGCGTCACTTTCACCGAGAACATCTGGCGCCAGTTCCGCCCCTACACCAACGACCAGGACAATCTGCGGACCATGCGCATCAGCGTGCTGGTGTTCGCGGCCTGCGTGCTGGCCTATTCCGTCATGATGCAGGGCACGCCCATCTACGAACTGGTGGCCAGCGCCTACCAGGTGCCGCTGGTGGGCGCCTTCGTGCCGCTGGTCTTCGGCCTGTACTGGAAGCGCGCCACCACCCAGGGGGCCATCGCCGCCGTGGTGCTGGGCATAGGCGTGTGGCTGGTGTTCATGGTGACGCCGGCGCTCAACCGGGCATTTCCCCAGCAGCTGGCGGGGCTCCTGTCCGCCGTGTTCGGCATGGTGGCCGGCTCCCTGCTGCCGCAGTGGATTGCCAACCAGACGCGGGATATCCAGTCGTTCGAGCCGGCTGGCTGCTGATGGCCCCGGCCCGCAAGGGCTTGCTGCCGCAGCGCAGCAAAGTAAGGGCTGGCGCCTATAATCGAAGGTTTTTGCACTTCCCCCTCGTTTTCAAGCGCTATGCCTATTTATGCATACAAGTGCGGCTCCTGCGGCCACGCCAAAGATGTGCTGCAGAAAATCTCGGACGCCGCGCTGACCGTGTGCCCAGCCTGCGGCGCCGAGGCCTTTTCCAAGCAGCTCACCGCTGCGGGTTTCCAGCTCAAGGGTTCGGGCTGGTATGCCACGGACTTCAAGAACACCGGCAGCCAGTCTGCTCCCGCCAGCAGCCCGGCTGCCTCCAGCGACAGCACGCCTGCCGCGGCAGCTCCGGCACCGGCTCCGGCTTCGGCCAATTCCTGAGGCAGGTGTAGATCATGGGTGCATTGCGCAAGTGGCTGATTGCCGGCCTTCTGGTTATTGTTCCTCTGGTGATCACGCTGGGCGTGCTCAACTGGATCATCGGCACGCTGGACCAGACGCTGGCCATACTGCCTGGGGCCTGGCAGCCCGACCGGCTGCTGGGCGTGCATATTCCCGGCTTCGGCGTGGTGCTGACGCTGCTCATCCTGCTGCTCGTGGGCGCGGTGGCCAGCAACTTCATCGGCCGCAAGTTCGTGAGCTGGGGCGATGCCCTGGTGCGCCGCATTCCCGTGGTGCGCTCCATCTACTCCAGCGTCAAGCAGGTGTCGGACACGGTATTCTCGGACAGCGGCAATGCCTTCCGCACGGCCGTGCTGGTGCAGTGGCCGCGCGAAGGCGTGTGGACCGTGGCCTTCGTCACCGGCCAGCCCAATGGCGAGGTGGCCGCCTATCTGCGCGATGAATACGTCAGCGTCTTCGTGCCCACCACACCCAACCCCACGGGCGGTTACTTCGTGCTGGTGCGCAGGAGCGAGTGCATAGAGCTGGATATGAGCGTGGATGCCGCGCTCAAATACATTGTTTCGATGGGCGTGGTGGCTCCGCCGGACCTCGTGGCGATCGAAGAATCCAAACAAACAAACTTGTCGCACCCCTAAGGTGCAGGAAGAATTTTCATGGCAATGCGTTCCCAATACTGCGGTCTGGTGACCGAGGCCCAGCTGGGCGAAACCGTGACGCTGTGCGGCTGGGTGAACCGCCGCCGCGACCACGGCGGCGTGATCTTCATCGACCTGCGCGACCGCGAAGGCTATGTGCAGGTGGTCTGCGACCCCGACCGCGCCGAGATGTTCAAGACGGCCGAAGGCATCCGCAACGAGTTCTGCCTGCAGGTCAAGGGCCTGGTGCGCGCGCGTCCCGAAGGCACGACCAACGACAAGCTCAAGAGCGGCCAGATCGAAGTGCTGTGCCACGAGCTGACGGTGCTCAACGCCTCGGTCACGCCGCCGTTCCAGATGGACGACGAGAACCTGTCCGAGACCACGCGCCTCACGCACCGCGTGATGGACCTGCGCCGCCCCGCCATGCAGCGCAACATGATGCTGCGCTACAAGACCGCCATCCAGGTGCGCAACTTCCTCGACAAGGAAGGCTTCATCGACATCGAGACGCCCATGCTGGGCAAGTCCACGCCCGAAGGCGCGCGCGACTACCTGGTGCCCTCGCGCGTGCATGACGGCGAGTTCTTCGCTCTGCCCCAGTCGCCCCAGCTGTACAAGCAGATGCTGATGGTGGCCGGCTACGACCGCTACTACCAGATCACCAAGTGCTTCCGCGACGAGGACCTGCGCGCCGACCGCCAGCCCGAGTTCACGCAGATCGACTGCGAAACCTCGTTCCTGAACGAGGAAGAGATCCGCGCCATCTTCCAGCGCATGATCAAGGAAGTGTTCCAGACCCAGCTGGGCGTGGATCTGGGCGAATTCCCCATCATGACCTACCAGGACGCGGCTTTCCGCTTCGGTTCGGACAAGCCCGATCTGCGCGTCAAGCTCGAATTCACCGAGCTGACCGAAGTCATGAAGGACGTGGACTTCAAGGTCTTCTCGACTCCCGCCACGACCAAGGGCGGCCGCGTGGTGGCCCTGCGCGTGCCCGGCGGCGCGGCCATCAGCCGCGGCGAGATCGACCAGTACACCGACTTCGTCAAGATCTACGGCGCCAAGGGCCTGGCCTGGATCAAGGTCAACGAAGTGAACAAGGGCCGTGACGGCCTGCAGTCGCCCATCGTCAAGAACCTGCACGACGCGGCCATTGCCGAGATCCTCAAGCGCACCGGCGCCCAGGACGGCGATCTGCTGTTCTTCGGCGCCGACAAGGAAAAAATCGTCAACGACTCCATCGGCGCGCTGCGCCTGAAGGTGGGCCACAGCGAATTTGGCAGGAAGAGCGGCCTGTTCGAGGACAAGTGGGCGCCGCTGTGGGTGGTGGACTTCCCCATGTTCGAGCATGACGAGGAAGACGGCCGCTGGGTGGCCGTGCACCACCCCTTCACTTCGCCCAAGGACGGCCACGAGGAACTCATGGCCACCGACCCCGGCAAGTGCATCGCCAAGGCCTACGACATGGTGCTCAACGGCTGGGAGCTGGGCGGCGGCTCGGTGCGTATCCACCGCGCCGACGTGCAGGCCAAGGTGTTCGACGCCCTGAACATCACGCCCGAGCAGCAGCGCGCCAAGTTCGGCTACCTGCTGGACGCGCTGCAGTACGGCGCGCCCCCGCACGGCGGCCTGGCCTTCGGCCTGGACCGTCTGATCACGCTGATGACGGGCTCCGAGTCCATCCGCGACGTGATCGCCTTCCCCAAGACCCAGCGTGCCCAGGACCTGCTGACCCAGGCGCCCTCGCCGGTGGACGAAAAGCAGCTGCGCGAGCTGCACATCAAGCTGCGCAATGCCATGGTGACCACCACCGAGGCTTGATGCACCGCTGCCTGCACAGGGTTTAGAACGTGTTCAAAGTCTCCTCGCGGCTGCGTAGAGACTTTGAACACGTTCTTAGAGGCTTTGTGCGATGGTCCGGGCGCCAGACAGCGAGTTCGCTGCTGGCGCTTTTTTGTTGCTGCTTAATCAATAGCGTGTTTCCATTGATTTTCTGGAAATACCGCGTATTCGATTCCTGAAATCCATGGTGGACAAGCGCAGCCAGCTATCAAAACAGATGGGGTGCAGGCCTCAGCAGCTTGTCATGCTCCAGGCGTAGGATGCAAGCATGACTTCATCGCCCGAAGAATGCAGGCAACCGTCCAGGCCTTACAAGATTCCGGAATCCGTGCTCGTGGTGATCTACCGCGGGGATGGGCAAGTCCTGCTGCTGCGCCGCACCATGCCGGCGCCTCAGGGCGAGGATTTCTGGCAATCGGTGACCGGCAGCAAGGACAGCGTGCAGGAAGACTGGCGCGAGACGGCCGTGCGCGAAGTGCGCGAGGAAACCGGCATCGACGCGCTGGCCCCGGGCTGCATGCTCAGCGACTGGAACCTGGAGAACGTCTACACCATCTACCCCGAGTGGCAGCACCGCTATGCGCCGGGCGTATGGCACAACCGCGAACGGGTTTTCGGCCTTCGTGTGCCGTCCTACACGGCTGTGCGCTTGAATGCCAGGGAGCACACCGCACATGCTTGGCATGATTGGCAGGCTGCGGCCCTGCAGTGCTTCTCGTCTTCCAATGCGGAGGCGATTCTGCTGCTGCCGCGTTTCGATCCCAGCATGGCGCAGCAGGTGCCAGCGGGCTGCGCGGCAGTCCACGGGCCGCAGCCATGAGCGAGTTGGTGCCTATGTCTGAAATTCAAGCAGCCGCCGGCGGGTCTTCACAGATTCTGCGCGTGGCCACCTACAACATCCACAAGGGCGTGCAAGGCCTGGGTCCGGCGCGGCGGCTGGAAATCCACAATCTCGGCCTGGCCGTGGAGCAGCTTGACGCCGACATCGTCTGCCTGCAGGAAGTGCGCAAGATGAATCACCGGGAGGCGGCGTATTTCGACCGCTGGCCAAGCGTGCCCCAGGCCGAATACCTGGCGCCCGAAGGCTATGAGTCCGTCTACCTGACCAATGCCTACACGCGCGACGGTGAGCACGGCAATGCGCTGCTCAGCCGCTGGCCCGTGATCGGCTACCAGCGCGAGGACATCTCCGACCACCGCTTCGAGCAGCGCGGCCTGCTGCATGTGGAGCTGGACGTCATGGGTCGGCGCGTGCATTCCATCGTCGTGCACCTGGGGCTGATTCCCGGCAGCCGCATCCGCCAGGTGGAGCAACTGCAGCGCTTCATCGAGCGCGAGGTGCCGCCCGACGCACCGCTGGTGGTGGCGGGCGACTTCAACGACTGGGGCAACCAGATCAGGCGCATGCTGGCCGGCTTCGGCCTGTTCGAGTACGACGAACTGCCCAGCGTGCCCACCTATCCCTCGCGCCTGCCGATTGCCCAGCTCGACCACATCTATGTGCGCGGGCTGACGCCGCTGGGCCTGCAGGTGCCCAAGGGCCGCATCTGGTGGCGCATGTCCGACCATCTGCCGCTCATCGCCGAATTCCGTCTCTAGCCTTTAATTGCTCTTAAAAAGATAGCTTGCAGCGCCAAGCAAGCGTGCATTTGCTGCTAAATCCTTTGTGAGAACCAGTGCATCATTCGCTGGTACCATGCCTGGCATGTTCAGAGACCTCGCCGACATGAAAAAAGACAACTCAGCCGAGGGCACGCCCGTCTCGGTCAAGATTCGCGAGCGGTTGCAAGAAGCGCAAAAGCGCTTTCATGCCAACGACAACATCTCGGAGTTCATCGAGCCCGGCGAGCTGGAGAAGCTGCTGGACGAGGTGCAGGACAAGATGCAGGATGTGCTCGACTCCATGGTGATCGACACCACGCACGACCACAACACCCGCGCCACGGCCCGCCGCGTGGCCAAGATGTACCTCGGCGAGGTGTTTCGCGGCCGCTACGTGCCCCAGCCCGCGGTCACCGAATTTCCCAATGCCGAACATCTGAACGAGCTGATGATCGTGGGCCCGATCACCGTGCGCAGCGCCTGCAGCCACCATCTGTGCCCCGTGATGGGCAAGATCTGGATCGGCGTGCTCCCCAACGGGAACACCAACGTGATCGGCCTGTCCAAGTACGCCCGCCTGGTGGACTGGATCATGGGCCGTCCGCAGATCCAGGAGGAGGCCATCATCCAGCTGGCCGACCTCATCATGGACAAGACCCGCCCCGACGGCCTGGCCGTGGTCATGGAGGCCTCGCATTTCTGCATGTCCTGGCGCGGCGTGCGCGAGATGGACAGCAAGATGCTCAACTCCGTCATGCGCGGCGCCTTCCTGACCAACAGCGAACTGCGCCGAGAGTTTCTTTCGCTGATTAGGAAGTGATCCCCCTGAGCCGCTGCGCGGCTTCCCCCTCTCTCTTCGGGAGGGGACGACGCCCCCGGCTGGGCGCGCCCGGCGCCATGGATCTCTGACCCGTCCGCTGCGGGTACGCCATGGCCAGTGGGCGCAAACGGAGCAAACCGTCGATGCAGTCGAATATGCGCTGGAGCCAGGCACTATGCCTGTGTGCTGCCCTGCTGGCGGCACAACTGCTGCTCGTGCTGCCCGTGCTGGCCACCCCCGCGCCCTGGTATCTGTGGCGCAGCCAGCTCGATGGAGCGCTGACCTGCCAGCAGTTCTCGCCGGGCCAGGCCTGGAGCCAGTACGACGGACCGTTTGCCGATCTGGCCTGCCAGAAACGCATGACTGTCAAAAAGTGAGCGGCAAGCGCATGCCAATCCATGGTTCTGATATGAAATGCCTTCAGATTTGTTGGGCGATAGGTGCAGACAGCTATTGATTTGATTGCAGCAGAGAAATCCACATGCCTACTTTGCAGACCTTGATCGCATTTTTCGGTGTGGCCGTCGTGCTGGGCCTGAGTCCGGGGCCCGACAATCTGTTCGTGCTCATGCAGGCGGCACAGCGCGGCTGGCGCGTGGGCCTGTGCGTGGTGCTGGGCCTGTGTCTGGGCATCGTGGGCCACACGGCCGCCGTGGCCCTGGGGCTGGCCGCCCTGGTGGCCGCCTCGCCCATGCTGTTCACGGCCATCAAGCTGTGCGGCGCGGCCTATCTGCTCTATCTGGCCTGGGGGGCCTGGCGCGCGCCGGTGAGCAGCGCAGGCGCGGTGCAGGCACAGTCCGGGCGCGATAAGCTCACATGGCGCTCGGCCCTGGGCTGGATGGGCCGCGGCATGGTGATGAACCTCACCAATCCCAAGGTGCTGATCTTCTTCCTGGCCTTTCTGCCGCAGTTCGCCGATCCGGCGCGCGGCAGCCTGGCGCTGCAGGTCATGGCGCTGGGCTGCGTGTTCATGCTGGCCACGCTGCTGGTGTTCGGCTCCATTGCCTGCGGCTCGGGCCTGTTCGGCGAACTGTTGCTGCGCTCGGCCCGCGCCCAGCGCTGGCTCAACCGCATCGCCGCCACGGTGTTCGGCGCGCTGGCGCTGCGCTTGGTCCTGATGCAACGCTGAAACGAGAGCTCTCCAAAACTGGCGCGGCCTGGGTAAGGGACAGCGAGGAAGGGCCGTCCCGCCCCGAGGCTGTCGTCCCCCTCCCGAAGAGAGAGGGGGAAGGCGCGCAGCGCCACAGGGGGTGTTTCCGCGCTATCCCCAGGATAGGGCGGAAAGATCATTCACGAAGACCGGCATATCCTTCCACAGCCCGCGCAGCCTCTTGTCGGCCACGGTGACCCACTGCGGCGTGTAGAGGAAGCCGTGCACCGAGTCCCGGGCCAGCAGGCGCTGGGCATCGCCGAGCAGGCGGGCGCGGTCGGCGGGGCGCGGGGTGTTCTTGATCTTTTCGAACAAGTCGTTGAACTCCTGGGAGTGGTAGCCCCAGTAGTAGTCGGGCTTGGCGAAGTTGCCCAGGTCGAACGGCTCCACGTGGGAAATGATGGTCAGGTCGTAGTTCTTGTGGGCATAGGTGCCCGACAGCCACTGCGCCCATTCCACGTTCTGCAGTCTGGCGCGGATGCCGATCTTGGCCAGTTGGGCGGCGATCAGCTCGCCGCCTTGGCGCGCATAGGGCGTGGGCGGCAGCGTCATGGTCAGTTCCAGCGGCGTCTTGACGCCGGCCTCGGCCAGCAGGGCCTTGGCCTTTTCCACGTCGAAGGGGTTGATGTCCGTGGTGTCCACATAGCCGAAAGCCGTGGGCACGTAGTAGCTGCCTATGGGCACGCCATAGCCGTCGGCGGCGCCGGCGATCACGGCCTTGCGGTCGATGGCGGCTGCGATGGCGCGGCGCACGCGCACGTTGTTCAGGGGCTTTCTCGCGTTGTTGATGGCCAGAATGGTCTTGGCGCGCGAGTTGCTCACCACCACCTGGAAGCGCGGGTCGCTCTTGAACTGCGTCACGCTGCGCGGCGTCACGCGCGGGAAGGCGTCCACGTCGCCGGCCAGCAGCGCCGCCACCTGGGCCGCCGCATCGGGGATGAAGCGGAACACCGCGCGCTTGATGCGCAGGCTCTGGGGCGCGCGAAAGCCCGGCCAGGCCGTGAGCGCGACCGAGGCGCCCCGGGTCCAGCTCGCCAGCCGGTAGGGGCCCGTGCCCACGGGCCTGGTGGCGTTGGTGCCGGCGCTCCTGGGCTCGACGATGATGGACGTGGCCTGGCCCAGCACGAAGAGGAAGTCGGGATCGATGTCCTGGTTGATGACGACCACGGTGTTCTCGTCCGCGACCCGCGTGCTCAGGTTGGCAAAGGTGCGCTTGTCCTTGTTGGTGCTCTTGTCGCCGGCCGCGCGGTCGAAGGAAAACTTGACGGCTGCCGCGTTGAACGGCTCGCCGTTCTGGAACTTCACGCCCTTGCGCAGCCGGAAGGTATAGGTCTTGAGGTCGGGCGAGACTTCCCAGCTCTCGGCCAGCAGCGGCGAGACGCTGCCGTCGGGGTTGATCTTGGTCAGCGTCTCGAACACGTTGTAGTGCACGATCTCGGCGATCGACGAGGCGGCGCCGGCCGTGGGGTCCAGGCCCGGCGGCTCCAGGGCCAGGGCCAGCGTGACGCTGTCCTTCCTGCCCTGGGCCAGCGCGGGCCAGGGCGACAGCAGGGGCAGGCTGGCGGCGGCGGTGCCGGCCAGCAGGGTGCGGCGATTGAACATCGACAGAAATCTCCGTTAGGGGGTGAGGCGCAGCGCATGGCCTCAGGATGCGGCAGGCGCCAACCCGCAAAGGCCGGGCCTGTATTCATATGCGTTTTTACACCAGCCGGGGCGATAGGTCTGCCGCCATGCGGAAATGGCGCCCCCGGCGCTCAAAATAAATGGCCTGGCAGGCGCGGAACAGCCCTGACCAGGGCCTGGGTGTAGGGGTGCTCGGGGGCGTGGAACAGCTTTTGCGGCGTGCCGCGCTCCACGATGCAGCCCTGGTGGAGCACGATGACTTCGTCGCAAAGATGCTGGACCACGGCCAGGTCGTGGCTGATGAACAGATAGGACAGGCCCAGCTCGCGCTGCAGGTCCTGCATGAGGTTGAGCACCTGGGCCTGGACCGAGACGTCGAGCGCGCTGACCGGTTCGTCGGCCACGATGAGGCGGGGCCGCGTGATGAGGGCGCGGGCAATGGCGACGCGCTGGCGCTGGCCGCCCGAGAATTCATGCGGGTACTTGTCCAGGTCCTGGGCGCGCAGGCCTACCTGCTCCAGCGCGGCCTGCACCCGGGCGCGCACGGCTTCGCGGCCGGCGGGGGAGCCAGGCTGGCGGCCGAGATGGGCCAGCGGCTCGGCGACGATGCGCTCCACGCGCATGCGCGGGTCCAGCGAGGCATAAGGGTCCTGGAACACCATCTGGAAGTGGCGGCGCGCGGCGCGCAGCTCCTGGCTGCCGAGCCGGTGCAGGTCCCGGCCCAGCAGTTCCACCGAGCCCGCGGTGGGCGTATCCAGCGCCATGACCAGGCGCGCCAGCGTGGACTTGCCCGAGCCCGATTCGCCCACCACGCCGAGGCTGCGGCCGGCCTGCAGCGCAAAGCTCACGCCGCGCAGGGCATGCCGCTGCGCGGCCGGGCGCCACAGCGAGGTGCGCGGCAGCGAATAAGTGCGTTTCAGCTCTGCAACCTTGAGCAATTCCACGCCAGAAGCTATGTTTTGCACGGCGATCATGGCTTGGCCCCGGGCGCGTCGGCGCGTATGGCCTCATCGCGCAGGCAGCGCACCACATGGGGCTGGCGCCACGAGGCCAGCGATGCGGGCGCAGACCCGGCCGGCGCCTGCAGCAGACGCGGCCCGGGTACCTGTGCGAAGCAGGCCTCGGTGGTGAAGCCGCAGCGCCCGGCAAACGGGCAGCCCGCGGGCAGGTCGGCCAGTTCGGGCACGGTGCCGGCGATGGTCGGCAGACGAGCCGGCGCCGCGCCGGCAACCGGCACATGCATCTGCGGCCTAGCGGCAAACAGGCCGCGCGTATAGGGGTGGGCACGCCGGGCGAACACGGTTTCCGTCATGCCGGACTCCACCACGCTGCCGCCGTACATGACGAGCAGTTGTTCGGCGTTCTGCGCGATGACGCCCAGGTCGTGCGAGATCAGCACCAGGGCCATGGAATGCTCGGCCACCAGCTCCTGCAGCAGGCCGAGGATTTGCTGCTGCACGGTCACGTCCAGCGCCGTGGTCGGCTCGTCGGCGATCAGCAGCTCGGGGCCGCAGGCCAGGGCCATGGCAATGGTGATGCGCTGGCGCTGGCCGCCCGAGAACTGGTGCGGATACTCGCCAAAGCGCCGGGCCGCCTGGGCAATGCCCACGCGCTCCAGCAGCTCCACGGCCCGCGCCTGCGCGGCGCGCCGGCCCAGGCCCAGGTGCAGGCGCAGCGGCTCGGCCACCTGGCGGCCTATGCTGTGCACGGGGTTGAGGGCCGTCATCGGCTCCTGGAAGACCATGGCCAGGCGGTTGCCGCGCAGCGCGCACAAGCGTCTTTCGCTCAGGCCCAGCAGCTCCTGGCCGTCCAGGCGTATGCTGCCGCCGACCTGTGCCTGTTCGGGTAGCAGGCCCATGAGGGCCAGCGCGGTCAGCGACTTGCCGCAGCCCGATTCGCCGATCAGGCCCAGCGTGGCGCCGCGCTCCAGCGCAAAGCTCACCTTGCGCACGGCCTGCACCAGGCCGCGGCGCGTGGGCAGGTGGATGGTGAGGTCGGAGACTTCCAGCAAAGGCATGGACGGTTTATCAGCGAGTGCGCGTCAGGCGCGGGTCGAGCAGATCGCGCAGGCCGTCGCCCAGCAGGTTCAGCCCCAGCACCGACAGCGCGATGGCCAGGCCCGGCCAGATGGCCAGCAGCGGCGCCTGGAACATCAGGGTCTGGGCTTCGCTGAGCAGGCGCCCCCAGGAGGGTTGCGGCGGCTGCGTGCCCAGGCCCAGGTAGGACAGAGCGGCTTCGGCCAGGATGGCCAGCGCGAACTGTATCGTGGCCTGCACGATGAGGATCGACGCGATGTTGGGCAGCACGTGCTGCAGCGTGATGGCGGTGCGGCTCTTGCCGCAGGCGCGCGCGGCCGTCACATAGTCGCGCGCCCAGATGGCATTGGCCGAGGCGCGCGTGATGCGCGCGAAGGTGGGGATGTTGAAGATGCCGATGGCGATGATGGCATTGACCATGCCCGGGCCGAACACGGCCGTGAGCATGATGGCCGAGAGCAGGGCCGGAAAGGCGAAGGTGAAGTCCGCCAGCCGCATGATGATCTCCTCCACCCAGCCGCGGCGGGCCGAGGCCAGCAGGCCCAGCACCAGCCCCGCCGCCAGGCCTATGCCCACGGCGATCAGGCCCACGGCGATGGAGGCGCGCGCGCCGACCAGGATCTGCGAGGCCACGTCGCGGCCGAAGGCGTCGGTGCCCAGCCAGTGTTGGCCGCCGGGCGGCTGCAGCGCGGCATTCATGTCCATCTCGAAAGCGGAGCCCGGCGTCCAGACGAAGGAGAGCAGGGCGGCGGCGATCAGCAGGGCAGTGAGCACCGCGCCCAGCCACAGATTGCGATGGGACGAGAGGCGCACGCTCATATATCGCCGGCCTGGATGCGCGGGTCTATGGCGGCGTAGAGCAGGTCGACCACGAAATTGACGATGACCACCATGGCCGCGAGCAGCAGCACGCAGTTGCGCACCACGATGAGGTCGCGGTTGGCAATGGACTGGAAGATCAGCCGGCCCAGGCCCGGCAGGTAGAACACGTTCTCGACCACGATGGTGCCGGCCAGCAGGTTGGCGAACTGCAGGCCCATGACGGTGAGCACGGGAATCATGGCGTTGCGCAGCACGTGGCGCCACAGCGCGGCGCGGCGCGACAGGCCCTTGGCGCGCGCGGTGCGCACGAAGTCATCGCGCAGCACTTCGAGCACGGCCGAGCGCGTGATGCGCGCCAGGATGGCGGCCTGCACCACGGCCAGCGATACGGCAGGCAGCAGCAAGGCCTGCAGTGCGGGCCAGAGGCCGCCGCCGTCCTCCTCGCTCCAGCCCGGGAAGCCGCCGGCCGAGAACCATTGCAGCTTCACGGAAAACAGCAGGATCAGCAGGATGGCGAACCAGAAATTCGGAATGGCGATGCCGATCTGGGCCAGGCCCATGACGCCCACATCGCCCCAGCGCTGGTGGCGCGAGGCCGCGAACACGCCGGCCGCCAGCGCCAGCACCGTGGTGATCGCCATGGCCAGCACCGCCAGGGGTACGGTCACGCCAAGGCGCTCCCACACCAGCTCCGCCACGGGCGAGCCGTAGGCATAACTGGTGCCCATGTCGCCGTGGAGCAGGCCCGCAATCCACTGCCCGTAGCGCGTCCAGGCCGGCTGGTTCAGGCCCAGCTGCTCGGCCATGGCCTGCACGGCTTCGGGGGCGGCATCGGGGCCCATCAGCATCTGCGCGGCGTTGCCGGGCAATATCTCGAGCACGGCGAACACCACGGCGGAGGCGCCAAGCAGCGTGGCGATCAGCGTGAGCAGGCGTTTGAGCAAGAAGATGCTCATGGATTGGGGAATCGTTTCATCGGAGGGTAGGCGCGCAGCATAGCGGCAATTGCGCCGTGCTGCAGCCGCCGGTTTTGCCCGACGGGCCGCGCTGTCTCTTGGTGCGCAGGATAATGCGGCTTCAAACAACTTATGGACATAGGCAGCCCGTCAACGTCGGCGCATCCCAAGCCAGGGACAGCGAGGAAGGGCCGCCCCGCACCGAGGCTGTCGTCCCCCTTTGGGGGAAGGCGCGCAGCGCCTCAGGGGGAAGGACAATATGGCACTGATGATTACCGACGAATGCATCAACTGCGATGTCTGCGAGCCCGAGTGCCCCAACGATGCCATCTCCATGGGCGAGGCGTTCTACGAGATCGATCCGCACAAGTGCACCGAGTGCGTGGGCCATTTCGACGAGCCCCAGTGCGTGCAGATCTGCCCCGTGGCCTGCATTCCGCTGAATCCCGAATTCATCGAAAGCCGCGAGGTGCTGCTGCACAAATATCAGACTCTGCAGCAGGCCAAGCCCGAAAAATAAGCTGGCCAGCCAGATTTAAGGTTGAAGCTCAGATCTGTCTTGCGCTGGCGGCTATTGATTTGAAAGCAAGCTTCAGTTTTCTGCGGCCTTTGTCTGCCCGGCCTCGGGCCCAGGCTGGCGCGGCGGCTTGGGGCGCGGCGGCTTGGTGGTGTGGATGGCCAGCGTGGCCTTGTCCATCTGGCCGGCGATCAGCTCGGGCCAGGCCTTGAGCGAATGAAGAATCCCGTCCTCGATCAGCTTGAACTGGTCCGGCGCCGGTTTCTTGAGCACCCAGTTCGCGACTTCTCCCTTGTGGCCCGGATGGCCTATGCCCACGCGCAGGCGCCAGTAATCGGCCGAGCCCAGCTGGGCATGGATGTCGCGCAGGCCGTTGTGACCGCCATGGCTGCCGCCGCGCTTGAGCTTGACCTGGCCGGGCTCGAAGTCCAGCTCGTCGTGCACCACCAGGATTTCGTCGGGCTGGATCTTGAAGAAGCGCGCCAGCGTGCCCACGGACTTGCCCGAGAGGTTCATGAAGGTCTGGGGCTGCAGCAGCCAGACGGTCTGCCCGTTGACCGTGGTACGGGCCATCAGTCCCCAGTAGCTGCGCTCGGGCACCAGCGTGACCTTGAGCTCGCGGGCCAAGGCGTCGATCCACCAGAAGCCGGCATTGTGGCGTGTGTCTTCGTATTCCGGGCCGGGGTTGCCCAGGCCGACAAACAGTTTGATCATGGACTGATTATCTCCATCCGCAGCGATGCCGAGAGGCTTGGCGCTGTTTCATGCGGACATGAAAAAGGCCCACCGAGGTGAGCCTTTGCGCATTTTTGCAAGGGTACGGCGGCGGGCGCCGTACCGAAGTCGCAAGAATTACTTCTTGCCCTTCTTGGCGGGAGCAGCTGCGGGAGCGGGTGCTGCTGCGCCTTCTACGGGAGCCACATCGGGCAGCTTGATGGACACCAGGGCGGGGTTCTTGTTGGAGCCGCGCACCACGGCCTTCACGCCGTTGGGCAGCTTCAGGGCTTGCAGGCCCAGAGCAGACTTGGAGGTCAGGGCGCTCAGGTCCACCTTGATGAACTCGGGCAGCTGGGCGGGCATGCACACCACGTCCAGTTCGTGGATCAGGCGGGTGATCGTGCACTTCTCGGTCTTCACGGCGGGGGACTCTTCCTCGCCTTCGAAGTGCAGAGGCACCTTCAGGTGCACCTTGGTGTTGGCGTCCACGCGCTGGAAGTCAATGTGCTGCACCAGCTTCTTGAAGGGGTGGAACTGCACGTCGCGCAGCACAACCTTGGTCACTTGACCGTTCACTTCCATGTCCAGCACGCTGGAGTGGAAAGCTTCCTTGTGCAGGGCGTGCCACAGGGCGTTGTGATCGATTTCGATCAGTTGGGCTTCACCCGCACCGTAAACGATGCCGGGGGTCTTGCCCGAATTACGCAGACGGCGGCTCGCACCCGTACCTTGCTTTGCGCGCTCAAAAGCGACGAATTGCATAACTAACTCCTAGTGGGGTGGACCGCGACCAGTCTCACCCATTTGATAAAAGAACCTGTCTGCCACCGGGGCAGACGTCGGCTCTTGCGAAGGCCTGAAACGGCCAAACCTCCCAGAGCACCTGGGAGGTTTGCTTGTGTTCAGGCCGAAAAGCCCTAGATTCTATGCCGTAAACAGGCTGCTCACCGATTCACCGTTGGAAATCCGGTGAATTGTCTCGGCAATCAGCGGTGCCACGGACAGCTGGCGGATCTTGCCACACTGCTGGGCGGCGGCGCTCAGCGGAATGGTGTTGGTCACGACCACCTGGTCCAGGGCCGTGCCGTTGCCGATGCGCTCAATGGCCGGGCCCGAGAAGATGGGGTGCGAGCAGTAGGCGTAGACGTTCTTGGCGCCGCGCTGCTTGAGCACCTCGGCAGCCTTCACCAGCGTGCCGGCAGTGTCGATCATGTCGTCCATGATCACGCAGTTGCGGCCGTCGATGTCGCCGATCACGTGCATGACTTCCGACACGTTGGCCTTGGGGCGACGCTTGTCGATGATGGCCAGATCGCAGCCCAGTTCCTTGGCCAGCGCACGGGCGCGCACCACGCCACCCACGTCGGGCGACACCACGATCAGGTCCTCGTACTTCTTCTGGCGCAGATCGCCCAGCAGCACGGGAGTCGCGTAGATGTTGTCCACGGGGATGTCGAAGAAGCCCTGGATCTGGTCGGCATGCAGGTCCATGGTCAGCACGCGCTCCACGCCGACGGCCTGCAGCATGTTGGCCACGACCTTGGCGGTGATGGGCACGCGGCTGGAGCGGGGGCGGCGATCCTGGCGGGCATAGCCGAAATAGGGGATTACGGCGCAGATGCGCTCGGCCGAGGCGCGCTTCAAGGCGTCGACCATGACCAGCAACTCCATCAGGTTGTCGTTGGTCGGGGCGCAGGTGGACTGGACCACGAAAACGTCGCGGGCGCGAACGTTCTGCTTGATCTCGACAGCGACTTCCCCATCGGAGAAACGGCCCACGTCGGCAGCACCCAAATTGGTGCCCAGGTGCTTGACAATCTCCTCTGCCATGCCGGGATTGGCATTGCCAGTGAAGACCATGAAATCAGAGTGATGTGAATGCATTGAGCGTCCCAGTGCTGCGGGTTGCTGTGGCGCAAGAAGATGTTTGGCAGGGGAGGAAGGACTCGAACCCTCGCATGCCGGAATCAAAATCCGGTGCCTTTACCAACTTGGCGACTCCCCTACACAGGCCACTTGCCGAAAGCAAGAAGCCCTATGAATTTTTATCTGCAACCCAATCCCTGATGGGATGGCTTTCCAGATTGCTGCAAACCCTGACCTGCCACGAGCTTGGATGCCCTGCAAGATCAATGGCTTGCTTCATTGGTGCAAATACTGCACTTCCTGAGCCAGTCATTATAGCATGCAATTTGAAGGACTCCAGCCAATCCCTGGCCTTCTTCACTTCGGGCTGCAAGCCTTCGGCAACTGGCTGCAAGTCGTTCCGGCCAAAGCCGTAGTGGTCTGCAGCAAAGCCGGCGATTGTAGCAGGCTCTGAATCGCGTTTCAGCAAAGGACTGGAGAAAATCTTGCCGGTCTCCAGGCCCGCCTCGGGCTTGACCACCACGAACTGCTGGGACGGCAGCTTGCTCGGGCCTTCCAGCGAGGTGATGACTTCGCCTATGCCGCCGACCCAGGCGGAGCTGCCGTGCAGAAAGAACGGCACATCGGCGCCCAGGCCGAGGCCGATTTGCTGCAGCTCCTGGCGCGCGAGATTCAGATTCCACAGGCGGTTGAGCGCCATCAGCGTGGTGGCCGCATCGGACGAGCCGCCGCCCATGCCGGCCTGGGCGGGGATGCGCTTGTCCACGCCGATATGCGCGCCCTGGGTGCAGCCCGTGGCCTGCCGCAGCGCCTGGGCGGCGCGCACGATCAGGTCGTCGGGGGGCAGGGCCATGCCCGAGAGATCCTCCCGGCTGATTTGGCTGTCTTGGCGGTGTTCGAAGTGCAGCACGTCATGCCAGTCGATGAGCATGAACACCGATTCGAGCAGGTGATAGCCGTCGGGGCGGCGGCCCGTGATGTGCAGGAACAGATTGAGCTTGGCCGGAGCCGGCACGTCATAAAGCGAGTGCATGGCGCAAAGAAAAGAGAGTGGTGATGCAGGAGGCGACGATAGCAGGCTTGCAGCGCTGCCTGCGGCCCCTGCGTGGGAACTATTGGTCGGAGTCCAGCACGATGCGCAGCGAGGCCGGCGGCGGCGGACTGATGCGGTCGGCGCGCAGCCGTCCTTCGCTGATGCGCGACAGGTCCACCTGCCAGCCGGCGGCGGCCGTGTTCCTGCCTTGCAGCCAGTCGAACAGTGCCGTGATCGGCAGCTCGCTGCCCGTCAGCTGCTCTATCAGCGCGGGCAGGGAGTCCGAGGTGGTGATGCGCTCGCCCTGCTGCAGCACGGCCTGGGAGGCGGTCCATTGCAGGCTGGCAATGGTGGAGCCCAGGGGGGTGAAGACCAGCAGCTGGCCCTGCTGGGGGCGGCCCTCGAGTTCGAACGCCGCACTGAAAGACTGGTTCTGCGCCTGGCTCTGGCCTTCGACCTGCAGTGCCATGCGTCCCGACCAGTGGGCGGCGGCGCCTTCGCTCTTGCCCAATTGGCGCGCGGGCTGGGCGCAGCCTGCCAGGAGGGCCGTGCACAAGGCCGCACAGGCCAGCACCCGGGAGCGGGCCTGGAGTCTGCGCCAGGGCTGCTTGATGGGAAGCGTCAAGGCCTGGCTCCCAGGCGTTTCATCGTGTCCTTCAAGCTGCTGTTGTCGGGGCTGGCCTCCAGGCCCTGGCGCCAGACCTGCTGGGCACGGTCGCGCTTGCCCTGTACCCACAGCACTTCGCCGAGGTGGGCGGCGATTTCCGCGTCCTTGCGCGTGGCATAGGCTTTTTCGAGCAGGGTTTCGGCGCCGGGAAGATCGCCCTTGCGGAATTTGACCCAGCCCAGGCTGTCGGTGATGAAGGGGTCGCCGGGCTCCATGTCCAGGGCCTTCTGGATCAGCGCCTCGGCCTCGTCCAGGCGCACGCCGCGCTCGGCAAACGAATAGCCCAGGGCGTTGTAGGCGTGCTGGAAATCGGGCTTGCGTGCAATGATGTCGCGCAGCAGCGTTTCCATCTCGTCGTACTTGCCGGCGCGCTCGGCCAGCATGGCGGTGTCGTAGGCCAGTTCCACGTCGTCGGGGGCCGTCTTCTGCATGGCTGCCTGCAGGGTATAGGCCTCGCCGGCCAGGCCCGCATCGCGCAGCAGCTGCGCTTCTGCCAGCTGCTTGAGGCGCTGCTGGTTGGGGCCGGTGGCGGGCACGGCCTGGATCAGGGCCTGCGCCTGCCGGATCTTGCCCTGGCGCGCCAGCAGTCCGGCGCGGCGCGCCTGCACGCTCAGCAGGTTGGGCGCATCGTTGATCTGGGTCAGATAGGCATCGGCCTCTTCATAGCGCTGCTGCTTCTCGGCCAGATCGGCCTGCAGCAGGTAGTACTGGGACTGGCCCGCATTGCGGCCCACGCCGCTTTGCAGCTTGGGCAGCAGGGCGCCAAAGCGCTCTATCGAATTCTGCGCCGCGGGCAGGTCGTTGGCCTGCAGCTGCAGGCCGGCCAGCACGGCCCAGGCCTCTGGGTAGTCGGACGTATCGGTGGTGATGGCCTTGAGCTGGACCCGGGCGTCGGCCACGCGTTTTTGCCCCAGCAGCACGCGCGCATAGGCCATGCGCATCTGGGCCGAGGGGTGCTTGGCCAGATAGCGCTGGACCAGGGGCTCGACCTCGGTGGAGCCGGACTCCAGCAGTTCCATGGCCAGCAAGGTGATGGCGCCCGTGTCGGGGCTCAGGTCCTGGGCGTTCTGCACGGCCTGCAGGGCTGCGGCCTTCTGGTCGGCGATCAGCCGCATGTGGCCGATGGCGGCCCAGGCCATGGGGCCGCTGGTGGGGTCCTTGAGCTGGCCTTCCAGAGCCTGCTCGACGATATCGGCGGCCAGCGGCTTGTCGCTGGCGTTGTTGTAGAGCTGGGTGATGCCCAGAAAGGTGGCGGGCTTGGCGGCCGCGGGCGTGGTCTGCACTTCCTTGCGCAAATAACCGGCCGAGTCGGAAATGCGGTTGAGCGCCACCAGTATCTGCAGCACGGCGCGGTTGGCATTGCGTGATTCGGGATAGGCCTCCAGCCAGGCGCGGGCATTGCGCAGGGCGCGTTCGCCCGAGCGCGACTGCAGGGCCAGCTCGGTGGCGCGGCGGTAGAGCTTCTCGTCGCCGCTGGTGCGCGCGGCCTCCATCATCATGGCCTGGGCGTCGGTGAGCGCGCCTTCGCTGGCGGCCAGTTCACCGACCAGGATCTCGTAGAACAGCTCGGCGCCCAGCGCGGCCTGTGCCTCTTCGCGGTCGGTGGCCTGGGTGCTGGTTTCCGGTGGGGGCGCCGGCGCGGTGCTCGGAGGATTGGCTGGCTGGGCCGATGCAATAGCTGTTCCCAAGGCCATGGCCGCAGCCACGGCGAGTCCCTGAAGGCGGAGAGGATGAACCATCGACCCATAATAATCGAAGCTCGTACAACACTGGAGGCAATCCTGAACAAGTCCTCGTGCGCATCGCATCCCTGGCTGGAGCGGTCTGCTGCGTTGCAAAGGCTCGCAATAGCTGCGCCTGTTGCCGTGCTTTGCCGCTTGCATTCCGTCCCAATCCAGGGCGCGCTGCATCACGGGACTGGCTCGCGTTGCCTTGAACAAGAAATACATGCCTGAGTTGCCAGAAGTCGAGGTGACGCGCCGCTCGTTTGCCGACCGGATTGCCGGTGCGCACATTGTTTCCGCCACGCTGGGCAAGCCCTTGCGCTGGCCCCTGGGCATAGCCTGCGAAGCCCTGGCCGGGCGCCAGGTGCTGGCCGTGCGCCGCCGCGGCAAATACCTGCTGCTCGATCTGAGCGAGGGCTTGCTGCTGCTGCACCTGGGCATGTCGGGCAGCCTGCGCTTCGCAGGGCCCGAGGAGGAGGAGCCGGGTGCGGCGGGCGTGCACGATCATTTCGATCTGCAGACCACGCGCGGCCTGCTGCGCCTGCATGACCCGCGCCGCTTTGGTGCCGTGGTCTATGTGGCCGGTGAGGATGATGCGCTGGCGCGCAAGCTGCTCGACCATCTGGGCATGGAGCCGCTGGAGGACGGCTTTCGCCTCGAGGCCTTCCGCAGCGGCCTGGCGGCGAGCCGCACGCCGATCAAGCAACTGCTGCTTTCCGGCAGCGTGGTGGTCGGGGTCGGCAATATCTATGCGTCCGAGGTGCTGTTCCTGTCGCGCATCCATCCGGCACAACCCGCGCGCGACATCGGCCCGCGCAAGGTGCGGGCGCTCCACGAGGCAATTCGCTCCGTGCTGGCATTGGCCGTGGAGCATGGCGGCACCACGCTGCGCGACTTCTCGGCGGCCAATGGCATGGAGGGGCATTTCCAGCTGCAGGCCAAGGTCTACGGCCGCGACGGCCAGCCTTGCACGCACTGCGGCAGACCCATCCGGCTGCTGCGCCAGGGGCAGCGCAGCACCTACTATTGCGCGCATTGCCAGCCGGGCTGAATTGAGGACGTGCCCGGGCGATCCCTGGAAATGCGCGGTTTTTCATCTGTTGCGGCCTGCTTCGGCTGCAGTAAAAACAGGGGCGGCGGTGCTATATTTTGCGTAAGTGGGTGCAAAGCCTGCTGGCGGGATGTGTGCGTCATCCCTGAAGTACAACCCAGTCGCGGGGGATTCCGGTGGGAGCATCATTTAACGAGCAATTCGACCAGTTCGGTGCCTGGCGCAGGGGCTTTGCCCAGCAACTGAATGCGCTGCGCGAATGGCTGGCCGACCAGGACCTGCTGGATGCCGCGGTGCAGGAGCGCCTGCAGCGCCTGGAGGCCCAGGTGCGCAGCGACAAGGTGATGGTCGCCTTCGTGGCCGAATTCTCGCGCGGCAAGTCCGAACTCATCAACGCCATCTTCTTTGCCCAGTACGGGCGCCGGCTCATGCCGGCCAGCGCGGGCCGCACCACCATGTGCCCGGCCGAGCTGGGCTGGGATGCCGAGCACCCACCGGGGCTGCGGCTGCTGCCCATCGATACGCGCGAGTCGCCCGAAAGCCTGGGCCAGTGGCGCATGCGCGGCGAGGCCTGGATGCACCATCCGCTGGACATTGAGAACGCCCAGCAGATTGCCGACACGCTGACCAAGGTGGCCGAGGTGCGCAAGGTCTCCGTGGAGCAGGCGCGAGCCTGGGGCTTCTGGCATGACGAAGAGGGCGCCGACAATCCGCAGCGCGACGCGCACGGCCTCGTGGAAGTGCCTATGTGGCGCCACGCGCTGATCAACATGCCCCATCCACTGCTCAAGCAGGGCCTGGTGATTCTCGACACGCCGGGCCTGAATGCCGTGGGTGCCGAACCCGAGCTGACCGTCAACCTGATTCCCCAGGCCCATGCCGTGGTCTTTGTGCTGGCGGCCGACACGGGCGTCACCAAATCGGACCTGTCCATCTGGCGCGACCATGTCCTGTCCCAGGGCCCGGCGCAATCCGGCGCCGCCGACGGCGTGGATCCGCAGGCCGTGTCGAGGCTGGTCGTGCTCAACAAGATCGATACCCTGTGGGACTCCCTGAGTTCGGGCCCGCAGGTGCAGGCGCAGCTCAAGCGCCAGCGCGAAGAATCGGCGCAGATCCTCGGCGTGGCCGTCGAGCGCGTGCTGCCGGTGTCGGCACAGAAGGGCCTGGTGGCCAAGGTGGGTGACAACCAGGCCCTGCTGCAGGCCAGCGGGCTGCCGGCCTTCGAGAACCTGCTGGCCCACGGCATCATGGGCCAGCGGCAGAAGGTATTGCAGACCGCGGTGGTTGCCAATGTGCAGCAGCTGCGCCAGGAGGTGGAACGGGTGCTCAACATCCGCCGCCGCGATCTCGACGACCAGATGGCCGAGCTGCAAAGCCTGCGCGGCAAGAACACCACGGTGATTGCCAGCATGCGCAGCCGCATCGAGAGCGAGCAGCGCGAGTTCGAGCAAAGCACGGCCAAGATACAGGCGCTGCGCTCCGCCCACATGCGCATGCTCAAGACCCTGTTCCATCAGCTCAGCTCCGGCAGCCTCAAGCGCGAGCTGGGCGAGCTCAAGGATGCACTGGAGCAGCGCGGCCTCAAACTGGGTGCCCGCAAGGTATATGCCGAAACCTTCGAGCGCCTGCATATCGTGGCCGAGCGGGCCCACGCCCAGGCCGCCGATATCCAGACCATGGTGAGCGCCGCCTACAAGGAGCTCAACGCGGAGTTCGGTTTTTCGCTGCAGATGCCGCCACCGCTGTTGCTGCCCGATTTCACCGACGACCTGCGCCGCATCGAAGCCAGCTATACCCAGTACCTGGGCCTGAGCCAGGCGCTCAAGCTGAGCAATGCCGCTTTCTCCCAGCGGCTGATCAAGGCGCTGGCCATGCGCCTGCGCACGGTGTTCGAGTCGGCCGCCAACGACGTGGATTTGTGGAGTAAATCCGTCACCGCACCGCTCGATGCACAATTGAAGGAACGCAAGCGCAGCTTCTCGCGCCGCCTGGAAGCCGTGGACCGCATCCAGCACGCGGCCACGGGGCTGGAGGAGCGCATTGCCGAGATCGAGACGTCAGACACGCAGCTCACCGCCCTGCAGTCACAGCTGGCATGTGCTTCGGCGCAGCTGCTGTCGCCGCTCAAAGAATATGCGCCGCAGTCCCCCGTGGCGCTGGACATCACCCTGGTAGCTTGAAATCTTGAATCTTCCGTCGATTGCCACCGCCGTCGTGCAGTGGCAGGCCACCCATGGGCGCAATCATCTGCCCTGGCAGCAAACCCGCGACCCCTACCGCGTCTGGCTGTCCGAAATCATGCTGCAGCAGACCCAGGTCAGCACGGTGCTGGGCTACTACCAGCGCTTTCTGGATGCCTTCCCCGATGTGGTCAGCCTGGCTGCCGCCTCGCAGGACGAGGTGCTGGCATTGTGGAGCGGCCTGGGCTACTACAGCCGCGCCCGCAACCTGCACCGCTGCGCGCAGGCCGTGGTGCAGGAGTGGGGCGGCGCCTTCCCGCGCACGGCCGAGGAACTGGCTACTTTGCCGGGCATAGGCCGCTCCACGGCCGGAGCCATTGCCTCGTTCTGCTTTTCCGAGCGCGTGCCCATTCTGGACGCCAATGTGCGGCGCGTGCTCACGCGCGTCCTGGCCTTCGAGGCCGACCTGGCCCAGGCCAGGAACGAGCGCCTGCTGTGGGAGCATGCGCAGCAGCTGTGCCCCACGGCAAACCTGACGGAAGCCATGCCGCGCTATACCCAGGGCATGATGGATCTGGGTGCCAGCATTTGCGTGCCACGCAATCCCGGCTGCCTGGTCTGTCCGTTGCAGCCCGCGTGCCGCGCCGGGCGAGCCGGCAACCCCGAAAACTATCCGGTCAAGACGCGCAAGCTCAAGAGAAGTTCCGCATCCTGGTGGCTGCTGCTGGGCGTGGATGCAAAAGGGCAGGTCTGGCTGCGCAAGCGCCCTGGCGCCGGCATCTGGGCGGGGCTTTACAGCCCGCCCGTGTTCGAGAGCTACGCTGAGCTGCAGCGCTTTGCGCATGCGCATTGGTCGGCGGCAGACGGTGCATGGCGGGAGCTGCCGCCTTTTCTGCATGTGTTGACGCACAAGGATCTGCATCTGCATCCGGTGCTGGTGCCCGTGGATAAAGCATCAGGCGCTATTGTTTCCGAGGCGGAGGATGCATGCTGGGCCAGTGCCGGCATCTGGGACGGCCTGGGCTTGCCCGCGCCCGTGCGCAAGCTGCTGGACTCGGAGTTCCGGCGCTGAGAAGCTGAAGCTCGTCAGTCGGCTTCCGGCGCGGCATCGCCTGAAGGCAACGACAGCTTGCCGTGAAAATCCAGCGAGCGATGCCTGCGCAGCGTGGGCCAGTAGGTTCCGAAATGCTTGGCCAGCGCTTCCACCAGATACACGGAGCGGTGCTGGCCGCCGGTGCAGCCGATGGCGACCGTGACATAGCTGCGATGGTCCTGGGCCAGCACGTTCAGCCAGCGCTCCAGAAACACCTGGATGTCCTCCTGCATCTGCAGGACCAGGGGTTGCTGGGTCAGGTACTGCACGACCGGCCAGTCCAGGCCCGTCAACGGCCGCAGCGCGGTCTCGTAATGCGGGTTGGGCAGCATGCGCACATCGAAGACATAGTCCGAGTCCATGGGCAGGCCGTGCTTGAAGCCGAAGGACTGGAAGACCAGCGTCATCTGCCCGGTAGGTGCGGCGATGAGCTGCTTGATATAGGTCTGCAGTTGGGCGGATTTGAGGTCGCTGGTGTCCAGCACCAGGGATTTGTCGCGCAGGCCGCCCAGCAGCTCGCGCTCTCTCTCGATGTCCTGCTCCAGGGCCAGGCGCTCGGTGGCCAGCTTGTCCTGGGAGAGCGGGTGGCGCCGCCGCGTTTCCGAAAAGCGCTTGACCAGGGTGTTGGTGGAGGCGTCCAGAAAGATGACATAGGGCATCAGCCCCAGGTTCTGCAGCCGCTCCAGCTGCGCCGGCAGCTGGGGCAAGGCGGCAGCGCTGCGCGCGTCCATGGCAATCGCCACCTTGCTGCCGTGCAGCTTGTGCTGCAGTTCCACGAAGGACAGCAGAAGTTCCGGCGGCAGATTGTCCACGCAGTAATAACCGGCGTCCTCCAGCGCATGCAAAGCCACGGATTTTCCCGACCCGGACATGCCTGTGATCAGAATAATCTCCAATGACATGGCTTCACTCTCCTTTGGATTTTCTCGGCGCCTGCGGGGATACGGGGGCAACCCTGGCCGATTTCGCCGATTTCGCCGACTTGGCCGGTACCGTGCCTGTATCGGCGGTGCGGGCTTGCTGGCGTGCCCGCGCGGATGTCGGCCGATCTGTACGAGGTGCCAATCTTGCCATGGCCAGCATTTCTCTTGCATGGGCCATGGTTGCCGGCGACAGATGCTCGCCGCCCAGCATGCGCGCCAGCTCGGTTTCCCGGCCCTCGCCCGCCAGGGGCTGGACCTGGCTGACCGTGGCATCGGCCTGGGCCTTCTTGGCCACCTGGTAGTGATGGTCGGCATGGGCGGCTACCTGGGGCAGGTGGGTGACGGCCAGCACCTGGCGCGAAGCGCCCAGCGAGTGCATCAGCCGGCCCACGGTCTCGGCCACGGCTCCGCCCACGCCGGAGTCGACCTCGTCGAAGATCAGCGTGGCAGCCTCGCCGAGTTGGCTGGTGGTGACGGCAATGGCCAGCGAGATGCGCGACAGCTCGCCGCCCGAGGCCACCTTGGCGATGGGCTTGGGCGTGGAGCCCGGATGGCCGGCGACCAGAAAGCCGACGCTGTCGGCTCCGGCCGGGCCTGGAGTTTGTGTACCGTCAAGCCGCACTTCAAACCGGCCGCCTTTCATGCCCAGGCCCTGCATGGCCTGGGTGATGGCCCGGGACAGGCGTGGCGCGGCGAGTGCGCGCTGCTGCGAGACCTGCCGGGCGCCGGCCATGAGGCGCTGGTGCGCCGTCTGCTCCGCTTGGCGCAGGCCGTCGAGGTCGACCGCCGCATCCAACTGGCGCAGCTCCTGGCGCCAGCTCTCCAGCAGCGCCGGCAGCTCCTGGGGCGTGCGCTTGTAGCGGCGGGCCAGTTGCATCCACAGCGACAGGCGGGCGTCCAGGTCGGCCAGCAGCTCGGGGTCCAGGTCGGCGCGGCGCAGATAGGCCTGCAGCGAGTGGCGCGCATCCTGCAGCAGGGCCACACAGGAGCCCAGCACGTCGGAGATGCCCTGGAAATCAGGCTCCAGATGCTCCTGGCCCTGGAGCAGGTGATGGGCGCGCGCCAGCGGACTGCTGGCGCCCGATTCGTCGTCCTCCAGCATCTGCAGGCAGTGCTGGGCCGTATCCATCAGGGTCTGGGCGTGGGACAGGCGCGTGTGCTGGGCATTGAGCTCGTCCCATTCGTCCGGCTGCGGGGACAGCTTGGCCAGCTCGGAGATCTGCCATTGCAGCCGTTCGCGTTCGCGCTGCAGATTGTCCTGGGCGGCAACGGCGTGCTCCAGCGCCTGGTGCGTCTGCTGCCACTCGCTCCACAGCTGGCGGATCTCGCCGGTGTCGATGGCGCCATAGGTGTCGAGCATGGAACGGGCCGCATCGGGCCGCGTCAGGCTGTGCCAGGCATGCTGGCCGTGGATGTCCAGCAACTGGTCGCCGAGGTGGCGCAACTGCGTGGCCGTGGCCGGCGTGCCGTTGACCCAGGCCCGGCTGCGCCCCTGGCTGTCGATGGTGCGCCTGAGCAGCAGCTCTTGCCCGGTGGCGAAGCCCGATTCCTGCAGCCAGGGCAGCAGCCGCTCGGGGCGGTCGAATTCCGCGCAGATATCGGCCTGGCTGCAGCCTTCGCGCACCACATCGGCGTCGGCCCGGCTGCCGAGCACCAGCTGCAGGGCATCGATCAGAATGGATTTGCCGGCGCCGGTCTCGCCGGTCAATACCGTAAAGCCGCTGTGCCAGTCCAGGTCCAGGGACTGCACGATCACGAAGTTGCGCAGAACAATGCGCTTGAGCGCCATGGTCAGGTGCCTCCTTCGTTCCAGCCCAGTTTCTTGCGCAAGGTAGCGTAGTAATTCCAGCCCTTGGGATGGAGAAAGTGCACGCAGTGATCGGCGCGGCGCACCAGGATGCGGTCGCCGTGCTGCAGGGAGGCCAGGGACTGCATGTCGAAATTGGCGCTGACATCGCCCCGGCCGCCCACGACTTCGATCATCACCTCCTCGGCGTCGGACAGCACGATGGGGCGGTTGGAAAGATTGTGCGGCGCAATCGGCACCATGACCCAGGCCGGGATCGACGGATGCAGCATGGGGCCGCCCGCCGAGAGCGCATAGGCCGTGGAACCCGTGGGCGTGGCCACGATCAGGCCGTCCGCGCGCTGGTTGGAAACGAAGCGCCCGCCGACCTCGACGCGCAACTCGGCCATGCCCGAGGTCGATCCGCGGTTGACCACCACATCGTTCATGGCCAGGGCCTCGAAGACGCAATGCCCGTCGCGCATCACGCGGGCCTGGATCAGGGGGCGCTCGTCCTCCTCGTATTCGCCGTCCAGCATGGGCGTGATCGTGGCCTCGAAATCCTCCAGCGCAATATCGGTCACGAAGCCCAGCCGGCCCTGGTTGATGCCGATCAGCGGCGTGCCGTATTGGGCCAGATGGCGGCTTACACCCAGCATGGTGCCGTCGCCGCCCACGACCAGTCCGAGATCGCAGTGGCGGCCCAGGCTGTCGACGTCCATGCTTGGATAATCGGACAATCCGGCGTAGATGGCGGACTGCGTGTCCAGCACCACCTCGCGCCCCAGGCTGCGCACATGGGCGGCGATTCTACGCAGCGCGTTGCTGGCGCTATCCGACGGCACGACCGCGCCGGGGGCGTGGTACTTGCCGATCAAGGCGACGTTGCGGAACGTGGATGTCATTGGGAAATTACATCATTAAAATCATTACATGCTCGACGAACGTGCCAAGTTACTGCTCAAAGCGCTGATCGAGCGTTATATCGCCGATGGTCAACCGGTGGGCTCGCGCACCCTCTCGCGCGCGTCCGGCCTCGAATTGTCGCCTGCCACGATACGCAATGTGATGGCCGATCTGGAGGAGCTGGGGCTGATCGTCAGCCCGCACACCTCCGCAGGCCGCATTCCCACGGCCAGAGGCTACCGCCTGTTCGTGGACACCATGCTTACCGTGGACCGTGCAGGCTTTGTGACACCCGAGCTCGTGCCGGAGCAGCCGCAGAAGGTGATTGCCAATGCGGCCAATCTGCTGTCCAATCTCTCGCAATTCGTGGGCGTGGTCATGGTGCCGCGCCGCAGTTCGGTGTTCAAGCACATCGAGTTCCTGCGCCTGTCCGAGCGCCGCTATCTGGTCATCATTGTTTCGCCCGAAGGCGATGTGCAGAACCGCGTGATCTTCACCGACGTGGATTACACGGCCTCCCAGCTCATCGAGACCGCGAACTTCCTCAACCACAACTATGCGGGCCTGGCCATGGAAGATGTGCGTACGCGCATCAAGAGCGAGGTGGAGCGCCTGCGTGGCGAAGTGGCCCAGCTCATGCAGGCGGCCGTGAATATAGGGGCCGAGGTGATGAGCGGCAACGAGCAAGAGGACGTGGTGATTGCCGGCGAGCGCAATCTGCTGTCGGTCAGCGACTTCTCCAGCGATATGGGCAATCTGCGGCGTGCGTTCGACCTGTTCGAGCAGAAGACCCAGATCCTGCGCCTGCTCGACTTCTCCAGCCAGGCCGAAGGCGTGCGCATCTATATCGGCGGCGAAAGCCAGGCCGTGCCTTTCGAGGAGCTGTCCGTGGTCAGCGCGCCCTATGAGCTGGATGGCCAGATCGTCGGTACCCTGGGGGTGATCGGCCCTACGCGCATGCACTACGACAAGATGATCCAGATTGTGGACATCACGTCAAAGCTGGTGAGCAATGCCCTGAGCCACAAGCGTTAGGCCCTACAATAGCGGAGTTTTTCCGGCAACCGCCGGTGCTGGGGCGTTAGCTCAGTTGGTTAGAGCAGGGGACTCATAATCCCTTGGTCGTCGGTTCAAGTCCGCCACGCCCTACCAGACATATGCAAAGCCTGCTGCGTGCCACGCCAGCAGGCTTTTTTTTGCTCTTTTGCGAATAAGTTCGCAATTTGGCCGGGAGAGTCTGGGACTGCTGCTAGAATACGTCGTATTGCGGCTGTAGCTCAGCTGGATAGAGTACTTGGCTACGAACCAAGGGGTCGTGGGTTCGATTCCTGCCAGCCGCACCAAAACGCAAAGCCTTGAGGTCGAAAGACTTCAAGGCTTTTTCGTTTTTGTTCTTTCGAATCAAGCGTGGTTGCTTCAGGCCTGTGGAATCAGCAGCGTGAAGCAGCTGCCTTGTCCGGGCTGGCTGGTGATCTGCAACTGGCCGCCGTGGCGCTCTGCCACGGTGCGGACAAAAGCCAGGCCCAGGCCCACGCCGTCCGTGCGCCGGTGCTGTTGCAGGCGCTCGAAGGGCTGGCTCAGGCGGGCTAGCGCCTGTTCGTCCATGCCGGGGCCATGGTCGCGCACGGCCACGCCCCAGAAACCAGGGGGATGCACGATGGAGCAATCCACGGCGAGGCTGGCACTTGCCGCTGCCGGCTTGCCGTATTTGATGGCATTGCTCAACAGATTGACGACGGCGCGGTGCAGCAGGCCCGGGTCGCCCTGCACCATGGCTTCGTTGTCGAGTAGCGTCATCTGCAGCGCCATGCCCTGGCTCTGCGCCAGGGTCCAGCAATCGGCCACCGCCTGGTCGGCGAGCAGGCCCAGGTCCAGGGCTTCGCTGCGCAGGTTTTGCTCCTGGGCGCGGGCCAGATGCACGAAGTCGTCGGCCAGTTGGAGCGATGCCTGGGCATAGCTCTCGATGCGCTGCAGCAGCGGGGTGTCGGCAGCGGTTGGCGAGCGCTGCATCTCGAGCAAGGTGATGATGGCGCCGATGGGCGTGCGGATATCGTGCGAGATGAACTGCATGGCCTGGTCGCGCTGGGCCTGGGCGCTGCGCAGGTCGCTGATGTCGACCAGGGTGAGCAGCCAGCCCGAGGTGGGCGGTGCCTGGAAGGCCTGAGACAGCAGCATGAGCGCGCGGCCCTGAGCGTCGCGCCCCTCGCTTTGCCTGGGCAGCAGTCCTTGCTGCAGCGCCTCGCGGGTCAGCAACGGCTGTGCCGGCGTCTGCAGGTTGCCGGTGGCATGGCTGCCAAGGCCGTTGAGCACCTGAGGCAGATCGTCGCCGGCCTGCAGTGCATGGCCCAGGCTTTGCGCATAGGCGTGGGCCGCGGTATTGGCCAGCAGCAGACGGCCCTGGCGGTCGCTGACAAAGGTGGCCGAAGGCAGCTGGCGCAGGCTTTCGCTGACGAAGTGGTGCAGGGCGCGCAGCTGGTGCGAGGCCTGTTCCACGGCGGCAATGCGCTGGTCCAGCGCATCGCCGGTCAGCGCGGCGGTGGGCAGCACGGGCAGGCCCTGGCCTTGCAGGTCGCGCAGTTCCATGGCCAGAAAGCGGGCGGCGGCGCGCAGGCGCAGCCAGCTCCAGAGCGGATAGGCCAGGGCCAGGCCCATCAGCGCCGCGGCCGGCGCGGTCTGCACATGGGTCCAGCGCGGCAGCAGGCCCGCGATCAGCAGGCTGGCAAAAGCCAGGGTGGTGCAGGCGATCAGCCCGCCCGAGGGGCCGAACCAGGCCAGGGCCAGCAGGCCCAGCGCCACGGGCGCAAGGTTCAGCACACGGTTGAGCGCGGGCGAGGCCAGCTTCAGGTGCGTGTCCTGCAGCACGCCGTTGAGAATGTGGGCCAGCATTTCCACATTGGAGATGGGGCGTGCGCTGGTGCTCAGCGGCGCCGTGAATTTTTCGCCCAGGCCTGCGGCGGTGGCGCCTATGAGCACGTACTTGCCGCGGAAGGCGGCGGCTGGGATGTCTCCGCGCAGGACATCGATATAGGAGTAGGTGACGAAGGGCGAGAGATGCTGCCGCTGCCGGTCCTGCGCGGCATGCGCGAAGGCGATGATCCGTGTCTGCTGGCGTTGCCATCCGCTTGTCTTGGCCGCGTTGGCCGGCGCATCGGAGGCCGCGCAGGCGTGGCCGGTTTCGCCCACGCAGCGCAGGCTCATGGCCATGTGCCACCACGGCCGCTGGCCTTCCAGGGCATTGAAGCGGCGCACCACGCCTTCGGCATCGACGGGCAACTGCGTGTGGCCCAGGGCCGCGGCCGCTTGCGCCATGCTCGGTAGTGGCGGCATCGACCGCCCTTGTGCATTGGGCGTGACGGGCAGCACCACGTTGCCGCTGTGCTGCAGCGCGCGCAGCAGCAGCAGGTCGTCGCCCGGGTAGTCCAGATCCTCCTCGCTGAAGACCACGTCCATGCCGACGGCGCGGGGCGAGCCCTTGGCGACATGCTCCAGTACGGCCGCGTGCAGGGCGCGGCGCCAGGGCCAGCGGCCTATGGTGGCGATGCTGGCATCGTCGATGGCGATGATGACGATGTCGCCGGAGGCCTGGCGCTGGTGCAGCCAGTTGGAGGTGTCCTGGATCAGCCCGTTGACGCGGGCCAGCTGTCCCGGTCCGCTGAGCCAGTAGACCAGCGCCAGCAGAAAGGCGCCAAGCCACAGCCAGTCCCGGCGCGGGCTCTGGCGCTGCTTGGCGTGCCGGCTGGGCTGTTCGTCGGCGAGGGGCTCGGGCATGGACGGCGGCTTGGGGTTATTAAAAAAGGGAGCTGCTGGCGCTTGTATTCATTGGACTTCAATGTAATGGATATCTGAAGTCAGGCAATGGCAAGCGACAGATGCTCCTTTTTTAGAAGCGGTCCATGCAGAACCTACTGGCGCTGCAGCCGTGTTCCGTCGCCGGAGGTCAGCATCTGGCCGCTGCCGTCGGTGACCCAGCTGCCGGCCTGGAACTGGCGCGCTGCCGAGAAATTGCTGCGCAGCCCGTTGCTGTCCTGCACCTGCAGGCGCAGGTAGTAGGCGCCGCTGGGCAGATCCTGCGGGCTCCACTGCGGCTGGTCCACCCAGGTGTCCACCAGCGGTGCGGCAAAACCGGGTTCGCTGGCGACGACCACGTGGTAGCGGTGGCCTTCCTCGCCGCTCCAGCGGATGGTTCGGCTGCCTTCGCCCGGGCCGCCGCCCAGTTGCAGGGCATCGCTGGACAGCTGTGCAGGCGGCCTGGCCAGCTTCATGGCCTGTGCTGCAGCAAACGGACCCTGGTCGATGTTGCCGTCGGCCAGCGTGCGCTGGCTGGCCGCGCGCCAGCGGTAGGTGCCAGGCGCGAGCCGGGCCAGCGCGTCGGCCGGCAGTGCGCAGTCCCGCAGGGCGGATGCGTCGACCAGCGGCTGGGCGAAATCACCATCGGCGGCCACGACCTGGATGCGGTAGGCCGAGGCTTCCTCCACCTTGGTGCAGTTCAGGCTGCCCTGGCCCAGGCCGATGATGGCATTGGGCTCGGGCGATTCATACAGCGGGGGGACGGGGTGGGCCTTGACGCGCAGGCTGTGCAGGCTGCGCGCACCGGGAATGCCGTTGGCATCCAGCGCGCGGATGGCTACCACGTAGTTGCCGTCGTCCACGCCGGTCAGGCGCAGTGGCGACTGGCTGAAGAGCCCGCTGCGCACGACCTGGTTCAGTGCGGCGTCCTGCGCGAGCTGCACCTGGTAGCGCGCGGCGCCGGGCAAGGTGGGCAGGGGCAGGCTGACCCAGCTGGCATCTTCGGCCAGCTGCGGCCATGCGGAAGTGTCGGGGGCCGGCAGCATTTTCCGGGGGCGGCCCACATGGCCGTCGGCCGTGACGGACACGCCCTGGCCGGGGTGTACGAGAGTGCCTGGCTGGCCGGAGCGCACGGCGACCGAGCCCTCGTCCACTGAGGCTGCCGTGCGGCCGTCGGCATCGTTGAACACCAGGAAGCGGGTGCCGCGCACGCTGGTGGAGGCCGTGGGGGTACGCACCTCGAAGCGGCGCTCTCCATTGGCCTGCTTGGGCACCGAAGCCTCCAGGTTGCCTTCGTGTAGGTCCAGCACCGACTGCAGCGTGCCCGCGCGGCCCTTGCGGCGCATCTGGCGCAGCTGTACTTCGGATTCGGCCTGCACGCGGACCAGGGAGCCGTCGGCCAGCTTGACGGCGACAAAGGAGTCGGGCGCGAGCTTGAGCGAGTCGCCTTCCTGCAGCAACTGGCCTTTTTGCACTGCGGTCTGCTTGGCCGGGCCGGCATCGCCCGGATGGTCGAGCGAGCGCGAACGCACGTCGCCATGCACGAACTCCACAGAGGCCGTGGCGGCACGCAGCAGGTTCACCGGAATCTCCAGCACCGAGCCGGGGCGCAGGCGGTAAGGGTCGGGAACCCGGTTGTGGCTTTGCAGCGCCGACCACTGCCGATAGTCCCCCAGGTAGCGGGCTGCCAGCTGCTCCAGCGTGTCGCCGGCGACCACGCGGTGCGCAATCACATCGCCGCCGCGCGGCATAGGCGTGATCTGCGCCAGGGCTGCCGTCTGGCTCAGCAGGCTGCCCACACCGGCCAGGCCGGCAGCCATCCAGGGCCGGCCGCGAAACGACTGCGGCAGCGAGTAGCGTAGGCGGATGGGGAGGCGGTCGGAGAGCGGCATGACGCGATATGGGTGAAAGAAAGCGGTTGGCAGCGAGGCATGTGCCGTCAGCGTGCTGGATGCGCCTAGGCGTTGCTCGCCATCGGTGCCGGGTCCGAAGCATCGGGAACATCCAGCCGGTAGCCATAGCCGTAGATGGCCGAGATGGAATAGGGCTGTCCGGCACGCAGATTCAGCAGCGTGCGCAGGCGCGAGATATGGGTGTCCAGCGAGCGCGATTGCACCTCGGCGTTATGGCCCCAGACCACTTCGCGCAGATGGTCGCGCGACAGCAGGCGGCCCCGGTTCTGGAATAGCGTCAGCGCCAGCATGTACTCGCGGTGCGTGACTCCCACGGGCTGGCCGTTGATCTCGAGGCTGTTGGTGGCGGCGATGAAGCGGTAGGGGCCGAACTCCAGCACGCTCTGCGCGGGCGCGGGATAGGCGCGGCGCAGCAGGGCGGCGATGCGCGCGCGCAGCTCGCCGGCCCGGATGGGCTTGACCATGAAATCGTCGGCGCCGCAGGCCAGTCCTTCGATGATGTCCACCTCTTCGCTGCGGAAGGTGATGAAGAGAATGGGCAGTTCCTTGCTGACCTGGCTGCGCACCCAGCGCACCAGATCCGTGCCGTCCATGTCGGGCAGCTGCCAGTCCACGATCAGCAGGTCGAAGCTTTCCCGGCGCAGATCCTGCTGCAGGGCTGCTCCCTTGAGGTAGGTGTGGCAGCTGTGACCGCTTTCCAGCGCAACCTGGGACAGCATGTCCAGTTGCAGAGGATCGTCGTCCAAGGCGGCGATGCGCATTGACATTCCCTTCAAAGCAAGGTTTTCTGTGCTGCCCGCCGTGTTGCCGGCGGGCGCTCCTTCGTTGTGCAGTCTAGCTTTGCTGCTCTGCCGCCTCGCGCAGCTGCTGCAGCGCCGACAGCACCTGTGCTTGGGCCACGCCGTCCACCGGCTGCAGCCTGCCTTGCAGGGCAGCCAGGGCCGTGGCTCCTTCACGCTGCAGCTGGGCGATGCTCTGGCCGGCTTCCTTGGGTGCCGTGAAGCCCAGGCTTTGCAGCAGCAGCTGGCCGTCGCCGGCCACCAGCTTGAAGTAGAACTGGCCGTCTGCTTCGCGGTATTGCTTGAACTGGGGCAGGGCCGATTTGGCCGCCCTGGCATTCTTCTTGGCCGCGGTGCTGGCCAGGTTGCGCAGGCCCACGGCGCCGCGCAGCTCGCGCAGCAGCGGCGTGGCCAGCTTGCGGGCCTTGGCGGCGCCGGCCTGCAGGATGTCTTCCAGCTCCTGCGGGTGGGCGATCAGGTATTCGTAGCGCTCGCGCATGGGTGCGATCTCGCGGTCGATGCGCTCGAACAGCAGCTGCTTGGCATCGCCCCAGGCAATGCCTTCGGCGTATTGCCGGCGCAGGACGGCGGTTTCCTCTTCGCTGGCAAAGCCCTGGTAGATCTGGAACAGGGTCGAGCCCTCGACTTCCTTGGGCTCGCCGGGTGCGCGCGAGTCGGTGGTGATGCTGTTGATGAGCTTTCTGAGCTGCTCGCGCGGAGCGAACAACGCGATGGTGTTGTTGTAGCTCTTGCTCATCTTGCGGCCGTCCAGGCCCGGCAGCGTGGCCACGCTTTCCTCGACCACGGCCTCGGGCAGGGTGAAGTATTCGCCGCCGTAGATGTGGTTGAAGCTGGAGGCCATGTCGCGCGCCATCTCCAGGTGCTGCACCTGGTCGCGCCCCACGGGCACCTTCTGGGCGTTGAACACGAGGATGTCGGCGCCCATGAGCACGGGGTACATGAACAGGCCTGCGGTCACGCCGTCGTCAGGGTCCACACCGGCCGCATGGTTCTTGTCCACCGATGCCTTGTAGGCATGGGCGCGGTTGAGCAGGCCCTTGCCGGTCACGCAGGTGAGAAACCAGGTCAACTCGGGAATCTCGGGGATGTCGGACTGGCGGTAGAAGGTCACATGCTCGGGGTCCAGGCCGGCGGCCAGCCAGCTGGCGGCGATCTCGATGGTGGAGCGCTGCACGCGGTCGGGGTCCTGGCACTTGATCAGGGCGTGGTAGTCGGCCAGGAAGTAGAAGTTCTCCACATTCCGGGCGCGGCTGGCCAGGATGGCGGGGCGCATCATGCCTGCGTAGTTGCCCAGATGGGGCGTGCCGCTGGGAGTGATGCCGGTCAGGAAACGGGTGGTGTTCATAACAGAAGATCAGCGAAATACGGTCTTGTCTAAGGCTTGCCGCTCAGAGCAGCAAGGCCATGAAAGGGGAAAGAATCAGGTCGATGGCCCCGTAGCCCAGGCTCATCAGCGGGCGCAGCCAGTAGTTGCCCACCACGCCGGCGATGACCAGGCCCATGACGATGAAGAAGCCGAACGGCTCGATACGGGCCACGGCCTGGGCCTGTTTCCAGGGCAGCAGGCCGACCAGAATGCGGCCGCCATCCAGCGGCGGTAGCGGAAACAGGTTGAATGCCCACATCACCAGGTTGACGAGGATGCCGGCGCGGCACATCTCCAGGAAGAAGCGCTCGCGCAGGCCCATGCCCGCCAGCACGACCATGACGACACCCCACAGCAGCGCCTGCAGAAAGTTGGAGGCCGGGCCTGCCAGCGCCACCCAGACCATGTCGCGCTTGGGATGGCGCAACTGCTCGAAGCGCACGGGCACGGGCTTGGCATACCCGAACAGGAAGGCCCCCGAGGTGGCGAAGTACAGCAGCAGCGGCATCAGGATGGTGCCGACGGGGTCGATGTGCTTGAGGGGATTGAGCGTGATGCGCCCCATCATGGCCGCGGTGTTGTCGCCGAAGTGACGCGCGGCATAGCCGTGCGCTGCCTCATGGACGGTGATGGCGAACAGCACCGGCAGGGCATAGATGAGTACGGTTTGTATAAGTTCAGACAGTTCCACACACCGATTGTCTCAGACACGGCCCTTGTTCGTTGCGATGTGCGCGACTGGATCGAGCACGGGCTGGGGCATGGGGCCGGTGGCAGAAATCAGTGCCATGTCGCCGGTGTCCCGCGCGGCACGCGTTACGGGTGAATGCTGTTGCAAAATGAAACAAGTGATGTAAGGTAGCGGACAGGTGGCCGCGGCTTGGCGGGGGCCGGGCGGATTCAATGCAAGGGATGTATCGTGGGAATATTTGCAAGATTGCCGATCGGTGTGCGGCTCGTGGTCGCTTTCGGCTCCATCGGCGTATTGGTGCTGGGCTTGGCGGGCATGAGCCTGCTGGCGCTGGATCACGTGGCCCAGGGGCTGCAGGCGGGCCAAGCGGGTCATCTGCAGGCGGCGCAGGTGAAGGGCCTGCTGGATGAGATTGCGCAAACCCGCTGGTGGGCGCTGGGTTTTGGTGCCCTGGCCTTGCTGGTCTGCGTGTTTGCCTGGTTCAGCCTGAGCCGCGGCATCGTGCAGCCGCTCAAGCAGGCCATTCTGATTGCGGAAACCGTGGCTTCCGGCGATCTGAGCCAGGAGTTTTCTTCCGACATGCAGGGCGATTTCGGCCGCCTGCTGACGGCCCTCGGAACCATGGAGGACACCCTGACCGAACTGGTGGGGCGCATCAAGCAGTCCACTACTGCCCTCGGCGTGTCGGCGGGCGAGATCAATGCCGGCAATGCCAATCTCTCCAGCCGCACCGAAGTCCAGGTCAGCGCCCTGGCCGAGACGGCCGCCAGCATGGAGCAGTTCACGGCCACCGTGCGCCAGAACGCAGACCGGGCGCGCTCGGCCAGCGGGCTGGCGGTGGCGGCCTCGGCCACGGCCGAGCGCGGCGGCGCGGTGGTCGGGCAGGTGGTGAGCACCATGGAGGCGATCAGCGGCAGCTCGCGCAAGATCGTGGACATCATCCAGGTGATCGAAGGCATCGCCTTCCAGACGAATATTCTCGCGCTCAATGCCGCCGTGGAGGCCGCCCGTGCGGGCGATCAGGGCCGTGGCTTTGCCGTGGTGGCCAGCGAGGTGCGTTCGCTGGCTCAGCGCAGCGCCGAGGCCGCCAAGCAGATCAAGCAGCTGATCACCGTCAGCGTGGCGCAGGTGGAAAGCGGCGCCGGGCTGGTGGGACAGGCGGGCGCCACCATGAAGGACATCGTGCAATCCGTGGGCCAGGTCACCGGCCTGCTCGGAGAAATTTCGCATGCCCTGCAGGAGCAGAGCGAAGGCATAGATCATGTGAACACGGCCGTGGCGCACATGGACAGCACCAATCAGGAAAACGCCGTGCTGGTGCAGCAGGCCACGCAGGCCGCGGCGGCGCTCAATGCCCGCACCGAAGACCTGCAGGAAGCCGTGGGCGCCTTCAAGCTCGATGAGGAAGAAGAGGCGCCATCAAGCCTTGGCTACACGCCTCCCGTCCTGGCGCCCGCTCCGCTGGGCCGACGGGAATCCAAGGCCTTGGCGTATAAATCGGCCTGAGATCGTGAACACGTTCTGGAACCGCTTGATAGGCCGGATATGCCCGCAATGATTTCTGAATAGGCACTGGCAGCAAAAAAAAGGGCGGAAGCCCTTTTTTTTGATGCGGCGCCGGATCTCAATCCGCCCGCAGGCCGATGGCATCCAGGCTGCCGCGGCCCTGGCGCAGGATGGTGGGCGGATTGTTCAGGGCCATGGGCACCAGATCCAGCACGGTCGTCGGCTCCTGAGGGCAGGCACCGGCGTCGACCACGGCATCGAGTTCGTGGGGGAAGCGTTCCAGGATGGCATCCGCGTCGTTGAGCGGCTCGGTCTCGCCAGGGGCGATCAAGGTGGTGGCCAGCAGGGGCTCGCCCAGTTCTCCCAGCAGCAGCTGCAGGCCTTTGCGGTCCGGCACGCGCAGGCCTATGGTCTTGCGCGAAGGGTGGCTCAGGCGCTTGGGCACTTCCTTGGAGGCTTCGAGGATGAAGGTGTAGGGGCCGGGCGTGGCCAGCTTGAGCAGACGGTACTGGCGGTTGTCCACGCGGGCGTAGTTGGCCAGCTCGGACAGGTCGCGGCACAGCAGCGTCAGATGGTGCTTGTCGTTGATCTGGCGTATGCGGCGTATCCGGTCCACGGCATTCTTGTCATCGAGATGGCAGACCAGCGCATAGCTGGAGTCCGTGGGCACGGCCAGGATGGCGCCCTTGCGCAGCATCTCGGCGGCCTGCCTGACGATGCGCGGTTGCGGATTCTCTGGATAGACTTCAAAACGGATGGTCATGGAGCAGGGTCCTGTGCTGTGTGCCTGGACAAAGGCCAGGCGAAGGATTGCGTGCGGGCTTTTCAGGCCCTCTGGATGCGCTCCTGCAGCAGCTCCCAGACCGGTGTGAGCCGGCTGGACAATGGAGGCAGATCGCCGAGATCGGTATGCGATTCATCGGGGCTGTGGAAATCGCTGCCGCGCGATGCGGCCAGACCGAATTCCATGGCCATGTCGGCGTAGATGGCGTACTCGTGCGGGTGGTGGCTGCCCGTGACGACCTCTACCCCCCGGCCGCCGTGCTGCTTGAACTCCGAAAACAGCGCATATTCTTCGTTGGCCGTCAGGCCGTAGCGTGCCGGGTGGGCAATGACCGCCATGCCGCCGGCATCCGTGATCCAGTGCACGGCATCGCGCAGGTTGGCCCAGACATGGGGCACATAGCCGGGGCGGCCCTCGGTCAGAAAGCGGCGGAACACCTCATAGGTGTCGCTGCAGATGCCGCTTTCCACCAGGTAGCGCGCAAAGTGGGTGCGCGAGATCAGCTCCGGATTGCCCGCATGGCGCAGCGCGCCTTCGTAGCTGCCGGCTATGCCGGCGAGTTCCAGCTGGCGCGCCATCTCCTTGGCGCGCGGGCCGCGGCCATTGCGGGTGCCATAGAGGCCTTGGCCCAGCTGGGCGTCTTCGGCATCGAAGCCCAGGCCCACGATATGCACGGTGTGGCCGGCAAAGCTCACGGAGATTTCGGTTCCGGTCAGATAGTCCAGGCCACAGGCATGGGCGGCTTCGGCGGCGCGGTGCTGCCCGCCGACCTCGTCATGGTCGGTCAGGGCCCACAGCTGCACGCCCCGTTCAGCGGCACGCCGGGCCAGTTGCTCGGGCGTGAGGGTGCCGTCGGAGACCACGGAGTGGCAGTGCAGGTCGGCATTCAGATAGGTGTTTGGCACGCGTCCATTGTAGGTTCCCGCTCCACGCTTGCGCGATGGCGAGAAATCCATGAATCCTGCCGCCTGCAACCGCTGGGTCAGGCAAGGACACCCGCCGCACCGGTGTTTTTCCGGGCATGCGTATTTCCTTCAATTTGTAACAATAGTTAATGTTCCAGGTGTTTCTGACGAAGAACCGCAAAGGCGCACGGGTGGCAGGTCCGGTGACCGGCCTGCCTGTGAAGCGCGCGGCCTGTTCAATGTTTTTTGTAGATTGGTTGTTTCATGAAGTCACTTCGTTTCACTGTTGCACGCAAGCTGTGGCTGTTGGTGATCGGTCTGCTGCTGAGCATGTCGGCGGTTGTCATCGGCAGCCTTTTCTATCTGCACCAGGTCAACAACCGCATTCTTGAAGACATTGATCACGCCCAGGCCAGCTCGACCCTGGCGCGGGAGTGGCGCGATCTCACCGACATGAGCGTGGACCGCTCCATCGTCGCGGCCATGTCCAGCGAGGAGCATCTGGTGGAGCGCCAGCGCGATCTGATGAACCAGGGTATTGCCCGCAACAGTGCGCTGCAGAAACAAGTGACCGAGCTGGCGATTGCGCCGAAGTCCAAGGCGGAACTGGCCAAGGTCTCCGAGCAGCGCCGCCAGATCTTGGAAGTCAATACCGCCATGCAGGAGGCGCGCAAGGCCGGAGACTTCGCGGCCGCGCGCGACCTGGTGGACAAGATGGCGCCCATCGCCAAAACCTACAGGGCATCGCAGCAGGCTTATGTCGATCTGCAGGAGCAGCTCAAGCAGGAGGCCGAACAGGCCGGCGAGAGCCTGCGCAGCCGCGCCTACTGGATCAGCGCCGTGGTCTGCGGCCTCATCGTGCTGCTGGGGCTGGTTGCCGGCGTGCTCATGATGCGCTCCATCATGCATCCGCTCAACGAAGCCGTGGCGCTGGCCGACAGGATTGCCGAGGGCGATCTGACGGCTGCCGTGCGCAATGACCGCCACGACGAACTGGGCCTGCTGCTGCGCGCGCTCAATGCCATGGCCGAACGCCTGCGCTCCGTCGTGGGCGAAGTGCGCATGGGCGTGGAATCGGTCTCCACCGCTTCGGGCGAGATCGCCACCGGCAACCAGGACCTGTCGGCCCGCACCGAGCAGACGGCGGCCAACCTTGAGGAAACCGCCGCCAGCATGGAGCAACTGACCGCCACGGTCACCCAGTCTGCCGACACGGCCCGCCAGGCCAACCAGCTGGCGGCCACGGCTGCCCAGGCGGCGGAGCAGGGCGGCCATGTGGTGCAGCAGGTGGTGCACAGCATGCAGCAGATCACGGACAGCAGCCGCAAGATTGCCGACATCATCGGCGTCATCGACAGCATTGCCTTCCAGACCAATATCCTGGCCTTGAATGCCGCTGTGGAAGCGGCCCGGGCCGGCGAGCAGGGCCGAGGCTTTGCCGTGGTGGCCAGCGAAGTACGGGCCCTGGCCGGACGCTCGGCCGAAGCGGCCAAGGAAATCAAGCTGCTGATCGGCACCAGCGTGGACAACGTGCAATCGGGCTCCCAGCAGGTGGAGCAGGCGGGGCGCAGCATGGACGAGATCGTGTCCAGCGTGCGCCGCGTCAGCGATTTGATCGGCGAGATCACGGCCTCGTCTTCGGAGCAGCGCGACGGCATCAACCAGGTCAACCAGGCTGTGGGCAATCTGGATCAGATGACGCAGCAGAACGCGGCCCTGGTGGAAGAATCGAGCGCGGCGGCCATGGCGCTGCAGGAGCAGGCCAGCCGGCTGTCGCAAGTGGTGTCGGTCTTCAGGACCGGCCAGCAGGCGCAGGCCAGGCCGGCAGCAGCGCCCCGGTTGGCACCCGTCACGGCCAAGGCTTCGGCATCTGCGGCCAAGCCCACACCGGCTGTGCAGCGGCCTCAACCCAAGGCGGCTGCAGCACGCCCGCTTCCATCGGCCGTTCCCGCCGCCATTGCCAGCCGGGGCAAGCCTCTTGCTGCTCCGGCAGGGGCTGCGGATGATGAGTGGGAAACCTTCTGAAAGTGCGCGTTCAGGAGTGGCCGGCAATCATGGGCATGATGGTGCGCACGATCCGGATAATGGCCGGGCCCAGCACGACCATCATGATGGCGGGAAAAATGCAGGTCACCAGCGGTAGCAGCATCTTGGTCGGAATCTTGGCGGCCAGCTCTTCGGCGCGCATTTGCCGCTTGTGACGCAGGTCTTCCGAGAACACGCGCAGCGATTCGCCGATGCTGGTGCCGAACCGGTCCGCCTGCGTGAGCATGGCCGTGAAGGTATGGATCTCGTCCACGCCGGTGCGCGCGGCCAGGTTGCGCAGGGCTTTCTCGCGGGTGCTGCCGGCGCGCATCTCCAGATTGGTCCAGTGCAGTTCCTCGGCCAGGGCTTCGCTCTTGATGCGAATCTCCTCCGTCACCTTGCCCAGGGCCGCATCCAGGCCCATGCCGGCCTCCACGCAGACCAGCATCAGGTCGGCGGCATCGGGAAAGTTCTCGAAGATCTCGCGTTTGCGGTGTGCTGCCATTCGGCGCAGCACCAGATTGGGCAGATAACAGGCCGCCAGGGCGGCCACCACGGGATAGAGCAGCAGCTGCGATGTATCCATGGTGCCGGAAGCCAGCAGCAGGGAATACACGGCCAGCGCCACGACCAGTGGCAGCAGCGTCTTGGCGCCGAAGTACAGCAGCGGCGCCTGCGCATGGCGCAAGCCGGCGTTCAGAAAGCGCAGGCGCAGCGGCGTGGCGTCCATGCCCTCGGTGGGCGATGACAAATGGGCGAACGGCCCGATGAGCTTGACGGCGGTTTCCGTCCAGCCGCCCTCCTGGGACGCCGGAGCCAGCGCTTGCAGGCGCTGCTCGGCGGCCGTGGGCGTCGCCCAGAAATACAGGGCTCCCGCGGCCAGCATGAGGGCGGTGAAGATGAGCAGGGCGACGATCAGCATGGCGGACTCCTTGCTTTCAAGACCGGCTCAGACCCGGATGCGGACAATATGGCGCAGCATCAGCATGCCGATCACCATCATCGCCGCCAGCCATTTGAGGATGGTGATGCCGATGGAATCGGTCCATAGCGGGGACATGAATTCCGGGTTGAAAAGATTGAGTAGCCCGGCCAGCCCGAATGGCATGAGCCCCAGGATCCAGGCCGACATGCGCCCCTCCGAGGACAGCACGCGCACCTTGGCATGGAGCTTGAGCCGTTCGCGGATCAGATGGCTCAGGTTGCCGAGCACTTCCGTGAGATTGCCGCCGGACTCGCGCTGTATGAGCACGGCCACGACGAAGTAGCGCAGATCGGTGACGGGCACGCGCTCGCCCAGGTTGCTCAGGGCCTGCTGCAGCGAGGTGCCGTAGTTGATCTCGTCGTGCACCATGCGGAACTCGCCGGCGATGGGATCGGGCAGCTCGTCCCCTGCCATCTGCAGCCCCGAGGAAAACGCATGGCCCGCGCGCAGCGCCCGGGCGATCAGGTCCAGCGCCTCGGGCAACTGGCGCTCCATCAGGCCCAGGCGCTGGCGGCGCTTGCGCTGAACATGGAGCAGCGGCAGGGCTCCCAGCACGGCGCCGGAGGCAAGCCCCACGGCCAGGGGCTGGCCCAGCACGACGGCTGCGAGAACGCCCAGCGCCAACAGCAAGGCGCAGCCGAGCAGCAGGCCTGACACCGTCCAGTCCAGGCCCGCCTGCACGATGAAGCGGTCGAGCTGGTGCGCGCGCGGCATATGCTGCAGCGTGCGCTGCAGCCGCGGCATATCGCTCAGAACACGTTCCTTGACGAGCCGGGTCGATGCGCTGTCGTCGTGGGCTGCGGACAAGGCCCGCAGGCGGCGCTCCAGCCGCTTGGCCTCGGGGCTTTTGTACTGCTTCCATACCGAATGGATACCCTGCAACAGCAGCAGCATGGCGGCAAACACCAGCGCGACGATCACGAGGGCCGGGTGGGAGGAAAAAAAGGACGGCATGGCAGCTCCTTCTCGCCTGGTTCACTGATAGTGTTTGCCGGGGTCGAACACCGCGTCCGGCAGCGCGATGCCGAAGCCCTTGAGCCGGTCGGCGAACTTGGGCCTCACGCCCGTGGCATGGAAGTAGCCCTGCACCTCGCCGCCCGCGCCGACGCCGGTCTGGGTGAAGGCGAAGATCTCCTGCATGGTGACGATCTCGCCCTCCATGCCCGTGATCTCCTGGATGCTGGTGATCTTGCGCTTGCCGTCCATCAGGCGCAGCACCTGGACGATGACCGTGATGGCCGAGGCGATCTGCTGGCGGGCGGCCTGGTGCGGCAGGTTCAGGCCGGCCATGCCGACCATGTTCTCCAGCCGTGCCAGCGAATCGCGCGGCGTGTTGGCGTGGATGGTCGTCAGCGAGCCCTCGTGGCCGGTATTCATGGCCTGCAGCATGTCCACGGCCTCGGCGCCGCGCACCTCGCCGATGATGATGCGGTCCGGCCGCATGCGCAGGGCGTTGCGCACCAGCGCGCGCTGCGTGATCTCGCCGCGCCCCTCGATATTGGGCGGCCGTGTTTCCATGCGCACCACATGGGGCTGCTGCAGCTGCAGCTCGGCGGCGTCCTCGATGGTGACCAGGCGCTCCGTCTCGGGGATATAGCCCGAGAGGATGTTGAGCAGCGTGGTCTTGCCGGCGCCCGTGCCGCCCGAGATGATCATGTTCACCTTGGCCTTGGACAGGGCTTCGAGCACGCTGGCCATGGCCGGCGTCAGGCTCTTGAGGTCGTTGACCAGGTTCTCCATGCGCAGCGGCGTGCGGGCAAAGCGCCGGATGGACATCATGGGCCCGTCCAGCGCCACGGGCGGAATGACGGCGTTCACGCGCGAGCCATCGGGCAGGCGGGCGTCGACCATGGGGCTGGATTCGTCGATGCGCCGGCCTATGCGCGAGACGATCTTGTCGATGATGCGCAGCAGGTGCTTCTCGTCGGTGAAGACCACCTGCGTCAGCTCCAGCCGGCCGTGGCGCTCCACATAGATGCGATCGTGGCGGTTGACCAGGATGTCCGAGACCGCAGGGTCGACCATCAGCAGCTCCAGCGGGCCGAAGCCCAGCATCTCGTGCTGGATGTCGCGGATCAGCATGCGCCGCTCCAGGTCGTTGACCGCGGCGGCATCCTCGGCCAGCAGGCGCTCCGTCATGGCGGCGATCTCCTGCTGCAGCGTCTGCAGCGGCACCGACTCCAGCGCGGCCAGGTCGAAGCGCTCCAGCAGCTTGGTGTGGATGCGGCTCTTGAGCGCCAGATAGGACACGGCACGGCCCGAGACGGCGGCGGGCGAGGGGGCCGGCGCCGGGCTGGGCGCCGCATCTGCCGAAGCGGCAGCAGGCCTGTCCGCCGGCTCGGGCACCGCATGCAGTGCGGGCTGCGGCGTGCGCGCGGCCGGTGTGGTGAGCAGGTCTCGCAAGGTCATGATCGGCTCCTTCTGTGCTGGCAAGCGGATTCAGGCCCGGCGAAAGAGCCGGTGCAGAAAGCCGCCGCTGTCTTCGTTGGCTCCGGGGGACAGGGCTTCGGCCCAGGCGGCCAGCTCGCGCGCCAAGGCGCCGCCGCGGGCGGATTCGGCCAGCGGCATACCGGCGTTGATGGCGGCCTGCACCTCCTGCGGCGCATCCGGCACGGCGCGCCACTGCTGCTGGGCCAGGCCCAGCGTCTTGCGCACTTCGGCCAGGCCTATGTCGTGGCGCCTGTCCACCCGGTTCAGCACCGGATGCAGGCGGCTTTCGGGGTAGCCCAGGTCATGGAACATGCGCAGCAGCTTCTGCGCGTTGCGCACGGCCGCTAGATTGGGCAGCAGCACGGGCACGATGTATTGGGCCTTGTCCAGCATGCCCAGGGCCAGCGGGTCGAGCACGCGGCCCAGGTCCAGCAGCACGAAATCGTAGTGGGCGGCGGCCAGTTGTACGATGGCGTTCACATGCCCGGGTTCCACCTCCATGGCGTGGATGGCGTCCTCGGGGGCTGCCAGCACATGCAGCCGGGGTGCGACCTTGACCGTGCTGGCCGCCAGAAAAGAAGCGTCGAGGCGATGCAGGTCGCGTGCCACGTCGGCCAGGGTCGATGCCGGCTTGCCTTCGTGCAGGTAGGCCAGCGCATCGCCGAACTGCAGGTTCAGGTCGATGAGCAGCACCGAATGGCTGCGCGCCAGCGCCCAGGCCAGGTTGGCGGCCAGGAAGGTGGCGCCGCTGCCGCCCTTGCAGGGCAGAAAGGCCATGACCTGGCCGTGCGCGCGCTCTTGCACGCCGTCCGGCAATTTGGCAGCAATGCGCTGCACCGCCTCCGCCAGCGCCTGCGGCGGCGCGGGCGAGGGCAGCACCTCCCGCACGCCGGCCCGCATGGACTGCAGCAGGAATTCGGGCGTTTGCTGGGCGCACAGCAGCAGCACCGCCGTGCGCGGGTAGCGGGTGGTCACGGCCTCCACCGGTGCCAGGTCGGCCGGGTCGCAGCACATGCCGTCGACCACCATCAGATCGGGCCGCTCCTGCTCGGCAATGGCCGGCATGCGTGTCTTTCCGCCCTCGAAGCTCAGGACCTGGTGCGAGCGCTCCTGCAGCACATGGGCCATCTCATGGAGGTGGGCGGTGTTGGGGGAGATGATGGCGATTTTCATGGTGCCTCTCGGTGGTCAGGAAGCGCAGGCCGTGCCGCTGTTGGGGTCCTGGCGCATGGCCTCGCGTGGCAGGTAGGTGGACAGCTTGGGCACATCGATGGCGGCCAGCAAGCCGGAGCCGACAATGGGTGCAATCCACTGGAATTTCAAGCCGCCCGAGGGGATGCTCACCGTCACGCCCTGGCAATTGGCTGTGGTGCATCCGCTCGGCGCCCAGGCAATGTCCACATCGGTGATCTGAGGCAGCAGGGCTTGCATACGGGTCAGCACCTCGGTCTTCTGGGCTTTGTCGTCGCACACCACCGCATAGCGCGCACCCGCGCGCGTGGCCTCGTTGGCGGCGGCCCAGGTGTAGAGCATGCGGCTGAAGTCCACAATACCCAGCAGAAACATCAGAAAGATGAGGAACCCCAGGGCAAATTCGATGAGCGTGGCGCCGCGCTGATGGGCAAGGTGTTTCATGTCGGCATCTCCATCGTGGCGGCGATATTGCCGAAGGTGATGCCGCCGTTGGCGAACAGCTGTAGGCCGAACACGTTGGAGACCATGGACTGGAAGCGGTAGCCACTCACGGTGACGGTCACGGTCGTCATGGCCAGAGGGTAAGTGCCGCTGGTCTGCCAAGTGCAATTTATCGCCGCGTTGGCCAGACCGGGGGCCAGCAGCGGAGGGTTGCCGCTGGTGCTGCCGTACTGCACCAGATTAGTGGCCTCCTGTGGACAGCTCGTTGGTGTCGGTGGCAACTGCACCGTCAGATAGCGCGCCGCATCACGTACCGACTTGGTCACCGTGTTGTACTCGTACAGCGAGCGGCCGAACTCGATGACGATCATGCTCAGCATGATCATGAAGGGAATGGTCAGCGCCAGCTCAATCAGCGCCACTCCGTGTTGAAGGCGATGTTTGCGCATGGTGGTCACCTCACCAGTACCGGAATCAATGGGCCGCTAGTTCCGCCTGCGATGCCGCTGGTGGTGCAGGGACTATTGAAGTCGGTGGACAGGCCCAGGTATTCAAACGTCGAAACCAGGGTTGATGGCTGCATGGGCTGCAGCATCAGCATGCATGCCAATGTTTTTCCATCGAAACTGCCGTCCAGTTGGCTTACAGGCACGGTCACGATGCGGCGGTCGCCGCCATTGGCCTTAAGAGCGGGCGTTTGAGCCACGCTGCTGTAGCCGCCAGTGCTCAGGCCGCAAGCTGCCGGGTTGGCGCCGCAGGGCGTGAAGGCCAGGCGTTGGGCCAGAAAGTTGGGCGTGCCATTGGGAGAGCTTCCTTGGTAGGCATTGCCGATGTTCCCATTCCCGTCATGCCCCTGCCAGTTGGACGTGCTGTAGATAAAACTGGAATAGTCGGGTGCGCCCGTGGGGCTGCTTGGGTTGTTTTTGTAGATGCCGAAGCGGAAATTCCAGTAATCGGCCACCGTGGCCTTTGCGCCAGGTGTATAGATTTTCCCGGGTGTGGGAGATACGCAGTAACTGTCACGCATTTCGCTATTCGTCGTGTTGGCGTCGGGAGCGAAATTCAGATTGCCCCAGGTCATGGGACCGTTCTTGGGGTCGAAGGTGATCCATTGGCCGGTTATGTAGGAATCCTTTGGCAGCACTACCGGAATGATGCAGGCCGTTTGCGAAGGAGCACGCGTCGCCACAGCCCGCGCACCCACGGTGCCGGTACCGGACCAGGTGGCGCTGTCGCCGGTGAACGCCCCCATGGCCTGCAGCAGCCAGAGTTGGATGCTGCTCATGGTGTATTGACATTCGGCATATCGGGCACCCGTCGATACGCTGGTAGCGGCATAGTCCTTGTCGCGGAAGGTGATGTCGCCGGATACGAGCTTGCCGGTGCCGTTCCAGTTGCTCGATTGCAGATTGGCGTTGTTGCTATTGCCGACAGCCATGCCAGCGCTCTGGGCGCGGGCAATGGCGTCAGTCTGGCCGTTGAGTTCGCGCGCCGCAGCCAGCGCGCAACTGTCCATGGCCGTCTGCAGCTCGGTCTTGACGACAAACAGCCGGCCGAAATCCAGCGCGATGCCCATGAAGCCCAGTAGGAACAGCAGGGCCAGTGCGAAGGTGATGATGAAGGCGCCACGCTGGCGCCTTGTGGCGGCGGTACAGCCGCATATGGGCCGCGTGGCGGGCCAGGAGTGCGGATGATCTTTCATGGCGAAGGATGGAAGCGGGAGTGAATGCGAGGCCTCAGCGAAAAGCCAATACGGCGCCATGGCTGTAAAGGCTTTCGCTGCGAGGGAAGTTGACTAAGCGCAGGTGCCGCCGGTCTTCAAACAGTTGCTGACCCTGGTAAGCCAATCGGTAAATGAGCCACCCTTAAGAGTGGTTTGCATCAAGACAATCAAGGCCAAAGAAATCACGGCGACGATCAATGCATATTCAATGATCTGCGCGCCTTCCTCATCGCGGACAAAGGATTGCAGGGAATTGCCAAATTGCTGAGCGATCTTGTTCATGGTGATACCTCGAAATTGAGTGGTGGATCGGAAACATGTACATGCTTGGATGCCGGTTTGCAGGGCCGGCAGTGGCTGGCGTGCAAGGCCGTGATGCGATCTGCTCTCCTTTCGACGGCAATGGGGTGAAATCGGTCAATCCGTGGCGGGAAGACCTCTGAATTAGTAGGAAGATCCACCGGTGCCACCTCCCCCGGCACCACCACCCTGGTTGCTGGTCAACGAACCTCCGATATTGATGACGTTGACCGCAGGTGGAGGCGTCTTGAAACTGCGCTCGTAGCGCTCCATGGATGCTTGCGTGGCGCGGCCGTCCATGCCGATGGCGGCATCCACACCGGTGCCTACGTGCTTGCCGGCATCGGGGTGGATGGTCATCTGAGTGCGGGCGGTGCGCACGGCCTCGCCAAAGCGGGCGTCGTAGTGGGGCGTGGGGCTGGCGCAGCCGGTCAGCAGCGCAGTGCAGGCAGCGAAGGCGGCGGCCAGGGGGAAAGTGGTGATGCGCGTGGTCATGGCGGGCCTCCGGTTCAGGCGGGCGGGTAGAGCATCGGATCGAGCTCGCGGCCGGGCTGCTGGGGGGCAGGGGCTTGCGGCCTGGGTTCCGAAGGCGGTGTCGGTGGTGCGGCTGGGGCAGGCGCGGGCACGGCGGCGGGTTGCGAAGTCGCCGGCATCGGTGCGGGCGCGGGTACGACTGCTGCAGGTGCGGCGGGCGCGGCCGTGGCCGGTGCCTGCGGCTCGGGTGGCGGCGCGGCGCTTTCGAGCGAGCCGTTGAGGTAGCGCTCGGCACGTGAAGGCGGCACATGGTTGTCGGTGGGCACGCGCGGTGCCTCGGCCAGGGCCTGGACCAGGCGCGGGGTGATGACGAACATCAGCTCGGTCTGGTCGGTCTGGAACTCGGTGCTGCGCGCCAGCGCGCCGAGCACGGGGATTTCGCCCAGGCCCGGGAAGCGCTTGACGGCTTCGGTGAGGTTGTTCTTGATGAGGCCGGCGATCACCAGGCTCTGCCCGTCGTTGAGCTGCACCGTGGTGTCGGCCCGCCGCACGGAAAGCGATGGAATGACGGCGGTGACGCCGTTGATCGATGTGAAGGGCGAGCCGGTCTGCGACAGGTCGGAGACTTCGGACACCAGCTTGAGGTTGACGCGCGAGTTGCCCAGCACGGTGGGCGTGAACTTGACGCCTATGCCGAATTCCTTTTCCTCCAGCGTCATCACCGGCACACCGTTGGTGTTGGTCTGCGCCACGGGGATGAAGATCTTGCCGCCCGAGAGAAAGCTGGCCTGCTGGCCGCTGATGGCCATGATGTTGGGCTCGGCCAGAATGCGCACCAGGCCGTCGTTCTTCTGCCCGTCGATGCTGATGGAGCCCCGGCCTATGCGCATGGCGTTCAGCACCCCGCCGCCGCCGCTCAGGAAGTTGGAGACGATGGAATAGGTGTTCATGCCGTTGCTGGTGACGCGGCGGCCGCTGAGGCTGGAGCCGAGCTTGTCGAGCAGGGTCTTGCTGATTTCGGCGATCTTGACTTCGAGCATCACCTGGTGGGGCGAGGTGGTGCGCATCAGGTTGACGATCTTCTTGCTGTCGCCATAGGCCGAAGCCAGGGCCATCACATCGTCGAGGCGCAGCGGATTGCTGATCTCGCCGCTGAGCACCAGGGCGTTGTCCGCGCCCTGCACGCGGATGCCGCGCTCCTCGGGCATGAGCTCGGAGAGCTTGGCCTGCAGCGGGCCCGGGTCCATGGTGACGACCACGTCCTTGATGAAGCAGATGCCCTGCGCGTTCTGCAGGATGACGTTCATGGCGCCGGACTTGCGGCCGCGAAAGAACAGGTCGCGGGGGCTGAGCAGTTGTACTTCGATGTCGGCGATGCCGTTCTGCACCTGTCCCGGCATCTGTACCTGCATCTGCCCGCCGGCGGGCATGGGCGCGCCGGCCTGGGAGGCTCCGGGCGTCTGCCCGCTCACCAGGATGCGGGCCATGGGCGAGGCCAGCGGGATGACGACGGACTTGCCAAGCGTGACGGTGGCGGGCTCTTCCGTGCGGATGGCAGTGCAGTTCCTGGCGGGCAGTGTGCGGGCGGCAGGGGCCGCGGGAGCCGACATGGCCACGGCCTGGGGAGGGGCGCCCGTGGGCTGGGCGTTGGCGGCCAGGGCCGTAGCGGCACTGGCGAGCAGCATGCTAGCTGCCGTGTACAGATGGTGGTATTGCACGGCCGGCCTCTCTGGTGGTTAATTGTTGATTGTTCGCTGGATGATCAGAAGCAGTTGAGCGTGCGGCTGCCGCCCTGGATCACCTCGACGCAGGTGGCAGCCGGCGGCTGGGGTGCGGGCCGGGCGCGCTGCACCACCACCGGCTTGGCGGGGGCGGCAACCTTGACCGGTTCCGGGATGGGTTCGGCTTTGCCGAACAACTGGTGCTTGGTGATGCCGGCGGTGCTGACCGGGTCCTTGTCGATCTGGTTGCGCAGCACCAGCGAGAGACTGCCCACGCTGCGGGCCAGGTCCAGCCTCTCGGCGTCCTCGGGGCTGAGTTCCAGTGTGACGGCGCTGACCACCTTGGGCTTGGTCTCGTCGCGGCCGGCTTCCTGCGCCACGGCCAGCACCAGCACGTTCTCGAGCACGGTCTTGCTGATCTGGCGCGTGTCTTCCGCCTTGCCGCTCTGTTCCTGCTGGGCATTGACCACCACGTCCACATAGTTGCCGGGCAGGGCAAAGCCCGCGACGCCGACCACGTCGTTGACGCGCACCGTCATGGCCCGCTTGCCGGGGGCGATGATGGCGGCCAGACCGCCCTTGGTGCCCTCGGGCGCCAGCTTGCCTTCGAGCACGGCTTCGCCGCGCAGCACGCCGACCTTGACGACACGCTCCTGCAGCTTCTGCATGTCGTTGAACGCGCCTTCGGGAATCGAGCCCCGGGGCCAGTCCGCCGTGCTCAGCATGGTGGGCGTGAGCTTGCTGCCCAGGGGGATGTCGGCGGCCGCGACGACCACTTTGTCGGCGTCGATGCTGCCGCGCCGCGCGACCCAGTTGGCCGCGTAGACCGCGGCCGCCAGGCTGGCGAGAGCCGCCAGGACGAACAGACCCAGAGCCTTGAGGTTTTTCATGGGACCCCCCGCTATGCTGTTGTGTTTGCCGTTGCCCTGGCTATACCCAGGTGAATTGCCGGGCCACCAGGAACGCTGCGGTTCCCAGGGCGATGCTGACGCCGTAGGGCAGCTTGCCCACGGACTGCGCGGTGCTGGCGCGGGCATCGGGCCGGATGCCTGCGGCGATGGTCACGAACAGCAGCTCCGTGGCCTGCAGCGTGTTGCGCAGCAGCTTGGCCGTCACGCGGTGCCACAGCGCATAGGCCATGGCCGTGATGCCGCCCGCGATGAAGACGAAGATCACTGCCTGCCAGGTGCCGTCGGGGCCGAGAAAGGCGCCGGCCATGGCCATCAGCTTGACGTCGCCGGCGCCCATGGCGCGCAGCAGATAGAGCGGCAGCATGAGCGCCAGGCCCAGTCCCAGCCCGCCCAGCGCCCACAGCAGGCCGCCGCCGTGGTGCTGGGGGACTGCCAGGCTGTACAGCAGGGCAACGGCCGTGCCGCCGAAGGTCAGCAGATTGGGGATGCGGTGGCTGCGCAGATCGCAGATGGCGGCGGCCAGCAAAAGCAGCAGCAGGATGAGCGATCGCGGGTCGGTCAGCAGCATGCCCGCCAGCTCGGCTGCGGCTCGGAATTCGGTGAAGTCCACGGCACACCCCCTCATTCGTTAGAGCCCTGCGAACCGTGTTCCGCGCCACCTGCAGACGCTGTGCATCAGATGTGCAGCCGGCCCGTTGGTCGTGCTTCAGTCATCTGTGCCGAGTCACGATTCAGAGGACATGAAATGCAACGAATTAAAAATTCCTATCAAAATTTGTAATTCGTTTGAGCGAATATTAGGTGTGTTAAAAATTCTTATCAAGTTTTTTTTATCGTTAGGCAAAAATTATTTTTAGGGCAAAAAAAAGCCCCGAAGCGGGACCCTGGGTGAGTCGGGAAAACCCTTTGGAATGTGCTTGAGGCATTGTTTGTCCAAAGAGGTTCATGGTGAACGGCTATCAAAACGGCGATTGCTTTGCCGCCTGCGGCAGAAGCCGGGTCTCGCCCCGGCAGGCGACTCACTTTCTTGCCCGTGCAAGAAGGTAAGCCAAGAACACGCCCCTGCTGTCTGCGTCCCTGCGCTGCGCTCCTTCAAACACGTTGCCGCAAATTGGTTCATGAAGCATTGGCACTCCTCGGTGCCAACGTCCGCAGCCTGAACCGCGTGCCGCAGGCGCAGCCAAACGGGGGGCGGGTACCGACGGCCTGCAAGACTTGTGACGATTATTCGTTAGGCGACGCGGCTTCCACGAGGAATTGCACCTTGCGTTCGCCGCGCCATTCGTTGATATCCAGGCGGTAGGCCAGCATCATGCGGCTGGGCAGCGGATCGGTGTGGTTGAACCAGATGCCGTCGACCTTGGCGCCGTGGTGCAGCAGCTCGAGCTTGAGGTGTTTCTCGCCGACCAGGCGCTGCGACATGACTTCCAGCTCCTCGCTGAAAGTGGGCGCAGCAAAGCCCTGGCCCCAGACGGCCAGCTGCAGCTGGCCCACGAGTTCGGTATCCAGCCATTGGGGCGACAGAGGTCCGTCGGTCTCGAGGCGGCGCGTCAGCGTGGCGGCGTCCAGCCGCTCCTGGGCGACCTGGGCCAGCGCGCGCTCGAATTCGTCAAAGCGTGCCTCCTCGATGGTGCAGCCGGCCGCCATGGCGTGGCCGCCGAAGCGCAGCAGCAGGCCGGGGTGGCGCTTGGAGACCAGGTCCAGCGCGTCGCGCAGGTGAAAGCCGGGAATAGAGCGGCCCGAGCCCTTGAGCTCATGCTCGTGGCCCGGTGCGCCGCTGGCCGCGAACACAAAGGTGGGGCGGTGCAGCTTGTCCTTGATGCGCGAGGCCACGATGCCGACCACGCCTTCGTGGAAGTCGGGGTCGAACACGCTGATGGCCGGCGGCGGTGTCATGCCGTCCGCGCACAGGCCTTCGGCCATGAGCAGCGCATGCTCGCGCATGCCGACCTCGATCTCGCGGCGTTCTCGGTTGATGGAGTCCAGCATGCGCGCCAGGTTGTCGGCACGGCCTGCGTCCTCGGTGGTCAGGCATTCGATGCCTATGGTCATGTCGGCCAGGCGGCCGGCCGCGTTGATGCGCGGGCCTAAAGCGAAGCCGAAGTCGAAGGTGGTGGCCACGTCGAAGCGCCGCCCCGCGGCGTCGAACAGGGCACGGATGCCGGGCTGCATCTGGCCCTTGCGGATCTGCTTGAGACCCAGGGCCACGAGGCGGCGGTTGTTGGCGTCGAGCTTGACCACGTCGGCCACGGTGCCAAGCGCCACCAGCGGCAGCAGGGTTTCCAGCCGCGGCTGGCTGTAGCGGTCGAAGCGGCCGCGCGCGCGCAGCTCGGTGCGCAGGGCCAGCAGCACGTAGAACATCACGCCCACGCCGGCCATGGACTTGCTTTCGAAGCTGCAGCCGGGCTGGTTGGGATTGACGATGGCATCGGCCAGCGGCAGATGCGATCCCGGCAGGTGGTGGTCCGTCACCACGACGGACAGGCCCAGCTCCTTGGCCACGGCCACGCCTTCCACGCTGGCGATGCCGTTGTCCACGGTGATCAGCATGTCGGCGCCGGTTTCCTTGACGCGGCGCGAGATCGGCGCGGTGAGGCCGTAGCCGTCCACCACGCGGTCGGGCACCAGGTAGGCGACATGGGTGGCGCCCAGCAGGCGCAGGCCGCGCACGCCCACGGCGCAGGCCGTGGCGCCGTCGCAGTCGTAGTCGGCCACGATGCACAGGCGCTTTTGCTGCGCGATGGCGTCGGCCAGCAGTTGTACGGCAGTGTCGATGCCGAGCAGGCCCGAGGGCGCGAGCAGCCTGGCCGGGGCATCGTCGAGTTCGTCGGGCGAGCACACGCCGCGCGCGGCATAGAGCTGGGCCAGCAGCGGATGGATGCCGGCCTGCTGCAGGGCCGAGACGCTGTTGTCAGGAATGAGGCGGGGGATGATTTTCATAGCATGTCCCGCAGATTGGGGAAGCGCTTGGGGGCGAAAATATGCTTGATCTTGTCGATGAGGCCGCGCGGCGCATTTACCCATTGCACGGCATTGCGTTCGCCGCTGAGCGTGAGCCTGACGGGCTCGCCCCGCTCGGCGCGCTGCCGCAGCTGGGCGATCAGGCTGTCGTCGAGCTGCTGCCAGGCCTTGCGCCAGGCCGGCACATTGCCCTGCAGCGCCGGCGTGCGCAGGTCGTCGATGCAGACGGTCTGGCTGCCGGCCTGGCTGCCTGCCATTGGCACCGGCGCGGGCAGGCGGCCCGAGCCATGCACCCAGAAGGCGTTGATGGGCTGCTGGCCCAGCGCCGCGCGGCGGTCGTTGAACACATGGGTGTAGAGCAGCATCTGCACCTCGCTTTGCAGGCGCTGGATGACGGCGCCCTGCGTGGCATCCGGAAACCAGGGGCGCACGTCGCGGTTCTGCACGCGGTCCATGGAGGCCGTGGCCAGATGCTCGAATGTGTTGCCGCGTGCCAGCCAGAGGTCGGGCTGCAGGTATTGCAGGGCGATGCCGTCGTCGGCAAACCAGGGCGAGAGCAGGGCCAGCAGCTGCTGCGATTCTTCTTCGGTCAGCGGCGTGGCGGCGGGGTCGGCCTGGTGCACATGGTCGGCGCCGATATGCCAGTGGCAGGGCGTGATGAAGGCGCAGGCCTGGGCAGTCTCCTGGACAGACAGGGCGGCCCAGGGAATCAGTCCCGGCGTGTCGGGCAGGCCCATGGCGCGGGCCAGCGCGCGTTCATGCGGCGGGGAGAAGTCGAATTCGCTGCCTTGCACCACAGGGCTGGGCGAAAGCGCGGCCAGCAGGGCTTGCAGATGGGGCAGTGGCAGATCGGCCCAGGCGTTGTCGGCGGGGCCGTCAGCGTAGGGAACAATCCATTCGGAGGCGCCTGCGGCCAGGGCGTGGGCGGCAGGAAGCAAAGGCGCGGTCAAAGACATGGCCGCTATTGTCGAGCATGCGCGCTTTGCCGGCGCGGCGCGGGGTGTCTGCCAGGTTTTGCGCCGTATCGTGCTATTAATTGAGGAGCTTCTTGCGCCCGAGGCGCCGGATTTTTCGAGCGAAAAACTCTTGAAACCTGCCTGTGAAGGATGCAATATGCTCCTGTTTTGGAAGCGTTTTGTCAGCGCTGCGGCATGTTCTTGGCCGTATAGACCAGGCTGAAGCTGGCGTCGGGCGCAATGGCGGGCATGTCGGCATTCCAGCGTTCCCAGTCGGCGCGCATGCGCTCCAGGCGCTCGGGCTCCCGGGCCGCCAGATTGGCGCGTTCGCGCTCGTCGCCGGCGATGTTGAACAGGTATTCGTTGTCCTCCACGCGCAGGTACTTCCAGTCGCCGTCGCGCAGGGCACGCTGGCCGCGGTACAGCATGCGCCAGTACAGCGGCCGCGCGAACTCGGCGCCTTCGCCCTGCAGCACGGGCAGCAGCGAGATGCCGTCCAGCGGGTACTCGGGGTCGGCGGCCACGCCGGCGGCTGCCAGCACCGTGGCCGACCAGTCCATGGTCATGCACTGCTGGGTGCTGGTGCGGCTGGCGCCGATCACGGCGGGCCAGTGCGCGATCCAGGGCACGCGGATGCCGCCTTCGGTCAGGTCCATCTTGCCGCCCACCAGCGGCCAGTTGTCGGAGAAGCGCTCGCCGCCGTTGTCGCTGGTGAAGACGATCAGCGTGTTGTCCAGCTGGCCGTTGGCGCGCAGCGCCTCGACGATCCAGCCAATGCCCTCGTCCATGTGGTGGATCATGCGGCGGTACTGGTGGATGTTGCCGCCCGCCAGGTGGGTGATGCCCGCGCCCAGCTGCTCGGCCGTGGCGCGGTCGTCGCGCGTCTCCCAGGGCCAGTGGGGGGCCGTGTAGTGCAGGCTCAGGAAAAACGGGGCATCGCCTTCGCTCATGCGGTTGACGAAGTCCACGCTGCGCTGCGACAGCAGATCGGTCAGATAGCCTTCGTCGTGGTGCTCTTCCTCGCCCACCCACAGGTCATGCTGGCCCGCGCTGCTCAGATGGGTGAAGTAGTCCACGCCACCCGACATGGGACCGAAATATTCCTCGTAGCCCGAGCGCAGCGGGCCGAAGTGGGGCGGGTAGCCCAGATGCCATTTGCCGATCAGCGCCGTGCGGTAGCCCGCATCCTTGAGCAGCGAAGCCACGGTGGGAATCTCGGGCGGCAGGCCCAGCTTGGCGCCCAGCGGCGTGCCGCGCGTCTTGCTGTTGATGGGCTCTTCGGCCGCGCCGCGCAGCCGGTACTGGTAGCGTGCCGTGGCCAGCGCAAAGCGCGTGGGCGAGCACACCGGCGAGTTGGCATAGCCCTGGGTGAGCTTGAGGCCCCCGGCGGCCAGGCGGTCGAGCACGGGTGAGACCGCGCCGAATTCGGCGTCGCGGCCGCCGTAGCAGCCCAGGTCGGCGTAGCCGAGGTCGTCGGCCACGATGAAGATGATGTTGGGGCGAGTCATGAAAAGCTTGTCGTTGTTGTGTGGCTGACGGTTTGCACAGCGGCTTATTCCATCTTCATGCCGGTGGCCTGGATCACGGTCTTGTAGTGGTCGCTGAGTTTCTGCAGGCGCTTGGCCGCCGCATCGCCGACCAGGCCCTCCACGACCAGATCGTTGGTGCGCATGCGCTCCTGCAGGGGCTTGTCCTGCATGGTCTTGATGAGGCTGGCTTCGATCTTCCTGACCAATGGCTCCGGCACGGCGGCTGGCACCCAGAGGGCAAACAGAATTTCCTGCTCCAGGTTCTTGTGGCCCAGCTCACCCACGGTTGGCACGTTCGGCAGCAGAGGGTTGCGCCTGGGTGCCGTCACGGCCAGGGCATTGACCTTGCCGGCCTGGATGTGTCCGATCAATGCCGAGGCGCTGAGCACCCCGCCATCGACTTCGCCGGCCAGGATGGCCGTGCTGGCCGGGGCATTGCCTTTGTAGGGCACATGGGTGATCTTGGCTCCGGTGGCATGCGTGAGAATCGTGGCCGCCAGATGGCCGGGGGTGCCATAGCCGGCCGAACTCAGGGTCAGACCCTCCTTCTTGCCGCGGTCGATGAACTGCTCCAGCGTCTTGAGGCCGGTCTTGGGGTTGACGGCAAACGCCATGCCTTGCGAGGCCATCACCATCACGGGGCGCAGGTCGCCGCTCTTGAACGGCATGCTCTTGTAGATGAAGGGATTGACCGTGAAGGTGGTGTCGATGCCGATCAGCAGCGTATAGCCGTCGGCGGCGGATTTGGCCGCATTGTCCGTGCCGATATTGCCGCCAGCACCGGGGCGGTTGTCGACCACAAAGGGCTGTCCGGTCTCGCGCTGCAGCACCTCGGCCGCGCTGCGCGCCAGGATGTCGGCGGCCCCCGCGGGCGGGAAGGCCACCACGATACGCACCGGCTTGCTGGGCCAGGCCGCGACGGCGGCGCTGTCGGCTGGCTGGGCATGACCGGCGAAGGCGGTGCAGCCCAGCAGCAGAGCCAGGCTGGTTTGAAGAAGGCGGCGGGGTGCTGTCAGGCAGGTCATGGAATCACTCTCTTGTCCAGGGAACTGCAGGGCATTTGCGAGAATGCCGGCTCGTTCCCCTTGTCTCTGTGTTTGGAGTGCCGACTGTAGAAGCCGCATCCACAATTGATCTAATCAACTCATCTCCGTGAATACCCGACAGCCCACATCCATCCAGCAGATGCTGCTGTTTCGCATCAACCGCTTCTTTGGCGTTGCGGGCGGGATGGCCATGCGCATGTGCGAGGCCCGCTTCGGCCTCACCCGCCGCGAATGGGGCGTGATGGCCACGGTGGCCATGCACGAGGGGCTGCTGTCGTCGGAACTGGCGGAGAAGGCGCTGCTTGACAGGGCGCGCACCTCGCGCGCGCTCAGCGGCCTGGAGGACAAGGGCTGGGTGCGGCGCCAGCCCCTGCCGGGCGACCGGCGGCGCGTCGCCATCCATCTGACCGAGGAGGGCCGGCGCATGTACGGGCGCATCTTGCCGGCCATGGCCCGGATCCACATGGATCTGGTCTCGGTGCTCAGCGACGAGGAGGTCGCCCAGTTCGACGCCCTGCTGGCCAGGCTGCAGGCCCATGCCCTGACGCTGGAACAGCTGCCGCAATACGCGGAGCTGCCTCGGGTGGAGCGGAGCAGGAAGCGGTGACTCCCCCTGAGCCGCTGTGCGGCTTCCCCCTCTCTCTTCGGGAGGGGGACGATGCCTTCGCTGCGGGGCGGCCCTTGCTCGGCATCTCTGGCACGGGGCGCGCCAGTTTCAGAGACCGGGGGCGAAAGCCCCGCATGCAAGACCGAAGGCTTTTCTGAAATGGCTGCGGCGAGACCGACAAGGACCTTGCTCGGTGTCCCTGATGTGGGTGGCGATGGCGCTGGAGCTGGAGCGGTGAAGCAGACGGTTTCACAAGAAAAGCCGGATTGGGGAAGGGCGGGCGGCAGGGCATTGCCGGCAGTGACACAATGCGGGCAACATGCAATTTCCCTACGAACTGGCCGTAGGCTGGCGCTACACCCGCGCAGGGCGCGCCACGCGCCGCAACGGCTTTATTTCCTTTATCTCGGGTGTCTCCATGCTGGGCATCGCGCTGGGCGTGGCGGCTTTGATCATCGTGCTGAGCGTGATGAACGGCTTCCAGAAGGAGGTGCGCGACCGCATGCTCAGCGTGGTGTCGCACGTCGAGATCTTTGCGCCGCAAGGCGCGCCGCTGCCCGATCTGGAGCGCACCATGCGCGAGGCGCGCAGCCATCCCGAAGTGGTGGGTGCCGCGCCCTTCGTCTCGGCCCAGGCCCTGCTGGGGCGCGGCGAGGACATCAAGGGGGCGCTGGTGCGCGGCATCGATCCGGCGCGCGAAGGCGAGGTGACCGATCTGGCCGCCGCCAACTCCGAGGTGCTCCAGCGCCTGCTGCCGGGGCAGTTCAACGTGGTGCTGGGCCTGGAGCTGGCGCGCGCCCTGGGCGTGCGCGAGGGCGACCAGGTGACGCTGATCGCGCCCAGCGGCCAGGTCACGCCGGCCGGCGTGGTGCCGCGCCTCAAGCAGATGACGGTGGCGGGCACTTTCGACTCGGGCCACTACGAGTACGACTCCACGCTGGTGATGATGCATTACCAGGATGCCGAGCGCCTGTTCCGACTGGAGGGGCCGACCGGCATCCGCCTGAAGCTCAAGGACCTCAACGAGGCGCCGCGGGTGGCCCAGGAACTGGCCTTCACGCTGAGCGACCGCCTGCTGATCCGCGACTGGACCCAGCAAAACCGCACCTGGTATGCGGCCGTGCAGGTGGAAAAACGCATGATGTTCATCATCCTCACGCTGATCGTGGCCGTGGCCGCGTTCAACCTGGTCTCCACGCTGGTGATGAGCGTGCAGGACAAGCGCGCCGACATCGCCATCCTGCGCACGCTGGGCGCCTCGCCTTCGTCCGTGATGAGCATCTTCGTGGTGCAGGGCGCCATGGTGGGCGTGATCGGCACGCTGGCCGGGCTGGCGCTGGGGCTGGCGGTGGCCTTCAACATCGATGTCATCGTGCCGGCCATCGAGCATTTGCTGCACGCCAACTTCCTGCCCAAGGACATCTACATCATCAGCAAGATGCCCAGCGATCCGCAAAGCCGCGACATCGTGCCGATTGCCGTGATCTCGCTGATTCTGGCCTTCGTGGCCACGATTTACCCCAGCTGGCGCGCCAGCCGCGTGAACCCTGCGGAGGCACTGCGCTATGAATGATGCTTCTTCTGCCGTGATGGCCTCCATGGAGGCCGCCGGCCCGGGTCGGCAGGTGCTGCAGGCCCGGGGCCTGACCAAGCGCTTCACCGAAGGGCGGCTGGACGTGGCCGTGCTGCAGGGCGTGGACCTGCAGGTCCACGCCGGCGAGACGCTGGCCATCGTGGGCGCCTCGGGCTCGGGCAAGAGCACGCTGCTGCACCTGCTGGGCGGCCTGGATGCGCCGAGCTCGGGCTCGGTGGAACTCATGGGGCAGCCGCTGCACCGCCTGGGCCCGCAAAAGCAGGGCGTGCTGCGCAACCGCCATCTGGGCTTCATCTACCAGTTCCACCACCTGCTGCCCGAATTCAGCGCCCAGGAAAACGTGGCCATGCCGCTGCGCATACGGCGCGACGACAAGCTGGCCTGCATGGACCGCGCGGCCGAGACGCTGGCCGCCGTGGGCCTGAAGGAGCGCATGCTGCACCGCCCCGCCGAGCTGTCGGGCGGCGAGCGCCAGCGCGTGGCCATTGCGCGTGCGCTGGTCACGCAGCCGGCCTGCGTGCTGGCCGACGAGCCCACGGGCAACCTGGACCGCGGTACGGCCGAGACCGTGTTCGGCCTGATGCTGGCGCTGGCGCGCAGCCACGGCACGGCCTTCGTCATGGTCACGCACGACGAAAGCCTGGCGGCGCGCTGCGACCGCGTGGTGCGGCTGGTGAAAGGCCGGCTCGATTGAGAAGAATCAATGAAAGGAGCGCCAGGCCCTTATGCCTTCTTGATTTCAATCATAAAACACCTTGAATTCCAGAATTCATAAGCACCTGATGCTCATGAATCCATAGTTTCATGTCCTGCTGGATAGACACCCATTGCCATCTCGATGCCGCCGAATTTGAGGCGGACCGCGATGGCGTGCGCGCGGCGGCGCGTGCTGCGGGCGTGGCGCATCTGGTCGTTCCGGCCGTGGAGCGCGCGAACTGGAGCCAGGTGATGGCGCTGGCGCATCGCCATGGCGACAGCTATGCGCTGGGCATCCATCCGCTCTACACGCCCCGCGCGCGGGAGCAGGACATCGCGGCGCTGCGCGAGATGCTGAAGGAGCGGCGCGATGATCCGCACCTGGTGGCGGTGGGCGAGATCGGCCTGGATTTCTTCGTTCCAGGCCTGGATGCCGGGCGCCAGGCCTGGTTCTACGAGCAGCAGATCCGGCTGGCGCGCGAATTCGATCTACCCGTCATCTTGCATGTGCGCAAAAGCAGCGACCACCTGCTCAAGACCCTGCGGGCCCTGAAAGTCAAAGGCGGCATTGCCCATGCCTTCAACGGCAGTGTCCAGCAGGCGCAGGCCTTCATCGCCTTGGGCTTCAGGCTGGGCTTTGGCGGTGCCGTGACCTATGACCGCGCCCTCAGGCTGCGCGAGCTGGCGGCCAGCCTGCCGCTGCAGGCCCTGGTCATGGAAACCGATGCTCCCGACATCCCGCCGCACTGGCTCTACACCACCGCGGAGCAGCGTGCGCAAGGCCGGCTCCAGGGGCGCAACAGCCCGGGCGAGCTGCCGCGCATTGCCCAGGCAATCGCCGATCTGCGCGGCATGGATGCGGCGCAGCTGGCGGCAGCCACCAGCGACAACGCGCGCCAGGCGCTGCGCGGCCTGCCGGCGTGGGCGAGCATCGGGTGATGGTGATTGCCGCTTCTTCACCGGCCGCCGACACGCGCTGGCAGGGGCTGGCTCCGGTGGCCGATGCGCGCACGCGCGCGCTGGTGCTGGGCAGCTTCCCGGGCCTGCGCTCCCTGCAGCTGCAGCAGTACTATGCCCATCCGCAAAACCAGTTCTGGCCTTTGCTGCAGGCCTTGTGGCCGCAGCATCCGCAGCCGCCGCGCGAAGACTATGCGGGCCGCTGCGAATGGCTGCTGGCGCGTGGTCTGGGCCTGTGGGACGTGTATGCGAGCTGCGAGCGCGAGGGCAGCCTGGACAGCGCCATCCGTGCCGCGCAGGCCAACGACATTGCCGGCCTGAAGATGCTGTGCCCCCAGCTGACGCTGGCGCTGCACAACGGCGGTGAAAGCTTCAAGCATGCGCGCCAGACCCGGGCCATGGGCCTTCAGGCCCTGCGCCTGCCATCCACCAGCCCCGCCAACGCGGGCTGGTCTTTCGAGAAAAAACTGCAGGCCTGGCACGATGCCCTGGCCATGCATTCCATGGTGTAAGAACGTGCTGCGTAAAACCCGCGGCGGCAAGACGGCCGCTCCAGAAAAGAATTCTCCGGCCGCCGTGAGCGAGCTGCCCGAAGTCAGCGTCTCCGATGACGGCGAGGTGCGCCACCTGCACCTGGGAACGCCCTGGGTGCAGGGCTCCATGCGGATCAAGGAGCCCTTCGAGATCGAGCTCGAATACGTGCAGCGCATGATGGGCTGGCTGCTGTTCATGGAGCCGGCTTCCGTGGCCCGGCGCCATGCGATGCAGCTGGGCCTGGGGGCGGCGGCCATCACCAAGTTCTGCCACAAGAAGCTGCGCATGAAGACCACGGCCATCGAGCTCAACCCCCAGGTGCTGGCCGTGTGCCGCAGCTGGTTCAAGCTGCCGCCCGACAGCGACATGCTGAGCGTCATCCTGGCCGACGCGGCCCAGGAAATCAAGAAACCCCAGTGGCAGGGCGCGGTGGATGCGCTGGCCGTGGACCTGTACGACCACGAGGCGGCCGCGCCGGTGCTGGACAGCGCCGAGTTCTATGCCGACTGCCGCAATCTGCTGACCGAGGACGGCATCATGACCGTCAACCTGTTCGGCCGCACTTCCAGCTATGAGCGCAGCGTGGAAAAAATGGCCCAGGCCTTCGGCAGCGATGCCCTGTGGTTCTTCCGCCCCACGCGCGAAGGCAATACCGTGGTGCTGGCCCAGCGCACGCCGCGCGCGCTGGACGCCGGGGCGCTGCAGGCCGCCTGCCAGACGGTGCAGGCGCGCTGGGACTTGCCCACGGGCCGCTGGCCCAGGATATTCGGCCCTGCATCGAGATCGTAAACACATTCCCAGCACGTTCTGACGCCGGGAGAGTGGCGCTAGACTTGCTCTCCATGACCGCTCCCACGCCGCTCCAGTCCGCCACCCGCCTGCGCCATGCCGGGCCGCTGGATTGGCGTCTGCTGGTGCAATGGCTGCTCGAGGACGGCGTGATTGCCGCGCCGGAAGCCGAGCGCACGGTGCTGCGCTGCTCTTTTGCCGAAAGCGCCCAGCACCCGCTGGTGCGCCTGGCCAATGTGGGCGTGGTGCAGGCGGCCACGGGCAAGCCGCTGGACATCGAGGAGCTGACGCAATACCTGGCCCGGCGCAGCGGCCTGGCCTATCTGCGCATCGATCCGCTGCGCGTGGATGTGGGCCGGGTCGGCGATGTGATGAGCGCCAGCTATGCCGAGCGGCACAGGGTGCTGCCGGTGCAGGTCACGTCCCGGGAGGTGGTGATCGCCACGGCCGAGCCCTTCATCGACGACTGGGTCTCGGAGGTGGAGCGCCAGGCCCGCTGCGGCGTGCGCCGCGTGGTGGCCAATCCCGTGGACATCAAGCGCTATACGGCCGAGTTCTTTGCCCTGGCCAAATCGGTGCGCGCCGCGGAAAAGGCCGGTGGCGCCTCGGGCGCCGCGAGCTTCGAGCAACTGGTGGAGCTGGGCCGCAGCAACAAGCAGCTCGATGCCAACGACCAGGGCGTGGTGCGCGTCGTGGACTGGCTGTGGCAGTACGCCTTCGACCAGCGCGCCAGCGACATCCACCTGGAGCCGCGGCGCGAGCAGGGCGTGATCCGCTTTCGCATCGACGGGGTGCTGCATCCGGTCTACCAGATGCCCATGGGCGTGCTCAACGCCATGGTGGCGCGCATCAAGCTGCTGGGCCGCATGGACGTGGTGGAAAAGCGCCGCCCGCAGGATGGCCGCATCAAGACGCGCAATCCCAGGGGCGACGAGGTGGAAATGCGCCTGTCCACGCTGCCAACGGCCTTTGGCGAGAAGATGGTGATGCGCATCTTCGACCCCGAGAACACGGTCAAGGACCTGGACGGCCTGGGCTTCACGCCGCACGACGCCGCGCGCTGGCAGTCGCTGGTGCAGCGCCCGCACGGCATCATCCTCGTGACGGGGCCCACGGGCTCGGGCAAGACCACCACGCTGTACTCCACGCTCAAGCGCGTGGCGACCGAAGAGGTCAACGTCAGCACGGTGGAAGACCCCATCGAGATGATCGAGCCCAGCTTCAACCAGACCCAGGTGCAGCCCCAGCTGGACTTCAGCTTCACCGAGGGCCTGCGCGCGCTGATGCGCCAGGACCCGGACATCATCATGGTGGGCGAGATCCGCGATCTGGCCACGGCCGAGATGGCGGTGCAGGCCGCGCTGACCGGCCACCTCGTGTTCTCCACGCTGCACACCAACGATGCGCCCAGCGCCGTGAGCCGCCTGATGGAACTGGGCGTGCCGCCATATCTGATCAATGCCACCTTGCTGGGCGTGCTGGCCCAGCGCCTGGTGCGCACGCTGTGCGCGGCCTGCAGGGAGCCCGACGAAGAGGCTTCGGCGGACGCGCTGGCCGAAACGGTCAAGCCCTGGAAGCTCTCCGGCGGCTACCAGCCCTACCGGCCCGTGGGCTGCGAGGAATGCCGCATGACCGGCTTCAAGGGCCGCATGGGGCTGTATGAGCTGCTGACCGTGACGGAGGCGCTCAAGCAGCAGATCCATGCCTCGCCGTCCATGGACGCCCTGCGGCGCCAGGCCGTGCAGGACGGCATGCGGCCCCTGCGCCTGGCCGGCGTGCTGCGGGTGGCCGAGGGCATCACCACCTTGCCCGAAGTGCTGGCTTGCACGCCGCTGATGAACTGATTCCCCTGAGATCGTAAACACGTTCTGAGCCGCTTCGCGTCTTCCCCCAATGGGGGACGACAGCCTTTGCTGCGGGGCGGGCCTTGCCGGCTGTCTCACTCTCGGGGCGCGCCAGCTTCGTGGGTCATGCGGTGTTCAGCCCGGCCTGGAGCCCGCGCCAATACTGGATGACAGCGTTCCTAGGGTATGCCCTTGGTAGGTGGAATCCACATCAAATCGGCTTTGTAATGAAACGAAAATCGCCCAGTCGTGATTTCCGTATGGAGACGTTTTGTGAAAATCAAAAGCCAGAAAGACTTTTTTTCCGGTCTGATGTTCTTGGCCGTGGGCCTCGCTTTCGCGGTGGGCGCAACCAACTACACCATTGGCAGCGGTGCGCGCATGGGCCCCGGCTACTTCCCCCTGATCCTGGGCGTGCTGATGTCCATCCTGGGCACTGCGATCTGCCTCTCCGGCCTGACCAAGGGTCCGGAGGGCGGTGACAAGATCGGCAAGTGGGCCTGGCGACAGGTGTTCTTCATTCTTGCTGCCAACTTTGCCTTCGGCATTCTGCTGGTGGGCGTTCCGGGCCTGGGCATTCCCCAGTTCGGCCTGATGATCGCCATCTATGCATTGGTCTTCATCGCCAGCCTGGCTGGCGATAAGTTCAATTTCAAGGAAACGGCGATTCTGTCCACCATCCTCGCGGTGGGCAGCTATGTCGCCTTCGTGTGGGCGCTGAATCTGCAGTTCCCCGTGTGGCCTAGCTTCATCGCGGGTTAAGTAGGAGCATCGTCCATGGAACTGTTTGAACACTTGTCTATGGGTTTTGGCGTGGCCTTCACGTTCCAGAACCTGATTTACTGCTTTGTCGGCTGCCTGCTGGGCACGCTGATCGGCGTGTTGCCCGGCATCGGCCCGGTGGCTACCATCGCCATGCTGCTGCCCGCCACCTACGCACTGCCTCCCGTGGCGGCGCTGATCATGCTGGCCGGCATCTACTACGGTGCCCAGTACGGTGGCTCGACCACCGCCATCCTGGTGAACCTGCCTGGAGAATCGTCCTCGGTGGTGACCGTGATCGACGGCTACCAGATGGCGCGCAAAGGCCGCGCGGGTCCTGCGCTGGCATCGGCCGGTATCGGTTCGTTCTTCGCTGGCTGCGTGGGCACGGTGATTCTGGCCGCCTTCGCTCCTCCGCTGACCGAAGTGGCCTTCAAGTTCGGCCCTGCCGAATACTTCTCGCTGATGACCCTGGGCCTGATCGGCGCCGTGGTGCTGGCCTCGGGCTCGCTGCTCAAGGCCATCGCCATGATCGTGCTGGGCCTGCTGCTGGGCATGGTGGGCACGGACGTGAACTCCGGCGTGGCCCGCTACAGCTTCGATATCCCTGAGCTGACCGACGGCATCGACTTCGTCGTGATCGCCATGGGTGTGTTCGGCTACGGCGAAATCATCGCCAACCTGTCCAGGCCCGAAGACGAGCGCGAAGTGTTCGCTGCCAAGGTGACCGGCCTGATGCCCACCAAGGAAGACTTCAAGCGCATGCTGCCTGCCATGCTGCGCGGCACGGCCCTGGGCTCGGCCCTGGGTATCCTGCCCGGCGGCGGTGCCATGCTGTCGGCCTTTGCTGCCTACACCATCGAGAAGAAGACCAAGCTCAAGCCGGGCGAAGTTCCCTTCGGCCAGGGCAACATCCGTGGCGTGTGCGCTCCCGAGTCGGCCAACAACGCCGGTTCGCAGACTTCGTTCATTCCTCTGCTGACCCTGGGCATCCCTCCCAACGCCGTGATGGCGCTGATGGTGGGTGCCATGACCATCCACAACATCCAGCCTGGCCCCCAGGTGATGACCAGCAACCCCGAGCTGTTCTGGGGCCTGATCGCCTCGATGTGGATCGGCAACCTGATGCTGATCATCCTGAACCTGCCGCTGATCGGCGTCTGGATCAAGCTGCTGACCGTGCCTTATCGCTGGCTGTTCCCATCCATCGTGCTGTTCTGCGCCATCGGCGTGTACGGCACCAACAACAACGCCTGGGACGTGTGGATGGTGGGTGCCTTCGGCTTCATCGGCTACGTGTTCCACAAGCTGGGGGCCGAGCCCGCACCGCTGCTGCTGGGCTTCATCCTGGGCCCGATGATGGAGGAAAACCTGCGTCGTGCGCTGTTGCTGTCGCGCGGCGACTGGAGCGTGTTCGTGACCCGTCCCATCTCGGCCGGCCTGCTGGTTGCCGCCGTGATTCTGCTGGTGGTGGTGCTGATGCCCTCCGTGAAGAACAAGCGCGAAGAAGCTTTTGTGGAAGACTGATCTTCAGCCTGTCACGTTTTCTGGAAGCGGCCCGCGTGGGCCGCTTTTTTATGGCGGCCTGGCGCGGCGGCACAATAGCGGCAGTTTTTCGAGGATTTCATGCCCTTGCCACTGCTTCCAGCCCAGCACCCGCAGCGGGTGCTGCTGCACAACGAGATTCATGCCCGCCCAGCGGAAATCATGCAGGCGCCCCTGGCCATCACCCATATCGTGATGCTGACGGATGCGGCCCAGCGCGATGCCAGCCGCGAGCATGTGATCGCCCTGCTGCGCAACCACCACCAGCCCCTGCCGGATGCGGCCACCACCCATGTGCTGATCGATCTGGGAGCCTTTCGCCTGCGCTGGGAGCAGCACACCGAATTCGTGGCCTGGACGTTTTCCACGCCCATGGCCCAGGCGACGCTCGCCGACCTGCGCGAGCCCGACACCGCCATAGCGGCCGTGCCCCATGGGTGGCTGGCCGCCTTGCCCGGCCAGTGCCTGAGCAGCCTGCATCTGTGGGTGCTCAACGAAGACAGGGTGCAGGCCCCGCAACTGGTGTGCCAGCTGCTGCAGGACGAGACGCTGGCAGGGTCCCGCGTGGCGGGCGATGCGGGCAAGATCTATACCGATTTCGCCATCCATGCCGACGGCTTCTCGCGCATGCTGCTGCTGGCCGGCGAGGCCCTGTCGCCGCGTCGCCTGGGTCGCCTGGTGCAGCGCCTGCTGGAAATCGAAACCTACCGCATGGCGGCCCTGCTGGGCCTGCCGGCCGCGCGCAAGGCTGCGTCCGTGCTGGCGACGGCCGAGCGTGAACTAGCCGAGCTGGCGCATTCCATCCGCTCGGCCGACCGCGACAACGAGCCTGCGCTGCTGGATCGCCTGACGCGCCTGGCGGGCCAGGTGGAGAGCGAATACGCGGCCACGCATTCGCGCTTCTCGGCCAGTTCGGCTTATTTCGAGCTGGTGGACAAGCGCATCCACGAGATCCAGGAAACACGGCTGGACGGCATGCAGACCATACGCGAGTTCATGGACCGGCGCCTGACGCCGGCGCGCAGCACCTGCGAATGGGCCACGCGCCGCCAGAACGCGCTGTCCGAACGCGTCTCGCGCGTCAGCAGCCTGCTGCGCACCCGCGTGGAAATCGAGCAGCAGCAAAGCAGCCAGCAGCTGCTGGGCACCATGAACCATCGCCAGGGCATGCAGCTCAAGCTGCAGTCCACGGTGGAAGGCCTGTCGGTGGCCGCCATCACCTACTACATCACGGGCCTGATCAGCTATCTGGCCAAGGGCGGGCAGAAGCTGGGCTGGCCCTGGTCGCCGGAGTCCACGGCGGCAGTCGCCATTCCCGTCGTGGCGCTTTCGGTATGGTGGTCGCTGCGCCGCCTGCACCACAAGCTGTTCCGCGGCCGGCACTGAGAATGACCTGGAAACAATACGCACCCATCTTCCCGCTGCATGAGGCAAGATAGGGCGCTGAAGTCTCAACGAACAACAAGGAGTGGCAATGGATCTGGGAATTGCGGGCAAGTGGGCTCTGGTGTGCGGCGCCAGCAAGGGGCTGGGTTTTGGCTGCGCCCGAGCGCTGGTGCAGGAGGGCGTGAACGTGGTCGTCAACGCCCGCAATGCCGATGCGCTGCAGGCCGCGGTGGCCCGGCTCCAGACGCAGGCGCCCCAGGTCAAGGTGTTGGGCGTGGCCGCCGACATCACCACGCCGGCCGGACGTGACGCCGTGTTTGCCGTGGCGCAGGGCCCGGGCACGGACTTCGACATCCTCGTCACCAATGCCGGCGGACCGCCGACCGGCGATTTCCGCGACTGGGGCCGCGAGGCCTGGTTCAAGGCCGTGGAGGCCAATATGCTCACGCCCATCGAGCTGATCAAGGCCACGGTGGACGGCATGGCCGCGCGCGGCTTTGGCCGCATCGTCAACATCACCTCCAGCGCGGTGAAGGCCCCCATCGATATCCTGGGTCTGTCCAACGGCGCGCGCAGCGGCCTGACGGGCTTTGTCGCCGGGCTGGCGCGCAGTCCCATTGCCGCCAAGGGCGTGACCATCAACAATCTGCTGCCGGGCAAGTTCGAAACGGACCGGCTGAGCGGCACCTTCGAGGCGGCCGCCAACAAAAGCGGCAAGCCGCTGCAGGAAGTGCGCGAGGTGCAACTGGCCCAGGTGCCCGCCAAGCGCTTCGGCACGGCGGACGAGTTCGGCGCGATCTGCGCGTTCCTGTGCAGCCGGCATGCCGGCTATCTGACGGGGCAGAACATCCTGCCCGATGGCGGCCTCTATCCTGGAACCTATTGACCCGACCGACGCAACCGATGCCCCCAAACCGTTTTCCCTTTCCTGATCGCAGGGCTGGGCCGCAACGGCCGGCCCGCACGGGGACGGAGGCGGTTTCGCGCAACGGCGCCGCGTGGCTGCGCCAGGTGGCGAAGGGCGCCGCATGCTGATGATGGGCCATCTGCGCTCTTCCATCCATGCCAGGAGCGTGCGCCACAAGGTCTGGGCGCTGCTGGCGCTTTTGCTGCTGACGGCAGCCATCGCCATCGGGTGGCTGCTGGTCAATATGCGGGCCGGCGATCAGGTGGATGCGCAGCAGCGCCTGGACCGCATCGTGCAGGGCACCCGCGCAGCGCTCAATCAACAGCTCGACTCCATGGACATCTTCGCCCATGGCGTGGACGAGCTGCAGGCCCTGGGCGGCAATATGCAGCCGATCATGGCCGTCATGGTGCGCCAGAGCCGTCTGCTCGGCGATGCCCTGATCCTGGACGGCCAGGGCAAGGTGCTGGTGGCCACGCACCCGTACTGGCGCAACGGCCAGGTGCCCCGGCCGCTATGGCTGCGGCTGAAGCAGTCTCTGGCCGACCCCCTGATTTCCGGTATTCCCCTGAGCGGGCCGCTGGAGCTGGAGCCCCAGCCCATGCTGTATTGGCTCAGGCCTTTGGCCAAGGCCGGTGCCGACCGCTATCTGCTGCTGCGCCTGCCCCGCGCGCACTGGGCCGCGGCGCTCACGAGCGGCCTGGAGCTCGACGACGTGGAATTCACGCTGGAGAACCAGAACGGCGAAGTCCTGCTGGCCTTGCCCGCGCCCCCCCAGGAATTGCAGGATGCGCAGGCCTTGCCGGCGCTGAGCCAGGCGCCCGCGGGCAATCTGGCCCGCCTCAGCCGCAAGCCGGCGCTGGTGGCGGTGCAGAGTCTGCCCAGACGGGGACTGTGGATATCGGCCAGCCTGCCCATGGACAAGGTACCCAACCCCTGGCGCATGGTGGTGCTGGGGCTTTGCATGGCCATCACCGTCTTCGCGCTGCTGGCTGCGGCGCTATGGGCGACCGTGCGCGGTTATCTGCTGCGCCTGCGGAGCACGCAGCTGCTGGCCTCCCAGTCGCAGCAGCGCCTGGACCAGGCGCTCGACAGCATGGGCAACGGCTTTCTGCTGCTGGATGTGCAGCGGCAGGTGCTGCAGTGGAACCACTGCTACGAGGGCATGTTCCCCTGGCAAAGAGGCGAACTCGCCAGCGGCCGCCCCTTGATGGACGTGCTGGGGGCGCCTGCCACGCAGGCGGGCCCGAGCCAGGTGCAGTTGCAGGCGGTCAAAAAGCTGCATGAGCAACTGCTGGCAGACCCCGGCACGCCGGTGGAGCAGCAGCTGCCCACCGGCCGGTTCGTGCAGATGAAGGCCAGCACCGTGGCGGATGGCGGCATGGTGATCACCTACAACGACGTGACCGATATCCGCCTGGCAGCTGCCGAGATCGAAAGCCTGGCCTTCTACGACGCGCTGACCGGCCTGCCCAACCGCCGCCTGCTGCTGGACCGCCTGGCGCAGGCCACGGAACTGGCCTACAGGGAGGGCTGGTATGGCGCCCTGCTGTTCCTGGACCTGGACCAGTTCAAGATGCTCAACGACACCCTAGGGCATGAGGTGGGCGATCTGCTGCTGCAGCAGGTTGCCAAGCGCCTGCGGGGTGCGGTGCGTTCATCCGACACGGTGGCGCGCCTGGGCGGCGACGAGTTCGTGCTCATGCTGGGCGACCTGGCCTATGCGGAGGCGGAAGCCGCGACGCAGGCCCTGCGCATCGGCGAGAAGATCCTGGCGCGCCTGAACCAGCCTTACACCCTGGGCGTGCACACGCATCGCAGCGCCTGCAGCATAGGCGCCACGCTGTTCGGCCAGCAGCGGCAATCCGCCGCCGAGCTGCTCAAGCAGGCCGATATCGCCATGTACCAGATCAAGTCGCGCAAGGGCAGCGGCCTGTGCTTTTTCGATCCGCAGATGCAGATCGAGATCCACCAGCGCGTGCGCATGGAAGAGGATTTGCGTGTGGCGGTGGCGCAGTCGCAGTTCGAGCTGTACTACCAGCCGCAGTTCACGCTGGCCGGCGAAGTCATAGGCGCGGAGGCGCTGCTGCGCTGGCGTCATCCGGAGCGCGGCCTGGTGCCGCCCGGCATGTTCATCGCGGTGGCGGAGGAAAGCGAGATCATCGTGCCGCTGGGCATGTGGGTGCTGCGCACGGCCTGCGAGCAGCTGGCCCTGTGGCAGAAGGACGCGCGCCTGTGCCATCTGCAGGTGTCGGTCAACGTGAGCGCCCGCCAGTTCCGCCACAAGGACTTTGCCGCGCGCGTGATGGAGGTGCTGCAGGAGACGGGCATCTCCCCGCAGCTGCTGAAGCTGGAGCTGACCGAATCCCTGGTGATCGAGAACGTGGAACAGACCATTGCCACCATGACGCAGCTGCGCGCGCTGGGGCTGTGCTTTTCCATGGACGACTTCGGCACCGGCCAGTCCTCGCTCGCCTACCTGACGCGGCTGCCGCTGAACCAGCTCAAGATCGACCAGTCCTTCATCCGCAACATGGGGCATAGGCGCACGGACGACGTGATCGTCCAGACCATCATCGGCATGGCGCGCAACCTGAATCTCGAAGCCATTGCCGAAGGCGTGGAAACCCAGGAGCAGCGCGCCAGGCTGGCCAGCTACGGCTGCGCGTATTTCCAGGGCTATCTGTTCAGTCCGCCCGTTCCGCTGCAGGCATTCGAGCAACTGCTGGCGCGCGTGCCCGTGCGCATGGCCCGGCCCAGGGCGTAAGCCCTGGTCGGACCGTCAGGCGCCGGGGCGGCGCGAGGACAGCACGATGCCGCCCACGATGAGGGCGAAGGCCAGCAGATGGTACAGGCGCGGCGCCTCCCCGAGCATCGGCACGGACAGCACGGCCGTGAACAGGGGGATCAGATTGCCGAAAAAGCCCGCGATGGCCGGCGTGGCGCGCTGCACGCCCATGCCCCAGAAGCGGTAGGCCAGGATCGCCGGGCCGATGGCGATGAACAGCAGGATGGCCAGCAGGCGCCAGCCCGGCACGAAGCGCAATTGCCCCAGCAGCGCTTCGCCGGCCGTGAACAGGCCGGCCCACACGAGCCCGAACACCAGCTGGGCCAGGAGGAAGCTGGCCCAGTGCGCTTTCACGGCCTGGGGGTCGGGCGTCTTCACGATCAGCCAGGTGTAGAAAGCCCAGGCAATCGTGGCCAGCACCATGAACCAGTCGCCGGCGACGAAGTGCAGCTCCAGCAAGGCCTGGGCATCGCCGTGGGACATGACCACGGCCACGCCCAGCACGGACAGCAGGGCGCCGCCCAGCTGGCGGCGGCTGATGACCGTGCCCCAGCACAGGCGGCCCACCAGCAGCATCCATACCGGCATGCTGGAGCCCACCAGCGTCACGTTGAGCGGTGTCGAGGTCTTGAGCGCCAGATACAGCAGGGCGTTGTAGCAGCCTATGCCGAGCAGGCCCAGCAGCAGGTAGTGGCGCCACAGCGGCCAGATCGGGCTGCCGGGGCGCAAAATCTTCCAGGCCAGGGGCAGCAGTAGTACGAAGGCGATGCACCAGCGCAGGAAATTCAGCGCGAACGGCGAAACCAGATCCTGGGCCAGACGCCCCACGATGGCATTGCCTGCCCACAGCAAGGGCGCCATGGTGAGCATGGCGGCCGTGGATGGCTTCAAGGAGGAATTCATAGGGACGACACTGTACTGCGTGAGCATGGTGACGGAGGGCCGCTGGTGCGATGCCGCACAAAATCGTCCGTGACGGGGCCGAGGGCCGGTTTCTTACATGTGTTTGCAGGGCGGAGCCCCGATGCTCCGCCACAATCGTGTTCAATGTTTCGATGGCGAAAGGCGGTTGGGCGGTATGGAACCTAGGGAGCAATCCGTGAGCCGATGGCTGCACGACGCGCAGCAGCAGGCGCAGCAGCCTCCGCTGCGGCCGCGCCAGTGCCTGGGGGTCGGCGGCCAGGTGGTGGGGACAGTGCAAGAGGATTTCGTCCAGGGCCTGGGCGCGGACCTGCTGCATGCCAACGGGCTGGCGATAAGCTGGCGCCACGGGCTCTGGGTGCTGCAGGGAGAGGGCGACGCCACCGGCTGCCTGAACCGCCTGGCCGATGCCATGCGCGCGGCCGGGCATTGCGGGGCCTGGCGCAACGAGCAGCTGGCGGTGCGCAACGCGCAGGGCCGCAGGGTCGCCACCATCGAGCGCGCGGCCGTGCGGCCGCTGGGCATTGCCACGCAGGCCGTGCATCTGGTGGGAAGTGTGGCGGATGGCCGCATCTGGGTGCAGCAGCGTGCCGCCGACAAGCCCACCCACCCCGGGAAATGGGACACCTTGATGGGTGGCATGGTTTCGGCCGAGGACACGCTGGCCCAGGCCGTCGAGCGTGAGACCTGGGAAGAGGCCGGCCTGCGCGTCAGCGATCTGCAGGATATGCGCCATGGCGGCCATGTCGAATTTTCCCGGCCCAGCGATGAAGCCGAAGGCCGCGGCTATATGCGCGAGCGCATCGACTGGTATGCGGTCGCCGTGCCGGCCGGCCTGCGCCCCGACAACCAGGATGGAGAGGTGCAGGGCTTCGAGCTGCTGGACCTGGAAACCGTCACGCAGTGGCTGCTGGAGGACCGCTTCACGCCCGAGGCTTCGCTGGTGCTGGCCGCCTATTTCGGCTGGCGTTAGCTGGATCTGGAACGCGCATTGGCGGCATCTGGCCCAAGGGGCGCCAAGGGCCGATCGGCGGGATGGCGCTGGAGCCGCGGCTGCTGCCGCGTCAGGCTCCGCTATCCAGCTGCGCTGCGCGCAGGCGGCTGGGCGCCAGGGCGCCGGCCTGCTCCAGAATCGGGTAGGCGATCGAGCACAGCAGCGAGTTGATGCGCTTGAGGTCGCTGATCAGATCGATGTGCAAGGAGCTGGTCTCGATGCTGGGCACCGTGTTGTCCGCCAGGCGGTTCAGGTGCGTGGCCGAGTAGGCCAGTTCCAGATCGCGGAAACGCACCTTTTCCTCCAGCAGCTTCTGCGCTTCGCGCGCATTGCCGTTGAGGAACACGCTCATGGCCAGGCGCAGATTGTTCAGCAGGTGCTGGTGTAGCTCATGGATTTCCTGCGTGCCGGCCGCCGAGAGATGGCGGCCTTTCTTGATCTTCTTGTCCTCGATGTCGAGCAGCACGCGCTCGATGATGTCGCCGATCTGCTCCATGTTGATCGTGAAGCTGATGATTTCCGTCCAGCGCTGGCCTTCGCGCTCGTCGAGTTCGGCGCGCGAGATCTTGGTCATGTAGTACTTGATCGCGGAGTACAGCTCATCCACGGTGTCGTCCAGGCCGCGCAGCTCTTGCGAGAGCTTGAGGTCGTCGCTGTCCAGCACCTGGCGGATGCCGATCAGCATGGACTCGACGACATCGGCCTGGTGAAGGGCCTCGCGCGCCGCGCAGGAGATGGCCAGCGATGGCGTGGACAGGGCCGACGGGTCCAGATGGCGCGGGCGCAACAGGCTGGGCTTGCCGCCGTCCTCGGGCTGGGGCAGCAAGGCGATCACCCAGCGTGCCACGGTCTGCGTCAGGCCGATGAAGCACAGGCTGTTGAAGAGGTTGAAGGCCAGGTGGAACAGCACCACGTTCTGGCCCGCATTCGGGATGTAGGGATGCACATAGCGCATCCACAGGCCGAGCAAGGGCGCCACGATGGCCACGCCCATGATCTTGAACAGCAGATTGCCCACGGTGACCTGGCGCACTGGCGTGGCGGACTTGGCCGTCGTCAGCACGGCCACCAGGCCGCTGCCCAGGTTGGCGCCCAGCACCAGGCCCAGGGCCACTTCCATGGGAATCGCGCCGGAGCCGGCCATGGCCGCGATCAGCAGCACGACCGCCAGGCTCGAATAGGCGAGCACCGCCAGCATGGCGCCCAGCAGCAGCTCCATGAACAGATCGCTGCTGACCGATGCCAGCAGGGTGCGCACGGCCTCGGCCTGCAGCAGCGGCTCGGTGGCCGCCACCACCAGGGTCAGCGCCAGCAGCATCAGGCCCAGGCCGATCAGTACGCGGCCTATGCGGCCCGGCGTGGAGTCCTGGCGCGTGATGAACAGCACCACGCCCACGAAGATGAACAGCGGCGAGAGCCAGGACAGGTCGGTGGAGAACAGCACCGCCATCAGCGCCGTGCCCACGTCGGCGCCGCGCATCGCGGCCAGGGCCGAGGGCAGGGTGATCAGGCCCTGGCCCACGAAGGCGGAGGCCATCAGCGAGGTGGCCGTGCTGGACTGCACCAGCGCAGTGACGCCCAGCCCCGACATGGCGGCCGAGAAGCGGCTGCGCATGCTGTGGGCCAGGATGTCGCGCAGGTTGGCGCCAAAAACGCGCAGCACGCCGGTGCGCACCAGGTGGGAGCCCCAGACCAGCAGGGCAATGGCGGCTAAAAGATTCAGTAAATGCTTCATGTGCTGCGAGCGAATATACCCCGGTAGAGAGTTTCTGACCGTGGCGCCTGCTCCAGTGGGCGCATTTTCGTTCGATTTTGATGAATATGATTTGCGGTTTTGATTTTTCGGCTTTGCCGAGGCCATGAACCAAGGCGGGTGACCTTTGGCGGGGAGACGCAAAAACAAACCCCGCTGGCTTGGGGCTCGGCGGGGTTCTGGAATGGCCGGCGGCAGCCAGCTCAGGTCAGGCCTGGGCTTTGGCGCGTTTTGCCCTCAGGATTTCATCGAGGATCAGCAGGACGGCGCCCAGCGTGATGCCCATGTCGGCCACGTTGAAGGCCGGGAAGTGGCTGGCGCCCCAGTAGAAGTCCAGAAAGTCCACCACATAGCCGTGCTGCAGGCGGTCCACCACGTTGCCGATGGCGCCGCCCAGGATGCTGGACAGAGCCAGGCAGAACATCTTCTGGCCCGGGTGCTTTTTGAGCTGCCAGGCGATCAGCACCGTGGCGGCCACGCCGATGCCCACGAACAGCCAGCGCTGCCAGCCGCTGCCGTCGGCCAGGAAGGAGAAGGCCGCGCCCGTGTTGTGCGCGCGCACGATGTTGAAAAAGCCCGTGATGGCCGTCCAGCTGCCGTACTGGTAGTGGTCCAGAATCCACTGCTTGGTGAGCTGGTCCACGCCGATGATGACCAGCGCCCAGACCAGCCAGGGCCAGATGGAGGCTTTGCCGGGCTGTGCAGAGGATAGAGAGGTCATGGCTGTTGGGTCTTGGAATTCATGAAATGGATAGCTGCCTACGCTTGATATTCAACGATTTCAATATGAAAACCATTTGAAATCATTGTGTGGAAAGCACTGACAGCTCACTTTTATTGCTGATGCGTTGCCGGTTCAGGCCTTGCTGCGCACTTCGCCTGCGCCGTACAGATTGCTCGCGCAGCGGCCGCACAGCGTGGGGTGGGCGGCGTCGGCGCCCACGTCCTCGCGGTAGTGCCAGCAGCGCTCGCACTTGTCCTTTTCCGAGGGCTTGACGGTCACCGCCAGTTCGTCGCCGGCCACGGCCTCGGCGGCCGAGGTGATGAAGACGAACTTCAGGTCGTCCGCCAGCGTTTGCAGCAGCAGCAGGTCTTCGGGCTGGGCGGCCACGGTCACTTCGGCCTGCAGCGAGGCACCGACCTTGCCGTCGGCGCGCACGGCCTCGATGTCCTTGTTGACCACGTCGCGGATCTCGCGGATGCGCGTCCACTTGGCCAGCAGCGCTTCGTCGCCCTCGGGCAGGTCGGTGAACTTCTCGAGGTAGATGGTTTCGCTATGGCCGAAGATCTTCCAGGCTTCCTCGGCCGTGAACGACAGAAAGGGCGCCATCCAGCGCAGCAGCGCGTGGGTGATCTGGTGCAGCGCGGTCTGGGCCGAGCGGCGGGCCAGGCTCTTCTCGCCCGTGGTGTAGAGGCGGTCCTTGAGCACGTCCAGGTAGAAGCCGCCCAGGTCTTCGGAGCAGAACAGCTGCAGCTTGGTCACCACGGGGTGGAATTCATAGACCTGGTAGTGGCCGATGATTTCCTGTTGCAGCTGGGCCGCGCGCGCCAGGGCGTAGCGGTCGATTTCCAGCAGGTCCTCGTAGGCCACGGAATCCCTGGCCGCGTCGAAGTCGCTGGTGTTGGCCAGCAAAAAGCGCAGCGTGTTGCGGATGCGGCGGTAGCTGTCGACCACGCGGGCCAGGATCTTGTCGTCGATGCCCAGGTCGCCCGAGTAGTCGGTGGCGGCCACCCACAGGCGGATGATCTCGGCGCCCATCTTGCCGCTCACGTCCTGCGGCGCCACGGTGTTGCCCAGCGACTTGGACATCTTCTTGCCCTGGCCGTCCACGGTGAAGCCGTGCGTGAGCAGGCCGCGATAGGGCGCGCGGCCGAAGATGGCGGCGGCCAGCAGCAGCGAGCTGTGGAACCAGCCGCGGTGCTGGTCGTGGCCTTCCAGGTACAGGTCCGCCTCGGGGCCCTGGTCGTGGTGCATGGCCTTGTGCGTGCCGCGCATCACGTGCCAGAAGGTGGAGCCGGAGTCGAACCACACTTCCAGGATGTCGGTGCTCTTGGTGTAGTGCTGGGCGTCCTCGGCGCCGAGGATTTCCGCGGTCGCCACGCGGCTCCAGGCCTCGATGCCGCCCGCTTCGATCATGTCGGCCGCCTGGTCGATGATCTCCATGGTGCGCGGGTGCAGCAGGCCGGTGTCCTGGTGCAGGAAGAAGGGGATGGGCACGCCCCAGCTGCGCTGGCGCGAGATGCACCAGTCGGGACGGCCGGCGATCATGTCGCGCAGGCGGGTCTTGCCGTTCTCGGGATAGAAGCTGGTGTGCTCGATGGCGTCCAGCGCGATCTGGCGCAGCGTCTTCTCGGGCTTCTGGGCCGGGTCGGTGAACACGCCTTCGCCCTCGTCCATGCGGATGAACCACTGGGCCGCGGCGCGGTAGATCACCGGCGTCTTGTGGCGCCAGCAGTGCGGGTAGCTGTGGCTGATGGTCGTGGTGTCCAGCAGGCGGTTGGCCACCTTGAGCGCGTCGAGGATGACGGGCACGGCCTTCCAGATGTGCTGGCCGCCGAACAGGGGCAGGTCGGCGGCATAGACGCCGTTGCCCTGCACGGGGTTCAGGATGTCCTGGTACTCCATGCCGTTGGCCTTGCAGGAGTTGAAGTCGTCCACGCCGTAGGCGGGCGCCGAGTGCACGATACCGGTGCCATCGTCGGCCGTGGCGTATTCGGCCAGGTACACGGGCGAGATGCGGTCAAAGCCCTTGTCCACAGCGCTAAGCGGGTGCTTGAACAGCATGTGGTCGAGCTTGGCGCCCTTGGCGGTGGCGACCACCTGGCCTTCGAGCTTCCAGCGCGCCAGGCACTTCTCGACCAGGGCCGAAGCCACGATCAGCAGGCCGCGTTCGGTGTCGATCAGGCTGTATTCCAGCTCGGGGTTGACGTTGAGCGCCTGGTTGGCGGGAATCGTCCAGGCCGTCGTCGTCCAGATGACGATGAAGGCCTGCTTGTCGAGCTTGGGCAGGCCGAAGGCCGCGGCCAGCTTGGCGGGCTCGGCGGCCGGGAACATCACGTCCAGCGTCTGGCTCTGCTTGTCGGCGTATTCGATCTCGAACTCGGCCAGCGACGAGGCGCAGTCGAAGCACCAGTACACGGGCTTGAGGCCACGGTAGACGAAGCCGCGCTCCATGACCTTCTTGAGCGCGCGCAGCTCCTGCGCCTCGTTGGCGTAGTTCATGGTCTTGTAAGGGTGGTCCCAGTCGCCCAGCACGCCCAGGCGCTTGAAGTCCACCATCTGCTGCGCGATCTGCTCGGTGGCGAAGGCGCGGCTCTTGGCCTGCATCTCGTCGCGCGGCAGGTTGCGGCCGTGCAGCTTCTCGATGGCGTTCTCGATGGGCAGGCCGTGGCAGTCCCAGCCCGGCACGTACAGCGCGTCGAAGCCCTCGAGCTGGCGGCTCTTGACGATCATGTCCTTGAGGATCTTGTTGACGGCGTGGCCGATGTGGATCTTGCCGTTGGCGTACGGAGGGCCGTCGTGCAGGATGAACATGGGCGCGCCGTGACGGGCGTCGCGCAGCTTCTTGTACAGACCCTTGTCTTCCCATTCCTTGACCCAGCCCGGCTCGCGCTTGGGCAGGTCGCCGCGCATGGGGAAGGGGGTGTCGGGCATGTTCAGCGTGGCACGGTAGCCAGAGGCTTCGTTCTTGTTGGCTTTGGAGTCGGACATGGAAACCTTGAGAGCAATGCAATGCCCGGGCACGGCTGCCGGGGCGTGAATAGGGTAGGCGGGCCTGGCTGCGCTTCAGGCAGGGCTGACGGCGAGCGTCAAATTCGGTCGCGCGTGGTCTGGCGGCGGGTCTCGGTATAGCTGCTCGGGTGGATGGCGGCGAAAAACGCGCGCGCGTCATCGCAGTCCTTGGCGATGCCGGCCGTCAGGGCATCGAGACTTTCGTACTTCAGCTCGTCGTGCAGTTTATGCAGAAGTTCCACGCGGATGATTTTACCGTAGGCCTCGTCACCACCGAGTTCGGCGGGCCAATCGAAGCAGTGGGTCTCCAGCAGCACGCGCCCGCCGTTGACGTCATTCGGGTCCAGCGAAGGGCGCACGCCCAGGTTGGCCACGCCGCGCAGCGGCTCGCCCGAGATGCCGTGCACCAGCACCGCGAAAATGCCGCTGGCCGCCGGCTTCCAGTGGTCGAAGCGCAGGTTCAGCGTGCGAAAACCGTCATTGGCGCCTGCCCGCGACTCGGCCAACTGGCGCCCCAGCTTGCGGCCGTGGAGCACATGGCCCGAGATGGTGTAGGGATGGCCCAGCAGCCTGGCGGCATCCATCATCTCGCCCGCGGCCAGGGCCGTGCGCACCTCGGTGCTGGAGACCCGCAATCCATGCACCTCGTAGCTGTTCATGCGCGCCACGTCGAAGCCCAGGGCCTGGCCGGCCGCATCCAGCATGGCGTAGTCGCCGGCGCGTTTGGCACCGAAGCGGAAGTCGTCGCCCACCAGCACGTATTTGGCGCCCAGGCCCGAGACCAGCACGTCCTGGATGAAGCCTTCCGGGCTCTGGCTGGCCAGGGCCGCGTTGAACGGCAGGATCACCACCTGGTCCACGCCGCACACTTCCAGCTGGCTGAGCTTGTCGCGCAGCGTGCCCACGCGGGCCGGCGCCAGCTCGGGCTGGCCCAGCTGCTGGGCGAAATAGTCGCGCGGATGCGGCTCGAAGGTCATGGCGCAGCTCGGAATGCCGCGCTGCGCCGCTTCGGCCCGCAGCAGGCCCAGCATGGCCTGGTGGCCGCGATGCACGCCGTCAAAGTTGCCAATGGTCACAGCGCAGGCCGGGGCCAGGCCAGGGTGCTTGAATCCTCGGAAAATCTTCATGGCGTGCTTTGTTTTTCATAGCGGCTGGCGCCGGTGCGGGCGGTGCTGACCGTCAATTTGACATAATTCCAGAGTATATTGCCTGGATTCGGGCGGCCCGGCATGCCGCCTTGGAGTGTGAATCGCTCTTGCGACTGATTGTTCTTGTTGTTAACCGGCAGGAGGCATGTTGTGAAAGTCTTGAAGCTGACAGCCCAGGGACTCCCCCAGTCCTGGATTACGCTGGAGCAGGCGGCGCTGCACTATGCAGCGGATGAAGTACGCTGGGAATCCGGCGGGGAGATCGCCTGTTTCCGCGGCGGCCACAACGCTGTGACCGGTCGGCAGTCAGTGATTCACATCAACAGCATCATCGGCACCAAGGGTGTTCCCAATATCAACCCGCACGAGCTGCTGCCGGGTCTGACCAACGGCAAGCTGTTTGTGCGCGACCGCTGCGTCTGCGCCTACTGCGGGCGCCAGTTCCACGAAAGCGACCTGACGCGCGAGCACATCGTCCCCGTCAGCGTGGGCGGCCGGCACACCTGGATGAACCTGGTCACGGCCTGCCGCGCCTGCAACCATCGCAAGGGCCCGCGCACGCCGGAGCAGGCGCGCATGCCGCTGCTCTACACGCCATACGTGCCCAGCCTGTGGGAAGACTTCATCCTGCGCAACCGCCGCATTCTGGCCGACCAGATGGAGTTCCTATGCAGCCAGTTGCCCAAGACATCCAGAATGCTGGCGAGGAACTGAAGCAGCCGTAGAACAGCGCATCGGCATGGCCGATGCCATTTCGGTCCGCTGCGCAAATGAAAAGTGGCCCTGAAGGCCACCTGTGTCAGCTCACCAAGCGCGAGCGATCCTGCCCCTTGATCCAAGCCGGCGGCTTGCCACGTCCGGTCCAGGTGAGCTCCGTCGCCGGATCGCGGCATTTGGGCGCAAGGGGATGCACGGCGCGCTGCAACCGTTCATCAAAAGGTCTCCCAGTCGTCGTCATTCTTTTGTGTGGCTTGATGCGTCCCTGCGATGGTGGCAGGACGTTGCAGAGCCGGGCGCTTGGCGGCATGCGCGATTTGGGGCGCGGGATTTGCGGCTTTCGCCGCCTTCACGGGTGTTCTCGCAGGCGCATGGACAGGTGCTGCCGTCTCCGTGCGGGCTTCTGGCTCATGGCCAGACAGTTTGAAGACTGCGACGGCCGCCACCGAAGACTGGGCCTGGCTGTTCAAGCTGCTGGCAGCGGCAGCCATTTCTTCCACCAGCGCAGCGTTTTGCTGGGTGGCCTGGTCCATTTGCGTGATCGCCTCGCCAACCTGGGCCACGCCCGCGCTTTGCTCGCTGCTGGCGGCACTGATCTCGCCCACGATGTCGGTGACGCGGCGGATCGATGCAACCACCTCGGCCATGGTGGCTCCGGCCTTGTCCACCAGTTGCGTGCCTTGCCCCACGCGTTCGACGCTGACGCCGATCAACGCCTTGATTTCCTTGGCGGCTTCGGCAGAGCGCCCGGCCAGCGCCCGCACTTCGCTGGCCACCACGGCAAAACCGCGGCCCTGCTCGCCCGCCCGCGCCGCTTCGACGGCGGCATTGAGTGCCAGGATGTTGGTCTGGAAGGCGATGCCGTCGATCACGCCAATGATGTCGGCAATCTTCTTGCTGCTGTCTTCTATGCCCTTCATGGTGTCCACTACTTCGGCAACTACCGTGCCGCCTTGCCCGGCCACGGTGCTGGCGCTCATGGCCAGCTGATTCGCCTGGCGCGCATTGTCGGCATTTTGCTGGACGGTGGCGCCCAGCTGCTCCATCGATGCCGCGGTCTGTTCCAGTGCACTGGCCTGGCTTTCGGTGCGGGCGCTCAGGTCCTGGTTGCCCTGGGCGATCTGCGTGCTGGCGGCGGCGACGCTCTCGGAGCTATGCCGCACGCCGGACACGATACGCACCAGATTGGCCTGCATATTGCGCAGCGCCGTCAGCAGCGCTGCCGCCTCGTCACGGCCTTGCACCTCGATGGATTGGGTCAGGTCGCCGGCGGCGATCCGGTCGGCGCTGCGTACGGCGAGCTGCAACGGCTCTGTCACCGATCGGCTGAGCATCCATGCCGCGGCCGCGCCCAGCAGCAGGGCCGCCAGCGTGCAGCCGACAAGAATCAAGCGGCCGAGCTCCACGTCGGCAATGGCATTGTCGTAAACGGACTTGGACAGGTCTCGCGAGCGGTCTTCCATCGTCTGCGCCGCTTGGATGTAGACCTCGGCCAGGGGCTTGAGCTGGCTGTCGATCAGCGCTTCCACCTCTTCGCCGGCCGCCTTGCGCTTGAAGAGGTCCTCGCCGGCATGGGCGTAGGCCTCGCGTGCCTTGTCGACATTCGCCAGGATCTGGCGTCCCTTGTCTGAAACGACGAACTCTTCCGTGACTTTGCGCGCAGCTTGTATGAAGGCGTTGGTCTTGGCGATTTCCGCTTGCCACAGGGGTTGGCGCGCGGCATCGGTATCGAGCAGTGCTGCACGGGAGCGGACCCAGTTCAGCTCGGCCGCCTGGCGCCATTGCGAGGCGGCCAGCAGGCGCTGGGTGCCCGTGGTGTTCAATGTTTCGGTGACTTGGGCCAGCGTGTGCAGGCGCCATATGCCCAGGCCGGCGATAACCGCGGTGATGAGGAGCACCAGTCCGAAAGACAGCCCAAGGCGGGAGCCGATCTTGAGGTTATTGAGATTCATTCGCTTCCTTGGCGTTTTTGTGGGTCCATGAAATGCGGCAGAGGACGGTTGAGACACCACGCCGCCACAGTGCGCTGAAGATCTGTGCCGCGAGTTGCATGCATTTTTTGAGACAAATTGTTTTTTTTCGGCAATCGATCTAATGAGAATGGATTGTATTTCTTAAGTCTTGTCGAATCATCCCTGACGCCAGAATCTTGCAGAGTGCTACTACGTATATAAGCAGTTGCAGAGTTTCCGGAGAGCCATGGCCTAGATGGCTGGCGGACTGGCTCGGGCATGGATAGCATAGGTTTCTGTTAATTATCTAAACATTTGGAAACAATTTATATTTCACAAGAACATAAAAAATGATAAATAAACAAGAGAGCCTCATAACGTTCAGGTGCAGGACTTCGCTGGCGCAAGCGGGGGGTAAAGAGGGCATGCAGCCGCTGTTCCCCGGGGCTGTGCCCTGGACGGCCGAGCGGTCAAGCAGCCAAGCGGCCTAAAAAGGCCGTTCTTGCCCAAGCCGGGCTCAAATAGGTTGAGTCTTGAAGCTAGGAGTTGCCTTCAACAGCTCGCGCAGCAAGGGTGACAGACCTTCGCCGCGGTGGCTCGAGCGGTAACGGGCTGCGGAGGGGGGCATGCCGCGGTATGGAGACTGCCCGTTCTGTGCGCAGCTCCCCAAGCCTTCAATGCCGTTGATGTGGTCCTGGCCCACTGGCTTGGCAGCGCCGGGCAAGTGGCGCTGCCTTCGCCTGGCCGTCAAGTTTGGCGCATATCAGATGCGTCTTCCCGCGGCTGCTTGCGGGATGTCCGGCTAAACCGCTTGCCGGCGAAGCATTCGGGGCAGTGCTTCATCGCCGGACCGGGGTGACTCCGGTCCGGTTGGGGCGCAAATCACCATGGCTCAAGCAAAAACGCCGGCGCTCTCCCGCAGGCCGGCGGACAGCACGCCCAGATGGTGCATGGTGTCGCCACCGGTCATCTCCATCTGCGTCAGGCGCTTGAAATAGTGGCTGCCCACGTATTCGTCGGTCACGCCGATGCCGCCGTGCAACTGCACCGATTGCTGGCCGACGAAGCGCATGGACTGGCCCAGCTGCACCTTGGCGCGGGCCAGCGCCAGGTGGCGCTCGGCCTCCGGCGCGCCGAGCTTGAGGCTGGCGTAGTAGCTCATGGAGCGGGCCAGTTCCAGCTGCATCTTCATGTCGGCCACGCGGTGGCGCAGGGCCTGGAAGCTGGCGATCGCCACGCCGAACTGCTTGCGCTGGTTCATGTACTCGGTGGTGAGCTGGAGCGTCTGCTCCATCACGCCCACGCCTTCGGCGCACAGGGCGGCGTTGGCCACATCCTGGGCCAGCGTCAGCGCGGCCAGGCCGTCGGTGGTGATCAGCGTGGCGGGCGTGGATTGGCAGACCAGGTCGGCGGCGCGGCCTTCGTCCTGGGTGCTGTAGCCCCGCGTGGCGGCGCCGGCAGCGTTCTTTTCCACGAGGAACAGGGCGATCTTGCCGTCCAGCTGGGCCGGCACGATGAAGGCATCGGCCTGGTCGCCGGCGGGGACTATGTTTTTGGTAGCGTTCAGCGTGTATGCATCGCCGTTTTTGGACGCTTTTGCATCGCAGACATCAAGCCGGTAGCGCGCCTTGCGCTCCTGTGATGCGAGCACAAGCAGCGCTTCGCCGCTGGCGATGGCGGGCAGCCACTGCTGCTTGACGGCTTCGCTGCCGTACCGGGCGATCACGGCCGAGGCCAGGAAAGCCTGGGCCAGCGGCTCCATCACCAGGCCGCGGCCGAGCTCCTCCATCGCCACCATGGCGTCGATGGCGCCCTGGCCCAGGCCGCCGTACTGCTCGGGCACGGTGAGGGCGGTCAGGCCCAGCTCGGCCAGTTCGTTCCACACTTCGCGCGAAAAACCGCCCCGGGCCACGATGGACTGGCGGCGCTCGAAGGCATAGCCCTTGTCCACCCAGCGGGCGACGGCATCGCGCAGTTGTTGCTGGTCATCGGAAAAATTGAAATCCATGAAAATCTCCTGAGGCCGGAAGCTGGTGCGCCATGCGCACCCCATATCCAGCGAAGCTCTTTCTAGAGCCCCCTCGCGGAGGGGGCGCGGGGGAGTCGTACGTTTTCGCGCAAGCGAAATATCGTCGCCGTCGCCAGTTCCGGGTCAGCCCAGCACCGTCTGCGCGACGATATTTCGCTGCACTTCGTTGCTGCCGCCGTAAATCGTGGTCTTGCGCATGTTGAAGTAGGTCGATGCCAGCGGGGCGTTGGCCGCCGCGCCGCCGGGGAAGTCTCCCTGCCAGCCGGCCTCCATGGCTTCCTCGATGAAGGGCAGGCTGTAGGGGCCGGCGGCCAGCATCATCAGTTCGGCATAGCGCTGCTGGATCTCGCTGCCCTTGATCTTGAGCAGGCCGGCGATATCCAGCGGGTTCTTGCCCGACTTCTCGGCCGAGAGCACGCGCAGCACCAGCATTTCCAGGGCCACGATGTCCACTTCGAGCAGGGCGATCTGGTCGCGCAAGCGCTGGTCGTCCCAGACGCCTTCGGTCTTGGCGATGCGCTTGAGGCGTTCGAGTGCGCGCTTGGCGCGGTTCACGCCGGCGATATTGGTGCGCTCGTGGGAGAGCAGGTGCTTGGCATAGGTCCAGCCCTTGTTCTCCTCGCCGATCAGTTGGTCGGCCGGCACCTCGACGTTGTCGAAGAAGACCTCGTTGACCTCGCACTCGCCGTCGAGCAGCTTGATGGGGCGCACGGTCACGCCGGGCGACTTCATGTCGATCAGCAGGAAGCTGATGCCGGTCTGGGGCTTGCCTTCGCTGCTGGTGCGCACCAGGCAGAAGATCCACTCGCCGTACTGGCCCAGCGTGGTCCAGGTCTTCTGGCCGTTGACGATGTATTTGTCGCCGGAACTTGTATGGACTCGCTCGGCACGCGTCTTGAGGCTGGCCAGGTCCGAGCCCGAGCCGGGTTCGGAATAGCCCTGGCTCCACCAGACTTCGCCGCTGGCGATGCCGGGCAGAAAGCGTTTTTGCTGCTCGGGGTTGCCGTAGGCCATGATGACGGGGGCCACCATCACTGGGCCGAAGGGCACGACGCCGGGGGCGCAGGCCGTGGCGCACTCTTCCTCGAACAAATGCTTTTGCACGGCGCTCCAGCCGGGGCCGCCGAACTGGACGGGCCAGCCAGAGACCAGCCAGCCCTTCTTGCCAAGAATCCTGGCCCAGCGCTGCAGGTCGTCGCGCGTCAGGCGCAAATCATTGCGCACCTTGTGCGCGATGTCCTCCGGCAGATGGGCCCGCACCCAGGTGCGGACTTCTTCGCGGAAGGCTTGTTCTTCGGGGGTAAATGCCAGATCCATGCGCTTGTCTCCTGAGAATGTTCAGGTTGTAGCACGCACGTTCTTTTTTCAGCTGTCCAGGCTGCGACAGATGACGCCGATTCTGGTGAAAACCCTGGCCGGCGAGGCGTGCGGAGCCTTCAGCCGGCTGTGCTGCCGTCCACGCCCAGGGCCTCGCACAGCTGTTGCACGGTGGCGCGCAGGCGGGCCACTTCGGCCTCCAGCGCATCCACGCGCTGCTGCAGGGCCGGGGCATTGCCCGCGGGCGCCGCGCTGGCCGCGCTTTGCAGGGCCGCCATATCGACCGGACCGCACAGCAGATGCGCCCAGCGCTGCTCGCGGGCGCCGGGCGCGCGCGGCAGCTGCACCACCAGCGGGCCGCCTTTTTCCTCGCTGCGCTCGCGCAGTTCGTCGAGAAAGGCCTCGACCGAGGAAATATCGGCAAAGCGGTGCCAGCGCTCGGAGTTGACGCGCAGCTCGCCGGCCGTCTGCGGGCCGCGCAGCATCAAGAGGGCCAGCAGCACGGCCGACTGCTCGGGCACGCCCACGCCGCGCGGGAAGTTGTGCTCCCAGCGCGTGGCGCGATTGCCGCTGATCTGCACCGAAAGGGTCTTGAGGCGCAGGCTGTCCAGCGCCTCCTGGGCTTCGCCTTCGCTGACCTCCATCACCGGGTCGCGGCTGGACTTCTGGTTGCAGCCGGTGGCCAGGGCGTTGAGCGTCAGCGGGTAGCTGTCGGGCACGGTGCGGGCCTTTTCCATCAGGGTGGCCAGCACGCGGGCCTCCACGGCGGTCAGCGGGGCGGTTCTGGGATCGAAGGGCATGGAATTTCCTCAAAAAGCACGGGGTGGCGCACAAGAGCCCAAGCCAAGGGAAAGCCCGGTGGTGCGACAATCGCCGCCCATGAAAAACATCGTGATCCTGATCTCGGGCGGCGGCTCGAATATGGCAGCCATTGTGCGTGCATCCCAGCAGCAGAACTGGGCAAGGCAGTACAACGCCAGGGTTGCTGCCGTGGTGAGCAACAAGGCCGAAGCCCGGGGCCTGGCCTTTGCGCGCGACAACGGCATCGCCACCGAAGTCCTGGATCACAAGCAGTTCGAGAGCCGCGAGGCCTTCGACGCCCAGCTGATGCAGCTGATGGACCGCCATGCGCCCGATCTGGTGGTGCTGGCCGGCTTCATGCGCATTCTCACGCCGGGCCTGGTCTCGCACTACGAGGGACGGCTGATCAACATCCACCCTTCGCTGCTACCGGCCTTCACGGGTCTGCACACCCACCAGCGCGCCATTGACGCGGGCTGCAAGTTTGCCGGCGCCACGGTGCACCGCGTCACGGCCGAACTCGATGTGGGGCCCATCCTGGAGCAGGCGGCGGTGCCGATTCTGCCGGGCGACACGGCCGAAGTGCTGGCCGCGCGCGTGCTGGTGCAGGAGCACTTCATCTACCCGCGCGCCGTGCTCAATCTGCTCAGGAATCGATAGCTGCCGAGGCTTCTGCCGCGGCCAGCCGGCGAAAACGTGGCTGTTCCACGCCGGCTATGACCACGGTTTCGCTGAACATGGCCGCGGGCCGCACCCACAGGCCGTGCTCGCCATACAGGGCGCGGTACAGCGTCATGGGCTCCAGCGTCTCGCTGTGGCGCACGGTGCCCAAGACTTCGTAGCGCAGGCCCTTGTAGTGTTCGTAGAGGCCGGGCTCGGTGACGATGAGGGGCGGCAGGTTGCTCATATATCTTGATGTGTAAATGCCGAGGAAAATAGGGCGCAATCCAAGCGGGGGCGGCCAGCAAGGGCCGCCCCGCAGCAAAGGCCGCCGTCCTCCTCGGGGGAAGACGCGAAGCGGCTCAGGGGGGATTATTTTTCAGGACAATAGCGCCCATGCATCCCAAACAGCTTCTCGACGCTTGTACCGAACTCGTCAAGCGTACCCTGACATTGGAACATCCGGCCGATTCCGTGGTGTCCTATTTCTTCCGCGAAAACCGCTATCTCGGTCCGCGCGAGCGCGCCACCCTGGCCGAAACCACCTACACCGTGCTGCGCAAGAAGCTGTTGTTCGAAGCCCTGGCGCATTCGGGCAGCGGCGCGCGCGAGCGCCGGCTGGCCATTCTCGGCTTTGCTGCCGTCCTGCGTGAGCAGGCCAGGAAGGAAGGCAAAGTCAGGAACAAGGACGGACAGGACAGCGAGACCTTCATCAAGGCCGCTCTGACGCCTCAGGAACTCAAATGGCTGGCCGCCTGCGACGGCATCCAGCCCGAGGACCTGATGGAAGCGCATCGCCACAACCTGCCCGAATGGCTGGTGGCGCCGCTCAAGGCCCAGCTGGGCGATGAATTCTGGGCGCTGGCTGCCAGCATGGAGCAGGCTGCGCCGCTGGACCTGCGCGTCAATACACTCAACGACAAGCGCTCCGATGTGCGCAAGGAGCTGGAAAAAGCCGGTATCAAGGCCGAACCCACACCGTTCTCGCCCATGGGCCTGCGCGTGGACGGCAAACCGGCGCTGGCCAAGGTCGATGTCTTCACGCGCGGCGCCATCGAGGTGCAGGACGAAGGCTCGCAGCTGCTGGCCCTGCTGCTGGACGCCAAGCGCGGCGAGATGGTGGTGGATTTCTGCGCGGGCGCGGGCGGCAAGACGCTGGCCATCGGCGCGGCCATGCGCAACACCGGCCGCCTCTATGCCTTCGACGTCTCGGGCCACCGCCTCGACGCCCTGAAGCCGCGCCTGGCGCGCTCGGGCCTGTCCAACGTGCATCCCGCGGCCATTGCCCATGAGCGCGACGAGCGCATCAAGCGCCTGGCCGGCAAGATCGACCGCGTGCTGGTCGATGCGCCTTGCTCGGGCCTGGGCACGCTGCGCCGCAACCCCGACCTCAAGTGGCGCCAGAGCCCCAAGGCCGTGGAGGAGCTGACGCAAAAACAGGCCGCCATCCTCGAAAGCAGCTCCCGCCTGGTGAAGGCCGGCGGCCGCCTGGTCTATGCCACCTGCTCCATCCTCCCGCAGGAGAACGAAGCCATTGCCGAAGCCTTCTCGGCCGCGCATCCCGACTTTGTGCCGCTGAGCGCCGGAGAGCTGCTGGAGCAGCTCAAGGTCGAGAAGGGCGACACGCTGTGCAGCGGCGGCGAGGACGGCCGGCGCTATATGCGGCTGTGGCCCAACCGCCATGAAACCGACGGTTTTTTCGCGGCGGTTTGGGTGAAGAAGGCGTGACCGGGAAGGCTCCCCGAGCGGCTGCGGAGCAGCTGCTTCTTTGCGGGAGTGTTCGCTCACTTAAAATATGGTTGTCGTGCTCCGTGGTGCGAGCACGCTTTTTGCCAGAGGCTTGTAGCGTATGACGCTGGATATCGGTGCGGTTGTGAATGGGATGGTGAGCTGGCTGGGCAATGGCCTGTGGGATCTGTCGTGGTGGCAACTGCTGCTCTATGCGCTGCTGACCACGCACATCACCATTGCCGCGGTCACCATTTACCTGCACCGCAGCCAGGCCCACCGGGCACTGGACCTGGGGGCCGTGCCTTCGCATTTCTTCCGTTTCTGGCTGTGGCTGGGCACGGGCATGGTCACCAAGCAGTGGGTGGCCATCCACCGCAAGCACCATGCCAAGTGCGAGACCGTGGACGACCCGCACAGCCCGCAGACCCGCGGCCTGGGCACGGTGATGCGCCGCGGCGCCGAGCTGTACCGCGAGGAAGCGAAAAACCAGGAAACGCTGCGCAAATTCGGCCACGGCACGCCCGACGACTGGATGGAGCGCAATGTGTACCGCCATTCGGTGCTGGGCCCATCGCTGATGCTGATCCTCAACGTGGCGCTGTTCGGCGCCATAGGCCTGACCATCTGGGCCGTGCAGATGGTCTGGATTCCGTTCTGGGCGGCTGGCGTGGTCAATGGCCTGGGCCACTTCTGGGGCTACCGCAACTACGAGGCGCCCGATGCCTCCACCAATCTCGTGCCCTGGGGTTTGATCATCGGCGGCGAGGAGCTGCACAACAACCACCATACCTATCCGACTTCGGCCAAGTTCTCGGTCAAGCGCTATGAGTTCGACATCGGCTGGCTTTATATCAGCGCCATGCAGAGGATCGGCTGGGCCAAGGTCAAGAAGACGCCGCCGCGCCTGCGCATGGGTGCCGTCAAGCCCGTGGCCGACGAGCTGACGCTGGAGGCCGTGATTGCCAACCGCTACGAGGTCATGGCCCGCTACGCGCGCGGCGTGCGTGCCGCCGTGCGGCAGGAGCTGGATGTGCTCAGGCAGCGCAAGGCCCAGAAGTCGGACGTCTCGCTGCTCAAATCGGCCCAGCGCTGGCTGCACCGCGACCACGACAAGGTACCCGAGGGCGCCCAGGTCAAGCTGGCCCAGGCGCGGGCGGCCCACCCCGTGATCGACCAGATGCTGGTCATGCGCGAGGAGCTGCGCCAGTTGTGGCTCAACACCACGCTGAGCCGCGAGCAGCTGACCGGCCAGTTGCAGGCCTGGTGCCAGCGCGCCGAAGCCAGCGGCATTGCCATGCTCACGGAGTTCTCCGTCAAGCTGCGCGCTGCCCACGCCTGATGCCGGCGGCGGCCGCACGGCCGCTTGACCGTGGATCGCTGATCTACCGCCCGTTCAGAACGTGTTCAGAATCTCGTGAGCAATAGGGCCAGGAAGGAATAAAAAAACCGCCTGCACTTGCGTGCGGCGGTTTTTTGCAGGCAATGGGCCGAATTACTTCAGCTTCACTTCCTTGTACTCGACGTGCTTGCGAGCCTTGGGGTCGAACTTCGAGATCAACATCTTTTCAGGCATTGTCTTCTTGTTCTTGGTGGTGGTGTAGAAGTGGCCGGTACCCGCAGTGGATTCCAGCTTGATCTTTTCGCGTCCGCCTTTAGCAGCCATGATTTTTCTCCTTCGGGGAATTAAGCTTGGCCACGAGCGCGCATGTCTGCGAGCACGGAGTCAATACCGTTCTTGTCGATCAGACGCAGAGCAGCGCTGGAAACGCGCAGGCGCACCCAACGGTTTTCGCTCTCCACCCAGAAGCGGCGGTATTGCAGGTTGGGCAGGAAACGACGCTTGGTCTTGTTGTTGGCGTGGGAAACATTGTTGCCCACCATGGGCTTCTTGCCCGTTACTTCACATACGCGTGCCATGAGGACACTCCGATAGTTTTAACGGTCGTCAACACCGGAAAGCCTGCACGGGCAGGATGTGTTGCCGACCTCACCTCGCCAGTTTTCATTGGGTGGCGGTAGCCCGAATTTGCAGGAGTATCCGGTGCGGCGCGAAGTCAAACTTCACTCACCAGACGGTTTCAGATCCAGCAAAGCCTGCGATTATAGCGTTTCCAGCAAAAAGCCCCCGGGTTCGGCCATATCTGGCGAAGTTCGAGGGCTTTTGACGCTTTCAGGCCGCCACGGGCCGGCGGCTCGCCAGAGCGATCACTCCTGTTCGAGGAAGCGCTGGGCGTCCAGCGCGGCCATGCAGCCCGTGCCGGCGCTGGTGATGGCCTGGCGGTACACATGGTCCTGGCAGTCGCCCGCGGCGAAAACGCCGGGCACGCTGGTCTGGGTGGCAAAGCCCTTGAGGCCGCCGTGGGTCACGATGTAGCCGTTCTCCATCTCCAGCTGGCCCTGGAAGATGTCGGTGTTGGGGTGGTGGCCGATGGCGATGAAGGTGCCTTGCAGGGCGATTTCCTCGGCATGGCCGTCCTGCGTGCTCTTGATGCGGATGCCGGTCACGCCGCTCTGGTCGCCCAGCACTTCGTCCAGCGTGAAGTGGGTCTTGAGCACGATCCGGCCCTCCTTGACCTTCTCCATCAGCTTGTCCACGAGAATGGGTTCGGCCTTGAACTTGTCGCGGCGGTGCACCAGGGTGACCTTGCTGGCGATGTTGGAGAGGTACAGCGCTTCTTCCACGGCGGTGTTGCCGCCGCCGATCACGCACACGGGCTGTTCGCGGTAGAAGAAGCCGTCGCAGGTGGCGCAGGCCGACACGCCGCGGCCCATGAAGGCCTCTTCGGAAGGCAGGCCCAGGTACTTGGCCGAGGCGCCGGTGGCGATGATCAGCGAATCGCAGGTGTAGGTGCCGCTGTCGCCGGTCAGCGTGAATGGGCGCTTGGACAGGTCGACCTGGTGGATGTGATCAAAGACAATCTGGGTCTTGAAGCGCTCGGCATGCTCGAGAAAGCGCTGCATCAGCTCCGGGCCCTGCACGCCCATCACGTCGGCGGGCCAGTTGTCCACTTCGGTGGTCGTCATCAGCTGGCCGCCCTGGGCCATGCCGGTGATGAGCAGGGGCTTGAGGTTGGCGCGGGCGGCATAGACGGCGGCCGTGTAGCCGGCGGGGCCGGAGCCGAGAATGAGGACTTGTGCGTGTTGTGTTGTAGAAGACATGAAACGGGGCTCTGTTAAAACTGCTAGAGATCGTGAAACGTTCTCATCAGCATGCCGACAACCGGCGCGAGGAGTAGGGTTGATCCGGTAGGTATGGGAGTATCGCTCGTGATCAAGAGTTGCGTTTTGTACCGCCTCAATCGCCGCAATTGTTAAAAATGATGGTTATGGATTGGTTACGCCCGTCGGCATCCTGTTTTGTTGCAAGTACTTGCATTACGCTTGCCGGCTGCTTTGGCCGTTTCCAGAGGCAGGCCAAGGGCCTGGGGTAAGCTCCCGCTTGTTTATGACTTATTCATTGAACGCTCTGAAAGCGCCTTCTTCCGGCAAGGCCAAATCCCGCACCGCGCCTGCGCGCTATGGGGTGATTCGCTTCAGCCAGGAGGTTTTGCTCATGCTGGGCCTGCTGGCCCTGGTGTTCTGGCTCATGGCCATGTTCACCTATTCGCCGCAGGACCCGGCCTGGTCCACCTCCGGGGACGGGCACCTGACCTTCGTTCACAACTGGATGGGGCGCGTCGGCGCGTGGCTGGCCGATGCCTGCTATTTCGGCTTCGGCATGTCGGTCTGGTGGCTGGTGCTGGCCGGGGTCCAGGCCTGGAGCTTTGCGCTGATGCGCTGGATTCGCGGCGGCACGAACAAGGACGGCGTGCCGCTGGCCCTCATGCCGCTGTGGCGCCGCCGTTTCCTGTTCTGGGGCGGACTGCTGCTGCTCATGGCGTCCAGCTGCGCGCTGGAGTGGACGCGCCTGTATCGCTTCGAGAGCCTGCTGCCCGGCCCCGCCGGCGGCGTGTTCGGCTACATGGTCGGCCTGCACGGCCTGCAGTGGCTGGGCTTTACCGGCTCGGGGCTGATCGGCATCTGCCTGTTCGTGCTCGGCACGGCGATGGTGTTCGGCTTTTCCTGGGGACATCTGGCCGAAGGCCTGGGCGCGCGCCTGGACGGCATGGTGCAGTTCGGCCGCGAGCGCCGCGAGATTGCCAGGGATGCCGCAGCAGGCCGCAAGGCTGCCCGCGAGCGCGAGGAAGTGGTGTTCGACCGCACCGAGGGCGAAATCAGCGCTCCCATCCATCCGCCCGTGCAGATCATCGAGCCGGTGCTGCAGGACGCGGCCCAGCCCAGCGCGCGCGTGGTCAAGGAACGCCAGCAGCCGCTGTTCACCGACCACCCCGACAGCAAGCTGCCGCAGGTGGACCTGCTTGACGCGGCCCCGCAGCGCCAGGAAAGCGTCTCGCCCGAGACGCTGGAGATGACCAGCCGCCTGATCGAAAAGCGGCTCAAGGACTTCGGCGTGGAAGTGCGCGTGGTCGCCGCCATGCCCGGCCCCGTGATCACGCGCTACGAGATCGAGCCCGCCACGGGCGTCAAGGGCTCGCAGATCGTGAACCTGGCCAAGGACCTGGCGCGCTCGCTGTCGCTGGTGTCCATCCGCGTGATCGAGACGATTCCAGGCAAGAACTTCATGGCGCTGGAGCTGCCCAATGCCAAGCGCCAGTCCATCCGCCTGTCGGAAGTGCTGGGCTCCCAGATCTACCACGATGCCAAGAGCCTGCTGACCATGGGCCTGGGCAAGGACATCGTGGGCAATCCGGTGGTGGCCGACCTGGCCAAGATGCCCCACGTGCTGGTGGCCGGCACCACGGGCTCGGGCAAGTCCGTCGGCATCAACGCCATGATTCTGTCGCTGCTGTACAAGGCCGAGGCCCGCGACGTGCGCCTGCTGATGATCGACCCCAAGATGCTGGAAATGTCGGTCTACGAAGGCATTCCGCACCTGCTGTGCCCCGTGGTCACCGACATGAAGCAGGCCGCGAACGGCCTGAACTGGTGCGTGGCCGAGATGGAGCGCCGCTACAAGCTGATGAGCAAGCTGGGCGTGCGCAATCTGGCCGGCTACAACAGCAAGATCGACGAGGCCAAGGCGCGCGAGGAATCGATTCCCAACCCATTCAGCCTGACGCCCGAGGACCCCGAGCCGCTGCAACGCCTGCCGCACATCGTCATCGTCATCGACGAGCTGGCCGATCTGATGATGGTCGTCGGCAAGAAGATCGAGGAGCTGATCGCCCGCCTGGCCCAGAAGGCGCGTGCCGCGGGCATCCACCTGATCCTGGCCACCCAGCGCCCCAGCGTGGACGTGATCACGGGCCTGATCAAGGCCAACATCCCGACACGTATCGCCTTCCAGGTGTCGAGCAAGATCGACAGCCGCACGGTGCTGGACCAGATGGGCGCCGAGTCGCTGCTGGGCATGGGCGACATGCTCTACATGGCCAGCGGCACGGGCCTGCCGATCCGCGTGCACGGCGCCTTCGTCTCGGACGACGAGGTGCACCGCGTCGTCGGCTACCTCAAGGCGCATGGCGAAGCCGACTACATCGAAGGCGTGCTGGAAGGCGGCACCGCCGATGGGGACGGCGATGAGGATGGAGAAGCTGGCGGCAGCGGCGAGAAGGACGAACTCTACGACCAGGCCGTGGAAATCGTGCTCAAGGACCGCAAGGCCAGCATTTCCTACGTGCAGCGCAAGCTGCGCATCGGCTACAACCGTTCGGCCAACCTGCTAGAGCAGATGGAGCGGGCTGGCCTGGTCAGCTCGCTGACGGCCAGCGGCCAGCGCGAAGTGCTGGTCCCTGTCCGAGAATCTTGATACCCCCTGAGCCGCGTTGCGGCTTCCCCCAAGGGGGACGACGCCGTCGCCGCGAGGCGGCTCTTGCTCGGCGTCTGCTGGAATGGAGCGCGCTCAATTCATGCGCCGAGAGCTATGTAGGCGTATTGGAGAAATTTCTATGAAGAAAATCATCACTGCAATTTTGATGGCTGGCAGCGCAAGCGTTGCAATGGCTGACGGGCTGCAGAGCCTGGAATCGTTCATGAAGAACTCCCAGGCCGGCAAGGCCGAGTTCACCCAGGCGGTGACGGCCCCGGCCAAGGACGGCCAGGAGGCGCGCACCAAGAATTCCAGCGGCAGCTTCGAATTCCAGCGGCCCGGCAAGTTCAAGTTCGTCTACACCAAGCCGTTCGAGCAGACCATCGTGGCCGACGGCAAGACGCTGTGGCTGTACGACGCGGACCTGAACCAGGTCACGCAGCGTGCCCAGGCCCAGGTGCTGGGCAGCACGCCGGCGGCCATCCTGACCGCGGCCACCGACCTGAAGGCGCTCAAGGCGGACTTCGACCTGCAGTCGGCACCGGCCGAAGGCGGGCTGGAATGGGTGCTGGCCACGCCCCGGGACAAGGCCGGCCAGCTCAAGAGCGTGCGCGTGGGCTTCACGCCGCAGGGCCAGCTGGCCGCGCTCGACATCCTCGACAGCTTCGGCCAGCGCTCGTTGATGCAGTTCAAGCAGCTGCAGACCCTGGGCTCGCTGCCGGCCTCCACCTTCCATTTCACGCCACCCAAGGGCGCCGACGTGCTCAAGCAGTAAGAGCTGCCCGGGTCGGACAAAACAAAAAGGTCTGCGTGTGCAGACCTTTTATGCATGAAATAGGCCTGAAGCGCTTTCTGGTGAAACGCTTTAAGCTCATGTATTGGTAGCGGACGGCAAGGCATTGCGGTTGTGCGGTGCCGGCACGGCCAGCAGCCGGTCGGCGGCGGCGGCGAGCAGGGCCGTGATCAGTACCGGCAGCGTCCAGCCCAGGCTGACCGAGGCGCCGGGCAGTTGGCCCAGCCACTGGGAAATGGCTTCGGAGCCGGTTAGACGGCACTTTCATCGAAGGGCGTCTGCTTCTGCAGCTGGTAGCCCCGACAAGCGAAGCGCATCCGGGTTTTTTCTGGGGAAATTCCCGTATGCGGTAAAAACGTCACAACCATATTGCAACCGACCACTCTTCTTCACGGTAATGCAGTGCAGCCGGCACAGTGTCGGAATGAAGCGGTGACGGGCGAATGAAGCATCCCGGATGCGCTTCGCTTATTCGGGCTACTTGCTAACGACGATAATCGGCGCGCGTCAGCGCGTCCGTGTTGATTGATAGGTTAGAAATGATGGCCTGTAGTCCGAAATAATGAACTCAATCATTTTTTATTCGATTCAGAATTGGGAATAAGACTGAGTTCCTGAACCAAGCGCTAAAGAAGAAGAGGTAAGTAAGCATGGCGTAGTTAGCGAGCACGATGGTTGACTTATTCCCATCGACGCATCCAGAGGAGACGTCAATTGAAATTGTGCATGCAACGGTTGAGATGCCGTACGCGGTGAACAAACCATTCATCGAGGTTTCGCCTCTGGTCGCGTTCAACTCCGCGGCCCCGTTTTGCTTTTTGAACCAAGCAACGAACAGCATCAAGATCGAGAGAGAAAATAATGCCAAAAGCAGGATCTCGAGAATTGCCAGAGCATAAAAATCAGTCTTCAAAATTGGACTCCTCTAACGCCTGAATTCACGCGCCACCGAAGGCGGTCGCGCGGAATGAAATGTTAGGAATATGCCCGCCTACCATACGGCAACCTATTTTCAGCCCTTCTCAAGAAGAACACCGATTCTTCTGGCCTCCTCCCGCTCAAAAGAGGATGCCATTTTCTTTTCCCAATACTCCAATGCCTCCCGGTATTTCTCTCCCCCACCAGAATAGATAAGCGCGTAGACCAGAACGGGGTCGTATGTGTTCTGAGAACCCGACGTTCCGAACAACTGAAGGAGGCCACCATATGCAGGCTTACCTAGAGTGAGGGCAGATATGAAGTGCCATCTAAGTGCAGCCTTTTGACTTTGTTCCGTACCAATCCCATACCCGTACATTGAAGCAAGTAGTAACTGGCATTCAGCGTTACCTTGGAACGCGGCAGCCCTCACATTTGCGAAGACTGTCTCTTTCTGAGCAAGGCGATTCTCTATTTCATCGCCCGGTTTGCATGCGCCATGTGCGAAGCTGCAAGTGGCAACCAGCAAGATATACAAAATTGCTCTGACCTTCACAAAAAATTCCCTCCTCTCCATATGCCTAACGTTTGAATTAACGGGCGGGCGTTAGCCCGTCCCGGTTGAATGAAGTGTTAGCCCGATTAGTTTATCTGCCCATTTGCGGGCCTGAGTAGCTTTTCTGCTGATCTAGCTGTCGTTGCAGTTTTTGTTTTAATGATTTTTCAAGATTTAATGCTTCAGCAAATTCTGATAGTTTCATACATTTTGTGATGGTGCCGTCGTTGCTTATTCCAGCAACAAAACCATAACCACCTGCACTGCCTTGCGATTGTTTTTTGTACCCAATAAATCTGTTCAGATAGTTTATGAATGAATCTCTCTCCGCACCAGACTTTAGTGCATACTCAATTGGAATTGATAATTCGGAGAAATATTGTTGACAATTTAAGTAAAATTCATTATTTTGAGACTCGCCATAGATTATTAGGTGATGGGCTCCCTCCGGCTCTAGGGCGCTCTTTGCTTCGGCAAAGTTTGTGAGTTTGCTTAATTCTTCCGCGATGTTTTCTTTGCTTCGCTTGAACTCAATTAAGACCCATTTGCTTTCATTGGAAAATATAGCATCGCCGGCTTGCTCGTGCTTGCCATCTAAAGGGGCGACAAACATTTTGATGTCCACATATTTTTGAACGAAAAAATATTCAACTGTCTTTTCCCACCATAAGATACTCATTAGTGCTCCTAAATTGATCGGGGGCTAACGGACTAGGTAAGCGGCCCGCCGGATGCGGGTCCGCTTGAGCGTTGGGTTAGATCCAATGAATGGAAGAAAGACCATAAAAGCATAGGCTGCAAATTGAAAAATTCAGGCTTGAATTTCATTGGGTTGCTGTTGGATGATGGGTGTGCATCCTTTGAATTTTATTATTCGTTTTGTAACTCTTCGACCCTCTCCTCCTAGGCCAAGAGATATTGTTTCTCCGTCAGTATTTAATCCGGCATTGCCTTTTCCGGAGGTGTCGTAGAACTCTTCTATTTCAACCTCTTCGGCACTATCTATTCTTCTTGATATGGCAAGCTCTTGCTCAACCTTTGCCTGTGCTAACAAAGCTTTTGCTTTGATTTCAGCGCGAAGAGATTCTTCTTTAAGAGTTGAAATAGGAGTTGAGCTGTCAGAGTCGGATATTTTTTCAACAATCTTCTTGATGCCGATTTCGATCAGATACCCAGTTGGGTTAAGCAATGCTGCGGTTGGGATCATATTTTTCCTGTGTGAGCCTAACTAGAATTAAATTGTTACATCCTATCGACGGAGAGGGGCCCAAGTCAAGCGTCAAAGATAATGCCTGCCTCTAACATTTACCCATGACCGCAGCAATTTAGACCGCCTAAAATTCTGCGGATGGACACGCCCTCCATTCCATCTGCCCCTGCCGCGCCGCAGTCGCCCCGGTTGCTGGAGTTGTGCCAGCGCACCCGGGGGCTGCACTATTCCATCCGCACCGAGCAGGCTTATGTGGACTGGGCGCGGCGCTTCATTCTGTTTCATGGCAAGCGCCATCCGCGTGAGATGGGGGCGCGGGAAGTTACGGCCTTTCTCACGCACTTGGCTGTGGAGCGCAAGGTATCCGCTTTCACGTGTGGATTCAACCGATCGATGCAACGCACTCGTTAAACATCTCCGCCGGGGTTCTGTACCCCAAGGTCTTCCTGGGCCGCTCATTTAATTTTCTTGCAATCGCATCCAACTCATCCTGCGAGTAGCCCGAGATGTCGATGCCCTTGGGTAGGTATTGCCTGAGTAGCCCGTTGGTGTTCTCGTTCGTTCCGCGCTGCCATGGGTTTTGCGGATCGCAGAAGTAGACCTGGATGTCGGTGGCCACGGTGAATCGCTTGTGCCCCGCCATTTCCGATCCCCGGTCCCAGGTCAAGGAACGATAGAGCTCTTGCGGCAAGGTCTGCGCATGCCTGGCCAGTGCCGCAGCGACGGTGTAGGAGTCCTTGTCCACCAACTTGACCTGCATCACGTAGCGCGTGTGTCGCTCCACCAGCGTCGCAATCTGGCTGTAGGCATCGCCGAACAACAGATCGCCCTCCCAGTGCCCCGGTACTGCCCGATCTTCTATGCAGGCTGGACGCTCGCTGATGGGCACGGCATCGACGATTCGGCCATGGATGGGGGTTTTCTGGGTGTAGTGGCGCGAGCGACGCATCCTCCTGGTACGTCGCAAGTGCTCCAGAAGCTCCTTCTTCAAGGCGCCACGGGTTTGGACAAAGAGCGTGCGGTAGATGGCTTCGTGAGACACCTGCAAATCCTTTTCGCCCGGATAGGTTCGCTTGAGCCACCCCGCTATTTGCTCGGGGGACCACTGACTTTGCAATTTAACCGCCACGATTTGAGCCAGTGCCGGGTTGTTGGCCAACTTGCATGTCTTTGGGCGGCGTGCTCGCGTCCAGGCAGCCTCATCAGCTTTGGTCGCACGGTAGCAAGTCTTGCCGCCATTGCGCAGGAGTTCACGGCTGATGGTGGACGCTGCGCGTTTCAAACGTCTGGCGACACAGCGGATGGACTCACTTGCGGCCAGGCTGCGCGATATTTCCTCGCGCTCGGCCAGAGACAAGGCCAAGCGCGCTCGGTGTCTTGCAGGAGGCCGGATGCCACCCGTCGCACTCAAAATGTTCTGAACAGAGGTGTGTGGTCGGTCAAACAGCTTACCGATCTCATGCAAGGTATCGCCAGCTTTCCAGCGATCCCACATCAATGCTTTCTGAGCTTCGGTGTAGTAAATCCGCGGTCTTTGCTTCATGCCGACACTCCTTGCGCCAGAGGCGATCATTGTGTTGCATTGACCAATTGAATCCACACGCAGAACCAGGCCAAGGCCGCCATTCTGTTTTTCTAGAAAGCGATGTTGCAGCAAGGCCTGCCCTGGCTGGACGAGGTGAACCGCCCCAGGTTTTGAGGAGGCTCTTTTCTCTGAGAGGATTGAGCCATGACGAAGTCGAACAAGTTTTCACCCGAAGTCCGCGAACGTGCGGTTCGCTTGGTGC
>NZ_BMEU01000001.1:266486-366948 GCF_014637085.1 Comamonas phosphati | reverse complement strand
TCCCATGGGCCATCGCCAATGGCATATCTTCTGGTCATACCACTTCACCTGGGTTCGGGCCTTTGGCCTTCAAGTCCAAAGGGGAGATTGATTGATGACAGGCCCTAGCCGCCCCGCCGCTCACGGTTCGCGCCTGGGCATGGGCCGCACCAGGCCGCGGAACACCACAAAGCTGCTGTCGTCCAGATATTGCAGTTCTCGCCCATCGCGCACGACGCGGTAGCAGATCGGTTCGTCCTTGCTGATCTCCGGTTGCAGCAAGCACAGCCGGTCGTTCTTGATGGACCAGCGCGCTGACTTCAATCGCTCGTTCTCCAGTCGCTCGACACGCCCGCCAGGGAAATACTTGTGTCCCCAATGATGTTCGTCGGTCACGTACTTGCCGACGATGGCGGCGCGGATCTGCGAGCCGCTGAGCTCGCCATGGCCAGACGCAGCAAAGGCGCCAGCCAAGCTCACGGCCTGGACAAATGTGGCGAGCATGATTCTGGAGGCCAGGGTTCGATTTCGGAACTGGGATTGCAGGGTCGGGGCAAACATTGGGGTCTCCATCCGGGTGGTCAGGCGGTCATGGCGGGAGGCCAGTTGTGCGTCTCGGCCTGGCAAGAGCGGCACCACGCATAGAGTGCGTCATACATCACCATGCCGTGCTGGAGCATCTCTTGATCGTCGCTGAAGTTGTGCGACAGCCCCAGCGACAGGGCATGGAGCCCCGCGGATTGCGGCGTCAGCTCCAGCCTTGACGTATCGGCGCCGCGCACGATTGCTGCCAACTGGCGCAGCGCGGGATCGTCCAGGCGGTACTTCGCGAGAAAGGCGTCAAAGCTGCACAATTCGCCCACGTGGCTCAGCTCGACATTTGGAATGTCGTAGGGTATGGCGCCGGTGGCCTTGGCGGTGCTCAGCACCTCGCTGGCCGGCACATAGAGGAACTCGGGCTCCCGGTCGATGAAGCGCGCAATCAGCCAGGGGCAGGCGATGCGATCGATCTTGGGACGTTCGCGGGTGATCCATTGCATGGTGTTACTCCTGGGCTGGGGGATTAGCCGTGTGTGACCAGCGGGTGCACGATCAGGCCGATCACGGCCGCCGCCAGCACGATGAAGGGCTCGGGAACCTTCTTGAAGCGCCACAGAATGGCGGCAGTCGCAATCGCCAGCGCGGCGGTGATCCAGTCGGAGATGGAGCGCTGGCCGATGACGATCACCGCGCCGGCGATGGAGCCGATCGCAGCAGCGGTCACGCCATCGACGAAGGCGATGACATCGGGGCGCTTGCCGTATTTCTTGAAATACGGTGCAGGAACCACCGTGAACAGGTAGCAAGGCACGAAAGTGGCCAGCGCCGCCACCACCGCGCCCCAAAATCCCGTGACCAGGTAGCCAATGAAGCCGGTGGTGATCACCACCGGGCCCGGCGTGATCATGGCCACGGCCACCGCATCCACGAACTGCTGATCGGTCAGCCAGCCGTATTCCTTGACCACGCCACCGTAGAGGAAGGGCACGATCGCCAGGCCGCTGCCGAAGACGAAGCTGCCCGCGTAGGCGAAGTACAGGCCGATCTGCTTGAGCTTGGTCCAGTCGATGGTGCTGAGCGCGAACATCCCCAGCAGCGGCGCGGCAAGGCTGTTGAGGCCGCCGTTACGCTTGAGCCAGGAGGGAGGTGCCCGCCAGAACCACACCAGCACACCCGCCCCGAGGAAGAGCCAGACTTCCTCCGATTTGGTGATCACGGTGACGGCCGCGCTGACCAGGAAGATGGGCCACAGCAGCCTGTCCTTGCCGATGCTCTTGGTCGTCAGCTTGTAGGCGCTCATGGCGATGATGCCGATCACCGCAGCACCCACGCCGTAGAACACCGACTGCATCCAGCCGATCCCGCCAAACGCGACATACGCAGCGCCAAGCGCTACGACCATGAAGAAGGACGGCAGCACAAAAGCTATGCCCACCAGGGAGGCCCCGAGGAAGCGGTAATGGACATAGCCGAGGTAGATCGCCAACTGCGCGGCCAGGGGGCCTGGCATCAGCTGGGCCAGCGCCAGGCCTTCCTTGTAGTCCGCATCGGTGATCCAGCGGCGCTTTTCCACCAGATCGCGGTACATATAGCCTGCCAGGGCCACGGGGCCGCCAAAGCCCCAGGTGCCCAGGGCCAGCATGTAGCGCACGAGCTGCCACAGGGTGTAGCCGGCGGGGCTTGCGGCACTGGCATCGGTCGCTGTCGTTGTGTTGAGGTCGTTCATATTCGTTTCTGGAGTGCTTGAGTGCTAGGGCTTGCGCGGGCTGGAGAAATGCGCATGAAGCGAGTCCAGCACCCCGCCGATGTCTGCGAGCAATGAGTCGTCGTCGGGCCAGCGCTTGCGGGAGCCCGCCAGCACCGCCTCGAAACCGGCAGCCTCGGCCGTGGAGGTGCCACCTACATCGAGTGCATGCACCATGGCGCCCAGCTGGGAGAGGCCGCGGTCACCGTCGAGGCCGAAGCTCGCCAACAGCACCTCGAACGTCACCCGCTCGCCGACGTGCGAGAAGGTCGCGCCGTCGAAGTCGAAGCCCAGCGCATCCGGCGGGCAGTCGGCCGGAGCATCCAGCCACAGAAAGCGTGCGTGCGGATCGATGAAGCGCTGGACCAGCCAGGCGCTGGCCACGCGGTCCACCCAGAGATGGCGGCGCGTGGCCCACAGCCGCCCCTGGTACTGCATGCGGTCGCGCCGGGCAATGCGTCCAGCGGTGGCCTGCGGCTCGCCAGGCGACTGCATGGCATCGATGGCGTTGGTGAAGTCCCGCCACTGGGCTTCGGCGCGTATCGAGGTCTCGCCGGGGAAGAAGTCGATCTTGCGGATCGCGTCATAGGCGCGTGCTTGCCGACGCTGCAAGCGATTGAGCTCGGCCGAGCCGAGATTGGACAGCGTTTTGCGCGCCTCGGCCAGATCCAGCAGCCATCGGCTGTAGTCTTCGGTGCGGTCGAACAGCGCCTGGTAGACGGCTTGCTCGGCCATGTCCTGGGCTTTGACGTGGAGCAGCCAGGCTTGCCCCCCCTCTTGCAAGGCCTCGTCTGCCAGGGCTTGCAGTTGCGCGGCCTGTTCCACCCTCTCAGGAAGCAGATAGGCTCCATCGCGCAGGGCGGCGCAGCCCAACGCCTTGACGGCACGCCAGATCCGCATGCGTGGCGTAGCGCCAGAGGCCGGGAGGCTGACGATCAGAGCCAGCCAGGAGTCCGAAGTGAGAGTCATGGCGGAAGCATAGGACTCCGTCATGACTGCTGCAATGCTGTAGTGATCTCTACAAAAATATCTTTCCCGACGGAGACACGGGCGCTAGGGGCGCGGCTTTTTCGGCGCCGTGGGCCTGCCGGCCTTGGCCGCAGCGCCCTCTTCGGTTCTTGGCGGCCTGCTGGGGCGCTTGCGCTGGGCCGCGCGGGCATCCTTTTTTGCCTGGCGCTCGGCATCCTTGAGCTGGCCCTCGGCCAGCCAGACCTCGAATTCGGCGGGCATTTCCAGCGTGATGCGGCCTATGGTCGCGTCGCGGAAATCGGTCAGCACCAGCTCGGCGGCCTTTTGCAGGTTCACGCGTCCGCCGCTCATCACGGCGCCGCGCTTCTTGCCTATCAGGGCCAGCAGTTCGTCGTCATGCAGTGCCGCAATCTCCTCGCTCGCCAGGCCAAGCTTGTAGCGCTGCTCCAGCATGGCCGCATAGTGCTTTTGCAGATACAGCAGCAGCTCCAGCGCCACCAGTTCCTCGTCGTAGGCATTGCGGCCCACGGCGCCGCTGGCGGCCAGGTTGAAGCCGCTTTTTTCCACGACGATGCGCGGCCACAGCATGCCCGGCGTGTCCCAGAGATAGAAGTCGTCGGCCAGCACGATGCGTTGCTCCAGCTTGGTCACGCCGGCTTCGTTGCCGGTCTTGGCCTGGCTTTTGCCGCTCATGGAATTGATCAGCGTGGATTTGCCCACGTTGGGCACGCCGCAGATCAGCACGCGCATGGGCTTGGCCATGCCGCCGCGCGACGGAGCCAGCAGCTTGCACTGCTCGATCAGGCGCTTGGTGGGCGCCGGCTCGGAGGCATCGAGCGCAATGGCGCGGGTTTCGCTCTGGGCGTTGTACCAGTCCAGCCAGGCCTGGGTCTGCGCGGCATCGGCCAGATCCTGCTTGTTGAGGATCTTCAGCCGCGGCTTGTGGCCGGTCATCTCCTGCAGCAGGGGGTTGGCGCTGGAGCCCGGCAGGCGCGCATCCAGTACCTCGATGACCACGTCGATTTCCTTGATGCGCTCCATGATGGCCTGGCGCGTCAAGTGCATGTGACCGGGAAACCATTGGATGGCCATGACGGGTTATCTTTCTTGTCTTGGATGGGAAATCAGGCGGGCAAGGAATGCTTCGCGGGGATCAGGCGGCAAGTGGGCGCTGCGGCTCGGGACGGGATGCAAGGCCTAAAGCGCAGCAATAGCTGCAGCTATTGCGAGCATTTACAACGCAGCAGGCCGCCCGAGGCGCAGATGCACACGGCGCGACGATCCGTGCGGAGCATCCCGAGGATAATCGTCTCCTGCTTTTCTGACCGGCGCGCTCACTTATGCCCCTGCCTTCCGCACCCCAAAAAACCGGCGCTTCGCGCAAATCCCGCAACGAGATCCTGATCAAGGGCCTGACGATCGCACTGATCGGCCTGATCATTCTCGTCGCCCCCCTCATCAAGCCCGACAGCGGCATCGGCCAGCTGTTGGCCCAGTCCTATCTGGTCGGCTGGTTTGCGCTGATCCTGGGCCTGGCCTTCATCGCCCAGTTCCTGCTGGGCCGCAGGAAAAAGGGCTGAGGCATGCCCCCGCTGATCGAGGCGCGGGCACGGATTGCGCTCTGGACGCAGCGCGCGGCTGCCGCGCGCGTGAGCCTGCGCAGTCCTCCGCCCGAGCCCAGCACCTGCTGCGGACGCGGCTGCAACGGCTGCGTCTGGGAAGGGTTTTACGGCGCCCTGCAGTTCTGGTGCGAGGACGCCGGGGCCGCGCTGGCCCGGATCGAAGCCGCCGGCAACTGACCGCTAGACCCCTCAGGCCGGCAAGGCCAGCAGCTGCTGCGTAGCATGGCCGTGCGCCTGCTCCAGCGCGTCCAGCCTGAAGCGCGCCGCACCGCTTTCCAGGCGCCGGGCCTGGTTGAAGAGCTCGTGCGCGGCCGCGCTCGATTCGGCCACCAGACCCGTGTTCTGCGTCGTCATGTCATCCAGCATCTGCACGGCCTGGCTGATCTGGGCAATGCCCTGGTTCTGCGCCTGCGCGGCCTCGGTGATCGATGCGATCATGTTGCTGACCTTGTGCACGTCCTGAACAATATGCGCCATGCGCTGGCCGGCCTGCTGCGCCAGGGCCGTGCCCGAGCGCATCTGCTGGCCGGAGCTCTCGATCAACGAACGGATCTGCTTGGCCGCTTCGGCGCTGCGCTGGGCCAGCTCCCGCACCTCGGAAGCCACCACGGCAAAGCCCCGCCCTTGCGAGCCGGCGCGCGCGGCCTCCACGGCGGCGTTGAGCGCCAGGATATTGGTCTGAAAGGCGATGCCGTCGATCACGCCGACGATGGCAGCCACCTGCTGGCTGCTTTGCGCCATGTGCTGCATGTTGCGCACCACCTCCTGCACCACGGCGCCGCCGCTTTCGGCCGCAGCGGCCGCGCTGCGCGCACTCTGGTCGGCATGGTGGGCGCTCTCCACGGAATGGGTGACCAGCGTCACCATGCTTTCGATGCTGCCGACCGTGGCCTTGAGCTGCTGCGCCGCATGGGCCGTGCGCTGCGACAGGTCGGTATTGTCCTGCGCCATCTGGCTCGAGGCCGTGGCCACCGCCACCACGCCGCCCTGCACCTCGCCCACCAGCGCGCGCAGGCGCTCGGTCATCTGCGCCAGGGCGCGCATGAGCTCGCCCAGTTCATCCTGGCGCCCGCTGTTTTCCGCATAGGACAGATCGCCGTCCGCAATGGTCTGCGCCAGCTGCACCGCCTGGCCTAGCGGCGCGGTGATGGAGCGGATGGTGGCCCGCGCCAGCAGGGCACCGGCCAGGCTCACGCACAGGCCCACAGCCACTGCCACGGCCTTGGCCCAGTCACTGCGCCCGCGGCCTTGCTGCTCGGCCTCCTGGCGCTGGCTTTGCTGCTGGGCGATGAAGGCATCCTGGGCCTTCACATAGCGCTGCGCGGCCGGCACCAGCTGTTCATCGACCAGCTTCTGAGCCTCCCAGGCCTTGCCCAGGTCGCGGGCCTGGTAGGCCTGCTCGTAGATGGCCAGCACGGTCTTGCGCTCTTTTTCCACGCTGGCCAGACCCTGCTGGTCGGCCTGGCTCTGGGCGCCTGCCTGCACCTGCTGCTGCAGGTTCTGGGCCTGGGCCATCAGCGCCCTGGCCTTTTGCGACAGCTGCGCGATCAGGTGTTCCTCGGACGACAGCACGCTGGCCAGTGCCGCCTCCACGCTCTGCAGCGTCAGCGCCTGCCAGCGCAGCGCCAGGTTGATGCGCTTGTCCGTGGCCTGCACCGTGGCGCTGACCTGCTGCTCCACGCTCTGCAGATGCGCGAGCAGGCCGCCCGCCACCAGCACACAGCACAGCAACAGTCCGAGAAAAAGCGCCCACATCTTGCGAGCCACGGAAAGATTCTGGAATCGGAATATCGACACGTTGCACCAACCTGCACAGCCCGGTTCCGCGCCGGACCCGGACCATTTCCGGCCGGCCGCTCACGGCTGTCCATGTAACTATATGAAACTTATATGTCACATGCGTGACAAGGCCAACCAGCAGGCCTCAGCGCCTTCACCTGATGAGGCAGCAGGTGCTGCGTCTAGAGCAGGCTCTCGGGCGCCATATAGCGCAGCCGCCACTCCTCGAAGGACAGGGTATCGGCCGCTTCGATGCGTGCCTGCGCGGCCACGGACTCCGCCGTGAGCTGCTCGTAGCGCGCTTGCTGCCCGGCCGTCCAGGGCAGCGCCAAAAGCGCATCCCGGGCATGGGCCGACTGCGCGGACATGAAGTCGATATAGCGGTTGCCGTAGCGGCCGCTCAGCTCCTGCAGCACATGCGCCGAAGGCGTGGTCTCGCGGCCTGCCACACGCGCCAGCGCCTGTTCCAGGGCCGCGCTGTAGTCGCCGCAGGCGTTGGCCGCATCCAGTGCCTGAGCATAGGGCCGGCACTGCTGCAGCACTTGCTGCGCCCAGTCGGTCAGCAGCACCTGCTGGCCGCCCTTCGTCAGCATCAGGCCCGGCTCTCGGCCCTGCTCGGCCGCCAGGTGCTGGTTGCGCTTGAGGTCGGCGATCTCCTGGGGCGTATCGGGCGGGCTGGCGCTGTGAAGGCAGTGCAGCAGGAAGACGTCGAGCATGCGCATGGTGGCCGGAGCAATGCCCACGGTCTCGAACGGATCGATGTCCATGAGACGCACTTCCACATATTCGACGCCGCGCTCGCGCAGCGCGTGCAGCGGGCGCTCGCCGCTTTTCACGGTGCGCTTGGGGCGGATGGTGCCGTAGAACTCGTTCTCGATCTGCAGCAGCCCCGTGCCCAGCTGGTTGTAGTCGCCACCGGGGTTGCGCACGCCCAGCTGTTCATAGACCGGATAGGGTCGCACTAGCGCGTCGTGCAGCGAATCGGCATAGCCGTCCAGCCCGTTGTAGCTGACGTTGATGCTGGCCTGGGCATCGCTCTGGTAGCCCAGGCGCCCCATGCGCAGCGAGGTCGCATAAGGCAGATGCAGCGCGTCCTTGCCGTCGCCCAGCGGCTGCAGGCGGTGCTCGCGGCCTTCCACGAAGCAGGGGCACAAGGCCGGCGAGGCACCGTACAGGAACAGCAGCACAAAGGCATGGCGGCGGAAATTGCGGATCAGCGCAAAGTACTCGTCGCTGGTCACGCCGGGCAGCGACCAGTTGTAGTGGATGCCCGAGATCGTCTGCATGCGCCGGCCGTACCGGTGGCCCAGGCCCATGCGGTACACGCTCTTGGAACGTCCCGAATGCGAGGAGCCGTAGCGGCCCAGCGGAATCGTTTCGTCGATGGGCAGTCCGCAGGGCATGCTCGCATTCCACATCAGCTCGCCGCTCTCGCTGAGGTTGCGCAGCACGAACTGGTGCACCTCGGTCAGCTCGTCCAGGCATTCCTGCACGCCCAGGCGGGCGCCGGTGATGAGCTCCAGTTGCGACTCGCTGTAATCCGTGGTGATGTGCGGATGGGTCAAGGCCGACCCCAGCACCGCCGGATGGGGTGTGAGAGCCAGCGAGCCCGTGGGCAGCACCCGCAATCCCTCTTTCTCGATGCCACGACGAATACCCAGCAGTCTGTCGGTGCTCGGCATGGTCACGGCGGTCTGCGATGTCTTCATTCTTGTTTACCGTTTGTTGGTGAGGACGCTGATGACAAACCTTGCCTGCCAGACCGCGCCCAGACGGCGAATGATAGAGAAATGAGGCCGAAAGCGATGCCGGCTGGCCGTTTAACCTCGTATTTCGGCCAGTCGCAACACCTAAAGCTCAAGGCGGCGCAAGCAAAATGTCAGATTCTGCGGGCGCTGGCGCCAGAGCCGCCACCCACTTTGCAACGGCAAAAAGCTTGTCGGCCAGGGCTTTTTGCATTGGTGCTAGGCAGACCGGTCCAGGCCGGGTACCAGGGCCGTCTCACGACGCCCCGGACAAAACCCATTCAATGGCCGTGCGCGGCCATGGCCTTGCCGACTTCCACCTGCCCCTGCACCGAGCCGCCGCCCGGCACCTGCTGGCCTTCGCTGGCCGTGACTTCGGCCAGGCGTTCGGCCAGCGCCTCGGGCACCTCGTCGCCAATGCCCAGGTACAGGCCCTGGGTCAGGGTGATGTGCGCGGCCTCGAAACCGCCGGCGCCGGCACACAAAATGGCGCGCGTGGGCGCGCTCTCATGGGCCAGCACCAGCATGGCGGGCACCACGGCCTCGGGCTTGAGCGCTTCCAGCACGGGCTCTGGCAGCAGGCCCTCGGTCATGCGCGTGGCCGCCGTGGGCGCCAGGGCGTTGACGCGGATGTCGTGCTTGGCACCTTCGATGGCCAGGGTCTGCATCAGGCCCACCTGGGCCAGCTTGGCCGCGCCGTAGTTGGCCTGGCCGAAGTTGCCGTACAGACCCGTGGACGAGGTCGTCATCACGATGCGGCCGTAGTTCTGCGCCTGCATGTGCGGCCACACGGCCTTGCAGCAGTTGGCCGCGCCCATCAGGTGCACTTCCACCACCAGGCGGAAGTCGGCCATGTCCATCTTGGCAAAGCTCTTGTCGCGCAAAATGCCGGCGTTGTTGACCAGGATGTCCACGCGGCCCCAGGTGTCGATGGCCTGCTTCACCATGGCCTGCACGGCCTCGAAGTCCGTGACCGATGCCGCATTGGCAATGGCTTCGCCGCCCGCGGCGCGGATCTCTTGAACCACCTTCTGCACCGCCGTGGCCGAGCTACCCGAACCGTCGACCGCGCCGCCCAGATCATTGACCACCACCTTGGCGCCGCGCCGGGCCAGCGCCAGCGCATGCAGGCGGCCCAGGCCGCCGCCCGCACCGGTCACGATGGCCACACGGCCTTGAAAATCCACTGCCATAGCATTCACTCCTTTGTGTCCAGTTTGCTCCCCGCTGCAGGGTTCGACACGCAATGTATCCGCGCCAGCCATGGCGCGGCGTTACTCAGGCGACTTTTGCAGCCGGCAGGTGCCGGCTTTTCCCCAATTTGGCGTAACAAGCTTGTGGACAAGCCTGAATAGCTTTTGCAGCACTCCATCAAGTCATTGATTTTTCTCAATAAAAATTAAATGCTCAAAAACAAGGCAGACCCATGCATCGACCTCCCGACTTATCCCGTGCCGGCCTGGACAATCCTGTGAACAAGCGCATCTGCTCTCTGGATAAGAGGATCAAGCCATTGATTTCATTGAAACAATTTTTCATTGATGATTTTTTGGGCAGAACCATCCCAGCTGCGGCATCCGGCAGCGACCGGTTGCAGGCCCGGAGCATGGCCGGCAATTACCCCCAGAAAGGCAGGACAAGCATGTGGACAAAGCTTACGAAGTGCGGCAAAAAACCTGCAAGCCATTGATTTGCATAGACATTGAATCAATTGCTTAAAAATCAGGCAAACCACATGACCAAAACTGCCATGGCAAACGCGGTACAAAGATGGCTTGGTGCCTGGCCCCGGCCCACCGCGCCGCCCCCACTGCGCCGCCTTTTTGCACCGTGTTCCGTACCGTTTCGCGTTTTACTGCGCCATGTCCAGCGACTCCTCCAATCTCTCGCCTTTCGCCCCTCCTTTTTTCATTGCCAGGTGCACGCCCAGCGAACAGCAGGTGGATGCCTGGGCCGACCAGTCGCTGCTCGATTCGCTGGAAGGCGGCGGCGTGAACTGGCCCAGCTCCTGCCGCAACGGCACCTGCCGCACCTGCCTGGGCCAGCTGGTTTCGGGCCAGGTGCACTACCAGATCGAATGGCCGGGCCTGAGCGCCGAGGAAAAGGCCGAAGGCTATGTGCTGCCCTGCTGCGCCTATCCCGACAGCGATGTGGTGTTGAAGGATCCCCCCTGAGGCGCTACGCGCCTTCCCCCCAGGGGGACGACGCCCTCGCCGCAAGGCGGCTCTTGCTCGGCGTCCCTGGTTTTCGCAGCGCCGGTTTTGTACAACACGTGCCAAGCCACAGCCGTGCTGGCATTACGGATAACCGGAAGATTGCCAATTGGTATAGCTCCAAAGCGCAATGGTGCCGACCTCGACTGGCATAGAATGAGCACTTTCCGCAAGGCCCTGCCTGGCTGAAAAGCGGCTTTGCCGCCTCCCACGTTCTTTGGAAGTCCTGCCCGGGCCAGCTCCCGGCATTACCGGACACTGGTGCGTGCGCGACGCCAGCTGCTGACAGCCAGACACCGCATCCAGCAAGTCCAAGAAGGCCCTTTCATGAACAGCACCCTCACCCCCGTGCCGATTTCGCCGGTGGAAGACATCGTGGCCGAGATCCGTGCCGGCCGCATGGTCGTTCTCGTTGACGAGGAAGACCGCGAAAACGAAGGCGATCTGGTTCTGGCATCCGACCACGTCACGCCCGAGGCGATCAACTTCATGGCCCGTTTCGGCCGCGGCCTGGTCTGCCTGACGCTGACACGCGAGCGCTGCGAATTCCTCAAGCTGCCGCCCATGGCGGCACGCAACGGCACGGTGTACAGCACAGCCTTCACCGTCTCCATCGAAGCCGCCGAAGGCGTGACCACCGGCATCTCGGCCGCCGACCGCGCCCGCACCGTGCAGGTGGCGGTCAACAAGAACAGCCAGCCCACCGACCTGGTGCAGCCCGGCCACGTCTTCCCGCTGCAGGCGGTGGACGGCGGCGTGCTCATGCGCGCCGGCCACACCGAAGCCGGCTGCGACCTCGCGGCCCTGGCGGGCTGCACGCCCTCGGCCGTGATCTGCGAGATCATGAAGGACGACGGCACCATGGCCCGCCTGCCCGATCTGCAGCTGTTCTGCGCCGAACACGGCCTCAAGATCGGCACCATTGCCGACCTCATCGAATACCGCAGCCGCAACGAGTCGCTGCTGCAGAAAGTGGGCATCCGCCCTCTGCAGACCGCCCATGGCGAATTCATCGCCCATGCCTTCCGCGACGTGCCCAGCGGCTCCGTGCACCTGGCGCTGACCAAGGGCCAGTGGGAGGCCGGCACGCCGGTTCCGGTGCGTGTGCACGAGCCGCTGTCGGTGCTCGACGCGCTCGAGGTCGGCCGCAGCCAGCACTCCTGGAATCTGGACGAAAGCCTGAAGTACATCGCCGACAAGAACCAGGGCGTGGCGGTGCTGCTCAACTGCGGCGAATCGGGCGAGCAGCTGCTGGCCCAGTTCGAGGGCAGCGCCCGTTCGGCCCAGGCGCCCGAGCGCGGCCGCATGGACCTGCGCACCTACGGTGTGGGCGCACAGATACTGCGCGAACTCGGCGTCTCCAGGATGCAGCTCATGGGCCAGCCTCGCCGCCTGCCCAGCATGGCCGGATACGGCCTGGAAATCAGCGGCTACATCCCCAAGGAATAAACACCATCATGCTGAACGCAGAAAAAGGCCAAGGCCAGAACCTCAATGGCGCCGACCTGAAGATCGGCATCGTCCAGGCACGTTTCAACGAAAGCATTACCAACACCCTGCTCAACGCCTGCCGCGACGAGCTGCTGGCCCTGGGCGTGAAGTCCGAGAACATCGGCCATGTCACCGTGCCCGGAGCCCTGGAAGTGCCCGTGGCCCTGCAGGCGCTGGCCGAGACCGACGAGTACGACGCCCTGGTGGCGCTGGGTTGCATCATCCGCGGCGAGACATACCACTTCGAGCTGGTGGCCAACGAATCGGGCGCCGCCGTGACACGCCTGGCCCTGGACTACCGCCTGCCGATCGCCAACGCGATCATCACCACCGAAAACATCGAGCAGGCCATTGCCCGCCAGGTTGAAAAAGGCCGCGACGCGGCCCGCGTGGCCGTGGAAATGGCCAACCTGCTCAACGCCTACGACCACTACGCTGATGACAGCGACGACCATGAGTGACGACCAACCCAGCAGCAGCCCGGCTTCGAGCCGCCCTCCCCGCCAAAGCCGCACCGGGCTGACCAGCACCGGCGCGCGCAAGGCGGGCTCCAAGTCCAACCGCAGCCGTGCGCGCGAATTCGCGCTGCAAGGCCTGTACCAGCACATCGTGAGCCGCAACGCGGTGCTCGACATCGACCGCTTCACGCGCGACCTAGCCGGCTTTCACAAGGCCGACTCCGTGCACTACGACGCGCTGCTGCGCGGCTGCGTGGAAGCCGAGGAACAGCTGGACACACTGATCGCGCCCCAGCTGGACCGCACGCTGGCCGAGATTTCGCCCATCGAGCATGCCTGCATGTGGATCGGCGTCTACGAATTCCAGCACTGCCCCGACGTGCCCTGGCGCGTGGTGCTCAACGAGTGCATCGAGCTGGCCAAGGAATTCGGCGGCACGGACGGCCACAAGTACGTGAATGCCGTGCTCAACGGCCTGGCGCCCCAGCTGCGCAGCGCCGAGGTGGAAAAGGACAGGAAAGACACCCCCTGAGCCGCTGACGCGGCTTCCCCCTCTCTCTTCTGGAGGGGGACGACATCCTCGCGGCGGAGCGGCCCTTGCTCGATGTCCCTGAGCTGGGCCGCGCCGGTTTCAAGCGCCCCTCACACCGATAGATCGTTTGCCCGTCATGCAGCTTTCCCGCCGCGCCCAGCGCATCGAACCCTTTTATGTCATGGAAATGGCCAAGCGCGCCCAGGAAGTCGCGCGCCAGTCCAAGGACAGCGGCACGCCCATGATCTACCTGAACATCGGCGAGCCCGACTTCGGCGCCCCGCCGCTGGTGCAGGAGGCGGCCGAGCGCGCCATCCGCGCGGGCCGCACGCAGTACACCCAGGCGCCGGGCCTGCCCGAGCTGCGCGAGCGCATCAGCGGCTGGTATGCGCAGCGCTTCGGCGTCGATGTGCCGGCGCGGCGCATCATCGTCACGGCCGGGGCCTCGGCCGCGCTGCAGCTGGCCTGCCTGGCCCTGATCAACGAGGGCGACGAAGTGCTGATGCCCGACCCCAGCTACCCCTGCAACCGCCACTTCGTCTCGGCGGCCGAAGGCCGGCCGGTGCTGATCCCCTCTTGCGCGGCCGAGCGCTTCCAGCTCAGCGCCGACAAGGTGCAGGCCGCCTGGGGCGAGCGCACGCGCGGCGTGATGCTGGCCTCGCCGTCCAATCCCACGGGCACCTCGATCGCGCCCGACGAGCTGCGCCGCATCCATGAGGTGGTCCGCTCCAGGGGGGGCCTGACCATCATCGACGAGATCTACCTGGGCCTGTCCTACGAAGAGCAGTTCGGCCACACGGCCCTGCAGCTGGGCGAGGACGTCATCTCCATCAACAGCTTCAGCAAATACTTCAACATGACGGGCTGGCGCCTGGGCTGGATGGTGGTGCCCGAAGCCCTGGTCAACCCCATCGAGATGCTGGCCCAGCACCTGTTCATCTGCGCCAGCACCGTCTCGCAATATGCGGCGCTGGCCTGCTTCGAGCCCGAAAGCATTGCCGAGTACGAACGCCGTCGCGCCGAATTCAAGGCCCGCCGCGACTACTTCATTCCCGCGCTCGATGCCCTGGGCCTGCCCGTGCCCGTCAAGCCCGATGGCGCCTTCTACGCCTGGGCCGACTGCCGCGCGGCTGCCGCCAAGCTGGGCGTGCAAGGTAGCTGGGATTTTGCCTACGCGCTCATGGACCGCGCCCACCTGGCCATCACACCGGGCCGCGACTTCGGTCAGGCCGAAACTGCCAACTATGTGCGTTTTTCCACAGCCAACTCCATGGAGCAATTGCAGGAAGCCATTGCACGCATGAAAAAGCTCCTGGGCTGACCCACCATGGCCTTTGAGTTTCCTATACGCGTGTACTGGGAAGACACCGATGCCGGCGGCATCGTGTTCTATGCCAACTACCTGAAATTCTTCGAACGCGCGCGCACCGAGTGGCTGCGCTCGCTGGGCATCGCCCAGCAAAGCCTGCGGGAACAAACCGGCGGCATTTTTGTCGTAACGTCTGCGCAGCTGCAATACCTGCGGCCGGCGCGGCTGGACGACCAACTCATTGTTACCGCAAAGCTGCAAAGTGCCGGTCGCGCTTCGCTCACAATACAGCAGCAAGCTTTACTGATGAACACTGACAATCAACCCATGGACCCCGTGCCGCTGTGCGAGGGGCTGATCCGCATTGGGTGGGTGGATGGCACGGCCATGCGCCCCGCGAGAATTCCGAACCATATCCTGGAGCAACTTTCATGAACTCCCAAGACATGTCCATCCTCAGCCTCGTGATGCAGGCCAGCTGGGTGGTGCAACTGGTGATGCTGATCCTGGTGGGCGCCTCCATCGCCAGCTGGGCCACCATCTTCCGCAAGGCCCAGACCCTGAAGCGCGTGCGCACGCTCAACGACAACTTCGAGCAGGACTTCTGGTCCGGCACCAGCCTCAACGACCTCTATGCCTCGGCGGCCCACCATGCCAAGCAGGGCGGCCCCATGGAACGCATCTTCGCCAGCGGCATGCGCGAATACCAGAAGCTGCGCGAGCGCCGCATCGCCGACGTGGCCACGCTCATGGACGGCACGCGCCGCGCCATGCGCGCCAGCTTCCAGCGCGAGCTCGACGAGGTCGAATCGGGCCTGTCCTTCCTGGGCACCGTGGGTTCGGTCTCTCCCTATGTGGGCCTGTTCGGCACGGTCTGGGGTGTGATGCACGCCTTCACGGGCTTTGCCAACATGGAGCAGATCACGCTGGCCACCGTGGCCCCCGGCATCGCCGAAGCCCTGGTGGCCACCGCCATGGGCCTGTTCGCGGCCATTCCCGCCGTGACGGCCTACAACCGCTACGCCCACAACATCGACCGTCTGGCCAGCCAGCAGGAGACCTTCATCGAAGAGTTCTCCAACATCCTGCAGCGCAACGTGGGCGCCACCGCCACCCACAGCGCATCGGGCCATTGACCGCTGTCCGCATGAACGGCAAGGAGTGACGCTATGCCCTCAGTGGCCTCACGCGGCGGGCGCAACCGCCGCACCGTCAACGAAATCAATATGGTGCCCTTCATCGACGTGATGCTGGTGCTGCTCATCATCTTCATGGTGACGGCCCCCATGCTCACACCGGGCTCCATCAACGTGCCCACGGCCGGCAAGTCCTCGCGCCCGCCCAGCAAGAACATCGCCTATGTGCTGCTGGACAAGAACGGCGACATCCGCCTGCGCACAGGCAGCCAGGAGCAGAAGCTCGGCCTCGACGACCTCCAGGCCGCGGCCCGGTCCTGGCAGCAAGGCCAGCCCGAGGAAAGCGCCATGCAGATCCAGGCCGACAAGAACCTGACCTTTGAAGCCGTGATGAAGGTGCGCTCCGCGCTGCAGGATGCCGGCGTCAAGCGCGTGGCCTTCGGCGTGGTCACGTCCGCCCACTGACGCCCCGCCAACGCCGCCACGCCAACGCCGCCACGCCATCACTTTCTGGCAGACACCCAACACCATGCCTCACCAGCAAGACCGCGACCAGTTTGCACCGCCCCGCCCCCGGGGCCGGACGCGAGCCTGGACGCTGGCCCTGGCCGCGCACGGGCTGCTGATCGCCGCCCTGCTGTGGACAGTGCGCCCTCCCAAACAAGCCGACGAACCCATGGTCGCGGCCGAGGTCTGGAGCAGTTCCGCACCCGCCCCCGCGCCCGTGGAAACGCCCCCTCCTCCGCCACCGACGCCCGAACCGGTGCCCGCGCCTCCGCCGCCCGCACCGGTGATAGCGCCGGTGCCGCCGCCCGCGCCCAAGGCCCAGGACGATGACCGCGAAGCCGAGATCGCGCTCGAGAAAAAGCGCAAGGCCGAGCAGCTGAAGAAGGAAAAGGCCGAGCAGGAAGCGCGCGAACAGCGCGAGAAGCAGCACCAGGAAAAGCTGGAGAAGGAAAAGGCCGAGAAGCTCGAAAAGGCACGCCAGGAAAAACTGGAAAAGCAGAAGGCCGAAAAGGCGGAGAAGGAGCGCCAGGAAAAGCACGAGCAGGAGAAGAAGGCCGCCCACGAAAAGGCTGAAAAGGAAAAGGCCGAAAAAGCCGAGAAGGCAGAGAAGGAAAAAGCGGCCAAGGAAAAAGCGGCCAAGGAGAAAGCCGAAAAGGACAAGGCCGAAGCCGCCAAGAAGGCTGCCGACGACAAGCGCAAGAAGGAGCAGGCGGCCAAGGACGCCAAGGATGCCGAAGCCCGCCGCCAGGAGAACATCCGCCGCATGCAGGGCATGGCCGGCAGCGGCGGCTCGGACTCCAGCGGCAGCGGCGGCAGCCGCAGCGGCGGCTCGGGCAGCAGCGCCAGCGCCGGCCCCTCTGCAGGCTATGCCAGCAAGGTGGCCGCGCGCGTCAAGCCCAACATCGTCTATCCGGACGCCATCAGCGGCAACCCGCGTGCCGAAGTGCGCGTGCGCACCGCGCCCGACGGCACCATCACCAGCGCCACGATTGCCAAATCCAGCGGCAACACGGCCTGGGACGAAGCCGTGGTGCGCGCGCTGCAGAAGACCGACAAGCTGCCCCGGGACATCGACGGCCGCGTGCCGCCCGACCTGGTCATCGGCTTCAGGCCGCAGGACTGAAAAATGGCTCCCCACGCTCACCACTGCGCGTGGTCGCTGCCCCTCCGGGAGGGGCGCTTTTCATCCTGGGCGGCCCGGCGATAAAAAGTGCACCATCTCGCTATTTGGTCAATAGCATTCAGCCACCACTGAAAAAGGGCTTGAGGGGTAAAACCTTCAAGCCCTTTTGTCTTCTGGCGCAGCAGGTCGTGGATTGAATTTGCTTGAAAATCAAATTCAACTTAACCAAAAGTTAATTTTCTGTTTAAACTGTAACCATCTTCCGAGAGGCCGAATCTCCGTTCCCACAGCCCCCCGCCAAGCCGCCGCCCATGCCAACCGACCACCGCATCCTGGTTCTGGAGCACAGCCCTGTTCAATGCCGGCATGTGGAGTCGCTGCTGAGCGGCGTGGGCTTTCGCCAGATCACCTCGGCCTGCACGGCGCAGGCCGCGCTGCAGGCGCTGCGGCAGCAACGGCACCAGATCGTGATCCTGGATCTGGACATTCCCGATACCGATGGCCTCCAGTTCATCGATCAACTGTCCGGCCTCGGCCAGCATCCCATGCTGCTCATCTCCAGCGCATGCCCGCGCCGTGTCCTCAAGAGCGCGGGACTGATGGCCAAGGAGCACGGCTTCTCGGTGATCGGCCAGTTTCCCAAGCCGTTCACCTGGCAGCAGGCGCGCCAGTTGCTCCAGCAGTGCATGGGTCACCAGGAAGAGAGCGCAACGGTCCGCAATCGCCCAGCCGGGCAGCACCCGCCGGCGCTCGATGCCGCCATGCTGCGCCAGGCACTGCAGAACAGCGAGATACAAGGCTGGTTCCAGCCCAAGCTGTCCCTGCACACGGGCCGCATCGTCGCGGCCGAAGTGCTGGCCCGCTGGCCGTGCGACACCGGCGAATGCATTCTTCCCAGTGCCTTCATGCCGGCCATCAGGCAGCATGGATTCGAGTATGAGCTGCTCCTGCAGATGCTCGATGATGGGCTCAGGGCGCACACCGCCTGGCGCCGGCACGGTCACTACATCCCGATAGGAATCAACCTGCCCGTGCCGCTGCTGGAACAGCCGGAACTCCCGGACCGCCTGCACGACATGGTGGCCGCTGCGGGAGTCGCTCCCGAAGCTGTGGTCTTCGAGCTGCTCGAAGACGATGCGATCCACATACCCAGCCGCTACTACATGGGCGCCAGCCGGCTGCGGCTCAAAGGCTTCGGCCTGGCCCAGGACGGCTGCGGTCGCGGCCACAGCTCCATCTGCAGCCTGGTGTCCACCCCATTCACCGAACTGAAGATCGACCGGGCCCTGGTCAGCGACGCATGGAATGACGAGATGCACTCCACCGCACTCGCTTCCACCATCGCACTGGGCCATGAACTGGGGCTCAGCGTCACGGGCGAAGGCGTTGAAACCCGGGAGGACTGGAGCTTTCTGCAGCGCATGGGCTGCGACTGTGCCCAGGGGTTTCTGATCTCGAAGGCCGTGGATGCCGACCGGTTCGCGCGAATGCTGTTCGATCGGACCTGGTTCACCGCGCCTCTTTGAGCGTTGGGCTCAGGAAATCGTCCCCCAGACAGCCCCCTCAGACATTTTCACGACCGCCTTTGTCGTCGCGGGAAGTGGCGGCAGGCACGACAAAACACCGGTCAGCGCGGTAATGCCGCCGCCCCCCCCACGCCACACCACGGAAAACGGTTTGCGGGACAATACGGGCCATCATGACCCTCAAAGCCCCTGAACTGCTGCTGCCAGCCGGCTCGCTAGACAAGATGCGCGCCGCCTACGACTTCGGCGCCGACGCTGTGTACGCCGGCCAGCCGCGTTACTCCCTGCGCGCGCGCAACAACGAATTCCGCCTGGAGCAGATCGCCCAGGGCATTCAGGAAGCCCACACCCGGGGCAAGAAGTTCTTCGTCACCAGCAATCTGATCGCCCACAACGACAAGGTTCGCACCTATCTCCGCGACATGGAGCCCGTGATGGATCTCAAGCCCGACGCCTTCATCATGGCCGACCCGGGCCTGATGATGATGGTCAAGGAAAAGTGGCCCGAGGCCGAGATCCATCTCTCGGTCCAGGCCAACACCACCAACTGGGCCACGGTGAAGTTCTGGCAGAAGGCCGGCGTCTCGCGCATCATCCTTTCGCGCGAGCTCTCGCTGGACGAGATCGAGAAGATCCGCCAGGAGTGCCCGGACATGGAGATCGAGGTCTTCGTGCACGGCGCGCTGTGCATCGCCTACTCGGGCCGCTGCCTGCTGTCGGGCTACTTCAACCACCGCGACCCCAACCAGGGCACCTGCACCAATGCCTGCCGCTGGGACTACAAGACGCATGACGCGGCCGTGGACCCCAACACCGGCGAAGCCCTGGCCCAGACCATGGAGCAGGGCTTCAACTTCGAATCGGCCAAGAACGATGCGGACAACCAGTTCAGCACCTGCGGCGACGGCCAGCGCCACCCCAAGGCGGATCAGGTCTACCTGCTGGAGGAAAAGGGCCGCCCGGGCGAACTCATGCCTATCATGGAGGACGAGCACGGCACCTACATCATGAACTCCAAGGACCTGCGCGCCGTGGAGCATGTGGAGCGCCTGGCGAAGATCGGCGTCGATTCGCTCAAGATCGAGGGCCGCACCAAGAGCCTGTACTACGTGGCCCGTACGGCCCAGGTCTACCGCCGCGCCATCGACGACGCCGTGGCCGGCCGCCCGTTCAACCCCGAGCTGATCACCGAGCTCGAAGGCCTGGCCAACCGTGGCTACACCGGCGGCCTGCTGGAGCGCCGCCCGGCCAACGATTACCAGAACTACGAGACCGGCCACAGCGTGCTGCAGCGCAGCCACTTCGTGGGCGAGGTGCGCGGCTGGGCCGACGGCCTGGCCGAGGTCGAGACCAAGAACCGCTTCCAGGTGGGCGATACGCTGGAGATCATCCATCCCCAGGGCAACCGGCGGGTCAAACTCGAGAAGATGTTCAACCTCGACGGCGAGCCCGTCGAAGTCGCCCAGGGCAACCCCGTGCGCGTGCGCATTCCGCTGGCAGGCCCGGTCGACGGCGCCCTGATCTCGCGCCTGCTGTAAGCTCGCGCACGACGCTCCAACGATGACGCCCCATGTTCTGGGGCGTCACTCTTTTTTCATAGCTGCACACGCTTTATGCAAATTGGTTTCAATATGTTTTCATATTGAAATCATTTGTCAGAAAGCGATGAGAGCTCCTGATTTTGAATGACTACCCAGCATGGACATCCAGATTGACGAAGGCCTGAAGGCCTATATCGACCCGCTCACCGCCGACGAACACGAGGCGCTGGAGCGCAGCATCCTCGCCGAAGGCTGCCGCGACGCGCTGGTGCTGTGGGGCGATCTGCTCATCGACGGCCACAACCGCTACGGCATCTGCCGCAAGCACGGCCTGCCCTTCGACACCGTGCAGGCCACGCAGTTCAGGAACATGGACGACGTGCACCTGTGGATGATCGACCAGCACCTGGGCCGCCGCAGCGTCTCGGACTTCCAGCGCGGCGTGCTCGCGCTGCGCAAGCGCGAGATCATTGCCACGCGCCGTGCCGCAGCCGCCGCTGCCGTGAATGCCGCCAAGGCCGAAGCGGCCGAGGCCGGCAATGGCGAGGAAGCCCCCTGGGAAGGCCAAACAGAAGGCGATACGGACCCCGTGGTCGCCAAGGCCCTGGCCAGCGTGGCCAAGGTGCCCGATGAAGCGCTGGACACACGCGAGGCCCTGGCGCGCGCCGCGCGCCTGTCGGCCGGTCAGGTCAAGATGATCGAGACCATCCAGGAAAAGGCCGCGCCCGAAGTGGTGGCCGCCGTCAAGTCGGGCGAACTCTCGCTCAACGCCGCCGCCGTGGTCGCCACCCTGCCCGTGGAAGAACAGCAGGCCGTGGCCGCCGAAGGCGCCGAAGGCCTCAAGCAGGCCGCCAAGCGCGTGCGCGACGCCAAGAAAAAACCCAGGGCGGCCAAGGAAACGGAAGCCGGCGACGAACAGGCCGCTGCTCCCGCCGCATCGCCCGAGGAGCTGCAGGCCCGCGTGACCGAACTCGAAGCCGAAAACGAGCGCCTGCGCCAGCAGGTCAAGGCGCTGCAGGACCTGCTGGCCGAGCAGCAATAAAAACCCGAAGTGAACACGGCGCGGCTGCGCGCAGGCACGCATCGCCGGACATGGACGAAGGAAGCCGGCAAGAACTTGCGGACCCGCGGCCCCATGCACGCCAGATCGTCATGGGTCGCTGCAAGCGGATCAGCCCTCTTTTGCCGCAGCAACCAGACGCTCGGCACAGCGGCTCGCCTGCCTGCCATCCCGCGCCTCCACCAGCACCCGCAGCACCGGCTCCGTGCCGCTGGCCCGGATCAGCACACGCCCGGTATCGCCGAGCTCGGCACACACCTGCTCCGTCACGCGGGTCAGCATGGCGTTGCTCTTCCAGTTCTGGCCCGGTTGCAGGCGCACGTTGAGCAAGGCCAGGGGAAACAGCTGGACCGGCGACAGCCATTGCGACAGCGACTGCCCGGCCCGCACGCAGGCCTGCAGCACCTGCAGCGCGCTGACCAGGCCGTCGCCCGTGCTTTGCTGGTCCAGCATCAGCAGATGGCCCGAGCCCTCGCCGCCAAGCCTCCAGCCCTTGCGGTTCAGCTCCTCGAGCACATGGCGGTCCCCCACCTTGGCGCGCACGAACTCGACGCCCAGGGTCATGAACGCCTGCTCCACCGCCAGATTGGTCATCAGCGTGCCCACCGCTCCCGGCACCTCCTCGCCGCGCGCCAGACGATCGGCGACGACCAGGTACAGCAGCTCGTCGCCGTTGTAGAGCCGGCCCGCGGCATCGGCCATCAGCAGCCGGTCGGCATCGCCATCGAGCGCGATCCCGAAGTCGGCCCCGCTGCCCGAGACGGCCATGGCCAGCGCTTGCGGGTGGGTGGCCCCCACGCCCTCGTTGATATTCAGCCCGTTGGGAGCGCAACCGATCTTGATCACCTCGGCGCCCAGCTCATGGAGGACCTGGGGCGCCACCTGGTAGGCCGCGCCATGGGCCGCATCCACGACGATCTTCAGCCCCTGCAGCGTGAGCGCATGGTCGAAGGTGCTTTTGCAGAACTCGATGTAGCGGCCGGCGGCATCGTCGAGGCGCCGGGTCTTGCCCAGCGCGGCCGACGGCGTCCACCGGGGCGCCTCGAGCAGCATCTGCTCCACCGTCATCTCCCAGGCATCGGGCAGCTTCGTCCCTGCGGCACTGAAGAACTTGATGCCGTTGTCATCGAACCGGTTGTGGCTGGCACTGATGACCACGCCCAGGCTGGCGCGCAGGGCCCGCGTGAGATAGGCCACGCCCGGCGTGGGCAGCGGGCCGAGCAGCACCACGTCGACGCCGGCGGAGTTGAAACCGGCCTCCAGCGCACTCTCGAGCATGTAGCCGGAGATGCGCGTGTCCTTGCCGATCACCACCGTGGGACGTTCTTCGCTGCGGCGCAGCACCCGCCCGACCACGTGGGCCAGATGCAAGGCGAAATCGGGCGTGATGGGATACTGCCCCACCTGGTCGCGGATGCCGTCGGTGCCGAAATATTGGCGTCTCATATCCATATGGATTACCTCTGCATTCCATGGCGTCGGCCGCCATCAATGACTGACCGGCCGCCGGGATGGAATTTTCTTGAAGCGGCGCGCTGGCGCCAGGAATTCATTCTCGGCCCAATCGGCTATCTGCTTCTATTTACAGAGCAGCCCATGAGCCTGTGGCAAGCGAGTGACGCACACCATAAATCCAAATCCAGCAGGAATGAATACACAAAACACTGTTTTACATCATCAGCACTTTCACGATATTTATTCATCAAATATTGCAAAATATCCGTGCGGATCTTCAGGGTGCAACAGATATAAAAAAATCAGCAGCCGCTGACAGAAAAAACATTTTTTTGCGATTTATCCGGCAATATCTCCAAATATCAGAATTTGCGTATTTCTCGAACAATCCATGCGCAATGATGTGTGTTCTGAGTGCCGCTGCCGCCCAAGCCAAGCGACTTGGGCAGGCGCAAGGCAAGCCTGCAGCCATGCATGCCCCATAATGCGCCACCCACCACAATCAAGGATTCGCTCACATGTCTTCCGACGGCTTTCACGTTCATGGCCCACACGATCACGAACTCGAGCATGCCGCCGAGGGCGAACATGGCGAAACCGCCCACCACGGCATCGGCGGCGGCAGCCTGACCAACCAGATCGCCATGTGCACCGCGGTCATCGCCACCGTGGGCGCCATCTTCTCGTACATGGGCGGCGCCACCCAGGCGAACGCGGGCCTCTACAAGAACAACGCCGCCATCAAGAAGACCGAAGCGGCCAATCAATGGGCCTACTTCCAGGCCAAGAGCACCAAGCAATCGCTGGCCGAGTTCGCGCGCGACCTGACGGCCGCGGATGACAAGCGGACGGCCTACCAGGCCAAGGCGAGCCGCTACGAGAAGGAAAAAGACGACATCAAGCGCGATGCCGATCGCCTGGAGGACGAGGCCCGGCATTGGGACGAGCAGTCCGAGATGCAGATGCACCTGCACCACCGCTGGGCCCAGGCCACCACCGCGCTGCAGGTGGCCATTGCCCTGGCCGCGATTGCGCTGCTGACCAAGAAGAAATGGCTGGAATACGGCATGCTCGGCGTGGCGGCAATCGGCCTGGGCGTGGGCGGACTCGCCATGCTGCATATTTGAGTCCCCCCTGAGCGGCTCACGCCGCTTCCCCCAAGGGGACGACAGCCTCGCTGCGGGGCGGCCCTGGCTCGCTGTCCCTGGTTTGGGACAGCGCCCGTTTCACTCGGCCAGCAGTTGCCGCAGCACGTAGGGCAGGATGCCGCCGTGGCGGTAGTAGTCGACCTCGATGGGCGTATCGATGCGCAGCTTCACGATCACCGTCTTCTTGCTGCCGTCGGCGCGCATGATCACGAGCTGGGCATCGCTCTGGGGCGCGAGATCGGCGGCGGGGATCACGTCGATGAACTCCTCGCCCGTCAGGCCCAGGGTCTGCCAGCTGTCGCCGCCCTTGAACTGTAGCGGCAGCACGCCCATGCCCACGAGGTTGGAGCGGTGGATGCGCTCGAAGCTGCGGGCCACCACGGCCTTGATGCCCAGCAACTGCGTGCCCTTGGCCGCCCAGTCGCGGCTGGAGCCGGTGCCGTACTCCTCGCCGGCCAGCACCACGGTGGCGCGGCCTGCGCTCTGGTACTTCATGGCCGCATCGTAGATGGACAGCTTCTCGGCCACGCCGTGGTCGCCCTGGTACAGGGTGACGCCGCCCTCCTCGCGCGAGCCGTCGGCCAGCGCGGGAATCATGAGGTTCTTGATGCGCACGTTGGCAAAGGTGCCGCGCATCATCACCTCGTGATTGCCGCGGCGCGAGCCGTAGCTGTTGAAGTCGGCCTTGTGCACGCCGTGCTCGAGCAGCCACTTGCCTGCGGGCGAGCTTTCCTTGATGGAACCGGCGGGCGAGATGTGGTCGGTGGTGATGGAGTCGCCGAACAAGGCCATGATGCGCGCGCCATGCACGGCATAGGGGTTGGCATTCCCGCCGGTATTTTGCGCTGCAGCGTTTGCGGCGACTGCCGCAGGCGCCTCCAATTCCAGAGTGAATTTCTCGAAGAACGGCGGCTCCGCGATATAGGTGCTCTCGGGCCAAGTGTAAGTGGCGCCGGTCACGCCCTGGATTTTCTCCCAGAGCTTGCCGGGGTCGCTGGCCACCTGCTCGTAGTTGCTGCGGAAGGCCTTGCCGTTCATCGCGTACTTGAGCAGCGCCTGCACTTCCTCGCTGCTGGGCCAGATATCGCCCAGATAGACGTTCTTGCCGCCCTTGCCCTGGCCCACGGGCTCGGTCATCAGATCCTTGAGCACGGTGCCGGCGATCGCATAGGCCACGACCAGCGGCGGGCTGGCCAGGAAGTTGGCCTTGAGGTTGGGATGGATGCGTGCCTCGAAGTTGCGGTTGCCCGAGAGCACGGCCGCGCAGACCAGGTTGTTCTCCTGGATGGAGGCATTGATCTCGGGCGTGAGGTCGCCCGCATTGCCGATGCAGGTGGTGCAACCGTAGCCGGCCAGCGCAAAGCCCAGCTTTTCGAGGTAGGGCAGCAGCCCGGCCTCGGTCAGATAGCGCGTGACCAGGCGCGAGCCGGGCGCCAGCGAGGTCTTGATATGCGGCTTGACGCGCAGCCCTGCCTGCACGGCCTTCTTGGCCAGCAGGCCGGCCGCCAGCATGACGCTGGGGTTGGAGGTATTGGTGCAGCTGGTGATGGCGGCAATCAGCACGTCGCCGTTGCCGATGGCGACCTGCGCGGCCTCGGCCGGCGCAACCGGCAGCGAATGCGCCGACATCGGTGTCGGCTTGTTGGCCTCCATCTCCACTTCGAAGCGCGGCGCGGCCATCGGTGTCGGCGGATTGTCCTGCATCGGCACGCCGCGCTCCTGGTGCGGCGCCTCCAGCAGATGGCGGGTCAGCAGCAGCTCGGGCGCCTGGTTGAAGCCGTTGTCGGCCACCGGCTGGGAAAACAGCGAGCGGAAGGTGTCGGCCACGTTGCCGAGCTCGATGCGGTCCTGCGGCCGCTTGGGGCCGGCCAGGCTGGGCGCGACGGTGGACAGGTCCAGCTTCACGACATGCGAATAGTCGATCTGGCCGGTCTTGGGCACGCCGAACAGGTCCTGCGCCTTGAAGTAGCGCTCGAAGGCGTCGATCTCGCTCTTGGTGCGGCCCGTGCCCTTGAAGTAGGCAATGGTCTTGTCATCCACCGGGAAAAAGCCCATGGTCGCGCCGTACTCGGGCGCCATGTTGCCGATGGTGGCGCGGTCCGGTACGGCCAGGCTGCGCGTGCCTTCGCCGAAGAACTCGACGAACTTGCCCACCACCTTCTCCTTGCGCAGCATCTCGGTCACGGTAAGCACCAGGTCGGTGGCCGTCACGCCTTCGCGCAGCTTGCCCGTCAGCTCGAAGCCCACCACGTCGGGCGTGAGGAAGTACACGGGCTGGCCGAGCATGGCCGCTTCGGCCTCGATGCCGCCCACGCCCCAGGCCACCACGCCGACACCGTTGATCATGGTGGTGTGGCTGTCGGTGCCGACCAGGGTGTCGGGGTAGTACACGGTATCCCCCTTGCCGCTTTTGGCCTTGTGCACGCCACGCGCCAGGTATTCGAGGTTGACCTGGTGCACGATGCCGAAGCCCGGCGGCACCACGCCGAAGGTGTCGAAGGCCTGCATGCCCCACTTCATGAACTGGTAGCGCTCCTGGTTGCGCTGGAATTCCAGCTTCATGTTCAGATCCAGCGCCTTCTGGGTACCGAAGTAATCGACCATGATGGAGTGATCGACCACCAGGTCCACGGGCACCAGCGGCTCGATGGCCTTGGGCTTCTTGCCCAGCCTGGCGGCCGTGCTGCGCATGGCGGCCAGGTCGGCCAGCAGCGGCACGCCCGTGAAGTCCTGCAGCACCACGCGCGAGACCACGAAGGGAATCTCGTCGGTGCGCTCGGCCATGGGCTGCCAGCGCGCCAGCTGCTCCACATGTTCGGCCGTGATCTTCTTGCCGTCGCAGTTGCGCAGCACCGATTCGAGCACGATGCGGATGGACACCGGCAGGCGCTTGATCTCGGGGAACTGCTTGGCCAGGGCCGGCAGGGAGTAGAACTTGCCTTTCTTGCCTGCGGCCAGTTCAAAGGACTTCAGGGTTTTAGCAAAAGCATGCGACATCGTGAGACTCTCCATCGACAGAACACAAGGGGTAACGCTTTTGTACTCCATTGTGCACACAACTGCCTTGCGGGAGTGTGGGAGGCCGCGCCGGCAGCTCCAATCCGGCGCTGAAAAAGCCCGCTCACGGCGGGCCGGGGCCGGAAGCCGGCGAGGATCAGGCCCCGGGGGCCGGCAGGAAACCCTGCCCCTCGCTCAAGGGCGCAAAGCGGTAGCTGGCCGGCGTGCGGCTGAGCTTGACCGGGGCGCCCAGCCCCTGGTACTCGCCCATCTTCACCACCATCTCGCGGTGCACGGTATGCGGATGCGCCAGCGCCTGGGCCACGTCGAGCACCGGCGCGGCGGGCACGCCGATGGCCATCAGCGCGTCGGCAAGCTTCACGCCATCGAGCAACGCAAACGCCTGCTCCAGCAAGGGCTTGAGCTCGGCGCGATGGACCGAGCGCTGGCCCGCGGTGGCAAAGCGCTCGTCCTGCGCCAGCGCCTCCTGGCCGACATGGCTGCACAGCAGCCGGAACTGCCGGTCGTTGCCCACGGCCAGGAAGATGGGCGCACCGCCCGTGCTCACCACGTCATAGGGATAGATGTTGGGATGGGCGTTGCCCGAGCGCTGCGGCACCTGGCGCCCCATGAACCAGTTGGCCGCATGGGGATGCAGCAGCGACAGGCCGGAGTCGTACAGCGCAGCGTCCACCAACTGGCCCCGGCCGCTGCGCCCGCGCTCGTGCAGTGCCAGCAGCACGCCTATGGTGGCGTTCAGCCCGGTCACCATGTCCACCACCGGCAGGCCCACGCGCAGCGGGTCGCCGCCGGCCTCGCCGTTGATGCTCATGATGCCGGCCATGGCCTGGATGGCGGCGTCGTAGCCGGGCAGGCTGCCCAACGGGCCGTCGGCGCCAAAGCCCGTGACGCGGCACCAGATCAGATGCGGCAGCTGCTCGCGCATCTGCTCGTAGCCTATGCCCCACTTCTCCATGGTGCCGACCTTGAAGTTCTCCACCACCACGTCGGCCTCGGCCATCAGCTCGCGCACGCGCTGCTGGCCCTCGGGTGCGGACAGGTCGAGGAACTGGAGGCGCTTGTTGCGGTTCAGGCCGAAGTAGTACGAGGCCACGCCGTCCTTGAACGGAGGCCCCCAGGTGCGCGTGTCGTCGCCCTGCGGCGGCTCCACCTTGAGCACGTCGGCGCCGTGGTCGCCCAGTATCTGCCCGCAGAACGGGCCACCAAGGATGCGCGAGAGGTCCAGCACCTTGACGCCTTGCAGCGCGCCGGGGGAAAGAGGGGTTGCCATGCTGTGCGTTCCGGAAATTTGCATCTAGGGCTCTCAGTCCAGCGTCACGCCGGCCTTGTGCACCACCTCGCTCCATTTGTCGAGCTCGGTCTTCACGAAGCCGGTCAGGTAGGCGGGCTTGGTATCCGCGCCACGCTCCAGGCCCTGGGCCGCAAAGGCCTTCTTCACGTTCTCCGAATCCAGCGCCTTGGCATAGGCCTGGTTGAGCAGCTCAGCCCGGTCCGCCGGCATGCCCTTGGGGCCGACCACGCCGAAGAACACGCTCACGTCATAGCCGGCCAGGCCCTGCTCGGCGATCGTGGGAATCTGGGGCATGGCGCTGGAGCGCTTGGCCGTGGCCACGCCCAGCGCCTTGACCTTGCCGGCCTTGATATAGGGCATGGCCGTGAGGATGTCGGTGAAGGTCATGTCCACCTGGCCGGCCAGCAGGTCGTTGAGCGCCGGCCCGGTGCCCTTGTAGGGCACGTGCTGCAGCTGGGTGCCGGCCATGCCGTTGAACAGCACGCCCGCCAGATGGGACGAAGCGCCGTTGCCGGAAGACGCGAAGTTGAGCTTGCCGGGCTTGCTCTTTTCCAGCGCGATCAGTTCCTTGACGTTGCTCACGCCCAGATCCGGCCGCACCACCAGCACATTGGGCAGATAGCCCACGTAGATGATGGGCGTGAAGCTGGTGCGCGGGTCGTAGCTGATGGACTTGTACAGCGACTTGTTGATGGCCAGCGGGCCCGAGGTGCCAAACATCAGCGTGTAGCCGTCCGGCTTGGCGCGGGCCACGAAATCCGCGCCGATGTTGCCGCCGGCGCCGGCCTTGTTCTCCACGATCACGCTCTGGCCCAGCTCTTGGGTCATCGTTGTGGCCAGGATGCGGGCCATGGCATCGGTGGGGCCGCCGGGCGGGAACGGCACGATGAACATGATGGGACGCTCGGGGAATTTCTCCGCGGCCTGGGCGTTCAAAGAGATGCCCAGGTAAAGGGCCGCGCTGGCGACCGCGACGGTTCCGGCCAGCAGGCGACGGTTGCTGTTCATGATTTGTCTCCTTGTTGGTGTGCCAATCGGTGTCGGCATTTCAAAATGCATGGCTGCCGGCGCCTGTCTGTACTGCGCCAGAGCCGTTCTCATTGATTCACTCTTGCCATGCCGCCGGAACTTCGGCGGTCTCCAGCGGATCGCGCGGCAGCACGCGGTGCAGCAGCACCAGCTGCGACAGGCGCAGGCGCTCGTTTGATCCGGTCTGCGCGGCCTCCCAGGCCATGGCGATGGCCGTGGTGCAGTTGTAGAGGCCCGTGGCGGCCTGGCGGGCGAGCACCTCACCTCCATTGAGGCCACCGCCCTGCGCCGCCTTTTCGGCCAGCGCGCTGGCGCGGGTCAGGGCGTCTTCCAAGGCCTTGCGATAAGCCGGCACCAGCTTGGCCTGGTCCAGCAGGCCGTGCAGGTATTGCTGCAGCACGGGCAGCGAGCCTTCGCGCTTGATGGCGCGGATCACGTCCAGCGCCACGATGTTGCTCGTGCCTTCCCAGATCGAGCCCAGGTGGGCATCGCGCACCAGGCGCGGGTCGCTCCACTCCTCGATGTAGCCGCAGCCGCCGCGCACTTCCATGGCGTCGCCCGTGACCTTGCGCGCATCGCGGCAAGCACGGAACTTGATCAGCGGCGTGAGGATGCGCAGCAGCGCATAGGCATTCGGCTCGCCCGCGTCGGAGCGCATCAGCGTCTGCGCGGTCTGGAACACCATGGTGCGCGCCTGCTCGGCGGGCACGCGCAGCTTGTCGAGCTGGCGCTGCATCAGCGGCATGTCTTCGAGCCGCTTGCCGAAGGCGATGCGCTCATGGGCGATGAACTCGGCCTCGGCCACGGCGCGGCGCATCATGCCGGCCGAGCGCACGCCGTTCGACAGGCGCGAGTTGTTGACCATGTCGGCCATCTGCACAAAGCCCCGGCCCTGCTCGCCCACCAGATAGGCCACGGCGCCGTCCATTCGGATCTCGCCGCTGGCCATGGAGCGCGTGCCCAGCTTGTCCTTCAAGCGGATGATGCGGTAGTGGTTGGCACTGCCGTCATCCAGGGTGCGCGGCAGCAGGAACAGCGAGATGCCCTTCATGCCCGGCGCCCCGCCCTCCACGCGCGCCAGCACCATGGCGAACTCGGCATCGGGGTTGGAGCAGAACCACTTGTCGCCGGTGAGAAGCCAGGAGCCGTCGGCCTGCGGGGCGGCCATGGTCAGGGTGTTGGCGATGTCGGAGCCCGCGGCCTGCTCGGTCATGAACATGGCGCCCTGGGCCTGCTCATCCCAGTCCAGCGACAGCAGCTGCGGCAGGTATTTGCCGACCAGCCCGGGAGCGCCGAATTTCTTCAGCGTGCGCGTCAGCGAATCGGTCATGGACAGCGGGCAGCACAGGCCGAACTCCGACTGCACGAACAGATAGGTCAGCGCGTACTTGACGATGGGCGGCATCTTGCCCTGCCAGCCCAGCATGTCGTCGCGGTGCGAGATGGCCTGCAGGCCGAACTCGCCATAGGCGATGCGCTCCAGCTCCTCGTAGGCCGGATGCTTGATGATGCACTGGCTGTCCTGGCCGGCGCGCGTGCGGTGTTCCAGCTCGGGCGGATTCCTGTCGGCAATGCCGGCCAGCTCGTCGATGCGCCCGCCGGCCAGTTCGCCCATGCGCTGCAGACAGGGCTGCAGGTGGGCCAGCAGATCGGCCGGCAGATAGAGCTTGAGCAGCGATTGCAGCTCGGGGTCGGTGGCGTAGAAATTGGCGCCGTGGCGGTCGGGCACGGGGTGGGCCGCAGAGCCGGCAGTCGCGTTGCCGGCGGCCTGGGCCACGGCGTGCATCTGGGTCTTGTCGTTGGCGGACATTGGGTCTCCTGCTGAATCGTTTGCCGCAATTTTCAGCACCCTCATGTATTCGCGTCAAATATTATTAAAATCTTTATCAATATTTTAAAAGTATCAATACATCATGGAACTGCGGCTGCTGCACTACTTCGTCACCCTGGCCGAAGAGCTTCACTTCAGCCGCGCGGCCCAGCGGCTGTCGATCTCGCAGCCGCCGCTGTCCGTGGCGATCAAGCAGCTCGAGCAGGAGCTGCAAGCCCAGCTGTTCGAGCGCAGCAGCAAGGGCGTGCGACTCACGGCGGCCGGCGAGCATCTGCTGGGCAAGGCCCGCCAGCTGCTGGCCCTGAGCCAGCAGGCCGCACAGGAAACGCGCGACGTGGCTCAGGGCACGCGCGGCCATCTGCGCCTGGGCTTTGTCGGCTCCAGCCTGTACCGCGGCCTGCCCCAGGCGCTGGAGCAGTTCCAGCTCACGCATCCCCAGGTGCGCGTGGACATGCTGGAGGCCAACAGCGCCGAGCAGATCCTCGATCTGCAGCAGATGCGGCTGGACATGGCCCTGGTCCACTCCATACAGCCGCCCGAAGGCATTGCCAGCCAGCTCATCATGGAAGAGCCTTTCGTGGTCTGCCTGCCCGAGCGCCATGCGCTGCAGGCCAGCCCCGCCGTCGATCTGGCCGAACTCAGGCACGACCGGCTGATCCTGTTTTCCAGCCTGGTTTCGCCGGCCTACCACCAGCGCATCTACGAGATGTGCCAGGCCCACGGCTTCGCGCCCGAGGTGCGCCACGAGGTGCGGCACTGGCTGTCGGTGATCTCGCTGGTCTCGCTGGGCCAGGGCGTGGCGCTGGTGCCCGCGGCGCTGGAGCGCGTGGGCATGCCACGCCTGGTGTTCCGCCCGCTGCAGGGCTCCCACCCCTCGTCCGAGATGCTGGCCATGTGGCGCCGCACGCCCGCGAACCCGCTGGTGCAGGCGCTGCTGGCCTGCCTGCGGCAGGCGGCGGCCGGGCTGCAGTAACCGCTCAGCCCCCCTCGGGCGCGCCCTGCGCCTCGTCGATGCGCTGCATGTTGTCCAGCAGCTTCAGCAGGTAGTGCAGCGCATGCACCTGGTCGCTCACCGAGAAGCCCTCCAGCGCCTGCCCGTAGTACGCCTGGATGCGGGCCTGGGCACCCACCTCCCAGGTCTGGCGGCCGGCCTCGGTCATCGCCACCAGGCGTGAGCGCCGGTCGCGCCCGTCGGGTGCGCTCCGGACGTGGCCTTCGCGTTCCATGCGGCCGATCAGCCCAGCCAGGTTCTGGCGGCTCACCATCAGGTAACGCGCCAGCGCGCCGATGCTCATACCCTCCGGAGCCCGCGACAGCGCGCCCATCACCGCCCACTGCTGCGTCGTCAGCCCCTCTGGCTCCACCGCCCTGGAGCCCGTTTTATGCAACATATTTGCACACTGATAGAGCTTGAAGAACAGGCGATTGGCAAGCTCGGTCTGCGTCATCTTGGCCTTCTCCTCTTTAATTCGCATACAAAATCCGTGAAAACAGGGCTTGACGATTGTCTGTCACTGATTGAATATAGGCAACATATTTACCAAATTAGCCATCAAATCTGATAACACGGCCAAGCATGGCAGCGAAGGAGACCCAGGATATGCACCCACTCAAGGACCAGACCATCATCGTCACCGGCGGCGGCGGCGGCATCGGCGGCGCCACCTGCCGGCGGCTGGCGCACGAAGGCGCCCGCATCGCGGTGCTCGACCGCAACCTCGAAGCCGCGACCCAGGTGGCGCAAGGCATCGCCACCGCCGGCGGGCAGGCCGCGGCCTTTGGCTGCGACATCACCGACCGCACCTCGGTCGATGCCGCGGTGGCTGCCACCGAGGCCCGGTTCGGCCCGGTCACCGTGCTGGTCAACAACGCCGGCTGGGACGTGTTCAAGCCCTTCGTCAAGACCGTGCCCGACGAGTGGCAGCAGTTGATCGCGATCAACCTCGTCGGCGCGCTGCACATGCACCATGCGGTGCTGCCCGGCATGGCCGAGCGCAAGAAGGGCCGCATCATCAATGTGGCATCGGACGCGGCGCGCGTCGGCTCCTCGGGCGAGGCCGTGTACGCCGCCTGCAAGGGCGGGCTGGTGGCCCTGTCCAAGACGCTGGCGCGCGAGCATGCGCGCCACGGCATCACGGTGAACGTGGTCTGCCCCGGCCCGACCGACACCGCGCTGCTGGCCGGCGTGGCCGAGGGCGCCGCCAACCCCGAGAAGTTGCTCGAAGCCTTCACCCGCGCCATCCCGCTGGGCCGCCTGGGCCAGCCAGACGACCTGGCCAGCGCCATCGCCTTCTTTGCCAGCGACGACGCGGGCTTCATCACCGGCCAGGTGCTGAGCGTCTCGGGCGGCCTGACCATGAACGGCTGATTCCCGTCCCCCTCTTTTCTTTTTCAGGAGCAAACACCATGAATTTCGAAGACCTGCTGTACGAAGTGAAGAACGGCGTGGCCTGGATCACCATCAACCGGCCCGAGAAGATGAACGCCTTCCGCGGCACCACCTGCGACGAGCTGATCCGCGCGCTGAACAAGGCCGGCTATGACCGCGAGGTGGGCTGCATCGTGCTGGCCGGCGCCGGGGACAAGGCCTTCTGCACCGGCGGCGACCAGTCCGCCCACGACGGCAACTACGACGGGCGCGGCACCATAGGTCTGCCGATGGAAGAGCTGCACACCGCCATCCGCGACGTGCCCAAGCCGGTGATCGCCCGCGTGCAGGGCTATGCGATCGGCGGCGGCAACGTGCTGTGCACCATCTGCGACCTGACGATCTGCTCCGAGAAAGCCATCTTCGGCCAGGTGGGCCCCAAGATGGGCTCGGTCGACCCCGGCTACGGCACGGCCTTCCTGGCCCGCGTGGTAGGCGAGAAGAAGGCCCGCGAGATCTGGTATCTGAACAAGCGCTACTCGGGCGCCGAGGCCGTGGCCATGGGTCTGGCGAATATCTGCGTGCCGCCCGAGCAACTCGACGCCACCGTGCAGGAATGGGCCGAGACCATCTGCGAGCGCAGCCCCACGGCCATCGCCATCGCCAAGCGCAGCTTCAACATGGACACGGCCCACCAGGCAGGCATCGCCGGCATGGGCATGTACGCGCTCAAGCTGTTCTACGACACCGAGGAATCGCGCGAGGGCGTGAACGCGCTCAAGGAAAAACGCAAGCCCGAGTTCCGCAAGTACGCCAAATAAAGACCTGGGCCAAGGAGTGCGCGCCGTGCAAGCCAATCCCTATATCACCGAAGACCTGCAGGCCCTGGCCGATGCAGCCCGCCGCTTCGCCCAGCAGCGCGTGGCGCCGGGCTTTCTGGAACGCGACCGCAGCCGCGAGCTCGACCGTGCCCTGCTGCGCGAGATGGGCAGCCTGGGACTGATCCTGCCGGAGCTGCCCGAGGCCTTCGGCGGCCTGGGCCTGGGATGCCTGGCGGCCGGGGTGATCCACGAGGAGATCGCCCGCGCCGACCTGAGCTTCTCGTACCTGAATCTGCTGGCCTCCCTGAACGGCCAGATCCTCGCCCGCTATGGCGAGCCCGGGGTGGTGCAGCCCTGGCTGGAGCGGCTGCTGGCCGGCGAGGCCATCTGCGCGATCGCGCTGACCGAGCCGCGCGGCGGCTCGGACGCGGCCCGGCTGGGCCTGCGCGTGGAGCGCGATGGCGACACCTATGTCATCAACGGGGAGAAGACCTCGATCTCCGCTGCCGACCAGGCCGACATCTGCGTGGTGTTCGGGCGCACCGGCACGCCCGAGTCCGGTGCCCACGGCGTGACCGCGCTGCTGGTGCCCATGGACGCGCCCGGCATCACCACCAGCCGCTTCGACTGCCACGGCCAGCGCGCCATCGGCCGCGGCTCCATCTTCTTCGAGAACGTGCGCGTGCCCGTCAGCCACCGCCTGGGCGACGAGAACCGGGGCTTCGTGCAGGTGATGCAGGGCTTCGACTTCTCGCGCTCGCTGATCGGCCTGCAGTGCCTGGCCGTGGCGCGCGCGGCGCTGGACGAGACCTGGAGCTACATCACCGAACGCCAGGCCTTCGGCCAGCCGCTGGCGGCCTTCCAGGGGGTGACGCACCCGCTGGCCGCCTACGACACCGAGGTCGAGGGCGCGCGCCTGCTGTGCCTGCAGGGCCTGTGGCTCAAGGACCGCGGCCTGCCCCACAGCGCCGAGGCCGGCATGGCCAAGTGGTGGGGCCCCAAGCTCGCCTACGACGTGATCCACCAGTGCCTGCTGAGCCACGGCCACGGCGGCTACGACCGCGGCCCCATGGAGCAGCGCCTGCGCGACGTGCTGGGCTTCCAGATCGGCGACGGCACGGCGCAGATCATGAAGACCATCATCGCCCGCACGCGCGCCGGCCGCCGCTTCGTTCCGGTTTGAGCAAAAAATATAGCTGATGGCAACCATCCATCAATGATCCTCACAGCAAAACCATCTGAATTTCTTTGTAAATCAACGTCAGCAGCTCACCTTTTTACAAACACCACCCGGAGACAAGCATGCAATTCGACGCCATCCTGCTGCCCGCGCGCCGCGCGCGCATGACCGCCCAGGGCCTGTGGCACGACCGCACGATCAACGACGGCCTCGACGCCGCCGTGGCCGCCTGCCCTGATCAGCTGGCGCTGACCGCGCTGCAGGTCGAGAGCGGCGAACTGCGCCGCTTCAGCTGGCGCGAGCTGGCGCAGATGGCCGACCGCATCGCCGTGGGCCTGGCGCGCCTGGGCGTGGGCCCTGGCGACGTGGTGGCCTGCCAGTTGCCGAACTGGTGGCAGTTCAGCCTCACCTACCTGGCCTGCTCGCGCATCGGCGCGGTGATGAACCCGCTGATGCACATCTTCCGCGAGCGCGAGCTGTCCTTCATGCTGCAGCACGGCGAGGCCAAGCTGCTGATCGCGCCCAAGACCTTTCGCGGCTTCGATTTCGAGGCCATGGCCACGGCGCTGCAGGACAGCCTGCCCGTCCTGCGCCAAGTGGTCATCGTCGGCGGCCAGGGCCCGAACAGCTTCGAGGCCCTGCTCAGCGGCCCCGCGTGGGAGAACGAGCCCGATGCCCAGGCCATCCTCACGCGCAACCGCCCCGGCCCGGATGACGTGACCCAGCTCATCTACACCTCGGGCACCACCGGCGAGCCCAAGGGCGTGATGCACTCGGCCAACACCTTGATGGCCAACATCCTGCCCTACGCCCAGCGCCTGGGGCTGGGCGCCGACGACGTGGTGCTGATGGCCTCGCCCATGGCGCACCAGACCGGCTTCATGTACGGGTTGATGATGCCCATCCTCTTGCAGGCCGCCGCGGTGCTGCAGGACATCTGGGAGCCCAGCCAGGCCATCGCGCTGATCCAGCGCGAGCGCGTCAGCTTCACCATGGCCTCGACGCCCTTCCTCACCGACCTGGCCCGCACCGTCACCGAGACCGGGCAGGCCGTGCCCTCGCTGCGCACCTTTTTGTGCGCGGGGGCGCCCATCCCGGGGCCGCTGGTGAAGCAGGCGCGCGCGGCGCTGGGCGTCAAGATCATCTCCGCCTGGGGCATGACGGAGAACGGCGCCGTCACCACCACGCTGCCGGCCGACGACGACGAGCGCTCCATCCACACCGATGGCCACCCGCTGCCCGGCGTGGAAGTGAAAGTGGTGGACGTGGACGGCAGCGCATTGCCCGCGGGCGAGCCGGGCCGGCTGCTGCTGCGCTCGTGCTCCAACTTCGGCGGGTACCTGAAGCGCGCCCACCTCAACGGCACCGATGCCGACGACTGGTTCGACACCGGCGACCTGGCCCGCATCGACGAGCGCGGCTACATCCGCATCATCGGCCGCAGCAAGGACGTGATCATCCGCGGCGGCGAGAACATCCCGGTGGTGGAGATCGAATCGCTGCTCTACCAGCACCCCGCGATCGAGATGGCCGCCATCGTCGCCTACCCCGACGAGCGCCTGGGCGAGCGCGCCTGCGCCGTGGTCGTGCCCAAGCCCGGGCAACAGATCGACCTGCCGGCCATCATCGAATTCCTCAAGGCGCGCAAGGTGGCGCTGCAATACATCCCCGAGCGCCTGCTGCTGCGCGAGGCCATGCCGGCCACACCGGCCGGCAAGATCCAGAAATTCAAGCTGCGCGAGCTGCTGCAAGGCCCGGGCGAATCGCGCTGACCGCCCCCATGGCGCATGCCGCAATGCGAATGCCTCTGCCTACCGGCCGCATCCAGAGCACGGGCGCTCGGGAATTGATAGCCGCCTTTGATTCCTGAAGCCAGTCGCGGGATACTTCAGGCTTCATCAGCTTCACCGAGAACAACAAATATGCAAGGCCACCCCGACGTCATCGACTATCTCAAGGACTTGCTGCGCGGCGAGCTGGCCGCGCGCGACCAGTACTTCGCGCACTCGCGCATCTACGAAGACCAGGGCTTTGCCAAGCTCTTCACGCGCCTGGACCACGAGATGCAGGAAGAGACCCAGCACGCCGACGCGCTGCTGCGCCGCATCCTGATGCTGGGTGGCCGCCCCGACATGCGCCCCAAGGAATTCACGCCCGGCGAGACCGTGCCCGAGATGCTGCGCAAGGACCTGGATACCGAATACGAGGTGCGTGCGGGCCTGAGGCAAGGCATGGCGCTGTGCGAACAGCACCGCGACTACGTGAGCCGCGACATCCTGCTGGCCCAGCTGCGCGACACCGAGGAAGACCATGCCTACTGGCTGGAAAAGCAGCTGGGCCTGATCGACAAAGTGGGGCTGCAGAACTATCTGCAAAGCCAGGCCCAGGGCTGAAGGCTTCCAGCCCCCAGGGGAGGGAGCTCACACAAGCCGCCAGCACCCCGGCAATCGCCGCCGCGACGCGGCTCCGGCCAGGAAGCTTCGCCTATCCTCCTAGCGGCCGCAGCAGCTCGGCGACGTCGGCCTCGGTGAACAGCGGCTGTTTGCGCGCGGCAGCGCCTGTCAGCAATCCCTGGGCCAGCGCGGCCTTGCGCTCCTGCAGGGCCAGGATGCGCTCTTCTATCGTGCCCTCGGCCACCAGCTTGTAGACCATGACCTGGTTTTTCTGGCCTATGCGATGGGCGCGGCCCGTGGCCTGGGCTTCGACGGCGGGGTTCCACCAGGGGTCGAAATGGATCACGGTGTCGGCCTGCTGCAGGTTCAGCCCCGTGCCGCCAGCCTTGAGGCTGATGAGGAACAGCGGCACCTCGCCGCTGGTGAAGCGCTCTATCGCGGCCTCGCGCTTTTGCGTCTGGCCGGTGAGCTTGGTCCAGCGCAGGTCGGCGGCCTGCAGCTCGGCCTCGATCAGCGTGAGCATGCTGGTGAACTGCGAGAACAGCAGCACGCGCCGGCCCTCCTCCAGCAATTGCGGCAGCAGCTCCATCAGCAACTCCAGCTTGGCCGAGGTCTTGACCTTGGCGGCGGCGGGCAAGCCGGCCAGCAGGCGCGGGTCGCAGCACGCCTGGCGCAGCTTGAGCAAAGCATCCAGCACCTGGATTTGCGAACGCGCCAGGCCGCGCTCGGCCAGCGCCTGGCGCACCGCCTGCTGGGTCGCCAGACGGATGGTTTCGTACAGGTCGGCCTGCTTGCCGGCCAGTGCGACGCGCACCACGCTTTCCACACAGGCGGGCAGTTCGGCGGCCACATCGGCCTTGGTACGCCTGAGCATGAAGGGCGTGACGCGCTGGCGCAAGCGGGCCAGTGCATCGGTATCGCCCGATTTCTCGACCGGCATGCGAAACAGCTTCTGAAACTGCGCCTGGCTGCCCAGAAACCCCGGCATCAGAAAGTGAAACAGGCTCCACAGCTCGCCCAGGTGGTTTTCCAGCGGCGTGCCCGACAGCGCCAGACGCTGGCGCGCCCGCAGTTCCCGGACCACTTGCGCCGCCTGGGTGCTGGCGTTCTTGATCTGCTGCGCCTCATCCAGCACCACGACATGCCAGCTCTGGGCCAGCCAGCGCTCGCGGTCGCGCTGCAGCAGCGAGTACGGGGCAATGAGCAGATCGCAGTCCTCGGCAAAACCCGTATCGTGACGCCCCGCCCCATGCCAGACGCGGGTGCGCAGGTCCGGGGCGAAGCGCGCGGCCTCGGCACGCCAGTTGCCCAGCAGGCTGACAGGCGCAATGACCAGGCAGGGCCGATCCAGGCGCCCGTCCTCTTTTTCGCGCAGCAGATGGGCCAGGGTCTGCAAGGTCTTGCCCAGGCCCATGTCGTCAGCCAGCACCCCACCCAACTGGTTGGCGCGCAGGAATTGCAGCCAGTTCAGGCCGTGGCGCTGGTAGGGGCGCAGTTCGGCTGCCAGGCCCGCAGGCAGAGGGACCTCGGGCAGGGCGCCCGTCCCCAGAAGCTGGCCGAGCATGGCGCGTATCTGCTCGGCGCCGCTCCACTGGATGCCCTCGCCCAGCGAGGCGGCCAGGCGCAGAGCCTGCAGGCGCGACAGCCGCAGCGCATCGCCGCCCAGTCCGCCCACCAGCTCCAGCAACACGCGCAGCCAAGGCTGCAGCGGGGCCGAGGGCAGGCGCAGCCAGCGCCCGTCGTCCTGCTCGCGCCACAGACTCCGGGGCAGGCGCGGGCCGTCGGGCCCCTGCTCTACCTGGGTCAGCCAGCCGGGCAGCCAGGGCAGCACGTTGATGCGTTCGCCTCCCAGCTCCATGCCCAGCGAGAGGTCGAACCACGATGTGCCTTCGCCCTCCCCTGTCTCGCCGCCATCCGCAGGCGCTCCCGCTTCGGCGATGGAAAAATGCAGTTCATCCACCACCTGCACCAGATCGGCCAGCTCCGGGTCCAGCTCCAGCGTAAAGCCGGCCTCGCGCAGCGGCGCCCAGTCCTGGGTCGCCCAGTCGAGCCAGACGGTGGCATCCGGCTGGTGAAACCATCCCCGTCCGCGGTCCTGCAAGCCCAGTGCGGCCAGACGGGCCAGAGCCGCGTCCTCCAAGGCCAGATCACGCGCCAGCAAGACGCCACGCGGTGCGGCGCCTTCCGGCTCGTGCCGGGCCAGCACTAGCGGCTCGCGCCCCGGCCACCAGCCGCTCAGGCCCGCGTAGTCGAAGCGCAGCACCGCCACCACCAGCCCTTGGAAAGCGCGCTCAGCCAGCGGCGGAACCACAAGGCTCAGACAGGGCACGGGCGTGGCCTGAGGCCAGTGTTCTGGAGCTTTCATTCCTGGTGGCCAGGGCAAGGCCGCCAGGCACGTGAGCAGATGCAGCGGCGGCGCCTGGAACACCGATGCCGGTAGGGGTGGCGCCGCCAGCAGCAGCGCCAGATCCATGTCCTTGACGCCCTCTGCCTGGGCCGGGCCGCAGACACCGGCCGATGCATCCACATAGAAGGTCGGCTGGCCGGGATACAAGCGGGCCGTGCCGCCCTTGTCCTGCTGCGGCAGCACCGCTCGCAGTTCCCACCACGGCTCCCGGCCGATTCCGGCCTGGCAATGCCAGGTCCAATCCAGCAAACGCCGCTCCCCCCAGCGCAAGGGCTCCCCCAGGATGGAGCCCTGCCCGTCCATCATGAACAAGCGGCCTGTTCCCGCGCACACCTGCAGCGCCAGTGCGCCCGCAGGCCCGCGCAACCAGCCTTGGTCGCTCTGAAGATATCCATAGCGCGTGTCGCCCAGGGCGCGAATCAGGCGCACGGCCTCGCCGTCCGCGGGATTCGCATCCAGCCAATGCTGCGAGCCATAGCCTGCTGCGCGCGGCTTGGACCAGCCGCCCTTCTTCAGACGCCGCGCCATGCGCCAAGCCAGTTCCAGCCGGGGCTGTGCTCCCGCTCTGGCGGGGTGCTCATACAGCAGATAGACCGCCTGCTCAGCGCCAGCCGCTGCCTGAGATGGCAGCGCCGCGCCGAAGCCATGCAGCCACTGCTCGACCCTGGCCAGCACCTGCGCCTGGGCGGCAGCCTTGGACTGGGAACGGGCCGGCACTGCCGGCTTGCGCTGCTCGGCCGCCTGCAGCGCCAGTGCGACCGAGTGCTTGCAGTCTGCGCCCACCGGGCAGCTGCAATCCCCTTCGAAAAACTGCAGCGTGCCCGTCGGGGAGAAACCCAGCAGCGCCTCGACCTGATAAGGCTGCCGCTGGCTGCCCTGCACCCGCCCCTGGGCCTGCCATACGCTCACACCGCCGGGCTGGGCTTTCTGGCTGAACGCGCAATCCAGCACCATGCCCTGCCGGAACAAGGCCTTGCCGCGCGTCCAGGAGCCATCATCGACAAAGCCGCGCAATTCATCAGGAGAGGGCAGGAAATCCATGGCAGGTACAAAAAATCCCCGCAACTGTAGCAGCAGGCACATACCTGGCCTGCGTTTTGAGGCCGCTGGCGCGTTTTACGCGATGCTCTCAGGGGGCCCCGCCGGCGCAGCCGGCAGGCGCACGGCGCGCACAAAGGCGGCCAGCACCACACCATAGGCAGGCACGAACAGCAGCAGGCTCACGGCCAGCTTGATGGCGTAATCGACCATGGCGATTTCCACCCAGTTGGCGGCCATGAAGGCGTCGGTGCTGCGCCAGAAGGCGATCGAGAAAAAGGCCGCCGTATCCAGCAGTTGGCCGAACACCGAGGCGGCGGCCGGCGCCAGCCACCAGGCATGGCTTTTCTGGCGGATGCGGTCGAAGACCTGGATGTCCAGCAGCTGGCCCAGCACATAGGCGGCAAAGCTGGCCAGCGCGATGCGGAACACAAAGCTGTTGAAGGCCTGCAGCGCCTCCCAGCCGTTGAAGCGGCCTTCATGGAACAGCACGCCCACCACATAGGACACCAGCAGCGCGGGCAGCATGGCGCGCGTGATGACGCGCCGCGCCTGGGTCTTGCCGATCAGGCGCACGGTCAGGTCGGTGGCCAGGAAGATGAACGGGAAGCTGAAGGCGCCCCAGGTGCTGTGAAAGCCCAGCAGCGTGATGGGCAACTGCACCAGATAGTTGCTGGCGATGACGATGGCGATGTGGAACGCCACGAGCAGAGAAAGATAGAGCGGCACGCGCGACGATGGCGTCTGCACGGCATGAGCGGATGTCATGACAGTCCTTTTTGATCGATGGGGGCGAGGGAACCCATGGTTGCGAAGAATGCGCCGGCGCGGCGCAGCCGTGAATTTTAAGCGGTACGGAATTATCCCTGCCGTTGCCGGAGGCCCCATCCGGCGCGGGATATGGTGGGTATAAGCATTGAAGCCTGCGCAGGGGGAAGTGTTTTAGCCAAGCTTTTCCTGCAGGCGCAGAATGTGGAAGTTCCTCGCTGTACTGCAGGGAGTAAAACATGACCCAGGATTCCCATCCCCGTCGGTCGAGCAAGCACTGGCTGTGGCTTCTGCTGCTTCCGTGGATCGCCATGATCTGCGTGCCCTCCTATAACCGCGACGAGCCGCGGCTATGGGGTTTTCCGTTCTTCTACTGGTACCAGATGCTCTGGGTGCTGGTGAGCGCGGTGATTACCGCCCTGGTCTATTTCAGGACGCGCAGCGGCGGGCCGCCATCGCCGCGAGGGGACCCATCATGAACGTCGCGGCCACCATCGTCTTCGTGCTGCTGTTCGCCTTCGTGACCATCCTCGGCTTCTTCGCTGGGCGCTGGCGCCGCGGCGACCTGGCGCAACTGCACGAATGGGGCCTGGGCGGGCGGCGCTTCGGCACCGTGGTGACCTGGTTCCTGCTGGGGGGCGACCTCTACACCGCCTACACCTTCATCGCCGTGCCGGCCCTGGTGTTCGGCGCCGGCGCCACCGGCTTCTTCGCGCTGCCGTACACGGTGCTGATCTACCCGTTCGCCTTCCTCGTGTTTCCCAGGCTGTGGGCCGTCGCCAAGCGCCACGGCTACGTGACGGCCGCCGATTTCGTCAGCGCGCGCCACGGCAGCCGGATGCTGGGCCTGGCGGTGGCGGTCACCGGCATCGTCGCCACCATGCCCTACATCGCGCTGCAACTCGTGGGCATCCAGGTCGTCATCGGCGCGCTGGGCTTCAAGACCGGCGGCCTCGTCGGCGACCTGCCGCTGATCATCGCCTTCGCCATCCTCGCGGCCTATACCTATGCGTCCGGCCTGCGCGCCCCGGCCATGATCGCCGTCGTGAAGGATGCACTGATCTACCTGACCGTCATCGTTGCGATGATCGTGATCCCGGCGCAACTGGGCGGCTTCGGCGCCATCTTCGCGGCGGTCTCGCCGGACAAGCTGCTGCTCAAGGCGCCGGATGCAGGCAGCCTCAATGGCTACAGCGCCTACGCGACCCTGGCCGTGGGCTCGGCGCTGGCGCTGTTCCTGTATCCGCATTCGGTGACCGCGCTGCTCGCCTCCTCCTCGGGCAACGTCATCCGCCGCAACATGGCCCTGCTGCCTGCCTACTCGCTGGTGCTGGGCCTGCTCGCGCTGCTGGGCTTCATGGCACTGGCGTCCGGCGTGAAGGACATGCCGGAATTCGCGCCCTACTTCAAGGCCTTCGGGCCGAACTTCGCGGTGCCGGCCCTGATCCTGCATTTCTTCCCGTCCTGGTTCGTGGGCGTGGCCCTGGCGGCGATCGCCATCGGTGCCCTGGTGCCGGCGGCGATCATGTCCATCGCGGCGGCCAACCTCTACACGCGCAACATCCACAAGGAATTCTTCAACCGCAACCTGCAGCCCGGCGAGGAAACCCAGGTCGCCAAGCTCGTCTCGCTGATCGTCAAGCTCGGCGCGCTGGCCTTCATCCTCGGGCTGCCGCTCACCTACGCCATCCAGCTGCAGCTGCTGGGCGGCATCTGGATCATCCAGACGCTGCCGGCCATCGTGCTCGGGCTCTACACGCGCCTGCTCGACCACCGCGGCCTGCTGCTCGGCTGGGCCGCGGGCATCGCCACGGGCACCTGGATGGCGGCCTCGCTGAAGCTCGCCAGCTCGATCTACACCATCCACCTGTTCGGCCTTGCCGTCCCGGGCTACGCCGCAGTCTGGTCGCTCGCCGTCAACCTCGTGGTGGCCATCGTCGTCAGCGCCGTGGTCCATGTCGCGGGCATGAGCAGCGCGAGCGACGGCACCCGGCCACAGGATTACCTCGACACGGCCGAGGCCTGAGTCCGGCTTCCATCGCCCACCATCAGCAAGCCGCCATAAAAAAAACCGCCAGCAAACACTGGCGGTTTTTTCAGGCAGCGGTCAGCTCAGTTCATCAAGCGGCAACGCCGTTGTTCACGCTCTTGGCCACGTCCGCGTATTCCTCGATCTGGTCGAAGTTCATATAGCGGTAGACGCTGGCCTTGTCGGCGTCGATGATGCCCATTTCCTTGAGGTATTCCTCCTTGGTGGGCAGCTTGCCGATGCGCGAGGCGATGGCAGCCAGCTCGGCCGAGCCCAGATACACGTTGGTGTTCTTGCCCAGGCGGTTGGGGAAGTTGCGGGTCGAGGTGGAGATCACCGTCGCGCCTTCATGCACCTGGGCCTGGTTGCCCATGCACAGCGAGCAGCCCGGCATTTCGGTGCGGGCACCGGCCGTGCCGAAGGCGGCGTAGTGGCCTTCCTTGATCAGCTCGCTCTGGTCCATCTTGGTGGGAGGCGCCACCCACAGCTTGACGGGAATGTCGCGCTGGCCGCCCAGCAGCTTGGCGGCTGCACGGAAGTGGCCGATGTTGGTCATGCACGAGCCGATGAAGGCTTCGTCGATCTTGGTGCCGGCCACTTCGGACAGGAACTTGGCGTCGTCCGGGTCGTTGGGGCAGCAGACGATGGGCTCCTTGATGTCGGCCAGATCGATCTCGATCACGGCGGCGTACTCGGCATCCTTGTCGGCTTCGAGCAGCTCGGGCTTGGCCAGCCAGGCTTCGACCTTCTCGATGCGGCGCTGCAGCGTCTTGGCATCGGCGTAACCGTCGGCGATCATGTTCTTCATCAGAACGATGTTCGAGGTCAGGTATTCCTTGACCGGCTCGGGGTTGAGCTTGATCGTGCAGCCGGCGGCGGAGCGCTCGGCCGAAGCGTCGGACAGCTCGAAGGCCTGCTCCACCTTCAGCTCGGGCAGACCTTCGATTTCGAGGATCTTGCCCGAGAAGATGTTCTTCTTGCCGGCCTTGGCCACGGTCAGCAGACCGGCCTTGATGGCGTACAGGGGAATCGCGTGCACCAGGTCGCGCAGGGTCACGCCGGGCTGCATTTCGCCCTTGAAGCGCACCAGCACCGATTCAGGCATGTCCAGGGGCATCACGCCCGTGGCGGCACCGAAGGCCACCAGGCCCGAGCCTGCGGGGAAGGAGATGCCGATGGGAAAGCGCGTGTGCGAGTCGCCGCCGGTGCCCACGGTGTCGGGCAGCAGCAGGCGGTTGAGCCACGAGTGGATCACGCCGTCGCCGGGACGCAGGGCCACGCCGCCGCGGTTGGAGATGAAGGCGGGCAGCTCGCGGTGGGTCTTCACGTCCACGGGCTTGGGGTAGGCCGCGGTGTGGCAGAAGGACTGCATCACCATGTCGGCCGAGAAGCCCAGGCAGGCCAGGTCCTTCAGCTCGTCGCGGGTCATGGGGCCGGTCGTATCCTGCGAGCCGACGGTGGTCATGCGGGGTTCGCAGTAGGTACCGGGGCGCACGCCCTGGCCTTCGGGCAGGCCCACGGCGCGGCCGACCATCTTCTGGGCCAGCGTGAAGCCGGCCTTGGATTCGGCGGGCGCCTGGGGCAGGCGGAAGGCGGTCGATGCGGGCAGGCCCAGGAACTCGCGGGCCTTGGCAGTCAGCGAGCGGCCGATGATCAGGTTGATACGGCCGCCGGCCTGCACTTCGTCCAGCAGCATGTCGGACTTGAGCGAGAACTCGGCCACGGTCGCGCCGTTCTTGACGATCTTGCCGTCGTAGGGCAGCACGTCGATGACATCGCCCATTTCCAGCTCGGAAACGTCCACTTCGATGGGCAGGGCGCCGGAGTCTTCCTGCGTGTTGAAGAAGATGGGAGCGATCTTGCCGCCCAGCGTCACGCCGCCGAAGCGCTTGTTGGGCACGAAGGGAATGTCCATGCCCGTACCCCAGATGATGGAGTTGGTGGCGGACTTGCGCGAAGACCCGGTACCCACCACGTCGCCCACGTAGGCAACCAGGTGGCCCTTCTTCTTCAGGTCCTCGATGAACTGCATGGGGCCGCGCTTGCCGTCTTCCTCGGGCTTGAAGGCCGCGTCGGGGCGGGTGTTCTTGAGCATCGCCAGGTAGTGCAGCGGGATGTCGGGACGGCTCCAGGCATCGGGCGCGGGCGACAGGTCGTCGGTATTGGTTTCGCCGGGCACCTTGAACACGGTGACGGTGATCTTTTTCTCGACTTGGGGGCGCGAAGTGAACCACTCGGCCTCGGCCCAGCTCTGCATCACTTCCTTGGCCTTGGCGTTGCCGGCCTTGGCCTTGGCGGCGACGTCGTTGAAGAAGTCGAACATCAGCAGCGTCTTCTTCAGCGCGTCCGCGGCCACGCCGGCGACTTCGGCGTCGTCCAGCAGTTCGATCAGGGGATGCACGTTGTAGCCGCCGACCATGGTGCCCAGCAGCTCGGTGGCCTTGGCCTTGGAGATCAGGCCCACCTGGAGGTCGCCGTGCGCCACGGCGGCCAGGAAGGAAGCCTTGACCTTGGCCGCGTCGTCCACGCCCGGGGGCACGCGGTGGGTCAGCAGGTCGAGCAGGAAGGCGTCCTCGCCCTGGACTCCCGATGCTTGCGGGTTCTTGATCAGCTCGATCAGCTCGGCGACCTGCTTGGCATCCAGGGGCAACGGTGGGATGCCGAGTGCGGCGCGCTCGGCCACATGGTCACGGTAGGCTTTCAACATGGGTTCTCTCCAATGGTTTTTAGAAAAAGGCTGCGCGGTCGACGCGAATCACGAGGCCGCCGTGAGTGCGACATGGCGGCCTGGTGTCAAAACGCGTTCCCGCTTTCGGCCTTACTGGGCGGGTTTGGGCGCGTCCAGCAGGCTGGGAGGCGGGTTCTTCTTGATGGCTTCGGCCACCTGCTGCTGTTCGGGGCTCATGCACTCGTCGGCTAGGCGCTGGCCGGCCTTCTGGTTCATGAGCATGGACTTGTTGGCGATCTGCAGCCACACGGCGCCGGCGGCCTTGTCTTCCAGGCGCACCGTGCCCGTGGTGGTCTTCACGGGCGACATGTGGTACTTGAAGCCGCGGCCGTCCACGAAGAAGTAACCGGGGTTGGCGCTGTCGGCCGCCACGTTCACGTAGGCGCCGAGCTCGCAGGGGATGTGGCCCTTGAACACGCGCTCGGAAACGGCCAGGTCCTCGGTGGACAGGGGTACATCAGGAACGGCTGCCACGGCGGTGGCTGCAGCTGCGGCACCGGCTGCGGCCTTGGCGCCCTTCTTGGCGACGGGCTTCTTGGCCGCCTTGTGAACCGTCTTCTTGGCGGCAGTGGCCTTGGCCGGTGCGGTGTCCTGGGCCTGGGCGAAGGAGCTGGCTGCAACCAGGGGGGCTGCGATCAAAAGAGTGGCGATGAGGGTCTTCATAGGAAAGGCTCCTGCAGACTTTGCTTGAGGTTCAATGGGTTGGTTCAGGAGCAAACCACGGCTGCACTGCATCCGGTAAGGCCTGCCCTGTCTGGTGAGCGCGCTCCAGCAACTGCCAGAAATAGCGATAGCTCGCGCGATCATGTAATACCCCATCAAAGCTGATGGGGGCCCAATTCTGCACTGCCGCAGAGGTAAGAATTTGTGCCGCTTGTCGCACCTCGTCAGCAGCCGGTGAAAAAGCCCGCAATATGGGCCGGATCTGGTCCGGATGGATGCTCCACATGCGCGTGTAGCCCAGCTCGCGCGCGGCTTTCTGCGCACAGGCCTCCAGGGCCTGGGGATTCTTGAATTCGGTTACCACGCAGTGCGACGGCACCTTGCCGTGGGCGTGGCAGGCGGCGGAGATCTCCAGCTTGGCGCGCACCACCAGCGGATGCTCGAACTGGCCCTGGGACGTCATGGCCGAGGCGGGAATCGCGCCGCCATGGGCCGAGACGAAGTCCATCAGCCCGAAGGAGATGCTTTGCACCAGCGGATGGGCCGCGATGTCGAAGGCCTGTTGCACGGCCGCCGGCGACTCAATCAGAACATGTAGCGGTATGCGCTTGCCGGATGCGCGCTGCAGGGCTTTTTCTGCGGCAAGCACATCGTCCACGCTTTCCACCTTGGGAAGCATGATGTGGCACAGGCGCTCGCCCGCACCACCCGCGATGATGTCCATGTCCTGCTGGAAATGCGCGTGGTCCGCCGCATGCACGCGGGCGGCCACGCGCGCGCCGGGAGAAGCGGTGACGGCGCCATTGGCCAGCTCGGCCACCAGCCTGGCATGGGCCGCTTCCTGGCCCACGGGCGCGCCGTCCTCGCAGTCCAGCGTGACGTCGAACACGCAGGCGCCGAACTCCTGCAGCATCTCGGCCTGCAGCTGCAGGCTTTTGCGCATGCGCACTTCCACGCCGCTGTAGTGATCGCAGACGGGCAGGCGCTGTGCGCCGCCCTGCGCATCGAGCAGGACTTTCGCGGGGTGAACCAGTTCTACGGTCATGGTTTGCGCTGGGCTACCAGAAAGAGTCGGGGAAATGCCAGCAGGCGCTTGCCGTCCGCACGTGCGGGATAGGCCGCGTCCACGCGGCGCTCGTATGCGGCCAGGAATTCGGCTTGCAGTTCGGCAGGCAGGCCTTCCACAAAAGGCTTGAGGCCCGTGCCGCGCAGCCACTGCACGATGGCAGCGGCCGAATCCATGGGGTGCTGGTAGATGGTGTGCCACACATCCACGCTGGCCGCATCGCGCTGGGGTGCGGCCAATAAATCGTAATAAGCCCCTATGGGCAGGATGTCTGCACGCACCTTGCCCGCATCGCCCATGTGCGAGACGAACTGCGGCAGCTGCGCCACTTCGCGCATCAGCCGGTGCGAGGGTTCCTGATGGTTGTCAGGCATCTGTATCGCCAGCACGCCGCCAGGGGCCAGCAGCGACAGCAGACGGGGAATCAGTTGTTCATGCCCGCCCACCCACTGGATGGAGGCATTGGCATAGATCAGGTCAGGGGCGCACCGGCCTGCTTCAGGCGCCCAGGTGGCGATATCGCCGGAGGTGAAGCGCGCCTGGGGCAGCAGCCTGCGCGCGGCCTCCAGCATGGCTTCGGAATTGTCGATGCCCAGCACCTGGGCACCGGCAAAACGTTCGACCAGCAACTCGGTGGAGTTGCCGGGCCCGCAGCCCAGGTCCACGACGTGGAGGCTGCGGGCCGGTTGCCCGACCAGAGGTACCCGCGCCAGCAGCTCTGCGGCCGGGCGCGTGCGCTCGTTGGCAAAGCGCAAATACAGCGCGGGGTTCCAGTCTTGCATGGGCCTTGGCTTACAGCAGGTGCTTGACGCCGTCCTGCTCGCCTTGCAGCTCGGCCAAGGTCTTGTTGATGCACTCTTGCGAGAAGGCATCGATGGCCAGGCCCTTGACGATCTGGTATTCGCCGTTTTCGGTGGTCACGGGGAAGCCGAACACGATGCCGGCGGGAATGCCGTACTCACCGTTGGAAGGCACGCCCATGGTGACCCACTCGCCATTGGAGCCCAGGGCCCAGTCGCGCATGTGGTCGATGGCGGCGTTGGCAGCCGAGGCAGCCGACGACAGGCCGCGAGCCGCGATGATGGCGGCGCCGCGCTTGCCCACGGTGGGCAGGAACACGTCCTTGTTCCATTCCTGGTCGTTGATGGCGTCCTTCACGGACTTGCCGTCCACGGTGGCGAAGCGGTAGTCGGCGTACATCGTGGGCGAGTGGTTGCCCCAGACGGTCAGCTTCCTGATGTCGCCGACCTTGAAGCCGCCCTTGGCCGCCAGTTGCGAGGCAGCACGGTTGTGGTCCAGGCGCAGCATGGCGGTGAAGTTCTTGGCCGGCAGGTCGGGAGCCGACTTCATGGCGATGTAGGCGTTGGTGTTGGCGGGGTTGCCAACGACCAGCACCTTCACGTTGCGCGAAGCCACGGCGTTCAGGGCCTTGCCCTGGGCCGTGAAGATCTGGGCATTGGCGGCCAGCAGGTCGGCGCGCTCCATGCCGGGGCCGCGCGGACGGGCACCGACCAGCAGGGCGTAGTCGGTATCCTTGAAGGCGGTCATGGGGTCGCTGTGGGCTTCGATGCCGGCCAGCAGGGGGAAGGCGCAGTCTTCCAGCTCCATGATCACACCCTTCAGGGCGTTCTGGGCCTTCTCGTCGGGAATCTCGAGCAGTTGCAGAATGACGGGCTGATCCTTGCCCAACATTTCGCCAGAGGCGATGCGAAACAGCAGGGCGTAACCGATTTGGCCAGCGGCGCCGGTGACGGCGACACGAACGGGCTTCTTGCTCATAGTGAAACTCCAGTTTTGGAAAAAATTGAGATGTTATCGGCGCCAGGTTGCACCAGCGTCCATCACCAGCAGCCCGTGCTCCGCAACATGGCGAAAGTGTACTGCTGATTTGAAAGCTCGGTCAATTTGTCTTATGTCTTATATAAGATATGATCGACAAAGAGCTACACTAGCAGAAACACGACAAACTTTACGCGTCGCACCGCGGAGACGCCCCCTTCTCCCCACCATGCCAACCCCTCACAGCACAGCCCCGGAATCCGCTGCCACCACGACAGGCAGCGCTGGCACCTCCACCCCGGCATTCAGCCCCTTGTACCAGCAGATCAAGGGGCTCATCCTGCAGGGCCTGGAAGCCGGCGAATGGCGCCCCGGAGAGCTGATCCCCAGTGAAATGGAGCTGGCCGCCCGCTTCAAGGTCAGCCAGGGCACGGTGCGCAAGGCCATCGACGAGCTGGCTTCCGAGAACCTCGTCATGCGCCGCCAGGGCAAGGGCACCTTCGTGGCCACCCATGCCGCGCAGCAGGTCCAGTACCGTTTCCTGAAACTGCACCCCGATGCCGGAGACCTGCAGGGCGAAGGCCGGGCCGAACGCCGCATCCTCGACTGCCGCCGCCTGCGCGCGCCCGCCGAAGTGGCCCGCGCCCTGGCGCTGCGCACGGGCGACGCCGCCATGCATGTGCGCCGCATCCTGTCCTTTGCCGGCGTCCCCACCATTTTGGAAGACATCTGGCTGCCCGGCCACGCCTTCAAGGGCCTGACGGTCGAGCAGATGTCCAGCTACCAGGGCCCCACCTACGCCATGTTCGAACTGGACTATGGCGTGCGCATGGTGCGGGCCGACGAAAAAATCCGCGCCGTCCTGCCCGACGCCGAACAGGCCCAGCTGCTCAACATTCCCGGCAGCATGCCCCTGCTCAGCGTGGAGCGCACGGCCTTTACCTATAACGATGTTCCCATGGAGTTACGCCGCGGGCTGTACCGCACCGATACCCATCATTACCGCAATGCCTTGAGCTGAATTCCCTGGGAAAAACGTCCACTGCACCGATTCCCCAGCAGTCGGTACGCAATTCCCGGTGAAACACTTGTGCTGCATTGCAATAGAATTTTGCATCGCTTCGCACAGCGATTACAACGCAGTTACATCCACGAAAGTACCCTGCCATGACAGAGCAACAAGCCAAACAGCGGCCCGAGTTCCGCAATATCAACTTCTTCAAGGACTTGCCGACCTACCGCCTGCCGCCCGCGGGCATTGTGTCGATCCTGCACCGCGTCAGCGGCCTGCTGATGTTCCTGCTGCTGCCGTTCATCATCTGGATGTTCGACAAGTCGGTGTCCTCGGAGATTTCGTATGACGGATTCACCGCCGTGTTTGCCGGCAGCTTCGGCTGGTTCGCCAAGCTGGTGTGCCTGGCGCTGATCTGGGCCTATCTGCACCACTTCTGCGCAGGCGTTCGCCATCTGGTCATGGATGTGAACCACCATGCCGTCAACAAGCAGACCGGCAAGAGCACGGCCCTGACCGTGCTGGTGATCAGCCTGGCCCTGACCGCGGTGCTTGGCGCCAAGCTGTTTGGCCTGTACTGAGATACAGCCACCAGTCGATAACATCTCACGATAAGGAAACCACCATGTCCGTGAACTACGGCTCCAAGCGCATCGTCGTCGGTGCACATTACGGCACCCGCGACTTCGTCGCACAGCGCGCCACCGCCATCCTGATCGCCCTCTACACCGTGATCCTGCTGGTACGCTTTCTGACCACCAGCGGCCCCATCGGCTACGAACAATGGGCCGGCATCTTCGCTCCCCAGTGGATGAAATTCCTGACCCTGGCCGTCTTCGTGGCGCTGGGCTGGCACGCCTGGGTTGGCGTGCGCGACATCTGGATGGACTACGTCAAGCCCGCAGGCCTGCGCTTCACGCTCCAGGTCTTCACCATTGTCTGGCTGGTCGGCTGCGTCGGCTGGGGCATTCAGGTTCTGTGGCGTCTCTGATCGAGACACGGTCTCCACGATTGAAGGTTAAGAATGAGCTATACCAAAGCAAATATCACCAAGCGCAAGTTTGACGTCGTCATCGTCGGTGCCGGCGGCTCCGGCCTGCGCGCTGCGCTGGAACTGTCGCGCGCCGGCCTGTCGGTCGCCTCGCTGTCCAAGGTCTTCCCCACCCGCTCGCACACCGTGGCCGCCCAGGGCGGCGTATCCGCTTCGCTGGGCAATATGAGCGAAGACAACTGGCACTATCACTTCTACGACACCATCAAGGGCGGCGACTGGCTGTCCGATCAGGACGCCGTGGAATTCATGTGCCGCGAAGCCCCCAAGGTCGTGGTGGAACTCGAGCACTTCGGCATGCCGTTCGACCGCAACCCCGACGGCACCATCTACCAGCGCCCCTTCGGCGGCCACACCGCCAACTACGGCGAGAAGCCCGTGCAGCGCGCCTGCGCCGCGGCCGACCGTACCGGCCACGCCATGCTGCACACGCTGTACCAGCAGAACGTCAAGTCCAAGACCAACTTCTTCGTGGAGTGGATGGCGCTGGACCTGATCCGCAACCAACAAGGTGACGTGGTCGGCGTGACCGCCATCGAACTCGAGACCGGCGACCTGTACGAGCTGCACGCCAAGGCCGTGCTGCTGGCCACCGGCGGTGCCGGCCGCATCTTCCAGGCTTCGACCAACGCCTTCATCAACACCGGCGACGGCCTGGGCATGGCGGCGCGCGCCGGCATCCCGCTGCAGGACCTGGAGTTCTGGCAGTTCCACCCCACCGGCGTGGCCGGCGCCGGCGTGCTGCTGACCGAAGGCTGCCGCGGCGAAGGCGCCATCCTGCTCAACAGCGAAGGCGAACGCTTCATGGAGCGCTACGCTCCCACGCTGAAGGACCTGGCTCCGCGCGACTTCGTGTCCCGCTCCATGGACCAGGAAATCAAGGAAGGTCGCGGCTGCGGTCCCAACAAGGACTACATCCTGATGAAGCTGGATCACCTGGGTGCCGACACCATCCGCAAGCGCCTGCCTTCGGTGGAAGAAATCGGCCACAACTTCGCCAACGTGGACATCACCAAGGAACCGATTCCCGTGGTGCCCACCATCCACTACCAGATGGGCGGCATTCCCACCAACATCCACGGCCAGGTGGTGGCCTGGGACGGCGAGAAGAACAATGTGGTCAGCGGCCTCTACGCCGTGGGCGAATGCGCGGCCGTGTCCGTGCACGGTGCCAACCGCCTGGGCACGAACTCGCTGCTGGACCTGCTGGTCTTCGGCAAGTCGGCCGGCAAGCACATCGTGCAGTTCGTGGGCGGCTACGGCGAGTTCCAGAACATGCCTGCCGATGCCAGCGACCGCACGCTGGAGCGCCTCAACCAGCTCGACAACTCCAACGACGGCATCTACGCCCAGGACCTGGCCAACGACATCCGCTCGAGCATGCAGCAGCACGCCGGCGTGTTCCGTACGCAAAAGGGCATGGACGAAGGCGTGGCCAAGATCAACGCACTGCGTGAGAAGGTGGCCTCCGTCACGCTCAAGGACAAGTCCAAGGTCTGGAACACCGCCCGCATGGAAGCGCTGGAAGTGGACAACCTGATCGAAGTCGCCCAGGCCACCATGACCTCGGCTGCCGCCCGCCACGAGTGCCGCGGCGCACACACCGTGTACGACTACGAGCACCCTGCCGACCACGCCGAATTCCCGCTGGGCCGCAACGACAAGGAATGGCTCAAGCACACCCTGTGGCACAGCGCCACCAACAGCCTGACCTACAAGCCCGTGAACATGAAGCCGCTGACGGTGGACAGCATTCCACCCAAGGTCCGCACGTTCTAATCCAGCAGCCCACGAGAGAAGATCAAAATGAAGCGTACTTTCAAAATCTACCGCTACGATCCGGACAAGGATGCCAAGCCCTACATGCAGACCGTGGAGGTCGAGCTGGACGGCCATGAGCGCATGCTGCTGGACGCGCTGATCAAGCTCAAGGCCATGGACCCCTCCATCGCCTTCCGCCGCTCCTGCCGCGAAGGCGTGTGCGGCTCCGATGCCATGAACATCAACGGCAAGAACGGCCTGGCCTGCCTGACGAACATGAACACCCTCAAGGGCGACATTGTTCTCAAGCCCCTGCCCGGCCTGCCCGTGATCCGCGACCTGATCGTGGACATGACGCAGTTCTTCAAGCAGTACCACTCGATCAAGCCCTATCTGCAAAGCGATCTGTATGCATCGCCCAGCAAGGAGCGCCTGCAGTCCCCCGAAGAGCGCGAAGAGCTCAACGGCCTGTACGAGTGCATTCTGTGCGCCAGCTGCTCCACCAGCTGCCCCAGCTTCTGGTGGAACCCCGACAAATTCGTGGGCCCGGCCGGCCTGCTGCAGGCTTACCGCTTCATCGCGGACAGCCGCGACACGGCCACCGGCGAGCGCCTTGACAACCTGGAAGATCCGTACCGCCTCTTCCGTTGCCACACCATCATGAACTGCGTGGACGTGTGCCCCAAGCACCTGAACCCCACCGCAGCCATTGGCAAGATCAAGGAGCTGATGGTTCGCCGAACCATCTGATGCGTATGACGAATACCCTGCTCGAAGAGCGTGAGCGCGACCTGCTGCGGTGGCGCTGCCGCCGCGGCCTGGTCGAGAACGATTTGTTCATCGAGCAGTTCTTCGCCACCTACGGAAGCCAGCTCACGCAGCAGCACGCAGCTGGCCTGTCTGCCTTGATGGATCTGGCAGACAACGACCTGATGGATCTTTTCCTGCGCCGCAAGGAACCAGAAGGACAACTCGACACCCAAGAAATCAGGGAAGTGCTGGAGCTGGTGCGCAAGCGCCAGCCCGGTGCTCAACCCCAGTAGGTTAGGCAAACTAGAGAAGGACGTTTGGAAATGAAACTCGCTGACAACAAAGCAACGCTGTCTTTCAGCAACGGCGCTCCCAGTGTGGATATGCCCGTGTACCAGGGCACCATCGGCCCGGATGTGATCGACATCCGCAAGCTCTATGCCCAAACGGGCATGTTCACCTATGACCCGGGCTTCCTCTCTACCGCTGCCTGCCAATCGGCCATCACCTACATCGATGGCGACAAGGGCGAGCTGCTGTACCGCGGCTACCCCATCGAGCAGCTGGCCAAGAACTGCAACTTCCTCGAAACCTGCTACCTGCTGCTGTACGGCGAGCTGCCCAACGAGCAGCAGAAGGCAGACTTCGAGCACACCGTGACCCAGCACACCATGGTCCACGAGCAGATGCAGTTCTTCCTGCGCGGCTTCCGCCGTGACGCTCACCCCATGGCCGTGCTGACCGGCCTGGTGGGCGGCATGTCGGCCTTCTACCACGACAGCACCGACATCAACAACCCCGAGCACCGCAACATCGCCGCGATCCGCCTGATCGCCAAGATGCCCACGCTCGTGGCCATGGCCTACAAATACGGCACGGGCCAGCCCTACATGTACCCGCAGAACAACCTGTCCTACGCAGGCAACTTCATGCGCATGATGTTCGGCAACCCCTGCGAAGAGTACAAGGTCAACCCCGTGGTCGAGCGCGCGCTGGACCGCATCTTCATCCTGCACGCAGACCACGAGCAGAACGCCTCCACCTCCACCGTGCGCCTGTGCGGCTCCTCGGGTACCAACCCCTTCGCCGCCATCTCCGCCGGCGTGGCCTGCCTGTGGGGCCCTGCCCACGGCGGCGCCAACGAAGCCTGCCTGAACATGCTGGAAGACATCCAGCGCAACGGCGGCATCGAGAAGGTCGGCGAGTTCATGGAGCAGGTCAAGGACAAGACCAGCGGCGTCAAGCTGATGGGCTTCGGCCACCGCGTCTACAAGAACTACGACCCCCGCGCCAAGCTGATGCAGGAAACCTGCAACGAGATCCTGGCCGAGCTGGGCCTGGAGAACGACCCCCTGTTCGCCCTGGCCAAGAAGCTGGAAAAAATCGCCCTGGAAGACGACTACTTCGTGCAGCGCAAGCTCTACCCGAACGTGGACTTCTACTCCGGCATCGTGCAGCGCGCCATCGGCATCCCCGTGAACCTGTTCACCGGCATCTTCGCCCTGGCCCGCACCGTGGGCTGGATCGCCCAGCTCAACGAGCAGATGGCCGACCCCGAGTACAAGATCGGCCGTCCCCGCCAGCTGTTCACCGGCGCCGTGTCGCGCGACGTCAAGCCCATCGCCCAGCGTTGATGGGAGTGGCCAGGTCCGGCTTGCCGGATCTGCACAAAAAAGCCCGCAGACTGCAAGTCCTGCGGGCTTTTTCTTTGGCCGCACAATCCAGGCAGCTATTCAAAGAGGAGCTTTCAACGTAGGTACCGCAGCGATTTCACGATCATCAAACAACGAAATCATTGCAATATCTTCACCAGAAGCTTTCAATTTCATAGCATCATCAAGGCAGCAGCAGAATGGGCACCATGGCGCCGTGGGCTTCCAGCTCGCGGTGCGCGGCCGCCGCATCGGCCAGCGCAAAGGACTTGGGCTCGGCCATGCGGAAATGCTTTTTGCGCAGCGCCTCGAACACGCGCTGGGCCATGGCCTCGCGCTCCTTGGGGTGGCGCACGAAATGGAACACCATGGGTCGGCACACGCTGGCCGAGCGGGCCGCCAGGCGCGGCATCTCCAGCGGCGGCACCGGCCCCGAGGACTGGCCATACATCACCAGCTGACCGCCGAAGGCCAGGCTGGCCAGCGAACCATCGAAGCTGTCGCGCCCTACGCCGTCATAGGCCACGTCCACGCCGTAGCCCTGGGTGATGTCCATCACGCGCGCGGCCACGTCCAGCGCGCCTTCGCCGCGGTAGCGGATCACTTCCACGCAGCCCGCCTGGCCGGCCTTCTTCGCCGTGGCATCGCTGCCCGCCGTACCGATGACCATGGCGCCCAGCCGCGTGCCCCACTGGCACAGGATCTGCCCCATGCCGCCGCCGGCCGCCTGCACCAGAATGCGCGAGCCCTCGGCCACGCGCGCCACGCGATGCAGCAGCACATCGGCCGTCAGCCCGCGCAGCAGGCTGGAAGCCACGAGCTCGTCGCTGAGGTCGTCGGGCACGGCAATCAGCTCGTCGGCAGCGATCACGCGCTCGGTGGCATAAATGGCATAGGCCGAGGACACATAGGCCACGCGGTCGCCCACCTTCCAGCGCGCCACGCCCTCGCCCACCTGGACCACCACGCCCACGGCCTCGATGCCGGGCGTACCCGGCAGCGCCAGCGTCTTGTACAGGCCCGAGCGCACATAGATGTCGTGGAAATTCACGCCGATGCGCGTGTGCTGCACACGCACCTGGCCCTGCGCCAGCGGCTTGGATTCCACCGTGGCGATCTGCAGCACTTCGGGGCCGCCGTATTCCGTGATCACAATGGCCTGTGCCATGAACGTCTCCTTGCCTCTCGGGTTTGCAGCGGGCACACGCCCGCCTGCAGCGAATGTATCGTCCGCGGCCTTTCCCTTGTGCAGCACTGCGATGCCGCAATTCGCGGACAATGCGCCACCAGCCTTGCCGCCGCCCCGTCTTCGCGCCCTCCGGCATGCCCTTTTCTTCTTTTCCCCCTGTCCACCATGTCCTTTGCCACCCTCGGCCTGCGCTCCGAGCTTGTGAATGCAGCCCTTGATCTGGGGCTGGCCGAACCCACGCCCATCCAGCAGCAGGCCGTGCCCGCCGTGCTGGCCGGGCGCGATCTCCGGGCCTGCGCGCCCACGGGTTCGGGCAAGACCGCGGCCTATCTGCTGCCGCTGCTGCAGCAATGGCCGGCCTCTGGCGCCGCACAGGCCCGCACCGGCTTTGTGCGCACGCTGGGCACCCTGATCCTGGTGCCCACGCGCGAACTGGCCCTGCAGGTGCACGAGACGCTGAGCGACCTGGTGCGGCATATGCAGCCGAGCCCGCGCTGCCGCGTGGCCTATGGCGGCGTGTCCATCAACCCGCAGATGATGCAGCTGCGCGGCAGTGCCGACTTTCTGGTGGCCACGCCCGGGCGCCTGCTGGACCTGGTGGCGCACAACGCCGTGCGCCTGAACGCCGTGCAGCACCTGGTGCTGGACGAAGCCGACCGCCTGCTGGACCCGGGCTTTGCCGAAGAACTGAACCGCGTGCTGGCCCTGCTGCCGCGCCAGCGCCAGACCCTGCTGTTCTCGGCCACCTTTGCGCAGCATGTGGAAGCGCTGGCCGCCGGCCTGCTGCACGAGCCCGTGCGCGCCCAGGTCGATGCGGCGGAGCAATCCGAGCATGCCGCCAGCCCCGCCCACATCACCCAGCGCGCCATGGCGGTGGACAGCGCGCGCCGCACCCAGCTGCTGCGCCAGCTGGTCAGCCAGGAAAACACCGGCGAGGACTGGGAGCGCGTGCTGGTCTTCGTGGCCAAGCGGCACACGGCCGAGATGCTGGCCGACAAGCTCTACCGCGCCGGCATCTATGCCACCACCTTCCACGGCGACATGAGCCAGGGCGCGCGCCGCGAGGTGCTGGAGCAGTTCAAGGCCAGGCGCTGGCAGCTGCTCATCACCACCGACCTGGCCGCGCGCGGCATCGACATCGCGCAGCTGCCCGTGGTCGTCAACTACGACCTGCCCCGCTCGAGCGCCGACTATATTCACCGCATCGGCCGCACCGGCCGCGCCGGGCATGCAGGCATGGCCATCACTTTCGTGACACCGGCCGATACCGGGCACTGGCAGCTGATCTGCAAGCGCAACCAACTGGACCTGGCGCTGGAACAGGTGCCCGGCTTCGAGACCACCGAAGCCCCGCCGCCCCCGTCCGTGGCCCAGGACGGCAACGGCGGCATCAAGGGCCGGCGCATGAGCAAGAAGGACAAGCTGCGCGCCGCGGCGGCCCTTGATGCCGCCAAGAAGCCATCCTGAGCATGGCGGCACAACGCAGTACCTGGAAGACCTTGAAACCTCCATGCCCCGCCAGAACACCAGCCCCGCCGACTTCCCGCCGGCCATCCTCGCGCAGATAGAGCAGCTGGCGCAATGCCTGGTCGCCACGCGCAAGAGCCGCGGCGAAACCCAGGCGCAATGGGCCGGGCGGCTGGGCATTTCCCAACCCACCATGGCCCGCCTGGAACGCGGCGACGCCTCGGTGGCCATGGCCACTTACGTGGCCTGCCTGTGGCAGATCAACCCGGCACTGGACCTGACCCAGCTGATCCACCCCGCCCAGCCAGCCGCCATGCCGGAGCAGCCACCGCCACATGCCGCCCGGCATTTTTCCGAACTCAAGCGCGCGCTGGACTACTTCGGCTGAGGCCATGCGGCCTCAGTCCCCGAACCGCTCGCGGTAGGCCTGGGGCGTAATCCCCAGCCGCTTCACGAACAGGTGGCGCAGCGCCTGCTCCGAACCCAGGCCCACATGCGCGGCCACGGTCTTGAGCGGCCATTGGCTGCGGTTTTCCAGCAGCTGCTTGGCCGCCTCCAGCCTTGCGGTTTCCGCGAAGGCCGAAGGGCTCTGGCCCGTTTCCTGCTGGAACACGCGCCGGAAATGCCGCTCGCTCATGGCGGCCTGCTCGGCCATCTGCGCCAGGGTCAGGGGCTCGGCCAGGTGCGCCAGCACCCACTGCTGCACGGCCTGCACGCCGCGGTGGCGCGTGGATTGCGCGGCCAGCGGCACGCTGAACTGGGACTGGCCGCCGGGCCGCTTGAGGTACATGACCAGATCGCGCGCCACCTCCAGCGCCAGCGCGTGGCCGAAGTCCTGCTCCACCAGGGCCAGCGCCAGATCGATGCCGGCCGTGACGCCCGCCGAGGTCCACAGCTGGCGAGCGCCGGCACCGGCATCGCCGTCGTGGATCTCGTCGCGCACATAGATGGCATCGGCATCCACCTGCACGCGCGGGTAGCGCTGGGCCAGGGCGCCCGCCACGCTCCAGTGCGTGGCCGCGCGGCGGCCGTCGAGCAAACCGGCCTCGGCCAGGAAGAAGCTGCCCGAGCACAGCGCGATCAGGCGCGCCACCGCAGGCGCCGCGGCCTGCAGCCACTGCACCAGCTCGGCCGAGGCGCCCAGCACCTGCTCGATATGGCGCGAGCCGACCACGATCACCGTGCAGCCCGTGCCCTGCTCGCGCAGCTCGGCCAGCGACTGCGTGGCCTCCAGCGCCATCAGCGTGTCCGATTTCACCATCCCCTTGCGCGCGGCCGTGATGCGCACCTGGTAGCCGTCGCTTCGGCCGCGTGCGCGCAGGTGCACATTGGCGTAGTCGAACACGGACATGGGGCCTATGGCCTCCAGGGCCTTGAAGCCCGGATAGACAATGAGGTCGATCAGATGAGGGTGGGGATGTCGGTGTTGCATACGAGTGAGCCGAGCCAAGGAACTTGGCCGATTGAAGCATCTGCCATGATATTCGGCCAAAGCCCTGGGGCCTGCGGCCATCGCCGGCACCGCGGCCTCGGCCATGCCCTACATTCAAGGTTTCGCGCAAGCGACTCGCCCTTCAGGAAAGACAGACATGAAATCACGCGCCGCCGTGGCCTTCAAGGCCGGAGAACCTCTGCAGATCGTCGAGATCGACGTGGCCCCGCCGAAACAGGGCGAAGTGCTGATCAAGATCACCCACACCGGCGTGTGCCACACCGACGCCTTCACCCTCTCCGGCGACGACCCGGAGGGCATTTTCCCTGCCGTGCTCGGCCATGAAGGCGCGGGCATCGTCGTCGAGGTCGGCGAGGGCGTGACCAGCGTCCAGCCCGGCGACCACGTGATTCCGCTGTACACGGCCGAATGCGGCGAATGCCTGTTTTGCAAGAGCGGCAAGACCAACCTCTGCACCGCCGTGCGCGCCACCCAGGGCAAGGGCGTGATGCCCGACGGCACCACGCGCTTCAGCTACAACGGCCAGCCCATCTACCACTACATGGGCTGCTCCACTTTCAGCGAGTACACCGTGGTGGCCGAGGTCTCGCTGGCCAGGATCAGCCCCGACGCCAACCCCGAGCAGGTCTGCCTGCTGGGCTGCGGCGTGACCACGGGCCTGGGCGCCGTCAAGAACACCGCCAAGGTGCAAGAAGGCGACACGGTCGCCGTGTTCGGCCTGGGCGGCATCGGCCTGGCCGTGATCCAGGGGGCAAAGATAGCCAAGGCCGGCCGCATCATCGCCATCGACACCAATCCGGCCAAGTTCGACCTGGCCCAAACCTTCGGCGCCACCGACTGCGTCAACCCCAAGGACTTCGACCGCCCCATCCAGCAGGTCATCGTCGAGATGACGGGCTGGGGCGTGGACCACAGCTTCGAGTGCATAGGCAATGTCAACGTGATGCGCGCCGCGCTCGAATGCGCGCACCGCGGCTGGGGCCAGAGCGTGATCATCGGCGTGGCAGGCAGCGGCCAGGAAATCTCCACCCGCCCGTTCCAGCTGGTGACCGGCCGCAAGTGGCTGGGCACGGCCTTCGGCGGCGTCAAGGGCCGCAGCGAACTGCCCGGCATGGTGGCGGACGCCATGGCCGGCAAGATCCAACTGGCGCCCTTCGTGACCCACACCATGGGCCTGGCCAAGATCAACCAAGCGTTCGACCTGATGCACGAAGGCAAGTCCATCCGCAGCGTGGTGAACTACGCCGAGGCCTGAGGCGGCGCCATTCACAGCTCTCAATAAGAGAGCAAATGACGCTTACCAAATGCCATTCTTGATATGAAACATGCTGCAAGTGCTTGAACAGCAAGCGCTTGCAGCTCTTCTTTTTTGGAGCACCCCATGTCCGCCCAGCCCACCCTGGAACTCAAGAGCGCCCACGCCTGCTTTGGCGGTGCCCAGCGCTACTACGAGCATTTCTCCAGCGAGATCGGCCTGTCCATGAAGTTCTCGGTCTATCTGCCGCCCAAGGCACTTCATGGCAAGGACTCCGGTGAAAAGGTAGCGGCCCTGCTCTATCTCGCAGGCCTGGCCTGCACCGAGGAAACCTTCATGATCAAGGCCGGCGCCCAGCGCCTGGCGGCCGAGCTGAACCTCGCCCTGATCTGTCCCGACACCAGCCCGCGCGGGGCAGGCCTGCCCGGCGAAGCCGATGCCTGGGACTTCGGCGTGGGCGCAGGCTTTTACCTCGACGCCACAGCCAGGCCCTGGGCCCTGCACTGGCGCATGGAAAGCTACATCCTCGGCGACCTGCTGCCACTCGTCGGCGCCAGGCTGCCCGTGGACCTGCAGCGGATCGGCATCTTCGGCCATAGCATGGGCGGCCACGGCGCGCTGACGCTGGCGCTGCGCCACCCCGGCCAATTCAGGAGCGTCTCGGCCTTCGCGCCGATTGCCAACCCGGTCAACTGCCCCTGGGGCCAGAAAGCCTTCAGCGGCTACCTGGGCGATGACAAGACCGGGTGGGCCAGGCACGACGCCAGCGAACTCATGGCCGCGCAAAAGCAGGCGCCCTACCCCGCCGGCATCCTCGTCGATCAGGGCCTGGCCGACAAATTCCTGATCGAAAAACAGCTGCTGCCCGAGGCCTTCGAAACCGCCTGCGCCAAGGCCGGCCAGCCGCTGACGCTGCGCCGCCATGCGGGTTACGACCACGGCTATTACTTCATCCAGAGCTTTATCGACGACCATCTGCGCCACCATGCGCAGCTGCTGCTGGGATAAGGTGGCCGAACAGCCGCAGCCTCGCGAGAAGACCAGCGTGCTGCTGTCCAGCAGGCCCTCGGCAGGCTAGTCCGCGCCCTTGCTGTCGTGTCTGGAAGAGCGCGGCAGATTCCATCGGTAGCGCAGCGATAGATAACGAAGCGCGAAGCACGCCGCCAAAGCCACCCAGGTCCGCCCGCTCGACAACCACCCCAGGCGCTCGCCCGCCACCTCGATGCTGGCGCCGACCAGCGCAGCCGAGGCATAGATATCACGCTGAAGAATCACCGGCACCCGATTGAGCAGCACGTCACGCACCACGCCGCCGCCCACCGCGGTGACGATGCCCAGCAGCACCGCCACCTCCGCGTTATGGCCAAAAATCATGGCCTTCTGCGCACCGGTCACGGCAAAGAGCCCCAGGCCGATGGAGTCGAAGAGGATGACCGGGTGCGTCAGGCGCACGACCAATTTGTTGGCGGCTATCGTCATCAGGGTCGCGACCATGGCCACGGCGAGGTAGCGCCAATCGGTCAGCCCGGCCGGCGGCACCGCGCCGATGCACAGATCGCGCAGCACGCCCCCGCCGCACGCGACCGTGAACGCGATGACGGCCACGCCGAACCAGTCGAGGCCGCGTTTTCTGGCAGCAACGGCACCGCTGATGGCAAAGGCGAAGGTGCCCGCCAGATCGAGCGTGGTGAACAGGCGATGGTCGTTCAGGCCGGCAAGTGCCAATTCGTGGACGTTCATGGGTTTGTTTCAGGCCGCGGCGCCGGCAGGGCACAGCCAGGCGGCGGCGGCGCTCAGCATGGCCTGCAGGCCGGTCTCCAGCGTCGGATGGAGCTGCGGCGCGAACTTCGGCGAGTGGTTGCTGGGGATCTTGTTGACGGCTTTTTCCTGTTGGGCCTTGGCGTACGCCGCCGGGTCGGTGCTGCCGACGAACCAGAACACATAGGGCACGCCCCAGCTGCGGCCGAAAATGCTGAAGTCTTCGCTGGCCGACGCCGGGCTGGACGCCAGCAAGGCCTTTTCGCCAAACTGCTGCTGGAACGCCTGCGCCACCTTTTGCGTGGCAGCCAGGTCGTTTTCCGTCAGCGGATAACTGTTGATGGTGGTGAACTCGGGCGGCCGCTCGGCACCGGAGGCATCGCACTCGGCGCAGCAAATACGGCGGATCGACTTGAGCATGTACTCGCGCGTGTCCTCGCTGAAGGTGCGCATGTTCAGCTTGATGGTGGCATCGTCGGGGATGATGTTTTCCTTGGTGCCGGCTTGCAGCGAGCCTATGGTGAGCACGGCCGGCTCGGTCGGCGCAATCTCCCGCGAGACGATGGTCTGCAGGCGCAGCGTGGTCGCGGCGGCCATGATGACCGGATCGATCGAGGTTTGCGGCTGTGAGCCGTGCGAGCCGCGCCCGAAGAGCTTGATCTTCAGGCTGTCTCCGGCAGACAGTGTGACGCCGGGACGGTAACTCACGGTGCCGGCCGCACCGACCATCACGTGCTGGCCGAGGATGATGTCGGGTTTGGGGAAGCGGCCCTCGCCCCAGTCACGCACCATGGCGTTCGCGCCCTCGGCGGTTTCCTCGCCCGGCTGGAAGACGATCATCAGCGTGCCCTGCCAGGCGGCGCGATGCGTGGACAGGATGCGCGCGGCGCCGATCATCCAGGTCACGTGCATGTCGTGGCCGCACGAGTGTGCAACGCCGACCTCGACACCGTCCGCGTCGCGTGCCGTCACGGTGCTGGCATAGGGCAGCCCGGTGTTCTCGGCCATTGGCAGCGCATCCATGTCGGCGCGCAGCATCACGGTCGGGCCGGCGCCATTCTTCATCACGCAGACCACGCCGGTCACGCCGACCTTGCGCGTCACCTCGTAGCCGAGGCCCTGCATCGCGTCGGCCACGATTTTCGCGGTGCGCACTTCCTGCATCGACAGCTCGGGATGCTGGTGAAGGTCCTTGTAGAGCGCTTCGAGTTCGGCCAGCAGGGCAGGTTCGGCGGAGCCGAGAGCTTGGGTGAGGGCATTCATGACAATTCCAGAAGTGGCGAAGCAAGGTTGAAAGATATCCCGCAGAAGGCGTGCTTGAGGGAATAGCCGGCGCTTGGCAGGGCAGCTGGGCGTTCAGGCCTGCGCCTTCGCGCCCTTGGGCACCGTGAGCATGATCGAGACGATGGCGATCACGACCATCAGCACGTTGAAGCCCAGGGCCACGATGGCGGCCTCCCGCACGGCCAGGTTGTCCTGGCGGCCACTGAAGGTGATCACCCCCTCGAGCCAGCCCATGCTCGCGCTGTCGCCGCTGAGGGCGGTGAAAAGGGCGGCGGAGATCGCCACGCCGAAAGCGGCACCGAGCGACGAAGCCATTTTGTAGATGCCCGAGCCCGACCCCGCCTGGGCCGTCGGCAGGTTTGACAGCGCCGCGTCGGTCGACGGCGTCGCATAGAACGCCAGACCGACACCGAACAGCGTGTAGCCGACGCTCGCCAGGATCTTGTAGTCCGACAGCAGCAGATTGGCGGGCGACACCAGCAGGATCGCCAGGCCCGTGATCAGGCAGCCCCAGATCATCGGCTTGCGCGCACCGAAGCGCTGCAGCAGCTTCTCGCCCACGCGAATGAAGGCGATGATGGCGATCGCGTAGCCCAGCGTCAGAAAGCCCGCCTGCTGGGCGTTCATGCCGCCGCCGATCTGCACCAGTTGCAGCGACACGATCAACGTGCCGGCCGTGGCGTTGATCAAAAAGTTGGAAATCGTCGCGCCGGTGTAGGTCGAATTCTTGAACAGGCTGAAATCAAAGAACGCATTCGAGGCCTTGCTCTCGATGCGCAAAAACAGCCAGCCGAACACCACCGTTGCCGCCAGCAGCCCCAAGCCCACCGGGCTGACCCAGCCCAAGTTGTTGCCCTGCGTCACCAGCACCTGCAACGCCACCATGGTGACCATGAAGGCCAGCACGCCAGGCAGGTCGAACTTGTACTCACCCCTGGTTTCGGCCTTGCTCTCGGGCGTGCCGTGCATCATCCACAGGCCGAGCACGCTCACGGCGATGGCCACCCAGAAGATCGAGCGCCAGCCGAAGTGCTGCGACATCAAGCCGCCGAACAGCGCGCACAGGCCTGAACCGCCCCACGAACCGATCGACCACATGCTGATGGCACGCTGGCGCTCGGGGCCGTCCCAAAACGCCTTCACCAGCGCCAGGCTGGCCGGCATGATGCAGGCAGCCGACAGGCCTTGCAGCGCACGGCCCAGCAGCATGACGGGCGCAGCCAGCGCCCCCGGCGGCGTGACGGCCACCAGCAGCGAGCCGGCGATGCTCAGGTAAAAGCCGATGCGCGTGATCTTGAGCCGGCCGACGCGATCGGCCAAGCCGCCCATCACCACGATGAAGATGCCCGAGAACAGCGAGGTGATGGCCACCGCGACGTTCATCGTGCTTGCATCCAGGCCGAGGTCGCGGCCCATGTCGGGTGCAATGTTGAGTGTCGTCTGGGCAAACAGCCAGAACGCGACCACGCCCATGATGATGCCGAACAGCAGCCGGTCGTTGCCCCGGTACGCCTTGTCCACGTTGTCCACCTTGTCCGCCACCTTGGATTGAACGCTGGTATTCATCCTGCCTCCATTACACCTGTGCAACCGGGCTTATCTAGACGGCTGCGTCACCGGCAGGCGCCGTCCGCCCACCACTGCCGCCAGCATCGGCGGTCATGCATCGCGCGGCAGCACCGCAATCACGCGCGCGATGAACTGGTGGAAGTCCGACATGTAGTTGCGCAGGAACTCCGCCGTGCTTGCATTGGTGACGTCGCCGTCTTCGGTGATGAGGCCGGGGGTGAAATGGATGTAGGCCTCCGGCGCGTTCATCTGAGGCGCGTTGCAGAAGCCGAGCACGCTGCGCAGGCTCTGCTGGGCCACCGCAGTGCCAATGGCACCGGGCGATGTGCCAATCACGGCGCAGGGCTTGTGCGTGAATGAGTTCTCCCCCCACGGCCGACTCGCCCAGTCGATGGCATTCTTCAAGCCGCCGGGGATCGAGCGGTTGTATTCCGGGGTGACGAACAGCAGCGCATCGACGTCGGCGATGGCCTGCTTGAAGGCGCGCGCCACCGGCGGATAGTCGGCGTCGTAGTCGTAGCTGTAGAGCGGCAGGTCCTTGATAGGTATCTCTGTAAACACCAGCGCCGGCGGTGCCAGTTTCACCAGCGCCTTGGCGAGCTGACGATTGATGGAGGCCTTGGCGAGGCTGCCGATCAGGTAGCCAACTTTGTGTGTAGTCATACGAACCTTCCTTTCAACACGAGACGTCGATACGATCGGCCGGCCGGCATTCGTCGCTCAGCTTTCCGCGACAGCATTTGCGCAAGCCGGTCCGGTCAAGGCGGACGGATCACAATACCCCTCTTGGGATTTCCGGGCAACACGTTTCCAACAGTTCCGATCCTCGATCAGCAACGCCAGACACCGCCTGCCATCAGGCGAAGCCACCCCGAAGCCAGCGACCTGGCCGAGCCATCGGTGGCGCTCTCCACAGGCAGTCGATATGGGTTTGGCCGCTCGCCGCGCTCAGGCAAGATGCCTCGCGTGCACGGTCATGATGCAAGGCAATGGCCGCGGCCCATGTCAGCCAGCGCCTTGTGGATGGCTGTCTGCGCCTCCATGCGCGGCAGTTGCGGCCATGAGCAATGAACAATCAGCCTGGAATCAGCCGGGTTCAGATACCGGCCTCCTTAAAGAGGCGGCGCAAGACCTGCATGGGCAGGAACTTCACTCGGCGCCGCTTCAGCTCGCGCCGGAAGAGGCGCTCCCTCTCGATAAAGTTGATTTTGGGTTTCATCTCAATGTGGTGACATGGTTGGCACGGACAATCTATCAGCGAAGGCGGCTTTTGCTGTAACACCCTGTCAGATGGCCTGGTGTTTACCTCCGTCAACCAGCCTGCGCATCAGGTCTGGCGCGGCGCCCCCACCTCATACACATGCAGGTCGCGGTCGCCAAGGCCCAAGCCGGGCCAGACCGCGCGCCACGCGGCGATATGGCCGGAGGCGAAATGCGCGTCCAGCGAGGCCTGGTCCTGCCACAGCTCCTTCACATGGATCAAGCCCGGCGCCAGCACGTCCTCGGCATAGCCGTATTCCAGGCAGCCCGGCTCGGCACGCGAGGCTTCCACCATGGCCCGCATGGCGGGCCTGGCACGCTCCAGGTTCCCGGCGGGCAGGCGCACGGTTCCGACGATCAGCAGCATGTTCTTGTTCCTCCTCAACAAAGTCCGCGCGCATGCACCCGACCTGCGTGTGACCATGTCGGAATACTAACCAGGGGCTAAAGGCGTTCCATCACGCGCCTGGCGCGCTCGGGGCAAGGCAGCGTCACAATGAGGTCAATCTCCAGCAGCATAAATCTTTGTCCCGATAGCCCACCGGCCCGGGACGATACGGGCCGGATGCGTCCGCCAGGAAAGGGGCTTGACCTTTCCACGATGGCAAGGTCAAGAATCGGGTCAACTCCAGAAAAAAGGCATTGGCATGAATCATCAACCACATCACCACGGCCACGCCGCTGGCGAACAGGTTCCGGCGGGAATCATCTATACCTGCCCCATGCACCCCGAGGTGCGCCAAGACCACCCGGGGCGTTGCCCCAAATGCCAGATGCACCTGGTGCCAGAGGCTGAAGTGCGCAGCGGCCATCATCACGCTCATGGGCATGGCGGCGATGAGGGCCACCGATCGCCCGAGCCGGTTGCCGCCCCGACAGCGGTGCCCGCTGGCACGATCTACACCTGCCCCATGCACCCCGAGGTGCAACAGGATCATCCCGGCAACTGCCCCAAATGCGGCATGACGCTGGAGCCCATCATTCCGCTGGATGCGGAAGACAACCACGAGTTGAAAGACTTCCAGCGCCGCTTCTGGTGGACGCTGCCGCTCACGATCATCGTCACCGTGCTGGCCATGCTCGGCCATCGCCTGGGCTGGTTCGACATGGCAACGCAGAGCTGGATCGAGCTGGTGCTGTCGCTGCCGGTGGTGCTGTGGGCCGGCTGGCCCTTCTTCGTGCGCGGCTGGCGCTCCATCGTGCAGCGCAGCCCCAACATGTGGACCCTGATTGGCCTGGGCACCGGGGCGGCCTTTGTCTATAGCGTCGTCGCCACCGCGGCGCCGCAGGTGTTCCCCGGCTCGTTCGTGGCCATGGGCCGCGTGGCCGTGTACTTCGAGGCCGCCGTGGTCATCATCTCGCTGACCATGCTGGGGCAGATCCTGGAGCTGAAGGCACGCTCGCAAACCTCGGCCGCCCTCAAGTCACTGCTGGGCCTGGCGCCCAAGACCGCGCGGCGCATCAACGCCGACGGCAGCGAGGAAGACGTGCCGCTCGCCCACGTGCATGTCGGCGACCTGCTGCGCGTGCGCCCCGGCGAGAAGGTGCCCGTCGATGGCGTCGTGACCGAGGGCCGCAGCGCGGTCGATGAATCCATGCTCACAGGCGAGCCCGTTCCCGTGACCAAGCGCGTGGGCGATGCGCTGATCGGCGCCACGCTCAACACCAGCGGCGCGCTGGTCATGCGCTCCGAAAAGGTCGGCGCGGCCACCATGCTGGCGCAGATCGTGCAGATGATGGCCACCGCCCAGCGCTCCAGGGCGCCGATGCAGCGCATGGCCGACGTGGTGGCGGGCAAGTTCGTCCTGGTGGTGGTGTCGATTGCCGTCGCCACCTTCTTCGTCTGGGGGCTGTTCGGCCCCGAGCCCAGCTGGGTGTTCGGCCTGATCAACGCGGTGGCGGTGCTGATCATCGCCTGCCCCTGCGCGCTGGGGTTGGCCACGCCCATGTCGGTGATGGTGGCCACGGGCCGCGCGGCCACGCAGGGCGTGCTGTTCCGCGACGCCGCCGCCATCGAAAAGCTGCGCGAGGTGGACACCCTGATCGTGGACAAGACCGGCACGCTCACCGAAGGCCGGCCCGCGTTTGAGACGGCCATTGCCACTGCCGAGTTCACGCCCGGCGAAGTGCTGCGCCTGGCGGCAAGCCTGGACCAGGGCAGCGAGCATCCGCTGGCCGATGCCATCGTCAGTGCGGCGCGCGAGCAAGGCCTGCCACTGGCCAAGCCGTTCGATTTCGAGTCGGGCAGCGGCATTGGCGTGCGCGGGACTGTAGAAGGGCGGCGACTGGCCCTGGGCAACACCGCGCTCATGGAGCAAGTGGGTGTCGATGTGGCGGCCCTGAAGGCCGATGCCGAGCGCCTGCGCAGCGAAGGCGCCAGCGTCATGCACCTGGCGGTCGACGGCCGGCTGGCCGGCTTGCTGGCCGTGACCGATCCCATCAAGTCCAGCACGCCCGAGGCCATCCGCACCCTGCATGCCAGCGGCCTGCGCATCGTCATGGCCACGGGCGACGGCCTCACCACCGCCCGCGCCGTGGGTGCCCGCCTGGGCATCGACGAGGTGCATGGCGAGGTCAAGCCCGCCGACAAGCTGGCCTTGGTCGAGAAGCTGCAGCAGGAGGGCCATGTGGTCGCCATGGCCGGCGACGGCATCAACGATGCTCCGGCGCTGGCCAAGGCCGACGTGGGCGTGGCCATGGGAACCGGCACCGACGTGGCGATGAACAGCGGCCAGGTCACCCTGGTCAAGGGCGATCTGCGCGGCATCGCGGCGGCGCGCCAGATTTCCACCGACACCGTGCGCAACATGCGCCAGAACCTGCTCTTTGCCTTCGTCTACAACGGCATCGGTGTGCCGATCGCCGCCGGCCTGCTGTACCCATTCACCGGCTGGCTGCTGTCGCCGATGATCGCGGCGCTGGCGATGAGCCTGAGTTCGGCCTCGGTGATCTTCAACGCACTGCGGCTGCGGCGTTCATAGGGCGCCACCGGCCTCAAGACTTTCAATGAAAGGAGATGCATCATGATGAACGGACTCGGCACGAGCGACATGACATGGTGGTTTGGCGCCCACTGGCTCACGATGCTGCTGGGTGCGGTGGTCATCGTGCTGCCGTTCTGGCGGATCTTTGCCAAGGCCGGTTTTTCCGGCTGGCTCGGCCTGCTGATGATCGTCCCCATGGCCAACCTGATCGCGCTGTACGTGCTGGCGTTCTCGAACTGGCCGATATCGAAGCGCGCAGGCAAGCCGGATTCCGGTGCCATGGGAGCGGACCCTCGGTGATCTTCCAGGCGCGCAGAGCAGGCCCTCGCGGGGGATAGGCCGTAGCGGTACTTCTTTCGCCTGCAGCCAGCGCCTGCGATTAGAGCAAAACCGCGGGAATGGCAAGCAATTCGCACTGGCGCCGTGCGGGAAGGCTTGGCAGCCGTGGCGACTGGCCACACAATGCAAGCAACGCACCAACTTGGTGCTTTCAAATGCCTTGGCCCGGACAACCCCGTTGCCCGGGCTTTTTTCCGTTGGCGCAAGCTTTTTTTCTCCGCGCCCGCAGGATCACACCACCTTGCAAGGGAATCACACCATGGAGCGCAAGCCCCACATCACTTTGTCGTCCTTGGATCTGGAGCGCATCGAAGCCCTGCTGGAAAAGCAGGCCGGCAACTTTCCGGGCCGCGAGGCACTGGAGGCCGAGCTCGACCGTGCCGATGTGCTGGACCCTGCCGAAATCCCGGCCAATCTGGTGACCATGAACTCCACCGTGCGCTTCACGCTCCTGGAATCGGGCAGGACCAACACGCTGACGCTGGTTTACCCCAAGGACATGGACGGCCACCCCGACAAGGTTTCGGTGTTTGCGCCCGTGGGCATTGCGCTGCTGGGCCTGTCGGTGGGCGACCAGTTCCAGATGGCCAGCCCCACCGGCCAGGTCACGGTGCGTGTGGACGGCATAACCTTTCAGCCCGAGGGCGCCGGCGAGCTCTATCGCTAACCCCCTGTGCCGCTAAGCGAGGGGGACGACACCTTCGCCGCGGGGCGGCGCGGCCGGCACGGCCCTCGCTCGGCATCTCTGGCATTGGAGCACGCCGGTATCGGGGAGCCCTCAGCGCAGGCCGGCCACCACGGCGGTCAGCAGGCCCGCGCCGATCAGGCCCGCCTGCCAGCGCAGGGCCTCGTGCCAGGACGGCACATGGCGCTCGACCTTCTGGTAGAGCAGGTAGCCTGCGGCAACCGACAGCGCAAAAGCCGCCGCCATGCCGATCAAGGCAGCCGGGGCCGAAGCGGGCCAGAAGTAACTCTCCACCGCATTGACCAGCAGGCACACGGAGAAGTGGATCAGGAACACCGAGTAGGAAATTTGGCCCAGGCAGCGCAGCGGCGCCAGTCCCTGCCACTGGGCCATGGCCGGCGTGCGCAGGGCGACGATGAGCAGCAGCGCCGTGGCACCGGCCAGCGCGATGCGGTCGCGCCAGTCGAGCACCAGGGCCGAGAACACCAGGGCCGCGATCAGCATGGCCCAGCTCCAGGCCGTGGAGCGCCTGTCGGCCTGCACGGCCCAGAAGGCCATCATGCCCAGGCCGTAGGCGCCGAAGAAATACACGGCCCAGACGTCCCAGCCCGCATCGCGATTGAAGCCGTACAGCGATGCGGCCGCGCCCAGCACGACCAGCGCCTGCCCTCCCGTCAAAGCCCAGGGCCACCAGGCGGCCATGGTCTGGGCGCCCCAGCGCCGGGCCGCGGCCTTGCCGGCCCAGCGCACGCCGGCCAGCAGCAAGACGCTCAGCGCGAACAGCTGAAAATCTATGGAGACATACCAGACGCCGGCCGACAGCGACTCTTCGCCCACGATGTTCTGCAGCAGCAGCGCATGGGCCAGCAGCTGCCACAGGCCCGGATCGGCCGAGACCGACGCATGGTCGAACCAGGGCCGGATCGCGGCAGAGACGATGATGGTCACCACCAGCGCCACGGCATAGGGCACGACCAGGCGCACAAAGCGCTTGCCGATCTTGGGCAGCGGCGCGTCGAACTTGGCGGCGCCCAGAGGCGCCAGGCTGGCCGCGGCCAGATAGCCGCCCAGCACCAGGAAGATCTGCACGGCCATGCGTGCGTATTCGTAGAGCCAGTCCAGCACTTCGGGCATGGCCGGGTGGGCCACATCGGACATGGGGCCGTAGAAGGCCAGGTGATGCCAGACGATGGCCGCGCAGGCCAGGCCCTTGGCGGAGTCGATCAGCGCACTGCGAGACGCGGAGGATATTGAACTATTTGCCATGTAATCGTGGCCGCGGCACCCGCAAGAGCCTCCGCAGCAAGACCGGGAACAGCGAAAACACGGGCTGACCCGGACAATAAAAATGCAGCAAGGCCGCGATTTTGCGCTCATTGCCAACAATTTGCTGACAAGCATTAAACTTTTTGTAAAACAAACCACACGCCGCGCCGGCCTCTTGCGGTTGCAATGAAGAATGGCACCCCACGTTCCCCACTGTGTGGGCGCTGCCCCTCCGAGAGAGCCCGAGCCGGCCGCGGTGTTTTTCATCCTGGGGCGGCCCGGGGATGAAAAATGACTCCCCACGCTTCCCGCTGCGCGTGGTCGCTGCCCCTCCGGGAGGGGCGCTTTTCATCTTGGGGCGGCCCGGCGATGAAAAATGACTCCCCACGCTTCCCGCTGCGCGTGGTCGCTGCCCCTCCGGGAGGGGCGCTTTTCATCTTGGGGCGGCCCGGCGATGAAAAAGGCTTGCCGCCGCCAGCCTTCTGTTTCACTTTCGCCCCGCAACAAACCTTATTTGACGTCCTGTTTCGCCGTGGCGATCTGCGCGCGCACGGCCTGCAGCACGGCCTTGATGCGGCGCGCATGCTCCGGCCCCATGCGCAGCAGAATCTTCTGCCCCGCGGACAGCGATTGCAGCCGGGAGTCGGCAAATTCATAGCGCAGCCAGGGCTGCTGCGATGCCACCTGGCCTTGCACCTGCACCAGCTTCAAGGCCAGGGGCTTGTCCGGCTCGGGCGTCTGCAGCAGATGGTCGATCACGGCCACCAGCCGGTCGTTGAACTCCCTGCCCGGATAGCCCAGCTCTTCGTAGCTGCGCTGCAGCACCGGATAGAGGCGCTTGTACAGGGCCGTGGCCTGCACGGGATCGATGCCGCTGACAAAGCCCACCACGGCGTTGTAGCGCGCGGCATTGTCCGGCGCTATCTGCGGGCCGCTGCCGGTCTCCAGCACCTCCATGCGCCCGCCCACCGGGAACAGCGGCCACAGCCGCGAAGCGGCCTGATGGCGCGGCAGGTTGTCGATGGTGGCCACGATGCGGCGCGACAACCCGTCCATCGCCACGAAGCGCAGGCTGCGCTCCTTGCCCAGCCACTTCGCCACCGCGTCTTCCAGCGCCGCCTCGGCATCGGGGGCCAGCGGCGGATTGCCCTTGCTGTCGGCCTCGGGCTTCAAGGGATGGTGCTCCTCCTCGGGTTGCGCGGGAGCCGCGTCCTCGGCCTGCTTGGGCGGCTGGACCTCGGGAGCCTCAGGCTCGGGCGGCGGGGCGACTATGGGGGCCGGCGCTTCAGCGGGATGCAGATACCACCAGAGGCCATAGCCCGCAGCGGCCAGGATCAGAACCAGCGCTACCGCCTTGCCCCTGCCGCCGTGTCTGCGCTCGCGCTGGTATTGACGGGAAATAGGCTCGTTTCCGTTATCCATCGGTATTGCTCTCCAAAAACAGCGTACCTTGCCAACCTTAAAGGCATTTGCCACCGCGCCCGAATCGTTCCCGTTTTTTGTTGCAACGCAATGCAAGCCAGGCCGATAAAAAATGGCGCCCCGGGGCGCCACCATTGCGAACTGAGAGGCTGGCTCAGGCCTCCAGCAGCCGCTCGCGGGCCTGCCGGTACTCGCGCTTGAGCCGGGCCACCAGGTCGGCCGTGGAGCTGACCTGGCGGATGGCGCCAATGCCCTGGCCGCAGCCCCAGATGTCCTTCCAGGCCTTCTTGGCGTCGCCGCCGAAGTTCATCTTGCTGGGGTCGGAAACCGGCAGGTTCTCGGGGTCCAGGCCCGCGGAGCGGATCGACGGCGCCAGGTAGTTGCCGTGCACACCAGTGAACAGATTGCTGTAGACGATGTCGTCGGAGTTGCTGTCCACGATGGCCTGCTTGTAGCCATCGACGGCGCGGGCCTCGTCGGTGGCGATGAAGGCCGAACCGATATAGGCGAAGTCCGCACCCATGGCCTGGGCCGCGAGAATGGCGCCGCCCGAGGCGATGGAGCCCGACAGCGCGAGCGGGCCGTCGAACCACTGGCGGATTTCCTGGATCAGCGCGAAGGGGCTCTTCACGCCCGCATGGCCGCCGGCGCCGGCCGCCACGGCGATCAGGCCATCGGCGCCCTTCTCGATGGCCTTGCGTGCGAACTTGTTGTTGATGATGTCGTGCAGCACCACACCGCCCCAGCTGTGAACGGCCTGGTTCACGTCCTCGCGCGCACCCAGCGAGGTGATGACGATGGGCACCTTGTACTTGGCGCAGACCTGCATGTCGTGTTCGAGGCGGTCGTTGCTCTTGTGCACGATCTGGTTGATGGCAAACGGCGCCGAAGGCTGCTCGGGATGGACCCGGTCCCAGGCGGCCAGCGTCTCGGTGATCTCAGCCAGCCAGTCCTCGAGCTGCTCGGCCGGGCGCGCGTTGAGCGCCGGCATGGAGCCGACGATGCCGGCCTTGCACTGCTCGATCACCAGCTTGGGATTGCTGATGATGAACAGGGGCGAACCGATGACCGGCAAAGCCAGTTTTTGCAGGACGGGAGGAAGTTTCGACATGCAGTATCTCCGTAATCAAATTCTTATTAAAAAGAGCTGCAACGCCTGCTAATCAAGCGCCATTAGCTCTCATATCAGAAGCAACCCTGAGTTCAGCTCCCGCAGGCTTCGGGTGCAGCCCATGAAACCGCTCCAGCCTTAGCTCAGAGACGGCCGGCAAGGGCCGCCCCGCAGCAAAGGCCGTCGTCCCCCTTCCAGGGGAAGGCGCAAAGCGACTCAGGGGGTTTGCTCAAAATCCGTCCATGGGCAGCGCCATGACGCTGGCGCCGCCGTCGACGATGGCATCGCGCAGGCCCTGGGCCTTGGTCAGAATGTGCTCGGCATAGAACCGGGCCGTCGCCATCTTGGCCCGCATGAAGGCTTCGTCCTGTCCCTTGTGCAACAGCGCCTGTGCCGCCAGCAGGGCACGGCCCATCTGCCAGCCGGCGACCAGATTGCCGGCCAGCATCAGATAGGGAACGCTGCCTGCATGCACGGCATTCGGGTCGCTCCTGGACTGGGCCACTACAAAGTCCACCACATCCAGGAAGGCCGTGCGGGCCTGCTCCAGGCGGTCTGCCACGGCCTGGGCTGCCGCGCTGCCCTCGGCACGCAGCTCGCCCTCGGTCTTCTCGATCTGGGCAGCGATCACCCTGGCCGTCTGGCCGCCATCGCGGCCGGTCTTGCGGCCCACGAGGTCGTTGGCCTGGATGGCCGTCGTGCCCTCGTAGATGGTCAGGATCTTGGCGTCGCGGTAGTACTGGGCCGCGCCGGTCTCCTCGATGAAGCCCATGCCGCCGTGCACCTGCACGCCCAGGCTGGTGACTTCGAGGCTCATCTCGGTGCTGTAGCCCTTGACCAGGGGCACCATGAACTCGTAGAAGGCCGCATTGGCCTCGCGCACCTGCGCGTCGCCATGATGATGGGCCGCATCGTAGGCCGCGGCGGCCGCGCTGGCCATGGCGCGGCAGCCTTCGGTGTAGGCGCGCATGGTCATCAGCATGCGGCGCACATCGGGGTGGTGAATGATGGTGGCGCTGGCCTTGACCGAGCCGTCTACGGGGCGGCTTTGCACGCGCTCCTTGGCATACTGCACGGCGTGCTGGTAAGCGCGCTCGGCCACGGCAATGCCCTGCACGCCCACGGCATAGCGGGCGGCGTTCATCATGATGAACATGTATTCGAGGCCGCGGTTTTCTTCACCGACCAGGTAGCCCACAGCGCCGGGTCCGGCGCTGTCTGCAATGCTCGCCGCCGTTCCGTCGCCGTACTGCAGCACGGCCGTGGGCGAGGCCTTGATGCCCATCTTGTGCTCGATGGAGACGCAGTGCACATCGTTGCGCTCCCCCAGCGCACCATCCTGGCCGACCAGGAACTTGGGCACCACGAACAGGCTGATGCCCTTCACCCCTTCGGGAGCGCCAGCGACGCGCGCCAGCACCAGGTGCACGATGTTCTCGGCCATGTCGTGCTCGCCATAGGTGATGAAGATCTTGGTACCGAAGACCTTGTATGTGCCGTCGGGCTGCGGCTCTGCCTTGGTGCGCACCAGCGCCAGGTCGGAGCCGGCCTGCGGCTCGGTCAGGTTCATGGTGCCGGTCCACTCGCCCGTGACCAGTTTTTCCAGGTAGGTGGCCTTGAGCTCGTCGCTGCCGGCCGTGAGCAGCGCCTCGATGGCGCCGTCGGTCAGCAGCGGGCACAGGGCAAAGCTCAGGTTGGCGCTGTTGAGCATTTCCACGCAGGCGGCGCCAATGGTCTTGGGCAGGCCCTGGCCGCCAAAATCCACCGGGTGCTGCAGGCCTTGCCAGCCGCCTTCGGCATATTGCTTGAAAGCTTCGGCAAAACCGGGCGTGGTCGAGACTTTGCCGTCCTTGAAGGACGAAGGGTTCACGTCGCCGGGCACGTTCAGCGGAGCGACCACGCCCTCGCACAGCTTGGCGCACTCTTCCAGCACGGCCTGCGCGGTTTCGAGGCCTGCATCCTCGAAACCTGGAAGCTGCGCAACCTGTTCAATCCGGGCCAGATGCTCCATGTTGAACAGCATGTCTTTGACGGGAACCGAATAAGTCATTTGAATGCTTTCTATCAATCGTGATTCACTGCGTCACACGCCCCGATGCGTTGACAATGGACAGGTCCACATACTTCGACCCGACCTGGGACCCCGAGCGGTAGCCGACCCAGTAGCCGCCCAGGTCGTAGGCGTCGATGCCGCGCAAGGCAGCCGCCACCTTCTCGGGCGAAACCGGCTGGCTGCGGCGCATGGCCTCGACGATGACCTTGGCATTCACATAGCCTTCCATCATGGCGAAGCTGACCGGAACATCCAGCGACTTGCCGGCCGCGGCCGCCGCGTCGCGGAACTCCTTGTTCAGGCGAGCCGACACCTTGTAGGGGCTGGGCACCACCTGGGCGATGGACAGGCCGCTCATGTACTCCACCGGCAAACGCTTGGCCAGCTGCTCGATGTCGGCCTCGGCCGTGGCGTAGATCTGGGCCGTGCCCCCATCCATGCGGTAGGCCTCGACAAAAGCCGCCGTGCTGGGGCTGGAAGCGACCATGAGAATGGCCTGTGCCGGTGTCTTGGATGACTGCAGCTGCTCCACGGTCTTGTCGATCGTGCTCCTGCCGCGCAGCGTGGCCGAGCTCAGCAGCTTGGCGCCACTGGGGGCGATGGCTTTTTCCACCAACTCCGTCAGCGCTTGCGCATCGGGCCGGTCTTCATAGACCAGCGCCAGGCGCGTGATGCCGACGGTTGCCAGATGGGTGGAGATCTTGGCCATCTGCTCGGACAGGCCCGCGCGGGTACTGAAAATCTGGGGAGAAGACAGCACGCGCGTATCCGTGCTCTGGTAGCCGACGATGGCCAGCGGCGAGGTCGCGAGCAGCTTGCTGTCGAGCAGCGCCGTCAGGTTGCGATTGCCGAAATAGCCGGCCAGCACCAGGGGCTTGGCCTCGGCCAGCAGGCGGCGGGTCTTGGCCACGGTTTCGTCGGGGTGTCCGCCGTCGTCCTCCACCACCAGTTCCACAGGCTGGCCCTGCACGCCGCCAGCCTTGTTGACCTGGTCGAAATACAGGCGCATGCCCTGGGCATAGGCGCGGCCCTGAACCGCTTCGGCGCCGGTCATGGGGCCAACTTGGCCCACGTTCCAGCCGGCGGCATGCGCGGCAATGGCAGCACCGCCACATGCCAGTGCCAGGCAAATACGTGCGAAACGCGAACTCTTGGTCCGCAAGTTTTTTGTCTTCATCTTGAATTCCCTCCCGAAATGTCAGCCTTTAGATGTCAGCCTTTAGGGCCATTACTGCTCCCGATTCATTGTGTCTTACCTGCCCCGACCACATCCGCATGGAAAAAGAGGGGCCTTCAGCCCCTCTTTCGATATCCGCCCCAATTACAAGGCCTTGACCAGTTCCGGCACAGCCTGGAACAGATCGGCCTCCAGCCCATAGTCCGCCACCGAGAAGATCGGCGCCTCCGGGTCCTTGTTGATCGCCACGATCACCTTGCTGTCCTTCATGCCCGCCAGGTGCTGGATCGCCCCCGAGATGCCGCAGGCAATGTACAGCTGCGGCGCCACGATCTTGCCGGTCTGGCCCACCTGCAGGTCGTTGGGCGCGTAGCCCGCATCCACCGCCGCACGGCTGGCGCCGATGGCCGCGCCCAGCTTGTCGGCCAGCGGGGTCATGACTTCCTGGAATTTCTCGGCCGAGCCCAGCGCGCGCCCGCCCGAGACGATGATCTTGGCCGCCGTCAGCTCGGGCCGGTCGTTCTTGGTGACTTCACGGCCCACGAAGCGGCTCTTGCCGCTGTCGGCGGCCGCCGCCACGGTTTCCACGGCGGCAGCGCCTCCGGTGGCCGCCGCAGCATCAAAGCCGGTGGTGCGCACGGTCAGCACCTTGACGGCGTCGCTGCTTTGCACGGTGGCGATGGCGTTGCCCGCGTAGATGGGGCGCTCGAAGGTGTCGGGGCTGTCCACCTTGGTGATGTCGCTGATCTGGGCCACGTCGAGCTTGGCGGCCACGCGGGGGGCGGCGTTCTTGCCCGAGGCGGTGGAGGGGAACAGGAGGTGGCTGTAGTGGCCGGCACCACGTTCCACGATCGCCAGGACCTGCGCGGCCAGGTTCTCGGCCAGGCCGTCCTTGAGGCTGGCGCCGTCGGCATGGATGACCTTGGCCACGCCCGCGATCTGGGCCGCGGCTGCGGCGGCAGCGCCGGCGTTCTCGCCAGCGACCAGCACGTGCACGTCGCCACCGCAGGCCACTGCGGCCGTGACGGTGTTGAGCGTGGCGCTCTTGATGGAAGCGTTGTCGTGTTCTGCGATTACGAGAGAAGTCATTTTCAACCTCTAAATTCTTTATGTTCTTGCGAAATCTTGCCTGGGGAAACCACCCCCTGATCCATGGCGCGGCCCAGGCCAGGGATGCCGAGCAAGGGCCGCCCCGCAGCGAGGGCATCGTCCCCCTCCGGCGCAGCCAGAGAGGGGGAAGGCGCGAAGCGACTCAGGGGGTGCTTCACCTCAGATCACCTTCGCTTCGTTTTTCAGCTTGGCCACCAGCGTGGCCACGTCGGGCACCTTGACGCCGGCGCCGCGCTTGGCAGGCTCGGCAACCTTCAGGGTCTTCAGGCGCGAAGCGACGTCCACGCCCAGCTCTTCGGGCTTGAAAGTGTCCAGCGGCTTTTTCTTGGCCTTCATGATGTTGGGCAGCGTGACGTAGCGCGGCTCGTTCAGGCGCAGGTCGGTGGTGATGACCGCCGGCGTGGACAGGCTCAGGGTTTCCAGGCCGCCGTCGACTTCACGCGTGACATTCACCTTGTCGCCGGCGACTTCGACCTTGGAGGCGAAGGTGGCCTGGGGCAGCTCGGCCAGAGCCGCCAGCATCTGGCCGGTCTGGTTGGCGTCGTCGTCGATGGCCTGCTTGCCCAGGATGACGAGGCCGGGTTGCTCCTTGTCAACCAGGGCCTTGAGCAGCTTGGCCACGGCCAGGGGCTGCAGCTCTTCGTTGGTCTCGACCAGGATGCCGCGGTCGGCGCCGATGGCCATGGCGGTGCGCAGGGTTTCCTGGCACTGGGCCACGCCGCAGGAGACGGCGATGACTTCGGTGGCGATGCCTTTTTCCTTCAGGCGCACGGCTTCTTCGACGGCGATTTCGTCAAAGGGGTTCATGCTCATCTTGACGTTGGCGATGTCCACACCGGTGCCGTCCGATTTGACGCGGACTTTGACGTTGTAGTCCACCACGCGCTTGACAGGGACCAATACCTTCATTGCTGCGGCTCCTTAATGATTACTGCATTGACGTTTACGTAAACTAAATTCATTTTATGCGGCACTGCAACACCCTTTCCGATTTTCCAAACAATCTGTCCGGTGATGGGCAGTAGTCCTGAGCAGTGCCGAGGCACAAAAACGAACGACCGTTCAATTTTATGCATAACTTGCCAAAAATCCGAGGTCACACAGGGGTCTACCTAGGGTAAGACCTAGGCGCTCCCCGAACTCAGCGGGGCACACCCTAGCACCGATGGCCCCGCGTTTTCGTCGTTCAAACAGACGGGTTTCCAAGCCTCAGCCCGAAATCCAACGGGGCTTGCGTTTCTGGGCAAAGGCCTGCACACCCTCCTGTGCGTCCACGTCCATCATATTGGCGGCCATGGTCTGCCCCGCCAACTGGTAGGCAGCTTCCATGCCCATTTCACGCTGGCGGTAGACCAGCGCCTTGCCCATGGCGATGGCCATGCGCGGCTTGCTCACAATCACCTCCACCAGGCGCTCTATCTCGGCATCCAGATCGTCCGCAGCAACGACGCGATTGAGCAGCCCGTACTCCATGGCCTGCGCCGCGGTGATGAATTCACCGGTCAGCAGCATCTCCATGGCTTTCTTGGCCGGCATGTTGCGCACCAGTGGCACGCTGGGCGTGGAGCAGAACAGTCCGTACTGGATGCCGCTGGTGGCAAAGCGGGCCTCGTCGCTGGCCACGGCCAGATCGCACTGGGCCACCAGTTGGCAGCCAGCGGCCGTCGCAATGCCATGGACGCGGGCAATGACCGGCATGGGCAGCTTCTGGATGGACAGCATGACGCGGCTGCATTGGGCAAACAGCTGCTGGTAATAGGCCAGTTCGGGGCGAGCGGCCATGTCCTTGAGGTTATGTCCGGCACAAAAAGCCTTGCCCCTGGCCGCCAGCACCACCACGCGCGCCGATGCGTCCTGGGCCAGCGCATCCAGGGCCTGCTGCAGGGCCGCCAGCATTTCCGCCCCCAGCGCATTGAAGCGCTGCGGATCATCCAGCGTCAGGCGCACGACGCCGCGTGCGTCCTTTTCCATCGGCACCAGCGCTGCCTGCCGAGCTTGTGTCATTGCCTGCCTCCTTTGCCATGGCGCCAACCCGTGAAACCGGCGCTCTCCAACACAGGGACACCGAGCCAGGGCCACCCCCGCGGCGATGGTGTCGTCCCCCTCCGGGGGAGGTGGAGAAGCCGCTCAGGGGGTATTCAAATATCCGCCAGAACCCTCACATGAGCCTCCACGCTGCGCGCCAGCGCGGACAGCACATAGCCGCCTTCCAGACAGGACACGATACGCCCGTTGGCATAGCGCCGCGCAATGTCCTTGACGCGCGTGGTGATCCAGGCGAAGTCGCTCTCGGTCATGCCCAACTGCCCCATGTCGTCTTCGCGATGGGCGTCGAAGCCCGCGCTGATGAAGATCATCTCGGGCTTGAACGACTCCAGGCGCGGAATCCACGTCATCTCGACGATCTCGCGGATGTCCATGCCCTTGGTGTATGCCGGCACCGGCACGTTGAGCATGTTGGAGGCCGGGTCCCTGTCGCCGCTGAACGGGTAGAACGGGTGCTGGAAGATGCCGCACATCAGCACCCGCTCGTCACCGGCCAGAATGTCCTCCGTACCGTTGCCATGATGCACGTCGAAGTCGATGACCGCCACGCGGCGCAGCTGATGGCGCTGCAGCGCATATTTGGCGGCGATGGCCACGTTGTTGAAGAAGCAAAAGCCCATGGCCTGGCTGCGCGTGGCATGGTGCCCGGGCGGGCGCACGGCGCAGAAGGCGTTTTCCAGCTCGCCGGCCATCACGGCATCGGTCGCGGCCAGTGCCGCGCCGGCCGCGCGCAGCGCGGCCTTGAAGGTGTGGCGGTTGATGGCGGTGTCGGTGTCGATCTGCCGGTGCTCGGGCCCGCCGGCCTGCAGCTCCTGCTCCAGGCGATCGGTCAGGCCCTGCAGCGCCGCCACATGCATGGCGTCGTGCGCCAGTTCCACGTCGGTCAGCGAGGCTTCGGGCGCATCGCGCCTGTCCAGCGCGTCGCCCACACCCGTGATCAACAAACGGTCTTCGATGGCATCCAGGCGAGCAGGACACTCGGGATGTCCTGGGCCCATTTCGTGCAGCCAGCAGTCCCGGTGGGTGAAATAACCTGTCTTGCCCACAGTCATGTCTCCGCAATCGTTTTTTTGGGATAACGTCGCGCCATGCACGCTCAGCACACAATCAACGCGTTACTGAATCAGCTTAACACGGTCATGGAGGGCAAACCGGATCAGGTCAGGGACAGCGTGGCCTGCCTGATCGCGGGCGGACACCTGCTGATCGAGGACGTTCCCGGCGTCGGCAAGACCACCCTGGCCCACGCGCTGGCCCGCAGCTTCGGCCTGCAGTTCTCGCGCGTGCAGTTCACGGCCGACCTCATGCCCAGCGACCTGACCGGCGTCTCCATCTACGACCGCGCCAGCGAGGCCTTTGCCTTCCACCCCGGGCCCATCTTTGCCCAGGTGCTGCTGGCCGACGAGATCAACCGCGCCAGCCCCAAGACGCAGAGCGCACTGCTGGAAGCCATGGAGGAGCGCCAGGTCACGGCCGAAGGCCGCACGCACAGCCTGCCCTCCCCGTTCTTCGTGATTGCCACGCAGAACCCGCTGGAGCAGCTGGGCACGTTTGCCCTGCCCGAAAGCCAGCTCGACCGCTTTCTGATGCGCGTCAGCCTGGGCTACCCCCACCGCGCGGCCGAGCGGCTGCTCTTGATGGGCAACGGTCGGCGCGCCATGGCCGATGCGCTGCGGCCGGTTCTCTCGCACGAGCAGCTGGAGCAGTTGCAGCAAGCCGTGCTTCAGGTGCATGCCAGCGAGGCCCTGCTGGACTATGTGCAGGACCTCGTGGACGCCACGCGCAACGGCCAGTGGTTCGTGCAAGGCCTGTCGCCGCGGGCCGCGATTGCCCTCTTGCGCGCGGCCAAGGCCATTGCCCTCATGCAGGGACGCGACTATGTGGCGCCCGACGATGTGCAGGCCGTATTGCCTCAGGTGGCGGCCCACCGCCTCGTCCCCGTGGGCAGCGCGGGGCGCGGGGCGGCCGAGCAGGTGCGCGCCATGATGCATGCCGTGGCGCTGCCGTGACACGTCTGTCGCCCGCCGCCCGGATCCGCCGCTGGATACTGGCGCGCCAGCCCCAGACGGACCAGCTCACGCTCACGCAGGCCAATGTCTATATCCTGCCCTCGCGCGCCGGCTGGGCCCTGCTGCTGACGCTGCTGGTGCTGCTGGTGGCCGCCATCAACTACCAACTCAACCTCGGCTATCTGCTGACCTTTCTGCTGGCGGGCAGCGCCGCGGCCAGCATGATCGCGGGCCACGGCAATCTGCGCGGGCTGCGCCTGCATCTGCACAGCGCCAGCGGCGGCTTTGCCCACGCACCGCTGGCCATGCACATCACGCTGGGCAACCCCGGGCGCAGCAGGCGCTGGGGCGTTGGCCTGGCGCTTCACGCTTCTGTCAAAGCCAAACCTGGCGACACACCCTGGACCTGGGTGGACGTGCCCGAACAGTCCGGCACACCCGCCGAGCTTGCCTTCATGCCCCCGCAGCGTGGCCTGCATGCCTTGCCGGCAGTCCAGATACTCACGCGCTACCCACTGGGCGCGTTCAAGGTCTGGGCCGTCTGGCGCCCGCGGAGCCAGGTCTGGGTCTATCCGGCGCCTGAAGCCCATCCGCCGCCGCTGCCGGCAGCCAGCCCCGAACCCGGCGGGCAGGGCAATGCCGCAACCCGCAACGGCGACGAATTCGACGGCGTGCGCGCCTATCAACCGGGGGATTCGCTCAAGCTGGTGGTCTGGAAGAAGGCCGCCCAGGCCTTTGCCACCGGCAGCCATCAGCTCATCAGCCGCGACCGGCCCTATGCGAGCCAGCATCGGCTGTGGCTGGACGCGCGCGCCACCGGCCTGCGCGATGCAGAAGCCAGTCTTTCCCGGCTGGCAGCCTGGGTGCTGCTGGCCCAGCAACAAGGCCATACCTGGGGACTGCGCCTGCCCCACGGCCAGGAGATCGCACCCGACAGCGGCCCGGCCCATGCAACACGCTGCCTGGAAGCGCTGGCAGCCTGCCCATGAACACAACCCCTTCCATGGCAAACCCGCCCACAGCCCTCGCCCCTGAAGGGCTGCGCCAGCGACTCGCCTCGCTGCCGCGCGATACGCGCGACACCTTGTTCCTGCTGGCCGTCATCGCCTGGGTGCTGCTGCCGCAAATCGCCCACACCCCCTGGTGGACCAGCGCCTTCGCCGCCAGCCTGCTGCTGTGGCGGGGCCAGTTGGCCTGGAGGGCCTCGCCGCTGCCCGGCCGCATGCTGCTCGCCGGCCTGCTGCTGGTGGCCATTGCCGCCACCTGGGCCACGCATCGCACCCTGGTCGGCAGGGATGCCGGCGTGACGCTGGTGGTCTTGCTGCTGGCCCTCAAAACGCTGGAGCTGCGCGCGCGGCGCGACGCCATGGTGGTTTTCTTTCTGGGCTTCTTCGCGCTGCTGAGCAACCTCTTCTACTCGCAGTCGCCCCTCACGGCCCTGGCCATGGTGGCCGGGCTCATAGGCCTGCTCACCGCCCTGGTCAACGCCCATATGACGGCCGGCAAGCCGCCGCTGGCCCAGGCCCTGCGCACCGCCGCGCTGCTGGCCCTGTGGGGCGCTCCCGTCATGCTGGCATTGTTCGCGTTCTTTCCCCGCATGGCGCCGCTATGGGGGGTTCCGTCCGACGACCTGGCCGGCCGCAGCGGCCTGTCGGAAAACATGCGCGTGGGCGAAGTCGCATCGCTGGCACTGGACGACAGCGTGGCCCTGCGCCTGCGCTTTTTCATCGCTGGGCCGCCCCAAGATGAAAAAGCCCCTCCTGGAGGGGCAGCGACCACACGCAGTGGGGAGCGTGGGGTGTCATTTCTCACATCCGGTGGCGCGGTGCCGCCGGCCTCGGCCTTGTATTTCCGCGGCCCCGTGCTCACGCATTTCGACGGCCGCACCTGGCAGGCCAATCCGGTTGCCGCGGCCATGGAGCCGCCGCAGCTGCGCGTGAGCGGCGAGCCACTGCGCTACGAAATGCTGATCGAACCCAGCAAGCGCCGCTGGCTCACCCTGCTGGACGCCGCGAGCGAAACACCGCAGTTGCCCGAAGGAGCTTCCGTGGGCCGCGCGCGCATGGCGGGCGAGCTGCAATGGCTGACGCAGCGCCCCATCACCGACGTGCTGCGCGTCAACGCCCAAAGCCACACGCAATTCCAGTACGGCCCGCGAGAGCCCACGCGGGAGCTGCAGCGCTATCTGCAATTGCCCGCCGAGGGCAGCCCGGGCAGCAACCCGCGCACCCGCGCCATGGGGCAGCAGCTCTTGGCAGCCCTGGACGATCCCGGCGACACCCGGGCCCTGGTGCAGAAGGTGCTGGAGCGGCTGCGCAGCGGCGGCTATGTCTACACGCTGGAGCCCGGCGCGGTCGATGCACTCAACACCGCCGACGATTTCTGGTTCGACAGCAAGCAGGGCTTTTGCGAGCACATCGCCTCGGCCTTTGCCGTGCTCATGCGCAGCATGGGCGTGCCGGCCCGCATCGTCACCGGCTACCAGGGCGGCGACCGCAACACCGTGGACGGCTACTGGACCGTGCGCAACAGCGATGCCCATGCCTGGGCCGAGGTCTGGATCGCCGGCCAGGGCTGGACGCGCGTGGACCCCACGGGGGCCGTCGCGCCCGCGCGCGTGGGCCAGTTCCAGCGCCTGCAGGCCCCGCGCGGCACCATTGCAAATGCCATGGGCAATCTGGTAGCTACCGGCACGCTGCAGAAGCTGCGCGCCTTCTGGGAAGCCGCCAACAACCGCTGGAACCAGTGGGTGATCAACTACACGCAAAGCCGCCAGCTCAATCTGCTGCAGAGCCTGGGCCTGCAGTCGCCCAACTGGACGGATCTGCTGCGCCTGCTGGGCGCCAGCCTCGGCGCCCTGGCCTTGCTGTGGCTGCTCTGGGCCCGCATGACGCGCCCGCGCCCCGACGCCTGGAACCAGTTGCTGGGCGAAGCCAGGGCCCGCATGCAGCGCAGCGGCATTCCCGTGGGGCCTGCCACCTCGGCCCGCACCCTGGCCCGGCTGGCGCAAGCCCGATGGGCGCCCGTCCACGCGCCTCTATGCCAGGCACTGGGCCGCTGGCTGCTGGACATGGAAAAGCTGCGCTACGCGCCACGCCCCCATCCGGCTTCCGCCCCCGGTTTCTCCACTGAATTGATCCAGTTGCGCCGGCGCTGGCGCCAGCTGCGCGCCATGCCCTGGCCGCCCGCCGCTGCGGCCCCCCGCCAACGAATCTGAAATGAATCCGCCAGCCGCAACAGGCTTGCGCTCCTCCTGCGCTTCATGAAGTCCATGCATTCACCCACCCGCCCTGCCCTCGGCTGGATACTCTCGCTGGGACTGGCCATCGGCCACCTCGCCACCGTCCAGGCCGCCCCCCAACCCGCCAAAAGCGCCAGGAAAGCCGCGGCCAGCCAGCCGGCCGCGGACATCTGCTACGCCAGCCGACCCGACGCCATGCAGCTGGCCGCCGAGATGGCCGAACACCACGGCATGCCCCGCGAATGGGTGGAGAGCATGCTGGGCCAGGCCCGCTACCTGGCCCAGGTGCCCAGGCTGGTGACGCCGCCGGCGCGCGGCTTCGTCAAGAACTGGACGGTGTACCGCAGCCGCTTCGTCGAGCCCATCCGCATCCGCGCCGGCGTGGATTTCTGGCAGGCCAACCGCGAGGCACTGGAGCGCGCCGAGCGTCAGTTCGACGTACCCGCCGAAATCATCGTGGGCATCATCGGCGTCGAGACCATCTACGGCCGGCAGATGGGCAATTTCCGCGTCATGGACGCGCTGGCCACGCTGTCGCTGGACTTTCCCCGCGCCCATCCGCGCGCCCTGGCCCGCACCGAATACTTCCGCGGCGAACTGGCGCAGATGCTGCTCACGGCCTATCGCTCCGGCATCGATCCGTTCTCCATCCGCGGCAGCTATGCGGGCGCCATGGGCATGGGACAGTTCATGCCCACGAGCTGGGACCAATGGGCCGTGGACTTCGACGGCGACGGCCGTATCGATATGTTCCACAGCGCGGCCGACGCCATAGGCTCGGTGGCCAATTACTTCGTGGGCCATGGCTGGCAAAGCGGCCTGCCCTCCACCTTCGCCGTGGACATGCAGGCCCGGGGCCAGGACCTGGCCGAGCTGCAGGCCCCCGACATCCTGCCCAGCTTCACCGCAGCGCAGATGGCCGCCAAGGGCGCACGCGTGCTGGGCGGCGAAGACTACCGGCGCCCCCTGGCGCTGATCACCCTGGAAAACGGCAGCTCCGGCCCCACGCAATACCTGGCGGGCACGGAGAACTTCTATGCGATCACGCGCTACAACTGGTCGGCCTTCTACGCGCTTTCGGTGATCGAACTGGGGCAGCGCGTGCACGAGGCCTATCTGAGCCGCCAGCAGGCCAGCGCCTACAGAAGCCCATAAGAAAACTACCCAAATCGCTTTTCAATAAACAATATCAAGCTATATGAAAAGGGGCGAAATTTTCCTCTTCATGGTGCCAACCACAGGTATTTCAAGGCGCGGCAGTGCAATTTATTCATCAAGAAATCCTCTTGAAATGCACCTGCAGCCACCTACCTATGAACCAAGCGGCAACAACGCAAGCCGCGTAACGTATAGGAGTTAAACACCATGATCTTCGCCCCTGTGATGAGCCGCAATGCCTTTGTTTCCCCCCGTGCAGCCGACCTGGCCCTGCAACGCTTTTTGCAAGGCACCCTGGGCGCTTCCAGCCCCGTGCAGCAACAAGTCCAGGTCAGCCGTGACGACAAGGCCACCACGCTCACGCTGGACGTTCCCGGCCTGGCCCGCGAGCAGCTGCAGCTCTCGATCGAAGGCGCTGTCGTCCGCCTCCAGAGCGTGGAAGGCGCTGCCCGCCAGGTCCAGCGCGCCTGGGAACTGGACCATGAAATCGACGCCGCAGCCAGCAAGGCCAAGCTCGAAAACGGCGTGCTGACGCTGACCCTGGCCAAGCTGGAGCCGCAAAGCAAGGCCACGGCCCTGGCCATCGAATAAGCGTGAAGGCGGCGCCAGCCAACCGCGCCGCCACCGCACATTCTTCGGGTTGACCGGCCTGCCCTACGTCCTTTCTTCCATCTTCCTTTAGCCGAGGCAGGCCGGACGGCAGAAAGCCCGCAATGCACAACGCATTGCGGGCTTTTTTGCATCCGTTCCAGAAGCTGCTGCGCTTGCGGGGCTTTCGCCGCTGGCGCGGCGCGAGGAGATCATGAACACGTTCCAAGAACGTGTTCTAACAGCTGTCCCTCAGGACGCCTCGGCAGCCTCGGCCGTCTCCGCCGTCTCCACCGTCTGGCGCAGCGTCCTCGCGGCCGCCACCATATTGGTCAGCGCCGGCAGCACCTCGGCCCACTGGCGGGTCTTGAGGCCGCAGTCGGGGTTGACCCACAAACGCTTTGCGGGAATGCGCTCGGCGGCTTTTTGCATCAACTGCACGATGTGCTCCTGCGTCGGGATATTCGGCGAGTGGATGTCGTACACGCCGGGACCGATCTCGTTGGGGTACTGGAAATTCTCGAAGGCGTCGAGCAGCTCCATGTCCGAGCGCGAAGTCTCGATGGTGATCACATCGGCATCCATGTCGGCGATCGAGGCAATGATGTCGTTGAACTCCGAATAGCACATATGGGTGTGGATCTGCGTGTCGTCGGCCACGCCGTTGGCCGTGATGCGGAAGGACTCCACCGCCCAGTGCAGGTACTCCTTCCACTGCGATTTGCGCAGCGGCAGGCCTTCGCGCAGTGCCGCCTCGTCGATCTGGATCACGCGCACACCGGCTTTCTCCAGATCCAGCACTTCCTGGCGGATCGCCAGCGCCAGTTGCTTGCAGGAGACCGAGCGCGGCTGGTCGTCGCGCACGAAGGACCAGTTCAGAATCGTCACCGGGCCGGTCAGCATGCCCTTCATGGGCTTGTCGGTGAGCGACTGGGCGTAGGTGATCCACTCCACGGTCATGGCCTTTGTCCCATGGTTCTGGCGGCTGATGTCGCCAAACAGAATCGGCGGCTTCACGCAGCGCGAGCCATAGGACTGCACCCAGCCGAACTGGCTGAACGCATAGCCGTCGAGCTGCTCGCCGAAGTATTCGACCATGTCGTTGCGCTCGGCTTCGCCATGCACCAGCACATCGAGACCCAGCGCTTCCTGCTCGCGCACGCTGCGCGCTATCTCGGCACGCATCGCCGCCCGGTAGCCCGCGGCATCCAGCGTGCCGGCCTTGAACTCGCTGCGCGCCCGGCGGATGTCGGCCGTCTGCGGGAAGGAGCCTATGGTCGTCGTCGGATAGGCCGGCAGCTTGAGCCGTGCCGCCTGCTTGGCGGCACGCACGCCATAGGGGCTCTGGCGCTCGCCCAGGCCGGCATCGATGGCCGCCACCGCTGCCTGCACAACTGGATTGTTGACGCGCGGCGAAGCGCGGCGGGCGGCCAGGGCAGCGGCGTTGGCCGCCAGCTCCGCCTTCACCGCCTCGCGGCCTTCGCGCAGGGCCTTGGCCAGCACACGCAGCTCATCGAGCTTTTGCAGCGCATAGGCCAGCCAGGACTTTATCTCGGCATCGAGCTTGCGCTCCTGGGCCAGATCCACGGGCACATGCAGCAGCGAGCAGGTCGGTGCGATCCACAGGCGGTCACCCAGGCGTTCGGCCAGCGGTTCCAGCCAGTCGAGCACGGCCGTCAGGTCGGTCTTCCAGATGTTGCGGCCGTTGACCACGCCCAGCGACAGCACCTTGTGCGCGGGCAGCAGGCCCAGCAGCTGCTGCACATCGCCCGGGCCGTTGAGGGCGTCGATGTGCAAGCCGGCCACAGGCAGATTGGCCGCCAGGTACTTGTTCTCGAGCAGCGCGCCGAAATAAGTGGCCAGCAGCAGTTTGACCTTTGCCGCCTTCAGGTGGTGGTAGGCCGTGTTGAAGGCGTGCTGCCAATCGTTGTCAGGCGTGGCATCGAGTTCGGTCACGAGAATGGGCTCGTCGATCTGCACCCACTCCACGCCCTGCGCGGCCAGGGTATCGAGCAGTTCGGCATACACGGGCAGCAGGCGCGGCAACAGGTCGAGCTTGTTCGAATCGTCCTTGGCCTTGCCCAGGGCCAGGTAGGTGACGGGGCCGATGATGACGGGCTTCGGCCTCACACCTTGTGCCCTGGCTTCGGCCAGTTGCTCCAGCAGCCGCGAGGCGTCGAGCCTGAACTCGGTGCCCGCATGGAACTCGGGCACGATGTAGTGGTAGTTGGTGTCGAACCATTTGGTCATCTCGCCCGCAGCCACGCCATCGCCACAGCAGGCGGCATGCTCGGCACCCGAGGCCCAGCGGCCGGCCTCGGAAGTGGTGGGCACCGAGCGGCCGACCTCGGAAGTGGGCACCGAGCGGCCACGGGCCACGCGGAAATAGTTGTCCAGCGCATCGCCATGGAAGCCCTGCACACGCTCGGGCAAATTGCCCAGCGTGAAGCTCATGTCCAGCACCTGGTCGTAGAAGGCAAAGTCGCCCACGGGCACAAGATCCAGGCCCTCCTGGTTGCTCCAGTGGCGCGAACGCAGCTCCGCGCCCAGCTTTTTCAGTTCGTCGCGCGAGGATTCGCCCTTCCAGTAGGACTCCAGCGCGAACTTGAGTTCGCGCCTGGCGCCGATGCGGGGGAAGCCGAGATTGTGGATGGTCGTCATGGAAATTCTTGAATGAAAAGACAGAAAGGTTCGGAAGGAATGAACGCATTCTGGTTTTTTCGACTCATGAAGCAAAATGGTCTTATCTCACATGTTCATGAATTTCATTCATTAAATGCTGGAACGCATCCATCTGACCATCGTGCAGGAAGTCGAAAAACAGGGCTCGCTCACGGCCGCGGCCGATGTGCTGTGCGTCACGCAATCGGCACTGAGCCACAGCATGAAAAAGCTCGAGCAGCAACTGGGCACCGCGGTCTGGCAGCGCGAAGGTCGCAGCCTGCGCCTGACGCAGGCGGGCCAATACCTGCTGGCCGTGGCCAACCGCGTGCTGCCGCAGCTGGATCTGGCCGAGCAGCGCCTGCGCCAGTTCGCGCAAGGCGAGCGCGGCGCGCTGCGCATAGGCATGGAATGCCACCCGTGCTACCAGTGGCTGCTCAAGATCGTCTCGCCCTATCTGGGCGCCTGGCCCGACGTGGATGTGGACGTGAAGCAGAAATTCCAGTTCGGCGGCATAGGCGCGCTGTTCGGCTATGAGATCGATCTGCTGGTCACACCCGATCCGCTGTTCAAGCCCGGGCTGCAGTTCGTACCCGTGTTCGACTACGAGCAAGTGCTGGTGGTCGCCGGCACCCATCCGCTGGCCCGGGCCGAATACGTACAGCCCCGGCACCTGAACCAGGAAGTGCTGATCACCTATCCCGTGGCCACGGACCGGCTCGATATCTACAACCAGTTCCTGCTGCCCGCGGGCATTGCTCCGCGCCGCCACAAGACCATAGAGACCACGGACATCATGCTGCAGATGGTCGCCAGCGGCCGCGGCGTAGCCGCGCTGCCGCGCTGGCTGGCGCTCGAATACGCGAGCAAGATGGACGTGGTTCCCGTACGGCTGGGCAAGAAAGGCATTGCCAAGCAGATCCACCTGGGTGCGCGCGAGGCCGACCTCGACATCGACTATCTGCACGCCTTCATCGAGATGGCCAGGCAGGGCTGCTGACGCGGCATGCGGCCGGCCAGCCGCCCGCTATCGCAGCGAGTCCAGCGGCCAGCGCGGCTTCACGTCGAAGGCGTATTCCCTGCTGGCCTGCTCGCGGCCCGCTTGCAGGCGCATGGCCGCGGCCATGGCGATCATGGCGCCGTTGTCGGTGCACAGGTGCAGTTCGGGGTAGTGCACGCGGATCTTGCGCTGGGCGCATGCGGCGTTGAGCTGCTCGCGCAGCAGCTTGTTGGCGCCCACGCCGCCGGCGACCACCACGCGCTTCATGCCGGTCTGATCGAGTGCGGCCAGGGTCTTCCTGACCAGCACTTCGACGATGGCCGCCTGGGTGCTGGCCGCGAGGTCGGCCTTGCGTGCCTCGAGCTCGTCACCGAGTTTCCTGGCCTGGGTGAGCACGGCCGTCTTGAGGCCGGCAAACGAGAAGTCCAGGTCACCCGAGTGCAGCAACGGGCGCGGCAGCTTGAAGGCCTTGGCATCGCCGCCCTCGGCCAGCCTGGACAGCACCGGGCCGCCCGGATACGGCAGGCCCATGAGCTTGGCGGACTTGTCGAAGGCTTCGCCCGCCGCGTCGTCGATGGTCTCGCCCAGGATGGCGTACTGCCCCACGCCGTCCACGCGCATGAGCTGCGTGTGGCCGCCCGAGACCAGCAGGGCGACGAAGGGGAACTCGGGCGGGTCCTCGCTCAGAAAGGGCGAGAGCAGATGCCCTTCCAGGTGGTGCACGCCCAGCACGGGTTTGTCCAGCACCGCGGCCATGGCGCAGGCCGCGCCGGCGCCCACGAGCAAGGCGCCGGCCAAGCCCGGGCCACGCGTGAAGGCGATCACGTCCACCTGATCCAGCGTGGTGCCGGAATCGGCCAGCACTTTCTCGGTCAACGGCAGCACGCGGCGGATATGGTCGCGGCTGGCCAGCTCGGGCACCACACCGCCATAGGCGCGGTGCATCTCGATCTGGCTGTGCAGCGCGTGGGACAGCAAGGTGGGGACACTCGCGCCGTCGGTCGCGCGCACCAGGGCCACGCCGGTTTCATCGCAGGAGGATTCGATTCCCAGGATCAGCAAACTCATGGCCGCAAGTGTAAAACCTGCAGCCCGCGGACGCAGAAAAGGCGGGCATGGCCCCTGCCCGCCTTCTGTGTCTGCCTCAATGGCGCTGTGGCATTTCCAACAGCCCATGAAACTGGCATACCTCAAGCCAGAGACGGCCAGCAAGGGCCGCCCCGCAGCAAAGGCCGTCGTCCCCCTCAGGGGGAAGCGGCGTAGCCGCTCAGGGGGAGGTCAAGCATGCGTGCCCGAGATGTAGTGCTCCAGCTGCTGGATCGTGAACTGCTGTTCGGAAATGATTTCCTTGACGATGTCGCCGATCGAGATCAGGCCCAATAACTGGCGCTGCTCGTCCACTACGGGCAGGTGGCGGATGCGGTTGCTGGTCATCAGCGACATGCACTCGCCGCTGGTCTGGTGCGGCAGCACGCAATGGACCTTGCGGGTCATGACTTCCTCGACCTTGGTACTGCCCGAACTGCGGCCCTGCAGGGCGATCTTGCGGGCGTAGTCGCGCTCGGTCACGATGCCTGCAATCGCGGCACCTTCGAGCACCAGCAAGGCTCCTATGCCCTTGTCTGCCATGCGCTGCAGCGCGATGAGCATGGTTTCGGAGGGTGAGGCGCTGTGGATGGCGCTGTTGCCTTTGGCGCGCAGGATGTCGGCTACGGTCGTCATAAGGTCCTCCTTTCGGGTTCAGAAAAAGCCTGTGCAGCTAGCACACATTGCTTGAAAACCAGTGTGGGCAGCTTGCCGCATTGCGGCAATCAGGCGATGCCCGCATAAACTGGAGCGCCTTCCCGCGCTCCAGAGGGCGCGGCAGCAGCCGTCAGCGGCGGCCGCCCAGCAGGCTGCCGCCCAGCTTGAACAGATCGCCCACATCGAGCTTGCCGTCGCCGTTCTGGTCCAGCAGGCTGCCCAGAATGCCGCCGGCCGGGCCGCCCTGCGCCTGGATCTGGCTGTTTTCCTGGCCCAGGGCATTGCCCAGTTCGCCGGCCCCCATGCCCTGGGAGTGCACCCGATTGGCCAGGAACGACATCACCAGCGGCGCCAGCATGGCCAGCAGCTGGCCGGAGTTGCCGCCCAGGCCGGTCGCCTGGCCCAGTTGCGCCTGGGCCTGATCCTGGTTGCCGCCGAAGATATGCCCCAGGATGGAGCCGCCGTCGGCCTGGGCGGCATTGGCGCCAGCACCATTACCGCCCAATACGGAACCCAGGATGCTGCCCAGCCCCCCGCCGGCGCCGCCACCGGCACCACCGAGCAAGCCTCCCAGGCCGCCGAGCAGGCCGCCCAAGTCCATGGCTCCACTGGCGCTGCTGTGGTCGCGCTGCAGCGCGCCGAGCAGGTCGGACGCCCCCTGGGGCTGGGAGGCATTCTGTCCCAGGGCACCGAACAGCATGGGCAGGGCCACGCCCACGGCCTGCTCGGCCTGGGCGCTGTCAATCCCCAGTTGCTGGGCCAGTCCCTGCATGGGGGTGCCCTGCAGCTGGCCCATGAGTTCGTCCGTCAGTGATGTATTGGTGGTCATGAGACGCTCCTAAAAAACTAAGTACATCCTAAGCGGCCGGCGCAAGGGCAAATGTCAGCAATAGTGGATACCTGCTGCATTCCTCGTTCAGCCATGGCCCGCTTCTTGCTTGGTTTCAGACCACACTCCGCATCCATTTATGGATATAACAAACAAGTCTTATGGGCTGCGGTTTTTATGACGACAATTGCATAAATCATGAGCATCAGCGCCTATATCAAGGAAATCGGCCGCGGCACCAAGGGCGCGCGTTCGCTCTCGCGTGCACAAGCCCAGAAGCTCATGGGCCTGCTGCTGGACAACCAGGTCAGCGACCTGGAGCTGGGCGCGTTCTGCATCGCCATGCGCTTCAAGGGCGAATCCGCCGAAGAGCTGGCCGGCTTTCTCGATGCCGTGGTGGCACGGCAAATGCCCTGGCCGCAGCCGGCTGCTGCGGCCGTCGTGCTGCCCAGCTACAACGGCGCGCGCAAGCTGCCCAATCTCACGCCGCTGCTGGCCGCACTGCTGGCCCGCGAGGGCCTGCCGGTGCTGGTGCATGGTTGCGACACTGAGGACAAGCGCGTCGGCACGGAAGCCGTGTGGCACGCGCTGCAATGGCCGGTGCTGGCCACCCCCGCCGCCCTGCAGCCCGGCCAGGCTGCCTGGATGCGCACGCGCCATCTGCTGCCGGCGCTGGAAAAGCTGCTGCAGCTGCGCCGCCGCATCGGCCTGCGCAACCCGGCGCACAGCATCGTCAAGCTGCTCGATCCGCTGGAGCGCCCCGTGCCCGGCAGCACGGCAATCCCCAGCCTGGTGGTGGGCAGCTACACCCATCCCGACTACGCCCAGCCCATGGCCGAGACACTGGCCCTGCGCCAGGCCAGCGGCCTGCTGCTGCGCGGCACGGAAGGCGAACCCGTCGCGGCGCCCAACCGCGAACCCGCCAGCCAGGGCCTGCTGGCCGGCCAGACCTGCTTTGCGCGCCCGGCCGTGCCCAGCAGCCAATACGCCGCCGATGCAGCCGCTGCCACGGAACTGCCGCAAGGCCTCGATGCGCAGCAGACCGCCGAGCTCATCCGCGACATGCTGGACGGACGCCGGCCCGTGCCCACGCCCATCACGCAACAGGTGCAACAAATCAAAACCCTGCATGCGGCCATGTGCGCGCCCAATACCCATAACCTGGACCAGCTGCAGGGCCTGAATCGCTGCTGAAATGCGCCGCCGGCGCAGGTTTTCCTGAAACTTTGAACCCCACTGCCATGACGACTTCGACCACTTCCCGCCGAGCCCTTGGCCCATGCACCCTGGTCGGCGCCGGCCCGGGCGATCCGGAACTGCTCACGCTCAAGGCCGTAAAAGCCATTGAATCCGCCACCGTGCTGTTCGTGGACGATCTGGTAAGCGACGCCATCGTGGCCTATGCCAACCCCGAGGCGCGCATCGTCTACGTGGGCAAGCGCGGCGGCTGCAAGAGCACGCCGCAGGCCTTCATCGAGAAACTCATGATCGCGGCGGTGCGCGAAGGCGAGAGCGTGGTGCGCCTCAAGGGCGGCGATCCCTTCATCTTCGGCCGCGGCGGCGAGGAGGTGGAGCATTTGCGCGAGGCCGGCATTGAGGTGAATGTGGTCAACGGCATCACCTCGGGCCTGGCCGGCCTGACCAGCCTGGGCGCGCCGCTGACCCACCGCGACCGCGCCCATGGCGTGCTCTTCATGACGGGTCACGCCAAGCCCGGCGACAGCGGCCCCGACTGGCGCCAGATCGCCGCGACCGCCCATGCGGCCAGGCTGACCCTGGTGATCTACATGGGCGTGAGCAGCGTGGAACAGATCACTTCCGAGCTGCTGACCGGCCTGCCCGGCAGCACGCCCGTGGCCGTGATCCAGCATGCCAGCCTACCCCAGCAGCGCCACGCCCTGACCACGCTCTCAGCCCTGCCCGAGTGCATCGCCAACAATGGATTGGCCAGCCCCAGCGTCATGGTCATCGGCGATGTGGTGCAAGGCGTCGCCGCCTGGCGAGCGCAAAGCGGCCCGGCGCTGCAGACCGCAGCCGCCTGAACGCCACAAGCACCCAAAGCAAAAGCACAAGCAAAAACAAGCAAAAGGCCGCGATGCGGCCTTTTTTCATGCTTGGTCGCGCCCTACCTCGCCCTGGCTATCAGCCGGCGACGTTCGCGCTGGTGGTGACGTGGATCTGCGCGAAGCGCCCGGCCAGCTCCTTGCGCAGTTCCTTGCGGATCAGCGCGGCCTGCCAGCGGCGCTTCTCGTCCTCGGTCTGGGGCTGCAGCGGCGGCACCGAGACGGGTGTCTTGTTCTCGTCCACGGCCACCATGGTGAAGAAGCAGCTGTTCACGTGGCGCACGACCTGGGTGCGGATGTCCTCGGCCACCACCTTGATGCCGATTTCCATGGACGAAGTGCCCGTGTAATTGACGCTGGCCAGAAAAGTCACCAGCTCGCCCACATGGATGGGCTGCAGAAACATCACCTGGTCCACGCTCAGCGTCACCACGTAGCGGCCCGCGTAGCGGCTGGCGCAGGCATAGGCGACCTGGTCGAGCTGCTTCAGAATGGCTCCGCCGTGGACGTTGCCCGAAAAATTGGCCATGTCCGGGGACATGAGCACCGTCATGCTGAGCTGATGCGATGGGATATTCATGGACACGATTCTAGGAATTTGCGGCCCTGGGCGAGAATGGGCACCCTTTTGCCCCACCCCGGGGCCCGTATTCGCGGCCGGCGCCTGCACGCCGGCCCATTTTCCTGATCACGGCTTACGCCAATCGGGTTCAGGCAAGACCTTTGCTTCAAAGAAACAGAGTCTTGGTGCCTCCCTGTTTGCGTAAGTCCTACTGCTTTTCTGCTGCCGTGAACTCCTCCGTGTTTGATGCCGTCATCGTCGGCGCCGGTGCCGCCGGCCTGTTCTGCGCCGCCCAGGCCGGGCAGCGCGGCCTCAAGGTCCTGCTCGTCGACCACGCCGACAAGGTGGCCGAGAAGATCCGTATCTCGGGCGGCGGCCGCTGCAACTTCACGAACCGCGACCTGGATGTGCGCGCACCGCACCGGCATTTCGTGGGCAGCAATCCTCAGTTCTGCCGCTCGGCCCTGTCGCGCTTCACGCCGGCCGACTTCATCGCCCTCATGGACAGGCATGGCATCGCCCACCATGAAAAGCACAAGGGCCAGCTGTTCGCCGACCGGTCGGCCGAGGACATCATCGCCATGCTGCTGGCCGAATGCGCGGCCGGCGGCGTGCAGCGCTGGCAGCCTTGCCGCATCAGGAACATGGAGTTTTTGCCTTCCAGCACAGATGGGGAAAGCGCAGGCAGCTATCAAATCGAGACCGATCGCGGTCCGGTTGCCGCGCGCAGCCTGGTGATTGCCACGGGCGGCCTGAGCATTCCCAAGATAGGCGCCACGGATTTCGGCTACCGGATGGCCCAGCAGTTCGGCCTGCCGCTGGTGGAACCCACGCCCGGCCTGGTGCCGCTGACCTTCGACGGCGCCGGCTGGCAGCCCTATGCCCAGCTCGCGGGCCTGGCCCTGCCGGTGGAAATCAGCGCCGGGAGCAAAAAGGAGCGCATGGCTTTTCACGAGGACTTGCTGTTCACCCACCGCGGTCTCTCGGGCCCGGCCGTGCTGCAGATCTCGAGCTACTGGAAGCCCGGCACGCCGCTGTCCATCAACCTCGCCCCCCAGGTGGACCTGGAGGCCGAGCTGCTGGCCGCCAAGACCCGTTCGCGCAAGCTGATTGCCAACGAGCTGTGCCAATGGCTGCCCGCGCGCCTGGCCGATGCCTGGGTGCAGCAGGACGCTGCCTGGCAGCGCCCCATGGATCAGGCCTCGGACAAGGCCCTGGTCCAGCTGGCGCACAGGCTCTCGCACTGGGAAATCACGCCCACGGGCACCGAGGGCTACAAAAAGGCCGAAGTCACGCTGGGCGGCGTGGATACCAAGGCCCTGTCCCAGCAGACCATGGAATGCAGGCACCAGCCCGGCCTGTACTTCATCGGCGAAGTGGTGGACATCACGGGCTGGCTGGGCGGCTACAACTTCCAGTGGGCCTGGGCCAGCGCCCATGCCTGCGCGCAGGCACTGCCGGTCTTGGTCGCCAGCGCGGCCGGCACACCGGCGCATCGGGTTTTGAACACATCGCCCGCTCATCCCTTATAATGCTCGACTTTGCTGGCATTACCCCGTCGGCCATACTAGTTAATAGAGACGGGGAACAACCGCTGTTCATGGCTCTCAGGCCCGATCTTCCCGAGAACCCGCTGGCAGCACAGATATATCTGGAAATTGAATGACTACCATCCGCGTCAAAGAAAACGAGCCCTATGAAGTTGCCCTGCGCCGCTTCAAGCGCACCATCGAAAAGCTGGGTCTGCTGACCGATCTGCGTGCTCGCGAGTTCTACGAAAAGCCCACAGCCGAGCGCAAGCGCAAGAAGGCTGCTGCCGTGAAGCGCCACTACAAGCGCGTTCGCAGCATGCAGCTGCCCAAGAAGCTGTACTAATTCGTTAGGACAGTCGGCCGTCAAACGCCGCAAACCCGCGCTCGGGACGCCAGGCGCGGGTTTTTTGTTTTCTGGCCATCGCCTGCCGGCCAGCAGGCCATGACCTTTCACTGAAGGAGAGAGCTATGAGCTTGAAAGCCCAGATTACCGAAGACATGAAGACCGCCATGCGCGCCAAGGACAGCGCGCGCCTGGGCACCATCCGCCTGCTGCAGGCCGCCATGAAGCAAAAGGAAGTGGACGAGCGCGTGGAGCTCGACGATGCGGCCGTGATCGCCATCGTGGACAAGCTGATCAAGCAGCGCAAGGACTCCATCGCCGCCTACGAGAGCGCCAGCCGCCAGGACCTGGCCGACGTGGAAAAGGCCGAGATCGAGGTGCTCAAGGTCTACCTGCCCGAGCGCATGTCCGAAGCCGAGATCACCGCTGCCGTGCAGGCCATCGTGGCCGAAGTCGGCGCCGCAGGCCCGGGCGACATGGGCAAGGTCATGGGCGCGGTCAAGGCCAGGCTCGCCGGCAAGGCCGACATGGGCCAGGTATCGGCAGCCGTCAAGGCCGCGCTGAGCCGCTGAGCGCCAGCCCCGCACCGCCTGCCTCGGGCGAAGTACGGCCAAGCCATTTGCAGCACTGCAAATGGCTTTTTTCATCGCCGGGTCGCCCCAAGATGAAAAGCCCCCCTCTCGGAGGGGCAGCGACCACGCGCAGCGGGGAGCGTGGGGAGCCATTTTTCATCGCCGGGCCGCCCCAAGAGAAAAAGTGCCCCTCTTGGAGGGGCAGCGACCACGCGCAGCGG
>NZ_BMEU01000001.1:0-266481 GCF_014637085.1 Comamonas phosphati | reverse complement strand
CCCTCCCGGAGGGGCAGCGACCACGCGCAGCGGGGAGCGTGAGGTGCCATTTTTCATCGCCGGGCCGCCCCAAGATGAAAAGCGCCCCTCCCGGAGGGGCAGCGACCACGCGCAGCGGGGAGCGTGGGGTGCCATTTTTCATGATTCAAGCCTGTTGGCTGGTCTGGACCAGATGGTCGCGCAAGGCCCTGGCTGCCGGCGGCAGCTGCGCTTCGTCGCGGTAGCTGATGGCAAAGCGCCGGCGGGCCCAGGGGTCTGCCAAGGGGATGACGCACACATCGGCATAGGCGGCGTAGGACAGCGCCACCTCACGCGGCACCACGCTGATGGCCAGATTGGCCTGGACCACGCGCAAGGCCGCGTCAAAATTGGAGACATGCACCCTGTGGCGCAGGTGCTTGCCTTCCTGCGCTGCGGCGCGCGTCAGCAGAATCTGCACCGCGCTCAAAGCCGGCATGCTGACATGCTCGTAGTCCAGCACATCGGCAAAATGCACTTCCCGCAACTGCGCGATCGGGTGGCTTTTGTGCGCGGCGACGGCCAGATGGTCGCTGCGATACGGCCGGGTCTGCAGGCCGGACAGATCCGTCGCATCCCAGCAGATGCCCATGGCGGCGCGGCCTTCGCGCACGCCGCGTGCGACATCCGGGCTCACGCACTCTTCCAGGGTCACGCGGATGTTGGCATGGGCAGGCTGCTGCAAGAAGCGGGCCACGTCTTCGGCCAGTGATTCGGCCATCACCGAGGCCGTCACCAGCACGCGCACCTGGCCCTGCACGCCTTTGCTGTAGGCCGCCATTTCCTGCTGCATATGGTTGGCCGCAGCCAGCATGCTGCGTGCATGCTCCAGCAGGGTCTCGCCGGCCGCAGTGGGCTTCAGGCCGCGCTTTTCCCGCAGAAACAGGTCGGCGCCCATCTGGTGCTCCAGCTGTGCCAGCCGTTTGCTGATGGCCGACGCCACCAGTACTTCGGACTGCGCCACCCTGGCGATGCTGCGCTGCTCGCACACCTGCACAAACAGGCGCAGGTTCAACAGACTGAGGTCGTTCATGGGAATCTCCGGCTTCGCACCCGACACGCAGCACCGGCCTCTGCGCCAAAGCACTGCCTAGTTTGCATGCCGGCTCTTGAGTTTCCATTATGGAATCAAACAGCTGCTCAAATTGATTATTGCTGATGCTTTGGAAATTCTAGAATCCGCCACAAACAACGCCCTGGAGACTGCATCTTGCCAACCGCTCACCCCCCTGCCGTTTCGGCCACCCTCCGCGAAGTCGGCCTGCGCGACGGCCTGCAAAGCGTGACCACCATCGTCGGCACCGCCGACAAGTGTCGCTGGGTCGATGCCGCCCATGCTGCCGGCGTGCGCGAGATCGAGGTGGGCTCCATGGTTCCCGCCCGCCTGCTGCCGCAACTGGCCGACACCGAAGCCGTGCTGCAGCATGCCTTGCGGTTGCCCGGCCTGGTGGCGTCCGTGCTGGTGCCCAATCTCAAGGGCGCGCAGCGCGCACTGGCAGCCGGTGCGCACGCGATGATCGTGCCGCTGTCGGCCAGCCATGCCCACAGCCTGGCCAATCTGCGCAAAACGCCGGATGAGGTGGTGGCCGAAGTGGCCCGCATCCGTGCGGCGCGCGATGCCTCAGGCAACCGCGCCGGCAGCCGCACCATCATCGAGGGCGGCGTGGGCACGGCCTTTGGCTGCACCTTGCAGGGCGAAGTGCCCGAGGCCGAGGTGCTGCGCCTGCTGCAGGCCTTGCTGGACGCCGGCGCCGACCGCGTAAGCCTCGCCGATACCGTGGGCCATGCCGACCCGGCCAGGGTCAGCCGCCTGTTTGACAAGGCCCTGCATCGGGTGGGCGACAGGCTGCGCTACGCACATTTCCATGACACGCGCGGCATGGGCCTGGCCAATGCCTATGCGGCCTGGCAGGCAGGCGTGCGCGGCTTCGATGCCTGCCTGGGCGGCATTGGCGGCTGCCCGCATGCGCCCGGCGCCAGCGGCAATGTGGCAACCGAAGACCTGGCCTACATGCTCGAACGCATGGGCGCACATACCGGCGTGCAGGTGCCCGCCCTGCTGCAGCTGCGCCGGCAATTGCAGCAGTGGCTGCCCGGCGAGCCATTGCACGGCAGCCTGTGGCAGGCGGGCGTGATCCGCACCCGCACCGAGCCCGCGCCCGCGCCCAACACGGCGGCCGCCTGTCTTTGAAAAAATTCCGCATCAAAACACCAGCTGGCACCTATGCATCAATCGCCAGAAGCTATCAAATCATGAGCAATCAATCCTCCTCCAACGCATCGCCATCCCTGCCGCTTGCCGGCTTGCGCGTGGTCGAATTCACCCATATGGTCATGGGTCCGACCTGCGGCATGGTGCTGGCCGACCTGGGCGCCGAAGTCATCAAGGTCGAGCCGGTGGACGGCGACCGCACCCGCCATCTGCTGGGCGCAGGCTCGGGCTTTTTCCCCATGTTCAACCGCAACAAGAAAAGCATTGCGCTGGACCTGCGCCAGCCGCAGGGACTGGAAGCGGCGCTCCGCCTGGCCAGCACGGCCGATGTGGTGGCACAGAACTTCAAGCCCGGGGTAATGAAGAAATACGGGCTGGACTACGCGGCGCTGTCCAAGCTGAACGAGAGGCTCATTTACGTGAACCACACCGGTTTCCTGCCCGGGCCCTACGAGCACCGCACCGCGCTCGACGAAGTGGTGCAGATGATGGGCGGCCTGGCGTACATGACGGGCCGCCCCGGCGACCCCTTGCGCGCGGGCACCAGCGTCAACGACATCATGGGCGGCATGTTCGGCGCCATAGGCGCGATGGCGGCCCTGATACAGCGCGCGCAGACCGGCAAAGGCCAGGAAATCGACTCCGCGCTGTTCGAGAACAATGTCTTTCTCGTCGGCCAGCACATGATGCAGTACGCCGTGACCGGCCAGGCCGCCGAGCCCATGCCCAACCGCATCTCGGCCTGGTCGGTGTACGACGTGTTCACCGTGCAGGACGGCGAGCAGATCTTTCTGGCCGCCGTCAGCGATGCACAGTGGGCCGCCATGTGCACCGCCTTTGGCTGGAGCGACCTGCTGGCCGACCCGCGGTACGCCACCAACAACGACCGGGTACGCCTGCGCCCCACCCTGTTGTCCGAGCTGCGCCAGCGCTTTGCGCCGATGACGGCGGCGCAGATCGCCAGGCGGTTCGAGGACAACGGCCTGCCCTACGCCCCCATCAGCAAGCCCGAGCAACTGCTGGACGACCCGCATCTGCGCGCCACGGGCGGCCTGGCCGATGTGCGCCTGACCGACGGCGAACGCGCAGGCCAGACGGCGCCGGCCACCTTGCTGCCGGTTCGCCTGGCGGGCGAGCGCCTGGGCGTGCGCCTGAACCCGCCCCAGCTGGGCGAGCACACCGAGGAGCTGCTGCACAGCCTGGGTTACGACGCTGCCGCCGTCGCCGCGCTGCGCACCAGCGGTGCCGTGGCGGGTTGACCGCACACCGCACACTCACTTATCAATAGCGATTTACGCAACCTAGACGGGAACAACCCGCATTCTGGAGACAAAGCATGAAGACCTCCCCACGCATCAGCCGCCGCCAATGGCTGGCCACCGCCACCGCCTGGGCGGCCGGCAGCACGCTGCCGGCCGCCCAGGCCACGCCGCACGACAAGCCGCTGCGCGTCATCCTGCCGCTGTCGGCCGGCTCGGGCGCCGACGGCGCCATCCGCGCCATCGGCCCCAGCGTGGGCAAGGCGCTGGGCCAGGCGCTGGTGATAGAGAACCTGCCTGGCGCGGGCGGCATCACCGGCACGGCCCAGCTGGTGCGCGCGCCCAGGGACGGTTCGACGATCGCCATCGTCAGCAACAACCACGTCGTCAATCCCAGCCTGTACAAAAACATTCCGTTCGACTCGATCAACGACATCACGCCCATCACCATCATCGGCACCACGCCTTTCGTGCTGGTGGCCAGCCCCAAATTGCCCGTGCGCAACGTGCAGGAGCTGATCGCCTATGCCAAGGCCAACCCGGGCGTGCTCAACTACGGCTCGTCGGGCAACGGCACCATCCTGCACCTGGGCGCGGCCATGTTCGTGCAGCAGGCGGGTCTGCAGATTCCATACCGCGGCATGGGCCAGCTGATGAATGATTTGCTCAGCGGCCAGGTGCAACTGGGCGTGGTGGCCGTGGCACCGGCTGCGCCGCACGTGAAAACCGGCGCGCTGCGCGCCTTGGGCGTCACCAGCACCAAGCGCTCCGACGCCCTGCCCGAGGTCCCCACGATTGCCGAACAAGGCCTGCCCGACTATGCGCTGAGCGGCTGGATTGCCGCCATCGGCCCTGCAGGCCTCACCGATGCCGAGCGCCAGCGCATCTACCAGGGCTTTGCCAAAGGTGTGGCGGCCCCCGAAGCGACGCAGGCCCTGGTGGCGCAGGGTTATGACATCCAGCTGACCCCGCCCGCACGAACCGCGGCCTTCATCCGCGATGAAAAGCAGCGCATGGAGGCCGTGGTGAAAGCCGCGAATGTGAAGATGGATTAGGACCCGCCGCTCGCAATCCGGGGGCAGGACCGCAGAGACCTCAAGCGCATTCACAGGCGTGTCATCCACGCTGACTAAGTTGAACCGGCTGTTCAGCTTCACCACGATGCCATGCCTTTGATCCTCCCCCGCCGCCGCTTCCTGCTCTCCTCCTCCACCGTTGCCGCAAGCAGCCTGCTGCCGGCCGTGCTGCGCGCCCAGGCCGCACCCGCCGCCATCACCCGCGACGACGCCCGCCCGCTGCTGCCCTCGGGCGTGCAAAGCGGCGACGTGCTGGCCGACCGCGCCATCGTCTGGGCCCGCGCCAGCCGCGATGCGCGCATGTGGCTGGAATGGTCGACCACTGCCAGCTTCGCCAACGCCACCAAGCTGCGCGGCCCCGACCTGCTCACCTCCAGCGACGGCACCGGCCGCATCGACCTGCAGGGCCTGCCCGCCGGCCAGGACATCTTCTACCGCGTGGTGCTCGAAGATCTGGCCAGCGCCAACGTGCGCTCGCCCGCCGTGCAAGGCCACTTCCGCACGCCCCAGGCCGGCACCGCTCCCGCCACGCGCCCGCTGCGCCTGGTATGGAGCGGCGACACCGCCGGCCAGGGCTTCGGCATCAACGAGGCCTTCGGCGGCATGCGCATCTACGAAGCCATGCGCAAGACCCATCCCGATGTCTTCATCCACAGCGGCGACACCATCTATGCCGACGGCCCGATTCCCGCCGAGCTCAAGCTCAAGGACGGCACGGCGTGGAAGAACCTCGTCACGCCCGAAGTCAGCAAGGTGGCCGAGACGCTGGCTGAGTTCCGCGGCCGCCACCGCTACAACCTGATGGACGCCAACGTGCGCGCCTTCGGCAGCGAGGTGGCGCAGATCTGGCAGTGGGACGACCACGAGGTCTGCAACAACTACTCCGGCAGCAAGAGCCTGGAGAGCGACGCCCGCTACACCGAGAAGAACGTGCAGCTGCTGGCCGCGCGCGGCCAGCGCGCCTTCATGGACTACGCGCCCATGCGCCACTTCGGCGCCGCCGAGTCGCAGCGCGTCTACCGCCACCTGCCGCAGGGTCCGCTGGCCGATGTCTTCGTGCTCGACATGCGCAGCTACCGCGGCCCCAACACCCACAATCTGCAGACCAGCGAGGGCCCGGATACCGAATTCCTCGGCCGCCCGCAGGTGGACTGGCTGCTGGCCGGCCTCAAGCAAAGCCGCGCCACCTGGAAGATCATCGCCGCCGACATGCCGATCAGCCTGTTCGTGCCCGACGGCAAGGACGACGAAGGCCGCGCCCGCTGGGAAGCCGTGGCCAACGGCGACCACGGCGCGCCCAAGGGCCGCGAGATGGAACTGGCGCGCCTGCTCAAGGGCATCAAGGACGCGGGCATCAGGAACGTGGTCTGGCTCACCGCCGACGTGCACTACACGGCAGCCCACCACTTCAGCCCCGAGCGCGCGCAGTTCCAGGACTTCGACCCGTTCTGGGAATTCGTTTCCGGCCCCTTGAACGCCGGCGGCTTCGGCCCCAACCAGATGGACAAGACCTTCGGCGGCGAAGTCGCCTACCAAAAGGGTGCGGGCTACGACAACTCCGCACCCACCGAGGGCTACCAGTTCTTCGGCCAGGTCGACATCGACCACCGCAGCCAGGCCATGACCGTCACGCTCAAGGACCTGGACGGCAAATCGCTGTTCACCAAGGTGCTGGAAGCGCAGCGGGCATAAAAAGGCCCCACGCCTGCTCAACTAGCGGGTGGCCGCCGCCATGGCCCGCGTCCGCTCCCTCGGTGCGCGGTGCCGCAGGCGGGTCATGCGCCGGTCTTCCCAAGCCCGCCTTGCGCGAAATGCTCCAGCAGGAACTCCACGGCCACGCGCACCTTGGCCGAGCGGCCCAGGCGCCCCGGATAGACCGCCCAGATATTGGCCTCCTGCCGCCAGGGCGCCAGCACCTGCACCAGGCGGCCCGACTGCAGGTCGTCGGCCACATCCCAGATCGAGCGCAGGACGATGCCGTGGCCGTCCGCCGCCCATTGCGCGGCCATCTCGCCATTGTTGGCCGATAGCGGCCCCGTCACCTTCACCGTGCGCTCCTCGGCGCCGGCGCGCAGCTTCCAGACGCCGAACGGATGATCGCGCTCCTTGATGACCAGGCAGTCGTGCGCCGCCAGCTCGTCAATGCTGCGCGGCTGGCCCTTGCGCGCCAGATAGGCGGGCGCCGCGCACAGCACGCGGTGGTTGTCGGCCAGCTTGCGCGCAATCAGGTGCGGCGCGATCTCGTCGCCCACGCGCACGTCCAGATCGATGCCCTCGGCCGCCACGTCGACCAGGCGGTCGAACACTTCCAGCCGCACCTGCAGGCCCGGGTGCCGCGCCACCAGCTGCGACATGGCCGGCGCCACCACGTTGCGGCCGAAGCCGAAGCTGCTGCTCACGCGCAGCAGGCCGCGCGGCTCGCCCTGGGCCGCGCTCACGTCCTGCACCAGATGGTCGATGTCGTCGAGGATGCGCTGGGCCCAGTGGAAGACGCGCTCGCCATCCTCCGTCACCGCCACGCGCCGCGTGGTGCGGTGCAGCAGCTTCACGCCCAGCTCTTGTTCCAGCAGGCGGATGCGCTTGCTCACATAGGCCGGCGAGGTGCCCAGCTCCTGCGCTGCCGCGGCAAAGCTGGTGCGGCGTACCACGCAGAGAAAGACGCGCAAATCTTCGGGCAGCAGGTTTTTGAACACGATATGTAAATAATCAGACCACAAATACGGGATTGTCTTCAAAAACACCTGGTTTGAAAATGCTGCCCAACACAGCTCAACGACGGAAGAAATCCATGTCAACCACTTACAAGATCGCAGTTCTCGCCGGCGACGGCATCGGCAAGGAAGTCATGCCCGAGGGCCTGCGCGCGCTGCAGGCTGCCGCCAGGCGCTTCGACCTGGCGCTCGAATTCCACCACTTCGAGTGGGCCAGCTGCGACTACTACGCCGCGCACGGCAAGATGATGCCCGACGACTGGAAGGCCCAGCTGTCCGGCATGGACGCCCTCTTCTTCGGCGCCGTGGGCTGGCCGGCCACCGTGCCCGACCATGTCTCGCTGTGGGGGTCCCTGCTCAAGTTCCGCCGCGAGTTCGACCAGTACATCAACCTGCGCCCCGTGCGCCTGTTCGAGGGCGTGCCCTGCCCGCTGGCCGGCCGCAAGCCCGGCGACATCGACTACTACGTGGTGCGCGAGAACACCGAGGGCGAATACACCTCGCTGGGCGGCATCATGTACGAGGGCACGGACCGCGAGATCGTGATCCAGGAGTCGGTCTACTCGCGCAAGGGCGCCGAGCGCCTGCTCAAGTTCGCCTTCGACCTGGCCCGCAGCCGCAGCAAGAAGCATGTGACGCTGGCCACCAAGAGCAACGGCATCGCCATCAGCATGCCCTGGTGGGACCAGCGCGCCGAGGACGTGGCAAAGAACTATCCCGAGGTCACGCTGGACAAGCAGCACATCGACATCCTGACCGCGCGCTTCGTGCTGCAGCCGGGCCGCTTCGACGTGGTGGCCGCCACCAATCTGTTCGGCGACATCCTCTCCGACCTGGGCCCCGCCACCACGGGCACCATCGGCCTCGCGCCGTCGGCCAACCTCAACCCCGAGCGTAGCTTCCCCAGCCTGTTCGAGCCCGTGCACGGCTCGGCGCCCGACATCTACGGCAAGAACATCGCCAACCCCATCGCCATGATCTGGTCGGGCGCGCTGCTGCTGGACTTCCTGACCCAGGGCCAGGGTGCCGGCCATAACCCGGGACGATTGGCCCACGACGCCATCGTGGCCGCCATCGAGGAAGTCCTCAAGAGCGGCCCGCGCACCCCGGACCTGGGCGGCACGGCCAATACCACCCAGGTGGGCGAGGCGATTGCGGCGCTGATTGCCCAAGGCTGAGACACGGACGGCTCCTGACTTGATAGCTGCCGGCGCTTGATGCACAAGCGCCAGCAGCTTTTTTTCATTGGAAACGCCGATTTTTTACAGATCGGCCGAATCCTTTTGAGCTTTTCGCGCCTCTCTAGAGTCAGCAGCGGCAGCGACCGGGCCGTCCGCAATCGGTTCCCCTGATCCAAGCCAGCTGTTACGCTTTGCACCACGCCGATTGGAGGTTCAGCATGTCATCCCGCACCAGCGACCGCGACCATTTGATCCTCGCTGCCCAGGCCGGGGATGCGGCAGCCCTCTCGCGCCTGCTTGCCCTATGCCAGGCCGATGCCCGCCGCTACGCCTACAGGCATTGCCAGGCCAGCGATGTGGACGACGCCGTCCAGGAGTCGCTGCTGATCATCTCCCGCAAGGTCGCAGGCCTGAAGGCCGCAGCCGCCTTCTCGTCCTGGCTGTTCACGGTGATCAAGCGGGAGTGCCGCAAGCTCGCGCGCGCCATGTTCAGGCACGAGCCGCTGCCGGACGAGGCCGCGGAAGAGTTGCTGCTGAGCCGGCCCAACGACGCGCTGCGCATAGACCTGGCCCATGCGCTGGAGTCGCTGCCGGCGCACTACCTGGAAGTCGTGCTGCTGCGCGACTTCGAGGAACTGACGATCGCGGAGATCGCTCAGCGGCTGAACGAATCCTCCGGCGCGGTCAAAAGCCGGCTGCACCGGGCCCGCGAACTGGTGCGCGAATACCTGCTCGACACGGAACCCGCGGCCCGCACCGGCGCCTGATTTATTTTCCCCGCCCGCGAACCCTTTTGGCCCTGCGGCGACTCTTAGTAGGGGAAGGCTGGCAGTGGCCAGTCGATCACCCGCAACCCTAGCGGTTGCTTCATCCTTACCAGGAGATCGCAATGTCGAACCATATGTTGTCCGCCGCCGTCGCCACGGCTTTCGTCGCCGCGCTCGGCGCCGTTTCCGCCCCGGTCCTTGCCCAGGACATGCAGAGCATGAGCAAGGCCGACATGGAAAAAATGATGATGGAGACCCGCGCCAAGAACATGGAGAAGATGAAAACCGGCAAGTTCGATAAGTGTTATGGCGTCGCCCTCAAGGGACAGAACGACTGCTTTGCCGGCGCCGGCACCACCTGCGCAGGCACCAGCTCCGTCAATTACCAGGGCAATGCCTGGAAGATGGTCGCCAAGGGCACCTGCGAGACGATTTCGACACCCACCGGCCATGGCAGCCTCAAAGCCTTCTGAAGCCTGCGCCCGAACCGCCGGGCGGAGCATTTCCGCCCGGGCGGGCGTCGGCCTCAAGTCCGACCACTATCGGCTCGTCCTTGAGACGCGGCCCGATGTCGGCTTCTTTGAAGTCCACGCGGAAAACTACATGGGTGCCGGCGGCCCGCCCCATCGCTATCTGACGGCGATCCGTGAACACTACCCCTTGTCGCTGCATGGCGTGGGCCTGTCCATCGGTGCCGAGCGGCCGCTGGACCGGGATCACCTGCAGCGCCTCGAAGTGCTGCTCGATCGCTACGAGCCCGGCCTGTTTTCCGAGCACCTCGCCTGGTCCTCGCATGGAGCCAGCTATCTCGACGATCTGCTGCCGGTGCCCTATACCGACGAGGCGCTGGACCGCATCTGCCAGCATGTCGACCAGGTGCAGGCCACCCTGGGCCGGCAAATGCTGCTGGAGAACCCGGCAACCTACCTCTGGTTCCGGGAAAGCACCTGGCGCGAGACGGATTTCATCCGGGAGATCGCCCGAAGAACCGGCTGCGGCCTGCTGCTGGACGTGAACAATGTGTTCGTGGCGAGCACGAACCAGCAGTGGGACGCTTCCAGCTACATCAACGACTTCCCCCTGGATCGGGTGCAGCAGATCCACCTGGCCGGCCACGCCCGCCAGGCGGACGAGCAAGGCCGTCCCTTGCTGATCGACTCGCACGACAGGCGCGTGGATGCGCAGGTCTGGGATCTGTTCGGCCAGGTCATCCAACAGACCGGCCCGCTCCCCACGCTGATCGAATGGGACGCCAACGTGCCCGCCTGGCCCGAATTGCATGCGCAGGCGCTGATGGCCGAGGCACAGATGGATCCTGGAACGAAGGAGGAACACCATGTCATGCCTGGCTGAGCGTCAGCAGACCTTCGCCGCGGCACTGCTCGATTCCAGCCGCGCGGTGCCCGAGGGTCTGATCGGCCCCGATGGCGAGCCGAGCGCGAGGCGTTTCAACGTCTACAGGAACAACGTCTTCGTCGGACTGACCGAGGCGCTGCGCGCGGGCTTCCCTTGCACCGCCAGGCTGGTGGGCGACGAATTCTTCGCAGCCATGGCCCGCGTTTTTGCCGCCGCCCATCCCCCTGGGTCGCCCGTGCTGCTGCACTACGGCGCCGGGTTTCCGGATTTCGTCACGTCCTTCCCGCCTGCCGAATCCTTGCCCTATCTCGCCGACGTGGCCCGCATCGAGCGCGCCGCGACCGAGGCCTACCACGAGCGCGAAGAGCCCCCCCTGCTGCCCGGCGCACTCGCAGGCGTGCCACCCGGCAAGGCATCGCTTCTGCGCTTCAGGCTCCACCCATCGGTGCGCTTGCTGCGCTCCCCGTTTCCGGCCTTCAGGATCTGGCGCATGAATACCGCCGACGGCATGCCGGCGCCGGTCGATCTCTCGGAGCGCCAGGACACGCTGGTGCTGCGCCCCGACGCCGAGGTGGATGTGCGCCAGATGCTCCCGGCCAGCCATGATTTCGTGGCTGCGCTGGCCCAGGGCCTGACGCTGGCGCAGGCGCTGGAGGCCGCGCTGGCTGTCGATGCCGGGTTCGACTTGTCCGAAAATCTGCGGGAATTGATCCAGATGGGTGCCTTTGCGGGCTTCGACCTGGGTGCCGGGGAGAATCACCATGCGTAATGCACAGCAGACGAAGTCCAAGGCTGGCGTATCGGATGTGGTGCGCTGCGTGCTGGACTGGATGGCCAGGGCTGCGTCCATCGCCGCGCCGCTTTTGCTGCGGGTGGCGCTGGCGCTGCCGTTCCTCAGGTCCGGCCTGACCAAATGGGACGGATTTCTGTCGCTGTCTCCGGCCGCGAATTTTCTGTTCGAGGAGGAATTCAAGCTGCATATTCTTGGCCGGGTGTACGACCTGCCCGCCCCGGATGTACTTGCCTTTGCCAGCGGCTCGGCCGAGATCGCCCTGCCCATCCTGCTGCTCCTGGGCCTCGCCACGCGCTTCAGCGCCCTGGGGCTGCTGGGCATGACGGCAGTGATCCAGCTCATCGTGCCGGAGGGCTGGGCAAATTTTCATCTACCCTGGGCGACGATGGCCATCGCGCTGATCGCCGTCGGGCCGGGCCGCCTGTCACTCGATCACCTGCTGCGCCAGCTCCTGGTGGAGCCTCGCAAGACTTGAGGGGGAACGCCGCGTAGCGGCGCCTGTCCGAAAGGAGCTTATATGTCTGCATTGCGCGCCGCATTCCTTCTGACCGCAGGAAGCGGGGTGGATTCAACCGGTGCGGCAGCGATTGCGCCTATCCGCCCTGCAAGGCGGCGATCAACGGGCAGGACACAGTACCGTGGCGCGCACGACATTCGCCGACCAAGGCCGACAGAACTGCTTCCATCTGCATCAAGTCGGTGAGCTTGGCCCTCACATCGGCCAGCCGCAGGGCAGCCAACTCGGCTGCTTCGCTGCAATGGGTGCCATCTTCCAGTTGCAGCAACTCGCCGACCTCATTGAGGCTGAAGCCCAATCGCTGGGCCGATTTCACGAACTTCACGCGCGCCACATCGGCTTCGCCATAGCGCCGGATGCTGCCGTAAGGCCGGCCTGGTTCGAGCAGCAAACCTTTGCGCTGATAGAAGCGGATCGTCTCCACATTGACCCCGGCGGCCTTGGCGAAGGCACCGATGGTCAGGCTCTCCAGATGGTTTTCCATTTCACTTGACTCCGTACATAAGTACGGAAGTAACGTTACCGCATCAAACGCAGTCCCGAAAGGAGAACCTCGTGTCGGAACCCAAAATCGGGCGTGGCGCCCTTGTTGCCGGCGCTCTGGCCGCCATCCTCGCCTCGACCTGCTGCCTGGGGCCATTGATCCTGGTCGCCCTGGGCTTTTCCGGTGCCTGGATCGGCAACCTGACCGCGCTGGAACCCTACCGCCCGATCTTCATCGGCGCGGCGCTCGTGGCCCTGTTCCTGGCCTGGCGACGCATCTACCGCCCGGCGCAGGCCTGCAAATCGGGCGAGGTCTGCGCGATGGCGCAGGTTCGCACCGCCTACCGGCTGATTTTCTGGATCGTGGTTGTGCTGGTCGTGATCGCGTTTGGCTTCCCCTACCTGCTGCCCGTTTTCTATTGACCAGGAGTTCACCATGAAAAAACTGCTTGCCTCCCTCGCGTTCGTCGCCGTCAGCGCTCCGGCGTGGGCCGCAACCCAAACCGTCACCTTGTCCGTGCCCGGCATGACGTGCGCAGCCTGCCCCATCACGGTCAAGAAGGCACTCTCGAAGGTTGAAGGTGTCAGCCAGGTCGCCGTGACTTACGACAAGCGCGAAGCAGTCGTGCGCTTCGATGACACCAAGGCCGACGTCCAGAAGCTGACCAAGGCCACCGAAGAAGCGGGCTATCCGTCCAGCGTCAAGCACTGATCGGGAGCAACGCCATGACACGGTTGAAGAACACCGAGTGGCACATCGCCATCATCGGCAGCGGCGGCGCCGCGATGGCGGCGGCGTTGAAGGCCGTCGAGCAGGGTGCCCGCGTGACGCTGATCGAGCGCGGCACGCTCGGCGGCACCTGCGTCAACATTGGCTGTGTGCCGTCGAAGATCATGATCCGCGCGGCCCACATCGCCCACCTGAGGCGCGAAAGCCCGTTCGATGCCGGCATCCAGGCCGCGCCGCCGATGATCCGACGCGACCGGCTGCTGGCCCAGCAGCAGGACCGCGTCGATGCGCTGCGCCACGCCAAGTACGAAAACGTCCTGCTCGGCCAGCCCGCCATCACACGGCTGGCCGGCGAGGCCCGCTTCATGGACGGCCACAGCCTCGCAGTGCGGTTGAATGACGGCGGCGAGCAGGTGGTGCCGTTCGACCGCTGCCTGATCGCCACCGGCGCCAGCGCGGCCGTGCCCCCGATACCGGGTCTCGCCGCCACACCCTACTGGACTTCAACCGAGGCCTTGGTCGGTGACAGCATCCCCCAGCGCCTCGCCGTGATCGGCTCGTCCGTGGTCGCCGTCGAGTTGGCGCAGGCCTTCGCGCGGCTCGGCAGCCGGGTCACGATATTGGCGCGCCACACGCTGCTGTTCCGCGAAGATCCTGCCGTCGGCGAGGCCCTGGGGGCGGCGTTCCGCACTGAAGGCATCGAGGTGCTGGAACACGCGCAGGTCAGCCAGGTTGCGCATGTGGATGGCGAGTTCATGTTGACGACCACGCATGGCGAACTGCGGGCCGATCGGCTGCTGGTCGCGACGGGCCGCACCCCCAACACAGGCAGCCTCCAGCTCGAAGCCGCAGGAGTATCGGTCAGTCAGCAAGGCGGTATCGTGATCGACCCTGGTATGCGCACCAGCGCCCCCGGCATCTATGCCGCCGGCGACTGCACCGACCAGCCCCAGTTCGTCTACGTGGCGGCAGCGGCCGGCAACCGCGCCGCGATCAACATGACCGGCGGCGACGCCTCGCTCGACCTGAGCGCCATGCCCGTCGTCGTGTTCACCGATCCGCAGGTCGCCACCGTCGGCTTGTCCGAAGCCGACGCACGCCTGGAGGGTATGGCAACCGACAGCCGTACGCTCCTGCTCGACAACGTGCCACGCGCGCTCGCCAACTTCGCCACGCAGGGCTTCATCAAGCTCGTCATCGACCAGCACACGCGCCGCCTGATCGGCGTGCAGGCGGTCGCACCGGAAGCCGGCGAACTGATCCAGAGCGCCGCGCTGGCCATCCAGGCGGCGATGACGGTAGATGCACTGGCCGATACCCTGTTCCCCTACCTGACGATGGTGGAAGGGCTGAAGCTCGCCGCGCAAACCTTCAGCAAGGACGTGCGACAGTTGTCCTGCTGCGCGGGGTAGCGGCGTCCCTGCGATGGCCGTCGCAGCTGTCGCATGGCGAGGTGACGAACGCCTCGGCAGCGGTCAGGACATCATCACCTGCAAACACCTTCCAAGCCCCATGTGCTTGCGCTTTACTTCGTCAGCGCATAGGCGGCAAAGGCATCATCCACGAGCGTGTCGAACAGGTGGTTGGTGTAGTTCGAGATCGTCTTGACGGCCAGGGCCAGCACCACCTGCAGGGCCTGCTGTTCGCTGTAGCCCGCGCCGGTGAAGGCCTCCAGGCTTGCTTGCGATGGATTGCCCCGCGTTTGCACCATCTGCTGGACGAACTCGGCCAAGGTGCGAAGCTTGGCGTCCTCGATCATGCCGCCTTCACGTATCGCCTGGAGCGCCTGCGGCGGCACCTTGGACATTTTTTCGGCAATCATGCTGTGGGCCGCGACGCAGTAGTGGCAGGCGTTTTCGCGGCTGATGGTCAGCAAGATGACTTCCTGCTCCGCCGGCGTGAAGCCGGATTCCTTGCGGAACCAGTCATATCCATGCAAGTAGGTCGAGAGCAGGCCCGGAGCATGGGCCATTTCCGCATACATGTTGGGAATCCTGCCTTGCCGCTGGCGCGCATTGCCCAGCAGTTCCCGGCCTTTTTCATCGGCCGAGTCTTCGGAAAGAAGAGGGAGTTTCAGCTTGGCTTTCATGGTTTTCTCCTTATGGGGAAGTGGTCGCCGCACAGGCGAAGGATTTTCAAAATTGTGTCGTCAAATGCGTGAGCCAGGCCGGTGAATGCTCGACCAGCCACGCCTCCATCGGCCTGTCGGCGCCCGTCAGGATCAGGACGGCCAAGGCCACCATGACCGTGCCCAGCAGGATTTTTCCGGTCCTGGCGGCCTGCATGAGCCCGGATCGCATGCGCCCCATGGCGCTGCGCGACACATAGGCAAGGGCAACCAGCGGCAGCGCCGCTCCGATGCCGAACACCGCCATCATGAACCCAGCTTGCACCAGGTTCGTGCCCTGGCTGGCCAGAACGACGGCCGCCCCTAGCGTCGGCCCGACGCAGGGGCTCCAGACCACCCCGAGCACCAGGCCCACGGCAAACTGCCCAGCCAGCCCGTCTAGCGGGATGCGGGCGAGCAAGTTGTTTCCGGCATTGCCGATACCCGAGGTCAGCAATGCGAAGCGCTGCTGGAGGGCACCGGAAATGAGCACCACGCCCAACAACCCCAGAAGAGCCGCGCCCACGCCGCGGAAGACCGCGGTGTCGAGGCCGAGCGAAACGCCTGCCCAGGCCAGTGCGGAGCCGACAACGGCGTATGACAGCGCGAGGCCCGCAGCCAGTGCCAGCGGCGCCTGTCTATGGGCAGCCGCCGCCGATCCCAGCAGGATCGGCACGATGGGCAGAACGCAGGGGGACAGCGTGGAGAGCAGCCCCGCGAGCAGGCCCAAGCCGTAGGAGCCGATACCGAGCATCATCAGCGCAGGGTTTTCTGCACCAGGCTCTCGATACCGGCCTCGGTCGTGTCACCTACCGACCGGGCCACTTCCTTCCGGCCCCGGAAGCCCAGCAGCGTGCTTTGCATGCTGACCTTGAAAGCCCGGACGATGCTCTTGTCGGCGTCGAAGTCCACCGTCAGCAAGGTCACGTCCTTGTAGGCCGGCTGCTGCATCAGCTTTTCCAGGATGGGCTTTTGCGCCTTGCACGTCGGACACCAGGTCGCGCCGACATCCACCACCACAGGCTGGCCGGCCTGGGTCAGCTTGTCGAAATCGGCCTGGCTGAACGGCTTGATGGCTCCGGCGCTGGCAAGGCCGGCGAGCGCAGACAAGGCGAGAAAGGCAAGCGTAATGCGCAGCTTCATGGGAACGCTCCTTGAAGAGGGGAAGAAGGCAAACGTCCTGGATACAAGCAATCCTGTTGCTAGAACGTGTTCTTAGAGTCGGGCTACGGGCAAAAAGGTTCGCACCTGGGGGAAAAAACTGCGTGCGTGTGTGCCAACCCACGCTGGTGGCCGGATCCAGATTCTGGATGCAGTCCTCGGCGACGGGGAGCAGATGCCCGCGATCGGAGGCCGGCGCCCGATCGCCCAGCTGCGCAATGTCGGCCGGTTCAGGGCATCGAAGGGGTCGCGGCGGCGAGCGCGCCGGCCGCCGCCGTGATCAGAGAATCCGCGCCCAACCCGTCCCGGCTATCGCGCGGTACGGCCGCCGGCTTCGTACCAGGGGCGCGAGCTGTTGACCACCTTCACCACCAGCAGCATGACCGGCACTTCGACCAGCACGCCCACCACCGTGGCCAGGGCTGCGCCCGACTCGAAGCCGAACAGGCTGATGGCCGTGGCCACGGCCAGCTCGAAGAAATTGGAGGCGCCGATCAGTGCCGAGGGGCAGGCGACCGCATGCTGTTCGCCCAAGGCGCGGTTGAGCCCGTAGGCCAGCGCGGAGTTGAAGAAGACCTGGACCAGGATGGGCACGGCCAGCAGCGCGATAACCAGGGGCTGGCGCAGGATGGCTTCGCCCTGGAAGGCGAACAGCAGCACCAGCGTGAGCAGCAGCGCCGCTATCGACCAGGGCCCCAGGCGCTGCAGCACCGCCTCCAGCGCGCCCGGCCCGCGCGCCAGCAGGCGGCGGCGCAGCCACTGCGCCAGGACCACGGGAGCCACGATGTAGAGCAGCACCGAGACCAGCAGCGTGGCCCACGGCACGGTGATGGCGGACAGCCCCAGCAGAAAGGCCACCAGGGGCGCGAAGGCGACCACCATGATGGTGTCGTTCAGCGCCACTTGCGACAGTGTGAACAGCGGGTCTCCGCCGGTGAGCCGGCTCCAGACGAACACCATGGCGGTGCAGGGTGCTGCGGCCAGCAGGATCAGGCCCGCGATGTAGCTGTCGATCTGATCGGCCGGCAACCAGGGAGCAAACCAGTGCCGGATGAACAGCCAGCCCAGCAGCGCCATGGAGAACGGCTTGACCAGCCAGTTCACGAACAGCGTGACGCCAATGCCGCGCACATGCCGGCGCACCTGCCCCAGGGCGGCGAAGTCCACCTTGAGCAGCATGGGAACAATCATCACCCAGATCAGCAGCCCCACGTGCAGATTGACCCGCGCGACTTCCCATCCGCCAATGGTCTGCGCCAGACCCGGAAAAGCCTGGCCCAGGGCAATGCCCACCAGGATGCACAAGGCGACCCAGACCGTCAGATAGCGCTCGAAAACGCTCATGCTGCCCTGCTTCATGCCGGCCCCACCAGTTCGCGTGCGGTGGACTGCAGCATGGCCCTGGTCAGCTTGTCCTGCGGCAGGCTGACCAGCAACTCCAGCCGGCGGTGGATGGCATGCATGGTCCGGCGAAAGGCTTCGAGCTTTTCGGCATCGGAGCCTTCGCCCGCGCTGGGGTCCGCGTAGCCCCAGTGGGCCGTGGCCGGATGGCCGGGCCAGAGCGGGCAGGCCTCGCCGGCGGCGTTGTCGCACACGGTGATGATCAGGTCCATGTGCGGTGCGCCCGGCGCCGCAAACTCGTCCCAGCTCTTGCTGTGCAGGCCCTCGGTGGTGATGCCGGCCTTTTGCAGCACCTGCAGGCCCAGCGGATGGGGCCGCTGGTTCTCGCGCGGGCTGCTGCCCGCCGAGTAGGCCTTGAAGCGGCCGTCGCCCAGATGGTTGAGCAAGGCCTCGGCCAGGATGCTGCGCGCCGAATTATGGGTACACAGAAACAGCACGTTGAGCGGGGAAGATGAATCGGTCATGGCAGGCATGGGCATTAGCAATATTTGCGGGAAGCCGCCTGGCTGGCGGCACAGTCGGCGCCCTGGCAGCAGTTCTCGGTCAGATAGTCCAGTAGCGCGTTCATGGCGGGAAACGAGGCGCGGTAGATCAGATTGCGTCCCTGGCGCTCCTGCGTGACCAGGCCGGCATGGGCCAGTTCCTTGAGGTGGAATGACAGCGCGTTGGGCGCAATGCCCAGCTGCTCGGCCACGGCGCCGGGCGTCAGCCCTTCCTGGCCAGTCACCACCAGGGCCCGGAACACGCGCAGACGCACTTCCTGGGCCAGGGCGGCAAGGGATTTGACGGCATCGGTTTCCTGCATTATTCAATAATACAATATTTATTGAAATATCAACCCTATCCCGGCAGCAATATCCACCAGCGCCGGGATGTGCCTGGCATGTATCTGGCGCGATGGCCGGCGTCACGCCCCCACGGCTCAGTGCATGGAGCCACCCACCTCGCGCAGGCACTCCACCAGCAGCCCCGTCACCGGCGTCATCGGCTGGCCGCGCAGCGTGATCAGGCCTACGGGCGGCAGCTCCACCGGCACCTCCAGCCTGAGCACGGCCAGCAGCCCCTGCTGCGCAAAGTGCTGCGCCACCGTGCGCGCCATGAAGGCCACGGCGCCGCGCTGGTGCAGAAAGGATATCTGCGACAGGAAGGAGGCCGACTCCACGATATCGGCTGGCGGATGCAGGTCGTGGGCGAAGAACTGCTGCTCGAGCTTGACGCGCAGCGAAGCCCAGGGCGGCGGCATCACGCAGGGCTGGCCGGCGATGTCGGCCCAGCGCACCTGGCGCTTGCGCGCCAGCGGATGGCCGGACCGCACCACGGCCACCATGGGATCGCGGTACAGGACTTCGGTCTCGAGGTCCGGCGAGGCGTAGCCTGGCTCCAGCCGGCCCACGAACAGGTCCAGCTCGCCCAGGCGCAGCTTGGGCAGCAGCCGCGTGAGGTCGCCCTCCTCGACCAGCACCGTGGTCTGGGCCGAGCGTGCCTTGAGGCGTTCCACGGCCCGGGCCAGCAGCACCGGCGTGGCCACGACCATGGCGCCCACGCTGGTGCGGCCGCGGGCACCGCTGGCCTCGGCGGCCATCTCGTCGCGCGTGCGTTCGAAGCCCGCGAGCACCGAGCGCGCAAAACGCACCATGCTCACGCCCGCGGCCGTGGGCTCGGTGCCGCGCGTGCTGCGCTCGAACAGCGGCATGCCCAGCATGCGCTCCACCTCGGCCAGGGTCTTGGAGACCGCCGGCTGCGTGACCGACAGAAACTCCGCCGCCCGGCCCAGATGCCGGAACTGGTCCAGCGCCACCAGCAGTTGCAGGTGGCGCAGCTTGAGATTGCTGCGCAGCACGCGGTCGATCTTGCTCATCGTCTCATCATTACTGTTTGGTTATGAAGAGAGTCTATCTTTTCATTGGATTGTCATGATGTATTTTTGAACAATCAGGGCTGCACAAACATAGAACTCGACAGGAGACCCACGCATGCAGCCCTTCCGGCCTACCCGCCGCGACTTTCTGTACAGTTCCCTGGGCGCCGCCGCGCTGGCGGCCACGCGCCCGCTGATGGCCCAGAGCTGGCCCGAGCGTCCCATCGTCTTCATCTGCCCCTGGCCCGCGGGCGGTACGGCCGACCAGTCCATGCGCGCGCTGTGCACCGTGGCCGGCAAGGTGCTGGGCCAGAGCATCGTGGTGGAAAACCGGGCGGGCGCCTCGGGCATGATCGGTGCCAAGGTGCTGGCCTCGGCCAAGCCCGACGGCTACACCATCGGCCAGATACCGATCTCGGTCACGCGCTTTGCCCAGCTGGGCATGCTGGCCGCCGATCCGCGCAAGGATTTCAGCTACATCGCCCGCACCTCGGGCCAGACCTTCGGCATTGCCGTGCGGGCCGACTCGCCTTTCAAGACGCTCAAGGACCTGGTCGATGCGGCCAAGGGCCGCCCCGGCCAGGTCAGCTACGCCCATGCCGGCGTGGGCGGCGCCACGCACGTGGGCATGGAGGAATTCGCCGGCGTGGCCGGCATCCGGTTCAACGCCGTGCCCTACAAGGGCGGCGCCGAGGCGCTTCAGGGCGTGCTGGGCGGGCATGTGGATGCCCTGGCCGACTCCAGCTCCTGGGCCCCGCATGTGGAAGCCGGCAAGCTGCGCCTGCTGGCCACCTGGGGCGAGCAGCGCCCGCCGCGCTTCCAGAACACGCCCACGCTCAAGGAGCTGGGCTACAACGTGGTGGTCGATGCGCCCAACGGCATCGGCGCACCCAGGGGCGTTGACCCGGCCATCCTGGCCAAGCTGCGCGCGGCCTTCAAGCAGGCCGTGACCAGCCCCGAATTCAAGGCCGTGACCGACAAGATCGACGCCCCGGTGATGTACCTGGACGGCCCCGATTACGGAAAGTACGTGAACACGGTCTACCAGAAGGAAACCGTGCTGATCGACCGGCTCAAGCTGCGCGAGATGATGCGCGGTTGACCCATCCCCGGGGCCGCTCCTGCGCAAAAAAACGGCTCTGCTCCAGAACCAAAGACGATGAAAGCCCCCCATGCCCAGCATTGACAGTCCGCTGCTGCACCTGCACCCCAACGACAACGTGTTCGTCGCCAGGACCGCACTGGCGCTGGGCCAGGAAATCCCCGGGCTGGCCCAGCGCACGCGCGCCCAGGTGCCGGCGGGCCACAAGATTGCCGCCCGCCGCATCGCCGCGGGCGAGCAGGTCCGAAAGTACGACACCGTGATCGGCGTGGCCACGCGCGAGCTGGAGCCCGGCGACTACGTGCACAGCCACAACCTGCAGCTGGTGGACTACTACCGCGACCCGGCCTTCGGCGCCGACGTGCGGCCCGTGGACTACGTACCCGAGGGCGAGCGCGCCAGCTTCCAGGGCTTTGTGCGCGCCGACGGCCGCGTGGGCACGCGCAACTTCGTCGGCATCCTGTCGTCGGTGAACTGCTCGGCCACCGTGATCAAGAACATCGCCGCGCACTTCACGCCCGAGCGGCTGGCGGCTTTTCCCAACGTCGACGGCGTGGCCGCGTTCGCCCAGACCAGCGGCTGCGGCATGTCCTCGCCCAGCGAGCATTTCGACGTGCTGCGCCGCACGCTGGCCGGCTACGCGCGCCACCCCAACCTGGCGGGCGTGCTCATCGTGGGCCTGGGCTGCGAGCGCAACCAGGTCGACGGGCTGATGGAGTCGCAGGGCCTGCACGAAAGCCAGCTGCTGCGCAGCTTCGTGATGCAGGACGTGGGCGGCACGCGCGCCACCATCGTGGCCGGTATTGCCGCCATCGAGGAAATGCTGCCCATCGCCAACCAGGCGCAGCGCAGCACGGTTGCTGCCTCCCACCTCAAGATCGGCCTGGAATGCGGCGGCTCGGACGGCTTCTCGGGCATCACGGCCAACCCGGCCCTGGGCGCGGCCATGGACATCCTGGTGCGCCACGGCGGCACGGCCATCCTCAGCGAGACGCCCGAGATCCACGGCGTGGAGTTCATGCTCACGCGCCGCGCCATCAGCCCCGAGGTCGGCCAGAAGCTGCTGGACCGCCTGGCCTGGTGGGAAAAATACACCGCCGGCCAGAACGCCCAGTTCAACGGCGTAGTGGGCCACGGAAACCAGGCCGGCGGCCTGGCCAACATCTTCGAGAAATCGCTGGGCTCGGCCATGAAGGGCGGCACCACGCCGCTGCGCGCGGTGTACGAATACGCCGAACCCATCACCGAGAGCGGCTTTGTCTTCATGGACTCGCCCGGCTACGACCCCGTGGCCTCCACGGGCCAGATCGCCAGCGGCGCCAACCTGATCTGCTTCACCACGGGGCGCGGCTCCATGTTCGGCAGCAAGCCCGCGCCCACCATCAAGCTGGCCAGCAACACGCCCATGTACCTGCGCTTGTCGGAGGACATGGACATCAACTGCGGCCTGATCGTGGACGGCGAATGCACGGTGCCCGAGATGGGCCGGCGCATCTTCGAGCAGATCCTGCGCCACGCCAGCGGCGAAGCCACCAAGAGCGAGCTGCTGGGCCTGGGCGACCACGAGTTCGTGCCCTGGCACCTGGGCATCGTGAGCTGAACTATCAAAACAATAGCTATTAGCGATTATTGTATAAGACCTAGATGCCAATTTCATTCAAAACCATGCCCCTGACACTCACCCGCCCCGACCTGATCCGCAGCGCCAACTTCATCGCCGGCCAGTGGCGCGATGCGCCCGCCGCCCCTGCCCCACGTTTGGCCGTGACCGATCCGGCCACCGGCGCCCTCATCACCGAAGTGCCGGACTCGGGCGCTGCCGAAGCGCGCGCCGCGCTGGATGCCGCCCATGCCGCCTTTCCCGCCTGGCGCAAGCTGCCGGCCAAGCAGCGCGCAGTCATCATCAAGCGCTGGAACGACCTGGTGCTGGCCCACCAGGACGACCTGGGCAAGCTGATCTCGCTGGAGCAGGGCAAGCCGCTGGCCGAAGGCAAGGGCGAAGTGGCCTATGCCGCCAGCTATATCGAATGGTTTGGCGAGGAAGCCACGCGCATGAACGGCGAGGTGATTCCCGCGCCCGTGCCGGGCCGGCGCATGTTCGCGCTGCGCGAGCCCGTGGGCGTGGTGGCCGCCATCACGCCCTGGAACTTCCCGGCCGCCATGATTGCGCGCAAGATCGCGCCGGCGCTGGCCGCCGGCTGCACCGTGGTCTGCAAGCCCGCCGAGGACACGCCGCTGACCTCGCTGGCCCTGGTGCTGCTGGCGCACGAGGCCGGCGTGCCGGCCGGCGTGCTCAACATCGTCACCGCCTCGCGCGAGAAGACGCCCGAGGTGGTCGATGTGTGGCTTGACGATGCGCGCGTGCGCAAGATCACCTTCACGGGTTCCACCCCCGTGGGCAAGCACCTGGCGCGCCGCAGCGCCGATACGCTCAAGAAGCTCTCGCTGGAGCTGGGCGGCAACGCGCCCTTCATCGTGTTCGACGATGCCGATGTGGATGCAGCCGTCGAAGGCCTCATGGCCGCCAAGTTCCGCAACGGCGGCCAGACCTGCGTCTGCCCCAACCGCGTATTCGTGCAGCGCGCCGTGTTCGATGCATTCGCGCAAAAGCTGGCCGCGCGCGTGGCCGCCCTACACGTGGGGCCGGCCAGCGATCCGGCCTCGCAGATCGGCCCCATGATCAACGCCCGCGCCGTCGAGAAGATCGAGCGCCATGTGCAGGACGCCGTGGCCAAGGGCGCCGCGGTCCTGGCCGGCGGCAGGCGCCTGGCCGAACTCGGCCCCCACTACTACGCGCCCACGGTGCTGTCCGGCGCCGACGCCGGCATGGCCTGCGCCTGCGAGGAAACCTTCGGCCCCGTGGCGCCGCTGACCGTGTTCGACGATGAAGTCGAGGTGCTGGCCGCCGCCAACGACACGCCCTTCGGCCTGGCCGCCTACTTCTACAGCCAGGACGTGCGCCGCATCTGGCGTGTGGCCGAGCTGCTTGAGACCGGCATCGTCGGCATCAACGAAGGCGCGCTCGCCGCCGAGGCCGCGCCCTTCGGCGGCGTCAAGGAATCAGGCTACGGCCGCGAAGGCTCCACCCACGGGCTTGACGACTACCTGCACACCAAATACGTCTGCCAGGGACAACTGGATTGACGCGACTCAGAAATCCAATCACAACAGGAGACAAACCATGAGCAAATCCCAACACCTCACCCGCAGGCCCGTACTGGGCGCACTGGCGGCACTGGCCCTTGCGGCCGCCATGCCGCAGGCACAGGCACAAGGCCCCTTCCCGAGCAAGCCCATCACCTTCGTGGTGCCCTACCCTGCGGGCGGCGCCAACGACATGCTGGGACGCCTGGTGGGCCAGAAGATGGGCGAAGTGCTGGGCACCGCCACCATCGTGGACAACCGCCCGGGCGCCGGAGCGCTGCTGGGCGCGGGCATAGTCTCGCGTGCACCGGCAGACGGCTACACGCTGCTGGTCGGCGGCCTGGCCACGCACGCCGCCAGCCCGCACCTGATCAAGACCGAGTACGACCCGGTCAAGGATTTCGAGCCCATAGGCATGATAGGCAGCGCGCCCATCATCGCCATCACGGCCAACGACTCGCCCTACAAGTCGCTCAAGGACGTGGTGGACGCGGCCCGCAAGGACCCGCAGGCCGTGATGTACGGCTCCTCGGGCAACGGCTCGCCGCTGCACCTGGCCGGCGAGCTGTTCGTGTCGATCGCCAAGGTCAACATGACGCACGTGCCCTACAAGGGCGGCAACGCCCACATCGTGGACCTGATCGGCGGCCGCATTCCGGTCATCTTCGACACCGCCACCAACTCCATGCCGCTGCTGCGCGGCGGCAAGGTGCGCGCCCTGGCCGTGGGATCTGCCGCCCGCCTGCCGGAGCTGCCCAACGTGCCGACCTTTGCCGAGGCCGGCTATCCGCAGTTCGAGTTCTCGGCCTGGTATGCGCTGTTCGCCCCGGCAAAGACACCCGCCGACGTGAGTGCCAAGCTCTCCGGCGCGCTGGCCAAGGCCTTGAAGCAGCCCGAGGTAGCCTCCAAGCTGCGCGACCTGGGCGTGACCCCGGGCAGCGGCGATGCAGCCGAGCTGCGCGCTTTCGTGCCCGGCGAATACCAGCGCATCGGCGGCCTGATCAAGTCGGCCAAGATCAAAGCTGATTGAGGAAAACCAATGCTTGATGGATTGCTGCGCCCGCACCCCGAAGACCCGGCCCGCCTGGTGGCCGACCTGCCCTCGCCCTGCGTCCAGGCCCACGCGGCCAATCTGATGGTGCTGGGCGACGGCACCCTCGCCTGCGTGTGGTTCGGCGGCTCGATGGAGGGCCGCTCCGACATCTCGGTCTTCATGTCGCGCCTCGCCCCCGGCGCCGCGCAGTGGTCCGGTCCCGTCCAGCTGTCGCACGATGCCGAGCGCTCGGAGCAGAACCCCGTGCTGTTCCCTGCGCCCGATGGTGCGCTGTGGCTGCTGCACACCGCGCAGCATTCGGGCCACCAGGACACCTCGGTGGTGCGCCGGCGCCTGTCGCGCGACCACGGCCTGAGCTGGGAACCCGCCGAGACCCTGGCCGACGCGCCGGCCGGCACCTTTGTGCGCCAGCCCATACACATCCACACCGACGGCAGCTGGCTGCTGCCGGTCTTCCACTGCCGCAGCCAGAGCGGCCAGGCCTGGGACGGCAGCCACGACGACAGCGGCGTGCTGCGCTCCGCCGATCAGGGCCGCAGTTGGCAGCGCATCACCGTGCCCGGCAGCCTGGGCTGCGTGCACATGAGCATCGTGCCAGCATCGGACGGCGGCCTGCTGGCGTTCTTCCGCAGCCGCTGGGCCGACCACGTCTACCGCAGCCGCAGCGACGACGGCGGCCAGACCTGGCAGGTGCCCGAGCCCACGGCGCTGCCCAACAACAACTCGTCCATCCAGGCCCTGCGCCTGGCCGACGGACGCCTGGCCATGATCTTCAACGCCAGCAGCGCGGCCAATGCCACCGAGCGGCGCGAGTCGCTGTATGACGAACTCGACGATGCCACTCCAGCGCCCACGCAGGAGCCCACCACCGGACGCCGCGCGTTCTGGGGCGCGCCCCGCGCACCCATGACGCTGGCTCTGTCGGCCGACGACGGCCTGAGCTGGCCCTGGCAGCGCAAGCTCGAGGTGGGCGACGGCTGGTGCATGAGCAACGACTCCGAACGCGGCCGCAACCGCGAATACTCCTACCCCTCGCTCCGGCAGGGCGCCGACGGCGCGCTGCATCTGGCCTATACCGTGTTCCGCCAGCACATCCGCCATGTGCGCGTGCAGCCGGACTGGGTGACCGCACAACCATGATCGCTACCAATCCCCTATTCAACGTTCTCGTCACCGCCGAGCACTGGGCGCCCGAAGCCCAGGCCCTGGTGCAGGCCGCCGGCGGGCAAATCCATTTCATGGCCGAGCCCATCACCGAAACCAGCCTGGCCGAGCGGCTGGCGCAGACCGGTGCCCAGGCCCTGGTGCTGCGCGGCTCCAAGCCCGTGACCGCCTCCGTGCTGCGCGCAGCGCCAGCGCTGCGCATCGTGGCCAAGAACGGCGCCGGCGTGGACAGCGTGGACCTCGAAGCGGCCCGCGCGCAAGGCGTGGCCGTGGCCGTGGCGCTGGCCGCCAATGCCCCGGCCGTGGCCGAGCATGCGCTGGCGCTGATGCTGGCCCAGGTGCGCCAGTTGCCGCAGCTGGACCGGCAGGTGCGCGCCGGCGGCTGGGCCGGCAGCTGGCCCGGCAGCCATTGGCAGGGGCGCGACTTCCGCGGCTCCACCGTGGGCATCATCGGCTACGGCGCCATAGGCCGTGCCACGGCGCAGCTGGCCGCGGCCCTGGGCGCGAAGCTACTGGTGCTGCGCCCCGCAGGCCGGGCCGACGGCTTTGACTGCGAACCCGAGCTGCACCGGCTGCTGCCCCAGGTGGACATCCTGAGCCTGCACTGCCCGCTGACCGAGGACACGCGCGGCCTGATAGGCGCGCGCGAACTGGCGCTGCTGCGCCCCGGCAGCCTGCTGGTCAATACGGCGCGCGGCCCCGTCGTCCATGAAGCTGCGCTGCTGGCGGCGCTGGAAAGCGGTCACCTGGCCGGCGCCGGGCTCGACACCTTCGACACCGAACCGCTGCCGCAGGATCACCCGCTCACCCGGATGCCCCAGGTGCTGCTGACCCCGCATGTGGCCGGCGTCACGCGCCAGGCCGCGCTGCGCGTGGCAACGCTCACGGCCGCCAATATCGTGGACCACCTGGCCGGCCGGCCGCTGCCCGCAGGCCATCTGCTCTGACCCTTTTCCCAAAGTTCCATGCCCGCCAACAACCTCTTCAAGACCGCCCTGGCCGCGCGCCAGCCCCGCATCGGCCTGTGGCTGTCGATGGCCGATCCCTATCTGGCCGAAGCCGCCGCCACCTGTGGCTACGACTGGCTGCTGATCGACGGCGAACACGCACCCAACGATCTGCGCCGCACGCTGGCCGCGCTGCAGGCCGTGGCGCCCCACCCCGGCCAGCCCGTGGTGCGCGTGGTGGAAGGCCGCACGGCCCTCATCAAGCAGATGCTGGACATAGGCGCCAAGACGCTGCTCGTGCCCATGGTCGACACGGCAAGCCAGGCCCGCGCCATCGTGGCCGCCACGCAGTACCCGCCCAGGGGCGTGCGCGGCGTGGGCAGCGCCGTGGGGCGCGCCGCGCAGTGGAGCAGCCGCGCCGACTACCTGAACGTGGCCGACGACGAAGTCTGCCTGCTGGTACAGGCCGAGACCACGACAGCACTGGCCAATCTCGAAGCCATTTGCGCCGTGGACGGCCTGCATGGCGTCTTCATCGGCCCGGCCGACCTGGCGGCTTCGATGGGCCACCGCGGCAACCCCGGCCACCCCGAAGTGCAGGCCGCCATCGAGAACGCCATGAAAACCATCATTGCCAGCGGCAAGGCTGCCGGCACGCTGACCTCCGACCCGGCGCTGGCCCAGCGCTACCTCGATCTAGGCTGCACTTTCGTGGCCGTGGGCGTGGACGTGCTGATGTTCGTGAACGCCGCGCGCAAGCTGCGCACGCAGTTCGGCGGTGGGCCAGCCATGGCGCCCAGCGCCCCCAGCGCGGCCTACTGATAGCCTCGCACCGACACCGGCAAGACCCCGCGGGCCGCTGCCGCGCCAGCACTGCACGACAATCGCGGCATGAATACGCCTGCGCAACCGCGCAACCCTTTGCACGGCATCACGCTGGAGCGCCTGCTGACCGAACTCGTGGACTACTATGGCTGGGAGGCCTTAAGCGAGCGCATTCCCCTGCGCTGCTTCAGCGTGGACCCCAGCATCGACTCCAGCCTCAAATTCCTGCGCAAGACGCCCTGGGCGCGCGAGAAGACCGAGGGCCTTTACCTGTATACCCTGCGCCGCCAGCAGCGCCAGAACAAGGGCAACAGTTAAGACCGCCCGACCCGGCCAGTCCCCATCCAGCGCCCGCCGAACTGGTTGACCACCATGCCGGCCAGCACGGCCAGCGTGCCCAGCCATTGCATGGACGTGGGCCGCTCGCCCAGTATCAGCATGGCCGAGAGCAGGCCCACCACGGGCACCAGCAGCGACAGCGGGGCCACGGTGCTGGCGGCATAGCGCTGCAGCAGCCGCGTCCACAGGCCGTAGCCGAGCAGAGTGGAAAGCAGGGCCAGATAGGCAACCACGCCCAGCTCGCGCAGGCCAATGCCCTGCAGCTGGCGCTGCACCGAGTCTGCGCCATCCACCCAGACCGACAACAGCAGCAGCGGAACAATCGGGAACAGGCTGCTCCAGACGATGAAGGGCACGGGCTCATACGGGCCCTGCCTGGCCGCCAGGCGCGTGAGCAGGTTGGAGCCGGCCCACATGGCGGCGGCGCCCACGGTCAGCACAAAACCCACCAGCGTCATGTCCGTGGCGCCTTCGCCATGGGCCGCGCCGATGAAGACCAGCCCGCCGATGGCAATCGCCAGCCCCAGCCACTGCCAGCGCCGCGGCTTCTCGTCCAGCATCGCAGCGGCCAGCAGCATGGTGATGAAGGCCTGGGTCTGCAGCACCACCGAAGCCATGCCCGCCGGCATGCCCAGCTTCATGCCCGTGAACAGCAGACCGAACTGGCCCACGCCTTGCACCAGGCCGTAGGCGGCCAGCAGGCCCCAGGACAGATTCCTGGGCGGGCGCACAAAGAGCAGGAACGGCAGCGACGCCGCCACGAAGCGCAGCGCGCACAGCAGCAGCGGCGACAGCGTTTCCAGACCCCATTTCATGGCGATGAAGTTCAGCCCCCAGACCACGATGACGATCAGGGCACTGGCCCAGTCAGAGCGGCTCATGCCGGAGGAGGAGTCGGATGCACTGGTCATGGAATTTTTGAAACGGCTGGCGGCACCAAAATCTGGCATGGCCCAAAGCCAGGGGCGGTCAGCAAGGGCCGCCCCCGCAGCAAAGACCGCCGTCCCCTCTGGGGGAAGGCGCGTCGGCGACTCAGGGGCGCTTACTAACTCCCCGCCACCTTCATGCGGTTGATCAGCATGGAGCCCACGGTCTTGGCGCCGTAGTTGTAGGCGTCGGCGCCGATGGCTTCGATGCCCTTGAACATGGTCTTGAGGTTGCCGGCGATGGTGATCTCCTGCACCGGGAAGGCGATCTCGCCGTTCTCCACCCAGAAGCCCGAGGCGCCGCGCGAATAGTCGCCGGTCACGTAGTTCACGCCCTGGCCCATGAGTTCGATGACGAACAGGCCCGTGCCCAGCTTCTTGAGCATGGCGTCGAGGTCGTCGCCGGCCTTGGTACGGCGCGAGCTCATGGTCAGGTTGTGCGAGCCGCCGGCATTGCCCGTGGTCTTCATGCCCAGCTTGCGCGCCGAGTAGCTGGAGAGGAAATAGCCTTCCACGCGACCGGCCTCCACCACCTGGCGCGCCTGCACGCAAACGCCTTCCTCGTCGAAGGGCGAGCTGCCCTTGGCGCCGAGGATGAACGGGTCTTCCGCTATGTCGATGTGCTTGGGAAAGACGGGCTTGCCCATGGAGTCCAGCAGAAAGCTGCTCTTGCGGTACAGCGCGCCGCCGCTGACGGCCTGCACGAAGCTGCCCAGCAGGCCTGCGGCCAGCGGGGACTCGAACAGCACCGGGCATTCGGTGGTCGGGATCTTGCGGCTGCCCAGGCGCGAGAGCGAGCGCTCGGCCGCATAGCGGCCCACGGCCTCGGGCGGGGCCAGATCCGCCGCATTGCGCATGGAGCTGTACCAGTAGTCGCGCTGCATCTCGCCGTTCCTGCCGGGCAGCTTGGCAATCGGCGCCACCGACATGCTGTGGCGCGAGCTGGCATAGCCGCCGCGAAAGCCATTGGTGTGCGCGCTGAAGAAATGGCTTTGCTGGGCCGAGACGCCCGCGCCTTCGCTGTTGGTGATGCGCTTGTGCGTCTTGAAGGCGGCCTCCTCGCAGCGCAGCGCCATCTCGGCCGCTTCCTCGCTGCTGATATCCCAGGGGTGGAAGAGCTGAAGGTCGCGATGGGTGCCGGGCGCGGCGATGTCGGCACTGTCGGGCAGGCTGGCAAACGGGTCTTCGGCCGTGAAGCGGGCAATGTCGTAGGCGGCCTGCACGGTCTGCTGGATGGCGGCCTCGGAGAAATCCGAAGTGCTGGCATTGCCGCGGCGCTGGCCCAGGTACACGGTCACGCCCAGCGACTTGTCGCGGTTGCGCTCCACGGTCTCCAGCTGGCCCTTGCGCACGCTGACGGACAGGCCGCAGCCCTCGGAAGCCTCGGCCCCGGCATCGGTGGCGCCCAGCCGCTTGGCATGCGCCAGAGCCTGGTCCACCAGGCCTTCAAAAAAGGATTGGCTGAAGCTGAAACCGGCTTGCGGTTCGGATTGGGCCTGCGCACTCGAAGTGCTTGCGGTGCTGGGACGAGGTTTTTTCATAGCGGCGGCTATGATAGCCGCCACTGCGGCACGCCCTGTGCTGCCACCCCCTATTGCCCCCTTACCATGTCACGCAAACCCAAAAAAGGCTACTTCGTGAGAGGCAAGTTCGTCGCCGAAGGCAGCGAGCTTGACATTCAGCTCAAGGCCGAACTCAAAGGCACGACCGAATCCACCAAGACCGACCTCAAGCGCGAAATGGATGCGCTGCAGGACCTGGGCAAGGATTTGCTCACGCTGCGCGGCGACCTCTTCAAGCGCCTGCAGCTGCCCGACCAGCTCGTGGACGCGCTGGCCGAGGCCAAGCGCATCACCAACTTCGAAGGCAAGCGCCGCCAGATGCAATTCGTCGGCAAGCTCATGCGCAAGCTCCATGACGAGCAGATCGAAGCCATCCGCCAGGCCATGGACGAGCAGCGCAACGGCTCGGCCGGCGAAAAAATGGCCCTGCACGTGGCCGAGCAGTGGCGCGACCGCCTGATCGCCGAGGAATCGGCTCTGGCCATCTGGCTGGACCACTTCCCGGGCAGCGACGTGCAGCAGCTGCGCTCGCTGATCCGCCAGGCCCGCAAGGACCTGGACAAGGCCCAGGCGGAAGCCGCTGCAGCCGCCGAGGCAGCGGCCCCCGATGCCGCGCCCAGGGAAACCAGCAAGGGCCGCGCCTACCGCGAGCTGTTCCAGCTCGTGCGCGGGCAGCTGGCGAGTACCGACAAAGCCGGCAAGGCCGACGCAGAGGATGCCGACGATGAGTGAGGCCCATGACGCCGTGAAGATCGGCATCGTCTCCATCAGCGACCGCGCCAGCAGCGGCGTCTATGAGGACAAGGGCCTGCCCGCGCTGCAGGACTGGCTGACCCGGGCGCTCAGGAACCCCATCCACTTCGAGCCGCGCCTGATCCCCGACGAGCAGGCCGGCATCAGCGCCACGCTGATCGAGCTGGTCGACGCCGGCTGCTCCCTGGTGCTGACCACGGGCGGCACCGGCCCCGCGCTGCGCGACGTGACGCCCGAGGCCACGCTGGCCGTGGCCGACAAGGAAATGCCCGGCTTTGGCGAGCAGATGCGCCAGATCAGCCTGGCCTTCGTGCCTACGGCCATCCTCTCGCGCCAGGTGGCTGTGATCCGCGGCCACAGCCTCATCATCAACCTGCCGGGCCAGCCCAAGGCGATTGCCGAAACCCTGGAAGGCCTGAAGAACGCCGACGGCACGCAAAAAGTCAACGGCATCTTCGCGGCCGTGCCCTACTGCATCGACCTGCTCAAAGGCCCCTACCTGGAAACGCATGACGCGGTCTGCAAGGCCTTCCGCCCCAAGAGCGCCATCCGCGCCACACCGGCGGCCTGAGCCGACCCGCTCGCTCCCCCAGCAAGCAGCCCCCGGGCTGCTTTTTTTTTTGCGGCGAATCATCAGCGCAAGTGATTGATTACCTTGATAAACATCGATTATTGCTATTAAAAAAGAAGCTTATTGTGCCTACGATCATTGAATTTCAATATTCATTGAATTTGAATATTCAGATATACATACGCCGATAGCTCCTGAAATCAAAGCACCGCAAGGCGTGGAATTTGGGATTTCCCGCAAGTGCTTGCCCCGATGCAGCGGCTGCGGACCGCCCCTAGCATGTTTGATGCAGCGCGGCGCTTAGCAGCGCAACTATCTGGTTCTGCCGCCGCCGGCCCTCAGTCACTTACAGGAGACTTCATGCATCGCTTGTCCATGTCCGCCCCTTCCCTGCTGGCCCTGGCTCTGGCCGCCGCATTCGCCCAGCCCACCATGGCGCAGGAAAAGGTCAAGATCGGCTTCATCACCGACATGTCCAGCCTCTACGCCGACGTGGAAGGCAAGAACGGCGCCGTGGCCATCCAGATGGCCATCGACGACTTCGGCGGCAAGGTGCTGGGCAAGCCCATAGAACTGCTCACGGCCGACCACCAGAACAAGGCCGACATCGCCGCCAGCAAGGCCCGCGAATGGATCGACACCCAAGGCCTGAGCCTGGTGTTCGGCGGCACCAACTCGGCCACGGCGCTGTCCATGGCCAAGGTGGCCCAGGAAAAGAAGCGCGTCTTCGTCGACAACGGCGCGGGCTCCTCCGCCCTCACCAACGAGCAGTGCAGCCCCTACACCGTGCACTACGCCTTCGACACCGTGGCCCTGGCCAAGGGCACGGGCTCGGCCGTGGTGGACACCGGCGGCAAGACCTGGTTCTTCGTGACCGCCGACTACGCCTTCGGCCATGCGCTCGAAGCCGACACCACCAAGATCGTCGAAGCCAGGGGCGGCAAGGTGCTGGGCGCGGTCAGGACCCCGCTCAACGCCAGCGACTTCTCCAGCTTCATGCTCCAGGCCCAGAACTCCAAGGCCCAGATCCTGGGCCTGGCCAATGCCGGCGGCGACACCATCAACGCCATCAAGGCCGCCCGCGAATTCGGCGTGACCAAGACCATGAAGCTGGCGGGCCTGCTGATCTTCTTCACCGACATCCACAGCCTGGGCCTCAAGACCACCGAAGGCATGCAGTTCACCGCGCCCTGGTACTGGGACATGAACGATGCCTCGCGCAAGTTCGCCGACGCCTTCATGGCCAAGACCCAGCGCCGCCCCAGCGAGATCCAGGCGGCCGACTACTCGGCCACCATGAACTACCTCAAGGCCGTGGAAAAGGCCGGCACGCTGGACGCCGACAAGGTCATGGCCGCCTGGAAAGGCATGAAGATGGACGACTTCTTCGGCCAGGGCACTATCCGCGAGGACGGCCGCTACGTGCACGACATGTACCTCATGCAGGTCAAGAGCCCGGCCGAATCCAAGGGCACCTGGGACTACTACAAGGTCGTCAAGAAACTGCCCGCCGACCAGATCTGGACCACCAAGGCGGAGAGCAAGTGCCAGTACTGGCGGTGAGCTGAGTTTCGGTTTCGGGTTCGGGAACAGCACAAGGGCTTTGCCTCGGTTGGCAAAGCCCTTTTATTTTGAGGAAAGCAAGCTGGCGCAGCTCCAACCTCGGTAGCGCATCGCGTCGCATCACAAATCACGGCGAATCAGTGCGCCCTTGAACAGCACAGGGCCTGTCGGGCCAGTTGCGCCAGGCACGCCGCCCTTGGGCTCCAGGCTGATGGCCAGGGCCGGGATCGCTCTCACATCAGTCTCGTGCGCCGTGAACTGCTCCAGCCTGCCCTCTCCCACGACCCCCAGGGAGCGCGGAGCGCCTTGCGGTGGCAAGGCCCACAGCTGCAGAGACTTGTCTTGCGCTTCCTGAAAACCGCTCACGCGCTGCAGCACCATTTGGTTATGCCGGGGGTCGAACGTCACCAGCATGGAGGCATCGGCCTTGCCATCGGCCAGCACCGCCACGTATTGAATCTGCGGTGCGGCCTGCAATGCGGCCTGGGCCGTCTGGAGCTGGCTTTGTAGCGAGGATAGTTGCTGCCGTGAAGCCTCTTTGAGCCCCTGGTGCGACCACAACCCCACGGACACTGCAGCCACGGTGGCCAGACCACCCGCCAACGCGGCATGGCGCCACCAGGCTAGCATGCGCGCGGGCTGCTTCGCTGCGGCAGCCTCTCGCTGGCGAGCCATCAAAGCGGTGGTTTTGTCGGCCTGGAGCTGATTGCTGATGCGAACCCAAACTGCCGGGTCTGGCTGCACCGGCACCTGCACTTCCGAAAACGCAGACCAGCGGCCTTGCCAAAGCAGGGCGGCGGCTCGCACCTGGGCATGCTCGCGCGCCTGTTGTTCAAAGCGCCGACGCGCCCCGCCACGCAACGCACCCAAGGCATATGCTGCGGCCAGACGATCCAGCAGTTCGGGATTTTGAGTCAGTTTCATGATGACAACTCCTGGCTCTCACACATGGCGGGCCATGCACTTGCGCAGTTGCTCCAGGCTGCGGCGCATCCACGTCTTGACCGTACCCAGCGGCAGTTTCAGGTAACTGGCCAGTTCGCTGTGGCTGAGGTCACGCAGGTAGGCCAGGCTCACCACCTGGCGCTGGGCCCGCTCCAGGCGTTCCAGGCACTGATGCAGCGCCGCGGCCTGCTCGCTGGCTTCCACCCACTGCATCGGGCCTGGCGTATCGACGCCTTCCGGCAGCGCATCCATGTCCTCGATGGAGACGTTGACGTGCAAGCGCTCGGACCGGCGCCGGCGCAAAAAATCCAGAGCCCGGCTGCGCACGACCATGCCCATCCAGGCAAGGGGCGGGCTCAGCGAATCCCGGTAGTTTCCGGCACTGCGCCAGATGCCCAAAAAACTTTCCTGCAGCACATCCTCGGCCCATTCCTTGTTGCCGACGATGCGTAGCGCCAGACCATGCAGCCGCGAAGCGGTCTGATCGTACAAATGCTTGAGAGCAGCTTCATCGCCGGCTGCAACACGGTCTAGCAGGCCCATCAGTTCGTTGTCCGGTGTATTGGTGCTCATGCAGCCATTGTGATCAGAAGCTTCCACTTGTTGCGGATCTGTTGGATTGCTACCAAGCCGCATTGCCTGTCTCGCTTGTACCCATATACGCAGCATCGGGGCTTTTGGATGCAGGCATCCAGCGATCCGCCCGAAAAAATATTCTTGGAAACCTGAATCCAGTTGCCCGCGGGCTGCGTATTGCAAGTGTCGGCCACCGCAATGTGCCGACACAGCCCCACATGCAACTAGGAGTCATCATGAGCACCAACTACTTTGAAGGCCGTTCTTCCACCCTGGCCTCGCGTCGCGGATTTCTGGGTACCACCGGCACCTTGTCGGCAGTGGCGGTCGCCATGCTGGCAGGCAACCAGGCCTTGGCACAGGGAATGGGTAACGATACGGCCAAGGATGTATCCATCCTCAATGTGGCCCTGGGCTTGGAGCATGAGGCCATCAATGCCTACCAACTGGGGGCGGGCAGCGGCCTGCTGCAAAAGCCGGTGCTGGATGTAGCCCTGCTGTTCCAAAGCCATCACAAGGCTCACCGTGATGCCTTGATCGCCACCATCCAGAAACTGGGCGGCAAGCCAGTCGCCGAGGCCTCGATGCAGACCTATGCCGAGTCACTGAAGGCCGGCACCCTCAAGAACCAGAACGATGTGCTGGCACTCGCGGCGCGGTTGGAACTCGGGGCGACCAATGCCTACCTGGGCGTCATCCCCGCCTTTGAGAGCCGTGACCTGGCCAAGGTTGCCGGACGCCTGGCGGCCGATGAAACCATGCATTACACCGCACTGACCTCAGCGCTGGGGCGCCCATTGCCGACCAATGCTTTGTCGTTTGGCGGCTGAGCATTCCTGCGTTTTCACACAGCCTCGGCCGCAAGCCGCCAAAATCCCGTGAGCGACAAAAAAGCGCAGGCCCAGCCTGCGCTTTTACTTTGATAGCTGCCAGCGCTTGATGACCAAGCGCCGCAGCCGTCTCACAGCAGATCAACGCGCCGTGGTGTCCGATACGATGGGAATGTAGAAGTCGCCACCCGCCTTGTTGAATTCCTCGGCCTTGGCCTGCATGCCCACGGCAATGCCCTGCTCCGCCGCCACGCCCTGGGACTTGGCAAAGTCGCGCACTTCCTGGGTGATCTTCATGGAGCAGAACTTGGGCCCGCACATGGAGCAGAAGTGCGCCACCTTGGCGCTGTCCTTGGGCAGGGTCTCGTCGTGGAACGCGCGCGCCGTGTCGGGGTCCAGGCCCAGGTTGAACTGGTCTTCCCAGCGGAAGTCGAAGCGCGCCTGGGAGAGGGCATCGTCGCGCGAACGGGCGCCCGGATGGCCCTTGGCCACGTCAGCCGCGTGGGCCGCGATCTTGTAGGCGATGATGCCCTGCTTGACGTCATCGCGGTCGGGCAGGCCCAGGTGCTCCTTGGGCGTCACGTAGCACAGCATGGCGGTGCCGAACCAGCCGATCATGGCCGCGCCGATGGCTGACGCAATATGGTCGTAGCCGGGGGCAATGTCGATGGTCAGCGGGCCCAGGGTGTAGAACGGCGCCTCGTGGCAAGCTTTTAGCTGCTCGGTCATGTTGGCCTGGATCATGTGCATGGGCACATGGCCGGGGCCTTCGATCATGGTCTGCACGTCGTGCTTCCAGGCTACTTGAGTCAGCTCGCCCAGCGTGCGCAGTTCGGCGAACTGGGCTTCGTCGTTGGCGTCGCTGGCACAGCCGGGGCGCAGGCCGTCGCCCAGCGAGAAGCTCACGTCGTACTGCTTCATGATGTCGCAGATGTCTTCGAAATGCTCGTACAGAAAGCTTTCGCGGTGGTGGGCCATGCACCACTTGGCCATGATGGAGCCGCCGCGCGAGACGATGCCGGTGCGGCGCTGGGCCGTGAGGTGGATGTAGGCCAGGCGCACGCCGGCATGGATGGTGAAGTAGTCCACGCCCTGCTCGGCCTGCTCGATGAGCGTGTCGCGGAAGACTTCCCAGCTCAGGTCCTCGGCGATGCCGCCGACCTTTTCCAGCGCCTGGTAGATGGGCACGGTGCCGATGGGCACGGGCGAGTTGCGCACGATCCAGTCGCGCGTGGTGTGGATGTTCTTGCCGGTGGACAGGTCCATGACGTTGTCCGCGCCCCAGCGTATGGCCCAGACCAGCTTCTCGACTTCTTCTTCGATGCTGGACGTGACGGCCGAGTTGCCGATGTTGGCGTTGATCTTGACCTTGAAGTTGCGCCCGATGGCCATGGGCTCGATCTCGGGGTGGTTGATGTTGGCCGGGATGATGGCGCGGCCGCGCGCCACTTCGTCGCGCACGAATTCGGGCGTGATGATCTTGGGGATGGCGGCGCCCAGGCTGTTGCCGGCCAGGCGCAGTTCACGGGCGGCGTCGTTCTGGTATTCGGCCATCCATTCGCGGCGGCCGTTCTCGCGCAGCGCCACGTATTCCATCTCGGGCGTGATGATGCCGCGCTTGGCGTAGTGCATCTGGGTCACATTGCCGCCAGATTTGGCGCGGCGCGGCTGGCGCTGCAGCGCGGCCGCCTCGGCACGCAACTGGGCTACGCGCAGGTCTTCCTCGCCGCGCTTGCCGCCGTCGTCCAGGGCCACGCGCTGGCGGCCGGGGTAGTACTCGCTGTCGCCGCGCTGCTCGATCCAGATGCTGCGCACGCTGGGCAGGCCCTGGCGCACGTCGATGGACACGGATGGGTCGGTATAGGGGCCGGAGGTGTCGTACACGCTGACCTGCTCGCCGTTGGTGAGCGCGATGTCGCGCACGGGCACGCGCACATCGGGGTGCAGGCTGCCGCTCAGGTAGCTCTTGGTGGAAGCCGGAAAGGGCTGGCGCGACTGGACCAGCAGTTCGGCGAAGCGCGCGGAGTCAGGCGCATTGCCGGCAGCCGGGGTGAAGATGGGATCGGGGGCGTTCATTGCGGTCTCCTCAAGAGCTGTGCGTGGATAAACGCTCCGAGGAATTCGCCGCCCGCCTGCACCTCACCGCCGTGACTCCCTGGCACGGTGGTCCGTGCCTTGGAACCTGGGCCTTGCGCCGCGAGGTATTGCCCAGAAAGCAAAAAACCCCACAGCGCGAGGCGCCTGGGGTGACATGAGCCATGCATGGCTCTTGCAACAGGGTCCCGCTCTTCTTCCGCCGGTATGAACCGGATCAAGTTCGTCGGGTTCGCCTTATGCAGCAGCTTTCGCCGCCACAGGCATCTCAGTGCTTGCGCACACCCCGGAGCAGCCACCAGTATAGGCCAGTGTCGCGTTTGGCAAAAGAAGATTCGGATGTTGCAACACCCGTGACCTGCCGCGCCTCAATCGAAGCCGCGCAGCGCGCACCACTCGGCCGCCGGTGCGCGCGTGGAACGCCACTGGTTGATGGGCGCCTGCGTGTCCTCGTAGCCAAGCGCGATGCCGAAGGCGATCTGGTAGCCCTCGGGCAGGTCGAGGTGATTGACCAGCAGATCGTTGTACATGCGCCAGAAGCCCTGGGCGCAGGTGGCCAGGCCCTTCTCGCAGGCCAGCAGCATCAGCGACTGCAGATAGATGCCCAGATCCACCCACTGCGCGTGGCCCATGCGCTCCTCCACGGCGACGAACACGCCCACGGGCGCGCCGAACAGCTCGCCGTTCTTGGCGAACTGCGCCAGCCGCGCGGCCTTGTCCTCGCGCGAGATGCCCAGCGAGCGGTACAGGTCCTCGCCATTGGCATAGCGGCGCGTGCGGTACGGGTCCCAGAGCTGGGACGGATAGGACAGGCCGGGCCGCGGCTGGGGTTCGGCCGCGCGCGCCTGCTCGTTGAGTTCTTCGAGCGCGCTGCCGGCCAGGGCGATCACACGCCAGGGCTGCAGATTGCCGCCGGACGGCGCCTGCGCGGCGCCCTCCAGCAGTTCGCGCATCAGGGCCGCATCCACGGGCCTGGAGAGAAAGGCGCGCACCGAGCGGCGCTGCTGCAATGCCTGGCTGACGTTCATTTCTGCTGTTTTCTACAGTGGTTGGTTACTTGCCCATGATCTGGTCGATCTTGGCCTTCTCGAAGGCTTGCGGCCGCTCGGACTCGCAGGGCACGCAATCATCCATCTTGCTGCGCGCCGAGAGCTTCTCCAGCGCCTCCCAGAGCAGGGCGATCTGCTGTTCATGGCAGGCCGCACCTTCGGAAAGGCTGCGCATGGCCAGGGCCACGGGGTCGACTTCCGAGGTCACGCCATAGGCGCTGAAGCCTTCGGCTTCGGCCTTTGGAACGGGCTGCGCGCCATCGGCCTTGGGCCCGTGGTCGTGCTCGGTCACGTCGGCGCTATGGCCGTTCTTGCTCGGGATGATGCGCGCGGGAATGCCCACGGCCGTCGCTCCCGCGGGCACGGGCTTGATGACCACGGCATTGCTGCCGATCTTGGCGTTGTCGCCCACCTCGAAGCCGCCCAGCACCTTGGCGCCGGCGCTGACCACCACGTTCCGGCCCAGCGTAGGGTGGCGCTTGGCGCCCTTGTACAGCGAGGTGCCGCCCAGCGTGACGCCGTGGTAGATGGTGCAGCCGTCGCCGACGATGGCTGTCTCGCCGATCACGACGCCCATGCCGTGGTCGATGAAGACCTGGCGGCCGATGACGGCGCCGGGATGGATCTCGATCCCGGTCAGCCAGCGCCCCACATGGGAGATGAAGCGGCCCAGCCATTTGAAGCCGTGCGTCCAGAACCAGTGCGCGGGCCGCTGCAGCCAGATCGCGTGCAGCCCCGGATAACAGGTGATGACCTCCCAGGTGCTGCGTGCCGCGGGGTCGCGGTCGAGAATGCACTGGATGTCGGAGCGCAGGCGTTCAAGCATCAAATAACAACGTGAGGAAATGTTGGGCTTGTGAAGTCTAGCGGGTTGGCGGCCGGCTCTGCAGCATGGCTTTGGCAACACCGCGAAGAATGTGGATTTCCTCCTGCGTCAGCTGCGCGCGGTTGAAAAGCTGGTTCAGGCGCGGCATGAGCTTCTTGGGCGCGGCCGGATCGAGAAAGCCGATATGCGCCAGCGCCTCCTGCCAGTGCCCCAGCATGCCCTGCACCTGGGCCGCGTCGGCGCGGTGCGCCTCGGGCGTGTGCTCCACCACGGAAAAGCCGCCCAGCGCCTCGCGCCAGTCATAGGCGACCACCTGAATGGCCGAGGCCAGATTGAGCGAGCCGAACTGCGGATTGGACGGAATCGACAGCGCCACATCGCAGCGGTACACATCGTCGTTGCTCATGCCGAAGCGCTCGCAGCCGAACAGAAAGGCCACGCCCTTCTGGTTGCAGGCCGCGCCGGGCGTGGGCTGGTTATCGCTCAGATCACCGTCAACCGCAGACACCGAGCGCACATCCAGCTCGCCTTTGAGGAGCAGCTCGAAATGCTCGCGCGGCGTGCGCGTGGGCGGGCCGAAGTCGCGCGGCGTCATGGCGGTGGCGCACAGATGGCTGATGCCGTCCAGGGCCTCCTCCAGCGTGTCGACGATGCGGGCCTGGTCCAGCACATCGAGGGCGCCGCTGGCGCGCTGTATGGTTTCTTCCTTGCGCAGCACGTTCTGGTAGCGCGGGCGCACCAGCACCAGGTCGTCAAAGCCCATGGTCTTGAGCGCGCGCGCCGCAGCGCCCACATTGCCGGCATGGCTGGTTTCAATCAGTACGAATCGGGTTTTCATCGGGACAAAAAATCGGGACAGCAAAAAATAACCCCCACGCTTGCTCACTGGCGTGTAGCCGCTGCCCCCCGAGGGGGCCACTTTTTTGCCTTGGGACGGCCTGGCAGCAAAAAAATTGCAAGCTGGCTACAATTGCGCCCTATTGTCGCCGCCCCGCATCGCCGGTGGTGGCGTTTCCTGCTCTTACCCGCGTAGTACGGCCCGCTTTTGCGGCAGGCCGCCCCGCCAACGCCCTCACAATTTATGTCGTCCAACCTGCACCCCATGCTCAACGTGGCCATCAAGGCTGCACGCGCCGCTGGCGCCCTTATCAACCGTGCCGCACTTGATGTGGAATCGGTGCGCGTTGCGCAAAAGCAGGTGAACGACTTTGTGACCGAGGTAGACCAGGCCTCCGAGCGCGTCATCATCGAGACGCTGCTGGGCGCCTATCCCCAGCACTCCATCCTGGCCGAGGAATCGGGCAGCGAGCACGGCTCCAGGAATTCCGACTACGTCTGGATCATCGATCCTCTGGACGGCACCACCAACTTCATCCACGGCTTCCCCGTGTACTGCGTGAGCATTGCCCTGGCCTACAAGGGCAAGGTCGAGCACGCCGTGGTGTACGACCCCTCGCGCAACGACCTGTTCACGGCCACCAAGGGCCGCGGCGCCTATCTGAACGAGCGCCGCATCCGCGTCTCCAAGCGCACCCAGCTCAAGGACTGCCTGATCTCCACGGGCTTCCCCTTCCGCCGCGGCGACAACTTCAAGCAGTACATGCAGCTGCTGGGCGACGTGATGCAGCGCACCGCCGGCGTGCGCCGCCCCGGTGCCGCGGCGCTGGACCTGGCCTACGTGGCTGCCGGCTTTGCCGACGGCTTCTTCGAGTCGGGCCTGTCGATCTGGGACGTGGCGGCCGGTTCGCTGCTGGTGACCGAAGCCGGCGGCCTGGTGGGCAACTTCACGGGTGAAGCCGACTTCCTGGAACAGAAGGAATGCCTGGCGGCCAACCCGCGCATCTACGGCTCGCTGATCCCCGTGGTCGGCAAGTACAGCAAGTTCGCCACGGCCGGTGAAAAGGCCGAAGTGCGCCAGTCCCTGGATGACGCCACCGAGCCGGTCGAGCCCTCCGGCGAGCAGGGCGCCGACAGCGACGCGGAATAAAAACGAGGTCGCCCCACGACCGCAAGCCCAGTCCATCGGACTGGGCTTTTTTGTTGCAGGGCCGCCCCAAGACAAAAAGCAGCCCCCTTGGGGGCCAGCGGCTACACGCAGTGAGCAAGCGTGGGGGCTATTTGTTGTTGCAGCAACGCGCCGCCATCTCCACACAATCCGCAAAAACGCCAGCCAAAATTTCGCCCTCGCCGCCTGGCAGCGGGTTTGTTTTGGATATGCGACAGGTACAGGGTTCATGACCGATTTCTTCAGCCAGCATTGGGCTTCGGCCATAGACTGGATTTCCACCCATGCAGTGATTCCCGTGGTTTCCGCGCTGGGCATCGCCCAGGCTGCGGGCAATCCGCGCGAGATCGCCGAGGCCGTGCTGATTGCGGCGCTGCAGCTGCTCCTGATCGCCGGCGTGATGCGCCCGCTGGAAAGCCTGATCCCGGCCCAGCGCTGGGCCGACCGCCGCCACACCACGGTGGACCGCCACTACACCCTGCTCATGCTGCTGGGGCTGTTCCCGCTGTTCAGCTTTCTGGTGCTCATGCCCTTTGCCCACATGCTGGGCGGCGGCCCGTCCACCGAGGAAGCCAGCGGCCTCAAGGCCTGGTTCCCCTGGTTCGAGCAGCATCCCTATGTGCTGTTTGCCTTGTACTACGTGGTCTACGACTGCGTCTACTACTGGATGCACCGTGCCCAGCACGCCATTCCCTGGTGGTGGGCCATGCACAGCATGCACCACAGCCAGCGCCAGATGAGCTGCTGGAGCAACGACCGCAGCAACTATCTGGACGGCATGCTGCAGTCCTTCATCCTCGCCACCGTGGGCCTGGCGATGGGCGTGGAGCCCTCGGAGTTCGCGCTGCTGGGTCTCTTGAGCGAGCTGGTGCAGAATTTCTCGCATGCCAATGTGGCGCTGCGCCTGGGGCGGCTCGGCCAGCTCGGAGAGCGCCTGCTGGTGGGCCCGCGCTTTCACCGCAACCATCACATGCTGCGCGACCCCCAGCGCCCCGAGCGCCACAACTGCAACTTCGGCCAGGTGCTGCCCTGGTGGGATCAGCTGTTCGGCACGGCGCTCTACCACGGCGAGGAACTGCGCCCCACGGGCGTGAGCGACCCGGAGGTCGATGCCGACAACGAACGCGGCCTCGTCGGCATGCAGTGGTACACGCTGCGGCGCTTCTGGGGCGCCTTCACCTGCCGCGCGGGCTGGCGCCCGGGCGATGTGTCATTCGGGCCCGGTTACCGGCCCATCCATGACGAGAACCCGACCGAACCCATACCCGTCAACCCGGGATCGCGCCCCGAAATGCAGTAATGCCCGACCGGCGCCCCAGTGTCCGCGCACGGGGCATAAAAGGCGTGAGCGCGCCCAGCAACGAAGTCGCCAGCGTTCCATCATATCGATGAGAGCTGTTCAAAACAGCCCCGGTTCAGGCAGGCCGGCGCCGGCAATCAGGCGCCCGCGCCGGGGTGGAGCATCGGTAAAAACCGAACCACCCGGACCTCAAACCTCTCCCAGCGACTTGCCGCTCTCGTACATATAGCGCCGAGACCAGGGAATCTGCTGCGCGCTGCGCCCGGCCTTGCGGCAGACGACCTGGAAGATGGACACGTCGTCGTTCTCGAACGCATAGGCGCAGCCGGCCAGGTACACGCGCCAGATGCGGAATTTTTCCTCGTCCACCAGCGCGCGGATCTGCGGAGCATGCGCCTCGAAGTTCTCGGTCCAGATCGACAGCGTGCGCACATAGTGCCGGCGCAGGCTTTCCACATCCAGCACTTCCAGGCCGCCGCGCTGCATGGCCTGTAGCGCCAGGCTGATGTGCGGCAGCTCCCCGTCGGGAAACACATAGCGGTCGATGAAATCGCCGCCGCCCAGCGAGACCTCGCCGCTGTCCGCATCGGTCGAGGTGATGCCGTGATTCAGCGCAATGCCGTCCTCGGCCAGCAGATCATGCACGCGCGAAAAATACAGGGGCAAATGCTTGCGCCCCACGTGCTCGAACATGCCGACGCTGGTGATGCGGTCGAACTGCCCCGGCACCTCGCGGTAATCCTGCAAGCGGATCTCGATGCGGTCCTGCAGGCCCGCAGCCTTCACGCGCTCGGTCGCCAGGTCGAACTGGTTCTGCGACAGCGTCACGCCCACGCAGTGCGCGCCGAACTTGCTGGCCGCGCGCAGCACCAGCGCGCCCCAACCGCAGCCAATGTCCAGCAGGCGCTGGCCGGGTTGCAGCCGGATCTTGGTCAGGATGTGGTCGATCTTCTTGCGCTGGGCCGTCGCCAGGTCCTCATCCCCGTTCTCGAAGTAGGCGCAGGAATACACCATGCTCTCGTCAAGCCAGAGCCGGTAGAAGTCGTTGGAGACGTCGTAGTGGTACTGGATGGCCTTGCGGTCGCTGGCCTTGCTGTGGCCGAAGTGCCGCGCCACGCGCGCCAGCCGGCCCGTGCCCGCGGCCGTGCTGCGGGCCAGCGCATAGCTCACGTTGATGATGTCGGCAAGCCGCCCGTCGATGTCGAGCAGGCCCTTGACATAGGCCTCGCCCAGATGGTCGAGGCTGGGGTCCAGCAGCATGGGCAGCGCGGTCGCGCTCTGGACCTTGATCGTGACCCGGGGCGCGGCAAACTCGCCGAAATCGAGCTGCTGTCCATTCCACAGCACCAGCCGGGCCGGCACGTTGGTCTGCGCCTTCACTTCCTGCGCCCATTGCAAAAGCTTTTTTTCCCAGAACATGACACCTCCTTGATTCGAAACCCACCCATGCCCATTCCAGTCTTGCACCCTCCTGTGACGGAACTGCGTCAATGCGCGGGTCGCACCAGCCCCAGGCGGCTGTTGACCTTGTCCAGATTGACTTCGTGGGCCAGCAGCATCTCGGTCAGCCCCTCCCGTATGGATGCGTCGTCGACCATGGGCAGCAGTTCGCGCAGTTTCTTGACCACCCAGCCCTGGCCGCGGTTCAGGAACGCCAGGCGCTCATCCAGCGCTTCGAAAGCCATGGCCTTGCCGTAGAAGGCGCCGGTGCGCGAACTCGGCGTGCCCTGCAGGCTGCGGATGGCGCGCATCAGCATGGCGCACCACTTCACTTCGTCGCGGTGCACGGCCTCGATCAGTTCGCGCATATCGCCGTCCTGCGCATGGGCGGCGCTGCGCAGCGTCACGCGCGCACCGGCGCGCTCGGCCTCCAGCAGCTCATCCAGCCGGGCGATGATGGGCGCATACCGGTCGCGCTCCACATCGGCTGCGTAGCAGACCGGCGAAGCCACTTCCACCGCCTCACCCTCCAGCAGCCGCCAGTGCTGCGCCGCCTCGGCCACGATGCGGCGCACACGCTCGCCCGCGGGCTCCACCGAGGTAATGCGGTCCACGCCCTTGCCGGCATACAGAGCCATGGCTTCGTAGTTGCCGGTCATGGAGCGCAACGGCGAATCGGTGCTGAACAGATAGATGGGCCGCCCCTCTTCCTCGCCGATCACGGTGCGCGCGGCCACGGACGGATCGCCGCGCTCGCAGCCGGTCACGCTGTTGGCCAGCACCCGCACGGCGGCATGCGGCGGCCAGTTGATATGAAAGTCCTCGGTCAGCACCGTGTCACCGGCATGAGCCTCGACCAAACGCCGCTTGTGATAGTCGTGCGCAAAGGATTCATGCGTCGCCATCAGGGCCGTGCCCAGCACGGCGGCCTGCGCGCCCTGGGCCAGCACGCGCGCCACGTCGCGCCCGTCGGCCAGGCCGCCCGCTGCGGCCACGGGCACACTGGCCACCGACAGCACCTGGGGCAGCAGCTCCATCAGCGGCAGGCGGCCGCGCACATGGCCGCCGGCCTCCACGCCCTGGGCGATCAGCGCCTGGGCCCCGGCCTCCTGCGCCAGCAGCGCCTCGGCCACCGAGCCGACCTGATGCACGACCACGATGCCCGCCTCGCGCAGCCTGGCGATCACCTCATGATGAACATCCCAGAACAGGCCCACCACCGGCACGCGCAACGCAATGCACAGCTCCACCTGTTCGCGCAGCAGCTGCGGATCGGTGGCCGCCGGGATCAGGTTCACGCCGAAGGGCCGGTCCGTGCGCTGGCGCACGCGCTCCACCTCGGTCCGGATCAGCGCCAGCGGCTCGCGCACCATGCCTAGAAAACCGAAGCCGCCGGCCTCGGTCACCGCCGCCACCAGTTCGGAGCGCGAGACACCGCCCATGCCGGCCAGCAGCACGGGATGGCGGCAGCCCAGCAGATCGCACAGCGGCGTGCGCGGCAAAGGGGAGGCTTCTGGAGAAGGGCTGTGCATGAGGGAACTCCTGCTGGGATGACAGAGACAGCTCCATGATGGACCCTCAATTCAATGCATACAAACGAATTATTATTCCAATTAATATCAATTATTTTGCATTCATCTCATGGACATCGATCTGGCCCGCACCTTCCTCGAAATCACCGACAGCGGCAGCTTTGTGGCGGCGGCCGAGCGTCTGCACCTGACGCAGACTGCCATCAGCGCCCGCGTGCGCACGCTGGAGCAGCAGCTGGGACGGCCGCTGTTCGTGCGCAACAAGGCCGGGGCCCGGCTGACGCCGGCCGGCGAACGCTTTGTGCGCCATGCCGCCAGCCTGGTACAGGGCTGGGAACGCGCGCGCCAGCATGTGGCGCTGCCGCCCGGGCGCGAGCACGGCATCAGCGTGGGCGGCGAGCCCAGCATCTGGCACCCGCTGCTGGCCGACTGGCTGGTCTGGATGCATCATGTCTGCCCCGAAGTGGCGCTGCGCGCCGATGTGGATGCGCCGGCCCGGCTGCTGGACCGCGTGGAGGACGGCTCGCTCGACATGGCCGTGCTCTACAGCCCGCCGCAGCGGGCACGCCTGGTCAGCGAGCTGCTGCTGGAGGAAAAGCTGGTCATGGTCACCAGCAGCGCCGACGGCCGGCTCGACCCCGAGCGCTATATCTACGTGGACTGGGGCCCGGGCTTTGCGGCCAGCCACCGCGCCGCCTTCCCCGAGCTGCCCAATGCGCCGGTCGCCATCTCCCTGGGCCCGCTGGCCCTGACCTATCTGCTGACCGTGGGCGGCGCCGGTTACTTCCGTTCGGGCACGGTGGCGCCCTTCATCGCCAGCGGCGAGCTCTTCGCCGTGAGCCACGCGCCGCAGTTCTCCCATGCGGTCTGCGCGGTCTATGCGGCCGAGCACGACGAGGAGGCCCTGTCGCGCGCCCGCCAGGGGCTGCGCATGATTGCGCGCCAGGAAGCGCAGGAGCCGCCGGGACCGACCCAGCCGATCGCGGCCCGGCCGGTCGCGGCACAGCCCCAGTTCACCATGCCGGCCCAAAGCTAGCGCTGTAACAACTGCCTGCCGGCAACACCCCGTCGCTCGTGCATGGACAATAATGTCCACCCCTTTGGCAGCCGCTTCGCTTTCGCCCATCGAATTCCGGCGAAGTTTGCGAAAGACCGCGCCCACAGCCGATGACGCAGCAGATTCAAGCCATGGGCTGGCAGACCGCTATCCCAATTCCAACTAAGTGATTGATTTGAATTTTTGTTATGAGTGATTCCTGGATAAATCAAACACTTAGCGCCGCCCCCATCGAGCAGCACACGCCGATGATGCAGCAGTATCTGCAGCTCAAGGCCGACCACCCCGAGACGCTGGTGTTCTATCGCATGGGCGATTTCTACGAGCTGTTCTTCGGCGATGCGGAAAAAGTCACGCGCCTGCTCGACATCACGCTGACCACGCGCGGCCAGACCGCCGGCATGCCGATTCCCATGGCGGGCGTGCCCTTCCATGCGCTGGAAAACTATCTGGGCCGCCTGATCAAGATGGGCGAATCGGTGGCCATCTGCGAGCAGGTCGGCGAGATCGGCGCGGGCAAGGGGCCCGTGGAGCGCAAGGTGGTGCGCGTGGTCACGCCCGGCACGCTGACGGACAGCGAGCTGCTGTCGGACAAGAGCGAAGCCATTTTGCTGGCCCTGCATACCGCGGGGCGCCAGCGCGTGGGTCTGGCCTGGATGGCGGTGACGCAAGGCCGCATCCACATGGCCGAATGCGCGGCCGACGAACTGGGCGCCTGGCTGTCGCGCATCGCGCCCAGCGAAGTGATCTACAGCGCCGGCGTGACCGAGCGCTTCGAGCAGAACCTCATTGCCATCAAGCATGGCGGCTCCATCGCCTGCCCGCTGTCGCCGCGCCCGGACTGGCAGTTCGACGCGGGCCTGGGCGAGCGCAAGCTGCTGGAGCTGCTGGGCGCCGCCAGCCTCAAGGCCTGGGAGGCCGAGGACCTGGCGCTGGCCCACGCCGCCAGCGCCGCCCTGCTCTCGTATGCCGAGCACACGCAGGGGCGCAACCTCACGCACATCCACGCCATCCAGGTGCAGCGCGACGACGAGCTGATCGCCCTGCCGCTGGCCACGCGCCGCAATCTGGAGCTGGTCAAGACGCTGCGCGGCGAGGATTCGCCCACGCTGTTCTCGCTGCTCGACACCTGCATGACGGGCATGGGCAGCCGCCTGCTCAAGGCCTGGCTGCTGGAGCCCGAGCGCAGCCGCAAGAGCGCCATGCAGCGCCTGGAAGCCATACGCGTGCTGCGCGGCGCTGGCCATGCCGTGGCGGCGCCCTGGCAGGCGCTGCGCGCCGAGCTCAAGGGCGTGAGCGACGTGGAGCGCATCACGGCCCGCACGGCGCTGCGCCAGGTGCGCCCGCGCGAGCTGGTGGGTCTGGGCAAGACGCTACAGAAAGCGAAGCTGCTGGCGAAATCCGGGCAAGCGCCTGCGGCCTATCTGACGCAAATCTTCATCGACCTGGTGCCGCCTGAGGGCTGCGCCGAGCTGCTGGCCCAGGCCATCATGGAAGAGCCCGCGGCCCTGGTGCGCGACGGCGGCGTGATCGCCTCGGGCTTCGACGCCGAGCTCGACGAGCTGCGCGCCATCCAGAACAACTGCGACGAGTTCCTGCTGGAGCTGGAAGCCAAGGAAAAGCTGCTCACCGGCATTCCGAACCTGCGCGTGCAGTTCAACAAGGTGCACGGCTTCTACATCGAGATCACCAACAGCTACAAGGATGCGGTGCCCGAGCGCTACCGCCGCCGCCAGACGCTGAAGAACGCCGAGCGCTACATCACGCCAGAGCTCAAGGCCTTCGAGGACAAGGCCCTGTCGGCCCAGGAGCGCGCGCTGCAGCGCGAGAAATTCCTCTACGAGCAGGTGCTGGACCGGCTCCAGCCCCACGTGCCCGCGCTCTCGCGCGTGGCCCAGGCCATTGCCGCGCTCGACGTGCTCTGCACGCTGGCCGAGCGCTCGTTGACGCTGAACTGGGCCGAGCCCGAGTTCGTGAGCCAGCCCTGCATAGAGATCGAGGCCGGCCGCCATCCCGTGGTGGAGGCGCGCATGGCCGAGACCTCCAGCGGCAGCTTCATCGCCAATAACACGCGCATGAACGTCAACACGCGCATGCAGATCATCACCGGCCCCAACATGGGCGGCAAATCGACCTATATGCGCCAGGTGGCCTTGATCGTGTTGCTGGCCAGCGTGGGCAGCTATGTGCCGGCGGCCAGCTGCCGCCTGGGGCCCATCGACGCCATCCACACCCGCATCGGCGCGGCCGACGACCTGGCCAATGCCCAGTCCACCTTCATGATGGAGATGACCGAGGCCGCGCAGATCCTGCACGCGGCCACGCCCCACTCCCTGGTGCTGATGGACGAGATCGGCCGCGGCACCAGCACCTTCGACGGCCTGGCCCTGGCCAGCGGCATCGCCTCGCAGCTGCACGACAAGACCCGCGCCTTCACGCTGTTCGCCACCCACTATTTCGAGCTGACCGAGCTGCCCGCGCGGGCCAGGGCCGCCGTCAACGTGCACGTGGGCGCGGCCGAGGCCGAGGCCGGGCACGACATCGTGTTCCTGCACGAGATCCAGGCCGGCCCGGCCAGCCGCAGCTACGGCATCCAGGTGGCCAAGCTGGCCGGCATGCCGGCCGCCGTGCTGCACCATGCGCGCCATGCGCTCGAAGCCCTGGAGGCCAAGGCCGGCGAAGACGAGCTGCAGGTCAACCTGTTCGACGCGCCGGAGCTGGTGGCAGATGCCCCGGCCCACAACCCGCTGGCCCAGGCCCTGGCCGATATCAACCCCGATGCTTTGAGCCCGCGCGAGGCGCTGGAGGCGCTGTACCAGCTCAAGAAGCTGAGCGCCAGCGCTGCCTGATTTTCAAGGCGGCAACTAATCACCACCTGCTCATTGCACCTGCGCGACCCCTTCCTGCCATGACCAAGCCCCGCACGCCCGCAGACCTTGCGCAATACCTGCACGGCAAGCCGCTGCCGCTGGTGTTCTCCCACGCCAACAGCTTTGCGCTGCCCACCTACCGGCTGCTGATCTCGCTGCTGCAGCAACGCGGCATCGATGTTCGCGGCGTGGAACGCTTCGGCCACGACCCGCGCTACCCGGTCAGCAACAACTGGCCCCACCTGGTGGAGCAGCTTCACCAGTTCGTGCGCGCCGAGGCCGAGCGCCTGGGTCAGCCCGTGTTCCTGGCCGGCCATTCGCTGGGCGGACTGCTCAGCGTCATGACGGCCTCGCGCCACCCCGAGCTGGTGCGCGGCGTGCTCATGCTCGACTCGCCGCTGATCGGCGGCTGGAAGGCCAACGCGCTGGACCTGGCCAAGCGCACCCAGCTCGTGGGCTCCATCTCGCCCGGCAAGATCAGCCAGCGCCGCCGCACCACCTGGGCCAGCACGGACGAGGCGCTGCAGCACTTCCGCGGCAAGAAGGCCTTTGCCCAATGGCATCCGCAAGTGCTGCAGGACTATGTGGAAAGCGGCCTGGCCGATGCCGACGGCAAGCGCACGCTGCTGTTCACGCGCGAGGTGGAAACCGCCATCTACAACACCCTGCCCAGCAACTTCGCCAGCCAGCTGCGCCGCCACCCGCTGCGCTGCCCGGCAGCCTTCATCGGCGGACGCGCCTCGGTGGAAATGCGCCAGGTCGGCATGGAGCTGACCGAACGCATCACGCGCGGCCGCGTCATGATGCTGGACGGCGGCCACCTGTTCCCCATGGAGCGGCCCGAGGCCACGGCGGCGGCGATGGAAGGGGCGCTGTTGAATCTGGCGCAGACGGCGGGAATGCATAAGGCCTGAGCAGCCTGCCCCCAAAGAAAGCGCCCATTTGTTTCAAGGGCGCTTACTTCAGATCGTCGAGACTGGCGCTGTAGTTGATATGAAACGCCCGCCCCATGTCAAATACGGCTTTACCGAACTCGGTAACCAGTTCTTCATTGTCCTGCAGCAGATCGAGGCTCTGGAGCATGAGTACCCCCGACAAGGCACTTCGGCCGCCCCCTGCGCTTCGCAGTGGCACGGGAGCAGCTGAGTTTCGGCGTTGATTGCCCGCAGAATCCATGCAAGCTCCCATTCTTTGAGTGCCACAAATTGGCGCACGGCCGTGGACGCGCTGCTCTCCGCGACACAATGCGCAGACAGGCTCAGCAACCGGGTCTGCGGCCGGGTGCGACTCAGGTGTTTTTGGCGGAGGAGGTGGACCATGAAAACGCTGTTTCTGGTGCGGCATGCCAAGTCCGTCCATGACGATCCGGCCTTGTCCGATCGTGAGCGGCCCCTGAACAATCGCGGCCGCAAGGAGGCTCTGCTGATGGGGCGGCGGCTGGCCAAGCACCATGTGAAGCCCGGTCTCATCATTTCCAGCCCTGCGGTTCGGGCGCTAGCCACGGCACAGGCCATCGCGCGCGAACTCGGCTACGAGTTCCGGCACATCGCCATTGACGAGCGCCTGTATGCCGGCACAGCCGATGTCATATTGGCCGTGGTGCGGTCGCTGGACAAGAAGGTCGACTGCGTGATGCTGTTCGGTCACAACCCCGAGATCTCCGAATTCGCGGGATGCCTATCGGGCGAAACTTGCGACATGCCCACCTGCGCATTGGCCGAATTCCGCTACGACACGAAAGCGTGGCGCGATGTCGGTGGCGGCATCGCGCCATCGAAGGTCACGCTGGACGCTCCCTTGCTGTAGCGTCCGGAGCGCCGCAACCACAAATAGAAAAGCCACCTGACGGTGGCTTTTCATTGATACGGAGCTTTTCACTCAGGCATCATGCCAGCTCACCACACCCGTGAAGGCCGTGACCAGCACGATGATGCCGAAGGCGATACGGTACCAGGCAAAGGGCACAAAGCTGTTGCTGGAGATATAACGCAGCAGCCAGCGCACGCACAGCCAGGCGCTGATGAAGGAGAACACCAGGCCCACGGCGAACAGCGGGACATCGGCCATGCTCAGCAAGGCGCGCTCCTTGTAGAGGCTGTAGACGCCCGCGCCGATCAGCGTGGGGATGGCCAGGAAGAAAGAATAGTCCGTGGCGGCCTTGCGCGACAGGCCCAGCACCATGCCGCCGATGATGGTGGCACCGCTGCGGCTGGTGCCGGGAATCATGGCCAGGCACTGCACGAGGCCGACCTTCAGGGCGTCCAGCGCGCTCATGTCTTCCACGGCCTGCACGCGCACGGCCCGGGTCTGGCGCTTCTCGGCCCACAGAATGATGAAGCCGCCGAGGATGAAGGTCGTGGCCACCACGACGGGTGTGAACAGATGGGCCTTGATGAACTTGCCGAACAGCAGGCCCAGCACCACGGCCGGCAGAAAGCCGATGAGGACGTTGAGCGCGAATTTCTGTGCCTCGCGGCTGGAAGGCAGCTCCACCAGCGTGGTTCGGATCTTCTGCCAGTAGACCAGGATCACGGCGAAGATGGCGCCGGTCTGGATGGCGATATCGAACACCTTGGCCTTGGCATCGTCAAAGCCCAGCAGCGAGCCCGCCAGGATCAGGTGACCCGTGGAGGAAATGGGCAGGAACTCGGTCAGGCCCTCCACAATGCCCATGATGGCCGCCTTGAGCAGCAATAAAGTATCCACGCGAATCGTCCTTCAAACTGGGTAGAAAACAAAAGCTGCCCATTATCCACTCGCCGTTTGCAACCGCCGTGTCAGCCCTCATGGTGGCGCCGCGAATCGCAAATTTTTACAAGGCGCGGCGCAAACACGTAGGCAAAGCCAGGAAGCTGTGCTGCAATGGCGACGCGCCGGCTGTCGGCGTTTTCAAAATCACTCCATCATGAAAAAACTCGTTGTCCTGGCAGTAGTCTCCCTGGCTTGCAGCATGAGCATGGCCGCAGGCGACAAGCCTCAGACCGCCCAGCAGAAGCTGATGGGCACGTGCAACACCGAAGCAACGGGCAAGAAAGGCGATGAACGCAAGGAGTTCATGAAGTCCTGCCTGTCCGACGGCAAGAAGCGCCAGCAGGAACGCATGAAGTCCTGCAACGTCGACGCAACCGGCAAGAAGGGCGACGAGCGCAAGGCTTTCATGAGCGAGTGCCTGAAGAAGGACTGAGCCCCCTGAGGCGATTCGCACCTTCCCCCAAGGGGAGGACACCTTCGGTGCGGGGCGGCCCTTCCTCGGTGTCCCTGGGTTGAGATACGCCAGTTTTTTAAGCTGCGCACAAGGCGAAGTTCTCTTAAAGCCACCGTTTTCGGTGGCTTCGTCGTTCGTGGGGGCCGTATTTCGGATCAGCCATCCATGGGGCCATGCACTACCACAGCCCTTGAAACCGGCACGACCTGAGCGAGGGCAACCCAGCAAGAGCCGCCTCGCGGCGAGGGTTGCGTCCCCCTCGGGGGATGCAGCTCAGCCGCTCAGGGGGCGTCACGTCACCGCCGGGCCCGACGTTTCTTCCACCAGATCACCACGCCGGTGATGGAAAGCACGGCCACCATCACGCCCACGAAGGACATGAGCACGCGACCGAAGGTGCCCAGGATGCGCCCGCTGTGCAGGGGCAGCTGCAGCTGCACGAACACATCGGCACCCGTGCCGTGCCAGGGGCGGTAGCTGCCCAGCACCTCGCCGCTTTCCGAACTCACATAGACGTTGGACAGCCCCATGCCCATGGCCCCGGTCTCGTCGTCGGGATTGAAGAAAGACACGTTGTAGAACGGGAAGTCCCCGCCATACCAGATGCCCCCAGCCTCCGTCCTGATGCCCAGGCGCACGGCCTCCTTGCGCGCAATCTCCAGCGCCGAGGCAAAGCCGATCTTGGGCTCGATATAGCTGCCGAAAGGCGCGGGCTTCAGCGTCTCGTACGGGCCCGGCGTGGTGGTCGAGACCTTGCTCATCACGGGATAGAAGACCTCGCGGTAGAGGTTGATCGAAAACGAGGTGAAGGCCACGACGACGATCACGCCCCAGATCCACAGCCCGCCCGCGCGGTGCAGGTCGAAGTTGAGCTTGTAGGCGCCGGCGCCCCAGCGTATGCGCCAGGACGGCAGCCAGCGCAACCACCAGGATTTACCGCCAGCGCCCTGCTCCCTGGCCGAAGCGCCTTTCTTCTTCACCGGCAGGGTCAGCACCAGCGCCCAGAAGCTGTCGGCCAGCCACAGCAGCGCCAGGCCGCCCATGAACCAGTAGCCCCAGCGGTCGCTGCCTGCGAACGTGGGGCTGAGCAGGCTTTCATGCAGATGGCGCAGCCAGGGCATGAGGTTGCGCCAGTTCAGGGCCAGGCTTTTCGCATCGCGGTGGCCGGTGATGGCGCCGCTCACAGGGTCCACGAACACGGTGTTGTAGCCCAGCGCATGGGGCTTTCCCGTACCCTGGTCCACCAGCGGTCGCACCAGGAAGGGGGCCGCCTCCCCCTCGCGCAGGCCCAGGGTCATGTAGGAGATTTCGACGCGCGGATCGGCCGCCTGCACGGCCTGCGCCAGCTGCAGCGGCGTCTGCAGCGGGCCGCGCCCCGGCGTGTGCAGCACGTCGGCATTGAGCCAGTTGTCGATTTCATGCTCCCACGAGAGCACCGCTCCCGTGAGGCCGGCCATGACCAGGAATGCCGCCAGAAACAGGCCCACCCAGCGGTGCACCACGGTCCACAGAGCTCGCATTTGCACTCAGTCTCAGAAGTTAACCGTGGCGCTGACGGACAACGTGCGCGGAGCCGACTGCACCAGATAGTTGGCGCCCGGATAACCGCCCACCGAGGCCCAGTAGTTCTTGTCGAACACGTTGTCCAGGCGTGCGCGCAGCGTCAGCAGGCGGTCGTTGCCCAGATCGACCAGATAGCGCGCGCCGATGTCGGTACGCGTCCAGCTCGCCACCTTCAGGGTATTGGCCGCATTGGCGTACTGGTTTGAGGTATGGATCACTCGCGCATTGAGGGCCAGGCCGGAAACGCCGGGCACGTCCCAGTCCACGCCCAGGGTGGCCTGGGTCTTGGGCACGCCGATAGCGTAGCGGTCGACCTGGGCCGCGTCGGCCGCCTGCTTGATCTTGGCCTCGGTCAGCGTCAGGCCGCCCAGCACGCGCAGGCCCTTGGCCGGCTCGCCGAAAACGGTGAACTCCATGCCCTGGTTACGCTGCTTGCCGTACTGGCCGAAGACCTGGTTGGCCACATAGCTGCTGGGCACGTCGGTGGTGTACAGGGCCGCCGTGGCACCCAGGGTGCCGCGCTGCCATTTCACGCCCACTTCCTTCTGCTTGGACTTGTAGGGCGAGAACACCTGGCCGGCGTTGAGCACGGGCAGTCCGTTGGCCGAGGCTGGCGCCACGGCGCCCTTGGTCAGGGCCTCGATGTAGTTGGCATAGAGGGACAGCTCTTCGGTGGCCTTGAACACCAGGCCCAGCATGGGCGTGGTGGCCGACTTACGGTAGCTGTCGGTGCGCTGACCGCTGCTGTAGTCGTAGCTGCTCTGGTCTATGCGCTGGCGGCGCAGGCCCAGCGTCACGCGCAGGCGGTCGTCGAGCATGGACAGCGTATCGCCCAGGGCCAGGCTGTCGAAGCGGGTATCGCCCACCTTGTGGGGGTTGGCCATGGAGCCGCCGAAGAAGGTGTTCTCCGGCATCGCGCTGGCATAGGGGTTGTAGAGGTTGTTGCTCACGCCGGTGGCCATGGCCCAGGCGCCAGTTTCCGTGGCGGAATAGCTACTGGCCGAGGCCACCAGCTCATGGCCCACGCTGCCGGTCTGCAGCCGGGTGCGGATGCCGGCTTCGACCGTGCCCACGCGGTCCTTGCGCACGTTGTCGAAGCGCGCGCCCGTGGTGTCGCCCTGGGCGTTGAGCACGGTCACGCCGCTGTTGATGTTGTCTTCCTTGCTGCGGCGCAGTCCGCCCGCAGCCCAGGCCGTGGTCGTGGCATTGATGTCCCACTCGCCGCGCACGGTGGCGAACACATCGCGCTCGGTGGAATGCGTCCAGTCCTGGCCGTAGTTGGTCTTGTTGTCAGGCACGGCGGGAATGAAGCCCGAAGGCGTCACGCTGGGGCGCCCGGCGCGATAGCTGTTGCGCTGGTAGCCCGCATCGGCCGACAGGCGCACGTCGCGGCTGCGCCAGTCCAGGCCCAGGCCCAGCGCCGTGAGCGTGCGGTCCTCGCCCTTGACACCGGTGCCGCCGTCGCGGCGCACGGCGTTCAGGCGTATGCCAGTGCTCCGGTCGGGGCCGAAGCGGCGCGACAGATCTGCCGAGGCATAGGCCTGGCCGCCGGTCTGTATGCCGGTGCTCAGTTGCGTGAGTGGCTCGCTGCCCGCGCGCTTGGGCAGCAGGCTGATCACGCCGCCCACGCCACTGCCGCCAGGGGCTGCGCCGTTGAGAAAGGCATTCGCGCCGCGCAGCACTTCCACGCGCTCGAAGAATTCCGAGGCCACGTACTGGCGCGGCAGCAGTCCGTAGAGGCCGTTGTAAGCGATGTCGTCCGAATACACGGGCATGCCGCGCAGCATGTACAGCTCCTGGAAGTTGCCGTAGCCGCGCGCCTGGCGCACCGATGGATCGCTCTGCAACACGTCGCCCACGCTCTTGGACTGCGTGTCCTCGATGAGCTGGCTGGTATAGGCCGTGGAGGAGAACGCGGAACTCTTCCAGTCCTGCGTGCCCAGAATGCCGGTGCGCGCACCGGTTGCCACCTGCCCGCCCGCAAAAGGCTTGGCCAGACCCTGTGCCGAAGCATCGGCGCTGGCCTCCACGGCCACGGCCTGCATGGTGGCTTCCGATTCGACGGCCGGCACGGCAGAGGTTGCGGTCTGGGCGAAAAGAGCTTGTTGGCTGCACAGTGCGATGGCAGCCAGGGAAATTTGGCGAATGGAGAACATTTCAAATGCTATTGACAATGATTTTTATTAACTTTTTATTCTGAAGGCAACTCGCCTGGCAAGCACCGCAAACACCCTGCTGCCGCCACGGCCACATTGCCGGCTCACGCCCGCATTGGAAATGCTGCGCTATATGCGATATGTGTGCACGCACAAACCTGCCAAGCAACAGCTGCCGTTTGCGCCGGACTCATGCAGCTTGTGCCAGATTCGGCATCCGCATGCCGGGCCAGAGCGACATAGACGCAGCGACCGAATTGGCCGGCGCCCGGCCCGACCAGCAGACCCAGGTCTTCGCCACGGCCTACCACCAGCACGCGATTGCCGCCTTCGAGGCCCAGGCCGTGGACCATGCGCTCAAGCCCGTGCTGGCCCCGCGTCTGGCGCAGGCCGTGCAGCGCCTGTAGCGCTGGTGAGCGCTGCAGCAAAGCGCCACGCGCTTCAAGCCCAGGTGATTCAGGTCGATGGCAGCTCGATCACGCCATCCCAGGCAACGCCCTGCAGGCGATCCCAGTGCGCCACGATGACGCAGCGCGGTGGCTCGCCCGCGGCCACCCGCGGCGCCTGCTGGCGCCATGCAAAGCCCGCCAGGGCCTGCTGCACATGGCGCACCGAAGGCAGGTCGAGCGCGGCCAGCGGCTCATCGATCAGCGTCAGCGCCGCGCCACTGGCCCAGCCCGCCGCCAGCCACAGCTTGCGCAGCGACCCGGCCGACAGCGCCAGCAGCGGCTTGTGATCGTGATCCCTCAGGCTCAGCGCCTGGGCATGCGCTTCCCAGCTAGACTGCGACCAGCGCGGATAGCTGGCAGCCTGCCGCGCCACCCAGTCATCCACCCGACATTCGCGCAAGGCCGCATCGAGCTCGGCGCGCGGATCCTGCCAGAAGATTTCATGTGCGGGCAGTGGCCCTGCAGCAAAGCGCAGCTCACCCGAGCGCAGCGGAAACTGCCCGGCCAGCACCTTGAGCCAACTGGTCTTGCCCGTGCCCTCGTCGCCCTGCAGCAGATGCAGGCCCGCCGTCCACGCATGGCTGGCATGGCGCGCCAGCTCCAGGCCCGGGTAGCCAAAGCCCAGATTCTGCACGGACACCATGAGTGGCGGCTGATTCACTTCTTTATTCATAGCTGCTTGCGCTTGCCTCATATGGATTCAGTGCCGATCTTGCTTGATAAACTGGTTGCCTCTATTTTGCGTACACCATGCCATGGCCCTGGACTATCTGGATTTTGACTACAGCGAAGACGAAGAAGGCACGGGCACCTGGGATGCCATGGCCAGCGTGAGCGCGGCGCGCTTACCCGCACTGGCGGCCGAGATAGAACAGCTGCTGCGCTGGGCCAGCCGCGATTTCACGGGCCGCCAAGGTGCCGTCGACGAAGGCGGCCATTGGGACGGTGATTGGGACTACGACCTGCAGGCCCATGACGATGCGGGCCGGCCGCTGTCCGCCCGCTTCGATGCAGCCAGCGGTCGCCTGGCGCTGGAAGCCTCGGCCACGGGCCGCACCACGGTCACGCTGTCGCTGTCGGGCGGCAGCTGGTTCGGCGAGGCGCTGCGCAGCGCCTTCGAGCTCGACGACTGAGCCTCAAGGCTGCGGCTGCCAGCGCCCGGCAACATTCTTCAATAGTGTGTTCACGGCCGTCAGGCGCCGGTTGCGCACATTGATCAAATTGTTCTCGGCGCTGAGCACCGTGGTCTGGGCCGACAGCACGTTCAGATAGGTCACGGTGCCAGCCTGGTACTGGTTCCCGGCCACGGTCAGCGCCTTGCGTGCGGCGGCCAGGGCCTCGGTCTGCACCTGCTGCTCCTGCGCCAGCCGGCTGGCGGCCACCAGGTTGTCCTCCACTTCCTGCAGGGCCGTGATCACGGTCTGCTTGTAGGCGGCGGCGGCCAGGTCCAGCGCACCGCGGGCCGATTCCACGGCCGCCGAGCGCGCGCCGCCATCGAACAGATTCATGGCCAGCGCCGGGCCCAGGGACCAGAACAGATTGGGCGCATCCAGCAGATTCGACAACGCCGAGTTGCGGTAGCCCGCCGAGGCCGACAGGGTCAGCGACGGGAAGAAGGCCGCGCGCGCCACCCCGATCTGGGCATTGGCCGCGGCCACGCGCCGCTCGGCCGCGGCGATGTCGGGGCGCTGCTCCAGCAAGGTTGTGGCCAGCATGGCCGGCACTGCGGGCGGTATGGGCAGTTGCGCGGTGGCCGGCAGGCTGAAGGCCGCGGGCGCCTTGCCCAGCAGGGCCGCCAGCGCGTGCTCGTACTGGGCCCGCGTGATCTGGGCCTCCAGCAGCTGGGCCTGGGTGCTCTTGTACTGCGCCTGCGCCTGCGCCACGTCGGCCGACGAAGCCACGCCCGAGCGGTAGCGGTTCTGCGTGAGCTTCAGGCTTTGCGCGTAGTTGGCCAGCGTCTCGCGCAGCAGGCGGTCCTGGGCTTCGGCGGCCCGCAGCGAGAAATAGGTCTGAGCCACCGAGGCCTGGGCAGACAGGCGCGCGGCGGCAAGATCGTCGCTGCTGGCCTGGACGCTGGCGCGGCTGGCGTCGACCTGGCCCGACAGGCGACCCCACAGGTCCAGCTCCCAGCTGGCGTTCAGGCCCAGCGAGAAGGTGTTGTTGATGCTGCCGCTGCGCGCAATGTTCTCGTTGTTGGAGTTCACATAGGTGCCGCCGCCCGTGAGCGCGCGCGAGCCGCTGCCCGTGGTGCTCAGCGTGGGGAACAGGCCGGCGCGGCTGCCGGCCACTGCGGCCTGGGCCGTGCGCAGACGCGCCACGGCCTGCTCCAGCGAGGGGTTGGCCGCGGCTGCTTCGTCCTGCAGCCGGTTCAGGGTTTCGTCGCCATAGGTCGTCCACCATTTCTCGGGCACGGCGTCCGGGGCTGCTGCGTCCGCACCATGCCGCGCGGGCTGCCAGATACCGGCCTGCGCGGCCTCGGGCGTGGCTTCCTTGAACTGTGCGGGCACAGCTAGCCTGGGCACCTGGTAGCTGGGCTGCAGCGAGCAGCCGGCCAGCATGGAGGCGCTCAGGAACAGCACCGTCATGGCGGCTGGGGGTTTCGGAAAAGTGAGCAGCTTGCGCTTGTCATCCATGGGTTTACAGGCAATTTTCTTCATATCAATCATCCTGTGAGCATTGCTTGAAACTGGGCGCACCCCAGGCCAGAGACGCCGAGCAAGAGCCGCCTCGCGGCGACGGCGTCGTCCCCCTTGGGGGAAGGCGCGCAGCGACTCAGGGGGTCTTTCTTTTCCATACGCGGTCCAGCAGCACATAGACCACGGGCGTGGTGTAGAGCGTGAGCAGCTGGCTGACCAGCAGGCCGCCGACGATGGCAATGCCCAGCGGCTGGCGCAGCTCGGCGCCGTCGCCCCGGCCCAGGGCCAGCGGCAGCGCGCCGAAGATGGCCGCGAAGGTGGTCATCAGGATCGGGCGCAGGCGCAGATCGCAGGCGCGGTAGATGGCCTGGGCCGATGTGACGTGGCCGCCTTTTTCGCGCTCCAGCGCGAAGTCGATCATCATGATGGCGTTCTTCTTGACCAGGCCTATGAGCAGGATCACGCCGATGAAGGCGATCAGCGAGAACTCGGTCCGGCACAGCATCAGCGCCAGCAGCGCGCCCACGCCGGCCGAAGGCAGGGTGGACAGGATCGTCAGCGGATGCACGAGGTTCTCGTACAGCATGCCCAACACCAGGTAGATGGTGATGATGGCCGCCAGGATCAGCAGCGGCTGTCCGGCCAGCGCCTGCTGGAAGGCGCCGGCCGAGCCGGCGAACGAGCCGCGGATGGAGACGGGCACGCCCAGCTCGGCAATGGCGTTGCGGATGGCGTCGTTGGCCTGAGACAGCGACACGCCGGGCGCGAGGTTGTAGCTGACGGTGCTGGCCGGCGTGCCGCCCTGGTGGTTGACGGACAGCGGCGTGTTGGTGGTCGTGACCCTGGCAAAGGCCGTGAGCGGCACCTGCTTGCCGGCGCTGTTGACGAAGAAGAAGCCGCGCAGCGTTTCGGGGCTCTGCAGGTATTGCGGCGCCGCCTCCATCACCACGCGGTACTGGTTGAGCGGGTTGTAGATCACGCCGACCTGGCGCTGGCCGAAGGCATCGTTCAGCGTGTTGTCGATCTGCGCCACGGTCAGGCCCAGGCGCACGGCCTGGTCGCGGTCGATCACCAGCGTGGTCTGCATGCCGTTGTCCTGCACGTCGCTGTTCACGTCGGCCAGCTCCGGCAGGGTGGACAGCACTTGGCGTATGCGCGGCTCCCACAGGCGCAGCTCGGCGTTGTCGTCGGCCTGCAGCGTGTACTGGTAGGAAGCCATGCTCTGGCGCCCGCCGATGCGCACATCCGTCTGCGTGATCATGAACAGGCGCGCGCCGGGCTCGTTCTTGAGCTTTTCGCGCAGGCGGTTGATGACCTCGTCGCTCGATACCTTGCGCTGCGCCAGCGGCTTGAGCGACATGAACATACTGGCCGCATTGGCCTGGCCGCCGCCCGTGAAGCCCGTCACGTATTCGACGGCGGGGTCCTCCTGCACGATGGCCAGGAAACGCTGGATGCGCCGCTGCATGGCCTGGAACGAGGTGGACTGGTCGGCGCGGATGAAACCCATGACGCGGCCCGTATCCTCGCTGGGCATGAAGCCCTTGTCGATGGCCACATACAGATAGACGTTGAGGCCCACCACGCCCAGCAGCACGGCGATGACCAGCGGCTGGCGGCGCAGGCACCAGGCCAGCGTCTTGCGGTAGACCGAGGTCATGCCGTCCTCGAAGCGGCCGATGGCATCCGAGATGTCTTGCCAGAACGCATGCCATTGGCGGCGCCACGGGCTGGCGGCGATCTGCTCGCGCCGGCGCGCCTCCTGCTCGGGCGTGCGCAGCAGGGCCGCACACATCATGGGCGTGGTGGTCAGCGACACCACCATGGACACCAGGATGGCCGAGGCCATGACCACGGAAAATTCGCGGAAGAACCGGCCCACGATGCCGGCCATGAACAGAATGGGCACGAACACCGCGATCAGCGACAGGCTCATGGAGACCACGGTGAAGCCGATCTCGCGCGCGCCGTCCAGCGCCGCGCGCATGGCCGACTTGCCGCGCTCCATGTGGCGCAGCACGTTCTCGAGCACCACGATGGCATCGTCCACCACGAAACCCGTGGCCACGGTGAGGGCCATCAGCGAGAGGTTGTCCAGCGTGTAGCCGCACAGGTACATCACGCCGAAGGTGCCCAGCAGCGAGGCCGGCACGGCCACGGCGGGAATCAGCGCGGCGCGCGCATTGCGCAGGAACACGAAGACCGCCATGATCACCAGCGCCACCGAGATCGCGAGCGAGCGCTCCACCTCATGCACCGAGGCGCGCAGAGTCGGCGTGCGGTCCGAGATGATGGTGATGTCGATGGCTGCGGGAATCGAGGCCTTGAGCTGGGGCAGCAGCGCGCGCACCTTGTCCACGGCCTCCAGGATGTTGGCATCGGGCTGCTTGAACACCTGCAGCAGGATGGCCGGCTTGCCGTTGGAGACGCCATAGTTGCGCACGTCCTGCACGGAATCGGTGACATCGGCCACGTCGCGCAGTTGCACGGCATTGCAGTTTTTCCAGGCCAGCACCAGCGGTGCATAGTCGGCCGCCGTGCGGGCCTGGTCGTTGGTGGCCACCTGCCAGTAATGGTCCTCGCGCTCCACCGCACCCAGCGGGCGATTGGCATTGGTGCTGGAGATCGCCGTGCGCACCTGGTCCAGCGAAATGCCGTTGGCCGCCAGGCGCAGCGGGTCCAGCGCCACGCGCACGGCAGGCAGGGCACCGCCGCTGATCGAGGCCTGGCCCACGCCCTCGACCTGCGAGAGCTTCTGCGCCAGCACCGTGGACGCCGCGTCGTACATCTGGCCGCGCGTGAGGCTGTCCGAGGTCAGCGCCAGGATCATGATGGGCGCGTCGGCAGGGTTGACCTTGCGATAGGTCGGGTTGCTGGGCATGCCCGAAGGCAGCAGCGTGCGCGCCGCGTTGATGGCGGCCTGCACGTCGTGCGCGGCGCTGGCCACGGTGCGCGACAGATCGAACTGCAGCGTGATGCGCGTGCTGCCCATGCTGGAGCTGGACGTCATCTCGTTGACGCCCGCAATCGCGCCCAGCGCCCGCTCCAGCGGCGTCGCCACGGTGGCCGCCATGGTGTCCGGCGCCGCCCCCGGCAGGCTGGCCGTGACCGAGATCGTCGGAAAGTCCACCTGCGGCAGCGGCGCCACCGGCAGCAGGAAATAGGCCACGCCGCCAGCCAGCGCCAGGCCTATGGTCAGGAGCATGGTGGCGATGGGGCGGAAGATGAAGGGGGTGGAGATGCTCATGGGTTCTCGCCCCCCATGGCCCGCGTGATGCGTACTCTTTTTTGATTCTGCTGGGAGTTAATTTTTCGAGGCCGGGACTCGCCCCGCCTGGCGACTTCCTTTCTTGCTCGTGCAAGAAAGGAAGCAAAGAACACGCCCCTTGCTGTCTGCGTCCCTGCGCTTCGCTCCGGGCAAACCAAAAGGGGGAATACGAACCACCTGCGAGAGCCACGACGAAAGGCGAGCTGCGCAGCGGCAAAGCGCAGCCCAGGCCGAGCGCAGCGATGGCCCGAATGGAGCTCACCCCTTTGGCTGCGCCTGGGACGTGGCGCTTGCGGGGTGGCGTTTGCACCGCAGAGTGCAAACGCTTCGTGGTCTGACTTGCCGCCGTTTGTCTGAGCGGCGCGCCTTTGGCGCAAAGCGAGTTGGGCGGCACACCCCGCACGCGTCACGACACAGGTTGCCCCGTAGCGAAGCGCAGGGGTCGCAGACAGTGGGGGCGCATTTCTTTGGGTACTTTCTTGTTGCGAGACAAGAAAGTACCTCGTCTGCCGGGGCGAAACCCGGCCTCTGCCCGCAAAGCGGGCATGCCCTAAACCAGCGGCACGCCACGGAGAAGCACAGCGCTCAAACATGCCCGCCCTCCACCTCATCCTCGCTACGCGGCATGTGCTTGACCGCCGGCAGCCCACGCCGCACACGCCACTGCTCGGCCCAGCGCTCGAAGGTCAGGTAGATCACCGGCGTGGTGAACAGCGTGAGCAGTTGGCTCACCAGCAGGCCGCCGACCATGGTCACGCCCAGCGGATGGCGCAGCTCGCTGCCCACGCCAGTGCCGATCATCAAAGGCAAGGCGCCGAGCAAGGCGGCCAGCGTGGTCATCAGGATGGGGCGAAAGCGCAGCAGGCAGGCCTGGTGGATGGCCTCGCGCGCGCTCATGCCCTCGTCGCGCTGGGCCTCCAGCGCGAAGTCGATCATCATGATGGCGTTCTTCTTGACGATGCCGATCAAGAGCACGATGCCGATGATGGCGATGACGTCCAGGTCCAGCCCCGAGATCAGCAGCGCCAGCAAGGCGCCCACGCCAGCCGAGGGCAGCGTGGAGAGAATCGTGACCGGGTGGATGGTGCTCTCGTAGAGCACGCCCAGCACGATGTACATGGTGATCACGGCCGCCAGCACCAGCAGCAAGGTGTTGGACAACGAGGCCTGGAACGCCAGGGCCGCGCCCTGGAACTGCGCATCCACCGACAGCGGCAGCTGCCCTTCGTCGCGCATCTGCTGCATGACCTGCTGCGCAGCCTTGACCGCATGGCCCAGCGAGACGCCGCTGGCCGTGTTGAAGGAGATGGTCGCGGCGGGCAGCTGGCCCACGTGGTTCACGGCCAGGGCCATGGGGCGCTCGCTGACCGTGGCCACCGAGGTCAGCGGCACGGGCGGGCCGCTGGTCGAGGCCGCGTAAATGGTCTGCAGCGCCTCGGGGCCGAGCTTGAACTGAGGCCCCACTTCCAGCACCACGCGGTACTGGTTGGACTGGGTGAAGATGGTGGAGATCAGCCGCTGGCCGAAGGCGTTGTACAGCGCCGAGTCGATGGCCGACACCGTCACGCCCAGGCGGCTGGCCTGGGCCCGGTCGATATGCACATAGGCCTGGTGGCCCTGGTTCTGCAGATCGCTGCTGACGTCCATCAGCTGGGGCAGTTGCCGCAGGCGTTCCACCAGGGCATTGGTGCTGGCCGACAGCAGCGCCATGTCGGGCGAGGACAGCAGCAGCTGGTACTGCGTGCGCGCCTGGCGGTCTTCGATGGTCAGGTCCTGCACGGGCTGGGCATAGAGGCGTATGCCGGCCACCTGCTGCGCATCGCCTGAGAGGCGGCGCAGCACCACGGGCATGGCATCGCGCTGGCCGTGGGGCTTGAGGTCGATCTGGATGCGGCCCGTGTTGAGCGTGGTGTTGCTGCCGTCCACGCCGATGAAGGACGAGATGCTCTGCACGGCCGGGTCCTGGAGCAGATGCTCGGCCAGCGCCTGCTGGCGCTCGGCCATGGCCGTGAAGGAGACGGACTGGTCGGCCTCGGTGGTCGCCGAGATGGTGCCCGTGTCCTGCTCGGGGAAGAAGCCCTTGGGCACAACGAAGTACAGCAGCACCGTGATTGCCAGCGTGGCCAGGAAGACCATCCAGGTCAGCGGGCCGTGGTCCAGCACCCAGTTCAGCAGGCGGCCGTATTCGGCGATGACCTTGTCGAAGAAGCGGCCCATGGCGTCCGCAAAACGCCCGGCAGGTTTTCCTCCGGATTCGCCCTCCTCGGGCTGGTGGCGCAGCAGGCGCGCGCACAGCATGGGCGTGAGCGTGAGCGAGACCACGGCCGAGATCAGGATGGCCACGGCCATGGTGATGGCGAACTCGTGGAACAGGCGCCCGACCACGTCGCCCATGAACAGCAGCGGGATCAGCACCGCGATCAGCGAGATGGTCAGCGAGATGATGGTGAAGCCGATCTGCTTGGCGCCCTTGAGCGCGGCCTGCAGCGGCGGCTCGCCCTTTTCCACGAAGCGGGCAATGTTCTCGATCATCACGATGGCATCGTCCACCACAAAGCCCGTGGAGATGGTCAGTGCCATCAGCGTCAGGTTGTTGATCGAAAAGCCCGCCAGATACATGACGCCGAAGGTGCCGACCAGCGACAGGGGTACGGCGACGCTGGGGATCAGCGTGGCCGTGCTGCTCCTCAGGAACAGGAAGATCACCATCACCACCAGGGCGATGGCCAGCGCCAGCTCCCACTGCATGTCCTCCACCGAGGCGCGGATGGTGACCGTGCGGTCGGTCAGGATCTGCACGTCCAGCGAGGCCGGCAGGGTTTCCTTGAGCTGGGGCAGCAGGGCCTTGATGGCTTCGACGGTCTGGATGACGTTGGCGCCCGGCTGGCGGCGGATGTTGAGCACCACGGCGGCTGTGGAGCCGTGTTCTGGCGTGCCGGCCCAGGCGGCCAGGCGCGTGTTTTCCGCGTCGTCCACGGTCTGTGCCACGTCGGCCAGGCGCACGGGGTTGCCGTTCTTGAACGCGACGATGAGGCTGCGGTATTCGGCGGCCGACTGCAGCTGGTCGTTGGCGTCGATGGTGGAGGCGCGGCTGTAGCCGTCGAAGCCGCCCTTGGCGGCCTTGACGTTGGAGGCGGCAATCGCCGTGCGCAGGTCGTCCAGCGTCATGCCGTAGCTGGCCAGTGCCGCAGGATTGGCCTGGATGCGCACGGCGGGACGGCGCCCGCCGGCAATTGCGACCAGGCCCACGCCCTTGACCTGGGAGAGCTTGGGCGCCAGGCGGTTCTCGACCAGGTCGTTGACGCGGATCACGGGCAGCGAGGGCGAGGTGATGGCCAGCGTCAGCACCGGCGCATCGGCCGGGTTGACCTTGCTGTACAGCGGGGGCATGGGCAGGTCGCCGGGCAGCAGGTTGGCGCCCGCATTGATGGCCGCCTGCACCTGCTGCTCTGCCACGTCCATGGACATGGCCAGCGAAAAACGCAGGCTGATCACCGAGGCGCCGCCCGAGCTGGTCGAGGACATCTGGTCCAGCCCCGGCATCTGGCCGAACTGGCGCTCCAGCGGCGCCGTGACGTTGGAAGTCATCACGTCGGGGCTGGCGCCCGGATACAGCGTGGTGACTTCGATGGTGGGGTAGTCCACCTCGGGCAGGGCCGAGATGGGCAGCAGCCGGTAGGCCAGGGCACCGGCGATCAGCACGGCCACCATCAGCAGCGAGGTGGCGATGGGCCGAAGAATGAAGAGGCGCGAGATATTCATGGTGGCCGCATGGATGAGCGCATCAGCGCGATCCGGCAGGAGCCGCGGGAGTTGCCGGGGCTGCATGAGCTGCCGATCGCCCCACGGCAGGCGCGGCCCCCTCCTTGCCTCCGTATTTTCCGCCGTCCTTGCCGTCTTGCGGCTTGGCGCCCGGCACGTCGCGCTCGGCACGCAGTTTCTGGAAGAAGGCCTTGCGCTCCTCGGGGGTCATCGTCGCCAGCTTGGCGCGCTGCTCGGGTGTGAGATTGCGCATGCCGCGCGGCTGGCTGGCCGTATCCTGCACGGCCTGGTCCACCTTCTGGACCTTGTCGGCTGCTATCACCGTGACCTGGGCGCCTTCGCGCAGTCGGTCGATGCCGTCGGTCACCACCTGGTCGCCGGGCTGCAGCTCGCCCTGCACGCTGACGCGGTCGCCATCGGTCACGCCGACCTTGATCTTGCGCTGCGTCACCGTCCTGTCGCTCTTCACCAGGTACACATAGTTGTTCTGCACGGCCGTTGTCGGCACGGTCAGCGCGTTCTCCTGCAGATCGACCTGCAGCTTGACGTTGACGAACTGGTTGGCGAACAGCCGGCTGTCGGCATTGGCAAAGGCGGCCTTGGCCTTCACGGTGCCGGTGGCGGTATCTATCGCGTTGTCCAGCGCGTTCAGACGCCCCCGGGCCAGCAGCTGCTTCTGGTCGCGGTCCCACAGCTCCACGGGCAGGTCGGTGCCCGCTGCCAGCTGGCGGGCCAGCGTGCCCACATGCGCCTCGGGCAGGGAGAACAGCGCATCGATGGGGCGGACCTGGGTGATGGTGACGATGCCGTTGGCATCCGAGGGATTGATCACATTGCCGAGGTCGGCCTGGCGCAAGCCCAGGCGACCCGCGATCGGCGCGGTGATGCGGGTGTAGCCGAGCTGCAGCCTGGCCGCATCGACCTGGCCCTGGCCGGCCGCCACCGTGCCCTGGTACTGGCGCACCAGCGCCGCCTGGGTATCCACCTGCTGGCTGGCGATCGAATCCTGGGCCTGCAGATCCTGGTAGCGCTTCAGGTCGAGCCGTGCGTTATTGAGCAAGGCCTGGTCGCGCTGCAGCGCGCCCTGCACCTGGTTGTAGCTGGCCTGGAAGCTGCGGGGGTCGATCTCGGCCAGCAGCTGGCCGGCCTTGACTTCGTCGCCCTCCTTGAAATGGAGTTTCTGCAGCTCGCCCGCAACCTTGGCGCGGACAACAGCCGTGGCCCGGGCATTCATGGTGCCGATGGCGCTGACCAGCACGCGCATGTCGTGCCGCTCCACCACGCCCACGGATACGGACTGAGACTGGGCGGCGCCAAAGACACCAGGGCCGCCCCGCCCGCCACGGCCGCCGCCCTTGCCGCCTGGTGCCGCTTGGGATGCCGCCGTGCCGCCGGCAGCCTTGTGCTTGTACCACCAGGCCCCGCCCCCTGCCGCAGCCAGAACCAGCACCAGGCCGCCCAGCAGGACCGGACGGACCCGCCCGCGCTGCGAAGATGGGGGCTCGGGGTTGAAGGAAGAAGAGCTGTGCATGGTGTTCGGGCACGGCTGATGCAACCGTGATGGCAATTGGCTTGGCCGCAATGGTAGCTATTGGCATCCCCAAAGCAGGCCGGCGATTGCCGGCTTTGCCTGCATTTACGCGCGCTTTACCGAGGGTTTACCTCGCAAGACAAGCCCTGCCCACCACGGAAACTGTGCTGACTCCGGTACGGGTAATCTTTGACGCCATGGGCCTATGCTTGATGGTCCGCCAATCTGCCCTGGCTGCGCCCTGCCGGCCCCGGCAGGGAGTCCAATGCGGGCAAGGCTCCTCATTACTCGGTTCCAAGGAGATTTTTCAATGACCGACCGTCTGACCAACCATCCCGAAGAAGCCGCAGTGCGCGCGCCCCTGGAGCTGTACATGCGCGGCCACGCCGAAGACAGCGCCGAGCACATGCGCGCCGCCTTCATGCCCACGGCCCGCCTGGAATCCGTGCGCGAAGGCCCCCTGACCTCCTGGGACCTGGACTTCTACTGCCAGCGCTTCAAGAACACGCCCGCTGCCGACGAAGCCACGCGCCGCCGCACCATCGACTCTCTGGACATCGTCGGCACGGCCGCCATGGCCAAGGTCACGCTCCACCACGGTGCCGTGACCTTCACCGACTACTTCGTGCTGCTCAAGACCGAGCAGGGCTGGAAGATCGCCAACAAGGCTTTCCACGCCCAACCCCAGTAAGCCACCGGAACAGCAAAAAGCCCCGACTGCCATGCAGTACGGGGCTTTTTTGTGTCCCGGTGCTTATTTCACCAATAACCAGACGGCACCCAGCACCAGGACCAACGCCAGCGCCCAGGTCCACAGCGGCAGGCCGGACTTCTCATGGGGCGGCATGACCGGCGCGGCATCCAGCGGCGTGGTCGCGGCATTGGCCGCGTCGTATTCCCAGGAGCGGGTATCGACCTCGTCGGCGTCGATCTCGTCGGCCGGCACGGCCGCCAGCGCATCGTCTATGTCCTGTGCCGGATGGCTCTCCTGCATCAGCGCATCGAAGCGGGCAAAGAAATCGTCGGCCATGCTCCTGGCCGCGCCGTCGATCAGGCGCTGGCCCAGCTGGGCAATCTTGCCGCCGACCTGGGCCTGCACCTCGTATTCGAGCAGGCAATGCCGGGTATCGGGTACCTCGGCGTCCGGCGCCAGCCGCACATGCGCCTGCCCCTTGCCGAAGCCGGCGACACCGCCCTGCCCTTCGAAGGCAATGGTGTAGCTTTCGGGCGGCACGACATCGGAGAGCGCAATCCTGCCGTTGAACCTGGCCGAGACCGGGCCGACCTTGACGGCCATGGTCACGCTGTAGCCGCCGTCCTCGGCCGGCTCGAATTTCTCGCAACCGGCCAGGCAGGCCTTGAGGGCTTGCGGGTCGTTGAGCGCCTCCCAGGCCTGTTGCTGGCTTACGGCAAGGGGGCGGCTGGCACGCATTTCCATGAGGCTCTCCTTTCGCTGTCAGAGTTTTTCACGATGCTGTACACCAAGCTGCGGGCCGGCCAGCAAGGGCCGCCCCGCAGCAAAGGCCGTCGTCCCCTGGGGGAAGCGGCGCAGCCGCTCAGGGGGGCTTGTCTCACGCATGGCCAGCAGCCGCGCCAGATGGCCGGCCAGTTCGTGGAGCGACTGCAGGTTGTGCACGGCCAGCATGGCATGCGCATGACGATGCAGCACCGCTGCGCCGCGGGCCAATGGGACATACCCGTCAAATCGCAACAAGGGGTTGAGCCACAGCAGGCGCGCGCTGTGGCGCCTGAGCCAGAGCAGCTCGCGTTCCAGCAGTTCGGCATCGCCGGTATCCAGCCCGTCGCTGACCAGCAGCACCAGCGTGCGCCGGCCCACCAAGCGCCGCGCGCCCTCGCGGCGCAGCTGGGCCAGGCTTTCGCCCAGGCGCGTGCCGCCGCCGAAGTCATCGATGCAGGCATTGAGCTGCGCCAGCATGGCATCGGGATCGGCCAGCGCGAATGCGCCGTCGAGATCGTGCAACTGCGTGCCCAGGCTGTAGACATGGCGGCGCAGCAGCGGATGGCGCGCCGGGCTGGTGGCCTGGTGCAGAAAGGCCAGCAGCAGGCGCGCATAGCGCTCCATGGAACCCGAGACATCGACCAGGGCCAGCCAGGGCAAGGGCCGCGTGCGGCGCTGGTGCCGGCGCAGCTGCAGCAGCTCGCCGCCCGTGCGCGCGGCCTGGGCCAGGCTGGCCGGCCAGTTCAGCTGCGCCCCGCGCGTGGCGGCAAGGCTGCGGCGGCTGCGGTAGCGCGGCAGCGGCAAGGCGATATCGCGCACCAGTTGCTGCACCAGCCGGTATTCGCTGGCGCTGAGCTGCTCGAAGTCCGCATGCCGCAGCCGCTGGCGGTCGCTAGCCGACATGGCGGCATCCAGGCGCAGCTCGTCCTCTTCCTTCGGCTTCGGGCTGGTGTTGGGCCAGACCGCCGCCATGGCCTCCTGCACGCGCGGGCGCCGGCGCGGCGCCACGGCCTCGGGTGCACGCGGCAGCAGCTGGGCCAGCAGTTGCTGGGCCACCTCGGGGTTGCGGAAATAGGCGGCGAACATTTCGCGGAACACGCCCCGATCCTGCTCGCGCGAGACCAGCAAAGCTTCCAGCGCCGCAGCCATGTCCTCGCGCGCCAGGCCGACCAGGGCCAGGCTTTGCTGGGCCAGCGCCATGCGCTGCGCATCCACGCCCAGGCCCGCACGGCGCAGCGCACGGCAAAAACCCACGAGATTGGCGGCCAGCTTGCCGCTGCGCGCGTCGCCCCACCAGCTCGCGCGTGCGGGTTCGGCAGCCTCGGTCATATCGGAATTTCCGGGCACTATGACCTACCCACGGCCCACGAAACGGGCAAGACCCAAGCGCGGGACGGCCAGCAAGGGCCGCCCCGCAGCAAAGGCCGTCGTCCCCCTTGAGGGGGAAGGCGCGAAGCGACTCAGGGGGTGTTTCACTTCAGACATCCGGCTCTGGCTGGAGAAGCTGCTCCAGCCGCTCGGGCGTGAGCGCCGCAATGTCCTCGCGCTGCTTGAACAGAATGCCCGCCGTCTCATGCACCAGCTCGGGGTCCAGCACCAGGGTGTCCAGCGCCACCAGCGCCTTGGCCCATTCCACGCTCTCGGCAATGCCCGGCGCACGGCCGAAGGCATCGGCGAACGGCCGGCTGCGCAGCCGGCCCACGAAGTCGGCCACCTGGGCGGTGAGCGCAGCGGCGGCCTCGGGCACCTTGGCCTGGACGATGGCCAGCTCACGCTCGCGCTCGGGGTAGTCGAGCCAGTGGTAGAGGCAGCGGCGCTTGACGGCATCGTGCAGGTCGCGCGTGCGGTTGCTGGTCAGAATGGTCACGGGCGGCACCCGGGCCGCCACCACGCCCAGCTCGGGAATGCTGACCTGGTACTCGCCCAGGTATTCGAGCAGAAAGGCCTCGAAAGGCTCGTCGGCCCGGTCCACCTCGTCGATCAGCAGCACGGCGCCGGGCTCGGGCGCCTGCAAGGCCTGCAGCAGCGGGCGGCGTATCAGATAGCGCGGCTGGTATAGCTCGCGCTCTCTTGCGTCGGCGCCGGCCTCCACGTGGCCGGCTTCCGTGGCACGCAAGTGCAGCAGCTGGGCCGTGTAGTTCCACTCGTACAGGGCCTCGCGCTGCTCCATGCCGTCATAACACTGCAGCCGTATCAGCTGGCGCGACAGCACGGCGGACAGCGCCTGGGCCAGCGTCGTCTTGCCCACGCCGGGCTCGCCCTCCAGCAGCAGCGGCCGCTGCAGGCGCAGCGCCAGGAACACCGCCGTGGCCAGGCGCCGATCCGCGAAATAGCCCTGCTCGCGCAGGGAGGCGATCAGCGCATCGATGGATGCCACGGGGCTTTCTTTGCTTTTCATAGCTGCTGGCGCGCTCTTCGCCTCTGTTTCAGGCTGTTTTCGCGCTCAATATCTGAGCCACGGCCCTCTGCGTGTAAACGCTGATGAGCTGGGCCCGGTAGCGCGCGCTGGCATGCAGGTCGCTGTTGAGCTCGCTGTCGTCTATCTTCACGCCGGCAGCCGACTCGGGCGTGAAGCTGCGGTTGAGCGCCTCCTCCAGCCCGGCATGCCGGAACACCGACAGGCCGGCGCCCGTGATCGCCACGCGCACGCCCCGGGCCGTGCGGGCCAGGAACACGCCCACCAGCGCAAAGCGCGAGGCCGGCTGTTTGAACTTGAGGTAGACGGCCGCCTGCGGCACGGGAAAGCGCACGGACTTGATCAGCTCGCCGCCTTCCAGCGCCGTGGTGTACATGCCCTGGAAGAAGTCGTCGGCCGCGATCTCGCGCCGGTCGGTGACCACCGTGGCGCCCAGGCCCAGCACGGCGCTGGGGTAGCAGGCGGCCGGGTCGTTGTTGGCCAGCGAGCCGCCCAGCGTGCCGCGCGCGCGCACCTGGCGGTCGCCGATGCCGCCGGCCAGCTGCGCCAGCGCGGGAATCGCGGCCTGCACTTCGCGGCTGGCCGCCACGTCGGCATGGCGCGTCATGGCGCCGATCTCGACCTGGCCGCCCGCCACACGTATGCCGGCCAGGTCGGCAAGGCCGTTGAGATCGACGATGCTGCCGGGCTGGGCCAGGCGCAGCTTCATCGAGGGCAGCAGGCTCTGCCCGCCGGCCAGGAACTGGCCCTGGCCGGCCAGGGCTTCGGCCACCGATGCGGGATGGGTATAGCTAAAGGCATACATGGCGATGTCTCCCTTTCTTGTCAGCCGCGCGCGGCGTCAATGGCTTCCCATACCCGGTGCGGGCTGGCCGGCATGTCCAGGTCCTTGACGCCCAGCGGATGCAGGGCATCGAGCACGGCGTTGATGACGGCCGGCGGCGAGCCTATGGCGCCCGCCTCGCCGCAGCCCTTGGTGCCCAGCGGATTGTGCGTGCAAGGCGTGCACACCGTGCCCAGCTTGAAGTCCGGCAGGTCGTCGGCGCGCGGCAAGGCATAGTCCATGAGGCTGCCCGTGAGCAGCTGGCCCGATTCGCGGTCGTAGACGCAGTTCTCCAGCAGCGCCTGGCCTATGCCCTGGGCCAGGCCGCCGTGCACCTGGCCTTCGACGATCATGGGGTTGATGATGGTGCCGAAGTCGTCCACGGCGCTGAAGCGGTCCACGCGCACCGTGCCCGTGGCCGGGTCCACCTCCACTTCGCAGATATAGGTGCCCGCGGGGAAGGTGAAATTGGTCGGATCGTAGAAAGCGGTTTCGTTGAGGCCGGGCTCCAGCTTGTCCAGCGGGTAGTTGTGGGGCACATAGGCCGTGAGCGCGATCTGGGCGAACGGGATCTTCTTGTCCGTGCCGCGCACGGTGAACTCGCCGTTGGCGAAATCGATGTCGGCGTCGCTGGCCTCCAGCAGGTGGGCCGCGATCTTCTTGGCCTTGGCCTCGATCTTGTCCAGCGCCTTCATGATGGCCGAGCCGCCCACGCTGATGGAACGCGAGCCGTAGGTGCCCATGCCGAAGGGCACGCGGCCCGTGTCGCCGTGCACCACGTCCACGTTCTCCACGGCAATGCCCAGCCGTGCGGCCACGACCTGGGCGAAGGTGGTCTCGTGGCCCTGGCCGTGGCTGTGCGAGCCCGTGAACACCGTCACGCTGCCCGTGGGGTGCACGCGCACCTCGCCGCATTCGAACAGGCCCGCGCGCGCGCCCAAAGCGCCCGCGATATTGCTGGGCGCCAGGCCGCAGGCCTCGATGTAGCTGCTGTAGCCCATGCCGCGCTTGAGGCCCTTGGCTTCGCTCTCGGCCCGGCGCGCGGCAAAGCCCGCCACTTCGGCCAGCTGCTCGGCCTGGTCCATGCAGGCATGGTAGTCGCCCACGTCGTACTGCAGGGCCACCGGCGTCTGGTAGGGGAAGCTGGTGACGAAGTTGCGCCGCCGGATCTCGGCCTGCGACAGATTCATCTCCCAGGCACAGCGGCTGACCAGGCGCTCCAGCAGATAGGTGGCCTCGGGCCGGCCCGCGCCGCGGTAGGCGTCCACCGGAGCCGTGTGCGTGAACCAGGCATCGACCTCCACATGGATCTGCGGCGTGGCGTACTGCCCGGCCAGCAGCGTGGCATAGAGGATGGTGGGCACGGCGCTGGCGAAAGTGGACAGGTAGGCGCCGAGATTGGCGTCCGTGTGCACGCGCATGGCCAGGAACTTGCCGTTGGCATCCATGGCCATCTCGGCATGGCTCACATGGTCGCGGCCGTGGGCATCGGAGAGGAAGGATTCGCTGCGGTCGGCCGTCCACTTGATGTTGCGGTTGAGCTTGCGCGCCGCCCAGGTCAGGCAGACATCCTCGGCGTAGAGGAAGATCTTGGAGCCAAAGCCTCCGCCCACGTCGGGCGCGATCACGCGCACCCGGCTTTCGGGCAGGCCCAGCACGAAGGCCGTCATCAGCAGGCGCTCCACGTGCGGGTTCTGGTTGGCCACGTACAGCGTGTATTCGTCGCTGGCGCGGCTGTAGCTGCCTATGGCCACGCGCGGCTCCATGGCGTTGGGGATCAGCCGGTTGTTGACCAGGTCCAGCCGCGTGACATGGGCCGCGCCCGCGAACACCGCGTCCACGCCGGCCTTGTCGCCTATGGCCCATTTGTAGCAATGGTTGTCGGGGGCGATGTCATGCACCGCGGCGCCGGCAATCCTGCCCGCGGCGGCATCGGCCACGTTCACGACCGAGGGCCGCACGTCGTAATCGACCTCGACCAGTTCGGCCGCGTCGCGCGCCTGCTGCAGCGTCTCGGCCACGACCATGGCTACGTGATCGCCCACATAGCGCACGGTATCGAGAGCCAGGATGGGGTGCGGCGGCTCCTTCATGGGCTCGCCGTTGGTGCTGGTGATCAGCCAGCCGCAGGGCAGGCCGTTGATCTTGTCGGCGGCCACGTCGGCGCCCGTGAGCACGCCGATCACGCCCGGAGCGGCCTTGGCTGCGGCGGTGTCGACGCCGCGCAACCCGGCATGGGCATGGGGCGAGCGCACGAAGACCGCATAGGCCTGCGCGCCCAGCGTGATGTCGTCGGTGTACTGGCCGGCGCCGGTGAGAAAGCGCTCGTCCTCCTTGCGCAGCACGGCTTCGCCGATGTGCGGGAGCTTGGAAAAATCGGATGCACCCATGGTGTGTCTCCTTGTGTCCTGGCTTGGCTGCGGATCAGGCGGACGGCGCGGCCTGCATGCCTTCGCGGCCCTTCTTGACCGCGGCGACGATGTTCTGATAGCCCGTGCAGCGGCAGATATTGCCTTCGAGCAGTTCGCGGATCTCGCCGTCGCCGGCCTCGGGGCTCTGGCGGCACAGATCGATGACACTCATGACCATGCCCGGCGTGCAGAAGCCGCACTGCAGGCCGTGGCACTGCTTGAACGCGGCCTGCATGGGGTGCAGGCTGCCGTCGGCCGCGGCCAGGCCCTCGATGGTCTGCACCGCGCAGCCCTGGGCCTGCACGGCCAGCATGGTGCAGGACTTGATGGCGCGCCCGTCGACGATGATCGTGCAGGCGCCGCACTGGCTGGTGTCGCAGCCGACATGGGTGCCGGTCAGGTGCAGATGCTCGCGCAGCGCGTGCACCAGCAGCGTGTTGGGGGGAACGTCAACACTGGCCGGGCGGCCGTTGACGGTGAACTGCACTTGCATCTCGCTGTCTCCTTGGAAGGGTGATGGCTGGATTGGCACTCTCCATCTTGTGCCCGCGCCTGCGCCACCCTCCTAGGGGGTGAACCCTAGAACCCGCCCATCTGGCCCGGGAGATCTCGAAATGGAGCATGCTGGAACGCACTGTCGGTGCACCATGCGTCCATTGAAACTCGCCATGTCCGCCGCACCGCCAACTAGCCACCGCAGCCGCCAAATCGCCCTGGCGCGCAACACTTTGCTCGACGATGGCACACCATCCTTCACTGATTTCCAGGCCCGCGCGGCCGGGTTTCCAGGGTCAGTGATGTGTCAAAAATTTGACACAAACCTCGCCTAAGCTGCGCGAACTCAACTAGGAGAAGCTTCATGTTTCGGATCCTTATGCAGCCCTCCAAGCGGCTTGCATCGGTTATGTTCGCGGTCTCCGCACTGCTCGCCGGCTGCGGTGGGAGTGACGAAGCGCTGCTCCCCACCCTGGACGGCACCCCCCCCCTGGTCATTTCCCACCGCGGGCTACCCGGTCTCTATCCCGAGGAAACCCGGCTAGCCTACGAAGCGGCAGTCGACGCGGGCGGCGACTGGCTGGAACTGGATGTGCACCTGACCAAGGACTGCATCCCGGTGGCCCGCCACAACCCCTGGCTCAGCGACAACACCAACATCGCCGATGTGGCGGCCAAGTACCCCGAGGTCATGGCCCGCAAGCGCACCGTGCCCGGCGTGCTGGTGCCCGTGAAGTACGACGCCGCCAAGTACGGCGGCCCGGCCGCCTACCTGAGCGACCTGACCAACCCCGCCGATCCGAAGTCGGTCCTGAAGCCACTGGTCGTCGACGGCGAAGACCACACGGGCGACTGGTCCATCACCGATTTCACCCTGGCCGAGCTGCGCCAGTACGGCATCAACGGCACGACCTACGATGCCCGCAACGAGCGCCCCACCACCTACAACGGCCTGCTGCCCATCCTGACGTTCCAGGAAGTGATCGACATCGCCAAGGCCAAGTCCAAGACCACGGGCCGCACCATCGGCGTCTACCCGGAAACGAAAAACCCGCTGTGGAACAACGCTCAGGCCAAGGCCAATGGCTGCGGCGCCCCCGGCGCCTCCCACCCGTTTGAGGACGCCTACCTGAAGGTTCTCAACGACAACGGGCTGAACACCAAGGACTCCGCCGTGTTTGCCCAGAGCTTCGATCCGGACAGCCTGCAGTACCTGCGCAGCGCCGGCCTGAAGACCAAGGCGGTGCAGCTGATCGACGGCAACGATGTCGACTACAAGACCGGCAACATGATTTACATCGGCGACAGCAGCGACGTATACACCTTCGTCGATGGCCGCCCCTACAGCTACACCGTGGCAGGCAACCCGGCCACCTTCGGCGACATGATCACCCCCGCAGGCCTGGCCCAGATCAAGCAGTATGCCGACGGCATCGGCCCCTGGAAGCCGCAGGCCATGCGCCTGTCCGGCCCCACGGGCAAGTTGGCCGACGTGAGCAGCGCCGTGCCGACCAACCTGGTGGCCGACTCGCACAAGGCGGGGCTGTTCGTCCACGTGTACACCTTCCGCAACGAGAAGAAGTACCTGGCAGGCCTGTTCAATGGCGACCCGGTGGCCGAGTACCTGCCCTACTTCCGAGCCGGCGTCGACGGCGTCTTCACCGACTTCACGGGCACCGGCGTCACCGCCCGCCAGCAGTACCTGAAAGAAACCGGCCGCTGATATCCGGCTGCCATAGCCCGTTCGCCAACGCCGCCCTGCAGCGCAAGCCGCAGGGCGGCGTTGCTTTCAGGCGACGCACCGACCATCGCGGGCCATCATGAAACCACGCTGTACCGCAAGCTCGGCGCGCGCCGGCCGATGGCGCCGTCCTGAAAGATAGGCACCTGGGGTTCCTACGGACTTCTTTTAGGGCGAACATGCTCTCCGCAGCCGGCCGGCCTTCGTAAAATCCTTGGCTTCCGGTCCTCGCATCCACACCAGCGCAGCGCCCCGGCCTACAGGCCACGCGGCGCGACGGACCCCACAGCCTATCTTCTGGAGACACCATGCAGGCTTTCAGCGCACGCCCCGCCAAGACGACGTCCGGCACGTTCTCCGCCCGGTAGCCCATCGGCCCCCGGGGCCATTTTTTTGTTTCCACAAGGAGAGACACCGTGTCAGGACTTCTCAAATTCGCCGCCGGCATGGACTGGGTTTCCACCAAGCTCAGCAAGATCGCCGGCTGGGCCGTGTTCGCCGCCGCCGTGATTTCCGCGGGCAATGCCGTGGTGCGCTACGGCCTGGACATGAGCTCCAACGCCTGGCTGGAGATTCAGTGGTACCTGTTCGGCACCACCGTGATGCTGGGTGCACCGCTGGTGCTCAAGCTCAACGAGCATGTGCGCGTGGACATCATCTACGGCAAGCTGCGCGGCAAGGGCCCGGTGTTCGTGGACCTGTTCGGCCTCATCTTCTTCCTGCTGCCCGTGATGGGGCTGCTGACCTGGCTGACCGCGCCCTTTTTCTGGAACATGTTCGTCACCAAGGAGATGTCGGGCAATATCGGCGGCCTGATCCGCTGGCCCGCAGGACTGCTGCTGCCCCTGGGCTTCGGCGCCATGTTCCTGCAGGGCGTGGCCGAGATCATCAAACGCGTGGCCTATCTGTCGGGCCGCTACGAGATGAGCACCCATTACGAGAAGCCGGTGCAGTAAACGCAGCGCTCTCTCCATCGACTTCTCCAGGACAACACCAGAATGCACATGGAAAATTTCGCCCCGATCATGTTCACGGGGCTGATCGTCATCATGCTGATAGGTTTTCCCGTCGCGTTTTCACTCGCGGCGCTGGGCCTGTTCAGCGGCTTCTTCGCCATTGAAATGGGCTGGTTCCCAGCCAACTTCATGTCCACCCTGCCGATCAACATGTTCGGCATCCTCTCCAACGACCTGCTGCTGGCCATCCCGTTCTTCACGCTGATGGGCGCGGTGCTCGAAAAATGCGGCCTCGCCGAGGACATGCTCGACTCCATGGGCCAGCTCTTCGGCCCCATCCGCGGCGGCCTGGGCTACTCGGTCATCATCGTGGGCTTCATCCTCGGCGCCATCACGGGCACCGTGGCCGGCCAGGTGATCGCCATGGCCATGATCTCGCTGCCCGTGATGATGCGCTACGGCTACAACATGCGCTACTCGACGGGCGTGCTCGCGGCCTCGGGCACGATCACGCAGCTGGTGCCGCCCTCGCTGGTGCTGATCGTCATGGCCGACCAGCTCGGCCGCTCGGTCGGCGACATGTACAAGGGCGCCTGGGGCCCGGCCATCCTGCAGGTGCTGATCTTCGCCATCTACACCTTCATCCTGGGCCGCGTCCGCCCCGAATACGTGCCCGGCCTGCCCAGGACGGCGCGCACGCTCAACGGCTGGGCGCTGTGGGGCAAGTGCCTGCGCGGCATCATTCCCTCGGCCATCCTGATCTTCGCGGTGCTGGGCTCCATGGGCGGCCTGCCCTTCATGGACCACGCGATCGCCACGCCGACCGAGGCCGGCGCCATGGGCGCCGTGGGCTCGCTGATCCTGGCGGCCATCCACAAGCGCCTGAGCTGGGCCCTGCTCAAGGAAGCCATGGACGGCACGATGCGCCTCACGGCCATGGTGGTCTTCATCCTGATCGGCTCGCGCGTGTTCTCGCTGGTGTTCCAGGGCGTGGACGGCGCCGTCTGGATCGAGCACATGCTCAGCGATCTGCCCGGCGGCCAGATCGGCTTCCTGATCGTGGTGAACGTCTTCATCTTCTTCCTGGCCTTCTTCCTCGACTTCTTCGAGATCGCCTTCATCATCCTGCCGCTGCTGGGCCCGGTGGCCCACAAGCTGGGCATCGATCTGGTCTGGTTCGGCGTGCTGCTGTGCGTGAACATGCAGACCTCGTTCATGCACCCGCCGTTCGGCTTCGCGCTGTTCTACCTGCGCGGCATCTCGGACACGCTGTTCAAGGAAAAGCGCATCGACCGCCCCGTGAAGTCCACCGACATCTACATGGGCTCCATCCCCTGGGTGGCGATGCAGGTGATCCTGGTGGCCATCGTGATCTTCTTCCCGCAGACCGTGACCGTGTTCCTCGACAAGGAAGTGGCCGTGGATCTGGACAAGGTCCAGCTCGACATGCCGGCGGACATCCAGTCCCAGGAAGGCGCCATCGACATGGATGTTCCCGTCATCATTCCGGATGAGCAGCCCGCTGCCCAGCCTCCGGCCGCCGAGCCGGGTACTGCCCCGGGTGGCGCGCCGGCCCCCGGCACTACCGCCCAATGATGGAGCACGCTTGCGAGCTTCAGGACGCGCAGGACCCGGCACTGGAGAGCGCGGCCTACCCGCCCCTGGTGCGAGGCCTCGCGGCGGCCATCGTCGCGGCCCTGGTGGCCTTTGCCTGCTGGTCGGCGCCCGCGCTGCTCGCCATGCAATGGGCGTTCGCCAGCCTGGCCACCTACGGCCTGCTGGCCGTATTGCTGGTCTGGGCTGGCTGGTGGATGGTCTTCAGCCGCACGCAGTTCAAGGATGGCCAGCTCACCCAGACCTGGCTCTGGGACAAGCGCGTGCATGCGCGCGAGGTCGCCACCTTCAAGATCGTGCACTGGCCCTGGCTGCAGTTCATCGTCGCACCGCGCATGCTGGTACGGCGGCGCAACGGCAGCATCACCTGGATCCATGCCTCCGATACACGGTTGCTGGTGGCCTTCGGTGAAAGCGTGGTGCAGCAAGGCCTGCGACCCGCCCCGCCCGAAGCCTGATTCACGCTCCAAAGCAAAGCCCCGCTGGCATGGTGCCAGCGGGGCTTTGCTTTGGTCAAGAACTGGCGTAACCCAGGCCAGAGACACCGAGGAAGGGCCGCCCCGCACCGAGGGTGTCGTCCCCCTCCCGAAGGAAAGGGGGAAGGCGCGAAGCGACTCAGGGGGTGCTTACAGCTTCTGCTGCTGCATGAAGCGGTCGAACGTACCTTCCGTGAAGCGGAACCAGGCGTTCTGATCCGCGAGGAACTTGGCGTAGTCCGTGTAGATCTTCTTCCACTCGGGGTTGCTCTTGCTGAGGTCGGCGTAGATCTGCTGAGCCGACTTGAAGGCAGCCGTCATCACGTCATGGGAGAACGGACGCAGCTTGGTGCCCGTGCCCACCAGTTGCTTCAGGGCAATGGGGTTCTTGGCATCGTACTTGGCCAGCATGGTGACGTGGGCATGCGAAGCAGCGGCCTCGACCACCGACTTGTACTCGGCCGGCAGGCTTTCCCAGGCCTTGCTGTTGATATAGAAGTCGAGCTGGGGACCGCCCTCCCACCAGCCGGGGTAGTAGTAGAACGGCGCGACCTTGTTGAAGCCCAGCTTCTGGTCGTCATAGGGGCCCACCCACTCCAGCGCGTCGATCGTGCCCTTTTCCAGCGCCGGGTACAGATCGGCACCGGGGATGGACTGGGGAATCACGCCAAAGGGCTCGAGCACCTTGCCGGCAAAGGGGTTGGTGCGGAACTTCAGGCCCTTGAGGTCGGCCACCGACTTGATTTCCTTGCGGAACCAGCCACCCATCTGCGCGCCCGTGTTGCCGCCAGGGAAGCTCACGATGTTGTACTTGGCATAGAACTCGCGCATGAGCTTGAGGCCGTTGCCCTCGTACACCCAGGCGTTCATCTGGCGCGCGTTCATGCCGAAGGGCACGGCACAGCCCAGGCAGAAGGTCGGGTCCTTGCCGTAGAAGTAATAAGGCGCGGTATGGGCCATTTCAACGGCTGCACTCTGCACGCCATCCACCACGCCGAAGGCGGGCATCAGTTCGCCGCCCGCATGCACCGAGATCTGGAACTTGCCGCTGGTGATCTCGCTGACCTTCTTGGCAAAGACCTCGGCCGTGCCGAAGATCGTGTCCAGCGACTTGGGGAAGCTGGAAGCCAGGCGCCAGCGAATCGCAGCCTGTGCATGCACGGCGGGAGCCACACCGGCCGCCAGTACGCCGGCGATGCCGGCATTTTTGAGAATGGAACGACGATCCACTTCAGTCTCCTTGATGAATGGGGGATGGGCAGGCTGCCGATCTGCGTCGGCCTGCAAGCGCGAGGGATCTCAAAATGTACACGAGCCCCAGCCCCGGGCCCAACGAAAAAAAGGCCGCTTCCTTAGGAATTTCTACCTAGGCAGAAGTGGTGCCTACAGGCGCACCGCGCTCATATAGCTGGCGTAGCGGAACTCCGAGAAGCGATCCCACAGCAGCTGATCGTGCTGGAAGCCGCGCAGGCTGCGGTGGATTTTCTTGAAGGTGGCGGACTTGGCCTCATGCTCGGCCATGGTCGCCATTGCGGCCTTGAAGCCCGCGTCCATCAGCTCGCGCGGGAACGCCCTGAGCTGCACCCGCTCGCTGAGCAGCTTCTTGAGCGCCACCGGGTTGGACGCCAGATACCTGGCCGTCATGTCCTTGGCCGCCAGCGCGGCGGCAGCCTCCACCATGGTTTTGAATTCCGGCGTCAGGGCCGCCCAGGCCTTGGTGTTGATGAAGTAAGCCAGTTCGGCACCGCCCTCCCACCAGCCGGGGTAATAGTAATAAGGCGCGATCTTGCCGAAGCCCAGCTTCTGGTCGTCATAGGGACCGACGAACTCCACGGCGTCGAGCTTGCCCTTCTCCAGCGACTGGTAGGCCTCGCCCACCGGCAGGTTGAAGGCCTGTACCCCCAGCTTTTGCAAGACCTCGCACAGCAGGCCGCCGCCGGCGCGCATGCGCAGGCCCTGGAGATCGGCGACGGTCCGGATCTCCTTGCGGTACCAGCCGCCCATCTGCGTGCCGGTATTGCCCGCGCTCAGGCTCTTGATGCCGTACTGCGCATAGAACTCGTCCATGAGCTTGCGGCCGCCGCCGTATTCCATCCAGGCATCCATCTGGCGCGCCGTGAGGCCGAACGGAACGGCACAGCCAAAGGCAAAGCAGTCGTCCTTGTCCGTGAAGTAGGACGAGGCCGTCAGCGCCATCTCCACCGTGCCGCCCTGCACCCCCTCCATCACGCCGAAGGCCGGCATCAATTCGCCCGCAGGATAAAGGCTGACCTCGATCTGGCCGCCCGACATGAGCTTGAGCGTCTGCGCGAATTTCTCGGCCGCACCGGAGATCGCATCCAGCGATTTCGGAAAGCTTGTCGCCAGCCGCCAGCGCAGCGTTTCCTGGGCATGGACGGCGGGCGCCACGCCCGCAGCCAGCACACCGGCCAGGCCCACATGTTTGACGAGCGAGCGGCGGTCCATGGGCGTCCTTTGCTGTTGGTCCAGGCAGTTGATCTTTGCGGCTGATCTCAGTGGGCGGTCACCGCCTCGCGGATCGAAGCTTCGATGCCCGCGACGTCCAGTCCCTGCAGCGCCAGCAGCTTGGCCGGATCGCCATGTTCGATGAATTCATCGGGCAGGCCCAGCTGCAGCACACGCTTGACGACGCCGTGGGCCTGCAGGCATTCCAGCACGGCGCTGCCGGCGCCGCCCATGATGCAGCCATCTTCCAAGGTGACGAGCAGTTCGTGCGCGGCGGCCAGCTCCAGCACCAGTTTTTCGTCCAGCGGCTTGGCCCAGCGCATATTGGCCACGGTGGCATCCAGTGCCTCGCCAGCCGCCAGCGCCGGGTACAGCAGGGTACCGAAGGCCAGGATGGCGACCTTCTTGGAAGAGCCATCAAGCGTGGATTCGCGACGGATCTCGCCCTTGCCGAAGGGCAGGCCTTCGAGACTTTCCAGCGGCGCCACGCCCACGCCCGCACCGCGCGGATAGCGCACGCACACGGGGTGGTCCTGCTCGTAGGCCGTGCTCAGGAGCTGGCGGGTTTCGCGCTCGTCGGCCGGGCAGGCCATGCTCATATGGGGAACGCAGCGCACGAAGGCGATGTCGTAGGCGCCCGCGTGCGTGGCGCCGTCGGCACCCACCAGGCCCGCGCGGTCCAGCGCGAAGACCACGGGCAGATTCTGCAGCGCCACGTCGTGGATCAGCTGGTCGTAGGCGCGCTGCAGAAAGGTGGAGTAGATCGCCACCACGGGCTTGACGCCCTCGCAGGCCATGCCGCCCGCAAAGGTGACGGCATGCTGCTCGGCAATGCCCACGTCGTAGTAGCGGCCCGGAAAGCGCTTGTGGAACTCCACCATGCCCGAGCCCTCGCGCATGGCGGGCGTGATGCCGACCAGGCGCTGATCCTTTGCGGCCATGTCGCACAGCCACTGGCCGAAGACCTGGGTGAAGGTCTGCTTGGGCGGCGTGACCGGCTTGACCAGGCCCACGCTGGGGTCGAACTTGCCGGGGCCGTGGTAGGCCACGGGGTCGGCCTCGGCCAGCTTGTAGCCCTGGCCTTTCTTGGTGACCACGTGCAGGAACTGCGGGCCCTTGAGGCTCCTGATGTTCTCCAGCGTGGGGATCAGCGAATCAAGGTCGTGGCCGTCGATGGGGCCGATATAGTTGAAGCCGAAGTTCTCGAACATGGTGGCCGGCACCACCATGCCCTTGGCCTGCTGCTCCAGGCGCTTGGCCAGCTCCAGCAGCGGCGGCACCTGCTTGAGCACGCTCTTGCCCACGTCGCGGGCCTTGGCGTAGAACTGGCCGCTCATGAGCTGGGCCAGATAGCGGTTGAGCGCGCCCACCGGCGGGCTGATGCTCATGTCGTTGTCGTTGAGGATGACCAGCAGATTAGCATCGGACACGCCCGCATTGTTGAGCGCCTCGAAGGCCATGCCGGCCGTCATCGCGCCGTCGCCGATCACGGCGATCGCGCGGCGGTCCTCGCCCTTTTGCTTGGCCGCCAGCGCCATGCCCAGGGCCGCCGAGATGCTGGTCGAGGAATGGGCCGTGCCGAAGGTGTCGTACACGCTCTCGGTGCGCTGCGGAAAGCCCGACAGGCCGCCGAGCTGGCGCAGCGTGGCCATGCGCTCGCGCCGGCCCGTGAGGATCTTGTGCGGATAGGTCTGGTGGCCCACGTCCCAGACGATGCGGTCGTGGGGCGTGTCGAACACCGCATGCAGGGCCACCGTCAGCTCCACCGTGCCGAGGTTGGAGCTCAGGTGGCCGCCGGTCTTGGAGACGCTGTCAAGCACATAGGCGCGCAGCTCGCCCGCCAGCGCCTTGAGCTGGGCGCGCGACAGGCTGCGCAAGCCTGCGGGGTCGTTGATGGTTTGCAGCAAGGAATAAGCGTTCGTGGACATGGTCTATATTTTTAACAGCTGCTCTGGCGCATCAGTATTGGGTTGCAGGCCTTGATATCGGGCTTAGTACGTGCGGCGCACCACCATGTCCGCCAGCGCCGCCAGCGCACGGGTGTCGGCCAGGCCGCTGCCGGCCAGGGCCGCATGGGCCTGGGCGCACAGCTCCTCGGCATGGGCGCGCGCGCGCTCCAGCCCCAGCAGCGAGACATAGGTGGGCTTGTCGTTGGCCGCGTCCTTGCCGGCCGTCTTGCCCAGCGTGGCCGAGTCGGCCACCACGTCCAGGATATCGTCCACCACCTGGAAGGCCACGCCCAGGGCCTGGCCATACACGGTCAGCGCCTCCCAGGCCAGGGGGGCGACCTGCGGGTTGCAGGCCGCGCCCATGCGCACGCTGCCCAGCAGCAGCGCGCCGGTCTTGAGGCGGTGCATCTCGCGCAACTGGTCTTCGGCCAACTGCTTGCCCACGCTGGCCAGATCGATGGCCTGACCGCCGGCCATGCCCTGGCTGCCGGCCGCGGCGCCCAGCAGGCGGCACAGCCGGGCCTGCATGGCCGCGGGGATTTCTTCACCTTCGGGCACCAGCAGCTCGAAGGCCAGGGCCTGCAGGGCATCGCCGGCCAGCAGGGCCGACGCCTCGCCGAACTTCACATGCACCGTGGGCTTGCCGCGGCGCAGCACGTCGTTGTCCATGCAGGGCATGTCGTCATGCACCAGCGAATAGGCGTGGATCAGTTCCACCGCGCAACCGGCGCGCAGCGCGGCGGCCGGCAGCCCGCCCACGGCCTCGGCCGCGGCCCGGACCAGCAGCGGACGCAGGCGCTTGCCGCCGTCGAGCACGGCATAGCGCATGGCTTCGCCCAGGCCCGCGGGAGCGCCCACGCCCACCCACTGGGACAGCGCGCTTTCGGTACACTCCAGGCACTGCTGCATCCAGGCGGAAAATTCCTGCGCGGAAAAGACCGCTCTGGCGGTCGGCTGCGGTTCGGCAATCATCGCTGCACTCATTCAATGTTCTTCAGTCTTGGCTCCAGGGCGCCAGCGTGCCCTCGTCCAGCACCTTGACCTGCTCCTGCACCGCATCGAGCTTGCCGCGGCAAAAACTCAGCAGCTCGGCCGCGCGCTGGTAGCCCGTCAGCATCTGCTCCAGCGGCAACTGACCCGATTCGATCTGGGCGATCAATTGCTCCAGCTCCTGCAGAGCGGCTTCGTAACTGGCGGGCAACGCGGCGGTCGCTGCGGAGGTTTTGGAGGCTGCGGCCTTGGGCATGGGTCGTCTGGGCAGTGTTGGAGGGAAACGACGATTTTAGCGACTACGGTATCCCGTCTCCGGCAACGCCAATACACGTATCAAAAATCCGGAAATAACCCCACGGGCTATAATCCCATTCCCGTCAAGCCGGCCCCGTGTCTAACCACCAGACAAGGCCGGTTTCGTTTTTTACCCTGTGCGCACGCGCACCCTCCCTGTGGGGAGTCTTTAGGTCAGGTCATCCATGTCTGATTTAAGTCTTCAACTGCAGCAGGCCGCAAGCCAACTACCAGTTTCAAGCTACTTCGACGAAGCGCTGTTCCAGCGTGAGTTGGAAACCATTTTCAAGCTCGGCCCCCGCTATGTGGGCCACCAGCTGGCCGTTCCCGAGATAGGCGACTACTACGCCCTGCCCCAGGAAAAAGAGGGCCGCGCGCTGGTGCGCAACGCCAAGGGCCAGATCGAGCTGATCTCCAATGTCTGCCGCCACCGCCAGGCCGTGATGCTCAAGGGCCGCGGCAATCTGCTGACCGAAGGCAAGGGCCATGCGGGCGGCAACATCGTCTGCCCGCTGCACCGCTGGACCTACAGCACCCGCGGCGAGCTGCTGGGCGCGCCCCATTTCAGCCACGACCCGTGCCTGAACCTCAACAACTACCAGCTGCGCGAGTGGAACGGCCTGCTGTTCGAGGACAACGGCCGCGACATCGAGGCGGACCTGGCCGGCATGAAGCTGCGCGAGCAGCTCCAGTTCGACGGCTTCGTGCTCGACCATGTCGAGATGCACGAGTGCAACTACAACTGGAAGACCTTCATCGAGGTCTATCTGGAGGACTACCACGTCGGCCCCTTCCACCCGGGCCTGGGCAACTTCGTGACCTGCGACGATCTGCAATGGGAGTTCTCCAGGGAATACTCGGTGCAGACCGTGGGCGTGGCGCCCGGCTTCGGCCGCCCCGGTTCAGACATCTACAGGAAGTGGCACGAGGTGCTGCTGAACTACCGCAACGGCGAGCTGCCCGAGCGCGGTGCCATCTGGCTGACCTACTACCCCCACATCATGGTGGAGTGGTATCCGCATGTGCTCACCGTCTCGACGCTGCACCCGCTGGCCGTGGACAGGACGCTGAACGTGGTGGAGTTCTACTACCCCGAGGAAATCGCGGCCTTCGAGCCCGAGTTCGTCGCGGCGCAAAAGGCCGCCTACATGGAAACCTGCATCGAGGACGACGAGATCGCCGAGCGCATGGACGCCGGCCGCAAGGCCTTGTTCGAGCGCGGCGACAACGAGGTCGGCCCCTACCAGAGCCCCATGGAAGACGGCATGCAGCACTTTCACGAGTGGTATAGGACGGTGATGACCCCCTGAGTCGCCTGCGGCGCCTTCCCCCTGCAAGGGGGACGACGCCCTCGCTGCGAGGCGGCTCTTGCTCGGCGTCCCTGGGTGGTGCCGCGCCAGGTTCATATGTTGCGGGTCTTGCCATGCACCATGCAAAAAATTCAAAACCGATAGCTGCTGGCGACCACCCGATAAGCGCAGCAGCTATTTTTTATACTGAACTGATTTAGGTATGCAAGCCCTGTGGATGGTGCTGGCCGCGTTCATTTTCGCGGTCATGAGTGTGTGCGTGAAGCTTGCCTCCCGGGACTTCAATGCGGCGGAAATCGTCTTCTACCGCGGCCTGGTCAGCATGGCGCTGCTGGCCTTGCTGGCGCGCCGCGACGGCATCTCCCTGGCGACCCAATACCCCAAGGAACATGCCTGGCGCAGCTTCGTGGGCGTGATTTCCATGGGAGCCTGGTTCTATGCCATCGGCCACCTGCCCCTGGCCACGGCGACCACGCTGAACTCGATGAGCAGCATCTGGATGGCGGTCTTCCTGGTCGCCCAGGGGCTGTGGCTGCGCCATCTGATGCGCAGGCAGCATGCGCAAAGCCCGGACAGCAGCCGTGCCATCCCGCCCTTTCCCTGGGGCCTGGTGAGCACGGTGTTTGCCGGCTTTGCCGGCGTTCTGCTGGTCCTGCGCCCTGCGAGCGCGCCGGCCAGCGAATGGTTCGCGGCCCTGGGCGGCCTCTTTGGCAGCATGTTTGCCGCCATGGCCTACATGCAGGTCACCACCTTGTCGCGCATGGGCGAGCCCGAGTCGCGCGTGGTCTTCTACTTCTCTCTGGGCTCGGCCATTGCCGGCGGACTGGCCATGGGCGTGACCGGCGTTTCGCCTTTCCCGGGCTGGAGCGCGCTGTGGCTGCTGCCCGTGGGCATACTCGCCGCCGTGGCCCAGGTCTGCATGACCAAGGCCTATGCCTCGGCCGGCTCCAGGAGCAACACCCTGGTGGTCGCCAACCTGCAGTACTCGGGCATCGTGTTTGCGGCGCTGCTGAGCCTGGTGCTGTTCGGGGAAAGCATTCCCATGATCGGCTGGGCGGGTATTGCGCTCATCGTCTGCAGCGGCGTCACCGCTACCGCTTTGCGCTCACGCGGCTGATATCTGCGCCGCATAATGGATTGCATGGCTGCGGGCTTGAAGCCCGTGGCTCTTGCCTTCGGAGCAGCAACCATGACCACGCCCCAGTCCCCACAGTACAGCGCCCTGATTTCCGTCGAACAACTGGCCCGGCTCCAGGCCAGCAGTACGCCGCTGATGGTGTTCGACTGCAGCTTTGACCTCATGAATCCGCCCGCCGGACACGAGCAATACCTGCAGGCCCATATTCCCCAGGCAGTGTTTGCCGATCTGGACAAGAACCTCAGCGCCCCGCATGGCGCACCCGGCGCCCGCGGCGAAGTCGCCACCAGCGACCAGGCGGCATCGGGAGGCCGCCACCCGCTGCCCACCCGCGAGCGCTTTGCGGCCTGGCTGTCTTCCATCGGCTTTGCCAACGGCATGCAGGCCGTGGTCTACGACCGCAACGGCGCCAACTACTGCGGGCGCCTGTGGTGGATGCTGCGCTGGGCCGGCCACGATGCCGCGGCCGTGCTCGACGGCGGCCTGCAGTCCTGGCTGGCGGCAGGACAATCCGTCAAGGCGGGCGAGGAGCCCAGCCGTTTCCGCAGCAATTTCGAGCTGAAGACGCCCCTGGAGACCTTGAAGACCGCGGACCAGGTGCAGGGCGAACTCGGCCAGCCCACCCAGACCTTGATCGACGCCCGTGCGCCGGCCCGCTATCGCGGCGAAGTGGAACCGCTGGACCCCGTGGCCGGCCACATCCCCGGCGCGCTCAATCGTCCGTTCGCCAGCAATATCGCGGCCGACGGCCGCTTCAAGCCCGCAGCCCTGCTGCGCGCCGAATTCGATGAACTACTGGCCGGACGCGACCCGTCCACCGTGGTCCACCAGTGCGGCAGCGGCGTCAGCGCCGTGCCCAATCTGCTGGCCATGCGCATCGCCGGCCTGCCGCCCACAGCCCTCTTCGCCGGCAGCTGGAGCGAATGGTGCAGCAAGCCCGACCGCCCGGTGGAGCGCGGCTGATCGCAGGCATTTGGATCTGCCACTACCGCACGCACCGCCCACAACCGATAAAACTGGCGCGGCCCAACAGCGGGACGGCCAGCAAGGGCCGCCCCGCAGCAAAGGCCGTCGTCCCCCTGGGGGGAAGCCGCGCAGCGGCTCAGGGGGGCTCTCAATCACTCCGCCCACACCACGCTGTTGCGTCCCTGCCGCTTGGCCGAGTACAGCGCCTCGTCGGTACGCTGCAGCAGCAACGGCAGCGTTTCCTCCCGGTTCAGCTGCGCAGCGCCGACCGATACCGTGAGATTGACGATCACTCCCGGCGCCAGCTGTATCGGTGTGGTCTCCACCATGGCCCGCATCCGCTCCAGCAGATGCATGCCGTCCTCCGCCGAGGTGTCGACCATGAGCAGCACGAATTCCTCGCCGCCCCAGCGCGCCAGGATGTCGGTGTTGCGCACGCTGCCCGATACCGTGTGGGCAAAGCACTGCAGCACTTGATCGCCGGCCCCGTGGCCGTAGGTGTCGTTGATCGCCTTGAAGAAATCCAGATCCAGCTGTGCCATCAGTAACGGCTGCCCGCTGCGGCCGGCGCGCAGACCCTCTATGCGCATCACTTCCAGCATGTAGCGCCGGTTGGGCAACCCCGTCAGCTCGTCATGCGTGGCCAGCTTGCGGATCTGCTCCACCGCCAGTGACAGCTCCCGCTTCTTGCCATGCAGCCGCTCGCGCACGGCATGGGCGCGCAAGGTCAGCGCCGTGCTGGTGAGCAGGACCATCACCACGATCAGCAGGTAAACGGCCGCCAGCGCCCCGGGCATGGCGGCGTCGGGTGGCCCCCACCACTGCACCAGCGCTCCGGCCACGCTGAAGGCCAGCAGCCCGTAGCCCAGCAAGGCCTTGATCTGCACGGGCCTGAGCCCAAAGACGCCGAACATCATGATCACCGCCAGAATGGGCGGCACGATGCCGCGCGCATGGCCGGTAATGACATAGGCAGCAGCGTTGCTGGTGATGGCATAGGCGATCTGGATGTGGGTGAAGGCAGGATCGCGCCAGTTGCGCGTGAGGCCGCTGCGGATCAGCGCAAAGCTGACGAGCACGCAGGCGCCGCTGGCCAGCGCCCACCCGTGCACCAGCCGCGCATCGGCCAGGCCCGCGGCGGCCACCAGCTTCATGGCGAGAATGCAGAACACCATGAGCAGGCAGGCCAGGCCTGTCGTCACGAGAGAGGTTCGCTGGCGCGGCTCGGTCGTGAGCAGCAGATCCAGCAAGCGTTGCTGCAGGCTGCGGCGGGTGGCGGCGGTCTCTGGACTCAAGCTGATTCCTCGTTGACGTAACGCGAACCGGGATGTTTGATACAGATTATCACCACGATGCCCTGCGGGGGAAGCATTTCCATCAATGCTCACAAATAGGGAGCAAAAATCCTTCACTTCGCGCCATGGACCAGCACGCGGCGGCGCACAATACCGCTCATGTTTCGGGTTCTGCCGTGTCACAGCGCCCCCGGCATCCGGGCAGAGCCAGGTAGCCCGGCAGGAGACAGGCTTGTAGGGAAACACTTACAAACACCCCAACCTTACCAGACACACCGCACCGTCGCACCCCGACTTCAGTTGAACGCCGGCCTCCAACACAATCCATCCCAATAGATCGCAACCCCCCTCTTTGTGTCAGCCGTTGGGATCTGCCGTGATTGAAAGGATGGTCGCCATGAACAACGAACAACTGCTCGCCGAGATCCGCGAAGCCAACCTCACCTATCTGATGCTGGCCCAGACGCTGATTCGCCATGACAAGGCCGAGGCGGTGTTCCGCCTGGGTCTCAACGAGGAGTCCTGCGACCTGCTGGCTTCCCTGTCCTCGGCCCAGGTGCTCAAGCTGGCATCGCGCAACACCTTGCTGGCCAGCTTCCGCGTGGACGACGAAATGGTCTGGAGCCTGCTGACCAATCACAGCAGCAACAAGATCGGCAACGGCGCCACCAACACCTTGCACGCCAACATCCTGATGGCCAGCCGCATTTCCGAAGTGCTCTAAGACGCCGCCAACCTCACCGGACGACAAGGAAAAGCCCATGCCCGCCACCAAGCCCGCCGCCAAAAGCGTTCTGAACGAATCCAAGCAGATCGAGCGCGCCGCCATGCTCATCGAGATGGGCGCCCGCATGCAGGTGCTGGAATCGGAAACCACGCTGTCGTACGAGCGCCTGATCCGCCTGTACAAGGAAATCTCGGGCAAGTCGCCATCCAAGGGCCAGCTGCCGTTCTCCACCGACTGGTTCCTGACCTGGCAGGAAAACATCCACAGCTCGCTGTTCCTCAACATCTACGAATACCTGGCCAAGGGTGCCGAGCTGGACTCCGTCGAGCAGCTGACCAAGGCCTACCGTCTCTATTGCGAGCAGATCCAGGCCGCCGAGCTGGATGCGCTGCTGTCCTTCACGCGCGCCTGGCGCCTCGTGAAGTTCGTCGACGCGCAAATGCTCACGCGCACCCAGTGCTCGGTCTGCAAGGGCCAGTTCGTGACCGAGCCCTACGAGAATGCCCGCCACTACCAGTGCGGCCTGTGCAATCCGCCCGCGCGCGCCGGCAAGAGCAAGAGCGCCGGCTCGCTGATGCTGCATTGACCCTGTGCGGCTGCGCCGCTTCCCACCGAGGGGGACGACAGCCTTTGCTGCGGGACGGCCCTTGCTGGCTGTCTCTCGCCTGGGCCGCGCCGGTTTTGTACTTCATTCATCATTTTCATAGCTGTTAACACCATACAACAAAGGGTTTCAGGTATTTAAATACCTGAAACCCTTTATATATAGGCGCAGGAAGCTCCTGATTCAGAAGCTGTCATGACATGTCTCAACCCGTATTGCGCACCCCCGCCGCAATGCCGTTGATGGACAGGTGGATGCCGTTCTTGACGCGGTCGTCGGTCTGGCCCGCGCGCCAGCGGCGTACCAGCTCCACCTGCAGATGGTGCAGCGGATCGATGTAGGGGAAGCGGTGGAGGATGGAGCGCGCCAGCGCCGCGTTGTGCGCGAGGCGCTCCTTGTCGCCGGTGATCTGCGTCAGCGCCTGCACGGTGCTCTGCCACTCGGCCTCGATGGCGCCGAAGATGCGGCGGCGCATGCGGACGTCGGTCACCAGCTCGCTGTAGCGCGAGGCCAGGTTCAGATCGCTCTTGGCCAGCACCATGTCCATGTTGGACAGCAGCGTGCGAAAGAACGGCCACTGGCGGAACATCTTCTGCAGCAGCGCCAGCTGGGCCTTGGCATCCTTGCCGGGGCGGTGGATGAAGGCCTGCACGGCCGAGCCGAAGCCGTACCAGCCCGGCAGGGTCAGGCGGCACTGGCCCCAGCTGAAGCCCCAGGGAATGGCGCGCAGGTCCTCGATGGCCTGCGTGGCCTTGCGCGATGCGGGGCGTGAGCCGATGTTGAGCTCCGCGATCTCGCGGATCGGCGTGCTGCTGAAGAAGTAGCTGGTAAAGCCCGGGGTTTCGTAGACCAGCGCGCGGTAGGCCGACATGCTGGCCTCGGACAGGAAGGCCGCGGCCTCCAGGAAGGCCTTGGTCGCGGACTTGGTGGGCTGCAGCAGCGTGGCCTCCAGCGTGGCGGCGACCAGGGTTTCCAGGTTGCGGCGGCCGATCTCGGGGTTGGCGTATTTGGAGGCGATGACCTCGCCCTGCTCGGTCAGGCGGATCTGGCCGCGCACCGTGCCCGGCGGCTGGGCCAGGATGGCCTGGTAGCTGGGGCCGCCGCCGCGCCCCACGGTACCGCCGCGCCCGTGGAACATGCGCAGCCGTATGCCGTGCTGGTTGGCCAGGTCGTCGAACAGATCGACCAGCGCGATCTCAGCCCGGTACAGCTCCCAGTTGCTGGTGAAGATGCCGCCGTCCTTGTTGCTGTCGCTGTAGCCCAGCATGATGTCCTGTTCGCCGCCGCTGCGCCTGACCATCTCCGCCACGCCCGGCATCTGGTAGTAGCGGCGCATGATGGGTTCGGCATTGCGCAGATCCTCGATGGTCTCGAACAGCGGCACGACGATGAGGCCGCACTCGGCACCGTGCTGAGCGCCGGGCCGTCCCAAGCCAGCACGCGCGCCCTCGGGGGGCAGCGAGGACACGCCAGTGCCGAGCGTGGGGGCATCCTTCTCCTGCAGCGTGCCGCGCATCAGCCCCACTTCCTTTTGCAGCAGCAGCACCTCGAGCAGATCGCTCACGGTCTCGGTGTGACTGATGATGCAATGGCGTATGGCCTCCACACCCTGGCGCTCGCGCAGGCGCTTGGCCGCCTCGAAGATGGCCAGTTCGCCGCGCGCATGGTCCGAATATTCGGCCCCCATCACGCGCAGCGGACGCGCCTCGTCGAGCAGACGCACCAGCAGCGCGCACTTCGCATCCTCCTCCAGCGCACTGTAGTCGGCCTCCACCTTGGCCACGGCCAGCAGCTCGGCGATCACCTCCTCGTGCTTGTCGGAGCTCTGGCGCAAGTCGACCGTGGCCAGATGGAAGCCGAACACCTGCACGGCCCGCATCAGCGGGCGCAGGCGCTGGGGCGCCAGCGCGTCGCCGTGAAAGCGCGAGAGCGAATCGTCGATGATCTGCAGATCGGCAAGGAATTCGGCGGCCGAGGCATAGGCGTTCTGGGGCGCCACGGCATGGCGCGCGGCCTCGCCGCCGCTGAGCACCTTGAGCGTGGCGGCCAGGCGGGCGTATATGCCGGTCAGCGCACGCCGGTAAGGCTCGTCGCTACGGTGCACGTTGTTGTCGGGCGAGGCATCGGCCAGCGCCTGCATCGCGGGCGTGACGTCCACCAGATTGCCCGACAGCGACAGCTCGCCGCCCAGCCAGTGCACCTCGCGCAGATAGTGGCGCAGCGCCACGTCGGCCTGGCGCGACAGGGCCAGCTCCAGGGTCTCGGCCGTCACGAAGGGGTTGCCGTCGCGATCGCCGCCAATCCACTGGCCCATGCGCAGAAAGCTGTGCGCCGGCAGCGCCTCGCCCAGCTCCTGCTCCAGCTGGGCATAGATCTTGGGAATCTCGTGCAGAAAGGTGGCTTCGTAGTACGACAGCGCGTTCTCGATCTCGTCGGCCACGGTGAGCTTGGAGTAGCGCAGCAGCCGCGTCTGCCACAGCTGGGCCACGCGAGCCCGCAGCTGGGCCTCGACACGCGCCAGCTCGCGCGGCGTGAGCGCGTCCCTGGCGCTGTTGTAGAGCTGGGCGCGCATCACGATGTCGTCACGCTCGGCCAGCAGCAGGGCGATGCTGCGCTCGGCCGCGAGAATGCTCTGGCGCTGCACCTCGGTGGGGTGGGCCGTGAGCACGGGCGAGATATAGCTTTGCGCCAGTGTCTGCGCCACCGTGTCCGAGCTGATGCCGGCCCAGCGCAGGCGGGCCAGCGCCACTTCGATGCTGCCTTCCTGCGTGTTGCCCGCGCGCTCGTGCACGGCGCGGCGGCGGATGTGATGGCGGTCCTCGGCCAGATTGGCCAGGTGCGAGAAGTAGGTGAAGGCGCGGATCACGCTCACCGTCTGGTCGCTGGTCAGGCCCTTGAGCAGCTTCTTGAGCGCCTTGTCGGCCGCTTCGTCGGCATTGCGCCTGAAGCTCACCGACAGCTGGCGCACCTGTTCGACCAGCGCGAATGCATCCTCGCCCTCCTGCTCGCGGATCACATCGCCCAGGATGCGGCCCAGCAGGCGTATGTCTTCGATCAGCGGCAAGTCCTTGTCCCTGGACTTGTCCGTTGTACGCTCCGGCTTGTCATCAGGCGCGGGCGACTTGTGGCGGGCGGCTGGCATTCGCGATTCTCCTTGGGTCTGGGTAAAGCAGCGCCGCATGCTAGCATCCTCCGCTCCCCGTCAGATAACGCGTCCGTTATGAGTTCCGCATCGCCCTCCTCCTTCCCCATCGTGATCGCCACGCGCGAAAGCCAGCTGGCCCTGTGGCAAGCCGAGCACGTACAGGCCATCCTGCGCGGCCGCGGCCACCAGGTCGAGCTGCTGGGCATGACCACCAAGGGCGACCAGATCCTGGACCGCGCCCTGTCCAAGGTGGGCGGCAAGGGCCTGTTCGTCAAGGAGCTCGAAGTCGCTCTCGAGGAAGGTCGCGCCGACATCGCCGTGCACTCGCTCAAGGACGTTCCCATGGAGCTGCCGGAAGGTTTCACGCTGGCCTGCGTGATGACCCGCGAGGACCCGCGCGACGCCTTTGTCTCCAACCGGTACGCCACGCTGCAGGACCTTCCCCAGGGCGCCGTGGTCGGCACTTCCAGCCTGCGCCGCCAGGCCCTGCTACAGGCGCTGCGCCCCGACCTCAAGATCGAGCCGCTGCGCGGCAATGTGAACACCCGCCTGCGCAAGCTGGACGAGGGCCGGTACGACGCCATCGTCCTGGCCGCGGCCGGCCTGATGCGCCTGGGGCTGGCCGACCGCATCCGCACCAAGTTCGAGCCGGCCCAGATGCTGCCTGCCGCCGGCCAGGGCGCGCTGGGCATCGAGGTGCGCGCGGATCGCCAGGACGTGATCGAAGCCCTGGCCCCGCTGGCCGACCTTGTCACCTGGCTCACCGTCACCGCCGAGCGCGCCGTCAGCCGCAGCATGGGCGGCAGCTGCTCGATGCCGCTGGCGGCCTTCGGCCGCTTCGACGGCGACACCTTGCACCTGGATGCGGCCTGGGGCGATCCCGAAGGCAAGCTGCCCATGGTGCGCGCGCAGGACAGCGCCGTGGTCAAGGACTTCGCGGCCGCCAACGCCCTGGGCGAGCGCGTGGCCGCGCAGTTGCAGGCGGCCGGAGCGGTTCCAGCCATTGCCGGCGGCCATTCACAAGCCTGAGCGCGGCATGCAGCAGACCCTGCGCCGCGTCCTGGTCACCCGCCCGCTGCACGATGCCCAGCCCTGGGTGGACGCCCTGCGCAGGCATGGACTCCAGGCCCTGGCCCTGCCGCTCATGGCCATAGGCCCCTGCCGCAGCACGGAGGCCCGCGAGGCCCTGGCGGCCGCCCGCGCCGCGACGCGAACACCGGGCCACTACCGTGCCGTGATGTTTGTCAGCGGCAATGCGGCCCAGCACTTCTTTCAGCCAGATCCGGCTCGAATCCAAGCCCATCAAGGGCTACTTGCTCCCGATACCAGAGCATGGACGCCCGGACCCGGCACGGCGCGCGCGCTGCAGGCCCTGGGGGTGCCGGATGGACAAATCGACGGACCGCTACCCGACGCCGCGCAGTTCGAATCCGAAACCCTGTGGCAGCAGGTGCACGGCCAGATCCGCCCCGGCGATCGGGTGCTGATCGTGCGCGGCCATGACTCGCCTGCCCGAGCGGCAACCCTTCCCGCGCCTGCAGCCGCCCAGGCTGCCCCCACCTCCGGAGCGGGCCGCGACTGGCTGGCCGCGCGCCTGCGCGATGCCGGCGCCCGGGTGGAATTGCTGGCCGTCTATGCACGCCAGCTGCCGCGGTGGACGGCCGAGGAGCAGGCCCTGGCGCGCAGCGCCGCTGCCGACGGCACGCTGTGGCTATTCAGCAGCTCCGAAGCTGTTGCCAACCTGCAACAGCTGCTGCCGGATCAGGATTGGCATACCGGGAGAGCGCTCGCTACCCATGAACGCATTGCCAGCAAAGCCTTGCAGGCGGGTTTTGGTGTGGTTTTGCGCAGCCGCCCTGCCCTCGACGAGGTGCTCGCGTCGATAGAATCGGCACCATGAGCTCCGACGCCATCCACAACGCCCCACAGACCTCCCGCACGGACGCACCGCCGCCGCCGCCGCCGCCAAATGCTCCCTCAGGGGCTCCCGCAGCCTCTTCTGCGCAGGGCGCGCCCAAGGCCCTGGTCTTGGTCCTGGGCGCAGTCGCCGTTGGCGCGCTGATTGCCTGCGGCATGCTGTGGCAGCGCGTGGGCAATATGCAGGAGCAGCTGGCACGCCAGTCGGCCCAATCCGGAGCACAGTCGGTGGAGGCCCGCACCCTGGCCAAGGACGCGCAGGACCTGGCCCGCGACAGCGCGGCGCGCGTCTCCGTGATGGAGGCCCGGATCGGCGAGCTGAGCCTGCAGCGCAACCAGCTCGCAGAGCTGATGCAGAGCATGTCGCGCTCACGCGACGAGAACCTGGTGGCCGATATCGAAACGTCCGTCCGCCTGGCCCTGCAGCAGGCCGAGCTTTCGGGCAGCCTGCAGCCGCTGGTGGCCGTGCTCAAGTCCGCCCGCAAACGCGTGGAAAGCGCCTCCCAGCAGCGACTGGCGCCCGTGGTGCGCGCCATCGACACGGATCTGGACAAGCTCTCGCGCATGAGCGTGACCGATACCAGCGGCGTGCTGGCCCGTATCGAGGAGCTGGCCCGCCAGGTGGACGAGCTGCCCCTGGCCAACGACGTGGGCCGCCTGCGCGCCGGCCGCGGTGCGGCGGCGGATGCCAAGGCCCAGCCTGCGCCGGCCGCCATCGATACCCATGCCACGCCCGCGCAATGGGCCTGGTGGCAAGGCCAGGGCCAGCGCTTGTGGAGCGCCTTGCGCGACGGCACGGCGGAGCTGGTGCGCGTGCGCCGCATCGACCGCCCCGAAGCCGTGCTGCTGGCGCCCGAGCAGGCCTATTTCCTGCGCGAGAACCTCAAGCTCCAGCTGCTCAACGCCCGGCTGGCCCTGCTCTCGCGCCAGTGGGACACAGCGCGCGCCGACCTCGGCTCGGCCAGCGCCGCGCTGGGCAAATACTTCGACACGCGCTCGCGGCGCACCCAGGCCGCCCTGACCCAGCTGGAGCAGCTCCAGAGCAATCTGCACAGCAATGAACGCCTGCAGCTGGACGACACGCTGACCGCGCTGGCCACCGCCGCGGCGGGCCGCTAACCACGAGGAGAACACTGATGCGTGCTGCCTTGTGGCTCATCGCCCTGTTTGCAGCGGCTGTTGCCGCCGCCCTGTTTGCCGGCAACAACCAGAGCACCATGACCTGGTTCTGGCCCCCGTACCGGGTGGACATGTCGCTCAATCTGGCCATCATGCTGATCGCCGCGGCCTTTGCCGTGCTCTATGCCGCCCTGCGTGCCCTGGGCGTGCTGCTGCAGATGCCGCACCAGGCCCGCCGCTGGCGCGCCCAGCAAAAGGAGCGCGGCATGAACCAGAGCCTGCTGGAAGCCCTGTCCCATCTGCAGGCCGGCCGCTTCCTGCGCGCGCGCAAGGCCGCGCTGGCCGCCCTGTCCACCGAGCAATCGCTCGGCGACTCCCAGTCCACGCCGCCCTACGGTGCGCGCCTGCGCGCCACCGCCCATCTGATCGCCGCCGATGCCTCGCACGCGCTGCAGGACGCCGCCCTGCGCGACAGGCATTGGCAGCAAGCCCTGCAGGCCTTGCCCCAATCCGGCAACACCCAGGACGCCGAAATCCGCGAAGGGGCGCAGATGCGCAGCGCGCGCTGGGCGCTGGACGACCGCGACGCCCCCGAGGCGCTGCGCCGCCTGACCGAATTGCCCCAGGGCGCGGCACGCCGCACCATTGCGCTGCGCATACGCCTCAAGGCCTCGCGCCTGGCTGGCGATACCCGCAACGCCCTCGATACCGCCCGCCTCCTGGCCAAGCACCGCGCCTTCTCGCCCGCCGCTTCGGCCAGCGTGGTGCGCAGCCTGCTGCTGGCCAGCATCCGCGATGCGCGCGACACCTCGTCGCTGCAGCAGTTCTGGCTGTCGCTCGATGAAGAAGAGCGCGCCATGCCCGAGGTGGCGATTCCCGCCACCGAGCGCCTGATCGAGCTGGGCGGCGAAGGCCCGCAGGCGCGCTCCTGGCTGCTGCCCGTCTGGGAGCATCTGACGGCCTACGCCGGCCCGCGCACGAACGACTACCTGCCCAAGCTGGTGCAGGTCATGGTGTCCTGCCTGGGCAGGCTGGACGGCGCCTGGCTGGCCCGCATGGAAGGCGCGGCCAACACCCATCCGCACGAACCGCGCCTGCAGTTCCTGGCCGGCATGGCCTGCGTGCAGCGCGAACTATGGGGCAAGGCCCAGCAGTTGCTGGCCCGCTCCGCGCCCCAGCTGCAGGAGCCCATGCTGCGCAGCATGGGCTGGCAGCGCCTGGCCCTGATGGCCGAGCACCGCGGCGACAGCCAGGCCGCGACCCACGCCTGGAAGCAGGCGGCCCAGGCCACGCTCGTGCTGCCCGAGAACCCGTCCCTGCTCGATTAAGCCCGCTCGCAGCCGTCCCCCCGACGCCCCCAAGCCCCTGCCGAACCGCCAGGGGCTTTTCTTCGCGCCCGCGCTGGCATTTCATATTTTTTGAATTGACCCCTCAATTTGACTGAACTCTTTTGCACTTGCGGCCTCCTACACTGCAGCCCTATTGCACTGCAGCATGCGGGCCACGAAACCCACGGCCCTTCCCTATCCCAAACCATGAATACCGTTGCCGCCCCATCCCGGCCCCACAGGCCTGCCGCCCGCTATAACGGCGTGGCCATTGCCCTGCACTGGGTGCTGGGCCTGGCCCTGATCGGCCTCTTTGCCTTCGGTCTGTACATGACCGATCTGCCTTTCTCGCCCGCCCGCCTCAAGTATTTCAACTGGCACAAATGGGCCGGCATGACGATCCTGATCCTGTCGGTGCTGCGCATTCTCTGGCGCCTGGCCCATCGCCCGCCCGCCCTGCCCGCCGCCGTGACGGATGCCATGCCGCGCTGGCAGCACGCGGCCCACGCGGGCACGCACCACCTGATGTACCTGCTGTTCTTCGCCGTGCCGCTGATCGGCTGGACCTACAGCTCGGCCGCGGGCTTTCCCATCGTGCTGTTCGGCCAGTTGCCGCTGCCCGACCTGATCGGCAAGAGCCCCGAATTGGCCGAGACCCTGAAGCCCTGGCACGGCTACGCCGCCTATGCTCTGGCAGCGCTGGTGATGCTGCACATCGGCGCCGTCATCAAGCACCAGCTCATCGACCGTGACGGCCTGCTCTCTCGCATGCTGCCCCACTGACGGCCTGCCGGCAGCCCAGGCATCGCCCCCCCGATTTCCGCTTTCACCTGTTTCCTGGAGTTTGCATGAACGCCATCCTCAAGACCTCCGCCATGGCCGCCGTTCTCGGCATGACGGCCCTGTCCAACCTGGCCCTGGCCGACCAATCCCTGGTTGCCGCCCAGAGCGCGGTGAATTTCGAGGCCAGGCAGATGGGCGTGCCCATCAAGGGCCAGTTCAAGAAATTCGACGCCAAGATCAGCTTCGACACGGCCAAGCCTGAAACCAGCAAGATCCACTTCACGGTGGATACCGGCAGCGCCACCATGGGCGCCAAGGAAACCGATGCCGAGCTGCCCAAGGCAGACTGGTTCAACGTGGCCAAGTTTCCCCAGGCCAGCTTCGACTCCAGTGCCGTCAAGGCACTGGGCGGCGGCAAATACCAGGTGGACGGCACGCTGACCATCAAGGGCAGCGCCCAGAAGATCAGCCTGCCCGTGCAGCTGGCCCAGTCCGGCGCCACCACCACGGCCACCGGCACCCTGAAGCTTTTGCGCCTGGCCTTCAAGATCGGCGCCGGCGACTGGGCCGACACCTCCATGGTGGCCGACGAGGTCAACGTGCAGTTCAAGCTGGCCCTGACCGGCGTTGGCAAGATTTAAGCTTTTCCGGGCTCCAGTGCTTATCCGATAAGTGCTGGCAGCTCATTTTTTTGCATCCTCCCTCTCAATCCAAGGAGTTTTTCGATATGCGTACCGCTTTGCTCACCCTGGCCGCTGCTTCCCTGTTTGCCACTGCCGCGCAGGCTGCTCCGACCAGCTATGCCATCGACCCCACACACACCTTCGCCACCTTCGAAATCGACCACATGGGCGCCACGACCAACCGCGCCCGCTTCGACAAGAAGAGCGGCAACGTGGAGTTCGACAAGGCGGGCAAGACCGGCAAGGTGGACGTGTCGCTGGACATGACCTCGGTGAACTCGGGCACGGCCGCCTTCAACAAGCACCTGCAAAGCGCTGAAATCTTCAACGCCGAGAAGTTCCCCGCCGCCAAGTTCGTGTCCGACAAGTTCGTGTTCGACGGCGACAAGCTCAAGGAAGTCACCGGCCTGCTGACCCTCAAGGACCAGACCCACCCCGTGACCTTCAAGGCCAACAAGTTCAACTGCTACGAAAACCCCATGCTGCAAAAGCGCGAGACCTGCGGTGGCGACTTCGAAGCCAACATCGACCGTACCCAGTGGGGCGTGGACTACGGCGTCGCCTATGGCTTCCCCAAGCAAGTGCGCGTGGTGCTGCAGATCGAAGCCGTCAAGCAGTAAGCCATTCGGACTTCATCCTTGAAAGCCCAGCCGGTTGTCCGGCTGGGCTTTTTTCATGGATCCGGGCTGCAGCGGATTTGCACGGGATAAATTCCATTTAGTAGAATAGATTACGAATAGTAGAATAATCAATCCATTCCCAGGAGATACGCCATGACCGCCAGCAGCACCCCTGTTGTCCCGCATCCCGACCTTTCCAGGCTGCCCGCCCCGGCCGCCTGGCGCCAGCTGCACCACTACGCCTACAAGGCCAGGGACGCCGAGGAAACGCGCCGCTTCTATGAAGACATCCTGGGCCTGCCGCTGTTTCACATCATCCAGAGCGACTACGTGCCCTCCACGGGCGAGTACTGCCCCTATACCCATTTCTTCTTCCGCCTGAAGGACGGCTCGTTCATTGCCTTCTTCGACATCGGCGACGATGAAGCGGCCCTGCCCTCGCCCAACACGCCGCTGTGGATCAACCACATCTCGTTCCGCGTGGACACCGTGCAGGAGCTGGAGAACACCAAGGCCCGCCTGCAGGCCTGCGGCGTGGACGTGCTGGGCGTGACCGACCACCACATCTTCAAGAGCATTTACTTCTTCGATCCCAACGGCATCCGCCTGGAGCTCACCGCCCAATTGGCCGACGAGATGCAGATGCAGCAGGAAAGCCAAACCGCCCATGCGCGCCTCGATGAATGGACGGCCCGCAAGCAGCAATGGCGCAAGGACCGCGCCGAAGGCAAGTCCGGCGCACCGCTCAAGCCCCAGAGCAACGACCGGCCCGAGTTCGTGCCGCCAAAATAACTCCCCACGCTCCCCGCTGCGCGTGGTCGCTGCCCCTCCGAGAGGGGCGCTTTTCATCTTGGGGCGGCCCGGCGATGAAAAATGGCGCCCCACGCTCCCCGCTGCGCGTGGTCGCTGCCCCTCCGGGAGGGGCGCTTTTCATCTTGGGGCGGCCCGGCGATGAAAAATGGCTCCCCACGCTCCCCGCTGCGCGTGGTCTCGGACGTTAGGGCCGCACCAGCGTGCTCTGGCCGAACAGGCTTTGCACCAGGTCCACCACCAGCTCGGCACTCTGGTTGCGCACATCGAGCGCGGGATTGAGCTCCACGATGTCCAGCGAGCCCAGGCGGCCCGTGTCGGCAATCATCTCCATGCACAGCTGGGCTTCACGGTAGTTGGGGCCGCCGCGCACCGGTGTGCCCGTGCCGGGCGCGATGTCCGGGTCCAGAAAATCCACATCGAAGCTCAGGTGCAGATGCTCGTCCCCGGCCAGGCCCGCAAGCGCGCGGCGCATGACTTCGCGCATGCCCAGCTCGTCGATGGCGCGCATGTCGTAGACCTCCAGGCCCAGCTGGCGGACCATGTGCTTTTCGCTCTCATCCACGCTGCGCAGGCCGATCTGGCAGAACGCCGAGGCGGGCAGCGCCGGCACCTGGCCCGACAGCTCGGCCAGCGCGCGCGGCCCCAGCCCGCACAGGCTGGCCACGGGCATGCCGTGCAGATTGCCGCTGGGCGAGTTGTCCGGCGTGTTGCAGTCCGAGTGCGCATCCAGCCACAGCACGCGCAGGCGCTTGCCCAGGGCGCGGCAATGGCGCGCCACGGCGCTGATGGAGCCCGTGGCCAGCGTATGGTCGCCGCCCAGCAGAATGGGCAGCCGCCCCTGCTGCAGCGCCTGCCATACCGCGTCGTGCGCGAGCTGGCTCCAGGCCAGGCACTCGGCCAGATTGCGCATGCCCTGGGCATCGCGCTCGCCGCGCGGGTTGGGCGGGCCGGCCAGGTTGCCGATGTCGTGCGCCTCGACGCCCAGTTGCGCCAGCGCGGGCGCCAGCTGGGCCACGCGCAAGGCATCGGGCCCCATGGCCGCGCCCAGGCGCGAGGCGCCTACATCGGTGGGAGCGCCGATCAGGGTGACTTGCTGTGGATGATTCATATCGTGCGTCCAAGATTTCAAGCGGCTTTGCTGGCGCTGCTCAGGCCGGTCTGGCGCACCATGGAGAAAAGATCCTTGGGGTCGGCCAGCGTAGGAATCAGCTCGATCTGCGCCAGCAGCCCCGCGCTGCGCGCCAGCGCATGCATGGAGCGCAGGGCCGAATAGTCCTCCAGCGCAAAGCCCACGGAGTCGAACACGGTGATCTGCTGCGCCGAACTGCGGCCCGGCGCCAGGCCCTGGACCACGCGCCAGAACTCGGTGACGGCAAAGTCCGCGGGCATCTGCTGCAGCTCGCCCTCGATGCGCGTCTGCGGCTCGTACTCGACGAACACGTCGGCACGGCGCAGCACGCCGGCATCGAGCTCGGTCTTGCCGGGGCAGTCGCCGCCCACGGCGTTGATGTGCATGCCGGGCTCCACCATGCTTTCGTGGATGATGGTGGCATAGGCTTTATCGGCCGTGGCCGTGGTCACGATGTCGGCGCCGTGCACGGCGTCCTGCGTGCTGGGAAAGACGCGGGCCGTGGCGCCGAACTGCGGCAGATAGGGCTGCAGATTGCACACCAGCTTGTGCGATGCGGCAGGGTCTACGTCGAAGAGGCGCAGCTCGCGGATGCCGAGCAGCCCCATGAAGGCCAGCGCCTGGAATTCGCTTTGCGAGCCGTTACCTATCAGCGCCAGGCTGCGGCTGTCGGCGCGGGCCAGGCGGCGCGCGGCCATGGCCGAAGTCGCGGCGGTGCGCAGCGCCGTGGTCAGGGTCAGCTCGCTGACGAAGCGCGGCATGCCGGTGGCCACGTCGGCCAGCGCGCCGAAGGCCATCACCGTGGGCAGGCCCAGCCGGGGATTGAGGGGGTGGCCGTTGACGTACTTGAAGGCGTAGTCGCGCGCGTCGGCCACGGGCATGAGCTCGATCACGCCCTGGACCGAGTGCGCGGCCGTGCGCGCGGATTTGTCGAAATCCTGCCAGCGCCCGTAGTCGGCCTCGATGGCATAGGTGATCATGCGCAGCACTTCCACAACGCCCACGCGGGCCACCAGGCGCGCCGCGTCGGTGGCGCTCAGAAAGTCCGTCCGGGGCCTGGCTGCGGTGAGAGTGTTCGGCGCGGGCATGCGAGTCTCCTGTTTTGCATCGACCATTTCTTCGGTAGAAAAAAGTTTCCCACAGGCTCCCGTCAATTCAAATCCGCAAAACCGCACCATAATGCAGACTATTTTGACGTATTGAACAGCGTGAATTGACAGAATGAACAATATCGATGACATCGACCAGCGGCTCATCGCCATGCTGCGCCACAACGCCCGCGAGAGCGTGGCCACCCTGGCGGCGCGGCTGGGCGTTGCGCGCGGCACTGTGACCAACCGGCTGCGCAAGCTCGAAGACAACGGGGTGATCGTGGGCTATACCGTGCGTCTGCGGCCCGCCGCGGCCACCGTGGGCCTGCAGGCCTGGATGAGCATCACCATTGAAGGCAACGAGGCCAGGCGCGTCACGGCCAGCCTGCTGGGCGAGCCCGGCGTGCTGGCTTTGCACGCCACCAACGGCCAGTGGGATTTGCTGGCCGAGCTGCATGCCGACAGCCCGGCCGACCTGTCGCGCGTGCTGGAGCGCATACGGCTCATCAAGGGCATTCGCCACACCGAAACCAATATCCACCTCGAAACCCTGCGCGCGGCGCCGAACAGCACCGAATAAGCCCTTGCGCTGGAGCGTCTGCCCGCGCCCTCCGCTGCCCGCCAGCATGAGATCGCTAAAATCCAGCGATACGTCTCAGAACCTGTTCAAAGTCGCTACGGCACCGAGGAGACTTTGAACACGTTTTCACCTATTCGACAGCATCCCGCGGGATGCCGTTTTCATTGACAACAACACCATGAGCGACACCCCTGCACAACCCGGCTTGGAGAGCCTCTCCAAATCCTTCGAACCCGCTGCCATCGAAGCCCATTGGGGCCCCGAGTGGGAAAGGCGCGGCTACGGCCGTGCGGGCGTGCGCGGCACGGGCCAGCCCGATGCGGTCCGGCCCTCGTTCGCCATCCAGCTGCCGCCGCCCAATGTGACCGGCACGCTGCACATGGGCCACGCGTTCAACCAGACCATCATGGACTCCCTCACGCGTTACCACCGCATGAAGGGCTACAACACGGCCTGGATTCCCGGCACCGACCACGCCGGCATCGCCACGCAGATCGTGGTGGAGCGCCAGTTGCAGGAGCAGGGCCAGAGCCGCTACGACCTGGGCCGCCCCGACTTCGTGAAGAAGGTCTGGGAATGGAAGGAGAAAAGCGGCAACACCATCACCACGCAGATGCGCCGCATGGGCGACACCGTGGACTGGAGCCGCGAGTACTTCACCATGGACGACAAGCTGTCCACCGTGGTGACCGACACCTTCGTCAAGCTCTATGAGCAGGGCCTGATCTACCGCGGCAAGCGCCTGGTGAACTGGGACCCGGTGCTGCAATCGGCCGTGTCCGACCTGGAAGTGGAAAACCAGGAGAAGGACGGTTCGCTGTGGCATATCGCCTACCCGCTCTCCGACGGCTCCGGCCAGTTGGTGGTGGCCACCACCCGCCCCGAAACCATGCTGGGCGACGTGGCCGTGATGGTCCACCCCGCGGACGAGCGTTACAAGCACCTGATCGGCCAGACCGTGACGCTGCCGCTGGTGGGCCGCCAGATCCCCATCATTGCCGACGAGTACGTGGACCGCGAGTTCGGCACCGGCGTGGTCAAGGTCACGCCCGCACACGACAACAACGACTACCAGGTGGGCCAGCGCCACGGCCTGCCCATGATCTGCGTGCTGACGCTGCAGGCCAGGATCAACGACGAGGCGCCCGAGAAATACCGCGGCATGGACCGCTTCGTGGCCCGCAAGGCCATCGTGGCCGACCTCGAGGAACTGGGCCTGCTGGTCGAAACCAAGAAGCACAAGCTCATGGTGCCGATCTGCGACCGTACCGGCCAGGTGATCGAGCCCATGCTGACCGACCAGTGGTTCATCGCCATGAACAAAGCCCCCACGCTCCCCGCTGAGCGTGGTTCGCTGCTTCCCCAGGGGGCCGTCTCCGGCTTGGGGCGGCCCGGCGCCGGAGAGGTCAGCGACCAGGACCCCACCGGCAAGAGCATTGCGCAAAAGGCCATCGACGCCGTGGCCTCGGGCCAGGTGCAGTTCGTGCCCGAGAACTGGGTCAATACCTACAACCAGTGGATGAACAACATCCAGGACTGGTGCATCTCGCGCCAGCTGTGGTGGGGCCACCGGATTCCCGCCTGGTATGACGAGGAAGGCAATATCTATGTTGCCAAGAACGAGGCCGAGGCACAGGCCCAGGCCGACAAGGTCGCCCCCGGCAGGAAGCTCACGCGCGACCCCGACGTGCTGGACACCTGGTACTCGTCCGCCATGGTGCCGTTCTCCACCATGGGCTGGCCCGAGCAGACCGATGCGGCCGACGACGACTTCAACCTCTACCTGCCCTCCTCGGTGCTGGTGACGGGCTACGACATCATCTTCTTCTGGGTCGCCCGGATGATCATGATGACCACGCACTTCACGGGCCGCGTACCGTTCAAGCATGTGTACATCCACGGCTTGGTGCGCGACGCGCAGGGCAAGAAGATGTCCAAGTCCGAAGGCAATGTGCTGGACCCCGTGGACCTGATCGACGGCATCGCGCTGGAGCCCCTGCTTGACAAGCGCACCACCGGCCTGCGCCGCCCCGAGACCGCGCCCACCGTGCGCAAGAACACGCAAAAGGAATTCCCCGAGGGCATTCCCGCCTACGGCGCCGACGCGCTGCGCTTCACCTTCGCGGCGCTGGCGTCTCTCGGCCGCAGCATCAACTTCGACAGCAAGCGCTGCGAGGGCTACCGCAACTTCTGCAACAAGCTCTGGAACGCCTCGCGCTTCGTGCTGATGAACTGCGAAGGCTACGACTGCGGCCTCAAGGAACACACCAAGGAGCAGTGCCAGCCTGGCGGCGAGTTCGCCGGCTACATGCACTTCAGCCAGCCCGACCGCTGGATCGCCTCGCAGCTGCAGAAGGTCGAGGCCGAAGTGGCCAAGGGCTTTGCCGAGTTCCGCCTGGACAACGTGGCCAACGCCATCTACGACTTCGTCTGGAACGAATTCTGCGACTGGTATCTGGAAATCGCCAAGGTGCAGATCCAGACCGCGACACAGGCCGGTAATGAGGCCCAGCAGCGCGCCACGCGCCGCACGCTGATCCGCACGCTGGAAGCCATTTTGCGCCTGGCCCACCCCATCATCCCGTTCGTGACGGAAGAGCTGTGGCAGCAGGTGGCGCCCGTGGCCGGTTTGAAGAGCGACTCCATCGCCGTGGCCCGCTATCCCGAAGCCCAGCCCGCCAAGATCGACGAGGCTGCAATAGCCTACGTGGGCCGCATCAAGCAGATGGTGGATGCCTGCCGCGCCCTGCGCGGCGAAATGGGGGTCTCGCCCGCCCAGCGCCTGCCGCTGCTGGCCGTGGCCGGCACCGCCGAAGATTCGGCCTTCCTGCGCGCCAATGCCGCCGTGCTGCAAAACCTGGCCAAGCTCAGCGAAGTCAAGGTCTTCGACGACGAAGCCGCCTGGAGCCAGGCCGCTCAAAGCGCGCCCGTGAACGTGATCGGCGACATCCGCCTAGCCCTGTTCGTGGAAATCGACGTGGCCGCCGAGAAGGTCCGCCTGGGCAAGGAAGCCGCGCGCCTGGAAGGCGAGATCGCCAAGGCCAACGGCAAGCTGTCCAACGAGGCCTTCGTGGCCAAGGCGCCGCCGGCCGTGATCGAGCAGGAAAAGAAGCGCGTCGCCGAATTCGGCGCGACTTTGGTGCGTATCAACGAGCAATTGACTCGCCTGGGGTAAATCCCGGTAAACTGCCCCCCGCTACAAGGCGCAGGCAACTGCGCCTTTTTTCCATCAAGAACAAGGTAATGCAAAGATGAGCATTCAAACTCGTGTGCGTAAAGCCGTATTCCCCGTCGCCGGCCTGGGCACGCGCTTTCTGCCCGCCACCAAGGCATCGCCCAAGGAGATGCTGCCCGTGGTGGACAAGCCGCTGATCCAGTACGCCGTGGAAGAGGCCTACGAGGCCGGCATACGCGACATGGTCTTCGTCACCGGCCGCAGCAAGCGCGCCATCGAGGACCACTTCGACACCGCCTACGAGCTCGAAAACGAGCTGGAGCAGGCCGGCAAGCAGGCCATGCTGGACCTGGTGCGCAGCATCAGCCCGGCCGACATGAACTGCCTGTTCGTGCGCCAGCCGCGCTCTCTGGGCCTGGGCCACGCCGTGCTGTGCGCCGAGCCCCTGGTGGGCAACGAACCTTTCGCCGTGATCCTGGCCGACGACCTGATGGTGGGCGAGAACGGCGGCCCCGGCGTCATGGCGCAGATGACGGCCGCCTTCCAGAAGCAGGGCCGCTCGCTGCTGGCCGTGCAGGAAGTGCCGCTGGAGCACACCAAGCGCTACGGCATCGTCAAGGGCGAGGCCGCCGGCGGCGCGCTGATGCGCATCGAGGAGATCGTGGAAAAGCCCGCGCCCGAGAAGGCGCCTTCGCGCATGGGCGTGGCCGGCCGCTATGTGCTCACGCCGGCGATCTTCGACGAGATCCGCAACCAGCCCAAGGGCGTGGGCGGCGAAATCCAGCTGACCGACGCCATCGAGCGCCTGATGCAGCACGAGGCCGTCTATGCTTTCCAATACAAAGGCAAGCGCTACGACTGCGGCAGCAAGGAAGGCTTTCTGCAGGCCACGGTGGAACTGGCGCTGCAACACCCCGAGGTGGGCGGGAGTTTTCGCGATTACCTCAAAAACCTGAGCATCTGACGCTTATCCAGTGATTTTCTCCAATACAAAAGGCCTGCAAATGCAGGCCTTTTTTACGTCAGCAGCTATTTAATCAATAGCAAAAACAGCAACCTACTTCGCTTTTTTTCGCTCTCAACCGCCGAAACTGGCGCTACTCAAGCCAGAGACGACCAGCCAGGGCCGCCCCGCAGCAAAGGCCGTCGCCCCCCTTGGGGGAAGCCGCCGCAGGCGGCTCAGGGGGATTTACCTCCGACGGAGAATATGGATGAATTCCTCACCCACCGTCTGCTGCTCCACCAGCGCATTGCCGGTCTGCTTGGCAAAGGCCTGGAAGTCTCGGATGGAGCCGGTATCGGTGGCCACCACCTTGAGCAGCTGGCCGCTTTCCATGGCGGCCAACGCCTTCTTGGCCTTGAGAATGGGCAGCGGGCAGTTCAGCCCGCGGGTATCGATTTCTTGGTCTATGTGCATTTGAAAATTCCTGCCGCAGCGGACAGGATTTTAGGAAGACCGCGCCACGACGGTGCCGACGCGGTCTTTGCCGCCGTGCCGTTCAGTCCAACAGGGGCGCCACCGCAAAGCGACCGTCCTCGTGCCAGTATTTCACGGGCCAGCGCGCCGGATCGGGCTCGGGGTTCCGCCCCGGGCGGAAAGCGCCAAAGCGCGGCGCATAGCCCTTTTGCTGGATCCACTCGGCCAGCGCATAGCCCGTGCCCGCCGGCCAGCACAGCGAATCCTCGGCCGTCTGCCAGCGGTACTCCACCAGCTCGGGCGACAGCCGCACATCCTCGGGCCGCCCCTCCACGCGCACATGGTAGGCAATCAGCACCTGGTTCATGCGCAGGAATTCGGCACAGGACAGCAGGCGCAAGGCCTTGACCTGCAATCCGGTCTCCTCCAGCACTTCGCGGCAAATACCGGCCTCGGGCGACTCGCCGGCCTCCATGAAGCCGGTGATCAGGCCGAACACGCCCTCCTCCCACAGCGCATTGCGCGCCAGCAGCACGCGACCGTCATCGCCTTCGACCACGGCCGCCAGCACGGGCGTGGGATTGCCCCAGTGCGTCCAGCCGCAGGCCGGGCAGCGCAGGCGCGCCACATCGCCGCCGTCTTCAGCGGCAGTGATCCATTGCAGCTCGGTGGCGCAATTCGTGCAAAAGCGGGTTTCAAACGCCATTTCCGCTCCCCATGAAACGATCTCCTTTATCAGAGGTCATGAAACTGGCGCACCACAAGCCAGAGACAGCGAGCATGAGCCGCCTCGCAGCGAAGCTGTCGTCCCCCTCCCGAAGAGAGAGGGGAAGCCGCGCAGCGGCTCAGGGGGCGCATCATTTCAGGCCGGGAACACGCCGGTAGACAGATAGCGGTCGCCGCGGTCGCAGACCACGAACACGATGGTGGCATTGGTCTCGCGCGCCGCCACCTGCTGGGCCACCCACAGGGCGCCGGCGGACGAGATGCCCGCAAAAATGCCTTCCTCGCGCGCCATGCGGCGGGCCATGTCCTCGGCATCGTCCTGGGTCACGGAGATCTGCTCGTCGACCAGGCTGCCGTCGTAGATCTTGGGCATGTATTCCTCGGGCCATTTGCGGATGCCGGGAATGCGCGAGCCCTCGGCGGGCTGTGCGCCGATGATCTTGATGTCGGGGTTCTTTTCCTTGAGGAACTTCGCCACACCGGTGATGGTGCCCGTGGTACCCATGGCGCTCACGAAGTGCGTGATCTCGCCACCCGTCTGCTCCCACAGCTCGGGGCCCGTGGTCTCGTAGTGGGCACGCGGATTGTCGGGGTTGGCGAACTGGTCCAGCACGACACCCTTGCCCTGCACCACCATCTGGTCGGCCAGATCACGCGCGTACTCCATGCCGCCGCTCTTGGGCGTGAGGATCAGCTCGGCCCCATAGGCCTTCATGGTCTGGGCGCGCTCGATGGACAGGTCCTCGGGCATGATCAGAATCATGCGGTAGCCCTTGATGGCGGCGGCCATGGCCAGGGCGATGCCGGTGTTGCCCGAAGTCGCCTCGATCAGCGCATCGCCGGGCTTGATCGTGCCGCGTTCTTCCGCTCGCTGGATCATGGACAGCGCAGGCCGGTCCTTCACGGAGCCGGCCGGGTTGTTGCCTTCGAGCTTGCCCAGCACCACATTGCCGCGCTCACGGTTTGCATCCGCGCCAATGCGTTGCAATGCCACCAGCGGCGTGTGACCGATAGCATGTTCGATGGTCAAATAATTTTTCATGATCAATACTGTGCCATAATTTCCCACTGCACTACGCCAGCCCGGGTGGTGAAATTGGTAGACGCAGGGGACTCAAAAATAGGGACTTCTACGTAGGTCTCGCTTGAGGCCACTGCCTGCCAAGCCGCATGGGACAAGGGGTTGAGTGACAAATCGCCTCTTGATCGAGATGCCAGCATTTCGAGCCAGGAGTCAACTAGGAGCCAGGACGATGCAAGCTGGCTCCCAGTGAGTAGTAGGTAGTTGAAGTAGCATCGTGCGTCATGCCCGAGTGGTGAAATTGGTAGACGCAGGGGACTCAGACCAAATTTGAGCCCTCCGGGGGAAACCCCAGAGGTGAAGCCCGTCAAACTCGGCGAAGGCCCTGGACGCAAGTCCGAGCTAATACCGAGCCAAGCCCTGGAGCCGAAAGGCTCCTCGGAAGGTGTAGAGAGCAGACGGCGGGCACCTAAGGCTGAAAGGCTATGGTGAAGGCGTGCTCCAGCCCACGAACGCTGTTTCTTCGGAGACGGCGGCGGCGAAAGCCGAAGTGGGAAGAAAATCCCCCGCCGCAAGGCGTGCCGGTTCGATTCCGGCCTCGGGCACCAATTCGGAAGCCACCCCTGTTCACGCAGGGGTGGCTTTTTCGTTCTTGGCCTGCCTGCGCCTGAACGCCCTATCCCCCGCCATAAAGGCTTCCAGCATGTGCGGGATCAGCGTCATGGCATCGACCGCCTCGCCATACGCCTGAGCGTGCAGCGTGGCGTAGCGGTCGAGATCGGATTTCAGACTGACCGGGCACGAGAATGTGAGCTTCGTGCTCTCAGTCTTGGGCAGCGGCCCAAGCCGCAGTTTCTTGGTCGTGCTCATTGCATTCCTCCCCTTTGGAAGAACATCGGCTGGTACGGCCGCAACACTAAATCGCGGTTGGCGATGATCCGTACCGGCAGGCCCGGTCGTTCGGTCAGCGTCGGCTGGATATTCATGTTGCGCCGGGTCATCTCCTGGCCCACGTGGTTCACGCTGTCTTGCGCGCTGTCACGCCCGGCGATCACGATACGGTTGCCGTTCTGCCGGTTCTCGGGCACGGCCAGCTCGGCGCCCACGCCCAGCAGGGTTGTCAGCGCCGCGCCGGCGAAGACGCGATCCCAATGCCAATCAACGCCATCCTCCAAACCGGAGTAGCCAGCCGGATCGGTGCCCGCGAGGTTGTCGAGCTTCAGCGAAGACGTGTCGGGCAGGATGATCCGGTTCCACACCACCTGCACGCGGCTCTGCCCGTAGCTCACCTGGCTGTTGTACTTGCCCAGGATGCGCGAGCCCTGCGGGATCAGCAGAAACTTGCCCGTCGCCGTGTCGTAGACCGGCTCCGTCACCGTGGCGATCACGTCGCCCGGCAAGTCCGACTTGATGCCTGTCACCAGCGCCCCGGCGATCACCGTTCCGGCCATTACCTGGTACGGCGAGGACGGCATTTGCAGATTGCCGGAATTGCGGGTTTCCGTAGAGCCGCCTTTCAGGAAAGCCTCTTTCTGGTCTTGCCGGTTCTGCACGGCGGTCGGGTCGGAAGGCTGGGCCGCAGTCGAGGCCGGGCCAGCGGCCAACGGGTCGAAGCCCTCCAAAGCCGATGCCGAGCCGGCTGCCGCGACCTGCGCAGTGGCCGGCGCAGCGCCCTTGCCGGGAGTACCCGAGCGGAAGAACACCGAGGAAGCTGCGGCTGCCTCGGCTTCCTTGCGCCGTGCATCCTCCGGGTCATGACCCGGTGGCGCATACGTCGGTGTCGCCGGCTGCTGCGACTTCACGATGGCCGGGCCAAGATCGCCCGGCAGCGGTGGCCCCAGCTCCGGCACCTTTGGCAGCTTGGAGTAATCGGATGGCAAGCCATCCAGTCCTTCCGACTTCGACACACGATCGACGTTGTAAAGCTCGGTCTGCTCGCCCGCGCCGCGCCGATGCGGCTGCAATGACCAGATCGTCGCCCCAAGCACGGCGACCGACAGGCCACCGGTGAGCATGGTCAAGGTGCGCCGATTCAGGCGCGTGACCGGGCGCGGTTGGGCGCGCAGCGCCACCGCCTCGGGCGCGACCTTGCCCGCCTGCGGCGCAAGGTCAGGGGAATCGTCCTGGCTCATGGTCAATTCCTCCGCGTGCCGTCTGTTCGCTCAATCCGCACCACATCGCCCTTGTCTCCGCCCAAGCGCAGTTCGGCCGCGCCGAACAGCCGATCCACGATGTAGTACGGCGCGCGGAAGCGGTAGTTCACCAACTGCCCGTCACCCTGCGCGCCGATCACGAACAGCGGCGGCAGCTCGCCCTGGGCGATGCCCGGCGGAAACTGGATGTAGACCTTCTCGCCATCGTCGAAAGCGCGCAGCGGCTTCCACGGCGGATTGCTGCCGCTGACCGCGTAGCGAAAGCGGATCTTCTCCAGCGACAGGCCCGCATCGACCGGCGCGGCGGCGCTGGCCGCCTGCGACTGGCGCTGCAAGGCCAGCATCTTGTCCTTGGGATATTCCCAGGACACCGACGCCATCCAGGTCTTGTCGGTCGAAGTCAACTCCAGCAGGTACGTCCTGCGGCTGGTGGTGATGACGAGATTGGTCTTCAAGCCCGAGCGGATCGGCTTGACCATGACGTTCACGCGCAAGTCCGCGCCAGAACCGCTGGACGTGTCGCCCACGATCCAGCGCACCGTGTCACCGGCAGCCACCGTCACCAGTTCCTCGCCCGGCTGGAGCGCGATCACGGTCACACGGCCCACGGCCGCATAGACCTGGTACAGCGCGCCATCGGTGAAGGGCCACACCTGAATCGCATTGACGTACCCCTCGCGCGTGGGCGCAATGCGCGCTTCGGCATTGGCGCGGGACACGCGCACGGTTTCATCGGCGGGTTCTGCAGCGGGCTTGGCGTCCGGGATGGGTTTCATCTGCGCCGGCATAGCCAACACCTCGGGCACAGCCACGACTTCGACCGGCTTCGGCGCCTCGGGCAGCGGCTGGGCCTGCACCGGCTCATCGAGCGAAATGTGCGGCGGCGGCTTGCCCTGCGTGGCGCAGCCAGAGAACAGCACGGTCGAAGCCAGAAGCATCACCGGCAAGGCGGATTTACGGAAAAGATCATTCATGGTTTTGCTCCTTCGTTTCCTTCCAGTTCGCGGCTCCACGACAGCCCGTTGACGTAGATGCCCAGGGGGTTCTTGCGCACGCGCTGCTCGGTGCGCGGCGTCTGCTGCACGATGGACACCACCGCGTTCCAGCGCTCGGTGCGATCGAGCGCACCGTTCACAAAGCGCGTCTCCGTCCAGCGCACGTTGAACGACGTGTCGCTGGCGCGGGTCACGCTGCTGATCTGCACCGTCACCGACTCCTTGCCGATGCGTGCGAACGGATCGTTCACGCGGGCGTACTCGTTGAGCACCACGGCGCCCTTATCGGTCGTGTAGTCGTAGGCATCGAGCCAGTTCTGCCGCACCACGATCGGGTCGATGGACAGCGAGCGCACCAGACCGATGAAGCGGCCCAGGTGATAGGCCACCTGGGCATCGCTGGGCCGGTACGGTGTGGCGGCTTCGCCGACAGCACGCACCTGGCCCGCGTTGTCCACTTCGATGACGTAGGGCGTGACGATGGATTGCGCGGAGCGCCAGACCAGGCCGCCCGCCATCAGAACCGCCAGCGTGAGACACCCGAAGGCCATGAAGCGCCAGTTCTTCGCCTGCACGCGGGCCGAGCCGATGCGCTCGTCCCAGACTTGCGCTGCGGATTGGTACGGGGTGGCAGGCTGCGGCGTGTCGGCATAGCGCACCTGCGGTCGTTTGAATCGCATGGGAGTTCTCCTTGAAGATCAGGAATCGGAATCGCGCAGGCTCGGGCCTTGGCTGGAGCTGCCGCCATCGCCGCCGCGCAGCGTGTGGGCGGTGGTCGTGGCGGCATGGGTGAGCTGCTGCCTGCGGTGCAGGCGCTTGGCCCAGGCGGGTTGTTCGGTGGGAGGGGTTGTGGCGGGAAATTCGCTCGCGGCCTGTGCAGCACCGCCCCCCGAGGCCGATCCGGCGTCATCGGGTCGAAAAGCCGCCGCCATGCGCTCCTTCATCGAGCGCGCACCATCGGCCACTTTCTGCCCGGCCGCTTGCGCGCCGGTTTTCGCAACATTGCCCACGCCGGCGGCGGCACCCTTGAGGCCACCACCGGCCGAGGCGGAGCCCGCCTGGTACGCCGACTTGGCGCTGCTGGCAGTCGATGTCACCGAGCGAGCGGCGGCAGGTGCCATGCGCGCCCCGGCCGCCACGGCACTCCCGACGCCAGAGGCCGCGGCGCCGACCGCCACAGCGGTTCCAGCGGCGCCCAATGCAGCACCGGCCATCGCACCCGCACCAAGCTGCGGCCCACCGGACACCAGCCCCGTCGCAATGCCCGGCCCGAAGATGCCCAAGGCCAACATGGACAGCGAGGCCAGCATGATGACCAGCGCCCGATCAATCGAAGGCTCCGCGCCGGCCGGTATGTTGAACTCGGAGAACAACCCCGACCCGATGCCCACAATGACTGCGAGCACCAGCACCTTGATGCCCGAGGACACCACGTTGCCCAGCACCTTCTCGGCCAAGAACGCCGTCTTGTTCCAGAGAGCGAATGGCACCAGCACGAAGCCCGCCAGCGTGGTCAGCTTGAACTCGATCAACGTGACGAAGAGCTGCACCGCCAGCACGAAGAAGCTGACGATGACCACCATCCATGCGAAGAACAGCACGACGATGGGCATGATGTTGATGAACACCTCGGGGAAGCCCGCCATCTGCTTGATCTGCTCAAGAATGGGTGCCCCGGCGTCGATGCCCACTTTGGCGAGCCTCCCCGGCTGCAGGAAGTTGCCCATGCTCAGACTGGAGCCGCTGGCCGTCAGGCCCAAACCGGCGAACGAGCGGAACACGATGCCCGCCAAGGTGTTGAAGTTGCCGATGATGTAGGCGAAGGCACCGACGTACAGCACCTTGCGGATCAGCTTGGCGATCACGTCCTCGCCCTGGCCGGTGGCATGGCCCATCGCCCAGAACAGCCCGGCGAGCGTCATGTCGATGACGATCAGCGTGGCTGTGAGAAACGCCACCTCGCTGTGCAACAGCCCGAAACCCGAGTCGATGTAGCGCGAGAAGGTGTCGAGGAAGCGGTCGATGACCGTCACGTCATTCATGACATGGCCCCGTCAGTTGCCGTAGAAGTTGACGGGGTACGGCGTGTACGGCGTGCCTTCACCCAGGAAACGCCGATTCACCTCGCGGCCACGCTCTACGGCGGCGGCCTGCCGCGCCAGCTCCAGCGAAGCGGCACGATCCTGGGTGATGCTCAGGCGCTGCGTCTGGATGGACTGCTTGGCTTGCAGGGCCAATAACTGGTTCATGGCCTGCATCGCCTGCAAGGCACCCACTGCCGATTGGCTCTTGCCCACGAGGTCGGCCAGCACACCTTCGTCGTCGCCCAGGTTCTGCGACGCCTGGGCCTGCATCTGCATGGTGGTCTGCAGGCCGGTGAGCGTGTTCTTCCAGCGTTCCTGGGCGTCGCGGTACATCTGGTCTCCGCTCACCGTGGCGGCGTACTGCTCCGGGTACAGGCGCCGGAACTCCCGATCCAGATTCGTCACGTCATAGGCCAGGCCCTTGGCCTGCGCGATCAGCCGCTGCGTGGCTGCCAGGTTCGCGCGCAACTGGCCCACCACGCTGGACGGCAGGCTGGCGAGGTTGCGAGCCTGGTTGATGAGCATCTGCGCCTCGTTCTGGAGCTGCTTGATCTGGTTGTTGATCTGCTCCAGCGTGCGGATCGCGGTCAACGTGTTTTGCACGAGGTTCGTGGGGTCGATCACGACCCATTGCGCATGGGCGGTGGCGGTGCAAAGCATGGCCGCGACGGCGGCGGCGAGAAGACGCTTTTTCATGATGGGTTCTCCTGGGGATGGGTGGACGGGAACGAGGACAGCAGCTCGGCGGCCCAATGCAGGCCGCGATGGCGCAGCCAGGTGGCTGCGAACGGGGTGGATGCGGAAGAAGCCAGCACCGCGTCGATGTCGCGCTGGTCTTGCGGTGTGGAAGCACCCGCGAAGGCCAGGGTCGCGGCGCCCAGGTCGAGGTCGAACAGGCGGTTGCCGAGGCGGGATTGGTAGTAGTAGTCCCGCTTGGGCTGTGCAGTCGCCACGATCTCGATCTGGCGGCTGTTGAGGCCGAAGCCCTCGTAGATCGTGCAAATCTGCGGTTCGGTCGCCTGCGGATTCGGCAGAAAGATGCGGCTGGCGCAGCTCTCGATGATGGCCGGCGCGATGCTCGAATCCTTGATGTCGGCCAGGCTCTGCGTGGCGAAGATGACCGACACGTTCTTCTTGCGCAACGTCTTGAGCCACTGGCGAATGCGCGCGGCAAACACCGGATCGTCGAGGAACAGCCACGCCTCATCGAGGATCAGCAGCGTGGGCGCACCGTCGAAGCGTTCATCGAAGCGCGCAAAGAGGTAGTGCAGCACGGCCATGACGGCGGCCTTGCTGTGCATCAGCTCCTCCATCTCGAAGCACTGCACGGAGCCGGCGCCCAGACGATCCGAGTCCGCATCCAGCAGCTTGCCGTGGGCGCCGCCCAGCACGTAGGGCGCGAGCGCCTGCCGCAGCGCGTTCGATTGCAGCAGGACGGACAGGCCGGTCATCGTGCGCTGCTCCAGCGGAGCACCGGCCAGGCTTCCCAGCGCCGACCAGATGGCGGCCTTCTCTTCGGGGCCGACGGCCACCCCCTCATGTCGCAGGCGCCCCTCGATCCATTCAGCCGCCCAGGTGCGGTAGCCCTCGCGGTCGATGCGCGCGAGCGGCTGGAAAGCGATCTCGCCATCCATCCCGAGGTCGTAGTGCTCACCGCCCAGGCCCAGGATGGTGGCGCGCATCGAGCGCCCCATGTCAAAGGCGAAGATGCGCGAGCCGCGATAGCGCCGGAACTGCATCGCCAAGGTGGCAAGCAGCACCGACTTGCCCATGCCCGTGGGGCCGGCCACCAAGGTGTGGCCCACGTCGCCGATGTGCGTCACCAGCCGGAACGGCGTCGCGCCTTCGGTGCGAGTGACGATCAGCGGCGGGCCGTCGAGATGGTCGTTCTTCTCCGGCCCGGCCCATACCGCTGACACCGGCATCATGTGCGCTAGGTTCAGCGTCGAGACGATGGGCTGGCGCACGTTGGCGTAGGCATTACCCGGAATGGACGACAACCACGCATCCACGGCGTTGAGTGTTTCGGGAATCGTCACGAACCCGCGTCCTTGGATGGCGCGCTCCACCATGCGCAGCTTCTCGTCGGCCACGGCGGCATCCGCGTCCATGACGGTGACGGTCGCGGTCAGATAACCAAAAGCCACCTGGTCGCTGCCCAGTTCCTGCAGCGCGGCATCCGCGTCGGTCGATTTGTTGCTGGCGTCGGTATCGACCAGCGGGGTTTCCTGCTGGAAGATGGTTTCGCGCAGCAGCGCGATGACGTTCTTGCGCTTGGCGAACCACTGGCGACGCAGGCGGGAGAGTTCTTTTTCCGCATCGGCTTTGTCGAGGCAGAGAAAGCGCGTGCTCCAGCGGTACGCAAAGCTGAGGCGGTTGAGGTCATCCAGAATCCCCGGCCAGGTCGAGGTGGGGAAGCCCCGCACCGTCGCCACGCGCAGGTGCTGGTCGCCCAGCATCGGCGCCAGTCCACCGATCAGCGGCGCGTCGGCCAGCAGCGCGTCAAGGTGGAATGGCACCTCGGGCACGCCCACGCGATAGCGCCGTGTGGACACGGTGGCGTGCAGATAGGTCAGCGTCTGGCTGTCATCGAGCCACGCGATCTCCGGCATCACGCCGTCGAGCAGGTCGAAAATCCGATCCGTCTCCGCGACGAAGGCAGTCAGGCGCTCACGCCAGTCCACGCCTTCGGTGGGGCGGTTTTCGTAGAGCATCCCCGCCGCGCGGGCGCGGGCCTCCTCCGGCGGCAGGTACACGAGGGTCAGGTGGTAGCCGCTCTCGAAGTGGTTGCCCGAGTCCTCGAAGGCGGCGCGGCGCTCCTCGTCCACCAGCCACGACAGCGGCTCGGGAAACTCCGAGTGCGGGTAGTTGGCGGCGGGCCGGCGGTCGGCCTCGATGAACAAGGCCCAGCCCGAACCCAGGCGGCGCAGCGCATTGTTCAAGCGCGCGGACGTGGAGATCAGCTCGCCTTGCGTGGCGCTGTCGAGATCGGGGCCACGAAACCGGGCCGTGCGCTGGAACGAGCCATCCTTGTTCAAGACGACGCCCGGCGCGACCAGCCCGGCCCACGGCAGCCAGTCGGCGAGCAAGGCCGGGCGCTGGCGGTATTCGGCAAGGTTCAGCATGGCATCACCTCACACGTCCAACAGCGGCCGGTGCTTGATGTGGCGGGCGAAGACCTGCATGAACTGCGGATCGACACGCGCGCCCCAGACCGCCAGCGCATGGCCGACGATCCAGAGCACCACGCCGGGAATCCACAGTTGCAAGCCCAGCCCCACGGCCGCAGCCAGCGTGCCGTTGGTGATGGCCACGGTGCGCGGCGCGCCGCCCATCAAAATCGGCTCGGTCAGCGAGCGATGCAGCGGCACCTCGAAGCCGGGCGCGAAGCCCTGCAAGCCATCGTGGGCCGCATTCATACGACGGCCCCGCCCGAGAAGCTGAAGAACGACAGGAAGAAGCTCGACGCCGCAAACGCGATCGACAGGCCGAACACGATCTGGATGAGCTTGCGGAACCCGCCCGAGGTGTCACCAAAGGCCAGCGCCAGGCCCGTGGCGATGATGATGATGACCGCGATGATCCGGGCCACCGGCCCTTGGATCGACTCCAGGATGGACTGCAGCGGACCCTCCCAGGGCATCGAGGAACCGGCGGCCTGGGCCGTGCCCGCAAGCAGCAGCATCAGTGCCGCGAGCATCAGACCCTGCAGGGCCGGGCGAGCCAAGCCATCCAACCGTGCGGGCCGGGGCAACGAATTTGCGGAAATACGGAAAGCAGGAACGATCATCTGCGTCATAGCAGTTCTCCAGAGTGGTTGAGGGACAGGGAGGAAAGGTCGGACTGCGGCAGCAGCTCGGGAAACGGCGCTTCCAGCGCGTCCGCCAGTTGGTAGCCCGCACCGTCGAAGCCGACGACGCGGGCGATGCTCTCGATGCGGCGCTTGCGCCCACGCCCGGCGATGTGGATGACCACATTGACCGCTTCCGCGATCAGCGCACGAGGCGGGTTCACCGCTACTTCGAGAATCAGTTGCTCCAGGCGCAGCAACGCGCCCAGCGCGGAGCCGGCGTGGATGGTGGCGATGCCGCCCGGATGGCCGGTGCCCCACACCTTGATGAGATCCAGCGCCTCGGCGCCGCGCACCTCGCCGACGACCACGCGATCCGGCCGCAGGCGCATGGACGAGCGCACCAGCTCGGTCATGGACACGACGCCTGCGCGCGTGCGCAGCGGTACGTGGTCGCGGGCCGCGCATTGCAACTCCACCGTGTCTTCAAGCACCAGCACGCGGTCGCCGGTGGCGGCAATCTCGGCGAGCAAGGCATTCGCCAAGGTGGTTTTGCCCGTGCTGGTGCCACCGGCGATCAGGATGTTCTGGCGCTCGCGCACGGCGCGCACCAGCAGGCCCGCCTGCGCGGCGGTCATCATTCCGTCCTCGATGTAGCGCGACAGCGGGATCACGCCAAAGGCACGCTTGCGCAACGCGAAGGCCGGCCCCGGCGCAGCGGGCGGCAAGATGCCCTCGAAGCGTTCGCCGGTTTCCGGCAACTCGGCTGTCAGCAAGGGCTGGCCGCGATGGACTTCCGCGCCGACGTGAGCAGCCACAAGGCGGATGATGCGTTCGCCGTCTGCTTCGGACAGCTCCACGCCCATCGGTGAGCGCCCCGATGAAAGCCGGTCGATCCACAAGGTGCGATCCGGGTTGAGCATGATTTCCACCACGTCCGGGTCTTCGAGCGCGGCGGCGATCAGCGGCCCCATGGCCGTGCGCAGCATCTGGATGCGGCGATCCAGGGAAACGGCGGTGAAGGAAGGAACGGCGCTCATACAGCAGGCTCCTGCACATCACCCATGCGCGAGGGATCAGGGTGCAGTTCCTCCACCACGTCACGCACCAGGCTGCGCCCGCGCAGCAGATGCCGGCCCAACTGCTCCACAAACTGCTCGAAGCGCGCCTTGCCCTGGGCGCGCGCGGCCTCTTGATGAGCCTCGGGGACGGGTGTGCTGACCGTGAGGTAGTAGCGGATGAACAGCGCCAAGGTTTCGATGGCAATGTTCTGGTCGCGCTCCATGCGCTCGGCATGGCGCGACAGACGATCCAGCCGCTTGGCGATGGCCGCCTCGCGCTGGTCGGCGGCATCGGGCGACAGCCACGATGCGAGCGCCGCCGCGACGATGGACGACTTGGACACGCCTTTCTTGGCGGCCAGTTCATCCAGCCGCTTGCCGTGCTCGGGCTGGATGAACACATTGAGGCGGTGTTGGGTCATAGGTCGATTCCGTCGTTGGGGTCAAGGGATGCCAGCCGGGCCGCGCGTTGCAGGGCTGGGTCGGGCTGGCGTGGAAGAGGAAGCGGTGAGTCGTCGTCATCCAGCAGTGCAAGGTCGGTAGCGACGTGATCCGGCTCGGCGTCGTAGGCGACGGTCTCGGAGAGTTCGGGCTGGCGGCGCGGGCCGCCGTCGTCGGCCGAACCCAGGCTCTCCAAGCCATCGGCGGCTTGAGCGGCCGGTGCAGCCGCAACAGCGGGGATTGCCAGGCCGCTCCAGTCGTCGGCCCGTGAGGGCGGCACATCGGCATAGCGCCCGGCCGCGAACGCGGGCGGCGGCAGCACACGCCGCTTGAAATTGCTGTCCGCGTAGTAGCGCAGCTTCTTGGCCTTGATCGGCGCCACGCTGGACACCATCACCACCGCCTCGTCAGGCGGAAGCTGCATGACTTCGCCCGGCGTCAGCAGCGGACGTGCCGTTTCCTGGCGCGACACCATCAGATGGCCCAGCCACGGCGCGAGCCGGTGGCCCGCGTAGTTGCGCTGCGCGCGTAGCTCGGTCGCGGTGCCGAGCGTTTCGGAAATCCGCTTGGCCGTGCGTTCGTCGTTGGTGGCGAACGTCACCCGCACATGGCAGTTGTCGAGGATCGAATGGTTCTGGCCGTAAGCCTTGTCGATCTGGTTCAGGCTCTGCGCGATGAGGAAGCTGCGGATGCCGTAGCCCGCCATGAAGGCCAAGGCCGTCTCGAAGAAGTCGAGCCGCCCGAGTGCGGGAAACTCATCGAGCATCAAGAGCAGCTTGTGGCGGCGGGCAATGCCGTCGCTGCCGTCCAGCGATTCGGTGAGGCGTCGCCCGATCTGATTGAGGATCAGGCGGATGAGCGGCTTCGTCCGTGAAATGTCCGAAGGCGGAACAACGAGGTACAGCGACACCGGATGCTCGGCCGCGATCAGGTCAGCGATGCGCCAATCGCAGCGCGAGGTGACTTCGGCCACCGTAGGGTCGCGATAGAGACCCAGGAACGACATGGCCGTGGACAGCACGCCCGAACGTTCGTTGTCGCTCTTGTTGAGCACTTCGCGCGCCGCTGAAGCCACCACCGGATGCGGCCCACCACCTTCCTCATTCACGAGGTGCGGCGTGGTCATCATCCGGTGCAATGTCAGCTCGAAGGGACAGGCCGGGTCGCTGAGGAAGTTGGCGACGCCCCGCAGCGTCTTGTCCTCGCCCGCGTAGAGCACATGCAGGATGGCCCCGACCAGCAGCGCGTGCGAAGTCTTCTCCCAATGGTTGCGCCGCTCCAGCGCGCCCTCGGGGTCAACCAGGATGTCTGCGATGTTCTGCACGTCACGCACCTCATGCGCGCCGCGCCTCACTTCCAGAAGTGGGTTGTAGGCGGCAGAGTTCGCATCGGTGGGGTTGAACAGCAGGCAGTGCGAGAAGCGCGAGCGCCATCCTGCGGTGATGCTCCAGTTCTCGCCCTTGATGTCATGGATGACGGCGGACGCAGGCCAACTCAACAAGGTCGGCACCACCAGACCGACGCCCTTGCCCGAGCGCGTGGGCGCGAAGGTCAGGACGTGTTCCGGGCCTTCGTGTCGCAGATACTGGTGATCGTGCTGACCGAGGAGCACACCAGCAGGCTGCGTGAGCCCTGCCTTACGAATGTCCTCTGCATTCGCCCAGCGTGCCGAACCGTAGGTCGTGACCAGGCGTGATTGGCGCGAGCGCCAGATCGACATGCCAATGGCGACCAGCACGGCGACCAGGCCGCTGCCGCCGGCAATCGCGCCGCCGATGTCGAAGACACGCGGCGCATAGGCGTCGAAGAAGAACCACCACTCGAACAACCGCCACGGGTGGTAGACCGGCGTGCCCAGGAAGTCGAACCAGGGCGAGCCAAGGCGTACTTGATAGCCAAGGGCTGCTGCCGTCCATTGTGTGGCTGCCCACACGCCGGTGATCACGATGCCAAATACGGCGGCAATCTGACCGAACAGCACGTTCGTTCCCTGCATAAGCTGGCCTCCGATTTCTCCTGCACGCACTCCGTTGAGGGCGGCACAACCGTGTGCCGCAGGCGTCAGGATCGGGTGCCGGCTCAGTGCCGGTCAAAGACCGTTATCGGAAGAAAGGTCGAGGAAAAAACAAGAATTCGCGCAGGGGCGAAAGATGCAAAAATGCCGCAGGCGTGGGCGCGCTGCGGCGTGTTGAGAAAAAATCCGATGCTGCGCAGTCAACTGACCACGTTTAGAACTTCGGCGGTTCCTTGGGCGGCGTGTATGGCACCTTGCCATCGCCGAAGAAGCGCCGGTTCGTCGCTTCGGCAACCCGGTTGCACAGTTCATCGCCCAGCTTGGCGCGATTCAGTTTGCACTGCTCGCGCAGTTCCTTGAGGCGAGCGGGATGTGCCACCAGCGACTCGACGGTCTCGGTTGGTGCGGATTTGCCGCAGGCAGTCAATGCGGCCGCGAGCATCAGCAGCACGATCTTGCTCATAGCTCGGTCTCCTCTTGAGAGTTAGGTGGGACGGACTCTGAAGATTTGTCGCCTTCATGCGATTCAATGGCCGCCACCCGTTCAATGAAGCGTGCCAGCGCCTGCGAAGGCGCGGTACTTGGGCGCAGCATGTAGGTCGTGAGCATGGGCGCGCGTCCCTCCAGGGGCCGTGCCACCACACCCCGCTCTCGGCTGGAGGCGATATGCGCGGCACCAGCCAGCCCCAGGGCCAGGCCAGACGACACCACCGCCATCATCAGGTCGAAGGTCGCGGCGTGCTGGGTGATCAAGGGTTCCTGCTCCATCCGGCGCAGAACACGATCAATCTGGCGGGCATGCCCCTCGCACATCTCCGGGTCACACAGCACCAACGGATAGCGCAGAACTTCCTCCAGCGGCACGCGCTTGAAGGCAAGCAAGGGATGGCGCTCAGGCACTGCCACCATCAGCGGATCATCCCAGACTGACTCTGCGATGATGCCGTCACCTACTTCGTTGGCCATCGAAAAGCCAACGTCGTACAGGTCGTCGTGCAAACCCTTGATCTGCTTGGCCAGCGGCACCTCGAACAGTCGGATATCGACCTCCGGGTCTTCCTCCCGGCAACGCGCCAACAACACCGGCAGGCGCGATGGCGTGATGCCATCGGACAGCGCAATGCGCAGTTGGCCGTGATAGCCGTTGGCCGCAGCCTTTACGCTGTCTCGGGCCTGCTGCATGGCGGCAAAGACACGGGGGACATGCTCCATGAACAGTTTTCCGGCACGAGTGATTCGGGTGCTGCGGGTAGTACGCACGAAAAGCTGAACGCCCAGTTCTTCTTCCAGTTCCCTGATGGCACGTGACAGCGGCGATTGCTCAATGTGCAGGCGCTCCGCAGCGCGGGCGAAGTGCAGCTCTTCAGCGACGGCCAGAAAGTAACGCAGATGGCGCAACTCCATGAATCAACTCCCTTATGAAAGTGATTTCTGGAGTTGCAAATCCATTGTCCAGCTGAAGCCCGCGGTGCGCTGCGGTTGCAGGCCAAAGAGCTGGAAGACGCTGGTCTTGGATACGCTGGTTTCGGCGGCCATCCGTCTCCGGCTCGCGCAAATCGCAAAGAACTGCTTCCCCAGAATTCGCGCTCAGGGCGCAGCTTGGATTTCCGTGACAACCAGCTTCCCGCCTTCGCTGGCGGCCACGAACTTCACCTTGTCGCCTGGCTTCAGGTTGGCGAGCATGCTTTTGTCCTTGGCGGTAAACACCATGGTCATGCCCGGCATGTCCAGATTCTTGATCTCGCCGTGCTTGATGGTGACCTTGCCATTGTCCGCATCGACCTTCTTGATCTCGCCATCGGTCCACGAGGCCGACGAGGCCGCCGCTGTCTGGGCTTGACCAGACGCGGTTTGCGCATGGCTGGTCAGCGGCAAGGCAATGCCCAGGGCCAGGGCGGAAATGGCGAGCATCTGCTTGATGGTGTTCATGATGTCCTCACAGGTATGAATGGGAAAATGGAATGGGCTTATTTCTTGCCAACCTGAACGACACCCTTCATGCCGGCTTCGTAGTGGCCAGGCATCAGGCAGGCGAAGTTCACGGCTCCCGCCTTGGTGAACTGCCAGACGATCTCGCCCTGCCTGCCAGGCTGCAGCGTGACCTTGCTGGGCTCGTCATGTTCCATGTCCGGGAACTTGCGCATCTGCTCCAGATGCTCCAGCAGTTCCTTTTCGGTGCCCAGGCTGAGTTCGTGCTTGATTTGCCCCGTGTTCTTGACGACGAAACGCACGGTTTCACCCTGCTTGACCTGAATGTTCGACGGCGTGAAGCGCATGTTGTCGCCCATCTCGATGTTGATGGTGCGCTTGGCCTGGGCGGCAACGCCTGGCTTACCGATGGCCGTTTCGCCACCCTCGTCATGGCCATGGCCGCCAGCGTGGTTGCCGCTGGCAAAGGCAGCGCCCGATGCGGCCAGCGCAGCGATGGCGAAGAGTTGAGAAAGCGTAGAACGCGTGAATTTCATGGATGATCTCCGGTTGAAAATTGAAGGGAAAACTCAATGCTCGCCATGCGAGGTGGGCTTGCGCACGTTGACTTCGATCGGCGTTGCAGGCTTGCGCATGCGTGGCATGGACTGGCCGCCTTCGGCACTGAAGCGCGCGGGCTCGGCCATGGGACCGGTGTACTTGTGCGCCACCGTGCCTGCGGGATGCTTAAACCAGCCGGGGTCTTTGTAATCACCGGGCTTTTGGTTGCGGCGCACCTTGACTACGCTGAACATGCCGCCCATCTCCACTGATCCAAACGGTCCCTGGCCGGTCATCATGGGAATGGTGTTGTCGGGAATGGGCATTTCCATTTCGCCCATGTCGGCCATGCCGCGTTCGCCCATGGCCATGTAGTCTGGGATGAGGTTGTTGACCTTCTTGGCCAGGCCACTATGATCCACGCCGATGAGCGTGGGGTTGTTATGACCCATGGCGTTCATGGTGTGGTGGCTCTTGTGGCAGTGGAAAGCCCAGTCGCCTTCTTCGTCAGCCAGGAACTCGATCTGGCGCATCTGCCCCACAGCCACGTCCGTGGTCACCTCATACCAGCGCGTGCTCTTGGGCGTAGGGCCTCCGTCGGTACCCGTGACCAAGAACTCGTGACCATGCAGGTGCATCGGGTGATTGGTCATGGTGAGATTGCCGATACGAATGCGAACCTTGTCATTGAGGCGGACATTCAGGGAATCGATACCAGGAAAGACGCGACTGTTCCATGTCCACAGATTGAAGTCGGTCATTTCCGCAACCTTGGGGGTGGCTGCTCCAGGCTCAATGTCATAAGCATTGAGGAGGAAGCAGAAATCTCGTTGGACCTCGTCGATGAGCGGATGCTGGGCTTTAGGATGCGTGACCCAGAAACCCATCATGCCCATGGCCATCTGTACCATCTCATCCGCGTGCGGGTGGTACATGAAAGTGCCGGGTCGGCGTGCCACGAATTCGTAGACGTAGGTCTCGCCGGGTTGGATAGCTGGCTGGTTCAACCCTGCAACGCCGTCCATGCCGTTGGGCAGACGCTGACCATGCCAGTGAACGCTGGTGTGCTCGGGCAGCTTGTTGGTGACGAAGATGCGTACGCGGTCGCCTTCCACCACTTCAATCGTGGGGCCGGGGCTTTGACCGTTGTAACCCCACAAGTGGGCCTTCATGCCGGGTGCCATTTCGCGCACCACCGGTTCGGCCACCAGATGGAACTCCTTGACGCCCTGGTTCATGCGCCATGGCAGTGTCCAGCCGTTGAGCGTGACCACCGGGTTGTAGGGGCGACCCGAATTGGGCACCAATGGCGCCATGGTGTTCGGGCTGGTTTGGATCACCGGTTCTGGCAGAGCAGCCATTGCTACGCGGCTCACCGCGCTGGCGGCGATGGCCCCGCCGGCTATGCCGGCAAACTTGAATAAATCTCTTCTGGATGTCATGGCAATCGTCTCTGCATCAATGGCCGGCTTCGCCGCTGCTGGGCGCGCTGGACGTGACGGATAAGCTGGTGGTGGTGGGACGCCCGATCACGGACGCCTGCAAGGCCGCATCGGCCAGCCAGAATTGCTGCTGCGCATCGATGGCCGCCATGACGGCGCTGACTTGATCTCGCGCGTCGGCCAGCAACTCGAAGGTGCTGATGAACATGCCGTTGTAGAGAAGCTGGTTCTCATCCGAGATGACCTTGCGCAGCGGCACCACCTCGTCGCGGTAGTGGCGCGCCACGTCATAGGCGGTGCGATAAGCCGAATAGCTTTCGCGCAAGCTGGAGCCCGCTGAACGCACCGTGGCTTCGAGCTGGTTGGCTGCAGCCAGGGTGCGGGCATTCATCGCCGAGCGCTGCATCCCGCCCCAGTCGAAAATGGGCAGGCGCACAGCGATCTCCCAGCCACGCGCGGTCGAGCGTGTACCTTCAGCGTTATCGAAGGTGGTGTTGCGACGCCAGGTGAGTTCAATGTCGGTAAAGCTCGTCACCATGGTCAAACCCTGCGCCTTGGCCGCCGAATCCATTCCAGCCTGCGCCAGGCGAACATCCAGACGCGCCTGGGTCGCCATGGAGGCCACTGCCTGAGGCTCCTGCGGCTGTTTGGGCAGGTCGGGCAAACGTTCCGGCAACTGAAGCGCTTGCGTTTGCCCTTCATCCAAGCCTAGCAAGCGCACCAACTCCTCCCGGCTGGAAGTGACTTGGTGCTGAGCCGTGCTCAAGCGCGTGGCCGCGTCGGCGTAGAAAGCTTGCTCACGTGCGCGGGTGATGCGGTTGAAGTTTCCCGCACCCTGCATGCGCTTGGCCAGTTCCGCTCCCGCCTCGGCGCTCGCATAAACCTGCTTGGCGTAGCTGAAGGACTGCTGCGCAACGACCGCGCGTACCCAAGCCTGGCGCACGCGAGTGATCTGATCCACCACGTCGCCAGTCAAGCGCAGTTGAGACTGCTCGATAAGCCCGGTGGCAACACCTCTACGGGTCGGCAGAGTCAGCAAGTCCAGCAGGCCCACGGACAACGCGCGGGCTAGTTCCAGTTCAGGGCCGGCTGTCATGCGCTCAAAACTGAAGATGGGATTGCCAATCCGGCCCACCTGTGCCGCGTCGGAAGATTCCGCCCAGCCTTGTGCCAGCAGGGCTTGCAAGGACGGGCTGTTGACCAGCGCCAACCGAACGGTCTCCTTCTGCCCCAGCGGCTGCGCCAGCAAGGTCTGGGCTGCCTGCGCACGCTGGTCGCGCTCTTCCTGGGTTCGTGCCAGAGAAAGCTTGCCTTCAGTGAAGCTGCCCGCTTCGTCATTGACACGCCGGATGTTCTGATCCAGGCTGACACTGGCACAGCCGGTCAGCACCGCCAAACCGAGCGCGGACAGCGCCAGCTTGGCGCGCGTAGCACGCAAAGGCATCATGGCTTGGCCCCCCGGTGCTGACCTGTATGTACATCGTTGGAGCCTGCCGCATCTTGAGCGGATGCGGGCACGCCGGTCTTGATTTCCTTGGCATAGGCTCGCCAGCCACCGATCCGGCCCACTCGATCGTTGGCTTCGCGCCAGGATTGCACGGGCTGATCCGCATAGGCTTGGTAAGCGCCAATGGCGGACGAGTACTGCAACTTCGTCGGCAGTGCAGGCTGGGGGGACTTGGCATCTGCCGGGACTTGGGCGGCAGCCGCCCCTGCGAACAATGCCAGCGCCCAGGGCAGCAGGGCCTTGATGGATGGCAAGCGGTGGGAAATAGCCATGGTCTCCTCTGGAAGAGTCTTTGATCTCACGATGTGGAGATTCTGAGGAGGCCACCCTTTCGTCCAGATGTTCCGAACATTACATTTTTATTATCTTCATGTCATGAAGCTCCAAACTCGGCACACTCTTGCAAAAGCATGGAATGGAGAGCCCACGTGAAGATATTGATCGTAGAAGACGAACCCAAGACGGGCGAGTACCTGCGCCAGGGCTTGATCGAGGCTGGCTACATCTGCGACCTGGTGCCCAACGGTGCCGATGGCCTGCATTTGGCGCTACAGGGTGAATACGACTTGGTGATCCTGGATGTCATGCTGCCGGGCCTGAATGGCTGGCAAGTGCTGCAATCCCTGCGCGACCGGGGGCTGGAAATGCCCGTGCTGTTCCTGACCGCCCGTGACCAGGTGGAGGATCGCGTCAAAGGGCTGGAACTCGGGGCCGACGACTATCTCGTCAAGCCCTTCTCGTTCGCAGAGTTGCTGGCCCGTGTACGCATCATCTTGCGGCGCGGCCACGCCAACAGCGAAAGCACAGTATTGCGTGTCGCCGATCTGGATCTGGATTTGCTGCGCCGGCGCGTTTCCCGCAACGGCAAGCGCGTTGATCTGACCGCAAAGGAATTCGGACTGCTGGAACTGCTCATGCGCCGCCATGGCGAGGTGTTGCCGCGCTCGCTGATCGCGTCGCAGGTGTGGGACATGAACTTCGACAGCGACACAAATGTTATCGAAGTCGCAATGCGCCGCCTGCGAGTGAAGATTGACGAAGGTCATCCCATCAAGCTCATCCAGACCGTGCGAGGCATGGGCTATGTGCTGGATGTGCCGGAGGATCAATAGGTGTTGCGGCATGCTCATTGGCTCAAACTTCCGCTGACCCAGCGCCTGACCTTCTTTTTCACTGTGGTGGCCGCTGCGGTGGTGCTGGGGCTGGGTATTCTGTTTCTGGCCGAAACCAAGCGGCATTTCGTCGAGCTGGATCGGATGGCGTTGCAGGACAAGCAACATCTGATCGAGGAGATTCTTCGCAATGCCCGCTCGGCGGATGACACGCGCGCGCGCTTGAGCGAAGCCTTGAGCTACCACCACGATCTCTATGTTCAGGTGCAGGACGCTCAGCAAAAAGTCGTCTTTCAATCCTCCGATTCAGGGCCTGACAGCATTGGGCGCGGCACGGTCTTGAGCACTGATAAGAAAGCCACTTTTGGAATTTGGCAGCACCATGATGCCGAATTTCACACCTTGAGTTTCGAGGTCGCCCCTGCTTACTCGGATTCAGCTCTGCAGGTACTGATCGCAGCGGACACCAAGCACCACATCCAATTTCTGAATGGGCTGCGCCGCAATCTCGCAATTTATGTGGCTGCAGCCATCGCTGTGTGTGGCCTGCTGTCGTGGCTCGCTGCCCGCCAAGGTCTGGCCCCCTTGCGTGAAATGCGATCACGCGCAGCCGCAGTCACCAGTCAGAAATTGACCGAGCGCATGCCGGTCGAAGCCGTTCCGGTGGAAATGGCCGACTTGGCACGGGAACTCAATCGCATGCTGGATCGGTTGCAGGATGATTTCCAGCGCCTGACCGAGTTCTCATCGGATCTGGCGCACGAGTTGCGCACCCCCATCAGCAATCTGCTGACACAGACACAGGTGGCGTTGGCGACCAGGCGTGATGCCGCAACGTATCGAGACATCCTGGCCTCCAACGCCGAGGAGTTCCAGCGCCTGGCGCGCATGGTGTCGGACATGCTGTTTCTGGCCAAGACCGAGCGCGGCGTGGATCTGCCGCACAAGGAACGGTTTTCCGCGCGCCAGGAAGCCCAGGCATTGCTGGATTTCTACGAGGCCGTGGCGGAAGAGAAGCACATCCGCCTTCAGCTCGACGGTGATGGAACCATCGATGGCGACCGGCTGATGTTCCGCCGCGCGGTAAGCAACCTGTTGTCCAACGCCTTGCGCCATACGCCGGATGCAGGCGATGTCACGATCAGCATCTCAACCATTGAGAACGCCACCTCCGTGGCGGTGGAGAACACAGGCCAGGACATCGATCCCCGAATCCTGCCCCGCCTCTTTGATCGCTTCTACCGTGCCGACCCCTCGCGTGCTCATCCTGACGCCGAAGGCAGCGGCTTGGGACTGGCCATCACCCGCGCCATTGCGCAAGCGCATGGCGGCGTCGTCGTGGCAGCGTCTTCTGGTGGGCGAACACGCTTCACGTTGATGTTCCCCATCGAGGCATGAAACCGTGACCCTGCCCATGAACACCATAGCGATCAGCACCCGGGAAAGCTGACAGAAATCTCACCACGCAGTCCTGATTCTGTTGGGTAGAGATTTCTACGATGAACACATCTCCTCATCGCCTGAGCAAGGTGTGAGAGATGCAAGTTTCATCGACTTCTACAAGGAGCTTTACCATGACTCAATGTCGCCTCTCCCTTTCTTCCATGATCACTGCCGTGGCGGCAGCGGCCACCCTGAGTCTGCCAGGGATTGCATCGGCAGCATACGAACATCCCGCCAACAATGAAGCTGGGGTGATCATTCATCCGGAACACTTCAAGAGCGAAGAAACCCGAGCCCAAGTCCAGGCCGAGGCCGTGGCTGCCACTCAGCAAGGGCGCCTCTCTTACGGCGAAAGTAATTACCCGCCCCCCGTGCCCAGCACAGGCCCAGGCAAGACACGCGATGAAGTGATTAATGAACTGCGCAATGAGCCACCTGCCGAGCGCGCTGCTAGGCTTCGCGCCCTGACAGATTGATTGCCTGCATGGGCAATTGGATCGCTATCAACGTTGTGACTATCCAATGGATGCTCCACACTGACGCCCAATTTCCCACGAAGCAATTCTGCCGCGCACTGTCGCGGCGAATTGCTTCCTCAGCCGCTGTCCGATTGTTCCTATCAAGCGGAAGCACGCTCATGCGCCGGCTCGGCAGTAACATCCTCTTCCTGCTCTTCAGGGTGATGAGCTAAGCGATACAAGACCGGCAACACCAGCAGCGTCAGCATGGTGGAAGACAAGATGCCGCCGATCACCACGGTGGCCAATGGCCGCTGCACTTCCGCGCCGGTTCCCGTGGCGATCGCCATCGGGATGAAGCCCAGCGATGCCACCAGGGCCGTCATCAGCACCGGCCGCAAGCGCGTCAGGGCACCCTCACGGATGGCTTCGTCCAGCGGCGTTCCAGCCTCACGCAGGCTGCGGATGTAGGAAATCATCACCAGGCCATTGAGCACGGCCACGCCCGACAGCGCGATGAAGCCCACGGCGGCGGAGATGGACAGCGGAATGTCGCGCAGCCACAGCGCCAGGATGCCGCCGGTCAGTGCAAACGGAATGCCGGTGAAGACCAGCAAGCCGTCCTTGACATTGCCGAACATAGCGAACAGCAGCACGAAGACCAGCAGCAGCGACACTGGCACGACGATCTGCAAGCGCTGCGTGGCGGATTGCAGGTTCTCGAACGTGCCGCCCCAACTCGTCCAATAGCCAGTGGGAATCTTGACTTGCGCCAGCGCTGCCTCGGCGTCGGCCACGAAGGAACCCACGTCACGGCCGCGCACGTTGGCGCTGACCACGATGCGGCGCTTGCCGTTTTCCCGGCTGATCTGGTTGGGGCCGGGCGCCAGCTCGAAGCTCGCCACCTCGGCCAGTTGGATGAAGTTGGTTCGGCCCTCGCCGCCGCCCGCGCCACCCGTTGCGCGCGGCAGAGGAATCGGCAGGCGCTTCATGCTTTCCAAGTCATTACGCAAGGACTCGGGCAAGCGCACCAGAATGTCGAAGCGGCGGTCGCCCTCGAACAGCGTGCCGGCCTCGCGCCCACCGATGGCGGTGGCCACGGCGTCCTGGATGTCGGCCACGTTCAGCCCATAGCGCGCGGCTTTCTGGCGGTCGATGTTCACGGTCAGCATCGGCAAGCCGGTGGTCTGCTCCACCTTGACTTCGGAAGCGCCGGGAATCTTCTGCAGCATGGACGAGACCTCCTCGGCCGTCTTGTTCAAGACATCCATGTCGTCGCCAAAAATCTTCACCGCCACATCGCTGCGCACCCCCGAGATGAGTTCGTTGAAGCGCAACTGGATCGGCTGCGAGAACTCATAGTTGTTCCCCGGCACCTTGCCCACGGTCTCCTGAATAGCCGCCAGCAATTCGTCGCGCGACTTGCGCGGCTCGGGCCACTCGGACACGGGCTTGAGCATGATGTAGCCGTCGGAAATGTTCGGCGGCATGGGGTCGGAGGCGATTTCCGCCGTGCCGGTGCGCGCGAAAACGCGGTCGATCTCGGGGAACTGGGCCTTCAGCGTGGTCTCCAGTTGCTGCTGCATTGCCACCGATTGCGTCAGACTGGTACCTGGAATGCGCAACGCCTGGATGGCGAAGTCGCCTTCGTTCAGACTGGGCACGAACTCGCTGCCCATGCGGGTGGCGATCAAACCGCACAGCACCACCGCCACGGCGACGGCCGCCAGCACCACGGCCTTGGCCGCCATCACGCGATCCAGCAAGGGGCCGTACCAGCGCTTGGCCTGCATCATCAGGAAGTTTTCCGTCTCGCTGACCCGATTGCCAATGAACAGGGCGACCGCCGCCGGAATGAAGGTCACCGACAGGATCATGGCCCCCACCAGCGCGGCCACCACCGTGAACGCCATCGGGTGGAACATCTTCCCTTCCACACCCGTCAGGGCAAAGATGGGCAGGTAGACCACCATGATGATGAGCTGCCCGAACAGCAGCGCGCGGCGCGATTCCTTGGACGCCAGGAACACCTCGTGAAAGCGCTCCGCCCGCGTCAAGGGCCTGCCCTGGTGCGCCTGCGCATGGGCCAGTCGGCGCACGCAGTTCTCGACGATCACCACCGCCCCGTCGATGATGATGCCGAAATCCAGCGCCCCCAGGCTCATCAGGTTGGCGCTCACCTTGTAATGCACCATGCCGGTGAAGGTGAACAGCATCGACAGGGGAATCACCGTCGCCGTGATGATGGCGGCACGGATGTTGCCCAGGAACAGAAACAGGATCACGATCACCAGGATCGCGCCTTCCAGCAGGTTCTTCTTCACCGTGGCGATGGCCTTGTCCACCAGCACGGTGCGGTCGTACACCGTCACCGCATGCACGCCCTCGGGCAGGCTGCGGTTGATCTCCACCATCTTCTTGTCCACGGCCTGCGACACCGTGCGGCTGTTCTGGCCGATGAGCATGAACACCGTGCCCAGCACCACTTCGCGGCCGTTGTCCGTGGCGGCGCCGGTGCGCAGTTCGCGCCCCATCCCAACGTCGGCCACGTCGCGCACCCGGATCGGCACACCGCCCGCGCTGCTGAGGATGACATTGCCAATGTCCTCCAGCGTCTTGACCTGCCCGGGCGCCCGGATCAGATACTGCTCGCCGCGCTTTTCGATGTAGCCCGCGCCCACGTTGCCGTTGTTGCGGTCCAGCGCCGTCACGATGTCTTGCAGGGTGACGCCCAACGAAGCCAGACGCGCGGGGATAGGCGCAATCTGGTATTCCTTGGCATAGCCGCCGATCGAGTTGATTTCCGTCACACCCGGAACGTTGCGCAACTGCGGCTTGATGATCCAGTCCTGAATCTCGCGCAGATCGGTGGCCGTGTAGGGCGTGCCGTTGGGCTTCTTCGCACCGTCCTTGGCCTCGACCGTCCACAGGTAAATCTCGCCCAGGCCGGTGGAGATCGGCCCCAGCGCGGGCGTGATGCCGGCAGGCAGCTTGTCGCGTGCTTCCTGGATGCGCTCATTGACCAACTGGCGCGCGAAGTAGATGTCGGTGCCGTCCTTGAAGATGACGGTCACTTGCGACAGGCCATAGCGCGACAGGGAGCGGGTCTGCTCCAAGTTGGGCAGGCCCGCCATCACGGTTTCAATCGGGTATGTCACCCGTTGCTCGGCTTCCAGCGGCGAATAGCCCGGTGCCTGGGTATTGATTTGAACCTGGACGTTGGTGATGTCCGGCACGGCGTCGATGGGCAGCTTCTGATAGCTGAATACGCCGACGGCGGCCATGCCGATGGCGGCCAGCAGCACCAGCCATCGGTGCTCGATGGCCGCGCGAATGAGTTTTTCAAACATGGGCGTGGCTCCGGCATCAATGGGTGTGTTCGGCAGAGGCTTTGCCGAGTTCGGACTTCACGACGAAACTGCCCGCCGCCGCATACGCGGCCCCGGCTTGGAGCCCTTGCAGCACCTCGACGCGCTTGCCATCGCTGCGACCCAACTGCACGGGCTGGGCCACGAAGCCGTCATTCACCTTGACGAAGACGACAGGCTTGTCGCCCACGCTCTGTATCGCATCGCTGGCCACGGTGACGGGCACGTTGGCCTCGGATGCGGTCACTTCCACATTGACGAACAGGCCGGGACGCCACGCGCCCTGCGGATTGGCCAAGACCACGCGGGCCTTGGCCGTGCGGGTCTGCTCGCCGATCAACGCGCCCACGAAAGTGATGGTGCCTTGCGCGCTGGCATCGAAGGCCGTGGCCTTGATGCTGACTTTTTCGCCCACTCGGACGAGCGGCAAATCCTTGGCGGGCACGTTGATTTCCGCCCAGACCTGGCCCAGGTCGGACACCGTGAACACGGCAGCGTCTTCCTTGACGGCTTCGCCCAGGCTGAGGTGCTTTTCAATCACCACGCCATCGAAGGGTGCGCGCAACTCCAGGCGGTTCAGCCCGCCCGAAGACCCTGGGGCCAGGCCCACGGCAGACAGCTTCTGCTGCGCGTTGGCCACGGCGACCTGCGCCTCGTTCAATGCCTGCCCGGCTTGCAGGTAATCCTGCTCGGCGGAAATCTTCTGTTCCCACAGCCGCTTCTCGCGCTCGAAGGTGGTCTTAGCCAAAGCCAGCCGCTTTTGCGCCGTCTGCAATTCGCTGCGCTGCTCGGAGGCGGTCGGGCTGGTTATGACCGCCAGCACCTGTCCCTTCTTGACCGTTTGTCCCAAGCTGGCCTGCACGCTCTCGACCACGCCCGCCATGCGCGGGACGACATGCGAGGTGCGGTCTTCGTTCAGGCGGATCTCGCCCGGCAATTGCAGGGCAGACTTGATGCTTGCGGCCCCTGCGGTGTCGATGCCGATGGATGCCGCCTTGATTTGCGCATCGCTGAGTTCGACTTTCCCCTCTTCCTGGCTGAAGCTGAACGTGAAAGGCGCGTTGGCCGTCTGCGCCACGATGCTGACCTCGAACGCATGAGGTTCCGGTACGGTCTCGCGACTCAACAGACTGTCCTTGTCGGGCGCGAAGTTGAGTACCTGCTTCTCGCCAGTCAGGCGCGTGACGGTGGCGCTGACCTTGGCGGCGCTGCTGGTCAGCGCCTTGTTCTTGTCGTACAGCCAGATGCGCAGACGCGGCTCGCCTCCGTCCTCGGCGAGCAATGCCTCCAATCCGAAATCCCCTTCATTGAACAGCTTTCCGCCATGCGGCCCCTTGCCCGGCCCTTCATGGTGCTCGCCATCCGCATGGCCCTTGTCGTCCTCGTGCTGCGCATCGCTTGTCTTGCCATGATGCTCACCATCGCCGTGGGCCTTGGCTTCAACGTGGCTGCCGTGGCCCTCGCCTTCAGCGGTCTTGCCCGTCTTGCCGCCGAGAATGGCGCCGCCCAGTCCAATGCCCACTGCGGCGATCACGGCGATGGCGATCCACTGTTTCTTGCCGACGTTCAGTTTGTTCGTGTCGAGTTTCATGTTCATTCCTTGTTCACGGGCGGGGTGGTCGTGGGTTCGGATGCGCCTATCACGCGATCCATGTCCGCCGCCGCGCGATGCGCTTCGGCCAGTGCCTTGAGGTATTGGGATTGGGCGGCGAAGTAGGTGCGCTGCGCGTCCAGCACTTCCAGGAAGTTGAACTTGCCGTAGCCAAATCCCACGGTGGCCGCGTCATAGGCGCTCTTGGCTCCCGGCAGCACCTCGCGCTGCAACACGTCGATCTCGCCGCGCACTGAGGCCAGCCGCTCGCGGGCTTGAAGCACGTCCGTGCTCAGGCGCACGTTCAGCGCCTGGAGTTCGTCCCGCGCCTTGTCTTCACGCTTCAACGCTTCCAGCAAGTTGCCCTGATTGCGGTCGAACAAAGGCAGCGGCACGGAAACGCCGAGCATCAACTGATTGCGCGCAAGCTCGTTCGGGCGCTTCACGCCCAGGCTGACCGTGACATCGGGCGTTTGCTTGCTCCGCTCCACGTCAGCCAATGACCTGCGGCGTTCGACTTCCAACTGCGCCCGGCGCAATGCCGACGAGGCCGACAGGCGCTGCTGGATGTCATCCAGCGAAGGGACGACCGGGAGATCATCCACACTGCCCGACACCTGGGTGAACTGAGGCGGGCTGGCCCCCAGCAAGCTGGCCAGCCGTGCGCGAGCGCTGCGCTGTTCGCTTTGGGCCTGCGCCAGTTCAACCCGCACACCGGCCTCGGCCACACGTGCCTTGGTTTCCTCGACCGGAGAAACCTTGCCCGCCGTCACGCGCTTGGCAACGGCGTCCGTCGCTTTCCTGGCCAAGTCAACGCTGTCCTGGGCCAGGGCCGTGCGATCCTGGGCGGCCAGCGCCTCGAAGAAGGCGGCGACCACGGCGGCGCGAATTTCGACGCGACGTGCGTTCAATTCTTCGACCGCAACGTCACGCCCTCGTTCTGCTGCCGCGATGCGGGCGGCGCGCTTGCTTCCCAATTCGATGGGCAGGTTGATCTGCGCGCTTTGGGTGCGGGTTTGCGTGCGCTGGTCTTCAAGCGCATACGCCAGTTCGGGGTTGCGGCGCGCTTGCGCCTGAAGCACCTGGCCTTGCACGGCCTCGACTTCCCGCTGAGCGACGGTCAGGTCAAGATTGGCTTCCAAAGCCAGCGCGATGGCTTTTTGCAGGCTCAGTGGAGCCGTTGCTTCAGTCTGCGCCCCGCTTTGGGCATTGCCCAGTAGCGCTGGCAGCGGCTGGGCGAAAGCCAGCCCTGCCGTGAACGCAAGGAGCAAGCCTGCCGCCGTTGCCCTTGCGTTGTGATTGTGAATACCCTTCAACATCCGATTCTCCAGTGACTTGAAATACACGAGGGAATCGGCGGGGGGCGATCCAGATGATCGCCAGCAACGTCGTCACATCAGCCGCATGAAGCCGACCGCACACCGTGACGCGCCATGCGCGACGGTAGAGGTGATGACGAAGGGAAAGGAACGCGCTCCCCGCCGATCAGGCGAGGGCACGCCACTGAGGGCGCTCTAAACGTTCGGGTGGAGGCGCTGCAAGGCGCTCCGGGTGGTACGCCGTATCCAGAGACGGGCTGATCGGCGACGCCACCTTGACGTCCCCAGACAAGACCGAGAAGCACCCGGCATGACAGGACGCGCAATCAGGATCGCCGCCCAGGGTCTTGGTCGGATCAGGGCTGGCGTCCTTGCCGTCGGCGGCCTTGTGCTGATGTGCATGGTGGCCAAAGTGCTTGGCCGCGGCCCCGGTTTCATGCTGGCAATAGCTGGCCGCCGCCGCCCAACTGAATTGGAGCGGCATGAGTACCAACAGAACGATGGCCAGCCATTTGCGCATAAGGTCAATAGTGTAGCAGCTACAGACTTGAGTTCATCATTCTGGAGACACCTGCGCCACTAGCCGATGACTTCCTCAAGCAGAAGCAGGGCCAGAAAGCCGACAAAGAACATCGCCGTCACCCAAGGGCGATCTGGCGTCTCATGCGCTTCAACCAACAGTTCTTCGGTCACGAGGTAGAGCAGCGCAATCAGACCAAAGGCGAAGAAGCCGGTCACGACGGGACTGGGTAACAACGCCACCGGCGCTCCGAGCAAAGCCCCGATTGGCAGCAAAAGCACGAGTGCAGCCGTGATCCAAACGACCTTGGCACGGGAGCGAACGCTCTCGCCGAGTTCCGTGGCCACCGTCAAGCCAAGGAACAGCACCTCGATAGTCAGGGCGATGGTCAGCAGCAGGCCGACCTTCGGGCCAGCCGCAAACCCGATGCCGAGCACCAAGCCGTCAATCAGGATGTCGATGCCGATCACTGTCAAGAGACCGGCTGGCCCTTTCGCCAACGCCTCCAAATGCTTCACCAGCAGCATGGTGGCGACGCCGATTCCGCCGCCGATCAACGTTGCCCAAGGCGAGCCCCGGTGCATGATGTCGGGCAGGATTTCGCCGGCCGCCGCCGCGAACACGACGCCAGCGGCGAAGTGTTGAATCGCGCTGACCAGCGTTGGCCCTGGGCGCGCGCTCACCGCGACTGCGGCGCCGATGATGGCGGCCGCTGCCGGGATCAAGGTGTACATCCAGGCCGAGATCGCCATGACTCAGATCACCGCGTTGCCACACTGAGCACAGAATTTCGCGCCGGTCGGAATGACACTGCTGCACTTCGCACATGAAGCTGGCACCAGCGATGTCCCGCACTGGCTGCAAAAGCGAGCGCCTTGCGGATTGATCGCTTTGCATTGCGGGCATGTGATGCCGCTGGCCGAAGGCGCTGGATTGCGTCCCCAGTCGTGACCGCTGGGGCTCCCGTGGCCGTGGCTATTGCTATGCCCGTGGGAACTGCCATGCCCCCCGCCGTGGCCGCCGCCATGCCCACCAAAAATTCGATCCAGGATTCCCATTTTCAACTCCAGGTTCGGTTTTACTGACCCGTCCGCTGCCTGAGCAGCCTCAGACCGTTGAAGACCACCAGCAAGCTCGCCCCCATGTCGGCGAACACAGCCATCCACATGGAGGCATCATCGAAGATGGCCAGCAGCAAGAACACCAGCTTGATGCCCAGCGCGAGCGCAATGTTCTGCCACAGCACAGCGTGGGTGCGCCTGGACAGCCGGATCGTTTCGGGCAGGCGGCGCAGGTCGTCATTCATGACCACCACGTCGGCGGCTTCCATCGCCGTGTGGGTGCCCGCGCCGCCCATGGCGAAGCCGATGTCGGCCTTCGCCAGCGCGGGGGCATCGTTGATGCCGTCGCCGGTCATCGCCGTGACGCCCAGGCGCTGCTGAAGCTCGCCGATGGCGCGCAGCTTGTCTTCGGGCAGCAGGTTGCCGCGCACCTCGGCGATGCCCGCCTGGGTGCCGACGGTTTGCGCCGTCGCCAGGTTGTCCCCCGTCAGCATCACCGGCGTCACGCCCAGCGCCTTCAGGTCGGCCACGGCTTGCGCGGATGAAGGTTTAATGGTGTCGGCCACTGCGCAGATGGCCATGACCCGTTCGCTGCTGGCCAGCAGCGTGACGGTGCGGCCCGCTTGTTCATGCACTGCGAGTCGGGCTTCGAGTTCAGCCGAGCATTGCCCGCGCTCTTCGATCCAGCGGTGATTGGCCAGCACATAGGTATGGCCGTCGATCACCCCCTGCACGCCGCGCCCGGCAACGGCCTGAAACTCGTCCACCTCTTGCGCGGCGGATGACACGCCGTCCGCGATGGCCTTGGACACCGGGTGATCCGACCGCGCCGCGAGGCTCTTGGCCAGCCCCTCCAGGGCCTGCTGGCCGAGTGCTGCATCCACGGGCTCGAAGGCCACCAGCTTGGGCTTGCCTTCGGTGATGGTGCCGGTCTTGTCCAGCGCCACGGCCTTGATCTTGCGCGCCTCTTCCAGATACACACCGCCTTTGATCAAGATGCCCCGACGCGCCCCGGCGGCCAAACCGCTGACGACAGTGACGGGCGTGGAAATCACCAAGGCGCAGGGGCAAGCGATGACCAGCAGCACCAGGGCCTTGTAGATGGCCTGCATCCAGGTCAAGCCCATGAGCCACGGCATCAGCAGCGCCACGGCCACCGCCAGAATGAACACCGCGGGCGTGTAGATGGCCGCAAATCGGTCCACGAAGCGTTGGGTGGGCGCACGAGAAGATTGGGCCTGCTCAACCGCGTGGATGATGCGCGCCAGCGTGCTGTCGGAAGCCGGGGCCGTGACGCGAATTTCCAGCGCTCCTGACTGATTGATGGTGCCGGCGAAGACTTCATCGCCGGGCGCCTTGTCCACCGGCAGGCTTTCGCCCGTCACGGGAGACTGGTCGATGGCGCTCTGGCCCAAGGTCACGATGCCGTCCAGCGGAACACGCTCGCCGGGGCGAATGCGAACGACCGCATCCACCGCGACCGTTTTGACACCGATGCGCTCCCAGTTGCCATCCGATTGACGCACCTCGGCTTGCTCTGGCGCGAGCGCCAGCAGGCTCTTGATGGCGCCACGCGCCCGATCCACGGCGCGCGCCTCGATGGCTTCAGCGATGGCATACAAGGCCATCACCATCGCGGCCTCGGGCCACTGGCCGATCAGAAATGCACCCGTCACGGCTACAGTCATCAAGGCGTTGATGTTCAGGCGGCCCTGCCGCAACGCGGCAAGCCCTTTGCCGTAGACCGAGAAGCCTGACAGCGCGATGGCCGCTGCGGCCAGCGCCATCCCGAGCACCTTGACCGGCCCGCTGTCTGGAAGAGCGAATGCCAAGCCTTCGGCCACCATCGCCAGTCCCAAGGCACCCAGCGACTTGCCCCACGTCGTCCAGAAGCCCGGCGGCGGGGCAGCCGCGGCGGCGGTAGCCGACGGACCTGCGCCGCTGAGGGGCTCCGGCTTAAAGCCCGCCTTGCGGATAGCGTCCAGCGCCTGCTGCAAGGCAGGATCATCGGCAGCAATGGCCAGTTCTCGCGCCCCCAGATTGAATTGCAGGCTGCGAATTCCCGCCTTGCCCTCCAGCGCTCGGCGGATTTCCGACTCCTCCGAGGCGCAGTCCATGTTTGCGATGCGGAAGCGCCGTGACTCGATCACCGGCGCTTCAGACACCACCGGCTGACTCACGACGGGCGGCGTCGAACAGCCACTCCCGCAGCCGCAGGCGCTGTCCGTTTGTTGGCGTTGGTGGGCAGGGCTCATGAATTTCTCCTTGTTGGCTGAATTGGAAACCCTGTATCCACTACAGTGTCAAGCACCTACAATGAGAAGTACGAAAAACCAGCGAGCGCTGAACGCAAGGACATGAAAATCGGCGAACTGGCCAAGGCCACGCACACCCAGGTGGAGACGATCCGTTACTACGAGCGCGAAGGATTGCTGCCAGAAACGGCTCGCACAGAAGGCAACTACCGCGTATACGACAGCACGCACGTTGACCGACTGTCGTTTATTCGGCACTGCCGAGGGTTGGACATGACGTTGGACGAAATCCGGGTGCTGCTGCGCTTCAAGGACTCCCCTCAGGAGAACTGCGCGCAGGTGAACGACCTGCTCGATGAGCACATCGGCCACGTAGCCGCCCGCATCAAAGATTTGAGGGCGCTGGAGCGACAGCTCAAGAGTTTGCGAGAGAACTGCCGTGAATCCCAGCAGGCCAGCCAATGCGGCATCCTGACTGAGTTGTCCACGGCATCGAGTCGTGCTCACCAATCAACGGGTCGAAGCGGCCATGTTCATGGAGCGCACAGCGTCAAGTGACTACCCCCCAGTTGATATTGACTTGGGTGGCAACGTGATGCGTGAATAAAATAAGAATCAATATCATTAAAAGATTAAGAATGCTCTCACTTTGCGCCAGGCGATTCATGGCACTGGCCGCGCTGCTTGCGCTGTGGTCCGCTTCTCCCGCCTGGGCGGCCAACCCTGCCGCCAGCGACCAGGCCAAGCAGACCTGGCAGTTGCTGGACTACCTCGCGGTCGACTACGGCGGCGCGGTCAGCGATGGCCAAATTCAAAAGGCCAGCGAGTACGAAGAAATGAAGGAGTTTGCTGCGACGGCGGCGCAGCAACTCACGGCACTGCCGAGCACACCCGCGCTCCCGGACCTGCAGCGGCAAGCCCAAGCGCTCGGCGATCTCATCGCCGCGAAAGCCGACGCCAAGGCCGTGGCCGGCAGTGCCCATGCGCTGGCCGCGGCACTGGTGAAGGCCTATCCGTTCCCGCTCTCGCCGGCCAAGCCGCCGGATCTTGCGCGCGCCAAAGTGCTGTTCGAGGCCAACTGCGCGGCCTGCCACGGGGCCACCGGCCGAGGCGACGGCCCACTCGGCGCCAAACTCGACCCGCCGCCGATCGCATTCACCGATCGTGACCGTGCCCGCTCGCGCAGCGTGCTCGCGCTGTACCAGGTCGTTTCTCAAGGCGTGGCTGGCACCTCGATGCCCAGTTTCGCCACGCTCTCCGACGAGGACCGGTGGGCATTGGCATTTTTCGCCGGGACGCTGTCGCACGACAATGCCATGCGTGCGCGCGGTGAGCAGGCCTGGGGCAAAGACGCTGCCGCCAAGGCCGTTTTTCCCGATCTCGCAGCCGCAGCCACGCTGACGGAGGCGGCCTTGTCCGAACGGATGACGCCAGACGCGGCACGCGACCTGACTGCCTACGTCCGCAGCCACCCAGAGGTGACTGTCGCAGCCAACGGCACGGGTGGACTGGGCCTGGCCCGCACGCGCCTGCAGGAGAGCCTTGCGGCAGCCCGCGCGGGCGACCAGGCCAACGCGACGCGCTTGGGCTTGTCCGCCTATCTGGATGGCTTCGAGCCGCTCGAAGCCACTTTGCGCGCACGCAACCAGGCGCTGCTCACCGAAGTGGAAAACGCCATGCTGGCCTATCGCGGCGCGCTCGCCGGCAGCAAGCTGGAACAGGCCGACGCCACGGCACAGAAGCTGGACTACCTCTTCGCCCAGGTCGATACCGAACTGGGGGCGGACAAGGCCGACCCGCTGACCACCTTCATTGCGTCGATCACAATCTTGCTGCGCGAGGGCGTGGAGGCGCTGCTGATCGTCGTCGGCATGGTGGCCTTCCTGAAGAAGGCCGAACGGCGCGATGTCCTGGCCTACGTCCACGGCGGCTGGATCGTCGCGCTGGCCTGCGGCGGCCTGACCTGGGCCGCCGCAACCTATTTCGTGAGCATCAGCGGTGCCAGCCGGGAGGTGACCGAAGGGTTGTCGTCACTCTTTGCCGCCATCGTTCTGCTGAGTGTCGGCCTCTGGATGCACCAGAAGAGCACGGCCGGCAAATGGCAGGCCTATCTGAAGGACAAGCTCTCCGCAGCGATGACGCGGCGCTCGGCGTGGGCGCTGTTCGCGCTGTCTTTCATCGCGGTCTATCGGGAAGTCTTCGAGACCGTGCTCTTTTACTCGGCACTGGCCGGTGACGGCAACAACGGCGCCTTGCTCGGTGGACTGCTGGGCGGGATGGCCGTCCTTGCCATCCTCGCGTGGTTCATGCTGCGCACCAGCGCCCGCATGCCGATTGGCAAGTTCTTCAGCCTCAGCTCGATCCTGGTAGCGGTGCTCGCCGTCGTGCTCGCCGGCAAGGGAGTTGCGGGTCTTCAGGAGGCTGGCTGGCTGAGTGCCAGCCCGATCCACTGGCCGCGCATCGAAGTGCTTGGCATCTACCCGTCCGCGGAGACCACCATCGCACAAGCCGTGGTGCTCGTCATCGCCCTGGCGGGCTTTGCGCTGAACTCGGCAAAAGCCCGGCGTCCCCGGCCCGCGTGAGATTCATCGCTCTCCCTGCCGGCCGTCACGGAAAGCAGGGAGAACTGGGTGCGCAGCCCGCGAACCCGATGGCGGCATGTCGGGACACCCCGTATGGATTGGGTGCTCCTTTATCCATTGATTCAACAAATGTTGTATTATCGAAATATGAACGAGACCCAAGCCGTTTCCGCCCTCGGTGCCCTGGCCCATACCCAGCGTCTGCGCGTGTTCCGTGCCCTGGTCGTCGCCGGTCCCGAGGGGCTGACGCCCAGTGTGTTGGCCGAACAGCTCGACGTGGCCCGCAACTCTTTGTCCTTCCACCTGAAGGAGCTGGCCCACGCCGGCCTCGTCACCATCGAGCAGCAGGGCCGCAACCTGATCTATCGCGCCGACTTCACCCAGATGAACGGCCTCATCGGCTACCTGACCGAGCACTGCTGCCAGGGCGGCGTGTGTGAGGTCACCGAATCCACCGACTCATCCCGCGCCTGCACTTCCTGCTGAAAGGATCACCCCATGAAGCGCTTTCACGTCCACTTGCACGTCGATGACCTGAACCGCAGCATCGGCTTCTATACCCAGTTGTTCGCAGCGCAGCCCGCGCGCGTCGAAGGCGACTACGCCAAATGGATGCTCGAAGACCCGCCGGTCAATTTCGCCATCTCCACGCGTGGCAACAAGCCGGGCATCGATCACCTGGGCATCCAGACCGACGATGCCGAGGAATTGGCAGCGCTCAAGGCCCGCGCCGAGGCGGCCGACATGGCGCTGCTGGACGAAGGCACCACGACTTGCTGCTACGCGCGCAGCGAGAAGCACTGGATCACCGACCCGCAAGGCGTGGCCTGGGAGCATTTCCACACGCTGGGCAGCATCCCGGTCTTCAACGAAGCGGCGCCTGCAACGGGCACCGCCGCCTGCTGCGCGACTGCGCCGCGCTCCAAATCCTGCTGCTGATACGAGGCATCCATGACCACAGACAAAACCTACAACGCCCTGTTCATCTGCACAGGCAATTCGGCCCGCTCCATCTTGGCCGAAGGCATCCTCAACCAACTGGGCCAGGGACATTTCCGCGCCTACTCGGCGGGCAGCCACCCCAAGGGCGAAGTCCACCCACTGGCGCTCGCCACGTTGGAGCGCCTGCACATGCCGGCGACTGGCTACCGCAGCAAGAATTGGGACGAGTTCGCGGCACCCGGTGCGCCGGAGCTGGATTTCATCTTCACGGTCTGCGACAACGCCGCCGGCGAGGTCTGCCCGGTGTGGCCGGGGCGGCCGATGTCGGCGCACTGGGGCGTACCCGACCCTGCGGCCGTCGAAGGCACCGACGAGCAGAAGCGCAAGGCATTCACGGATGCGGCGCTGACCTTGCGCCGGCGCATTGAGCTGTTCCTGTCGCTGCCACTGCAGCGCCTGGATGCCATGTCGCTGCAGCACGAGCTGCGCGGCATCGGCACGAAGTGAGGCGGGCGCGATGAATGCAACCTCTGAAGCACTGCGGCCCGAACCTGCGCCGCAGCCCATGAGCCTGTTCGAGCGCTACCTGAGCGTCTGGGTGCTGCTGTGCATCGTCGTCGGTATTGCACTCGGCCAGTTCGCGCCGGGCGTGTTCCAGTCCATCGGCCGCATGGAGATCGCCCAGGTCAACCTGCCCGTGGGCCTGCTGATCTGGATCATGATCATCCCGATGCTGCTGAAGGTGGACTTTGGCGCCCTGGGCCAAGTCAAGCAGCATTGGCGCGGCATCGGCGTGACGCTGTTCGTGAACTGGGCCGTCAAGCCCTTCTCGATGGCGCTGCTGGCCTGGGTCTTCATCCGCCAGGTTTTCGCGCCCTGGCTGCCCGCCGGCCAGCTCGACAGCTATGTCGCCGGCCTGATCCTGCTGGCCGCCGCACCCTGCACGGCGATGGTGTTCGTCTGGAGCCGGCTGACCGGCGGCGACCCAGTGTTCACGCTGTCGCAGGTGGCGCTGAACGACACCATCATGGTGTTCGCCTTTGCGCCCATCGTCGGCCTGCTGTTGGGGCTTTCGTCGATCACCGTGCCGTGGGCGACCTTGCTGGTGTCGGTGCTGCTCTACATCGTCATCCCGGTCATCCTGGCCCAGCTTGGGCGCCGCGCGCTGCTACGCCGCGGCCCGGCCGCCTTTGATGCCGCCCTGGCACGCCTCGGCCCGCTGTCCATCGCCGCGCTGCTGCTCACGCTGGTGCTGCTGTTCGCCTTTCAGGGCGAGGCCATCCTGCGCCAGCCGCTGGTCATCGCCATGCTGGCGGTGCCGATCCTGATCCAGGTGTTCTTCAATTCCGGCCTGGCTTACTGGCTCAACCGCAAGGCGGGCGAGCAGCACAGCATCGCCTGTCCGTCGGCGCTGATTGGTGCTTCCAACTTCTTCGAACTGGCCGTGGCGGCCGCCATCAGCCTGTTCGGCTTCCAGTCCGGCGCCGCGCTGGCCACCGTGGTCGGCGTGCTGATCGAGGTGCCGGTGATGCTGCTGGTCGTGCGGATCGTCAACCAAAGCAAGGGCTGGTACGAGTGCGGCCCGAACCCTGCCCAGAAATAGGCAAAGCATTTCCCATGAGCAATATCACGATCTACCACAACCCCGCCTGCGGCACGTCGCGCAATGTGCTGGCCCTGATCCGCAACAGCGGCGAAGAGCCCACGGTCATCGAGTACCTGAAGACGCCGCCCGACCGCGAGACGCTGGCGGCACTGATCGCCGCGATGGGCGTGCCAGTGCGCGCCGTGCTGCGCGAAAAGGGCACGCCCTATGCGGAACTGGGCCTGGGTGACCCCCAATGGAGCGACGAGCAGCTGATCGGCTTCATGCTCCAGCACCCCATCCTCATCAACCGGCCCATCGTGGCGACGCCGCTGGGCACGCGCCTGTGCCGGCCTTCGGAGACGGTGCTGGACATCCTGCCGCAGCCGCAGCGCGGCGCGTTCAGCAAGGAGGACGGCGAAGCGGTCGTGGACGCGGAAGGTCGCCGTGTCTGAAATCAGAATCGACCTGCCCAATATCGACACCGCGCTGTTCCAACAGCCCGATACCCAGCGACTGCTGACACCCGAGCGCGCAACGCACGCGCCGCGCTTCCTGCTGCTCTACGGCTCGCTGCGCGAGCGTTCGTTCAGCCGCCTGGCCGCCGAGGAAGCGGCACGCATCCTGCGCGCGCTTGGCGGCGAAACCCGTATGTTCAATCCCTCGGGCCTGCCGCTGGTGGACGACGCACCGGCCGACCACCCCAAGGTCAGGGAACTGCACGAATTGGCGCAGTGGGCCGAAGGCATGGTGTGGAGTTCGCCCGAGCGCCACGGCGCGATGACCGGGTTGATGAAGACGCAGATCGACTGGATTCCGCTGTCCGTCGGCGCGGTGCGCCCGACCCAGGGCAAGACGCTGGCGGTGATGCAGGTCTCGGGAGGCTCCCAGTCCTTCAACGCCGTCAACCAGATGCGCGTGCTGGGCCGCTGGATGCGGATGCTGACCATCCCCAACCAGTCCTCGGTTGCCAAGGCGTACCAGGAGTTCGACGAGGCCGGGCGCATGAAGCCCTCGGCCTACTACGACCGCATCGTGGACGTGATGGAGGAGTTGATGAAGTTCACGCTGCTTACCCGCGACGTGGCACCGTACCTGGTGGACAGATACAGCGAACGTAAGGAAAGCGCCGAGGCATTGAGCCGGCGCGTCAGTCAAGCGGCGATCTGAGATCAGTTCAGGACTTGTCGCATGGCGCAGGCGCGCCAGTGACTCTCCGGCCTAACCGAATCTTCGCGGGCGTCAGTCTGCTCCCAGCGCGTGGATGATGGGGCAGTTGCCTTTCATCGCGCCCGCATCGCACTGACACAGAAGTGCCGTGAGCGCCTTGCGCATCGCCGCCAGGTCGGCCAGCTTGGTTTCGATCGCCTCCAGCTTGTGCGAGGCCAATTCGCGCGTTTCGGCGCAAGCATGGGCCTCGTCGAGTTCGAGCAGGCCGCCAATCTCTTCCAGCGTGAAGCCCAGCGCCTGCGCCCGCTTGATGAAGCGCACGCGCTTGACCGTGGTGGCCCCGTAGCGGCGATACCCGTGGGCTGGCCTGTCCGGCTCCGGCATCAGCCCGCGCCGCTGGTAGTAGCGGATGGTCTCGACGTTGACGCCGGCCTCGTCGGCCAGTCCCCCTATCGTCAGTTCGCCCATGGCTCAACCCCCCTTGACTCCGTAGCATAGTACGGAGTTTAGAGTGGCAAGTGTCGAAGACGTTCACACTCGCCCATGCCCACCTTCAACTTCAAGAACTCGCTCGTCGCCGGGGCGCTGGCTGCCATCGGCGCCTCGGTGTGCTGTGTGATGCCGCTGGTGCTGTTGATGATGGGCATCGGTGGCGCCTGGATCGCCAGCCTCACCGCGCTGGAGCCGCTGCGGCCCTGGTTCATTGCGGCGACAGTTTTGTTCTTGGGCCTGACGTTCCGCCGTCTGTACTTTCAACAGCCGGCCTGCGAGCCCGGCGCCGCCTGCGCCCAATCGAGCGTTCTCCAGCGCCAGCGGCTGATCTTCTGGATCGTTGCGCTGGTGCTTCTCGCCTTGTTGTCGGTGCCCTGGCTGGCACCCTTGTTTCTCTGAAGGAGCCCTCATGCGTAAATCAATCGCATCGCTGCTCGTCGCGCTGTTGCCGTTCGCAGCCCTGGCCGCAACGCCGCAGACGGCCACGCTCAACGTGCAGAACATGACCTGCGAGCTGTGCCCGGTCACGGTGAAGAAATCCCTGGAAAAAGTGCCTGGCGTCAGCCAGGTCAGGATCGACTTCGCCAAGAAGACGGCGACCGTCACCTTCGACGCAGACCAGGCCCCAGTCTCGACGCTCGTGAAGGCGACCACCGACGCGGGCTACCCTTCGACGCTGCGCAAATGACAACCGGCACGCCCACACTGGAGTCGGTGCTGACCTGCCCGCACTGCGGCCATGCCAGGCCCGAGACCATGCCGACCGATGCCTGCCAGTTCTTCTACGAGTGCGAACAGTGCAGGGCGTTGCTGCGGCCGAAGGCGGGAGACTGCTGCGTGTTCTGCTCCTACGGATCGGTCAAGTGCCCGCCTGTGCAAATGCAGCGAGGATGCTCCAGTTGCAGTGCGTGATGGAAGCAGGCCAACTGCACCGGCAGTTCCGTTTGCCGCTGCTATTTGCACCCTGGCGGCGGGTGCGCTAAACTCCGTACCCGAATACCGAGTTCCCCCATGCCCACCCACGCCTTCACCATTGCCAAACTCGCCGACGCGGCAGGCGTCGGTGTGGAGGCGGTGCGCTACTACCAGCGCGGTGGGTTGCTGGCGGCGCCGAAGCGCGTGGACGGAGGCTTCCGGCAGTATTCGGACGACGATGTCCTTCGTCTGCGCTTCATCAAGCGTGCCCAGACATTGGGGTATTCGCTGGAGGACATCGCCGAGTTGATGTCCTTGAGCGCCACACGCGACCGTCTGCGCGTCCGGGAGATCACGCGCAAGCGCGTCGCAGAGATCCGGGAGCGCGTGGCCGACCTGCAGTCGATGGCCTCGGCGCTGGAAAATCTGGCCGATTGCTGCGCCCAAGCGCCAGAGGGCGCGGCGTGCACGATCATCGCTGCGCTGGCAGGAAGCCAGGACTCTGATCCCCGCATGGCCGATGCGAGCCTCGCTGGCGAGGTGGCCGCATGACGATGACGCGCGCATTCAGGCAATTCGTCTGCCGGCTGATGCTCAGCGTGCTGGTCTTTGGCCAGATGGCCATCGCTGCCTACGCCTGCCCCGCACTGTCGGGCGCGTCGCAGTCTCACCCGACGATGGCCATGAATGTGTCGGTCGCAACGATGCCCGGTGATGAGGCTATTGCTTCGATGGCTGTGTCGCCGGACACATCCGCGACATCAGACATGGCAGCCATGACGGGCTGCGACCAGATCGACGACAGCGCTGCGAACCTGTGCGTAGAGCACTGCCGTTTCGGCCAGCAAAGTGCCGACCATGCGTCGGCCCCGACCGTCCCGGCGGCGTTGCTGACCACCCTCTATACCCTCCCGGTGCTACCCGAGCCTCTCGGGCATGGCTGGCCTTCGGCCGACTCGAAGTTCCAGCGCGTCGCGGCCTCTCCACCGCACGCCATCCTGCACTGCTGTTTTCGCATTTGATCTCCTGACGCTGGTGCAGCCGGCCTGAGCCGGCTTGCCCCAGACCTGTCTGGTCGCGCTTGCGCGTGCCCGCGAGTTTCTGCTCGCCCCCGCACAAGCTCCATTCGACCTGATGGCATTCGTCAACTGGAGATCTCATGTTTATCGACTCTTTTCCTTCCCGCACGTCGGGCGGCGCCATGCCATGGCGCAGGCTCGCCGTCGGCATCGCTGCGGCGCTCGCCATAGGCGCCGGTGCCGCCCATGCCGCCGATGGCTTGACGCTGGACCAGGCGCTGCGCCTGGCGCAAACCCGTTCTCGCGCGCTTGTAGCCCAGGATGCGACGGCTTCGGCCGCACGGGACATGGCCGTCGCTGCCGGCCAGCGGCCCGACCCCACCCTCAAGCTCGGCATCAACAACCTGCCTGTCAACGGCGCGGATCGGTTCAGCCTGACACGCGACTTCATGACCATGCGCTCGATCGGCGTGATGCAGGAGTTCACGCGCGAAGACAAGCTCAAAGCCCGCGCCGGTCGCTACGAGCGCGAAGCCGAGGTCGCCGAGGCCGGGCGCAGCCTGGCGCTCGCCAACCTGCAGCGCGACACCACCATGGCCTGGCTGGACCGTTTCTACCAGGAGCGCGTGCGCGACGTGCTGGTGACCCAGCGCGACGAAGCGCGCCTGCAGATCGACGCCGCCGATGCCGCCTACCGGGGTGGGCGCGGCACGCAAGCCGATGTGTTCGCCGCCCGATCAGCAGTCGCCCAGATCGACGACCGCATCGAGCAGGCCGAGCGCCAGGTCACCACGGCCCGCACGCAACTGGCCCGCTGGATAGGTCCCGCCGCCAGCGATCCCCTGGGCTCAGCTCCGGCTTTGGATGCGGTTCGCCTGCGCTCGCAGGATCTGGAAACCCAACTGGCTCATCACCCTGAAATCGCCGTGATGCAAAAGCAGGAAGAAGTCGCGCAGGCCGAAGCAGACCTCGCGCGAGCCAACAAGAAGACTGATGTGAGCGTCGAGCTGATGTACAACCAGCGCGGGCCGGCCTACTCGAACATGGTCTCGGTCAATGTCTCGATCCCATTGCAGTGGGATCAGAAGAACCGCCAGGATCGCGAGCTGTCGGCCAAACTGGCCAGCGTCGAACAGAAGCGTGCCGAACGCGAAGAGGCCACGCGAGCCCATGTGGCCGAGGCACTGGCGATGCTGCAGGAATGGCGCAGCGACCGCGAGCGCCTGACCCGCTACGACAGCTCGCTGCTGCCGCTGGCCACAGAGCGCACGCGCGCCACGATCGCCGCCTACCGTGGCAACGCGGGCACCCTGACCGCGGTGCTGGAAGCACGCCGCGCCGAGATCGATACACGCATCGAGCGCCTGCGCCTGGAAATGGGCGCGGCGCGCCTGTGGGCACAACTGAACTACCTGGTGCCGGTTGGTCACGACATGACCACACCCCAGCCCTGACCACGACCAAGAGACCTTCCATGAAAACCAAAAACCTCGTGATGGCCCTCTTCGCCGCTGGCGTGCTGGGTGCCGCCGGCTATGGCCTCTACGCCCTGGGCATGCGCCACGCTGCCAGCATGCCAGCCATGCTGTCGAACTCCAGTGGGATGGCATCGCCGCAAGCGGCGACGCCCGCGGTTGCCGCGCCCGCCAACGAATCGGGCGAGGACGCAACTCGGCGGCATATCGCGGCCGGCCTCAAGGCCGGTGATGTCGATCCCGCCAATGGCAAGAAGATCCTGTACTACAACGATCCCATGGCGCCGGCGAACAAGTTCGACAAGCCGGGCAAGTCACCCTTCATGGACATGATGATGTCGCCGGTCTACGCCGACGGCGATGCGGATCGGGGCAACGTCACCGTCAGCTCGCGCATCCAGCAGAACCTGGGCGTGCGCACCACCGAAGTGACTGAAGGCACGCTGTCGCCGCAGGTGTCCGCGGTGGGCAGCATCGCGTTCAACGAGCGTGACCAGGCGATCGTGCAGGTGCGTGCCACCGGGTACGTCGAGCACCTGTACGTGCGCGCCACGCTGGACCCGGTCGCCAAGGGACAGCCGCTGGTCAGCCTCTACGTCCCGGACTGGATCGCGGCGCAGGAGGAGTTCCTGTCGGTGCGGCGCATGAAAGGCACCGACCTGGGAGCACTGGTCGACGGCGCGCGCCAGCGCATGCGCCAGGTCGGTATGGATGACGCCCAGATCACGCTGGTCGAACGCAGTGGCAAGACCCAGCCGCGCATCACGCTGACCGCGCCCCTGGGCGGGGTCGTGGTCGAACTGCAGGCGCGTGAAGGCATGACGGTGATGCCGGGTGCGACGCTGTTCCGCATCAACAGCCTGGCCACCGTGTGGGCCAACGCCGAGGTGCCCGAGAGCCAGGCCGCGCTGCTGCGCCCTGGCGCCAAGGTGCAGGCCCGAAGCCCGGCCGCGCCCGGCAGCACCTTCGACGGCAAGTTGCAGGCGATCCTGCCCGAGGTGAACCCGAGCACGCGCACGCTGAAGGCGCGGCTGGAACTCGCCAACCCGGGCAGCCGGCTGGTGCCGGGCATGTTCGTGACTATGAATTTTGTGGACATGCGTCCCGACAAGACGCTGCTCGTGCCCACCGAGGCGGTGATCCAGACCGGCAAACGCACGGTCGTGATCGTGGCCGAAGACAACGGGCGCTTCCGTCCGGTCGATGTCGAGGCGGGTATCGAGAGCGGTGGCCAGACCGAGATCAAGCGCGGCCTGTCGGCGGGGCAGCGCGTCGTCGTGTCGTCGCAGTTCCTGATCGACTCGGAGGCCAGCCTCAAGGGTGTCGAGGCCCGCTTGAACAGCGAGCCGGCCGCCAGCGCTACGCCTGTTCCTTCGCCTTCGGCCCCGGTGGCCGCCAGCGCGCCACGGCATGTCGGTGAGGCCAAGGTCGTCAGCGTCGGCAAGGACGCATTGACCTTGTCGCACGGCGCCATTCCCACGATGAAGTGGGGCCCGATGACGATGGACTTCAAGCTGCCGCCCGGCGGCGCGACGAACGGCGTTCGGGTGGGCGACCGCGTGAGCTTCGAATTCATCATGGGCGCGGACGACCTGCCGCAACTCACTCGCGTCACGCCCATGGCGGCCGGAGGCAAGCCATGATCGCCAAGCTGATCCGCTGGTCCATCGCCAACCGCTTCCTCGTGCTGCTGGCCACCTTGGCACTCAGCGCCTGGGGCATCTATGCGGTACAGCGAACGCCGCTGGACGCACTGCCCGACCTGTCGGACGTGCAGGTCATCATCCGCACCACCTATCCAGGTCAGGCGCCGCGCATCGTCGAGAACCAGGTCACCTACCCGTTGACGACGACGATGCTGTCTGTGCCCGGCGCAAAGGCGGTGCGCGGCTACTCGTTCTTTGGCGACTCCTTTGTCTACGTGCTGTTCGAGGACGGAACCGACCAATACTGGGCGCGCTCCCGGGTACTCGAATATCTCAATCAAGTGCAGTCGCGGTTGCCCGCCCAGGCCAAGGCCTCGCTCGGTCCGGACGCATCCGGCGTGGGCTGGATCTACGAGTACGCGTTGGTCGACCGCCGCGGAAAGATGGACATCTCGCAACTGCGCGCGCTGCAGGACTGGTTCCTCAAGTACGAGCTCAAGACCGTGCCCGACGTGGCTGAAGTCGCCTCGGTGGGCGGCATGGTGCGCCAGTACCAGATCGTGCTCGATCCGGACAAGCTCGCGGCCTACGGTATCCCCCACACCAAGGTCGTGGAGGCGATCCAGCGCGCGAACCAGGAGACCGGCGGTTCGGTGCTCGAGCTCGGTGAGGCTGAGTACATGGTCCGTGCCTCGGGCTACCTGCAGAATCTCGACGACTTTCGCAAGGTGCCGCTCATGACGACGGCCGCGGGCGTGTCGGTGCGCCTGGGCGACGTGGCCCGGGTGCAGATCGGTCCAGAAATGCGGCGCGGCATCGGCGAGCTCAACGGCGAAGGCGAGGCCGTCGGCGGCGTGATCGTGATGCGCTCGGGCAAGAACGCGCTGCAGACCATTGCCGCCGTCAAGGAAAAGCTCAAGGGCCTGGAGTCCAGTCTGCCCCGGGGCGTAGAGATCGTGCCGGTATACGACCGCTCCGGGCTGATCGAGCGCGCGGTCGAGAACCTCACGCACAAGCTGATCGAGGAATTCATCGTCGTCGCGGTGGTCTGCTTCATCTTCTTGTTCCACCTGCGCTCGGCGCTGGTCGCGATCATCTCGCTGCCGCTGGGCATCCTGGCCGCGTTCATCGTGATGCACTACCAGGGCGTCAACGCCAACATCATGTCGCTCGGCGGCATCGCGATCGCCATCGGCGCGATGGTCGACGCGGCGGTGGTGATGATCGAGAACGCCCACAAGCATCTCGAACAGTGGAGCCATGAACACCCCGACGAGGTGCTTGAGGGAGCGGCCCGATGGCGGGTCATCGGTGACTCGGCGGCCGAGGTGGGGCCGGCGCTGTTTTTCTCGTTGCTGATCATCACGCTGTCCTTCGTGCCTGTGTTCACGCTGGAAGCGCAGGAAGGACGCCTGTTCTCGCCGCTGGCGTTCACCAAGACCTACGCCATGGCGGCCGCGGCCGGCCTGTCGGTGACCTTGATCCCGGTGCTCATGGGCTACCTGATCCGTGGTCGCATTCCCGACGAGAAAAACAATCCACTCAATCGCCTGCTGATCGCGGTCTACCGGCCGCTGCTCGACAGGGTGCTGCGCGCCCCGAAGCGCACGCTCGTGGTGGCGGCCATGGTGCTGGCCACCAGCATGTGGCCGCTGCAGCACATCGGCGGCGAGTTCATGCCACGGCTGGACGAAGGCGACCTGCTGTACATGCCTTCGGCGCTGCCGGGACTGTCGGCAGGCAAGGCGGGAGAGCTGCTGCAGCAGACCGACCGCCTGATCAAGACGGTGCCGGAGGTCGCGAGCGTGTATGGCAAGGCCGGCCGCGCAGAGAGCGCGACCGACCCGGCGCCGCTGGAGATGTTCGAGACGACGATCCAGTTCAAGCCGCGCGACCAGTGGCGCGCCGGCATGACGACCGACAAGCTGGTCGAGGAACTTGACCGCATCGTCAAGGTGCCGGGCCTGTCCAACATCTGGGTGCCGCCGATCCGCAACCGCATCGACATGCTGGCCACGGGCATCAAGAGCCCCGTGGGGGTCAAGGTGGCGGGCACCGACCTGGCGACCATCGATCGCATCACCGCAGAGATCGAACGCACCCTCAAGGACGTGCCTGGCGTGAGCAGTGCCCTGGCCGAGCGGCTCACCGGTGGGCGCTATGTGGATGTGAACATCCGGCGCGACGATGCGGCCCGCTACGGCCTGAACATCGCCGACGTGCAGTCGGTGGTCTCGTCCGCCGTGGGCGGCGAGAACATCGGTGAGACGGTGGAAGGCCTGCAGCGCTTCCCGATCAACCTGCGGTATCCGCGCGAGATGCGCGATTCGCTGGAAAAGCTGCGCACGCTGCCCGTAGTGACCGAGCGCGGCCAACGCCTGGTGCTGTCCGACGTGGCCGACATCCGCATCGCCGACGGGCCGCCGATGCTGCGCAGCGAGAACGCGCGCCTGTCGGGCTGGGTGTACGTCGACATCCGGGACCGGGACCTGCGCTCCGCAGTGCAGGACATGCAGCAGGCCGTGGCCAAGCAGGTAAAGCTGCCGCCGGGTTATTCGATCTCCTGGTCGGGGCAGTTCGAGTTCCTGGAGCGGGCCACCGCCAAGCTCAAGGTGGTGGTGCCCTTCACGCTGCTCATCATCTTCGTGTTGCTGTACCTGACCTTCGGCGCGTTCGGCGAAGCGCTCCTGATCATGGCTGCGCTGCCGTTCGCGCTGGTGGGCGGCATCTGGCTGCTGTACCTGCTGGGCTACAACCTGTCGATCGCAGGCGCGGTGGGCTTCATCGCGCTGGCCGGCGTGTCCGCCGAGTTCGGCGTGATCATGCTGCTGTACCTCAAGAACGCCTGGCAGGAGCGTGTCGGCCACGGCACGACCAGCGAGGCCGATCTGCTGGATGCGATTCGCGAGGGCGCCGTGCTGCGCGTGCGGCCCAAGGCGATGACGGTGGCCGTCATCCTGGCCGGCCTGCTGCCGATCATGTGGGGCGCGGGCACGGGCTCCGAGGTGATGCAACGCATCGCCGCGCCGATGGTGGGCGGGATGGTCACGGCACCGTTGCTGTCGATGTTCGTGATTCCCGCAGCCTATCTGTTGATGCGGCGGCCGCGCGCGCCCAAGGCATCACGGTGGACATTCTGGAGGCGTCGTCATGCGGCCGCTTGAACGCTTCGGTGGCGGCCGCGCGTGGGGTGCGGCGGAGCTTTGCCTGTGCCTGTCGCTGCTGCTGGGCACGGCAACACGCGCCGCCGTTTCCGTCCAGGAGATTCAGCACGCCGGCCCGGTGATGACGGCATCTGCGACCTCGCATCCGATGCCCAGCAGCGCCGAGGATTGCCAGACCTGCGCGGCCTGTGCCATCGCACCGGCACCAGCGGCTCACGCATTCACTGGCGAAGGCGAAGCGCGAGAGCAGGCTCCACTGGCTTGGCTCGCGCTCGCGACGGCGGCACCGGCGCCAAGCTGGTTTTTCGATGCTGGAGACGGTCGACTGCGATGTCCCGTGCGCCTCGCGTTCTGCCGGTGGCTGGATTGATCCGATGAGGCTCCTCTCGGACTTTTTGGATCAACCAACTTTGGGAAACCATCATCAAAAAATCACTGCTCCCCCTCATCGCCGCCCTGGCGCTGGGCGCTTCTCTGCCCGCACTGGCCGACCCCGACTTCCAGGCCATCGAGAAGGCACGCGCAGCCAAACAGGCGGCAGCAGCATCGCAAACGGCTAGTACCACCCGAGTCGACGGCACCACAGGTCAGCGAGTGAACTGCCCGCCCGACCCGCTGGTGCTGCCGCTGGATCACGGCCCGCGTGCCCAAACGACGCCTGGAGAAAACCGGATGCGCAAGGCGCGTTACGAGGCCCAGGTCAAGGCATGCACGAACCCCGAGTCGTGAGCGGCAGCGCATGACTCTCCAACGCGGTCATCCCCAGTGGCCGCGTTCCATCCGGGGCCTGCCAGAAGGCCGGCCCCATTTTTAAAGCTCAGAAAAGGAAATCCATCATGAAACTCGTCTCAACCGCAACGCTGATCGCCGCCTTGGCGTTTTCTGCTGCCACGTTCGCCCAATCCGGCGATATGGGCAGCATGAAGATGGAGGGCAAGGGCATGCAGAACTGCATGGACATGAAGGAGATGAAGGACATGGACATGAAAGGCATGGATGCCCCAAAGTGCAAAAGCATGATGCAGGCCACGGACGCCAAAGGCACCCCCATGGCCGCCAAATCAACGGTCCATCAGGCCGATGCCGTGGTGAAGGAATTCGATGCGGCGCAGGGCAAGGTCACCCTTGCACACGGCCCTGTCAAAAGCCTGGGATGGCCCGCGATGACCATGGCGTTTGCGGTCAAGGACAAGGCCCTGTTCGACAAGCTCGCCGCGGGCTCTAAAGTCCATGTCGAGTTCAAGAAGGAAGCTGAGGGCTACGTCGTGACCTCGGTCAAGTAACGTTTTAGACATCGGTGTAGATCCACTGCCAGACGCGTGCTCATGCGCGCGTTTCGCAGTCGCGCTGTGCCGCAGGGGCGAATGGCTCGCCTGCCGTGTTGCACAGCACTGACTGCCCGTCTTGTGATTACCCCAAAGACACTCCTCGTCGATGTCCAATTTCCCAGGATGCAATTCCGCTGCGCATCGTCACGGCGAGCTGCTGTCCCATCCGCTGCTCGATCACCGGCTTCCACGGCACCAGACTGAACCCCATGCCGTCGTCCAGCATCGCGTAGCGCCCGCTGGCGAGCATGACGCTGCGGCGGTAGATGCCGGCCACGCGCTGGCCGTCAGCCACCGGGCGATGCTCCAGGCCGGTTTCGGCAGCAATGTCCTTGGCTGCCTGCGCTACCTCACGGCCGCGCAGCGTGCCCAGCAGGTTGCGCGCCAGGATCACGCGCGGCCCGCGCCGCTCAGCCAATCCCTGCTCGGCCAGGAAGTCGGCGCGCTGCTGCATCGCCTGCTTGGCCTCGCTGCCAAAGCCCAGGTCGCCCAGGCCCTTGCCGCCGCCGATGAGCTGCTGGTCGAGCCAGGTAGCACCGACCACGCGCGCCTGCCGCTCGATGGGCAGGTGTGATTTCAGCTCCACCGCCACGCCGCCCAGGCGCTGCGCGTCGTATTGGCGGCCTTGCTCGGGCAGGTCGGCCGGCACCTTCCATAGCCCCTCGGCCACGCGCTCCACGATGCCCGCGCGACGCAAGGCTTCGAGGCGGCGAACGTGAGTCGCTACCACCTCTTGCGGATCGCGGCCGGGCACGGCCTGGCCCTGCGCCACGGCAAGGTGATGGTCGGTGCGGTACAGGCCACCGCTCGCCAGCGCGGCGATATTGCGGTCGGCGGCGCGCACCTCGGCCGAACCCTTCACCTCCACCACGGCACCGGTCGGATAGTTCGCCAGCTCGTCGCGGGCATTGAGCGCGACGTAGTGGGCCTTGCCGTCCACGCCGTCGATGACCAGATAGCCGCGGTCGCGCAGCTCGTCGGCCAGTCCTTTCGCAGCGACACGCCCGATGATCGTGCGGCCGTCGTCCCCTGGCTCGAACACCGCCAACTCGCGCGGTTCGCCACGCATGGCCCACTGCATGGTGCGGATGATGTCGCCACGCTCGCCCAGGGCGCGCAAGGTCTTCTCCGCATCGGCATGAACGGCCCAGGTGCCGGGCTGCACCTCGTCGGCCAGTCCAAGGTGCTGCAAGTGCTGCAGGCGGCCGATCAGCAGCAGGCGCTGGCGTTGCAGCTTCGGCTCATTGAAGCGCTCGATCCGCACCCGGTCATCGTCGCCGGCCTCGCGCTTCAGCGTGCGATCCAGGCTCGTCCACCGTTCCTGCTCCACCTCGCGCCGCAAGGTCTGCTGGATCTCCAGCTCGGTGCGCGGCCCCAGCCATTCGGTCGCCAGCTCTGCCGCGCGATGCCGGAAGCCATCGGCGATGTAGTCGCCCGCGATGATGAGGTCTTTGCCGGTGTCGTCGCGCCCGCGCACGATCAGGTGGGTGTGCGGGTTGTCGGTGTTCCAGTGATCGACCGCCACCCATTCCAGCCGCGTGCCCAGGTCGGCTTCCATCCGATTCATCAGGTGCCGCGTGTAGGTGCGCAGGTCTTCCAACTCGGCGCCATCCTCGGGCGAGACGATAAAGCGGAAATGGTGCCGGTCGTCAGCGCAGCGTTCCTTGAAGGCGTCAAGGTCGGCGTCGTCGATCTGCGGCCCATAGGCCCGGCCAGGCTCACCATCACGGCCCACGCCATCGCGCTCGATGTAGCGCAGGTGCTTGGCGAGCGACTGCGGGCTAGACCGCTGCTGGTTGACCAGCAAGGTCTTGATGGTCGCGCGCCGCGACATGGGCGTGAGCTTTGCACCCGCGAAGCGCGCCGCCGTATGGCCCCGCCCCAGGCGTGAGCCGGGCCGCTGGCCGGTGCTGCCAGCCGACCCAGGACGGCGCACCGAGGATTTGCCGCTGCTGGCTTTGCCCGCCTGCTTGAGTACCTTGGAAACGAAGCTCTGGCCTTGGCCCTTGCCCCGGTTCTTCGTGGCGCTGGGACGGATGCGGAAATCGTCATCGCGGCGATTGGTCATGACGGCTCTCCCTGAAAGCTCCAGCGTGTCCGGTCGTGCAAAGCACGCGGACATGCCCGTATCGGCGCGGGCCACGCACCCCCAGCGGCACGGCGGCGAAGCCGCTGCGTGCCGCGCCACCCCCACGTGCAGACTGGCTTGGCGGGCCGACAGGTGCCGCCCCCTTTTGTCTTGCCTTCCGCCTTTGCCCCTCGCTGACGCTCCGGGCAGCGGCGGCCCGGCGGCGCTGCTGCGCGAGCAGTCAGCGCGCTGGCGAACACGGCGATGGCCACAGGCCAGCCGCGTTCGAGGCAAGACGCCTGCACGTGGGACGGCTGCGCCGAAGGCCGCGCGAAGTGCGGCGCGGATGCGCTCGCACTGCACGCGCGACGACACGGCGATGGGCAGCAGCACGACACGCCCGATGGCACGATGAGATGCACGGCAGCGTGCAGCGAATCGGCGGCCATCATGGGCGTGACTCCAGCCAGACCGGGCGCGCAACGCCGATCACGGCGGCGGCGCTGATCGGCCCGAAATACCGGCTGTCGAATGACGCCGGATTGGTGACGCTGAGCAGGAACAGCTCGCCAGGCCGAAGCTGCCGGCACTGCTGCCAGGACGGCAGTGGCCGGCCCAGCCGATCAGCGGGCAGCACGGCGGCCGAAGGCACGCCGTCGATGCGGACTTTGCCGTCCGCGACGCACACCTCTTGCGGCGCCACCGCGCCTACGCGCTTGAGCAACGGGATGCGCGTCGGCAGGTAGCCGCGCTGCGCAGCGAGCGCGGCTGCCTCGGCGGGCAGCGGCACCAGCACAATGCTGCCCACGGACAACGGACGTGGCAGCGAGCTGGCGCGCTGGTAGAGCGGATCGACGCGATACCAGCCGACCGCCACGCTGTCGGACGGGTTGTAGGTCAGGCGCGGCAGCGGATGCACGAAAGACGCCCAGGCCAGCGCAGCGAGGCCGCAGGCGGACAGGCCCGCCAGCACGAGGCGAGCGCGCAGGCGCGAACGAGAACGCGGCGGGATGCAGGTTGCGCTGGCGACAGTGGATGGGAGCGTCATGGCAACGCCCTCCCGGCCAGCCAGGCGGCGTGCCGCTCGGCGCTGTATTCGGGCAGTGGCAGGCGCGCAGCGAGCCGGTTGGCGAGCGTGCGCCAGTACGCGGGCGAGACGCCGACCGGCGCGATGCCCAGTGCCTCGATGTCGTCGATGCGTTCCAGCACGGCGCGCACCTGGTTTTCCCCCTCGGCGTGCAGCAACAGGCGCGCGCCCGGCTGCACGCCGGGGATGCGCTGTGCCGCGTCCAGCGGCGTGCAAGCCTGCATCACCATGAGCTGCCAGCGGATCGTGCCGTAGTCGTTGGCCTGCCACCGGATGCGGCACAACATGGCGCCCGGCAGGAACACCGCGCAGCGCCGCCAGCGGTCGAGCCGGAGCGTGCGCGCGGGTTCGCCGAAGCGCAGATAGAGCTTGAAACGTGCCTCGATGTAGGCCAGCGCCACGCGCGTCAGCGGCGCGCTGGCAGGCTGGCCAGCGAGCGCAGCCGTGGCCGCGCCAGCGGCAGGCAAAGCGGATGCGGTCATGGTGCGTTCTCCCTGCGTTGCTCTGGAAACTCCCGCTCCAGCAGGCCGCGCAGCAGGTCGGCCACCGTCACGCCCTGCGTGAAGGCCGACACCTTGATGCGCGCCCGCATCGCGGGCGTGATGTCGAGGGTCAGGCGCGCGGTGTACACGTCGCCCTTGCCCAGCGCGTCGGCGTCGCCCTGGCGAATCCACGCCTCGGCGTGCGGATTCGCGGGTGGACGCGCGCCGATGCCGACGCGCTTGCCCGTGCGTTTGCTGGCAGAACTGCTCATGACGGCCACCGCAGCAGCTCATCGACCAGCACGGTGATTTCGCGCGCGGCGGCGCTGTCGGGCGCCGTCTCGCGTGCCAGCCGGCCAGCGGCCACGCTGTCGGCGAAGACGATGCGCTGGCGCACCTCGGCGCGCAGCGCAGGCAGCGGCTGCTCAGCCAGAGCGCCGCGCGCTTCACGCCCGATGACCGTGGTACTGACGCGCCGGTTGATGACGAAGGCCGCGCGCAGCGCAGGCCGAAAGACCTGCGCCTCGCGGATCAGCGCCACCATCTCGGCGCTGGCCCACAGGTCGTAGGGACTCGGCTGTACCGGAATCAGCACCCGCTCGGCCGCCAGCAGCGCAGAGCGCGCCAAGGCCGCGATCCTGGGTGGGCCATCAATGACGACGTGATCAGCCCGCCTGGCGAGTTCTGGCGCTTCCTGGTGCAGGGTTTCGCGTGCGAGGCCCACGGCGCTGAACAGCCGTGGCAAACCTTGCTGGCTACGGCGCTGCGTCCAGTCCAGCGCGGAGCCTTGCGGGTCGGCGTCCAGCAACACGACGTGCTGGCCGCGCATCGCCAGTTCGCCGGCGATGTGCGTGGCGAGCGTGGTCTTGCCCACGCCGCCTTTCTGGTTGAGCAGCGCGACGATCATGGCCTGGCCCTCCGTGTTGGAAAGCCCGGCTGTTGCTGCTGCTTTTCGTGCCGCGCGGTGGTTGTCCACCGAGGCGCGGCGCTTCTACTAAAAGTTAGAGAATTTAAGTTAGGTAAGTTAGGAGAGGCCGAAACCCGCGCCAGCATTGGCTTTGCAGCCGATTTTGTTGCCTGATAGCACGAGGATTCGTTGCCTGATAGCACGATACCTCTGTTGCCTGATAGCACGAGTCCGTCCACAGGCTGCACAGCAGTTATCCCCGTGCCGTGGACGGCACGGGCCGGAACGTCAACAGCGGCGAGGCAATGCCCGAGACGTGCTCGATGCCCAACTGGTAGCCCGGCAAGGCTTGCCGCGCCACCAGCGCCCGCAGGTCGGCGGCGAAGTCGTAGTACCGCGCCACGCTGCCCGATTTGCGGTGCAGGTGCCGGAAGTCGAACTGCCAGCCGCCAGGCTGTCGCCCGCCGTGCTTTCGCACCAGCCGGTACAGCCAGCGCTCGATCCCGCCCGTCAGCCGGAAATACGCCGGGTCGATGGTCAGCACCAGGGCCGCATCCATCACGCCGGCATAGAACCAGTCCGGCAGGATCAACTCGATCCCCAGCGGCGTGCCACGGGCATCGGCCAGCTCTTTCCACTCGTTGATCCACGAGAAGCGGTGCAGCCGTCTTCCCGTGGTCTCCCGAATGGACGTGGCCACGGTCGTGGATTGCAGGCGATCCAGCGCGGCCTTGAGGCGCTGGTAGTCGCGCAGCGACGTACCGCGCCCGATGAAGCGCAGGATCTCGTAGGGCGTGGCCTGCATCAGCCGCGAGGGGCGCAGCCCCGCATCGCGCGCTTCCACAATCTGGCTGGCCGCCCAGATCAGCACGTCGGCATCCCAGATCGTGGCGATGCCGTGCTCCTGCGTACCCTCCACGCGGATGGTGACGTTCCCGCTGCGAAAGTCGATCGGCGCCGTGCGCCGCGACTTCGCCAGCGAGAAGAACGGAAAGGCCATCAAGTCCTGGCTGTCGCGCGGCGCCATGTCGCCCGGTAGGGCGCGAAACAGGTCGAGCTGTTCGCGCTCTGGCACGGGCCGCTGCCGGGACGGCAGCGCAGGGCTGGACATGGCGAAGGCCACCCGCGCGCAAGCGATCAGCGCGCACGGCTGTCCGCCGAGTGGTGCTCGGCGTATTCGGGGTCGGAAGTCGTCTCGAAGCTGCGGTCGGCGGCCCAGGCATCGAGGTCGGCCACGGCGTACATCACGCGGCGGCCGAACTTGCGGAACTTGGGGCCGCCACCCAGCACGCGCTGCTTCTCCAGCGTGCGTGGCGACAGGCGCAGGTAGTCGGCGGCTTCGTCGTTGGTGAGATAACGCTGCGGTTGCGCAGCAGGATTCATGGGAGCGGCGGCAGGCCGCAAGGGAGCGGGACGCATGGTGTGAACCTCCATAGCTTTCAAAGCTCCGGCCACACAGCGCAACCGGATGGAGGCAGTCTCAGAAAACACGGCCCTCCTGCTCAGGGACGTTTTGCGTCCCCTTCAAAACGTCCCTTCTCAAGCGACGGCAGTTGTGCTAAGTGGCGGTAGCCGCCGCGCATCAACGCATTGCCACGCCGCGCCAAACGGCGCACGCGGGCGCGCAAGTCGCCATCGGCGTGCCAGTCGGCGGCCACGGCATCGGCGCCGAACAGCCCTTCGGCCACGTCGCGCAAGGACGCACCCGTCAGGGTTGCGTCGAGCGCCTGCAAGGTGTGCAGCTCCAATAGCGCGGCCGGTGTCGGCCTGGGCTTGGTCTGCACGGCGCTGGGCGCGTGGCCGAGCGCAGGCGCGGCAGCGCCGCCGCGCCGGGCATAGGCGACAGCCATGCCGTCCTCCAGGCCGGGCGCCAGCGCGAAGCGCAGGCACTGGCCGGGGCTGCGCGCGATCAGCGCCAGCCGCTTGCCATCGTGGAGCAGTTGCTTGTGGCCGGGGATGCGCCAGAAGTCGAATGCAGCAGCGTCGGGTGGCGGATCGGCATCAGGGTAGAGCTGCACCACGGCCGCATGGCCGGGCAGCCAGGCCGGATGCGCGTCACGTGCATCCAGCGCCGGGTCTTCCAGCAGGCGCAAGCCCCAGCGATGCCCAGCATCGGAGCGACGCGCACGGCGCAGCCAGTCGAGCCGGTAATCAGGATGGCGGCGCAGGTACTCCCAGGCCAGCGCGAGCGTGTCCAGCCCGAGGACGTAGAGGTAAGCGGCCGTGGGATACCAGTGCGCGAAATGGTGAGGGCTGACCATGACGAAAGCTCCTGTCGAACAGCAGGAACGTCGCCACGGCGGCAAACATGCGGGAGCCTCAAATCAAGGTGGAAATCCGGTTAAACTGTAACTTCTAGTGTCAAGACCGATAGGCTCCGGCGTGTTGCGAAATCCGTCTGAATGCGACGGCCGCCTGACCCAAAAATGTCACGCGGCACAAAACACCGTGCCGCAAGCCGCGCGAAAGATCGTGACTGTTTCAGTCACAGATATTCGGGTTTGAAGCAGAGTGCGGATTCAGACCGTGCAGGTCTGGATCAAGACCGAAATAGTCCGAATGCGCCCGGCTTGGCTGGAGCGCGAACGGTTCAATCAACGATGGAACCGTTCTCCTGCGCCAGTCGCAGATATTCCGACAGCGGGCGCACCGCCTGGAAATACAAATCCCGCGTCACGGGCTGTTTGTTCGGGCCAACGATGGAGGCCAGGTCGGACAGCTTGATGCGGCCCACCTCGGGCATGCCGATGCCCACGTCCATGATGCCGAACGCCGTATCGCCATCGGCAGGATCGAGCGAGGCCAGCAGCCAGATAGCGTGCGCGTCGGGGGTGAACAGCCGCACGACCGGCAACGGGTCGTCCGGCTCACCGGCGGCGGCCCGCCGCCCGTTCTCCAGCAGCGCGGCGCGCTGCTCCTCGGTGATCAGGGGAGCGCTCATTGGGATGCTCCTGTTCCAACGTGGAATTCCGGCTTTGCGATTCCTCTCGCAAGCGTGGATGCGTATTCCATCCAAACCGTGGAAGCACGAAAGCGCAAAAACAGAATTGTAGAAATCTGGAAAGGCACGTAGGCGGTTCTCCGGTTCTGTCGGAATCCGCAAAAGCGGATTTCCGTAAAAGCACGAATAAGGCCAGAGCCGCGAAAGAGTTAAAGATAACGTGGTTTTAATTGTGCTGCGACTTGACGCTTCTGTCCATGCAGAAGCGATCCATCCAGCGCGGCCGGCCAGCGGGCGCCACCACCTTCGACGCCGAATTGGCTCAAGCCTTCGGCGCGGCGGTGCGCGCGCTGCGGACGGAGCGCGGGATCGCGCAGGAATCGCTGGCGCACCTCGCCGGCATCGAGCGTTCGCACATGGGCAAGGTCGAGCGCGGCGAGCACATGCCCACGCTGGCGATCATCTTCAAGATCGCCAGCGCACTCGAATGCAGCACGGCAGTGCTGATGAGCAAGGCCGAAGAACTGCTGGCGGTCGCTCAGGCATAGCCGCCGGAGCCCCGCCGTCATGGCGGGGCGTGCCAGGCCGATCCGGTGCCAGCCGGTTCGGCGGTATCGAGGGGGCGCCAAGCACCGCGCGGCGGGGATGGGCCTGGCGCCGATCCCCTGGAGGCAAGTAAAGCGCGCAGCGCCGCAGGCGCGAAGGCGGGAGGGATTGGAGCCGAATGGCCGTGACGGCGTAGTCGGCACGGGGCGGAGCCCGCAAAGCCCGGTGGTGCGCAGCACCGACCCGCCCCGCATGTACCTCTACCAATTCAAGCCATTGCTTGGTGGCCAGGCAAGACACATCCCGCACACTGCCAAGCCGTTCTGCTTGCCGATACAGCGCAGCATTCGCAGCACAGCGCCCCGCCGCGTGGGCGAGGCGCCGGCGGCCCGTCAGGCCGCCTGGGGCTTGCTGCGCGACCAGATCAGGTCGTGCGTGCCGTTCTCGCCTTCGATCAGGCGGGCGTAGACCGTGGCCGGGAACGAAGGATCGTCGAGGGTCACGGAGATGTAGTCCCGCCCGGCCTCGCTGGTCTTCTTCCACGCCGCGCCGATGTCGTGACTGGCGGCCTGCAGACGGAAGTCCGGGGCTTTCTCGTTGTCCCCCTTGTCGTTGGGCACCAGCTTGACCTTGACGTTGAGCGTCAGGGTGCGAAGCGTGCCGGTGAAGCCGTCTTTGTCTGTGGTGAAGGTGCCGATGTTGGCCATGATGGATCTCCTTTAGGTGGAACAAGGTTCGCGCCCATCGCGTCCTTGTTGTGATCCGGCCGGCGGGGGACGGGCGGGCTGCACCGCTTGCGGTCGCAACGCAGTGGAGAGCCGGGAGGCGAAAAGAATTTGTCCCGCGAGGAATGCGCCGAACGCAGTGACAAAGCAGGGGAAATTGTTTTCGCTGGACGGTTGCAGCCATGAAGCCCGAGGCGCAGCCGCGCCACCGCCAGGATTCACAACAACACAAGGACGCCTTGGGCCGAACCGCTCCGAAAGGAGACAGGGCCGGCTCGGCATCCCCGCATGAAGGCTGCACCGGCTCGCTCCCGGACGCGGGCCAGGTCAACCACCCGACGACAGGCGAGAACGCCCCGGCCGCACCTTGCGGCGCCGGTCTTGAGGCGTGGCGTGGAAGCTCCATGGCGATGCCGGGCGGGATGTCCGTGAACCGTCCTTCGTGACGTGATGGGCGAGAACCACCAGCGTTGAGGACGGCACGCATTCGCACAACCCGCCGCAGCAAGCCTCGGCGCACCCGCCGAGCACTGCCCAGCGGCGGGGCGTTGACCTTGGCCGATCCGGCGCTGCCGGTTCGGTGGTATCGAGGGGCGCCAAGCCACGCGCGGCGGGGATAGCCCGCAGGGCTTTCCCCCGGAGGCAAGCGTAGCGCGCAGTGCCGCAGGCGCGAAGGCAGTTGGATGAGGAATCGGGCGTGCCGCCCGCATATTGCAACGCCGCCGCCTGAGTGCCAGCGAAGGCGGCGGCGTGATGTTCGGCTTCAACACCGGGCGTGGCCACCGCCGCGCCCGGATTTTTGAAGTTCACCGCGCCCAGGGCGGAACGGCCTGGGCGCGGTGCTGACGATGGCTATTCCTTCGTCTCGATGATCCACCATACGGCACGCGGCAAGGCGCGGCCCGTGACGGGGTGAATGTCGGTGAGGTCGGCGCGGGCCGTCCAGCCCGAAGGCGGACGGTAGCCGCGCACGTCGCCATCGCCGTGCCAGCGGCGGGCGCGCACTGTGCCGGGGGCGTAGATTGCCGCCATGCGCGGGCGGCTGGTGGTGTTGATGGTGGGCATCATTCGGCTCCCTGCGGCGAAGCGCCCCGGCCTGAACCGGGGCGCTTCGCTGCGGTGAGGGTCAAGCGGCCAATGCCTCGGCGGGTTCATCCGCCACGGCGGCGGCGTCCTCCGCCCCGTCTTCGGGCACGTCCTCCGGTGTCACCTCCTGCGGTCCAGCGGCCTTGAATATGGCGGGCATCCATCCCGTGCCATCGGCCAGTCGCTCCGCTTCGCTGGCAATGTCGGCCTTCTTCAACTTTGCCAGCCGCGTGACGTGCTCGGGCGCGTATTCGCCCACAGCCTCCAGAATCACGGCCTTCGGCACATGCCGGAAATACCCCTCGGCGGTCGGCTGCCACCATGCGGCCATGTCGAGGCCCACGGCCTGCGCCAGTTTCGCGCCCGGCTGGTGCGGCGTGGCGCGAGGCGTCACCACGTCCACCGTGGACGCCACGCACACGGCCAGCAATGCCATCAGCTCGGCTTGCCCCATCGCCAGCAACGCGGGGAACAATTCGGCATCGTCCTGCGGCAGCCTTTCGGCCCACGCCTGCTGCATTTCGCGCAGCGCCACGGCGGCGAGCGATTCGGGCAAGTCCGGGGCCATGCCTTCCAGCCGGTCTTGCACCGTGAGGCGCACGCCCAGCGGCAGGTCATGCCCGTAGCGGCGATCAAACAAAACAGTCTGCACCATGCCATGCACCAGCGCGGCCAGTGCCACCTGCGGACGGCAGGCCACCCCGATTTGCAGCGCGGCGGTGCGGTGGGCGCTCAGGCGCTGGGCCAGCCGGTCGGACATGGCTGCGGCCTTGGGTGCCTCGTCTTCCTCGCCTTCGTCATCGTTCGCGGCGTCCGGGTCGCCGAAACCCTGCCGCAGCTTTTCGAGCGTGCGCAGCGCCTTGGCCTCGGCCTCGCGCAGCAGCCCGCGATGAATCACGGCCTCGCCGTTGCGGTCGATGGTGACGATGGCACCGGCTGCGGCTTTCACGTTCGCGCCGTACCCCTGCAAGCCGTCTTCCACCGCCTGCAACTGCTCGCCCAGCCGTTCGCCTTCCTCTTGCAAGGCATCGGCTTTGTCCTCGTCCTCGGCGTCCATCGCCGCATCAATGGCTTCGGCTACCTCCTGCATCCTGGCTTGCAGTTTCTCAAGGCGTTGCGCTTCGCGCTTGTTGGGTTCGCGCCGCTCCCTCGGCGCACGCTGGAAGGCGTGCAGGTCGGCATGAGTCGTGCCCGGCGTGGCATCGGCCCAAGCCCAGCCCTCGGCCTTCACCTTGGCAGCGATGCCCGCCAGCTTGTCTTGTGCCAGCCGCTCCAACAGCGCGGCATCGGTCAGGTACACGCCCGCATCGCCCTCCGCGAACAGATCGCGGCGAACCCCTCCGCCCGCCTGCTCGTAGGCTTCCAGTCCGACGAAACGCACCAGCGGATGCCGGTACGCATCAATCTCGCGCTCGGTCAGGCGTTCGCGCAAATGCGAAGGGTGGCGCTGCCATTGCGGGGCGTCGTAGAAAGCGGCTTCCTGCGCGGCATGGTCGTCGGTGATGGAAAGGGCCATCAACTGGTCAAGGCTCACGGCATCGGCCCGGTAGTCGCCCATCAGGCGCGGCGAGACATTCGCCAGCTTCAAACGGCGCTGCACCACCAGGGGCGTGACGGAGAAATCCGCCGCAATGTCCTCGATGGGCCGACCTTCGGCCACCAGCGCCGCGAAGGCTTCAAACTGGTCAGCGGGGTGCATGGCTTCGCGCTGCACATTCTCGGTAAGGCTGGCGGTGCGGGCCGTGCCATCGGCCACCTGCAGGCACGGCACCTCCCAATCCTTGGCGATACGGTGTTTCTTTGCCAGCAGCTTGAGGGCTGCGAGGCGACGGCCACCGGCCACCACCTCGTAATGCTCGCCATCGGCGGCGGGAATCACGATGAGGTTTTGCAGCAGGCCCACGCGCTGGATGCTCGCGGCCAGCTCGGGAATGGACATGCGCGGGGTCTTGCGCACGTTGCGGCCCGTGGCGCGCAGCACCAGCCGCGACAGCGGAACCAAAATCAGGTTCTTGGTCGGGTCGGCGGCTTCCAGCGCAGGGGCTTGGATGGCGCGGGCTTCGGTTTGGGTAACGGCGTTCATGGTGAATCTCCAATCAAGTGAAACAAGGGAATGGAGGGGAACCGCCCCTCCGGCGGGGGAACGGTTCAGGCTTTCAACTGGCGCAGGCCATCGGCCAGCATCCAGAGGGCGCGATTCAGGCGCACATCGGAATCAATGCCCTGCACGGGTCGGGTTTGCTGGCGGCGTCCGTTGGCGCTGCGACCATGCAGTCCGCCTTTGGTCAAGTTCTCCTGCGTGCGGTTGAACACGCTCCACAGGTCGGGGCGGCGGTCATCGAACCGGCGCGGCATCAGGATTTGCGATTCGGTGATGGGCGCGGGCTTGCTGTCGGTGGGGTCGTACTTGAGCGCCAGCGCGGAACGGGCGAACACTTCGGCTTCGCCTTCGTCCAGCGTGATCGCGCGCATGGCATCGCGGGATTCCTTCACCCGCTCAAAGCCGCTCAACACCTCGAAAGCGCCTTCGATGACGGAACCGGCCACGTCGCCTTTGTGGGGCACGCGCACATCGGCCACGGTGTCACCGCATACAAGGCCATTGCTGCAAACGAAACGGAACATCCCGGCCAGCATCTGATAGCTGCTGGTGCCATCGTGCGAATTCAGCAGCACGATTTCGTTAGCCTCCGCGCCGTTGATCTGGCTGGCGTGGCGCAGGCGCAGCATGTGTTTGGTGTGCTCGCGCTTGCCTTCATCGCGCACGCGGGTTTGCGTCACCATGAAGGGCTGAAACCCCTCCTTCCGCAATTCGGTCAGCACGGCGGCGGTGGGGATGTAGGCGTACCGCTCGGAACGGCTCTCGTGCGGGGCGTCCGCGAAAATGGACGGGGCCACGTTGCGAATCTGGTCATCGGACAGCGGGTAGTCGCTGCGCAACGAAGGGGAACGGGAAGCGAAACGGGATGCGAGTTGCATGGTCTTTCTCCTGACAAAAAGAGGTTTGCTGTTCACACCGCACACCGGATTCCTAGATTCGGAGCCCAGCCTTCCGGCTGTTCGGTGCGGTCGGCACGAGGAACCCGGTTGGCCCTGTTGCCACCGTCTTTCCTGAGTTCATCGCCCGCGACGAAAGGGAGCCCGTGGACGGGGGCCGTCAAGGAAACAAGCGCAGGGTGGGTGCGGCCCGCAGGCGCAGCCGAGGACACGGCCCTGCGCGCCTTGATGGCACACGGCCGCGGGCTACAGTCGCGGACAAGGTGATGAAGTCAGGGGAGACGGCTGGACAAGGCAACGGCCCCTCAACACGCCGCCCGCACGGCAAGCGAAGCGCGCAGGCCCGAAGCTGGAAGCCGGGCCGGAGGCGTCAGCCGAGCGGAGTGAGGGGACGATGGAAGCCCGACAGGGGCGAAACCCCGCAGGGGGTTCGATGCGCAGCACGACAGCGCGACCGGCCATCTCCCAGGTGGCCGGGGACGCCCAGCCTTCAAAGTCGAAGAATCAACAGAATCAGGGCGAGCACAGGCAAGGCATCGCGGATCTGCCGCGAATGCGGTCTGGCCGATCCGGCGCAGCCGGGTCGGCGGTGTTCAGGGGTGCCAAGCCTGCGCGGCGGGGATAGCCCGCAGGGCTTTCCCCTGGAGGGCAAGCCGAAGGCGCGCAGACATCGCGCCAGGTGGGCGCGATGCGAAGGGCGTCCCGCGACGCCCCAAGGCCGGGTCAGACAACGATCCGCCCAGCCAGCCGCGCATCGCGCGCATAGGCGCTCAACCGCTTCTCGGCGCGAAACGACAGATCGCGCTCGATGGGCAGGCCCAGCCCGCCGCGCACCGTCGCCAGCTCGCCCAAGCTGACCCAGCCGATTTCCGGCACCCCCAGGCCGAGGTCGCAAAGACCAAAGGCGTGGTCGTGGTCATCGGGATCAATCTCGGTCAGCAGCCAGGTCGCGCCGGCGTCCGGCGTGAACAGCTTGACCACGGGCGCCGGATCGAAGTCCGGGTTCTCCAAGGATTCGCGGCCATTGGCCAGCAGCACGATGCGCTGCTCGTCAGTGATGAGTGGGTTGTTCATGGTGAACTCCTGAAAGGTTGCCGGGCGGAATTGCCCGACCCTTCCAGGGCACGGCGTAGCGCAAGCAGTCAAAGATCGAAGACGGCCGCCAGGCCGCAAGCGTGCCCGCACGCGCAGTCATTGACCGCGAGAACGCCGTGGTACGGTGAAGGGAGCAGCAAGACCGCCCACACCCCGCCCGCTGCACACACCCACCTTTGGGCAAGCGCAGCGCGCAGGCCCGGATCAGCGAGCCGGGCCGGAGGCGTCAGCGATGGAAGCCCGACGGGGGCGAGACTCGCGTAGCGAGGCTCGATGCGGAGCACGAGAGCGCGGCCGGCCATGTTCCCTTGGCCGGGATCGCCCCGCATTAACAGCGGGGCAACACACACGCACTTCACTCAATGCCCCGTCGTGACGCTAATCTGACACGCCATCAGCGACAGCAGCAGATCGGAGAGAAAAAATGACAATTCCCAGCAGAAAAGCCTACAAGCAGGCCGATGAGGCCGCAGCGTTTGCGCATATCAAGGCGCTTGCGGAAAAGGAGCCTGTTGATGACGAAGCGGCTTCGGAATTGTGGCTTGATGCCGAAGCTACCGTGGACGCCTACATCGACGCCGCCGAATCGCGGTCAATGGACTTGCTGCCTTCCAGGCAAGAACTGGGCGAATCCTGCTTTTGGCTGTTGTTCCAGACCAAAATTTTGCGGGATGACGAACATTACCGATTGATCGTCGAACTGCTGTCGCCACAGCTCGGGCTCTCGATGTTCGATTTGCTGCCCCGCGTGCGAAAGCTCCGCGAGGCGGCCCTTGACGCTCTGGAGGCTATGGTCAAGAAGCCACCAATGGATCGTCCGATAGCACCGCAGGCGTGCGAGGACGACCTTTTCTAGAGGGGGAACCGGGGCACCTCCGGGCCGCAATTGTCGTATCAGCGATACGAGAATCTCCACACTCGGCCGGCATCGGCAATGCTTCGCATCAGACAGCGTGCGCCGGCGCGGAATCAGCCAACGGCGCCACCGCCAGCCGCAGGCCCATCACCTTGAGGATGGCGGTCAAGCTGTTCAAGGCGGGATTGCCCTTCGGCGACAGCGTGCGGTAAAGCTGTGTCGGGTTCAGATGCGCCTGTGCAGCCACCGTCTGCACACCACCGACCGCCTGCGCGAGCTGGCGCAGCACGGTCATCAGCTCGGCCTGGTCGCCATCAGCCAGGATGCTGTTGATGACTTCGAGCGCGAGCGCCGGATCGCTGCGGTACAGCTCGGCCATCGCTTCGTCATGGGGTCTGCTTCTCATCATCCACTCTCCGTTGCCAGTCCTGCCAGTAGCCCACCACTCGGTCTATGTCCGCGTCCTGCGTGCGCTTGTCGCCACCACACAGCAGCAGCACCAACCGCTGGCCCGCCAAGCCGTAATACACCCGATAGCCCGGCCCCACGTCGATGCGCAGCTCCCACACGCCATCACGGCAAAACTTGTGATCGCCGAAGTTGCCCTGCTCGACACGGGCTACGCGCCGGATGGTCGCCACCTTGGCCTGGGTGTCGCGCAATCGCTTCAGCCAGTCGAGGTAAAGATCCTTCTGGCCGTCAGCCGTCAGGTAATGCTCGATGCGGTACATGGTAATTTTCGTTTATTGACGAATTCAAGTCAAGGGACAAAGGAACAGCGGGGCGGGATGCCCGGCCTGTCGCGACAGCGCGGCGGCAGGCCTGACGCCCGCGATTCACGCGATGGACGTTTCCGGCGCCTTCGTTGGCGGCGATCCGGCCCGCTTCGTACCGGGCGGCACAGCGCGCGTTGGACTCTTGCGATGGCGATACGGGCGATAGTTGCCCTGGCTTGTACGGGTCTTTTCTCCGTCCGCGATAGCCGGAGCTGAGGCGGTCGGCGCCAGGATCGGCGCAGCTTGGGCCTGGCCGTCGATGGCGCCCCGGCGCAGGGTGGCCACCTTCTCGGCAGCGGCCCGCACCGGGTCATCCTCCGCATGGACATACTCCATGAACTGCGTGACGGTCTTGTGCGCAGTCAGCGCCATGCCGACCTTGATGGGAATACCGGAGTTGGCAATGTCGGTCGCTGCGCGATGGCGGATGCCGTGCGTCCCGACATGCGCTACCTCTGCGCGGCCCAGGATGCGCTTCCAGCCGTTGTAGTACGTACTGTCCGGCAATGGCTTCTTGGCATCAAAGATGGCCGGACACACGTAAGGCGAGCTGTCGATGCGGGGCGCATTGAGCAGCAACTGGTACGCCGCCTCGCTCATCGGCTTGGACATATCGCCCGTTTTGCTGTCAGGCCAGACGACTCGGCGATTCTCGAAATCGACCCAAGCCCATTCGAGCGTGCGGATTTCGGTCATCCGCGCGGAAAACTCGAATTGCAGGCGAACCGCCAGCGTCACGGTCGGATGCTCCAGCCCCTGGGCATCCGCACGGTCGAGGTAAGCATAGAGCCGCCCCAGTTCCTCGTTGTTGATGTACCGCGTCTCGCCGTCCTCGCGGTACTTGGGGACGTGACGGCACGGATTGGAGCCGTCGGGCCTATAGCCCCACACCTCGGCCATATTGAACATCTTGCGCAGACAGGCCAGAACCCGATTGGCCGTGACGCCGATCTTCGCCTTGTCCTTCATCAGCGTGGTGATGTGCGTCCGCGCTACGTCCGGCACCTTGAGCTTGCCCAGGGCGGGCAGGATGTGGCGGTCGATGTAGCCTTGGTAGGAATCGACCGTCCGGGGCTTGTTGCGCGGCTTGGAGTATTCCTCGATGAACTGCCCGCACAGTTCCTTGACCGTCGGGGCCATGCGCGCGGCCAGCTTGGCGGCGCTGGGGTCGTCGCCCTTGCGCACGTCGGCCAGCCAGTCCTGTGCGATCGACCGCGCCTGCTCGACGGTCAGCTCGCCGAACTGGCCGATCTTCGGCTTGCGGCGCTCGCCCCAGTTCGTGCGGTACTGGAGCATGAAGACCTTGCGGCCGTGGGCAGTGACTTTGCAGAGAAAGCCGGGGACAATGGTGTCCCGCAATTCGTAGTCCTTGCCGGTGACTTCTGCCGTATCGACAGCGGATTTGGTGAGTTTGATCTTGGCCATGACGCCTCCTAGTTCGGGATCGAACGCAGGAACCAGCCAGGAGCCACGGCATCGGAATGTCTGCCGCAATCGGTCTGGTCTAGGCGTAAGGCTAAACGGGACTAACTCCCCGGAAAACCAAGCGCAGCAAGCCTTTGCGGGTTCCAGCGTAGTCTCATGCTAGTCTCGGGACTCAATCTCAAAATCCCCCGCCGCAAGGCGTGCCGGTTCGATTCCGGCCCCGGGCACCAGACAATGAAAAACCGCTAGGAATCAACATCTTAGCGGATTTTTTATTGCCAAAAGTTGGGCCATTATTACAAAAATAACTTTGGCTTTTGGCGCATCATTGCCGCAATGATGGCCACAACTCCCGCATCCGTCGCGGATCGGCTGCAGACCGGCTGCGTATTCGTCAACGGCGGCTCGGCAATGCGAGCCATTGCGAATGCGGCATCGCTTTTGAGCGGTTGAAACTGCGATACAATCGGCCTCCCTCGGGGCTGCGCCGCCCCAGCCATAGCCGAGAAGACGCATCCTTCCTTCTCGGCTATTTCTTTTGTGTTTGCTCGACCGCCAGCGCCCGCTTGTGGTTCGGCCCAGCCCACATCACCACAGTCCTGCAGCAGTCCAGCCAAGCCAGGAAGCCTCGCAGGCGCTCCTTTTTTCCGCATTGAGCACAAATTGTGCATAACTTCGGTTGGGCAGCTTTGCCGGCGCCCGTTGTTACGATGCGACACAAGCGCTTGTAGGCTTTTTCCTGCAATTGCAAACCGCCCTCCACGGTATTGGATTGGGCCGGCTTTTTTTCCAGCCCATCATCATTCTCCCCTCTGAAAACCAGGAAAAATCCGCGTGGTGCGCGCTACCAGCGTCCCGCAGCGCCCGGGGCTTGCGTGCGCTCACCGCATGCGCTGCTTAGGGCATAAAAAAGCATCGCGGCCCGCGATGCTTTTCTCCACAGATGCTGTGAATAATTCTGTGCATATTTTGTGATGATTGAGTGAAAGGACTCGTCAACCCCTTGCATTCACTGGCGCCAGGGTTCATTGCCTCTAAATCAGGCAGCTCCGGATTCAAGGGTTAACCCTTGATCGATTCAGAGTGCCCGACGGATGAGTTCACGTCCTTTCGCAGTGATGTGCCACTGCTTGTTGACGTCCTGCTCCACCAGACCGCGCTCCAGCAAACGCCTGGACACATGCTCACGGGCCGCGGACCACAGGGAAACCTCCTCGCCCATTTCCAGCTTCTTGAGCGTTTCCAATTCGTCCACCGTGGGTTCATACAAAGGTGCGCGGTAGTTTGCGATTTGCATGCTGACTCCTCCTAGGCTTGCAGTGTGATCTGCGGTCAATGCCCGCAACGCAGCGAACATCTGCCGCAAAGATAGACCTGCGCCAAGCCGGCGGCAATAGCGGCCGCAGCGCGTTTACCCGATATGGGCGATGATGGGTCACTTCGCGCCGCCGTCCTACCCGCTTGTAAGCCGGCGGCGCCGCCATGTTTCCGCAAGCTTCGCGGAACTTTTCACGCCTGTTTCCAGATCGCCTGGAGTCCCCGCGCCATTTCCATGCTTTACGCTGTTGCCACCCTGTTCGCCTTTCAGCTGCTGGGCGAATTCATTGCCCGCTTCTCGGGCCTGCCCCTGCCGGGCGCCCTGATCGGCTCCCTGCTCCTGCTGCTGGCCCTGCTTCTCTACAAGCGCCTGCCCAAGGCGCTGGAAGATGCCGCCAGTGTCCTGCTGCAGAACATGATGCTGCTGTTCATCCCCGTGATCGCCGGCGTGATGCAGGAGTTCGACCATCTGCGGCGCGAATGGCTGCCCTTTGTGCTGGCCTGCGTGCTGGGCTCGGCCGTCACTTTTGCGGCGACTGCGTGGACCTTCCGCTTCTTCCTGCAATACCAGCGCGCACAGGAAGCCAGGCGCCCAGGAGCCTCGGACGCCGCCGGCAAGGAGGCCGCATGAGCACGGCAGGCACGCCCTCGCTGGCGGAACACCTTGCCGCCACCTGGGCCGATCTGTCCGCCTCACACCTGCCCTGGCTGGTGCTGACCATACTGGTCTACCTAGCGGCCATGGCCGTCTACCGCAAGAGCGGCAACCGCCCCATGCTCATTCCCGTGTTCACCGGCGTGGTGGTGGTGGTGGGCATCCTGCTGGCCACGGGCACGCCCTATTCCACCTATCGCAGCGGCGTCAATTTCCTCACGCTGCTGATCGGCCCGGCCACTGTGGCCCTGGCCATTCCGCTCTACGCCCAGCGCGAGCGCATCCGCCAGCTGTGGCTGCCCGTGGGCGCAGCCCTGCTGGTGGGCTGCCTGGTGGCCCTGCTGTCGGCCATTGGCATGGCCTGGGCGTTTGGCGGCACCGAAGCCACGATGATCGCCGTCGCACCGAAATCGGCCACGATTCCCATCGCCCTGCCCATGGCCGAGCGCTTTGGCGGCAAGCCTTCTTTGGTGGCCGTGGCCGTGGCGATTGCCGGCATCTCGGGCACCATGATGGCGCCACTGCTCACCCGCCTGCTGCGCCTCAAGGACCCTGCCGTGCAGGGCTTTGCGCTGGGCCTGACGGCCCACGCCATCGGCACGGCACGCGCGCTGCAGATCAATCCCGCCATGGGCGCCTTCTCGGCCCTGGCCATGGGCCTCAACGGCGTGGCGACCGCAGTACTGATGCCGCTGGTGCTGGCCGTGCTGCCGTGGTTCTGATCGGAATGCAATCAAAACAGGAGCTGTCAGCGCTTGAATTATCAGCACTACAGCCTGTTTGACTGCAAACCTTCACTCGCTACGCCGATAGGCCCAGACCGCGCCCAGGATCAAGGCCATGCCCAGCCACTGCGCCGGCTGCGGCCGCACGCCGAACCACGCGAGATCCACGAGCAAGGCCATGGCCGGGTAGATGAAGGACAGGCCCGCGATCGCCTGGGCCATCAGCCGCTGGAAGGCCGTGTACATCAGCGTGTACATCCAGGCCGTATGCACCAGGCCCAGCACCATCACGGCGGCCACGGCCTTGCTGCCGAACACGGCGGCCTCGTGCGATCCGGCAACCAGCGGCCACAACACCAGGGCACCCATCAGCATCTGCAGCATGGCGATCTGCGCCGGCGCGATGCGCGACAGCTTGCGCGTGGCCAGCGTGGCCACGGCATACAGGCTGGCGGCCAGCAGGGCCAGCGCGATGCCCTTCCATTCCAGAGGTCCGCTGTCCACCGCCATCAGCCCGCTGCTGAGCGCCACGCCCAGCAGCGCCAGCAGCAGCCAGGGCAGGCGCCGCAGCGGCAGAAGCTCGCGCTGCACCACGGCCGTGAGCACCAGCAGCACGAAAGGCTGCACGTGATAGACCACGGTGGACACGGCAATGCCGCTGTAGTGATAGGCGCGGAAAAGGCTGAGCCAGTTCAGCACCAGCGCCAGCCCGCCGGCCAGCAGCCACCACCACTCGCTGGTCGTCGGCCGCACCCATTGGCGCGACCAGAGTACCCATGCCGCCAGGCCCAGGCCGCCCAGAATGCAGCGCAGCCAGACCACCCACGGCACGGGCAGGCCGCTTTCCACGACCAGCAGGCCTATGGTGCCCGACAGGGCCATGGCCAGCACCATGCGCCAGGTGCCGCCATCCGCCCCTTTGTGGGCCTGTGACGCATTGGAAGGCGCACCGGACGAAGCCGGGCGCAAGAGCGGAGATGGCGCTTGAACTTTCATGCGCCAATGCTCGATCAACTCGATCAGCACATCAATGCGCATGTATTCCACTTACTATTGCACCAATTTCAACAATAAACAGCCAACATGCCTACCGACACGCTTCTCGTCAATGAAATGCTGGTGTTTGCCAAGGTCGTGGAGCTGCGCAGCTTTGCCGCAGCTGCGCGCCAGCTAGGCCTGACCACCTCGGCGGTCAGCCGCAGCGTGGGCCGACTGGAAGCGCACTGGGGCGTGCGCCTGCTGCACCGTACCACCCGCACCCTGTCGCTGACCGAGCTGGGGGCCGAGGTCCACGCCGGCTGCGTCCAGCTCGCGCATACCGCCCGTGACGTGCATGCCATGGCCGGCCACTACGGCGACACGCCACGCGGCACGGTACGCATGACGGCGCCCACGGTGTTCGGCGAGCTGTGGCTGGCCGCGCAGCTGCCCGCTCTACGCCAGCGCTGGCCCGAAGTACAGGTGGCCATGCATCTCAGCGACCATATGGTCGACCTGACCGAGCAGGGACTGGACCTGGCCGTGCGCATCGCACGCCCCGAGCATCTGCCCCAGCACATGGTGGCGCGGGCCCTGCGCCCCGTGCGCTATATCGCCGTGGCTTCGCCGCAATACCTGCAGACGCTGGGCACGCCGCTAAAACACCCTGGCCAGCTCGATGCCCTGGCCCAACAGCACAAGGTGCAATGCATATCGCTGGGCTACGGCGATTTCCAGAACCTCCTGCAATGGCTGCCGCAGAACGCCGAGCCGTCCACAGAAGCAACTGCCAACCCCATCGTCACCGAACTGCCCGCACCGCTGAGCGTGGCCAGCAGCATGGGCATCACCGTCCTGGCCCTGCAGCACCAGGGCATAGGCCTGGTGGCGGATTTCGCGGCCCAGCCGGCGCTGGACGACGGCAGCCTGGTGCGTGTGCTGCCCGGCTGGCGGCTCACGGGCGGCTATGCGCCGCGCACCGCCTATGCGCTGTACATGCCTTCGCGCCATGTGCCGCTCAAGGTAAGGGCCATGATCGATCACCTGGTGGAGGCCGGCAAAAACATGGCCTGAAAGCGTGACATGAATCGGCAAGTCAAGTTCTCCCCACCAGAGCGCAACAAGCTTGTGGACAAACTTGCCGCCCTGGCAGGATAAGTGACTTAAGTGCTTGTCACAGCAGAACGTCCCAATCACTGATTAATTTTTAGGCAAACCGTCTGCAGGGCGCGGAATGCAGGCAGGAAAGGTGCTCGGCTCCAGGTTTCATCAGGTCCGTAGCCCCGAAATCCGGCCCAATTCCGGGTTTTCCCCAATCATTCGCTACAAGCTTGTGGACAAGCCCTCCCCACGCTTGGGATAAGCAGTCCAAGTCCTTGTTGCAGCGCAATATTTTGTGAAGCGCTTATTTTTTAGGCAGCTCTGCGGCATCCATGGGCCACCGGACCAGGCGGTAGGCATTGCCCCAGAACATCCACTCCAGCCGCGCGGCATCGCGGTAGGCTGCATGCATGGCGGCGCGCGTGGCGAGCGTCGCCTCGTCGGCCAGGCGGTCCACGGTGGCACAGAGCGCGCGCACCAAGGCATGGAACTCCTCGCCGGCATAGGTAGCTATCCAGGCCTGGCAAGGGTGCCGGCCACCGAGCGTGCATGGATGTCGCGTCCCACCTCGGCATAGATCCCAAAGCACGGCAGCAGCGCCGCCACGGCCACCGGATACGGCGCGCTCCAGGCCGTGGCCACCAGGTAGCTGGTGCAGTGCTGGCAGGCGGCCGTGAGCAGCGTGGCAGCCAACTGCTCGGCGGTGATGCCGAAGTCGCGCATGAAGCCGGCAGGTAGCTCCGTTGGCACCTGCGTTGCATGGCATTTGGGCTGTGAATAGACGAACCGCTCCGCGAATCACGGCACAAGTCCTTGCACCACTCAACTCCTCGCCTGCCTGGCGCAGGCCTGCAGCCATTGGCTGAAGGCGCGCAGCGCCGGTGCAGACACGGCGTCCGCGGCCAGCTCCGGCGTCACCAGGTAATAGGCGCGGTTGCCGCGCAGAGGCTGCGGGCAGGCAATGATGAGATCGCCGCGCGCCAGCTCCTGCTCGATCAGCATGGGCGGCATCAGCGCCACGCCCAGGCCCTGGCTGGCAGCCACGGCCAACATGGAAAAGAGCTCCAGCCGCATGCCGTCCAGCGCGCGCGGCGCGTCCACGCCCATGGCGTCGAACCATTGGCGCCAGCCCTGGGGCCGCGTGCTTTGCTGCAGCAGCGGCAGCCTGGCGATCACCTCGGGGCCCACGGGCAGCCAGGCCCGGCCCGGATCGCGCTGCCGGGCCTTGGCCAGTAACTGCGGGCTGCACACGGGCACGACCTCCTCGTCCATCAGCCACAGTGCCTGCACGCCGGGCCAACGCGCCACCTGCTCGGGCGTGCCCGCGTAGAGGGCGGCGTCGAACACGGTGTCGGCAAACAGAAAAGGCCGCGTTTGCACGTCGATGTGCACGGTGATGTCGGGGTGCTCGCGCGCCAGCAGCGGCAGGCGCGGCAGCAGCCAGCGCGTGGCGAAGGTGGGCACGGCCGCCAGGTTGATGGGGCCGCCTTCGCCCTGGTGCGCCATGAGGTCCATGGTGTCGCGCTCCAGCCCCTGCAGCCAGCGCGCGACCTGCTGGGCATATTGGGCGCCGGCCTCCGTCAGCAGCACGCCATGGCGCGTGCGCTTGAACAGCGCCACGCCCAGGAATTCCTCCAGCGCAATGATCTGCCGCGAGACGGCGCTTTGCGTCAGCGACAGCTCCTGGGCTGCCTTGGTATAGCTCACATGGCGGGCCGCCGATTCAAAGCAGGCCAGGGCCTGGGTGGAGGGCAGGATTCTTCGCATAACTCATACCTTCATGGGTTCACGAACAAAGTGTTTACCCTGATCAACGCCTTTATACATGCATTTTTCTCATTCATGGATGAGCAATCATCGTTTGCCGCCACCGGGGGGCCTGCCTAAGATGACTTCATGCAGCCGGGTTTGCGGCTGCCCCTCACTTCTACTTTTGCCCTTTCAGGAGACAGACATGGCCCGTGGCTTTCAATGGGATGACCCCTTCCAACTCGACCAGCAGCTGACCGAGGACGAGCGCATGATCCGCGACGCCGCGCGTGACTACTGCCAGGACAAGCTGGCACCGCGCGTGCTGGAAATGTTCCGCCACGAGAAGACCGACATCTCCATCTTCCGCGAGATGGGCGAGCTGGGCCTGCTAGGCCCCACGATTCCCACGCAGTACGGCGGCGCCGGCCTCAACTATGTGAGCTACGGCCTGGTGGCGCGCGAGATCGAGCGCGTGGACTCGGGCTACCGCTCCATGGCCTCGGTGCAGTCCTCGCTGGTGATGGTGCCCATCAACGAATTCGGCAGCGAAGCGCAGAAGCAGAAGTACCTGCCCAAGCTGGCTTCGGGCGAGTTCATCGGCTGCTTCGGCCTGACCGAGCCCGACCACGGCTCCGACCCCGGTTCCATGGCCACGCGCGCCTACCAGGTGGACGGCGGCTACCGCCTCAAGGGCAACAAGATGTGGATCACCAACAGCCCCGTGGCCGACGTGTTCGTGGTCTGGGCCAAGGAAGTGAGCAAGGACGGCCATGTGGGCGAAATCCGCGGCTTCATCCTGGACAAGGGCATGAAGGGCCTGTCGGCCCCCGCCATCCATGGCAAGGTGGGCCTGCGCGCATCGATCACCGGAGAGATCGTGATGGACGACGTCTTCGTGCCCGAGGAAAACGCCTTCCCCGAAGTTCGCGGCCTGAAGGGTCCGTTCACCTGCCTGAACAGCGCACGCTTCGGCATTGCCTGGGGTGCCATGGGCGCGGCCGAGTTCTGCTGGCACACCGCCCGCCAGTACACGCTGGACCGCAAGCAGTTCGGCCGCCCGCTGGCCGCCAACCAGTTGATCCAGAAGAAGCTGGCCGACATGCAGACCGAGATCACCCTGGGCCTGCAGGCCGCGCTGCGCGTGGGCCGCATGAAGGACGAGCACCAGAATGTGATCGAGATCACCTCACTGATCAAGCGCAACAACTGCGGCAAGTCGCTGGACATCGCCCGCCTGGCGCGCGACATGATGGGCGGCAACGGCATCAGCGACGAGTTCGGCGTGGCCCGCCATCTGGTGAACCTCGAGGTGGTCAATACCTACGAAGGCACGCACGATGTGCATGCGCTGATTCTGGGCCGCGCCCAGACCGGCATCGCGGCATTTAACTGACACCCCCTGAGCCGCTGCGCCGCTTCCCCCTCTCTCTTCGGGAGGGGGACGGCAACCTCGCTGCGAGGCGGCTCTTGCTCGCTGCCCCTGACGAAAGGGGCGATGCAAGCGCTCTGTTTGATTGGCGCTCCGCTATTTATTTCTGAGCTTTCCCCGATCGCCCCGCATGGACTTTAGAGCTTATTGGCTTTATAACCCTTGCAAATAAAGCGCCAGCAGCTCCATTTTTCATAGTATTCAGATCCTCCACATGAACCCATCCGCCTCCACCCCCACCGGCGCACTCGCAGGCATCAAGGTGCTGGATCTGTCGCGCGTGCTGGCCGGACCCTGGTGCACCCAGATGCTGGCCGACCTGGGCGCCGACGTGGTCAAGGTGGAGCGCCCCGTGGCCGGCGACGATACGCGCCACTGGGGCCCGCCGTTTCTCAGGGACGAGGCGGGCCACGACACGCGCGAGGCCAGCTACTTCACGGCCTGCAACCGCAACAAGCGCTCCGTCACCGTCGACATGGCCCGTCCCGAGGGCCAGGCCCTGCTGCGCCGCATGGCCGCCGAGGCCGATGTGGTGGTGGAGAACTTCAAGGTCGGGGGCCTGGCCCGGTACGGGCTGGACTACGCAAGCCTCGAGGCGCTGAACCCGCGCCTGATCTACTGCTCCATCACCGGCTTCGGCCAGGACGGGCCGTACGCCGAGCGCGCGGGCTACGACCTGATGGTGCAGGCCATGTGCGGCCTGATGAGCATTACCGGCCATGCCGACGAAACGCCGGGCGGCGGGCCGCTCAAGGTGGGCGTGGCCGTGATCGACGTGTTCACGGGCCTGTATGCGAGCAACGCCATCCTGGCCGCGCTCAACGCCCGCAACACGAGTGGCATCGGCCAGTACATCGACATGGCCCTGCTCGACGTGGGCATGGCCGTTCTGGCCAACCAGGCCGCGGGCTTTCTGGCCACGGGCCAGGCGCCGGGCCGCGCGGGCAATATCCACCCCAGCCTCGCGCCCTACCAGGATTTCGCCACGGCCGACGGCAATGTGCTGCTGGCCATAGGCAACGACGGGCAGTTCGCGCGCTTTTGCGCCGCCATTGATGAGAGCGGCTGGGCGCAGGATGCGCGCTTTGCCACCAACACGGCCCGCGTACAGAACCGCGCCGCGCTGCTGGCGCTGATGCAGCCCGTGATGCGCACGCGCACCACCGCGCAATGGATTTCCTTGCTCGAGGACAAGGCCGTGCCCTGCGGCCCCATCAACACCATCGCCCAGGCCTTCGAAGACCCGCAGGTGCAGCACCGCGGCATCCGCAGGGAGCTGCCGCGTGATGGCGGTGACGGTATCGCCCAACTGGCCACCGTTGCCAGCCCCATGCGCCTGTCGGCCACGCCCGTCACCTACCGCAGCGCCCCGCCCGCTCTGGGCCAGCACACCGGCGAAGTGCTGGGCCAATTGGGCCTGGACGCCGCGGCCATCGACGGCCTGCGCCGCAAGGGCATTGTTTAACCGGATTGAACTTTCCCCACAGGCACGCCAAGGGCCCCCGACAAAAGCCCGTGCCATCATCCAACCAAGGAGACACCATGTTCAAGTTCACCGCCACCGTCCTGGCCACGCTCGCGCTGTGCGGCGCAGCCCAGGCCCAGAGCCACTACCCCAACAAGCCCATCCGCCTGCTCGTGCCCTTCGCGGCCGGCGGCACCACCGACCTGATCGCCCGCGTGATCGCCGAGCCGCTGAGCAAGGAACTGGGCCAGCCCGTGGTGGTCGAGAACAAGGGCGGCGGCGGCGGCAGCATAGGCGCGGCCGAAACCGCGCGCGCCGTGCCCGACGGCTACAACCTGGGCATTGCCACCGTGTCCACCACGGCCACCAACCCGGCCATCAACCCCAAGATTCCGTACAACGTGGCTACCGATTTCACGCCCATCGTGAACATCGCGGCCACGCCCAACATCATTGCGGCCAATCCCAAATTCCCGGGCAAGAGCTACCAGGACTTCCTGGCCGAGGTGAAGAAGAACCCCGGCAAGTATTCCTACGCCTCGCCCGGCACCGGCTCCATCACCCATCTGATGATGGAAATGTTCAAGCTGCAGACCGGCACCGACATGACGCACGTGCCCTACCGCGGCTCGGGCCCGGCCCTCAACGACACCGTGGCCGGCCAGGTGCCGCTGATCTTCGACAACCTCCCTTCCACCCTGCCTTTCGCCAAGGAAAAGCGCCTGGTGCCCCTCGTGGTGGCCGCACCCCAGCGCCTGGCCGTGCTGCCTGACGTGCCCACCTTCAAGGAAGTGGGCCTGCCCCAGGTCAACCGCATGGCGTACTACGGCATCATCGGCCCCAAGAACCTGCCCAAGGACATCGTGGACAAGATCAACGCCGCCGCGCGCAAGGCCGTGCAGGACCCCGCCGTGAAAAAGCGCATCGAGGAAACCGGCTCCATCATCATGGCCGGCACGCCCGAGGCCTTCGCCAAGGAAATGAAGGAAGAGCTGGCCGTCTACAAGAACGTGGTGGAAAAGCAGCACCTCACGATGGACCAGTAAGCGCGGGGGCAACCGGCTCAGGTGCTGCCGGCCCGCATCAATGCATGGCCGGTGCGCGCCGGAAGCTGTCGGCCAGCTTGACCATCATGAGGGCGCAGCCCAGGCCGCCCAGGGCGACCAGCACGCCGCCCACCATGCCGATATGGCCCATGCCCCAGTGCATGCTGACCTGGCTGCCCAGCAGCGCGCCGCCGCCGATGCCGATGTTGAAAATGCCCGAGAACATGGACATGGCCACGTCGGTGGCGTCGGGCGCCAGCTTGAGCACCTTGGACTGCAGGGACAGCGCAAAGCAGATCATGGCCACGCCCCAGATCGCGCTTTGCAGGTACAGGCTCCAGGCCTGGTGGCTGCTGGCCACCAGGGCCAGCAGGCAGGCCGCCAGCACGGCAATGGCCGCCATCAGAAAGCCGCGCGGATAGCGCATGCCCAGCCAGCCGAACAGCACGCTGCCCGCAATGCCCATGCCGCCGTACAGCAGCAGCACGGCCGTGGTCACCCCGGGCGCCAGCCCCGCCACGTCCTGCACAAAGGGCTCGATATAGCTGTAGGCCGTGAACTGGCCGGTGATCACCACCACCAGCAGCACATAGATGGAGACCAGGGCCGGGCGCCGCAGCAGCAGGGGCACGCTCTGCAGCGAGCCCGCGTTCTCGCTGGGCAGCAGCGGCAGCAGCTTGCCCAGCACCAGCATCACTACGGCGGCCACGGCGCCTATGGCCAGAAAGGTCATGCGCCAGCCCAGGGCCTCGCCCACCACGCGGCCCAGCGGAATGCCCAGCACCATGGCCACCGAAGTGCCCGTGGCCAGCAGGCTCAGCGCCATGGCCTTGCGGCCCGGCGGCGCCACGCGCACGGCCAGCGAGGCCGTGATGGACCAGAAGATGGCGTGCGACAGCGCGATGCCGATGCGGCTGACGACCAGCGAGGCAAAGCTCCAGGCCACGCCCGACAGCACATGGCTGAGCACGAACACGGCGAACACGCCCATCAGCAGCTTGCGCCGCTCCACATGCTTGGTCATCAGCATGCAGGGCAAGGAGGCCAGCGCCACCACCCAGGCATAGATGGTCAGCATCAGGCCCACCTGCTCGGACAGCATGCCGAAGCTGCCACCGATGCCGCCAAGCAGGCCCACGGGCACGAATTCGGTGGTGTTGAAGACAAAGGCGCCCAGCGCCAGCGCAATCACGCTCAGCCAGGCCTGGGAGGCGGTGCGCTGCGGCACGACCGTCGAGGCCGCCGTGGCAGGCAGGGAAACAGTGGGATCAGTCATGCGGGGAAAGACAGCGGGTTGCGAGGGTCTGCAGACAATCTAGGAATAAACCCTGATTGTGTACGCCCCGCCTGGCAGACCACGCCTGCGCCCCGGTTTTCCTTGCGCTGCGCGGGGTTGGCCTGCAAGCCAGGCTCGCTCAGGGTGCCGCAAGCTCCAGCGCCTGGGCGCGGCGCTGCATCAGCCGGGCCAGCAGCACCAGCACCAGCGCCACGTTGAACGCCAGCACCAGCATGGCCTGCCAGCTGGTGTGCCGCAGAATGTGCTGCACCTCCAGCGGAATGTAGACGCCGCTGGCCACCACGCCGAACCATTCACCCCAGGCCTTGTCCCGCCACAACCCCCAGGCCTCGACAAAGCGCACGGCCGCGTACAGGCCGCCCAGCAGCACCAGGGTGTGCACCGGCGTGACATTGAGCTTGTCCACCATGTCCAGCAGCAGCGCCGGGTAGTGCTGTGCCGGCGACAGGCCCACATGGCCGATCAGCTCCAGCGCCAGCTTGTGCAGGTCGTGGTGCAGCAGGCCGAGCAGGCCCAGCAGCCCGAGCAGGGCCGCCACGCCCTTGGCGGCCTCGAAGAGGGCCATGCTTCTGACGGCAGTGCGCAGTGATGGCTGGTCCATATTCCTGAAACGGCTTGCGAAGCCACCACTATAGGCCGCTGGGATGGCTGTCCATCAATAGGCCACGGTGAAGCGCTCGCGCAAGTGGGCGTTCTGCTCCAGCGCATCGACCAGGGCCACGGCCAGGTCCGCATCGGAGATCGTGCCCGGCGTGCCGTCGGGCTGCATCAGCGGCTCGTCCTTGCCCGTGCGGTATTGCCCGGTGCGGCCGGTCACGCCGCCCGCGTGGAAGGCGATCGGCGGACTCAGCAGCGTCCAGTCCAGAGCGCTTTCCTTCTGCAGCTCGGTATACATGTCGCGCGCGGCCGTGGCGCCCGGCTTGATGGCCGCGGGGAAGTCGGGGCCATCCACCAGTTGCTTGCCATTCACATACAGGCTGCCTGCGCCGCCCACCACCAGATAGCGCTTCACGCCGGCGTCCTTGATGCCCTGCACGATGGCGCGCGAGCCCTGCATGAAGTCGGCATAGATGTTGGGATTGCCCCAGCCCGCGTTGTAGGCGCTGACCACGGCATCCGTGCCGGCCACGGCCTTGCGCACCTGCGCCGCATCCATCACGTCGGCCTGCACGGCGAGCAGGTGGGGGCGGGCCTTGAGCTTGGCGGGATCGCGGGCCAGCGCCACCACCTCATGGCCGCGCCGCAGCAATTCCTCAAGCACGGCGGCACCCACAAAACCGGTGGCGCCAATCAATGCGACTTTCATGCAAAAACTCCTTGTGTTTCAACAGGGCTAAAGATTAAGCCCCTGCCTCTTGCATAAAACCCCCTTTCACCCACTATGACCTTGAAGCTGTACTTCAAAATACCGCCATGGAAGACCTCAAACGCATGGCCGTTTTCGCCGCCGTCGTCGAACAGGCCGGCATGAGCGCGGCGGCAAGACGGCTGGACATGACGCCTTCGGCCGTGAGCCAGCACATCCGCCAGCTCGAACGCGAGGCCGGTGTGACGCTGCTGCACCGCTCCACGCGCCAGCTCACGCTGACCGACGCGGGCCAGCGTTTTTACCTGCAGTGCGCCCAGATGTGCGAGGCCGCAGCGCGCGCCCGCGCCGAGCTGGATGCCGAACGCCAGGAGCCCGGCGGCGAGCTGCGCATGTCTGCCCCAGCCGGCTTTACGCTGCATGCGGCGCCGGCCCTGGGCGACTGGCTGGCCCGCAATCCGGCGCTGCGCCTGCGCCTGTTGATGGACGACGCGACCATCGACCTGATCCAGGCGCGCGTGGACCTGGCGCTGCGCTTCGGCACGCTGGCCGATTCCAGCTGGGTGGCCCGCCACCTGGGCCGCAGCGCCACGCTGCTGTGCGCCTCGCCGCAGTGGCTGGGCAGCTGGCAAGCGGCGCGCGGCAAGCTGCCCAGCCATCCGTCGGAGCTCGCCCAGGCCCCGTGGCTGGACCTGGCACGCACCGACCACGCGCGGATGGACCTGAATTGCCGCCACGGCGCCAGCGGAGAAACCTGCAGCTTGCAGGCCCTGCCGCAGATGGTGAGCAACCATCGCGCCGCCGTGCAGCAGTTCTGCGAAGCCGGCCTGGGCGTGGCCGTGCTCTCGGCCCATGACGTAGCTGCCAGCCTGCGCGAAGGCCGGCTGGTACGCCTGCTGCCCGAGTGGGACCTGGGTCAGCTCGACATCTGGGCCGTCACGCCCCAGCGCGATGCCCAGCCGGCCAAGGTGCGCCAGGCCATCGAGGTGCTGCGCGCCTACTTTGCGCGGCTCGAAGGCGTGCAGGTCGATATGCCACAGTAATACATCGCTCCTTGTTTAATAGCAAATCGCGCATAGCCAGTCGTTGCTTCATGCTCTTATCGCCTCAGAGCGCCCCGTTGACAGGCGCAAAATGCTCCCGATAGGGAAGCAAACCCTTGCCAGCGGCCGGCGCAAAAAAAGCCCGCAGAGCGGGCCTTGAAAAAAGCCGATGCGCAGGGCCGAGGCCCGCGCATCGGGAAGCGATCAGTTCAGATCGATAGGCATCTTGGCGCCGTTGACGTAGCGGCTCAGCGTGTAGCTGGGGTTCTTCATCTCGCCGTTCTTCTCGAAGGCGATCTTGGAGGTCACGCCCGAGTAGTCCGACTTTTGCAGGAAGGGGATGTAGACCTTGGGGTCCCAGGAGTTGGCACGCTTCATGGCGTCGGCCAGCAGCATGGTGCCGTCATAGAAGTACGGGCTGTAGACCTGGAACTGGCCCGGGTACTTGGCGTCGTAGCGCTTCTTCCACTCCGTGCCGCCGGGCATCTTGGCCAGCGAGGCGCCGCCGTCCGCGCAGACCACGTTCTCCAGGGGCTTGGCACCCGCGGCCACCTTGGCCAGCTCGGTCACGCAGATGCCGTCGCCGCCGAACATCTTGACGTCGTTCATGCCCAGCTGGGCCATCTGGCGCAGCATGGGGCCGGCCTGGCCGTACATGCCGCCGTAGAAAATGGCATCGGGCTTCTTGGCCTTGATGGAGGTCAGAATGGCCATGAAGTCCGTGGCCTTGTCGTTGGTGAACTCGCTGGCGACAATCTTCACGCCCTGCTTTTCGGCATCCTTCTTGAACACATTGGCCAGGCCCTGGCCGTAGGCCGTGCGGTCGTCGATCACGGCCACGTTCTTGAGCTTGAGCGTCTTGGCCGCATAGGTAGCCAGCGCCGCGCCCAGCGCGTTGTCGTTGGCGATCACGCGGTAGGTGGTGTCCCAGCCTGGCTTGGTCAGATCGGGGTTGGTGGCGGCGCCCGTGATCATGGGAATGCCGCAGTCGTGGAAGACCTTGGACGAGGGAATGGCCACGCCCGAGTTCAGGAACGTGACGGCGCCGGAGATCTTCTCGTCGCACAGCTTCTGCGAGGCGGCCGTGCCCTGCTTGGGATCGGCCACGTCATCCTCGGCCACCAGTACGAACTTGACCTTCTTGCCGCCGATTTCCATACCTTTGGCGTTCAGGTCGTCAATGGCCATGCGCACGCCATTTTCATTGTCCTTGCCGAAGTTGGCCTGGGGGCCCGACACGGGGCCGATGTGGCCGATCTTGATGACCTGCTCCTGGGCCATTGCTGCGGTACCCATGCCAGCCACTGCCGCCGCTATGCACAGCTTGCCAAACATCTTCATTGCGCACTCCTCTCAGTTGAGACAAAACGCTACGTTATGCGCGCCCTCTGCGCTTGGCAATGGAGCAAATGCCGGGTTCCCGCCGATGAGACGCCGGCACAACAATCAGTGTTTCCAGGGATCGGCAGCCAGGCCAGGCTGTGGTGAAGCAGGACTGTTCCGGTCGAACTCAGGCCGCCTTGGCCTTGCCGAGGGCCTCCACCCGGGCCAACTGATCCAGCGAACTCAGGCAGGCGTGGGCCACTTCCACACCCTTCTTGACGAAGTGCTGGCGGAAGAACTCCACATGGTCGACGTGCTCATGGAAGTCGCGCGGCGTCAGCACGGCGGAGAACACGGGCACTTCGCTGTCGAGCTGCACGCGCATCAGGCCGTCGATCACGGCCGAGGTCACGAATTCATGGCGGTAGATGCCGCCGTTGACGATCAGCGCGCAGGCGATCACGGCATCGAAGCGGCCGCTGTCCACCAGCTTCTTGGCCAGCAGGGGGATCTCGAACGCTCCCGGCACGCCAAAGTGCTGGACGTTGGCCGCCGCCACGCCCTGGGCCTGCAGTTCGGCCTGGGCCGCGTCGCGCGCCTGGTACACCACCTCGGTGTGCCAGCTGGCGCTGATGATGGCAATGCGGCTGCGGCCCGCGACGGCCTTCCATGGCGCGCCTTGGGTTTCGAAGTTCCTGGAGACAGGGGTCTGATTCATGGTTTGCTTTCAAACAAATGGAGCCGATGAACCAGGGCGTGCGCGAACGGCACCGGCCATGCGGCAGCCAAGCAGGCTGCAGGCACATAGGCAAATGCTGCGCGGTCTCTTTCATCCGGACTGTGACCGTCGGCTCTGGCATCTCACCAGATCTGCTGACCCCGGCGACCTTGCAAGGCCGCCGGGCGCTCGCGGGCTGCTGCAAAAACAGGTTTTGCAGATACCGCCGGTGGGGAATTTCGCCCCGCCCTGAGAACGCTGCCCTTCGCAAGCCCGGCCGTTGCGGCCTTGCCGGTGAAAGGGACTGGCAGCCATTCTAGTCACCGCCAGCCAATCATTGCGGCAGCAGGGTCGCCAAGGCATCCGCCCAATGAATGCTTACACACACCACGTGAAAATGCAGTCCAATATCGGTATCGACAAGCACTATGCCCCTGGCATGCCATGACCTTCGCCCTGCCTTCTCTTCTCTCCTCCACGGCAACGCGCGCCCTGGCGGCCCTGGGCTGCGCCATCCTGTGCACGGCCTGTGCCGTGCCGGGCGGATATGACGACGGCTACGGCTACGGCTATGGCTATGACTACGGCTACCCCGCCTACCCACGAGGCTCGGTGCCCTTCTTCGGCGGCCAGCCAAGCTATATCTACGAACAAAACAACTGGTACCCACGCGAACGCTCCTACTGGCAGCGGCAGCGGGAGTTCGAGCGCGAAGGCTGGCAGCGCCAGCAGCAGCAGCAGCAGCAGGGCCGCCAAGACCAGGAGCGCATGCACCAGGACAGGGGGCGTGAGCGCAGGCAGGAGCGCCAGCAGGAACCCCAGCGCTGGCGCATGCCGAATCAGGATCAGAACCGCCAGCAGCAGCAAGAGCAGCCGCAGCAAGATAACCGCATGAAGCACTGGCGCATGCAGCGTGATTAGCGTCCGGCACGGGCGGCTATGGCCAGGCTGGCACCCAGTTGATACATTTTGTTATCAACACGCCATAATCTGACCTCATCCAGCTTGCATGACCGGCTTGCCTGGAAAGCCATCTGAAAGGAGCGGGCCATGTTCTTCCCCCTGCCGTTCGATCCCGTTGCCGGCCGTGCGGTACGCGGCTGCCGCCCTGTCTCGGCCGCCTTGCTGGCCGCGGGCTGGCTGGCCATTGGCGCCACGGCGCAGGCCCAGGTTCTGCGCTGCACCGATGCCAAGACGGGCGAAGTCACCTATACCAACGGCCGCTGCGTTTCCGGTGAAGCATCCGTGCAGGTGCAGCCGGCAGCCAGCTCCGAGCAGATTGCCCGCGAACACGCCCAGGCGGCGGCAGCCATAGAGCGCAGCAAGGCCGAAATGGCCAGGGACGAAGCCCAGCGCCAGGAGCGCGAAAAACGCGAGGAACGGGAACGCAGGCAGCAACTGGCTGCCGCCAAGACCCAGAGCGGCGGCAACTCTCCTGCCTGCCGCCAGGCCCGCCAGCGCCTGGACGCCATCCTGGCCGAAACCTCGCCGGACCCGGCCACCTGGGGCGAACGCAGCCAGACCGCCCAGCAGCAGATGGAAATGACCTGCCTGGGCCCCGAGGCCTACAGCCAGCTGCAGCAGACCCGTGCGCTGCAGCCCAATGCCATCCACCGGCCGCAGTACTACCCGCGGGGCTGGGTTCACCCCATGCCGCCTCCACCGGCCCAGCCGGCCCAGATCGTCAACTGCAATGTGTTCCGCTGCTATGACAACAGGGGCGGCGTGCATCCGGTTCCATGACTCCCCCTGAGCAGCTGCGCCGCTTCCCCCTGAGGGGGCGACATCCTCGCTGCGGGGCGACCCTTGCTCGATGTCCCTGGTTTGGGACAGCGGCAGTTTTTGGGGCAGCAGGCGCTCTCTAGCAACAGTGGAGTAGGCCAACTTTCAGCCGCGCAGGCCCTGGGCCACGGTGGGATAGCGCAGCACCAGCCTGAGTTCGCGCTTGAGCCGGTGGTTGAGCAGGCGGCGCGATTCGCCCATGAAGCTCAGCAGGCTGGCCGGCAGTTGCTGCACCGCCTGCTCCCTGCTGATCCGCGGGGGGCGCGGCAGGCCGTAGAGGTCGGCCGCCAAGTCGAAGTAATCGCCCATGCGCAGTTCGGTGTCGTCGCTGGCGTGGTAGATGCGCTGGCTTTTGCCCCGCCACAGCGCCAGCACGCAGGCCCGCGCCAGGTCGTCGGCATGGATATGGCTGGTGAAGACATCGTCCTCGGCCCGCAGCGCCGGCGTGCCGCGCAGCAGGCGTGCACGCGGTGTGCCGCCTTCGCGGTCCGGCGCATAGATGCCGGGAATGCGCAGCAGGCTGGCGCGTATGCCGGCGCGGCCGGCACAGCGCACGGCACGCTCGGCATTTGCGCGGCGCCGGGAACGGGCGGTAGCCGGCGCCACGGGCCGGCTCTCGGGCACCCATGCACCCTGGCAATCTCCATAGACCCCCGAGGTGGAGCCATAGACCAGGCTCAGCGGCCTGCTGCGCAGGCGCAGCACCCTGAGCAGGGCCATGGTGCGCTGGTCCAGCCACCCTTCCTCTTTTGCGTTGGTTGAAGCCGGCGGCGCCAGGTGCAGCACGCGCGTGGCAATGCCTGCCAGCCGGCGTAGCGTGGCGACCCGGTCCAGATCGCCGAGCAGGGGCTCGATCCCCTGGGAACGCAGTTGGGGAGCGCGCTCTGCATCACGCGTCAGCGCCAGCACACGTACGCCATGCACCGCGTTTCCGGGCAGGACGCGCGCGGCGCGCTGGCCCACGTCGCCGCAGCCGACGATCAACACACGCTCACGGCGAAAGCGCGCCGGTAGCGCGCCCAATGGGTTTTGGTTTGAAGGCAAAATCGGGACCTGCTGCGTAGAGGAGACCATGGTGCCCATGCGCGCTGCTGCGGATGCAGCAACGCGAGGGCAATGGCCGCCAGGGACGCGTTCAAGGATAACCAAAAACGTCATGACCGAGATTGCCAACGCTTCTTACGAGATTTCCGTCCAGCCCAGCGGGCGCGCTTTTGCCACCCAAGACAGTGAAACCATTCTGGCCGCAGCCATCCGCACCGGCGTCGGCCTGCCCTATGGCTGCAAGGACGGCGCCTGCGGCTCCTGCAAGTGCAAGAAGCTCAGCGGCGACGTGACACATGGCGCGCACTCGGACAAAGCCTTGACACCCGAGGAAGAAGCCGCCGGCTACGTGCTGACCTGCTGCGCCACCCCCCATACCGACGTGGTGCTCGAATCGCGCCAGGTCACCGATGCCAGCGCCTTTCCCATCAAGAAGATGCCGGTGCGCGTGGCCAGCCTGGAAAAGAAATCGCACGACGTGATGCAAGTGCGCCTGCAGTTGCCCGCGGCCGAGAAGTTCCGCTACCACGCGGGCCAGTACGTGGAATTCATTCTGCGCGACGGCGCGCGCCGCGCCTACTCCATGGCCACGGCGCCGCATGCGCAGGAGACGGCACCCGGCCTGGAGCTGCATATCCGCCACATGCCCGGCGGCAAGTTCACCGACCATGTGTTCGGCGCCATGAAGGAAAAGGAAATCCTGCGCGTGGAAGGCCCGTTCGGCAGCTTCTTCCTGCGCGAGGATTCGGACAAGCCCATCATCCTGTTGGCCTCGGGCACGGGCTTTGCGCCCATCAAGGCGCTGATCGAGCACATGCGCCACCTGGGGCTGACGCGCCCCACCGCGCTGTACTGGGGCGGCCGCCGCCCGGCCGACCTGTACGATGCCGCCTGGATTGCCGAGCACACGGCCGCCATGCCCCACTTCCGCTACGTACCCGTGGTGTCGGACGCCCTGCCCGAAGACGGCTGGTCCGGCCGCACCGGCTTTGTGCACCAGGCCGTGCTGCAGGATTTTGCCGACCTGTCGGGCCACCAGGTCTATGCCTGCGGCGCCCCCATCGTGGTCGACTCGGCCCGCACCAGCTACATCCAGGAGCGTGGCCTGCCCGAGGAGGAATTCTTTGCCGACGCATTCACTTCGGAAGCCGACAAATAAAAAAATAGCTGACCACGCTTGCTGCATCAGCATTCAAGACCCAAAACACTTCGAATCATGAACCGTAGACAAAGCCTTTTCTGTTCCGTCGCAAGCCTTGCCGCCCTGGCCTCCCTGGTTTCCCCTTTGGCCCAGGCACAGGAGCCCATCCGCCTGATCGTGCCCTATGCGCCGGGCGGCCCCATCGACATCACGGCGCGGGCGCTGGCCGAACGCGTGCGCGACACCCTGGGCGTGGTCATCATCGACAACAAGGCCGGCGCCGGCGGCAATATCGGTGCCGACGCGATTGCCAAGGCCCCGACCGACGGCCTGACCATAGGCATCTCGGCCACGGCCACCCATGCCGTCAATCCCTGGCTCTACGCCAAGATGCCTTATGACGCCGGCAAGGACTTCGCCGGCATCACGCAGATGGTGCGCGTACCCAATGTGCTGGTGATGAATGCGGCCCGTGCAGAGCAGTTCAAGATCCATAGCGTGGCCGACCTGATCGCCTACGCCAAGTCGCATCCGGGCAAGCTCAACTACGGCAGCGGCGGCAACGGCAGCGCGGGCCATCTGGCCGGCGAAATGCTCAAGCAAAAGGCCGGCATCTACGCCCTGCACGTGCCCTACCGCGGCGCCAACCCGGCCCAGCTCGCGCTGCTGTCGGGCGAGGTGGACTTCAACATCGACAACCTGGCGGCCGCGGCGCCCAACATCAAGTCGGGCAAGCTCAAGGCCCTGGCCGTGACCTCGCTCGAAGCCACGCCGCTGCTGCCCGGCGTGCCCGCGCTGTCCAAGACCTTCCCCGGCTTTGCCATCGATACCTGGTGGGGCCTGGTGGCTCCGGCCGGCACGCCCAAGCCCGTGCTCAACAAGCTGAGCCAGGCCTTCAACGAAGCCCTGCGCACACCGGAGACCAAGACCCGCTTCGAGGCCTTGATGGCCGAACCCGTGGGCTCTGCGCCGGCGGAGTTCGACAAGTTCATGGCGGTAGAGCGCAGCAAGTACCAGGCCATCGTCAAGACCTCCGGCGCCAAGGTGGACTGACCACCCCTGCTCCGCGAGCGCCGGCAGCACCGGGAACTCGGCGCGGCCGGCGACCAGAGCGGGGCGGCCGAGGCACGTGCCGGCATCCGTCCACGCAGGCCCGAATCGTCCACGCCCACACGGATTTCACGCGCACTGCTATGCTCGGGCCGCTCATGTCTCGCCTGCATTTCTTGCCCTCCTCCCGCGCCTGCCAGCACGGCCATATCGGCTGGTTCATCATCGTGGGCTGCGCCGCCGCCGCCGTGCACTGGTGCGTCGCCATCGCCGCCGTGACCTGGGCCCACTGGCCCCCGCTTCTCGCCAATGCCGCTGGCTGGATGGTGGCCGTCGGTGTTTCCTTCACCGGCCACCATCTGTTCAGCTTTCGCGGCCACGGCTCGGCCATGCTCCCCGCGGCCCTGCGTTTTCTCTGCATCTCCGGCGGCGGCTTTCTTGTCAACGAGACCGCCTATGCCGCCCTGCTCAACTGGACCGGCGTACGCTACGACGTGCTACTCGCCGCCGTGCTCGTACTGGTCGCCGGCGCTACCTATCTGCTGAGCCGCCACTGGGCGTTTCTGCGCAGCTAGGCACGGGCTGCCCCGGCGCGTATCCACGCGCCACAGCGTCTGGCCGTGTTCCGAAAAAACCGGCGGGGTCTGCGCCAGCAGCGGCAACCACCGCGGTGCCTGCGCGTCGCCGACCACCCAGGCCGCCCCCTTGCCGCACAGCGCTGCCGGCAGTTCCTGAGGCGTGATCAGCAAATGGCTGGCCAATGCCGGATCGAAGGCGTCGGCATCGATCACCTCGCGGCGCCAATTGTCGCGCCGGGCAATGTCGGGGTTGTGCCAGTCGTCCACGATGCGCACGGGCTGGTCGAGTCCGGCATAGAACGGCAGGTCGTACACGTATTCCTTGAGCATGTAGACCGGCTCGCCCAGCTGGCGCTGCGCCTTCAGCACCTGCCCCATGTGGCGTGCCGAGTAGCGCTGGTTCACGGTCAGCGCCAGCACCACGGCCAGTCCGATGAGGGCGGCCAGGGCCAAGCTGGCCCGCCACCCCCCACGGCCCCTGCGCGATGCGAAGGCCTGATGGCCGGCATCGGCCATCAGCCAGGCCAGCGCCGGCACGGCGGGGAGAACGTAGCCGATCAGCTTGGACTGGGGCAGCGAGAAGAAGAACGTCACGCAAGCCGCCATCAGCGCCATCAGCAGGCGCACATCGCCAAGCACTCCCCCGGCCCGCCAGTAGCCGCGCGTGAATGCCTGGCGCGACCACAGAATGCAAGGCAGGCTGCAGACGGCCAGCACCGCCGGATAGAACCAGAAGGGCTGCGCGTTGTTGAAGCCGCCCGCGGCAAAACGCTGGAAGTGCTGCACCACGAAGAAGTAATGCAGAAAGCCGTCGAACCGCTGCTGCATGAGCACGAACCAGGGCGCGGCGATCAGCAGGAACAATAGGGCCCCCGGCAACGACAGCAGCGCCAGCAGGCTGGGCCAGCGCCGGCGAAGTATCAGCCACAGGCCCACGATCATTGCCGGAAGGACGAAGCCGATCAGCCCCTTGGCCAGCACGCCCAGGGCGGCCAGCCCATAGGCCAGCCACAATGCGCGGCGATCCGCCTCGCCGGCCTCGAAACTCTGGGCCGCATGGGCCAGCGCCAGCACCGTGGCCGTGATGCAGCCCGCCACCAGCATGTCCAGATTGGCGAACTGCGCCCCCAGAAAGAACAGCGGCTGCACCGCGAGCACGATGACGGCGCGGCGCGCGGAAAGCATCCCGCACCAGCGCCGCACGAACAGATAGAGCGCCATGGCGCCCATGGCGGCCCCCACCAGAGAGGCCGCGCGGGCCGCCAGCTCATTCGAGCCGGTCAGCATCAAGGCCGCGCCGGAGATCCAGTAAAACAGCGGAGGCTTGTGGAAGAACGGCAGCCCGTTGAGCGTCGGCGTCAGCCAGTCGCCCGAGTGCAGCATCTCCAGCGCCACGGACGCATAGCGCCCCTCGTCGGGCAGCATCAGGGGCCGCAGCCAGGCCGTGGAGCCAAACCACAGGGCCACGAGGAGCAGAACCTTCCAGCCGTCCTGCTTCGAAATTCCTGCTTCAGCCGCGCTCATGCGTCCACCCCGATACTCCGGCCCCAATCGCGTTCGACCAGGCACAGCCGCCGCCGCTTGGCCTCTTGCCGAAATCGCGCGACAGCTGCAGCACGCGCTTCTCCGTGCTGCCGTCGTCGACGGCCACGGTTTCCCACGGCGGCGCCAGGCCTGCCAGCTTGGCGCTGAGCAGGGCAAACAGGTGGTCCAGATTCTTCGCCGCGTTCAAGCAGGGCGGCACGCGCGAAATGGAACACGAAATGGAGCGCGCCCTGCGCGCCGCCGAAGCAGCCGCGCCAGACTTGTCCAGCGCGATCTCGCGAGACGGCAGCCAAGCCTCTCGCAGCAGCCAATGGTCACTCACAAAAAAACCTCAGTATGAAAAGCCAGCATGTGTTGCCATGTTGCGGCTTTCATCTGAAAGTTAACTTAATGACCTGTTCCCGCCTGCTCCGGCCCGTGCCCGGGCAAGAAATGCCCCCGCGCTTGCTCACTCCGGGCAGCCGCGGCCCCTAAGCCGGGCGCCCCTAAAGAGGGCCGCTTCATTGCCTCGGGGCGGCCTGGCGGCAACAAGAATCGCACCATTCCTGCGGTGCCGCGATACGCTCTATGCGCTGCTCCGCCACCCTGTCCAGCTGCCCGGCCGTCACGCCGGCCCCGACCAGCTCGGCCATGGGTTGCAGCACGAAGGCTCGCTCCAGCATCCGCGGGTGCGGCAGCGTCAAGCGCTCGGTCTGCATCTGCACGTCGCCAAAGCGCAGCAAATCCAGGTCCAGCGTGCGCGGGGCATTGCGGTAAGGGCGCTCCCGGCCCGCGGCCTGCTCGATCGCCTGCAGGGCATCGAGCAGCTCCAGCGCCGCCAGCCCGGTTTCCACGGCGGCCACGGCATTGAGATAGTCCGGGCCGCCCGCATCCACCGGCGCGCTGCGGTACAGCGATGAAAGCTGCTGCACGCGCGTCTGCGGCAGTGCCGCGATGCTGCGTACCGCGGCACGCAGTGCGCCTTCGGCGTCGCCCAGATTGGCGCCCAGACCAATCCAGGCGGTCTGCATGGCGGTGGACATGGTGCTCAGGACTCGGCCGAAGAGTCCGTCTGCGCTGCGCCGCCACCGGGCTTGCGACGGCGGCGGCGGCGCTTCTTCGGGGCTCCGCCATCGGGTGCCGCGCCGTCATCGCTGGCTGCGGCTGTCTGGTCCAGCGGGCTGCCATCCTCGGAGCCTTGCCGGCCCTCCAACGGCGCCACGCCTTCCCGCCCGGAGCGGTTCCTGGCCACGCGGTGTACCTTGGGCTCGGTCTGCTGCTGGGCGCGCTGGCGCGCACGCTGCTCGTCGCGCGCCTGGGCGATGAGGTCTTCGCGGCGGGCGTCGTCGGCCTGCTGGAACTCCTGCCACCAGCTGGCCAGGCTTTCCTCGACCTCGCCGATATCGGCGCGCAGGCGCATGAAGTCGAAGCCCGCGCGAAAGCGCGGCTGGGCCACCATGGAAAACGGCGTCGCGCCCGTGCGCTTGTCGAAGCGCGGCTGCATGACCCAGATCTCGCGCATGTCGGCGGCCAGCTTGCCGCGGCCCGAAACATCGCCGATGCGGGCCTCGAACACTTCGTCTATGGCGTCCTGCAGCGCCGGAAAGGGATGCATGCGCTGGGCCAGCCGGTTTTCCCAGCCGGTCTTCACGTCCTGCCACAGCACGCAGGCCAGCAGGAAACTGGGCGCCACGGGCTTGCCTTCACCCACGCGGCGGTCCGTGTCGGCCAGTGCGGCCTGCACGAACGGGTGGTCCGCACGCTCCATCACCACGTCCAGCAGCGGATAGATGCCGCGCGACAGGCCCAGCACCTTCAATTGCGCCACCGAGGCCAGCGCGTGGCCGGTCTGCAGCAGCTTGAGCATTTCATCAAACAGGCGGCTTTGCGGTACATCGGCCAGCAGCGGCTCGCACTCCACCAGCGGCTTGGCCGATTTGGGTTCGAGCTTGAAGCCCTTGCCGGAGAGCTTGGCGGCGAAGCGCACGGCGCGGATGATGCGCACCGGGTCTTCGCGGTAGCGCGTGGCCGGGTCGCCGATCATGCGCAGCACGCGCTTTTGCGCGTCGGCGATGCCGTTGTGGTAGTCGACCACGATCTGCGTCTCGGGGTCGTAGTACATGGCGTTGATGGTGAAGTCGCGGCGCGTGGCGTCCTGGTCCTGCGGGCCCCAGACGTTGTCGCGCAGCACGCGGCCGCTGGCGTCCACCGCATGCTTCATGCCGGCCAGCTGGACCTTGCTGGTGCGCTCGTTGCCGCTGACGGCCTCGGCCTGGCTGTTGTCCAGGAAGGCACGGAAGGTCGAGACCTCGATGACCTCGTTCTCGCGGCCGCGGCCGTAGACCACGTGCACGATGCGAAAGCGCTTGCCGATGATGAAGGCGCGCCTGAACAGGCTCTTGACCTGCTCGGGCGTGGCATTGGTCGCCACGTCGAAGTCCTTGGGACGCAGGCCCAGCAGCAGGTCGCGCACGGCGCCGCCCACGATGTAGGCCTCGTAGCCCGCGCTCTTGAGCGTCTGCACCACGTCCACGGCGCGGCGATCCACGAGCTGCGGGTCGATGCCGTGCACCTGCACCGGCACCTCCTCGCGTTTGCCAAAGCGCGGCTTGCGCGAGCGGGGTGCAGCCGGGGTCTTGCCCAGCAGCTTGTCGATAAAGGTCTTGATCATTGTGCTTTGGTAAATAAGTCCACGATGCGCCAGCCGCGTTCCTCGGCCAGGGCGCGCAGGCGCGCATCGGGGTTGGTGGCCACGGGATGATCGACTCGCTCCAGCAGCGGTACATCGTTCCACGAGTCACTGTAGAAAGTGGCTTCCACGCCGGCCCAGTCAAGGCCCTTGTGCTGCAGCCATTGCTGCATGCGCACCACCTTGCCTTCGCGCATGCTGGGCTGGCCCTTGATTTCCCCGGTGTACCAGCCCTGGGCATCGCGCACCAGCTCCAGGGCAATCAGCTCATCCACGCCCAGTGCCCTGGCAATCGGGCGCGTCACGAACTCGTTGGTGGCCGTGACGATGATGACGGTGTCGCCCGCCTCCTGGTGCGCCCTGACCAGCGCGCGCGCCTGGGGCGTGATGGCCGGGGCTATCACTTCGCGCATGAAGCGCGCATGGGCGGCGTCGGCCTGGCTTGCGCCGCGCCGGCAAAACGCCTCCGTGGCAAAGCGCACGTAGTCGTGCACGTCCAGCGTGCCGGCCTGGTAGTGGGCAAAGAATTCGTCGTTGCGGCGTCCGAACTCCACCGGGTCCGTCCAGCCGATGCGGGAGGTGAACTGTCCCCACTCGTAATCGGAGTCCAGGGGCAGCAGGGTATGGTCCAGGTCAAACAGCGCCAGCTTGCGCTTGGACTGCGATACGGGTTGGGTCGACATGTGGTTCCAAAACAAGGCTTACGCAAAACAGGTTGAAGCAGGATGCCTGCTTCTTGGTCTCAGCCTTTGATTCATCCTTATGCGTGAGTCCTACAAATAAAAGCCGGCCCGGGCGCCGCCGGCAGGGGTACAGGCCTGCCAGCCTCACTCGGTCTCCAGCATGGTCTTGAGCAGCGGGATGGTGATGGCGCGCTTGTTGCGCAAGGCAAAACCGTCCAGCATGTCCAGCAGCTGCATCAAGGAGCCCAGATCGCGCGAGAAGCGCCTGAGCATGTAATCCATCACTTCGTCGCTCAGAAAGACGCCACGGGCATCGGCTTCCTGGCGCAGCACGGCGCGGCGCGCCGGCTCGTCCAGCAGCTGCAGCTGATACACATGGCCCCAGCCCAGGCGGGTGCGCAGGTCTTCGCGCAGCTTCAGGTCCGCCACCGGCAGCTGCCCCGCACCCAGCACCCAGCGCGGCGAACCGGTGGCAGGGCTGGTGGCGTTGACGAACCAGTTGAAGGCCCGCGCCTGCTGCAAGGGCGTGTAGAGATCCACATCGTCCATGAGCACGGCGGCCCAGCGCTCGTCGAACGGCGGCGGGAACAGCGTGCCCGCATCCATCCAACCGACCATGGCCCCCTGTTCGCGCAGCGCCTCGCGCACGGCCTTGAGCAGATGGGTCTTGCCCGAACCGGACTCACCCCACAGGTAGGTGGGCACTGGCGAACGCGTCTGCTGCAACCGGCCGTCGCCCACCCAATGGCGCAGGTGATCGATCACCGCGGCGTTGGGGCCGACGAAGAAACGCGAAAGCGTCGGACCGGGCGCCATGCTGATATCCAGAGCCAGCTGCTTCATCCGCGACATAAGCGCAGCGCCCCCTTTCCCGGGCGGTCGAAGGCCCATGCGGCAGAGTCTGGCAAAAGAGTCGTCAGCAGCATCAATGGTGAAAGAAACGGATGAAATCAGGCTTGCGCTGAAAGCTCAGCCGCAGGGGCGGCACGCTCGCAAACAACTGATTTTAGTCTGCACCGCGCGCCGCCGGCAGGAAGCCGCCGTTTTGCCTGCGCCGGCCGCCCCAGGAACAAGCCTGCCGTGGCCCGGAACCCCGCAAAAACCTTCAAGCCCGATGGCCGGCCGCGCAGGAAGCGGGCGCTCGCCGTAGAATCCCGGGATTCTCGCCCACCCTCGGGCACACCCGCACCGGATTCATCGATGAGCTCTTCCGCTTCCTCCTCTACCCCCATTTCCTACAAAGACGCTGGTGTTGACATCGACGCTGGCGATGCCTTGGTCGAGCGCATCAAGCCTCTGGCCAAGAAAACCCTGCGCGAAGGCGTGATGGCCGGCATCGGCGGTTTCGGCGCCCTGTTCGAAGTGCCCAAGCGCTACCGGGAGCCCGTGCTGGTTTCGGGCACCGACGGCGTGGGCACCAAGCTCAAGCTGGCCTTCGAGTGGAATATGCACGACACCGTGGGCATCGACCTGGTGGCCATGAGCGTGAACGACGTGCTGGTGCAAGGCGCCGAGCCCCTGTTCTTCCTCGACTACTTTGCCTGCGGCAAGCTGGATGTGGACACCGCCGCCGCCGTGGTCGGCGGCATCGCCAAGGGCTGCGAGCTGTCCGGCTGCGCACTGATCGGCGGCGAAACCGCTGAAATGCCCGGCATGTACCCCGACGGCGAATACGACCTGGCCGGCTTCGCCGTGGGCGCGGTCGAGAAGTCCAAGATTCTGACGGGCCAGAACGTCAAGCCCGGCGACGTGGTGCTGGGCCTGGCCTCGCACGGCGTGCACTCCAACGGTTTTTCGCTGGTGCGCAAGTGCATAGACCGCGCCGAGGCCGGCGGCAGCCTGCCCGAGACCCTGGACGGCAAGCCCTTCAAGGCCGCCATCATGGAGCCTACGCGCCTGTACGTGAAGAACGTGCTGGCTGCATTGGCCAAGCACCCGCATTCGGAAGATGCCGCCTCGCACGGCGGCATCAAGGCCCTGGCCCACATCACGGGTGGCGGCCTGCTGGAGAACATCCCCCGCGTGCTGCCCGAAGGCATGGCCGCCCACCTGAAGGCCGGCAGCTGGCCCCAGACCGAGCTGTTCGCCTGGCTGCAGAAGACCGCCGCCATCTCCGACATCGAGATGAACCGCACCTTCAACAACGGCATCGGCATGGTGGTGGTAGTGGCCGCCGAAGACGCCGGAGCCACGGCCGCCACGCTGCGCGAACTGGGCGAGACGGTCTACACCATCGGCCAGATCGCCGAACGCGGCGCCGGCCAGAGCGTCGAAGTCCGTTAAACGCCTGCCGCCCGCCCGCGCATGCCGCAGCATCTTCCAGCCCCCCTGGCCGCTTTAGCCTCGCCTGCAAACCCGCTGCCGGAGCCGTCCCGCAAAGTCGTTCTGGCCAGCTACCTGCTGATGGGGGCGAGCCTGCTGCTGGTCATGCTGCAAGGCCTGCTGCCCGGGCTGCTGTGCGTCTGCGCGGGCTTTCTGCTCACGCGTGCGCTGGCGCGCCTGCTGGCCCGCATCAGCTTGATGACGCGGGCCGACGGCATGCTGCCGCGCTGGGCCCAGGTGGTAGCGGCAACCGTCCTCATCCTCGCGCCCCTGGCCCTGCTCAGCGGCGCCCTCACCCACACGCGCGCCTATATCACCGAGGCACCACAGCAATACAAGGAGCTGCTGGACTACCTGGTCCAGACCGTGCTGGAGCTGCGCGAAAAACTGCCTGCCGACATTGCCGACCAGCTGCCCGACGGCGCCCAGGAAATCCAGCACATGCTGGCCAACTACCTGGCCACGAAGGCCGGCATGCTGGCCCACGCGGGCCGGGCCTGGCTGACCGGCCTGCTGTATGCCTACGTGGGCCTGATCGTGGGCGCGCTGGCCGCCGTGCGGCCCATCGTCCAGCACCGGCCGCCGCTGATCGCCGCGCTGACCCGGCGCATCCAGCATTTCGGACTGGCCTTCAGGCAGATCGTGGCCGCGCAATTCTGGATCGCGGCCTTCAACACGCTGCTCACCGCCATCTTCCTGCTGCTGGTGCTGCCCATCTGGAACCTCGATCTGCCCTATACGCCGGCACTCATCACGCTGACCTTTTTCGCGGGCCTGATCCCCATTGTCGGCAACCTGCTGTGCAATTCCGTGCTCACGCTGGTGGGGCTGTCGGTCTCGCCCGTGGCGTCGGCCGCCTGCCTGGGCTTTCTGATCCTGATCCACAAGGCCGAGTACGTGATCAATGCCAAGGTCGTGGGCCAGCGCACCCACATGGGCGTCTGGGAGCTGCTGACCGTCATGTTCGTGGCGGAATCGGTCTTCGGCCCGGCCGGCCTGGTCGCCGCGCCGCTGTTCTATGCCTATCTCAAGAAAGAGCTGGAAGCCGTGCAGCTGGTTTAAGAAGCTGTTTTCATAGCGCACTGCGCAAGCGGGCAATGGCCTTCTCAATGAAAATTGCTTCAGATCCTTGCAGGTACTGCAAGTAATGCTCCAGATCCGCTAGCGCTCTTTCCGTCACGCCCCACTCCGCATAGGCCAGGCCGCGGTCGCGGTAGATCTCGCGGGCCTCGGGTTTGAGGATCGCCAGGCGGTTGAGCACCGCCACCAGCATCGACCAGTCGCGCTGGGCCAGGTGGATTTCCTGCAAATTGCGCAGCATGCGCTCCACGATGTCGCGCGGCCTGGCGGCCTGCAGGTAAAGGCCCAGGGGCGCGGCCTCCTCGGGCGTGACGCCGGCCTGGTCCAGAAAGGGTTGCAGGCGCTCGGCCAGGCCGTTGGCCGAAAGCGACTCGCCCGTGAGCGGGTCCATCACCACCTGCCCCTGGGGCAGGAGCACCTTGACCATGAAATGCCCCGGAAAACCTATGCCTTCGGCCGGCAGTTCCAGCCCGCGCGCCAGCTCCAGCCACAGCAGGGCCACGCTGATGGGAATGCCGCGGCGCGTGCGCAGCACCTGGTGGATATAGCTGTTGCCCGGGTCGTAGTAGTTGTTGAGGTTGCCCGCGAAGCCCAGCTCGCCGTAGAAGAACTTGTTGAGTGCGCTCAGGCACTGCAGCGCCTCGGTCTCGCCGGCCAGCCGCTGGGCCAGGCGCACCTGCAGGCGGTCGATCTCCGCCATCACGGCCTGCAGGTCCAGATCGGGCTCGGCATCCTGGCCGATGCTGATGGCCGCCTCCATCAGCGCGAAGTCGCCATCGCTGTGCACCAGGGAGGCGAAGTACTGCAGCGCGGTAGGGTGCTCGTCAAGGGTCCAGCTCATAGGCCGCTTTGTAAGCCCATGTGCCGTGAACTGCAAGCGAAATTGCCCTAGATCGCAGGGTTGACGCCCGCCAGGCGCTCATTTTTCATGAGCATCGGCAGTTCAGCGGCGCAGCAGCTGGCGCAGATTCAGGCCAGCGATGCGCAGCGCGCCGAAGTACACCACGGCCGCCGCGACCATCAGGGCCATCAGCAGCCCGGCACGCTCCAGGCCGCGGGCGCGCAGGCCGATCCAGTCGAAATGCTGGCTGCCCCACAGCAGCAGCGCGGCCAGCAGGATGCTGGCGGCCACCACCTGCAGCGCGAGCCTGCCCCAGCCCGGCTGCGGCTGGTACACGCCACGGCGCAGCAGGCCCAGCAGCAGCCAGCATGCATTGACCAGGGCGCCAAGGCCGATGGACAGCGCCAGCCCGGTATGGGCCAGCCAGGGCACGAGCAGCAGGTTCAGCAACTGGGTGATGGCGAGCACGGCAATGGCGATCTTGACCGGCGTGCGTATGTCCTGGCTGGCGTAGTAGCCGGGCGCCAGCACCTTGATGGCCACCAGGCCGACCAGGCCCACGCCGTAGCCGATCAGGGCCAGGGCGATCTGGCCCACATCGCTGTCGTGCAGGGCGCCGCGGTGAAACAGCGTGGCCACCAGCGGCGTGGCAAAAGTCAGCAGGCCCACGGCGCAGGGCACGGCCATCAGGAACACCAGGCGCAGCCCCCAGTCCAGCATATTGGAATAGCGCTCGGCATCGCCGGCCGCGCGGGCCGAGGCCAGCTGCGGCGTGAGCACCACGCCCAGCGCCACGCCCAGCAGCGAGGTGGGAAACTCCATCAGCCGATCCGCATAGAACAGCCAGGTCACGCTGCCGGTCGCCAGATAGGAGGCGATCTGCGTGTTGATCATCAGCGATATCTGGGCCACGCCCACGCCCAGCAGGGCCGGCGCCATGAGCGACAGAATGCGGCGCACGCCGGCTTCGTCCCAGGCCTCGCGCAGGGCGGCAGGCGAAAAGCCGATGCGCGGCATCAACCCCATGCTCCGCAGCGCCGGCACCTGCACGGCCAGCTGCAGCACGCCGCCCAGCATCACGCCACCGGCCATGGCGTAGATGGGCTCGATGCCCAGGCGCCCGAACCAGGGGGCCACCAGAACCGCGGCGGCGATCATGCTCAGATTCAGCAGCACCGGCGTGGCGGCCGGCACCACGAACTTCCTCCAGGTATTGAGAATGCCGGCCGACAGCGCCACCAGCGACATGAAGCCGATGTAGGGGAACATCCAGCGCGTCATGACCACGGCGGCCTGGTAGCCCTCGGGCGCCTGGCGCAGGCCGCTGGCCAGCAGCCACACCAGCAGCGGCGCCCCGATCACGCCCAGCACGCAGACCGCGATCAGCGCCCAGAACAGAATGGTGGCCACATGGCTGATCAGGTGGTGCGTGGCCTCCTCGCCCTCCTTCGTCTTGCTGGCGGCCAGCACCGGCACAAAGGCCTGGCTGAACGCGCCTTCGGCGAACAGGCGCCGGAACAGGTTGGGAATCCGGAACGCGACGTTGAACGCGTCGGTCAGGGCGCTGGCCCCGAAGATGGAGGCCATGAGCAGATCGCGCAGCAGGCCCGAAATACGGGAGGCCAGCGTCAGCAGGGATACGGTGGAGGCGGCTTTGAACAGTGACACGCAGCGAAGTGTATGCGCTTGCCGGGCGGGCCGCTCGCCGTCCCGCCGGCTTTGCACTCTGTGGCACTCGCGGCCCTACGGCAGTAGAAATAGACACATCCAAAAACTGGCGCACCCCAGGTGCGGGCGGCCAGCAAGGGCCGCCCCGCAGCAAAGGCCGTCGTCCCCCTTAGGGGGAAGCCGCGCAGCGACTCAGGGGGTGCTACAATCTCCGGTTTGCTGGCATCATCCTCAGACACAAAGGAACAAATACCATGGCAACCAAAGCCAAGAAGAACCCCCGCCTGGCATCGGGCCGCAAGCGCGCCCGCCAGAACGTCAAGCTGAACGCTGCGAACACCTCGCTGCGTTCCAAGTACCGCACCGCTGTCAAGAACGTCGAGAAGGCTGTCGTGGCCGGCGACAAGGCAAAGGCCACCGAGCTGTTTGCCAAGGCTCAGTCCGTGATCGACGCGATCGCCGACAAGGGCATCTTCCACAAGAACAAGGCTGCTCGCGACAAGAGCCGCCTGTCCGCCAAGGTCAAGACCCTGGCCCTCGCCGCTTAATAACCGGCACAAAATCAAGCCCGGATGGCCTGGATTTCGGTCACAGCCATCTGCCGTTTGTAACGGGTGCGCTGCCAGCAAACATCAAAACCGCCTTCGGGCGGTTTTTTTGTGCACGCAAAGATTCCCCCTGAGCGGCTACGCCGCTTCCCCCAGGGGACGACGGCCTTTGCTGCGGGGCGGCCCTTGCTGGCCGTCCCTCGCTTGGAGCGCGCCAGTTTTGTGACTTGCGGGTGACGCCAAGACTTATCGGGATACAAAAAAACGCACCTCGGTGCGCTCTGGTTCTCTATTGTTGACTGCCCAGAAAAGCAAAAAGCCTGTGGGTCAGGCTTTTTCGTCTGGCAGCAGGCAGGCTTCGGCGACCTGCAAATTGTTGTCTTTGGCGAAGTTCAGGCAGAAGTCCCAGGCCATGGGTTCGTAGTCGCGCAGATCGCGGTTGACCACCACGCACTTGACGCCGTTCATCACCGTCGGCACACACCAGGGCGAGTAGCTCAGATGGCTTCCCTGGCTGGCCCCTCCGGGGCGGAACTGGCTCATGACGCCAGCCAGTCGCTCTGCCCAGTCGCTGGGTCTGAAGGTCTTGCCGGAGTGGGTCATGCCCAGGATGAACAGTTCTTTGCTGGAGGGGGTAGCCATCAAATGTGCGCCAAAAAGATCCGGGGCTCCACTCCCCAAAAACAGGGATGGATTGGGGCGGGGTCTCCACCGATATGCCCATGGAGCATTCTAGCTCTTGTATAAGAGCCGAAGGCTGGGGCCGGGCCGGCATCCCAGTGGGGCGTAGGCTCATTGCATGGCAGCGATGCGCAAAGCGCAATGTTGGGGTTATCCGCGGCATCTAGAATCAAGCCTCGCATTTTTACGGTGCCGTCTGCACCACTGACCGTCCTGCTGAGGAGATTTTTGCAATGACCGCTCATATCGAGGTTGCCGAACCCCATGTGATGACCACCTATGGCCGCGTACCGATCGCTCTGGAGCGAGGCCAGGGTTGCCGCCTGTGGGATGTCGACGGCAAGGAGTACCTCGACGCGCTGGGCGGCATTGCAGTCAACACGCTGGGGCACAACCATCCCAAGTTCGTGCCGGCGCTGCAGGAACAGCTGGCCAAGCTCATCCACTGCTCCAACTACTACCACGTGCCCGGCCAGGAAGTGTTGGCCAAGCTGCTGACCGAGCGCGCCCGGATGGACAAGGCCTTCTTCTGCAGCACCGGCCTGGAAGCCAACGAGGCCGCCATCAAGCTGGCACGCAAGTACGGCGTTGACAAGGGCATCGCCAACCCCGTGATCGTGGTCTACGACAACGCCTTCCACGGCCGCTCGCTGGGCACCATGAGCGCCACGGCCAACCCCAAGGTGCGCGACGGCTTCGGCCCGCTGCTCGACGGGTTCGTGCGCATTCCGGCCAACGACATCGAGGCGCTGAAAAAGGCCACCGAAGGCAACCCCAACATCGTGGGCGTGATGATGGAGCCCATCCAGGGCGAAGGCGGCCTGCACCCCATGCGCGCCGAATACATGCAGCAGGTGCGCGCGCTGTGCGACGCCAAGGGCTGGCTGATGATCCTCGACGAAGTGCAGTCCGGCATGGGCCGCACCGGCAAGTGGTTCGCCCACCAGTGGGCCGGCATCGTGCCCGACATCATGTCCCTGGCCAAGGGTCTGGGCTCGGGCGTGCCCGTGGGCGCCGTGGTGGCCAAGGGCAAGGCGGCCGAGGTGTTCAAGCCCGGCAACCATGGCACGACCTTCGGCGGCAACCCGCTGTCCATGCGTGCCGGCATCGAAACCATCCGCATCATGGAAGAAGACGGCCTGCTGGCGCACACGGCCAAGGTCGGCGCCCACCTGAAGGCCAGGCTGCAGCAGGAGCTGGGCGGCATTGAGGGCGTGGTGGAAGTGCGCGGCGAGGGCCTGATCATCGGCATCGAGCTGGCCAGGCCCTGCGGCGTGCTGCTCACCCGCGGCGCCGAAGCCGGCCTGCTGTTTTCCGTGACCGCCGACACCGTGGTGCGCCTGGTGCCGCCGCTCATCATGACCGAGGCCGAGGCCGACGAGGTCGTGGCCAGGCTCAAGCCCCTGGTCCAGCAATTCCTGTCCGAATGAAAGGCGGGCCCATGTCCACCATCAAGCATTACCTGCAGTTTTCCGACTTCACTGCCGACGAGTACGCCTACGTGCTGGAGCGCGCAGCCCTGATCAAGAAAAAGTTCAAGGGCTACGAAAAGCACCACACGCTGGGCGACCGCACGCTGGCCATGATCTTCGAGAAGGCCAGCACCCGCACGCGCGTGAGCTTCGAGGCCGGCATGTACCAGCTCGGCGGCTCCGTCGTGCACCTGACCACGGGCGACAGCCAGTTGGGCCGCGCCGAGCCCATCGAGGACAGCGCGCGCGTCATCAGCCGCATGACCGACCTGGTGATGATCCGCACCTTCGGCCAGGAAAAGATCGAGCGTTTCGCAGCCCACTCGCGCGTGCCCGTGATCAACGGCCTGACCAACGAGTTCCACCCCTGCCAGATCCTGGCCGACATCTTCACCTTCATCGAGCACCGCGGCTCACGCGACACCGCAGGCGGGGCACTCTCCAGCCTCCAGGGCAAGGTCGTCGCCTGGGTGGGCGACGGCAACAACATGGCCAATACCTGGCTGCAGGCCGCCGACCTGCTGGGTTTCACCGTGCACCTGTCAACGCCCAGCGGCTACGAGGTGGACGAGAAGCTGGCCTTTGGCGGCAAGACGCCGCGCACCGGCTGCTACAAGGTCTTCAAGGATCCGCTCGAAGCCTGCAAGGGAGCCGATCTGGTCACCACCGACGTGTGGACCAGCATGGGCTACGAAGCCGAGAACGAAGCGCGCCGCAAGGCCTTTGCCGACTGGTGCGTGGATGCCGAGATGATGGCCTCCGCCCAGCCCGATGCCCTGTTCATGCACTGCCTGCCCGCCCACCGCGGCGAGGAAGTGGAAGCCGAAGTCATAGACGGCCCCCAATCCGTGGTCTGGGACGAGGCCGAAAACCGGATGCATGTGCAAAAGGCACTCATGGAGTACCTTTTGCTGGGCCGGGTGGACTGACGATGCCGCAGGCAGTGGCAGTCCGCACGGCGCGCAGCATGCCATGCTGCGGCCTGCATCCTGTTTCGGCGCAGGCTCATGTCCGCGCAGCGGACGTGAAGCAGCTGCAGGCTGCTTGCCGCAGCCAAAACCGCATGCACGTGCAAAAGGCACTCATGGAGTACCTGCTGCTGGGCCGTCAGCCCGGCTGATAGGTCACGAACCGGCTCGGCAGCATCCACAACCATGCACCCGAGCCACACCACAACCACACACCGCCTGCAGGCCGCACGCCCGCAGGCGGTGTTTGCGTTTTTTGGGGCCCACGCCCTGCGCCAGCCGCACATCGCACGCCACTGGCGCGTGCCCTCGACCTTCGGGCCGCGCAGGCGCTTTGCGGCCCGGGTGCGCGCGCTGCATGTGCGTAATCACACCTTCTATCTGAAGTTTCTCCACTAGGGACCCGGCCTTCCCTCCCTGGCCCAGCTGCGGTGCAGCCGCCTTCTCCCGAGGAAGGCGGCCCGCCGCCGATGGCCGTTGGCGCCCGTCCCCGAGAAACTTCCATGTCCGAACCCGTACACCCCTGCCTCACCTGCGGCGCCTGCTGCCGCAACTACCGCGTCGAGTTTTCCATCTACGAGCTGCAATCCATGGGCGGCACCGTGCCCGATGCCATGGCCCATGAGGTCGGCGGCAACCGCGCCCGCATGAACGGCACCGAACGCCATCCCGTGCGCTGCATGGCGCTGACCGATCTGCCGCATCTGGGCGAAGGCTGCATGGGTTGCGGCATCTACGAGCAGCGCTCGCGCACCTGCCGCGATTTTCCCTTCGCCGCCTACGGCTGCCATGACACGCGCGCCAAGTTCGGACTGCCCCAGTTGTCCGAAGACGACGTGGAACAATGGCCGGAAGCGGCCTGAATCCGATAGTCTGCCTATTTGATTCGCTACAAAAACAAAAGCACCCCGAACCATCCAAGTCTAGATTTCAAACCATAAAAGGCTTGAAATGCATGAGTGGATTGCACAGAAAGCTATGATTTTTAAAGCGCGCTGACTCTCTTCAGCGCTCTTCGGTTCTCAGCTCTTGCGTGTATCGGAGCAGCTGTCGCCACCGCAGGCGCTGCAGCCGCCGCAGGCACTGCCTTCACTGGGCGCCAGCGACGGATGCAACTGGCCGGCCTTGCGGCGCCAGCCGGCCGGCAGGTAGCGCCAGACCAGCGAAGCCGCGGCCACGATGACGATCAAGCCCACAACAAGGTTCTGCCACATAAATTTCTCCTTTCAGCAGTTTCATGGTCTACAGCCCATGAGACCGGCATGACCCAGGCCCGGGACGCCGAGCAAGGGCCGCCCCGCAGCGAAGGTGTCGCCCCCTTGGGGGAAGCCGCAAGGCGCCTCAGGGGGTAGCCCATTCAACCCCAGCCCAGCGCCAGGGCCACGCGGTAAGTGATGAAAGCTGCCAGATAGGCCAGCGCGAACAGATAGCCGGCCATGATCAGCGGATAGCGCCAGCCGTTGGTCTCGCGCCTGACCATGGCCAGCGTGGAGATGCACTGCGGCGCGAACACGAACCACACCAGCAGCGACAACGCCGTGGCCAGCGACCAGCTCTGGGCGATCAGCGGGCCCAGCTGCTGGGTCATGGCGTCGTCGCCCGAGGCGGACAGCGCATACACCGTGCCCAGGGCGCCCACGGCCACCTCGCGCGCGGCCATGCCGGGCACCAGGGCGATGGCGATCTGCCAGTTGAAGCCTATGGGGGCCAGCACCACTTCGAGCCAGCGGCCGATCTGGCCTGCGAAGCTGTAGCGGATGGCGGCCTCGGTCACACCCTCGGGCGCCGCCGGATAGCTGGCCAGGAACCACAGCACGATGCTCACCGTGAGGATGATGCCGCCCACGCGGCGCAGGAAGATCATGGCGCGCTCGTACAGGCCCAGCGCCAGGCTGCGCAGGCTGGGCCAGCGGTAGGCGGGCAGCTCCATCATCAGCGGCGTGCGGGCCTTGTTCGTGCGGGCCAGCTTGGCCACCCAGGCCACGGCCATGGCGCTGAGAATGCCGCCGACATACAGGCCGAAGAGCACCAGACCCTGCAGGTTGAAGAGGCCGGCCACGGTCTTTCCCGGGATGAAGGCGCCGATCAGCAGCGCATACACCGGCAGGCGGGCCGAGCAGGTCATCAGCGGCGCGATCATGATGGTCAGCAGGCGGTCGCGCCAGCTGCTGATGGAGCGCGTGGCCATGATGCCGGGCACGGCGCAGGCAAAGCTCGACAGCAGCGGGATGAAGGAGCGGCCCGACAGGCCCACGGTGCCCATGATGCGGTCCAGCAGAAAGGCTGCGCGCGGCAGATAGCCCGAGTCCTCCAGCACCAGGATGAAGAAGAACAGGATCAGGATCTGCGGCAAAAAGACCAGCACGGCGCCCGTGCCGGCGATCACGCCGTCGGCCAGCAGGCTGCGCAGCACGCCGTCGGGCATGGCCTCCCTCACCCAGCCCCCAAAACTGCCCACCGCACCCTCGATGCCGTCCATCAAGGGCTGGGCCCAGCTGAACACGGCCTGGAACATCAGGAACAGGGTGACGACCAGCAGCAGCGTGCCCCACACGGGGTGCAGCACCACGGCGTCGATGCGGTCGTCGCGCTGGGTGTCCACCTGCGGTTCCTGCACGGCAATGCGCATGATGTCCGCCACCTGCTGGTGCAGCGCCAGCAGCCGCTCCCTGGCGCTCTGGCCGGCCTGGGGCTGCCAGCGCTCGGCCGGGGGTTGCACCTGGAGCGCGCGCGCCTCGTCGCTGTCCAGCCAGGCCAGCAGTTCCTTGCCGCCGTCCTGGCGCACGCCCACGCTTTCCACCAGGGGCACGCCCAGCGCCTGGCCGAGTTTTTCGCGGTCCACCACGATGCCCTGGCGACGCGCCATATCGCTCATGTTGAGCACCAGCACCATGGGCAGTCCCAGTGCCCGCGCCTCCAGCACCAGGCGCAGGTTCAGGCGCAGGTGGGTGGCATCGGTCACGCAGATCAGCAGCTCGGGCGGCGCCTCGCGCGCGTGCAGGCCGCTGACGATGTCCCGCGTGATGCGTTCGTCCTCGCTGTGCGCATGCAGGCTGTAGGTGCCCGGCAGGTCCAGCAGGCGCACGCGGCGCCTGCCCGGCGTGGTCAGCCAGCCTTCCTTGCGCTCCACGGTCACGCCGGCGTAGTTGGCCACCTTCTGGCGGGCGCCGGTCAAGAGGTTGAACAGCGCTGTCTTGCCGCAGTTCGGGTTGCCCAGCAGGGCCGCGCGCAGCGCCGCCTGGCCGCCGCCCGAGGCCTCCTGGCCCTGGGGCCTGGCCCTGGGCTGGATGGAAATCGGTTGTGCGACCGTGCTGTCCACAGGATTTTCGCGCGCGTTCATGGCCGCCCCTCCACGGTCACCAGCACCTTGGACGCCTCATGGCGGCGCAGCGCGAACGTGGCTTCGCCCACGCGCACGGCCAGCGGGTCGGGCCCCGGAAAGCCCGTGGCCACGATGCGCACGCGCTCACCGGGCAGAAAACCGATCTCCATGAGCCGCAGCATCAGTTCCTGCTCCTCGACATTGTTGGCCGTCGCCAGATCGACCACGCGGGCCGGCACATGGCGCGCCAGCGTGTCGAGGCCGACGACCGGAGCGGATGCGGCTTGTGCTGTGGAATGCAGAATACTCATGGCCTCGCATTTTATTGAGTTTGATTCTCATTAGAGCATTTTTTGTCCGAGTGCCCGACTCTGCATCGCAGGCATGGCGACAATCCGCACCACATCTTTGACCAGACTCATGCCATGCCCCATCCCTGCCTGACCTGCGGCGCCTGCTGCGCCTCGTTCCGCGTGGACTTTTCCGTGCATGAATCCCAGGAGCATGGCGGCAGCGTGCCTGCCGGACTGATCGAGGAGGTTACTGAATACACCTGCCGCATGCGCGGCACGGATTGGGCGCGGCCGCGCTGCGCGGCCCTGGTGGGCAAGGTGGGCGAAAAGGCGCACTGCGGCATCTACGAATGGCGCCCCTCGCCCTGCCGCGAGTTCGCCGCCGGCAGCGACGCCTGCAACCGCGTGCGCGTGCGGCACGGAATGGCGGCGCTGGACAGCGGCCTGCTTTAGGCGTGGAACGCAAAGCGCCCGGGAGAAATAATTACACCGGCAGACCGGAAAGCTGCCCCTTGAACTCCTGCAGCGAAAAATGCGTGTGCACCTGGCGCACGCCCGGCAGCCGGTGCAGCTTGCGCTGCAGCAGGTCCGAATAGGCGTCGAGATCGCGCGCCACGATGACCAGCAGGAAGTCCTCGGGCCCCGAGATGCCGTGGAACATCACCACCTCGGGGATCGCGCAGACGGCATCCTCGAAGATGCGTGACGATTCCTCATTCTGGTGGTCTATGGCCACCATCACGAAGGCCAGCACGCCAAAGCCTATGGCCCGCCGGTTCAGCGCCGCGTGGTAGCCCGTGATCACGCCCTCATCCTCCAGGTGCTTGATGCGCCGCCAGGAGGGCGACTGCGACAGATTGACCCGCTGCGCCAGCTCGCCCGAGGTCAGCCGCGCGTTCTCCTGCAGGGCCCGAATGAGCATACGGTCGGTTTTGTCGACTTCTATTGGCATAAAAATATTATTAATTAATAATAATTTGGATGAATTATCCAATTTTATTTAATTTAATGGATAACCATTAATTCCGCCACCGGCCCTGAACCTAGCATCCGCGCACCCACAACCACGGAGACAAGGTATGCAGGCCTTTGAGGACATCGTCCAGCGCGAAGCCGGACTGAAACAACAACTGAGCGCCAGCCAGATGGCGATGATTGCCATCGGCGGCGCCGTCGGCACCGGCCTGTTCCTGGGCAGCGGCTTCGCCATCGGCTTTGCCGGGCCCAGCGTGCTGATCAGCTATGCCATCGGCGCCGTGATCTCGCTGCTGCTCATGGGCTGCCTGGCCGAGATGACCGTGGCCCACCCCACTTCAGGCTCTTTCGGCGCCTACGCCGAGCACTACATCGCCCCCATCGCCGGCTTTCTCGTGCGCTACGCCTACTGGGCGGCCGTGGTGCTGGCCGTGGGCACCGAGGTGACGGCCATAGGCCTGTACATGGGCTACTGGTTCCCCGAGGTGCCGCGCTGGACCTGGGTGCTGCTGTTCTCATCCATGCTGGTCGGTGTGAACATGATGAGCGTCAAGGCCTTCGGCGCGGTGGAGTACAGCTTCTCGCTGATCAAGATCGTCGCCATCGTGGCCTTCATCCTGATCGGCTCCTGGGTGGTCTTCGGCACCCGGCCCGCGGGCGTGGGCTTTGGCAACTATGTCAACAACGGCGGCTTCTTCCCCAACGGCCTGTGGGGTACCTGGGTGGGCGTGATCATCGCCATCTTCAGCTACCTGAGCATCGAGATGATCGCCGTCGCCGCGGGCGAAGCCAAGGACCCGCAGCGCGCCATCACCAGCGCCTTCCGCTCCACCATGGTGCGCTTGGTGGTGTTCTATCTGGCCACCATCGCGCTGATGCTGGCCATCGTGCCCTGGACCGCCGCCGGCAAGGAAGGCAGTCCCTTCGTCAAGGTGATGGAGATCATCGGCCTGCCCGGCGCCGCCAGCGTGATCAACTTCGTGGTGCTGGTGGCCGCGCTGTCGGCCATGAACAGCCAGCTCTACATCACCACGCGCATGATGTTCAGCCTCTCTCGCGCCGGCCATGCGCCCGCCGTGCTGGGCCGCGTCAACTCGCGCGGTGTGCCCATGCCGGCCCTGCTGCTGTCCTGCCTGGGCATTGCCGTGGCCACGCTGTTCAATATCGTGAACCCCGAGCAGTCCTTCATGCTGATGATGGCCGTCTCCATGTTCGGCGCCATGTTCACCTGGTTCATGATTTTCGTGACCCATCTGTTCTTCCGCGCCCGCCGCGCGCGCCAGGGCGACGCGCCGCTGGCCTTCCGCATGTGGGGCTTTCCGGTGCTGACGCTGCTGGGCGCCGCCCTCATGCTCGCCGCACTGGTGTCCACGCTGTTCACCGACGTGTTCCGCCTCACGCTGCTGACCGGCCTACCCTTCCTGCTGCTGCTGGCCGCCGTCTACGGACTGTGGTACCGCAAGCCCGCCGCGGCAACCACCACGGCGCCGGCAGCCGCCCAGGCCAAGGCCGGATGACCTGTCCACGATCCGATTTCATTTGCCACCGATGACCGCCATGACGACTCCTTCCTCTTCCGTGTTCGCCCATGTTCCGCCCTACCCCGGCGATCCCATCCTCTCGCTGCTGGAAGCCTTCCAGCAGGACGCGCGCGCCGACAAGGTCAGCCTCAGCATCGGCCTGTACTTCGATGAACAGGGCCGCCTGCCCATGCTGGACTGCGTGCGCCAGGCCGCACACACCCTGAGCCAGAACATCACGCCCTGCGGCTACCTGCCCATCGAGGGCATCGCCGCCTACCGCCAGTTGGTGCAGAACCTGGTGTTCGGCGCCGGCCACGAAGCCGTGCGCGCCCAGCGCGTCGCCACGCTGCAGACCCTGGGCGGCTCCGGCGCGCTCAAGGTCGGAGCAGACTTCATCAAGCACTATTTCCCCGATGCCGAGGTCTGGCTCAGCGACCCGACCTGGGAAAACCACCTGGCCATCTGCGAAGGCGCGGGCCTGCGCACGCATAGCTACCCTTATTACGACGCGGGCACGGGCGGCCTGCGCTTCGACGCCATGCTGGACACGCTGCGCGGCCTGCCTTCGGGCAGCGTGGTGCTGCTGCATGCCAGCTGCCACAACCCCACGGGCGTGGACCTCTCGCGCGAGCAGTGGCAGCAGCTGATTCCCGTGATCGTCGAGCGCGGGCTGATCCCGTTCGTCGACATGGCCTACCAGGGCTTTGGCGACGGCCTCGATGACGACGCCTGGTCCGTGCGCGCGCTGGCCAGCGCTGGCGCCCAGTGCTTCGTGGCCAACTCGTTCTCGAAGAATTTCTCGCTCTACGGCGAGCGCGTGGGCGGCCTCAGCGTGGTCTGCAACGACGCCACCACGGCCGCCAACGTGCTGGGCCAGCTCAAGGCCACGGTGCGCCGCAACTATTCCTCGCCCCCCACCCAGGGCGCGCGCCTGGTGCAGCAGGTGCTGCAGTCACCCGAGCTCAGCGCGCAATGGGCCGGCGAGCTGGCCGAGATGCGCGGCCGCATCAAGGACATGCGCGCGCAGTTGCACCAGGCGCTGCGCGAGCGCTTCGGCGAGCGCCGCGACTTCGGCTTCCTGCTGACGCAGCGCGGCATGTTCAGCTATACAGGCATCACCGAGCCCCAGGTCAACCGGCTGCGCGACGAGCACGGCGTCTACCTGATCCGCTCGGGCCGCATGTGCATGTCGGGCCTGTCGCAGGCCAACGTGCAGTACGTCGCCGATGCCATCGCCCACGTGCTGGGCTGAAGGCCGCCATGAAGCAAGTGATAGACACCGGCCTGCCGCCGCTCAAGCAGCCGTTCTCCTGGGCCGTCAAGGCCAGCGGCAGCATGCTGTTCACGGCCCACGGCCCGGTGCGCGAGGACGGCAGCATAGACACCGGCCCCATAGCGGAACAGGCGCGCCTGACCTTCGCCAACCTGCGCCGGGCCGTGCAGGCCGCGGGCGGCACGCTGGCCGACGTGACCCAGGTGCTGATCCACATGACCGACGTGGCCGACATGCCGGCCATCGACGCCGTGTACCGCAGGTTCTTCGACGCCCCCTACCCCAACCGATCCAGCATGGGCGTGGCCGGCCTCGTGGTGCCGGGCATGAAGATCGAGATCGTGGCCTACGCCATGCTGCCCTGATCCGGTTCGGCACGGGCCGCCCCCGAAGGCGGCCGCGCACAAGCCCACCGCGCGCAATTGCGTTCAATACAGGGCCGGCGCGCGGCACGAGACTGCAACCCTTGTGCAGTCCCGCGTCCGCGCGAATCCTCATGTCCTCCTCCCTGCTCGCCATGGGCATCTTCACCCTGGTCGGCGCCATCACGCCCGGCCCCGTCAATGTGCTGGCCCTGCGCCACGGCGCAGCCAGGTCCCGCCTGGCCTGCGCCTTCTATGTATTGGGCGCCAGCGCCAGCTATGCCGCCGTGGTCTGGGCCATGGGCCAGGGCGCCCAGCGCCTGCTGCGGGCCCTGCCCCGGCTGTCCACGGCTGCCGAATGGCTGTGCGCGGCCTACCTGCTGTGGCTGGCCTGGCGGCTGGCCCATGCGCCTGTCGAGGCGGCATCCGGCGATGCCCCGCTGCCGACACACCTGGAATGCCAGAAACACCACGAGCCGGGCCGTACACTCCCGCTTCTGCTGCAGGGCGCGGCCGTGCAAACGCTCAATCCCAAGGCCTGGTTGGTGGCGCTGGCCGGCGTCGGCCTGTTCGTGCTGCCTCAGGCCGACACGGCCCTGGCGCTGCTGCAGTTCTGCGCCATGTCGCTGCTGGCCTGCCTGGTGGGAGTCGGCAGCTGGGCGCTGCTCGGCCAGATGCTGTCGGGCTGGCTGACCACGCCGCGCCGCCAGCGGCTGTTCCATCACTTGCTGGCCCTGCTTCTGGTGGCCAGCGTGGCAGCCATGCTGGCATGATGGCCGCATCCTCCCGCCCCGTTGCCATGACAGCTTCCGCCTCGCCACACCGCTTTCACCGCCACCCGGCCGCGCCCTGGGCCGAGCTGCGCGACAGCGCCCCTTCGCCGCATTGCTTTCGGCTGCACATGCATGCCGAGTACTCGATCGGCATCGTGGACGCGGGCCGCACCGTGTTTCACCATGCACAGGGTCCCCAGCCGGTGACGACCGGCGGCGTGGTGCTGATCGAGCCCGGCGCCTGGCATGCCTGCAACCCCGAGCCCGGCGCGTCCTGGTCCTACCGCATGCTGTTCGTCGATGCCGACTGGCTGCACGCACGGCTGAGCGTGGCCGCGCTGCGCTTTGCCCGGCGCTCGCTGGACGATGCGCAAACCGCCCGCCTGGTCGATGGCCTGTGCCGCCCCGTCGACGGCCCTGCCGCCGCGCAGCGGCTGGCCCTGGGGCTGGAGCAGTTGATGGCGCGCTACGCCCGCCCCGCAGCAGTTCCGGTGCATGGCGACGGCACCGAGCTGCAGGCAGCCCTGCGCCGGCTGCATGCAGGCCCCGATGCAGGCCTTACCGTGCAGTCACTGGCCCAGGAGTGCGGCATGAGCGCCACGCGCTTCATCCGCCGCTTCAAGGCCGCAACGGGCATGACGCCCGGCAGCTACCGGCTCAATCTGCGTATCAACGGCGCACGGCGCCTGCTGGCATCGGGCGCGCCGCTGTCCGAAGCCGCCTATGCCATGGGCTTTGCCGACCAGGCCCACCTGCAGCGCGCCTTCAAGGCCCACCATGCGCTCACACCCGGCTGCTATGCGAAAGGCACTCCCTGACTTGGGACACGCCGGCTCCAGGGGCTGAAAGCGTTGATACTTACGCCTTTCGCTTTCACCTCGATCCCAGCGCGCCATGGCCGCCTTCCAAGACATACAGCAACGAGAAACCGGCCTGCGCCAGCAGCTCAATTCCGCCCAGATGGCGATGATCGCCATCGGCGGCGCCATAGGCACGGGCCTGTTCATGGGCAGCGCCTTCGCCATCGGCGTGGCCGGTCCCAGCGTGCTCATCAGCTATGCGATCGGCGCGCTCATCGGCCTGCTGCTCATGGGGTGTCTCGCTGAAATGACGGTGGCCCATCCGACTTCGGGCTCGTTCGGCGCCTATGCCGAGCACTACATAGGCCCGCTGGCCGGCTTCATGGTGCGCTACGCCTACTGGGCCGCCGTGGTGCTGGCCGTGGGCATGGAGGTCACGGCTGTGGGCCTCTACATGCGCTACTGGTTCCCCGGCGTGGAGCAATGGGTCTGGGTGCTGCTGTTCTCGCTGGGCCTGGCGGCCGTGAATGCCACCAGCGTCAAGGCCTTCGGCCAGATCGAATATGCGTTCTCCATGGTCAAGGTGGTGGCCATCGTGGCCTTCATCCTGATCGGCGCCTATGTGCTGTTCGGCGCCCGCCCCGAGGGCGTGGGCTTTGCCAACTACACCGTGGGCGGCGGCTTCTTTCCCAACGGCTGGTGGGGCACCTGGGTGGGCGTGATCGTGGCCATCTTCAGCTACCTGAGCCTGGAAGCCATCGCCATCGCCGCCGGCGAGGCCGAGAACCCGCAGCGGGCCGTGACCACGGCCTTCCGCTCCACGGTGCTGCGCCTGGTGCTGTTCTATCTGCTGTCGCTGGCCATCATGCTGGCCATCGTGCCCTGGAACCAGGCCGGCACCGACAAGAGCCCGTTCGTGAAGGTGATGGAAATCCTGCGCATTCCCGGCGCGGCCGGCGTGCTCAACTTCGTGGTGCTGGTGGCCTCGCTGTCGGCCATGAACAGCCAGCTCTACGTGACCTCGCGCATGATGTTCAGCCTCTCGCGCGGCGGCTATGCGCCCTCCGCTCTGGGCCGGCTCAACGCGCGCGGCGTGCCACTGGGCGCGATCGCCGTGTCCTGCCTGGGCATGGCCGTGGCCATGGTCTTCAATGTGCTCAAGCCCGAGCAGTCGCTGGAACTGATGATGTCGATCGCCATGTTCGGCGCCATGTTTGCCTGGTTCATGGTCTTCGTCACCCATCTGTTCTTCCGCCCGCGCTGGCTGCGCGAGCACCCGGGCGAGCAGCTGCAATTCCGCATGTGGGGCTTTCCGGTGTTCACGCTGCTGGGCGCCGTGCTGATGCTGGGCGTCATCGTGACCACGCTGTTCACCAAGGAGTTCCACACCACGGTGCTGGTGGGCGTACCGTTCCTGGCGGTGCTCGTACTGACCTATGCTGTCTGGTACCGGAGGAAATGACGCCATGCCACGCCAGATCTGGGATATCTCCCCCGCCATCCATCCTGAGGCCCCGGTGTTTCCGGGCGACACGCCGTATTCGCAGCAGTGGTGCGCCACCATAGGCCCGGACTGCCCGGTGAACGTCAGCGCGATCACGCTGTCGCCCCATGTGGGCGCCCATGCCGATGCGCCGCTGCACTACGACGCGGCCGGCGCCAGCATCGGCGCCGTGGACCTCGATGCCTTTCTCGGCCCCTGCCGCGTGATCCATGCCATGGGTTGCGGGCCGCTGATCGAGTGGCGTCATATCGAGCATGCCATCAGCGCCGACCTGCCCGCGCGCGTTCTCGTGCGCACCTATGAGAAGGCCCCCACCGCCTGGGACCCGGATCTTGCCGCCTATGCCCCCGAAACCGTGGCCAGGCTCGCCGATCTGGGCGTGAAGCTAATCGGCATAGACACGGCCAGCATCGACCCGGCAGCAAGCAAGCAGCTTCCCAGCCACATGGTGATCCGCCAGCGCGGCCTGCGCGTGCTCGAGAACCTGGTGCTCGACGAGGTGGCCGAGGGCGACTACGAGCTGATCGCGCTGCCGCTCAAGCTCACCGAGGCCGATGCGTCTCCGGTCCGCGCCGTATTGAGAAGCTCCCCCTGAGGTGCTACGCACCGTCCCCCTCTCTCGCTTCGCGGGAGGGGGACGATGCCTTCGCTACGAGACGGCTCTTGCTCGGCATCCCTGGCTTGCACCATGCCTTGTCCAAGCACAATGGCCTCGGCGAACATTGTAAAAATCAAGAGTAAAACCGGCTGCTGGCGCTTGCTTATCAAGCGCCAGCAGCTATCAAAAAAAGGAAATGCAATGACCACTTTGCAAGATTGCCAGGCCCTGGACGCGCAGGATGCGCTGCGCCCGCTGCGCGAGCGCTTTGCCTTGCCAGAAGGCGTGATCTATCTGGACGGCAACTCACTGGGCGCCCAGCCCAAGGCAGCGGCGGCCCGCGTGGCCGAGGTCGTGCAGCAGGAATGGGGCCAGGGCCTGATCCGCTCCTGGAACAGCGCGGGCTGGATCAACCTGCCCGAGCGCCTGGGCGACCAGTTCGCGCCCTGGATCGGCGCGGGTGCCGGCGAAGTGGTGTTCACCGACACCACCTCCATCAATCTCTACAAGGTGCTGACGGCCGCAGCCCGCATCGTACGAGCGGACACGCGCGAGGATGCGCCGGGCCGCAGAAAACTCATCAGCGAGCGCAGCAACTTCCCCACCGACCTCTACATCGCCCAGTCCGTCTGCCAGGAATACGACCTGGAACTGGTGCTGCTGGAGCCCGAGGAAATCGCAGGCGCGCTGCAAGCCGATGTAGCCATCTGCATGCTCACCCACGTGAACTACCGTACGGGCGCCATGCACGACATGGCCGCCGTCACGGCCGCGGCCCATGCCCAGGGCATTCTCTGCGTCTGGGACCTGTGCCACAGCGCGGGCGCCGTGCCCGTGGACCTCAGGGGCGCCGATGCGGATTTCGCCATCGGCTGCAGCTACAAATACCTCAACGGCGGCCCCGGCTCGCCGGCCTTCGTCTGGGCGCACCCGCGCCTGATCAACCGCTTCTGGCAGCCGCTGTCGGGCTGGTTCGGCCATGCCGAGCCCTTCAAGTTCGTGCCCGACTACCACCCGGCCCAGGGCATACAGCGCTATCTGTGCGGCACCCAGCCGATGGTCAGCATGAGCGTGCTGCAATGCGGCCTGGACATCTATACCGAGGCCGAGCAATTCGGCGGCATGGACGCGCTGCGCGCCAAGTCGCTGGCCCTGACCGATCTGTTCATCCAGCTGGTGGAAGAGCGCTGCCAGGGCCATGGCCTGGGCCTGGCCACGCCGCGCGCGCATGCGGCGCGCGGCTCCCAGGTCTGCCTGACCCGCGAGGAAGGACTGGGCATTGACGGCCAGGACAGCGGCGCCTACGCCATCGTGCAGGCGCTGATCGCGCGCGGCGTGATCGGCGACTTTCGCGCCGGGTCCGGCGCGACATCCCAGGATGGCAAGGGCGGCGGCACGGGCCTGCACAAGGACATTCTGCGTTTCGGCTTCACGCCGCTGTACGTGGGCTTCGAGGATGTCTGGAACGCGGTCGGGCATCTGCGCCAGGTGCTGGAGTCGGGCGAGTGGAAACGGCCGGAGTTCAACACCATCAATGCGGTGACCTGAGCGTTCTTCAATACGCCGTATCGGCCAGCGAAGCCCACAGGTGCGCCGCGACCAGCGCGCGCCAGGGCTTGAACTGCTCCAGCCAGATGCGCGCCGCTGCCACACCGGGCTTTTCCTGTTTCAGCAGCAGGCCCATGGCGCGGCGCACGGCCACGTCGCCGTGCAGGCTGCCGTCGGGCCAGCCGTAGCCGCGCAGCAAGGTGTAGTTCACCGTCCACGGCCCTATGCCCTTGAGGGCCAGCAGCTGCGCGGCGGCCGCGGCCACATCGTCCTCCGTCCAGGTACCGCGGGCGCTTTGGGCCGCCCAGTCGTCCAGCGGCAACCGGCCTTCGGCAACGGCCCGGGCCACGGCTAGCAGGGTCTGGGCCTTGGCCTGGGAAAAGCCCGCACCGCGCAACGTGTCCATGGCCAGCACCGCCACCCGCTGCGCGTCGGGATAGGCACGCAGGGCCGGGAAAGAGCCGTTCAGCCGCAGCGGCTCGCCCGCCAGCGCGATCAGCTTGCGCCGCAGCGAGACGGCCACGGCCACCGTGATCTGCTGGCCGGTGATGGCCCAGGTCAGCGCTTCGAACGGCGTGGGCGCGCCGGGCACATGCAGGCCCGCCTGGCGCGTGAGCAGCGCCCCCAGCTCGGGATGGCGGCCATGGGCCTGCTCCAGCCGGCTGGCCGGATAGACCAGCCCCAGCATGCGCTGCACCATGGCCTGCAGTGCGGCCTTGTCTGCCTGGGCAGGCTGTCCGTCCGGTGCATGGAGCCGGGCCTGCACCACGCCTTGCTGCCAGTGCAGCTGCAGCAAGGCGGGCTGGCTGTTCCAGATGATGGCCTTGTGCAGGCTCCGGGCATCGACCTGTTCCGCCAACTGCTGGGCGTCCCGGCCGTGGAAATGCACGAATTCGTCGAAGCGATAGCGCTCAGGCAGGGCAAGGGAAATTTCTAGCGGCATGCGGTTTTCTATCACACGAGCTACGCCGATCCGGTCCAGGCCGGACTTCACACAGCCGCGGGCTGCCCGACAGGCCTGCGGACCCAGCCCCTCCCCCGATTTGCAGGAATGCTGCCGTGCTTTGGGGTACGCTGAGCACCAGCCACCAAACAACACACGACCATGACCACAGAATCCTCCGGCTGCCCCATGCATGGCGGCGCCCGCAACGCGGACATCGTCCGCGAGGAAAAAGCCCAGCTCGACTTCAGCCAGGACATGAGCTATGGCGACTACCTGCATCTGGACCAGCTCCTCAGCGCCCAGCACCCGTTGTCGCCCGCGCATGACGAGATGCTGTTCATCATCCAGCACCAGACCAGCGAGCTGTGGATGAAGCTCATGCTGCACGAGGTGCGCGCGGCCACGGCCGCGATTGCCAATGCCTCGGGCGAGACCAGGCCCGATGCCTTCAAGATGCTGGCGCGCGTCAGCCGGATCATGGAGCAGTTGGTCAGCGCCTGGAGCGTGCTCTCGACCATGACGCCGCCCGAATACTCGGCCATGCGCCCCTACCTGGCCAATTCCAGCGGCTTCCAGAGCTACCAGTACCGCTGCATCGAATTTTCGCTGGGCAACAAGAACGCGGCCATGCTCAAGCCCCATGCCCACCGCGCCGACCTACTGGCCCAGGTGCAGGCCGCCTATGAATCACCGTCGCTGTACGACGTGGCCCTGCAGCTGCTGGCGCGCGAAGGCATTGACGTGCCCGCAGACCGCCTGCAGCGCGACTGGACCCAGCCCTACGAGGCCAGCGAAGGCGTGAAACAGGCCTGGATCACCGTCTACCGCGACCCGCACAAGCACTGGGACCTGTACCAGCTGGGCGAGAAGCTGGCCGATATCGAGGATGCCTTCCGCCTCTGGCGTTTCCGCCACCTGACCACGGTGGAGCGCGTGATCGGCTTCAAGCGCGGCACCGGCGGCACCGGCGGCGTGAGCTATCTGAAGAAGATGCTGGACGTGGTGCTGTTTCCGGAGATCTGGAGCTTGAGAACGGAGCTTTGAGCCCCCCTGAGCCGCTGCGCGGCTCCCCCTGAGGGGGACGGCACCTTCGCCGCGGGGCGGCCCTTGCTTGGTGCTTCTGGGTTGGAGCGTGCCGGTTTTTTAGGGCTGTGCCCTGGCCATGCTCCTGCGTGACAGACAGGCGGGGCACAATCCGTTAGAACGACTCCCTGCTTCTCCTTGCGCTGCCGACATCGACTTGCCGGCACCCTCTCCATGCCCAGCCCCCACGCCATCTCCCCGCCAGCCGCACCACCCTCTTCCCGCGTTCTCTGGGCCATGCTGCTGTGCCTGCTTTCGGCCTTCGCGCTGAGCCAGGCCTTTCGCACCGTCACGTCCATCATGGCCGACGGCCTGCGCAATGACTTCGGCCTCTCGTCCCAGTCGCTGGGCTCGTTTGCCGGCCTGTTTGGCCTGTCGTTTGGCGTCACCCAGCTGCTCATGGGCGTGGGCATGGATATCTACGGCCTGCGCCGAACGGTGCTGACCGCATTTCCGATGGCGATTGCGGGTGCCACGCTGTCCGCACTGGCCACGAGCTATCCCTGGCTGATGCTGGGCCAGCTGCTGATCGGCGTGGGCTGCTCGCCGGCCTTTCTGGCCTGCACCATCTTCATCTCGCGCCATTTCCCGCTCAACCGCTTCGCCTTCATGTCGGGCGTGGGCATGGGCTTTGGCGGCCTGGGCCTGCTGTTCACGGGCACGCCGCTGGCCTGGCTGGTGCAGCACCAGGGCTGGCGCTTCGGCTTCGGCGTGCTGGCCGTGCTGTGCGCGCTGTCCTGGCTGCTGATCTTTTTCCGCGTGCACGAACCGCCGCTGGCCAGCGATGCCCAGCCCAAGCCCGGCTTTGTCGAGGCGCTCAAGGGCTTCGGCAGCCTGCTGCTGCTGCCTCACACCTGGGGCATCGTGCTCATCGGCATGGTGGGCTATGCCTCGTTCCTCACGGTGCGCGGCCTGTGGCTCAGCCCCATGCTCATGGACCGCTACCAGTTCTCCCTGGTCACCACGGGCAACGTGGCGCTGGCCCTGTCGGTGATTTCGCTGTTTGCGCCCTCCATCTTCGGCCGCCTCGACCCCGGCCCCGGCCTGCGCCGCCAGCGCATCATCGCCTTTGCCCTGGGCATGGCGGCCATCTTCGTGCTCATGGCCTTTGTCCATCATCCCGTGATCAACGTGGCGCTGATCTTCGCCATGGGCGTCTTTTCGGGCTATTCGTCGCTGCTGTATGCCGACGTGCGCTCGTCCTACCCGCGCGAGACCACGGGCCGCGCCCTGTCGGTCTACACCATGGCCATGTTCCTGGGCGCCGCGCTGATGCAGTGGCTGTCCGGCGTGGTGGCCGGCGCGGCCGAAAGCCTGGGCGCGGAGATCTACCGCGCCGTCATGCTCATGGTGACCAGCATGCTGGTGGCGGGCTGCCTGGCCTACCGCTGGCTGCCCATGTCGCCGCTGCTGCGCGGCACAGCCGGACGATGCAGGAAATAGGCTGCTGGCGCTTCGGCGGCAAGCGCCGGAAGCTTGTTCAGATATTGCCCTGATACAACCAGGGCACATCCATGAGCCGGCTGCCCAGCATGCGCAGCGACAGGTCCCGCCCCCAGCGCACCACGCCGGTAGCGTGGAAGATTCGGCCGTTGCGCAGCGAACGCTCCTGCACGCGCGCATTGCGCTGCCAACGGTTGAGGGCATAGCGGCGCAGGCGCAGGCCCACGTCCAGATCGTGCATGGACAGGGCGCTTTGCAGCTCGGCCGCATCCTCGATGGCCATGCCCGCGCCCTGCGCCAGATACGGGCGCATGGGATGGGCCGCGTCGCCAAGCAGGCCCACCAGGCCCTGCGCCATCTGGTTCAACGACGTCACCGGCGCACGGTCGGCCACGGGCCACAGCCGCCACTCGCCGCCCGCACCGGGCACATGCTGGACCAGATCCTGCAGATAGGAACAGGTATCTTTCAGATGCGCCAGCAGGTCGGGCAGATTGGCCGCATGGTCCCAGCGGTCCAGATCCTCGGGAGCCGGCCCCTGGACGATGACGACCAGGTTCTGCAGCTCGCCTCGGCGCACGGGGTACTGGATAGCATGCAGATGCGGCCCCAGCCAGGCCGTGACGTCGCTGGTACGCAGGCGCTTGGGCAGTTGCGCCTGGCGCACCATGGCCCGATAGGCCAGATGCCCGGTGATGCGCGGCGGCCCGTCGTCCAGCATCTGGGCGCGCACCTTGCTGCGCACGCCATCCGCACCGATGAGCGCATCGCCTTCGATGAGCTTGTCGCCGCTGGTGCGGATCGTGACCACGCCATCGCTTTCCGCATAGCTGCTCACGCTCTGATTCAGGTTGAGATGCACGGACGGCTGGTTGCGCAATGCTTCCAGCAGCAAGGAATGCAAATCGGCCCGGTGAATGGTGACGTAAGCCGCACCGTAGCGGTGTACGGCATCCATCCCCAAAGGCAGACGGCCAAGCTCCTGGCCCGTGACGGCGCAGCAGGCACGCAGGGTGCCCGGCGAGGCAATCACCTGCTGCAGCGGACGCTGCAACCCCCAGGCCTGCAGGCAGCGCACCACATTGGGCCCCAGCTGGATGCCGGCGCCGACTTCCGAGAATTGCGAGGCACGCTCGAACAGGCGCACATCCCAGTCCGCACGCGCCGCCGCAATCGCCGCAGCCAGCCCGCCAATGCCGCCTCCTGCTATCAACACCTGCTTGTTCATGGCGCCCTATTGTGCCGCCCCGGCCAAGGCCAAAGCCAGGGCCATGCGGCCAAAACATAAGCTAAATCGACTGTTTGCACAGTATTTGCGCTCGTGCAAACAGAACATGCCCCCACGCTTGCTCACTTCGTGTCGCCACGTCCCCCAAGAGGCTGTTTTTCATCTTGGGACGGTCCGGCGATGAAAAAAACCCGCCAAGGCGGGCTCTTTCAACATGCGCGGGATATGCAATCAGATGGCAAATTTTTCGCGATCCTGGTCGGCAATCCACTTCGGGGGTTTGCCGCGGCCCGTCCAGGTCTGGCCGGTAGCAGGGTCACGGTACTTCGGAGCCACCTTGGCACCCGCATTGGCGGAACGCGAACGTGCGGGAGGAAACACATCCTCGGCCGTCAGACCGAATTCGGCGATCAGGTCGCGCACCTTGGCCACAGCATCCGCCAATTCGCGCGAACGTGCCTCCGTGATTTGCTGTTCCAGATCTTCACGTTGCTTCAGTAGTTCCTTGTATGTGCTCATGGTTGCGCTTCAGTGTTGATTTAAGAAGACCCGATTATAGAGAGATATATTCTTTACGCCATTATCTGCACATACGCAGTAACCACATTTACAAGCATTAGATAAGCGACTTCCCGCATCCTTCAAATAGCCATCCCCCTTGAAATGCAGAAGTTTGTCAACTCGCCGACTTTCAAGCACCAAACCAGTCGGCGCAATCAATGCACGGCCTCGGGGCCGCGCCGATCCAGCCATCGCTTTCTGGAGCCGATTTTATTTGGCGGCCCGAATATCAGGTGAAAAGCCCCAGCGGCAATGAGCTCCGCAATCCAGGCTGCCCACCGCGGCCCTATTGGCACCAGGGCGCTCAAGGAGCGCAGCATGATCCGGCGCCGCGGCATGCAACTCATGGGTTTCTGAGGGGAACTGAGCAGCAAGCGCGCACTATAGCCTATTGATCTCGTGGCCGGAGCGGCCTCCAGCCGCTGCTGGCCGGCCAACCATTCATGCACAACCCGTGTGTGCCAGCGCACCGGCCATATCTGTCAGGAAAGAAAATCAAGGCGTCACAAACCGTCGAAGCGGCATTCAGGCCGCACACATTGACACACCATCCCACCCACCTTATCCAGCACCCATCGTCCAAATGAAATTTTTCTGCCATTTGGTGTTTATGGATTCCGCTACCAAGTTTTGGTATTCCCGCCAGCCGGAGGAGCTTTCTCCCACGCTCCGAAACCGGCAGCTACCCCATTAATTATTTAACATGTCCAGTATTCATGCATAGAAAAAATCAGCAACCCGGTTAATGCTTCCATGCCCGGACAGGCCTGCACGTGAATGGATGAATTCGGTTCAACCCCAAGCCCTCAGCCCTGGCCCGGCCGCCGGCGGATGCCATAGCTCCCGGCAAGCGAGGCCCTCCGCCCCTCCGATTCACGCCATCAGGCCCTGGATAGCCCACAAACCGTGGAAAATTCGCGCTTCATCCATAAGAACTGCTCATAATTTCCTCACTCGCGCAGGGATCGTGAACACGTTCCAAGAAAGACGCGCATGGCCATTTACTGTATTGGGGATATTCAAGGCTGCTATGACGCCTTCGAGCAGCTATTGCACACCGTGGATTTCTGCGCGAGCAGGGACACGCTTTACGTTCTCGGCGACCTGGTAAATCGCGGCCCCCAGTCGGCGCAAGTCCTGCGCACCTGCATGGCGGCGGGCGATTCCATGCGGGCCTTGCTCGGCAATCACGACCTGCATCTGCTTGCCGCAGCCCAGGGTCTGCGCCGCCAGAGCAAACGCGACACCCTGGCACAGGTGCTGGAGGCTCCCGACAAGGACGATCTGCTGCATTGGCTGCGCCAGCAGCCACTGGCGCGACTGCATACCAGCGCCAAGGGCGAGCCTCTGCTCCTGGTCCATGCCGGGGTGCTGCCGCAATGGAGCCTGGAGGACAGCCTGGGCCTTTCCGCCGAAATGCAGGCCGTGCTGCAAAGTGCGGATTTCCCACGCTTTCTGCAAGTCATGTACGGCAACCTGCCTGATCGATGGGATCCGGCTCTTGCCGGCGACGACAGGCTGCGCTGCATCGTCAATGCCTTCACCCGCCTGCGCTTTTGCAGCAGCGAAGGTGTCATGGACTTCGAGAGCGCCGAATCCGCCGACCATGCCCCCGAGGGCTTGATGCCCTGGTTCGACGTGCCCGGACGCGCAACTGCCCAGGTCGCCATGGCCTTCGGCCACTGGTCCACACTGGGCCATATCAATCGTCCGCATCTCATGGCCATGGATACGGGCTGCGTCTGGGGCGGCTGCCTGAGCATGATGCGCATCGGCGATGCACTGGCCGAACGCGAACTCATACAGGTCCATTGCCCTCAAATCCAGCAGCCGGGCACATCAGCCTGAGCGAGCAAGCCAATGAAATAGCACCCCACGCTCCCCACGGGCGTGTGGCCGCGGCCCCTCCGAGAGGGGCGCTTTTCATCTTGGGGCGGCCCGGCGATGAAAAACGCCTGCATCGAGCAGGCGTTTTTCATTTCGTTCCAGGGCTTCAGGAAGAGGCCACAGGTGCCTTGAACAAGGCCGCGATCTTGCGCTTGGGGCGGATATTGGCGCTCACGCCCCGCACGGCAGCCCCGCGCAGGCTTTCCCAGGCGGCGGGCTCCTCGGCCGACGAAGGCTCGTACGGCCTGTCGAAGAACGGATCGGCATTGTTCGACCGCTGCGCCATGCGCGAAGGACGGTGGCCGTAAGCCGCGGCGCTGTAGCTGTCGCGCTCGCGGCGATGATGCTCGCCATGGCCGCCGCCGGGGTGGCTGGCGCGCTGCGGCCTGAAATCGTCCATCGGGCAGCGCTCCACCTCGATCTTCTTCTTGATGAGCTTTTCGATGTCGGCCACGTTACGGCTGTCATGGCTGGTGACCAGCGTCACGGCCAGGCCCGAAGCCCCGGCGCGGCCGGTGCGGCCGATGCGGTGCACATAGTCTTCGGCGTTGAAGGGCACGTCGTGGTTGAACACCGCGGGCACGTCCTTGATGTCCAGGCCGCGCGCCGCCACGTCGGTGCACACCAGCAGGTCGACTTCGCCGGCCTTGAAGGATTCCAGCGCCTTCAGGCGCTCGTCCTGGCTCTTGTCGCCATGCAGGGCAGCCGCGCGCAGGCCGTCGCGCTCCAGCGCCCGCGTCAGCCGCGAGCAGCCCAGCTTGCTGTTGGAGAAGATGAAGGCCTGGCGGATGTCGCGCTGCTTGAGGATGGAGCGGATGGCATAGCGCTTGTCGTCGTCGCTCACGCTGTAGAAGCGCTGCTCCACCGTGGACGCTGTCTCGTTGGGGCGCGCCACCTCGATCGTGACGGGGTCCTGCAGATAGCTGTTGGCCAGGCGCTTGATCTCGGGCGAGAAGGTGGCGCTGAACAGCAAGGTGGTGCGCTGCTTGGGCAGGTACGAGAGAATGCGCTGCAGGTCGGGCAGGAAGCCGATGTCCAGCATGCGGTCGGCCTCGTCCAGCACCACATACTCGACCTGGTTGAGCACCGCGTTCTTGGCCTCGATATGGTCGAGCAGACGGCCCGGCGTGGCCACCAGCACTTCCACGCCTCTCTTCAGCTCGGCGGTCTGGGGCTTCATGTCCATGCCACCGAACACCACCGTGCTGCGCAGCCTGGTGTGCTTGGCGTACAGCGCGATCTGCTGGGCCACCTGGTCGGCCAGCTCGCGCGTTGGCAGCAGCACCAGGGCGCGCACGGGATGGCGCGCCGGCGAGGCCGAAGCGTTTTCATGGCGCAGCAGGCGCTGCAGCAAAGGCAGGGAAAACGCCGCGGTCTTGCCCGTGCCCGTCTGGGCCGCGCCCATGACGTCCTTGCCCGTCAACACGACCGGAATGGCTTGCGCCTGGATGGGAGTCATGGACTCATAGCCCATGTCGGCTACAGCGCGTGCCAAGGGCTCAGCCAGGTGAAGATTGGAAAAAGAGCTTGTCATTGAGGGCGTAATTGTCGCACCGTGTGCGTTTTTGCGCCAAACCGGCGCAATGGCTGCTTGAAATCAAGGGCTACAGAGCGGAAGCAAGAGGGAACTTCATAGGGGACGCCGCCGGGCTTTCGCCGCTGCCGCAACGCTGCCCCTCAAACAATACAGGCGTGTGACAACCGCACACGCCCGCACATCATCTGCCAAAAACCTTACAGCGACGGCGCGGAGAAGGTATCGCAGGCCTTCACGCTGCCGGTCTTGTAGCCCTGCGTGAACCAGCGCACGCGCTGGGCGCTGCTGCCGTGCGTGAAGCTGTCCGGACGCACCACGCCCGTGGATTCGCGCTGCAGCTTGTCGTCGCCAATCTGCTGGGCCGCATTGACCGCGGATTCGATGTCGCCCTGGTCCAGCCAGCTCTTGGCCTGCTGCGATTTGTTCGCCCAGATGCCGGCAAGGCAGTCGGCCTGCAGCTCCAGCCGCACCGACAAGGCATTCTGTTCGCGCTCGCTGATACGGCCGCGCATGCCGTCCACCTTGCCCGAGATGCCCAGCAGATTCTGCACATGGTGGCCGACCTCATGGGCCACCACATAGGCACGTGCGAACACGCCCGGCGCCCCCAGCTGGCGGTTCATGGTGTTGAAGAAATCCATGTCCAGATAGACCTTCTGGTCGCCCGGGCAATAGAACGGCCCCATGGCCGCCTGGCCTCTGCCGCAAGCCGTGGGCGTCACGCCGGTATAGAGCACCAGCTTCGGGGGCCGGTACTGCGAGCCTCCCTGGCTGAAGATCTGGCCCCACACATCCTCGGTCGAGGCCAGCACGGTGGAGACGAACCTGGCCCCCTGGTCGTCGCCGGGCGGCCGGTGGGCGGGGGTCTGCTGCTGCACCTGGGGGGCGCCGCCACCCGAAAGCACGCCAATCGTGGTCAGCGGATTGATGCCGAACACGCCCCAGCCGATCAGCGCCAGCACCACCGTGCCAATGCCTATGCCGCGGCCCCCGATGGGAAAACCACCGCCACCGCCGCCACCATCGCCCCGGCGGTCTTCCACATTGTCCGACTCCCGGTTTCCTTCCCATTTCATGGCGAGCACTCCTTTGCTTTCCTGCCTGGCTCGACAGCCTTGCCAAGCCCGGTGTTGATCCATTGCCGAGCACGGTCCGCGCCGCGCTCGTTCGCCCAGTGATAACGCCTTACTTCACCGTCGCGCTGACGGACTGGCCCGCGCCATGGGCCGGCATCAGGCTGATGCCGACAGGGCTCGCACCCGGCCGATTGCGCGCCACCTGCTCCTGCACCACGTCGAACATGCGTATGAGCAGATAGGCGATCACCAGCAGCCCCAGCACCGCCAGGGCCAGCGTGCGCCAGCCGGGGCCCTGCGCCGAGCGCTGCGCCTCGCCCTGGACCTGGCTGGGCTCCCGGATGGCACGGGTGCTCTCGCTGTCATGCCATGCCGGCTCGGGGGACGAGGTGCTGGCGGGCGCCTGGGTCCAGGTGGGCTCGCTGCGCTGCCCGGTGCGGGAAGAAGAACCAAACATGGGTCACAAAATCTGATGGATACGACAGGCGCTATTGTCGCTCGGCGGACCGGCCCGCCCAACAGCGCTGTTGTCGCCACGCCATGTCGGCCGGCGGCGTCAGTTGAAGCCCTCGGCCCAACACGGATTGGTCCGCCTCGGCTTACTGTGTAAAGTCGGCGCCATGACGCATGTTCCAAGCACCATGCCTGGCGCACTCGACGCCCAGGCCACGGCCGCCGTCCTGCCCTGGAATGCACTGGCCGATGAAATCGCTGCCTTGCTGCTATCGCAGCCTGACGCCCACGCCATCAACGTACCCGCGCGCATCGTCATGCCGCTGGCCCGGGGCGGATCGCTGTTCTGCATGCCGGCCACCGACGGACAGCTGGCCATGACCAAGCTCATCAGCTTCACCCCGGGCAATGCGCAGACCACGCGCCCCACGATCCAGGGCGACATCGTGGTGTTCGATGTCGCCACGGGTCAGCGCCAGCTCATTCTGGACGGCCCCACGGTCACGGCCCGGCGCACGGCCGCCGTCTCGCTGCTGGCGGCCAGACGCCTGGCGCCGAATCCCCAGGGGCCGCTGCTCATCGTGGGTGCCGGCGTGCAGGGCAGCGCCCACCTGCAGGCCTTTGCCAGCGGGCTGGGAACCCGCGAAGTCTGGATTGCCTCGCGCAGCGCGGGCAGCGCGCAGCGGTTGATGGAGCAGGCCCGGCAGCTGGACATAGAGGTCCATAGCGCCACCGACCTGGCTGCGGCCGCAGCCCGCTGCCCGCTCATCGTGACCTGCACCCCGGCCCAGGCCGTGGCGCTGCACGAGGCGCCGCGCGACGACGCCTTCGTCTGCGCGGTCGGCGCCTTCACCCCAAAGATGGTGGAGCTGGCTCCCGAGCTGTGCCGCGACCTGCAAGATCGGGGCTGTATCGTGGTGGACACCCGGGACGCCGTGCATGAAGCCGGCGACCTGTTGCAGGCCGGCATTGACGTGGCAGCCTTGCCCACCCTCGCGGACGCGCTCGCCAAGAATTGGCCGCGCCCCCAGGCACCGGTGCTGTTCAAGTCCTGCGGCTGGGGCGGCTGGGATCTGGCAGCCACGCGCCTGGCACTGCGCATGACCCGCCAGCAAGCTGCGGAAAGTCCATAGCCACGGCCACGCATGCTATCTTCATGATAGCAATTACCCCGCATTCATCGATGACAAGAGCGAGGTTCCCATGAACTCCCGACTCCATACCCCGCAGGCAGATCCATCTGCCTCGCTGCCAGCGTCGCGCTGGCAGCGCCTGGGCCTGCGCGCCCAGCTGTCCCTGGTTTTCGGCTCCCTGGTGGTGGTGCTGGCCGTCTGCATGTCGGTGGGCTTTGCAGAGCTGCTGCGCTGGCGCATGCAGCGCGATGCCGCGGCCTCGCTGCACACCGTGGCCTCCAACGCCTCGCGCCTGCTGGCGGACGGCCTGTTCGACCGCACCCGGTCCGTGCAGGTGTTTGCCAGCTCCCAGGAGCTGTGGGTGCAAGGCCTGTCCGCCCCCGGCGTCAGCGCCCTGCTGACCCGGCTGCAGTCGGCCCTGCCCTTCAGCGCCTGGATCGGCGTCAGCGACATCCACGGCGTGGTGCGCAGTGCCACCAAAGGCCAGCTCGTGGGCGAACATGCCCAGGACCGCTCATGGTTCCAGCACGGGCTCCGGGACCTGCATGTCAGTGACGTGCATACCGCTCCGCGCCTGGCGAAGCTGCTTGCGACCACTGCCAACGGCGAGCCGCACCGCTTCATCGATTTCGCCGCCCCTATCGGCCCGCAGGGCCACACCATAGGCGTGCTTGCCATCTACAGCAGCTGGGGCTGGGTGCGCGAAACCATCGAGGGCCTGCTGCCCGACAATGCCCGGGAGCGAAGAATCTCGCTGTTCATCTTCGACCGCGGCGGCCGGCTCATCTACGGGCCCAACGGGCAGATGCAACCCTTTGCCCACCTGGGGCAGGAGCTGCCGCTCAAGCTGCGCTCCGCCGAAGCCGATACGCAGGCCCCGAACATCCATGCGAAAATTACCCACTGGAAGGACAGCCAGGAGCGCTTTCTGACGGCCGCGGTAGCCCTGCAGCCGCGCAATGCAGCTTCCGACCTCGGCTGGCACATTGTGGCCCGCCAACCGCTGGCCACGGCCTACGCGCCTGCGCGCCAGGCCATGTACAAGACCATGGCCGCCGGCCTGGCCGCCGCCATCATGGCTGGCGGCATCGCCTGGCTGGTGGCGCGGCGCCTGAGCCAGGACCTGAAGCATCTGGCCCGCGCGGCCTATGCGCAGGACAGAAACGGCGAGCCGGCCGAAATCCCCGTGCTGCAAAGCAGCCGCGAAGTGCATCACCTGTCGCTGTCGCTGACGCTGCGCGGCAGCATCGCCAAGCTGCGTGCGGCCAACGAAGCCATGGAACTCCAGGTGGCCGAACGCACGCTGCAGCTGCAGCAGGCCAATGCCGAGCTGCAGCGGCTGGCCCAGCGCGACCCGCTCACCGGCCTGCTCAACCGGCGCGGCTTCGAATCGCAGCTGCATTTCGCCCTGGCCATGGCCCGGCGCAGCAAAAGGCCCTTGAGCATGCTGAGCATGGACATCGACCTCTTCAAGTCCATCAACGACCGCTACGGCCACGACATGGGCGATGCCGTGCTGTGCCATGTGGCCCATCTGCTGAGCGCACGCCTGCGCGAATCCGATGTGCTGGCCCGCATGGGTGGGGAGGAGTTCATGGCGCTGCTGCCCGACACCTCGCCCGACGCCGCCATGGAACTGGCCCGGCAACTATGCTTCATGGTGGCCGAAAAGCCCATGCAGCATGGCGCCATCGTCACCATCAGCATTGGCGTCAGCGCCCTGAACGGCACGGACAACGACGACGGCTGCGCCATGCGACGGCGTAGCGACGAAGCTCTGTATGCGGCCAAGGCCGCCGGCCGCAACACCGTCTGCCGGCAGGACTGATCAAGTAAATCGCACTGGCACGCCCCCAGCCAGAGATGCCGAGCAAGAGCCGCCCCGCAGCAAAGGCATCGTCCCCCTCGGGGAAGGCGCGAAGCGCCTCAGGGGCTCAAGCTTTCGGCAAGGTCACGCCATGCTGGCCCTGGTATTTGCCGTTGCGGTCCTTGTAGCTGGTCTCGCACTGCTCGTCGCCCTGGAAGAACAGCACCTGGGCACAGCCTTCGCCCGCGTAGATCTTGGCAGGCAGCGGCGTGGTGTTGGAAAACTCCAGCGTCACATAGCCTTCCCACTCGGGCTCGAACGGCGTGACGTTGACGATGATGCCGCAGCGCGCGTAGGTGCTCTTGCCCAGGCAGACGGTCAGCACGTCGCGCGGAATGCGGAAATACTCGACCGTGCGGGCCAGCGCAAAGCTGTTGGGCGGGATGATGCAGTAGTCGCCCTCGAAGTCGACAAAACTCTTTTCGTCGAAGTTCTTGGGGTCCACCACCGTGCTGTGGATGTTGGTGAACACCTTGAACTCGCGTGCGCAGCGAATGTCGTAGCCATAGCTCGAAGTACCGTAGCTGATGATTTTTTTGCCGTCGACCTGGCGCACCTGGCCCGGCTCGAAGGGCTCGATCATGCCGTGCTGCTCCGCCATCCGGCGGATCCATTTGTCGCTCTTGATGCTCATGGGGAATCCTGCTAGGACTTACGCAAACCAGGAAGCACCCGGCGTGTTTCCACAGTGCAAACGCCTTGTTTGAACCGAATTTGCGTAAGTCGTTTCTGTATCGCTTGATTTTTCATAGCACCAAGTAGCTATGCAATCAGCGCAAGACCCCTATTTTGCTTGAGAAACAATGGTTTGCTCAATCAGGCGGTCATCTCCGAGGATGATCATGGCGAACAGCAGCTCGTCCAGATTTCGTGCCTGGCCGGTCTTGCGCGCCAGCAGCGGCGTGCAACCCGGGTTGATGACCACGAAGTCGGCCTCGCAGCCGGGCTGCAGATTGCCGATCACGCCGCTCAGGCCCAGCGCGCGCGCCGCGCCCGCCGTGTGCAGCCACCACAGCTTGCCGGGCGCCAGGCTCAGGCCCTGCTTGGCCAGGCTTTCGCGGCCCACCACATAGGCCGCCTGCATGGTGCGGAACGGCGAGAAGCTCATGCCGCCGCCCACGTCGCTGGCCAGGCCGTAGCGCATGCCGGCCTCGTCGGCCTTGATGTAGTCGAAATAGCCGCTGGCCAGGAACTGGTTGCTGGTCGGGCTCACGGCCGCGGCCGAGCGCGTGGAATGCATGAGCTGGCGGTCCTGCCCGTCCAGCCAGATGCTGTGGGCGTAGACGGCGCGCTCGCGCATCAGGCCGAAATCGTCGTACACGGACAGATAGCTGCGCGCCTGCGGGAACAGCTCCCTGACCCAGCGCACCTCGTCCAGGTTCTCGGCCACATGGGACTGGATCCATACATCGCCATATTTGGCGGCCAGCTCGCCGGCACCGCGCAGCTGGGCTTCGGTGCTGGTGGGCGCAAAGCGCGGCGTGATGGCATAGCCCAGGCGGTCCACGCCGTGCCAGCGGCGGATCAGCTCCTCGGTGTCGATCAGGCTCTGTTCGGTATCGTCGCGCACACCATCAGGGCTGTTGCGGTCCTGCAGCACCTTGCCGGCGATCATGCGCATGCCGCGCTGCCGGGCCGCCGTCATGATGGCATCCACCGAGCTCGGATGCGAAGTGGCGAAGGCCAGCGCCGTGGTCACGCCGTTGCGCAGCAGTTCATGAAGGAAGAAATCGGCCACGCCGTCCGCATAGGCGCGGTCCGAGAAACGCGACTCGTGCGGAAAGGTGTAGTTCTCCAGCCAGGGCAGCAGGCCGGGCGCGGGCGCGCCGATCACGTCGGTCTGCGGATAGTGGATATGCAGATCCACGAAACCGGGGGCCAGCAGACGGCCCGGCAGGTCGATGCGCTCCACACCTTCGCGGTCTATGTACTGGGGTGCCAACGCTTGCCAGCTGCCCGCCGCCACCACGCGCTGCACGCCTTGCTCGTCGGGCGCCACGGCCAGCAGGCCATCGGAGTCATACACGGCTTGGCCGTCATCGGCAAAGCGCAACAGGGCACTGCGATAGATTTTCATGGGGCGAGCTTAGCGGCGCGACAGGCCGGCATGCACATGATCGGGCATATAGCCTTTATAAGCTTTGGCGCAAGGTATGCCGTTCGCATCCCATAGACAAAGCATAGACAAGGCATTGGCAATACATAAACAGGAGCATCTAACGCGCGATTTCACTTGGTTTCAGTATTGAAAATACACGAAATCAATGAATGACGGAGGCCGCACGCTCCTGTTTTCGATAGCCTCCGGCCTTGCCGCGTGTCCTAAGATGTCGCTATTGCAAGCCATCACATCAAGACAAGGAGACCACCATGCCCATGTTCGTGGACGATTCCCCCGCCGGCGAATGCATTTTCTGCAAGCTCGTCACAGGCGAAATTCCCTCGGCCAAGGTCTATGAAGACGAGCTGACCATTGCCTTCATGGACATAGGCCAGGCCACCAGGGGCCATGTGCTGGTGGCCAGCAAGCGCCACGCGGCCAATCTGCTGGAGCTCACGCCCGAGGAAACCGGCGCCGTGATGCAGACGGCCCAGCGCGTGGCAGCCGCCGTGAACCAGGCCTTCGATCCCGACGGCATCAACATCTTCCAGGCCAATGGCGCGCCCGCGGGACAGACGGTGTTTCACTTCCACCTGCATGTGCTGCCGCGCTACACATGCGACGGCCTGGCCATCACCTGGCAGCGCCAGGAGCCCGGCATGCCCGTGCTCGACGAACTGGCCGCACGCCTGCGCCAGGCGCTGGCCTGAACGCCGTCAGCCGCGGCGCGCGAACTGCGCGAAGGTCTCGTCCAGCAGCGCGATCCACTGCTCCTTCTGCGCGTCGGCCACAAAGCTCGCCTCCAGGCTGTTGCGCGCCAGTTGGTAGGCCTCCTGGGCGCCCATGCCGCTGGCCTCGAACAGCTGCAGGTAGTTGCTGTTCACATAGCCGCCGAAATAGGCCGGGTCGTCCGAATTGACCGTGACCTTGAGGCCGGCCTTGAGCAGGTGCGGCAGGTTGTGCTCGGCCAGCGTATCGACCACGCAGAGCTTGAGGTTGGACAGCGGGCAGACCGTCAGCGGGATCTGCTCGGCTATCAGGCGCTGCATCAGCGCCGGGTCCTTCTGTGCCTGCACGCCGTGGTCGATGCGCTGCACATGCAGCACGTCCAGCGCGCCCCAGATATAGGCGGACGGCCCCTCCTCGCCCGCATGGGCCACCAGGTGCAGGCCCAGCTCGCGGCAGCGCCCGAACACGCGCGCGAACTTCTCGGGCGGATTCCCCACCTCACTGCTGTCCAGGCCCACGCCGATGAAGCGGTCGCGCAGCGGCAGTGCATCCTCCAGCGTCTGCAGCGCCTCTTCCTCGCTCAGGTGGCGCAGAAAGCTCAGGATCAGCGAGGCCGAGATGCCCTGCTCGATCTCCGCGTCCCGGCAGGCACGGTACAGGCCGTTGATCACGGTTTCCATACCCACGCCGCGCGCGGTGTGGGTCTGCGGGTCGAAGAAGATTTCCGTGTGCACCACGTTGTCGGCCACGGCGCGGTTGAGATAGGCGCGCGCCATGTCGTAGAAGTCCTGCTCGTGCAGCAGCACGCTGGCGCCCGCGTAGTAGATGTCCAGAAAGCTCTGCAGGTCGGTGAAGGCATAGGCCGCGCGCAGCGCCTGCACATCGGCATAGGGCAGCTGCACGCCGTTGCGCTCGGCCAGCGCGAAGATCAGCTCGGGCTCCAGCGAACCCTCGATATGCATGTGCAGCTCCGCCTTGGGCATGGCGCGCAGCAGCGCAGGCAGATGTTCAGCGGCAATCGGCGGTACGGTATGTTTCATATCAGTTATCCATGGAGTGACACGCTACCCAATGAAACTGGCGCGCTCCAGGCGAGGGACGGCCAGCAGGGGCCGCCCCGCAGCAAAGGCCGTCGTCCCCCTTGGGGGAAGACGCGAAGCGGCTCAGGGGGGCATTTCAGCAAACTCCACACGTTATGCCCCGGGCCTTGAATTTGTTCTTCAATCATGGGGAGGTCATTGTGGACCCGAAACCGAAAACAGAGGCCGCCCGTGGGCGGCCTCTGTTTTCAGCCAGAGACGCAAGGCACTTGCTTACTGGCCGCCGGGGACCTTGCCTTCCACGCCCTTGACGTAGAAGTTGATGCCGCGCAGGAGGTTGTCGTCGGCCACCTGACCGGCAGCCACGACCTCCTTGCCTTCGGAGTTGGCGATCGGGCCCTTCCAGATGTGGAAGCTGCCGTCCTTCAGGCCCTTCTTGACTTCCTCGATCCTGGCCTTGACCTCGGCGGGCACGTCGGCCGCCAGCGAGACGATGTCGATGGCGCCTTCCTTCACGCCCCACCACGATTGCTGGCTCTTCCAGGTGCCGTCCAGCATTTCACGCGTGGTCTTGATGTAGTAGCCCGAGGGGTTGAAGATGGCCGATGCCAGGTGGGCCTTGGGGCCGTAGCTGGTCATGTCCGAATCCCAGCCGAAGGCGCGCTTGCCCTTTTCCTCGGCGGTCTTGAGCACGGCGGGCGAATCGGTGTTCTGGAACAGGATGTCGGCACCGCCGTTGATCAGGCTGGTGGCGGCCTCGGTTTCCTTGGGCGGCGCGAACCATTCGTTGACCCAGACCACCTTGGTCTTGATCTTGGGGTTCATGGACTGGGCGCCCAGCGTGAAGCTGTTGATGTTGCGCAGCACTTCGGGGATGGGCACCGAACCCACCACGCCCAGGGTGTTGGTCTTGGTCATGGCACCGGCGATCACGCCGGCCAGGTAGGCGCCTTCATAGGTTCGGAAATCGTAGGTGCTGGCATTGGCCGCGGTCTTGTAGCCCGTGGCATGCTCCCACTTCACGTCGGGGAACTCGGGCGCCAGCTTCTGGATGACGTCCATGTAGCCGAAGGTCGTGCCGAAGATCAGCTTGTTGCCCTGCGTGGCCAGGTCGCGCAGCACGCGCTCGGCGTCGGCGCCCTCGGGCACGCTTTCCACATAGGTGGTCTTGATCTTGTCGCCGTATTCCTTTTCCAGCGCCTTGCGGCCCTGGTCGTGCGCAAAGGAGTAGCCGCCGTCGCCCACCGGGCCCACATAGGCGAAGCCGATCTTCAGCAGCTCGGCGGCAGCTGGAGCTGCCGCAGCCGGCGCGGGAGCGGGAGCTGCAGCCGGTGCCGGCGCCTCCTCCTTCTTGCCGCAACCCACCAGGGCCGCGGTAGCCACGGCCGACAGTGCAGCCGCCTTGAGCAGCGAACGCTTGTGGAAGTCAGTCATTTCGGTTTCCTTTGGGACGTTGAGATACAAAGAAGCCATGAAAGGCCTTGGATGGAGCGCCAGGCGCTCCTGTTTTTATTGCCGCCGGGCCGCCCCAAGGCAACAAGCCCCCCTCGGAGGGGGCAGCGACCACGCGCAGCGGGGAGCGTGGGGAGTCATTTTTACCTGGCCCCGGGTACGGAGCCTTCGATGCCGCTCACATAGAAGTTGATGGCCTTGAGAAAGGGCTCGTCGGCCACCTTGCCGGCGGACAGCACTTCCTTGCCGGCGTTGTCCTTGATCGGGCCGGTCCAGACGCTAAAGCTGCCGTCCTTCAGGCCGGCCTTGGCCTTCTCGACCTTGTCCTTGATCTCCTGGGGCACATCGTCGGCGATCTTCACCAGATCCATCGCACCTTCCTTCACGCCCCACCAGTAGGAGCCGCCCTGCCATTTGCCGGCCAGCGTGTCCTCGACCACCTTGGTGTAGTAAGGCGTCCAGTTGATGACGGCCGAGCCCAGGTGGGCCTTGGGCGCGAAGGCGCTCATGTCGCCGTCCTTGCCGAAGGCGCGCACGCCGCGTTCTTCCGCGGTCTTGAGCACGGCGGGCGAGTTGGTGTTCTGGTACATCACGTCCACGCCGCCGTTGATCAGGCTGGTCGCGGCTTCGGATTCCTTGGGAGGCGCGAACCACTCGTTGACCCAGACCACCTTGGCCTTGATAGCGGGGTCCACGCTTTGCGCGCCCAGCACGAAGCTGTTGATGTTGCGCACCACTTCGGGGATGGGCACCGAGGCCACCACGCCCACCGTCTTGGTCTTGGTCATGCCGCCGGCCACGATGCCGGCCAGGTAGGCACCTTCAAAGGTCTTGGAGTCGTAGATGGCCACGTTGTCGGCCGTCTTGTAGCCGGTGGCGTGCTCGAACTTCACGTTCTTGAGGTCGGCGGCGACCTTCTGCACGAACTCCTGGTAGCCGAAGCTGGTCGCGAAGATCAGCTTGTTGCCCTGGCCGGCCATGTCGCGCATCACGCGCTCGGCATCGGCGCTCTCGGGCACGCTTTCCACCATCGAGGTCTCGATCTTGTCGCCGAATTTTTCCTGGATGGCCTTGCGTGCCAGTTCGTGCTGGAAGGTCCAGCCGCCGTCGCCGATGGGGCTCACATACATGAAGCCGATCTTGAGCTTGTCGGCGGCCGGTGCCTGGGCGGCAGGCGCTGCAGCAGGTGCGGCCGGGGCTTCGTCCTTCTTGCCGCAGGCCGTCAAGGCCGCCAGCGAAACCGCCGACAGGCCGATCAACTGGATCAGGGCACGCTTGCGCAGTGTCGTCATTGCAGATTCCTCTCTACGTAAAACATCCATCAATTTTCAAGGCGTTCCAAAACCGGCACCCCTCCAAGCCAGAGACGGCCAGCAAGGGCCGCCCCGCAGCAAAGGCTGTCGTCTCCCTTCCAGGGGGAAGCCGCGCAGCGGCTCAGGGGGTCTCCCACTTCATGCGCCCGGGTAGAACGGCTTGCCCAGCGAAGCCGGCATGTTGGCGCGGATCCAGGCCGGATTGCGGGAAATCAGCACCAGCACCACGATGGTGGCCAGATACGGCAGCATGGACAGCACCTGGCTGGGCACCTGCAGACCCGTGGCCTGCAGGTGGAACTGCAGCATGGTCACGCCGCCGAACAGGTAGGCGCCCAGCAGCACGCGCGCGGGCCGCCAGGTGGCGAACGTGGTCAGCGCCAGTGCAATCCAGCCGCGGCCCGAAACCATGCCTTCCACCCACAGCGGGGTGTAGACGGTGGAGATATAGGCGCCGGCCAGACCGCACATGGCGCCGCCGAACACCACGGCCATCAGGCGGATGCGGCGCACCGGATAGCCCAGGGCATGGGCCGACGAAGGCGACTCGCCCACGGCGCGCAGCACCAGGCCCGCGCGCGTGCGGTACAGAAACCACACCATGGCGATGACCAGCAGCACGGCTCCGTACACCAGCGGATGCAGGGTGAACAGCGCCGGGCCCACGACGGGCAGCTCGGCCAGGCCGGGAATGGCGTACTTGGGCAGCGCGGGCAGCTTGGCCTGCACATAGCCCAGGCCCAGAAAGGCCGAGAAGCCGGCGCCGAACAACGACAGGGCCAGACCGGTGGCGTACTGGTTGGTATTGAGCCAGATCACCAGCACGCCGAAGATGGCGGCCAGCAGCGCGCCCGCCAGCATGCCGGCGGCAAAGCCCAGCCAGGTGCTGCCCGTGTGCACCACGGCGGCAAAGCCCGCAATGGCGGCGCACAGCATCAAGCCTTCGGCGCCCAGGTTGACGATGCCCGCCTTCTCGTTGATCAGCAGGCCCAGGGCCGCCAGCGCCAGCACGGTGCCGGCGCTGAGCGTGGCGCCCAGAAGCAGTGCATAGGATTCCATCAGCGGGCTCCCTTCACCGCGGCCGAGCCGGCCGAAGCCGTCTTGCGCGCCACCCAGCGGAGGCGATAGGCCACCAGCGTGTCGCAGGCCAGCAGCGTGAACAGCAGCAGGCCCTGGAACACGCCGGTCAGCGCCTTGGGCAAGCCCAGGCGCGACTGCGCCAGCTCACCGCCGATATAGAACATGCTCATGAGAATGGCAGAGAAGATCATGCCGATGGGGTGCAGACGCCCCACGAAGGCCACGATGATGGCCGCAAAGCCGTAGCCGGCCGGCACATAGGGGGTGAGCTGGCCCAGGGGGCCGGCGACTTCCAGCGCGCCGGCCAGGCCTGCGGTGGCGCCCGAAATCAGCAGCGCCGTCCACAACGCCCTGCGCGAGGAAAAGCCGGCATAGCGCGCCGCGGCGGGTGCCAGCCCGCCGACCTGCAGCGCAAAGCCGGCGCGCGTGCGAAACAGAAAGGCCCACAGCAGGCCCGAGCCCAGCAGCGCGATGACGACGCCGATGTTCATGCGCATGCCCTGCACCAGGCGCGGTATCTGGGTGACGCGCTCGAAGGTCCTGGTCTGCGGGAAGTTGTAGCCCATGGGGTCCTTCCAGGGACCGTAGACCAGATAGCCCAGCACCAGCGTGGCCACATAGACCAGCATCAGGCTGACCAGGATCTCATTGGCGTTGAAGCGGTCGCGCAGCAGGGCCACGATGCCCGCCCACGCCATGCCGCCCAGCACGCCGGCGACCAGGATGGCCGGGACGATCCACGGCCCGGTGTTCTTGTCGGCCAGCAGCGCCATGCCGCCGGCCGCCACGGCGCCGATGACGAACTGGCCTTCGGCGCCGATATTCCAGACATTGGAGCGGAAACACACCGCCAACCCCAGGGCGATCAACAACAGGGGCGTGGCCTTGACGGCCAGCTCGCCCAGCGCATAGCCGGACTTGATCGGCTCCCAGAAGAAGGCCAGCAGGCCGCGCACCGGGTCCTTGCCCAGGAGGACGAACAGGCCCACGCCGATCAGCACCGTGATCAAGAGCGCCAGCACGGGCGAGCCATAGGTCCAGAACCTGGAGGCCTGGGGTCGTTGCTCGAGCTTAAGCATGGGCGGCTCCCTGCACCGTAGCGGCCGAAGCGCCCGCGCCATCCCACAGCCCGCTCATCCATTCGCCGATCTGCTGCACCGTGGCATCGGCGCGCGCGATGGAAGGCGACAGCCGCCCCTTGGCCACCACATGCAGGCGGTCACAGATTTCAAACAATTCGTCCAGCTCCTCACTCACGACCAGCACGGCGCAGCCGGCGTCGCGCAGCTGCAGTATTTCGCCGCGGATCTGCGCGGCAGCGCCCACATCCACCCCCCAGGTTGGCTGGGAGATGATGAGCAGACGCGGCCTGGCATCGATTTCGCGGCCCACGATGAATTTCTGCAGATTGCCGCCCGACAGCGACTGCGCTGCGGCATTCGGGCCGCCGGCCCGGACATTGAAGCGCGCGATGATGTCGCGCGCCTGGGCCTGCAACCGGCCCATGCGTATCCATCCACCCTGGCCCAGCGCCGTCTTGCGCGTCAGCAGCAGGTTGTGCGCCAGCCCCATGCTGGGCACGGCACCGCGCCCCAGGCGCTCCTCGGGCACGAAATGCAGGCCCAGCCCGCGGCGGCGCGCCGGCCCCATGCGGCCCACGCCCTTGCCGAGCACCTGGATCATCTCCGCCGCCGCACCCCTGTCTTCGCCGGACAGCGCGTACATCAGCTCCTTCTGGCCGTTGCCCGAAACACCGGCAATGCCGACCACCTCGCCGGCCCGCACCTGCAGCGCCATGTGCTGCAGATCGACGCCGAATGGGTCCTGGCTCCTGAGGCTCAGGTCCTGCACGCTCAGCACGGCCGCGCCAACCTGGACACTGCGGTGCTCCAGCTGCGGCGGCTCGGAGCCGATCATCATGCGCGACAGGGAGGCATTGGTTTCCTGCGCGGGGTTGCACTCGCCCGTCACCACGCCGCCGCGCAGCACCGTGCAGGCCGTGCACAGCGAGCGGATCTCGTGCAGCTTGTGACTGATATAGAGAATGGAGCAGCCTTCGGAGGCCAGCCGGCGCAGCACGACGAACAGCTTCTCCACGGCCTGGGGCGTCAGCACCGAGGTGGGCTCGTCCAGGATCAGCACGCGCGGATTGGTCAGCAGGGCGCGGATGATTTCCACGCGCTGCATCTCGCCCACGGAGAGCGTGTGCACCGGGCGGTGCGGGTCCACCTCGAGGCCGTAGTCGCGCGCCGTGGCGGCTATGCGCTCGACCACCTGGGCCAGCGCAATGTTCTTGTCCAGGCCCAGCCAGACGTTCTCGGCCACGGTGAGCGTGTCGAACAGGCTGAAATGCTGGAACACCATGGCAATGCCCAGCTGGCGCGCTTCCTGGGGATTGCGGATCTGCACGGGTTTGCCGTCGACCAGGATGCCGCCCTCGTCGGGCTTGACGGCGCCGTAGATGATCTTCATCAGCGTGGACTTGCCAGCGCCGTTCTCGCCCAGGATGGCATGCACCTCGCCGGGACGGACATTCAGCGATACCCCATTATTGGCAACCACCGCCGGGTATCGCTTGGTAATACCTGTCAATTGCAGACGCGCAGGCGCCTCCATCGACGAGGAATGGGTCTGGGGGGGATTCATCGCTGGATTGTCTCTCAATTTACACAGGCAATTGACACATCCAGGCCCAGAGGCCTGCGCCCGCCAGGTCTGCAAACTATTGATTTCGAAGCATTAAAGCCACATTCCGGACCATCTCCCGCAGCCATCGCGTGGCGGCTCCGGCATGCGAACGCGCGTGCCATAACTGGTAATAGACCAGCGGCGGGAACTCCACGGGAGACGGCAGGATGACCAGGGGCAGCCGCGCGCAAAAGCGGTCGCAGAAAAGCCGCCCCGAAGTCAGCACCAGCAGGCTGGAGGCCACCATGTCGGGAATCAGGCTGAAATGCGCGCAGCGCACCGTGACCTGGCGCTGCAATCCCATGCCGGCCAGTTGCTCGTCGATCACGCCGCGCGCGCCCGGATACGCGGGCGTGGGCGCAATATGCTCGGCCTCCAGCCACTGCGGCACATCCCAGCCGCGGCGCACGGCCGGATGCTTGGGACTGACCAGGCACACCACTTCGTCCTCGAACAGCCGCGCCATGTGCAGGCCCTGGGGCGGCTGCGGCCAGTTGCCGATCACCACGTCCACCTCGCCCTGGGCCAGTTGGCCTTCGTAATGGGCTTCCGCGCTAAGCGGCAGTATGTCCACGGGGCAGTTGGGGGCCTCGAGCTTGATGGCGGCCACCAGGCGCGGCAGGAACTGGGGGTCCAGGTAATCGCTGGCGGCAATGCGAAAGGTTCTGGTCGAGGTGCGCGGATCGAAGTGGCGCGCATCGCTGAACAGGCCTTCGGCCGCGCGAAGAATGTCGGCGGCCGGCAGCACCATGCGCTGCCCCACCTCCGTGGGCTGCATCTGCGCGCCCGAGCGCACCAGCAACGGGTCGCCGGCCAGCTCGCGCAGCCGCCGCAGGGCCGCCGATACGGCGGGCTGGTGCATGCCCAGGCGCAGGGCAGCGCGCGAAACGCTGCGCTCCGTGAGCACGGTATGCAGCACGCGGATGAGGTGCAGGTCAATCTTGTCGAACAGGGTCTGATCACGCATAGGCATGGGCGCAGGGCCCGGACGGCCGCAGCGTTGTCTCTTGTATGAATTTCTGGCGTGTGAAAAAAATCAGATCCGAGCGTAACCTACTCGCCCCCGGCAATCTGCGCGAAATAAAGCAAAACACCGGGTATGAGCCTTGGCGGCTGGCGGCCCATTCCTGCCATGACCGCTAGGCCGCCTGCGCCAGGACCTCAACGCGGTTGCGCCCCTTGCGCTTGGCCGCATAGCAGGCCATGTCGGCCGCCTTGAGCGCCGCGGCCACCGTGTACCTGCGCGCATCGATCATCAGCAGCCCGATGCTCACGCCCATCAGATAGCGGCGCCCCTCCCAGGCGCCTTCCCAGTCCTGCACGGCCATGCACAGCAGCTGTGCGGTACGCATGCCCTGCTGCTGGGTCGCCCCCGGCAACAGCACCGCGAACTCGTCGCCCCCCACCCTCGCCACCCAGCCGTGCGGACGCACGGAGGCTTCTATCAGCCGGGCAATATGGCCCAGCACTTCGTCGCCGGCCTGCCGGCCGCCCTGCTGGTTGATCTGGGAGAAATGGTCGAGGTCCAGGTAGAGGATGACGCCATGCGTGGCCTCCTCGCCCTGCTCGCCCGCATCTTCTCCCGCCTCGACAGTCGCCTCGGCACACTCCCGCAGCCACTCCTGCAGACGCATGGCGAAAGCCGCACGGTTCGGCAGCTTGGTCAGGGGGTCGTGCATGGCCTTCCAGCCCGACTGCTCGCGCACCAGGCGCTGCGTGGTGACGTCCTCCACTTCCCAGACCAGGAAATTTTCCTGCCCTTCGCGCTTGGGGACCTCCCAGCTGCGGCGCATGCGCTGCATGCTCTGGCCGTGTATGCGCACCCACACCGTGCTGCCGTCCTTGCGCTGCAGACTGGTTTCGCTGTCGAACTGGCCGTAGATATCCAGGTCGCGCTGTATGCGCTGCACCAGCTGCTCGTAGACATGGGACGACGAACAGAGCCGCTGGATCGGCATGCCCTGCAGCTCGGGCGGCGTATAGCCAAGGATGCGGGCCGCCTGCATGCCGACCCGCTGTATGCGGCCGGCCTGGGTCACGACCAGCCCGACCGGGGCATAGTCCATCAGCGTCTGCAGCTGCAGCTGCATTTCGAGCTGCCTCTCATGCTGCGCTTCGCGGCTTTGCCCCAGGACCTGCAGCGCGCTGCGCAAGGCCTGGGCCTCGCCCCAGTCGTGCTCGGACAGGCGCCGCCACCACAGGGCGCCGCGGACATTGGAGTCCACCTCGTCCGCCAGCTGGTTCTGCAAGGCCCGCTGCGAGCGGCGGTACAGCTCGGTCAGGGGATAGGCAATCAAGGCCAGGACCAGGGCCAGGGCCAGGGCCGCGGCCACTGCGATGGCCAGAATGGTCCACTGCTCGCGCCGCGTCGGCCCCGGTGCCCAGGCCTGCACATTGGAGACCTTGAGCAAAATCCATTGCGTCCAGGGCAGGGGCACGGCACTCCACAGCTGCTGGCAGCGCTGTTCGCCGCGCGCTCCCAGCTGCACCGATTTGATCCAATCGGCATCGACGACATCGCGTACCCAGGCCAGATCGGAGCTGCCGGCCAGCTGCCAGTGTCCGCGCTCGTTTTGCGCCAGCACCTTGCCGTCCGGACCCAGCAGCAGCAGGCTGGCCTTCTCATCGAGATCCGTGCTGGCGCCCGCTGGCAGAAAGGCCTGGGCCGGCATCTGCAGACTGCCGCCCAGCACACCGACCAGCTTGCCCTGCGCGCTGCGCAAAGGCAGCACGTGCAGCATGTCCAGCACCACATCCGTGCCGTCCGAATGCATCCAGACCTTGGTCAGGGGCTTGCCATCCTCCAGGCCGCGCCGCAGCGCGGCGCGCTCCGGCTCGGCCAGGGCCTCCAGGGCCTGTGCCTGCCCTCCCTGAAGATTGACAAGCAGCTGCCCCTGCGCATCGGCGAGCTGCAGACGCTCGAACAGCCCGGCCATGGAAGTCTGCTGCAGCAGCATGGATTGCAGCACCGCGCGCGGCTCCCCCATATGCGCTGCCACGGCGCTTGCCAGGGCCTGCAAGGGCTTTTGCTGCTGCTCCACGCGGAAGGCCAGCGTGCGCCCCATCTGCTCCAGCGCCTGGGTCTGCAGCGGCAGGGCCTGCCCCACCACCGATTGCCGCGTGGAATGCACGCTCCACCAGACCAGGCCGACGCTGAGCACGATGGCGGTGAAAGCAGCCATCAGCAGCATGCTGCGCACGATGGGCCCCGGCCCTCTGGGCCAGGCGCCCGGCCTCTTGAAGAAAAACCGCCCCCCGGCAACCGCAGAAGGCTGCTCCGGAACCACCCAGGGCGGCTCTGAACGAGGGTGTGGAGGAAGTTCGTCCATGAATTCGCAATATAGAAATATGGCAACGGTTGTCCAACGGGAGGAACCCCTGGGCCACCCACCCGGGCAGGCCTTTGCTTGGGGCGGCCCTGCAGCAAAAACAGCCACCACGCCTGCTCACCGCATGCCACCGCTGTCTCCCCAGGGGGAGAGGCTTTTGCATTGGACGGCACCAAGCCAGGGGTCTGCCGCCGGGGCAGTCCGGCCAGGTGCTGCCCCATCGCCACTGGCCACCCGACGACTCGCGCAACCACGCCGTGACACGCAGACGCCAATGATTCCAGCCGATACACCATGTCACAAAAATTTCATGAAATCATCAATCCCCTGTCATTGAAGAATCGTGAAATGTAAACGTTTTCAGAAATCGTTTACATCCATGAGCATCACCGAAGTCGCCCGCCTTGCCGGCACGTCTGTCGCTACAGTCTCACGCGTTTTCAACAACCCGGAAATCGTCAACCCGCAAACGCGCGCCAGCGTCCAGCGCGTTGCCCGCGAGCTGGGCTATGTCCCCAACAGCAGTGCTCGCACCTTGCGTACCCGCCGCAGCCAGGTGCTGGGCGTGATGCTGCCCACTCTCAGCAACCCCGTGTTTGCAGAATGCCTGCAAGGGATTGCCGCCGAAGCCGAGCAGCGCGGCTATGCGATTGTCCTCACCACCACCGAATATGACCAGGAGCGCGAGACCGCTGCCGCCGAGCGTCTGCTTAGTGCGGGCGTGGAGGCTCTGGTGCTCGTGGTCTCCAACCCCGCCACCTCCCAGACCCTCCAGCGCACCCGGCAGGTCGGCCTGCCCTATGTGCTGGCCTACAGCCAGACCGAGGAGCACGCCTGTGTCTCTGTCGACAACCGCCAAGCGATTTACCACCTGGTGGAACGCCTGCACGATTCGGGACATCAACGCATCGGCATGGTCACCGGCCAGCTGCATGCGTCCGATCGCGCCCAGCAACGCTACAAGGGCTATCTGCAAGGCATGCAGGCGCGCGGCCTGACTGCCTTGCCGGTCTGGGAGCTGCCCTTCACCACCCAGGCACTGGAGCAGTTGCAGCAGGACCTGATGCAAGCAGACCCGCCGACGGCCCTGGTCTGCAGCAACGACCTGATCGCCATCCGCAGCCTCCGCGCTGCCGCCCTGGCAGGACTGCGCGTTCCGCAGGACCTGTGCGTGGTGGGGTTTGACGGCATTGCACTTGGCAGCGACCTCACGCCCTCTCTGGCATCCATTACGCAGCCCAACGAAGCCATTGGCAGGCAATGCGTGGCCTTGTTGTGCGACGCATTGGCCAGGAATGCCTTGCTCTGCGGCAATGACAGCGTGCATCTGCCCTATGGCTGGAGAGCCGGGGAGTCCTGCACGCCTCTTTCAAGTACCGCTTTTTCTTAAGCTTTTCTCACCCATCAAGGAAACAAGATGTCTTTGCTCAAAACCAATCTTCGCCGCATGGCTCTGCTTGCTGCCAGCACCATCTGCGGCTCGGCCCTCGCGCAAAGCGCCATCTGCTACAACTGCCCGCCCGAGTGGGCTGACTGGGGCAGCCAGATCAAGGCCATCAAAGCCGACACAGGCATCACCGTCCCTCCAGACAACAAGAACTCCGGTCAGTCGCTGGCCCAGTTGGTGGCTGAAAAATCCAGCCCTGTGGCCGATGTCACCTACCTGGGCGTGACCTTTGCCATTCAGGCGCAAAAAGATGGCGTGGTGACCGGCTACAAGCCCGCCACCTGGAACGATATTCCCAACGGCTTGAAAGACCCCAAGGGCGAGTGGTTCACGATCCACTCCGGCACGCTGGGCTTCATGGTCAACAAGGCCGCACTGGGCAGCAAGCCGGTTCCCCAGTCCTGGGCCGACCTGCTCAAGCCTGAGTACAAGGGTCTGATCGGCTACCTGGACCCCGCCTCGGCCTTTGTCGGCTACGTGGGTGCCGTGGCCGTGAACGAAGCCATGGGCGGCAACATGGACAACTTTGGCCCGGCTCTGAACTACTTCAAGCAGTTGCAGAAGAACGAGCCCATCGTGCCCAAGCAGACCTCCTATGCACGCCTGCTGTCCGGCGAGATCGGCATCTTGCTGGACTACGACTTCAACGCCTACCGCGCCAAGTACAAGGACAAGGCCAATGTGGAATTCGTCATTCCCAAGGAGGGCACGGTAGTCATGCCCTATGTCATGAGCCTGGTGAAGAACTCGCCCAATCCGGCCAACGGTAAAAAGGTTCTCGACTATGTACTCTCGGACAAGGGGCAGGCCCTGTGGGCCAATGCCTACCTGCGTCCCGTGCGCAACGTGGCCATGCCCAAGGACGTCGCCAGCCACTTCCTGCCCGCCTCCGAATACGCACGCGCCAAGTCCGTGGACTACCGCAAGATGGCGGAAGTGCAGCGCGGCTTCTCCACACGCTATCTGCGTGAAGTGCGTTAAGGAACACAAGGCCAATTCATGACGCGCCACAGCACCACGAGCCCTGTGTCTTCCCGTTTTCTCCTGATTGCATGCAGTGCTCCTGCCGTGGCGTTCTTCGCCGCATTCTGGCTGCTACCCGCGCTCATGCTCATCGCCTTGCCGGCTGGGGATGGCTGGCAAACCTATTTCGCCACTTTCACCGATCTGATCTATCTGCAAAGCCTGCTGCAGACCGTCGGCTTGTCCATTCTGGTCACCCTCGCCACTTTGCTCATCGGCGGCATGATGGGCATTTCCATGGCTAGGAATCGCTTTCCAGGCCGGGGGCTGCTGCTTTCCCTGCTCACCCTGCCACTGTCCTTTCCTGGAGTCATCGTCGGTTTCTTCATGATTCTGATGGGCGGCCGTCAAGGTGTGCTGGCAGACATCTCCGTCGCACTGGGGGGCGAGCGCATCACCTTTGCCTATGGCTTTCTGGGCCTGTTTCTGGGCTATCTGTATTTCTCTTTGCCGCGCGCCATTGCTTCGTACACGGCCGCCGCCGAAGCCATGGACCCGCACCTGGAGGAAGCCTCCCGCTCCCTGGGGGCCCATGGCTGGGCCGTGGCACGCGATGTGTGGTGGCCACAGCTGATGCCCACCACCATGGCCTGCGGCGCCATCGTCTTTGCCACGGCCATCGGCGCCTTCGGCACGGCCTTCACCTTGTCCAGCAAATTTGAAGTGCTGCCCATCAGCATCTACAACGAGTTCACCAACTACGCCAACTTCGCACTGGCGGCCAGCCTGTCCATCAGCCTGGGGTTGATCACCTGGTTTGTGCTCTGGCTGGCGCGCCGCTTCGCAGGCCCCGTCGCCGCAGGAATCTGAACATGCGCAGCAACTCTCAAAAAATGTCCCCGGTCATGTGGCTGGTGACACTGGTCGTCACGGTCTTCATGCTGGCCCCCATGCTTTTATCGATCCTGGCAGGCGTGGTGGAAAACTACAGCCAGGGTCTGTCCAGCGGGCTCACGGGTCGATGGCTGCGGGAGGTCTGGTCCGGCTACGGCAGCACGGTCCTGATGTCCTTGCTCATTGCCTGCGCCTGCGTTGCGCTTGCACTGCTGCTGGGCGTCCCCTGCGCCTATGCCCTGGCCCGCAGCCGCTCTTCCTGGGCGCGGCATTTCGAGGAACTGCTGACCTTGCCGGTAGCGATTCCCGGTCTTGCCAGCGCACTGGCCCTGCTTCTGGCCTATGGCAGCCTGACCCGCTTCCGCCAGAGTTTTGCCTTCATCCTGGTGGGGCACGTGATATTCACTCTGCCATTCATGGTGCGCATGGTGGGCTCGGCTTTTCGCCGCCGGGAGCTGCTTTCCCTGGAAGAAGCTGCCCGCTCGCTAGGCGCGTCATTCGGCCAGCGCTTTCTCGGCATTCTGGTTCCAGCCGTACTGCCCGCCATCATCGCCGCCTGCCTGATGGTCTTCACGCTCTCGGTCGGGGAATTCAACCTGACCTGGATGCTGCACACCCCGCTGACCCGCACGCTGCCCGTAGGCCTGGCTGACAGCTATGCATCCATGCGTATCGAAGTCGGCTCCGCTTACACCATTATTTTTCTGATCGTCATCCTGCCGGTGATGTGGGCATTGCAGGCGATTGGGCACTTCATTGAAAAGCACTATGGAAAATAAGAGCATCAGCATTGACATCCGCCAATGCGCCAAAACCTACCCCGACGGGACACGTGGGCTGCAGACCACCGATTTGCATGTGGAGCCAGGCGAAGTGCTGGCCCTGCTCGGCCCATCGGGCTGCGGCAAGACCACCTTGCTGCGCATTATTGCCGGCCTGGAGAGCGCCGACGCCGGCAGCCGCATCCGCTTTGGCGACCAGGAGGTCACTCATCTGCCTATCGAGCAGCGTCAGGTTGGCATGGTGTTTCAGCACTACGCCCTGTTTCCACAAATGAGCGTGCAGGCCAATATCGCCTATGGCTTGCGCATTCGCGGAGCCTCTCGGGAGGAGCAGCGCCGCACCGTGGGAGAGCTGATCGACCTGGTGCGACTGAACGGGCTGGAACACAAGCGCCCCGCCGAACTCTCGGGTGGCCAGCGCCAGCGCGTGGCCCTGGCCCGCGCCGTGGCCTCCAGACCCCGCGTACTGCTGCTGGACGAGCCCTTGACGGCCCTCGATGCCAAGCTCAAGGAAGCCCTGAGGGATGAGCTGGCACAGCTGCTGCGACAGCTGCGCATCACCGCAGTCCATGTGACCCATGACCAGCAGGAAGCCATGGCCATCGCCGACCGCATGGCCGTGATGAAAGCCGGGCAGATTCTCCAGATCGGCGACGGAGAAAGCCTCTATCGCAGCCCTTCGCACCCGTTTGTCGCCACCTTTCTGGGGCGCGTGAACCAGCTCGAACGCAATGAGCAATTGCTGGCCTGCAATCAGATCCTGCTCGGCGGCGTAGCCTTGGACTGCGCCACCTCCTGCGAAGGCTCTGCGCAGCTGCTGCTGCGCCCTGAAGATATCGAGGTCTGCGCGGCAGACACGGCAGGAACAGCGCCGGCCGTGATCGCCCGGCGGGTCTTTCTCGGAGATCGCTTGCAGCTGACACTGCACGTCGCAGGTGCACCCGGCCTGATCGCGGATGTCAGCCGCGACCATTCGGCCCAGGCCGGCGACCGGGTCGGCCTGCGCATTGCACCCCACCACTGGATGCCTTCCAGCACCTGACGGTCACTTCGCGATGACAAGCACTTTTCTCCTGCAAATCACGGATTTGCATATCCGCGAACCTGGTCGCCTCACGTACCGCCGCATCGACACGGCTCATTACCTGAAGAGCACCGTCCAGTCCATCCTGAGGCTGCCGCAGAAGCCCCATGCGCTGGTGATCACCGGGGACCTGACGGACTTTGGCAGACCGGAAGAGTATGCCCACCTGCATGAGCTGCTCTCCCCTCTGAACGGCCTCCCCATCTACCTGCTGCCAGGCAATCACGATGAGCGGCAAGGCCTGCGCACGGCATTTCCCGGGCACCGCTACCTGCCCGCAGACAGCGAGTTCCTGCAATATGCGGTGGATGTCGGACGGCTACGCCTGATCGCCGTCGACACCGTGACCCCGGGTAAAAGCGAGGGCGGTCTATGCACCAAGCGCCTGGACTGGCTGCAGGCGCAGCTCGCCGCCAGTGGGGAGCGCCCCGTGGTGATTGCCATGCACCACCCGCCGTTTCGGACGCTGATCGGCCATATGGACCGCATCGGTCTGCTCCAGGGCGCACAGGAGCTGGAGGCCCTGGTGCGCCGCCACCCCAATGTGGAGCGCGTGATCTGCGGCCATTTGCACCGCAGCATCCAGGTGTCATTTGGCGGCACCGTGGCCATGACCTCCCCCGCCCCCGCACACCAGGTGTGCCTGGACCTGTCTCCCGACGCCTTTGCAGGCTGGACGCTCGAGCCTGCGGCCTTCATGCTCCATGCGCTGCCGGAGCAAGGGCGCCTGATCAGCCATACCGTTGCCAGCGGCGATTTTGATGGGCCGCATCCATTTTGGGATGCGCATGGACGGCTTATTGACTGACCAAGACAAAGACGGCAGGGGCCACCTTCTGGTGGGCGGCCGTGGCGCCCCGCTGTCGCTAGGCATCGCCATCAAGCACGGGAAGCCGCCCCAGCGCCGCCCCAAGCGCCTGTGCGCCGACACGGGCAACCGCGGCGCTCAGCCTCTTCACATATCGGTCTGCTGCTGTCTGCCGGAGCGGGGAAGTCAGTCCCGGCCCGGACCATCAGCCGCGCATCAGTTCACCGAAGCGCCCGACTCGTACCACTGCTTGATCATGTTGCGCTCGTCCTCGGTCAGCGAGCCGGGGTTGCCGAAAGGCATCTTGCGCAACTGGACCACCTGTTGGTAGATCTGCTGGGCATGGGACTTCACGCCTTCGGCGGAATCCAGGCGCACACCCTTTTGCTGGATGGCAGCGCCGTGGCACACCACGCAGTGTTGCTGGAAGAACGGCCCCACCTGGGCATAGCCGATGCTGCCGCCTGCGGCAGCATCGGCAGGTACTGCGGCGGTAGCGGGAGCCGTGGCAGGAGCCGGTGCGGCAGAAGGAGCGGAAGCAGCCGGCACAGGCTTGAGCCAGGAGAACACGCCGATCAGCACCAGCACGCCGACCACGGCATAAGGCCAGGGGTGGCTGTTGCGGCCCAGCTTGTAGCCGTGGCGCATCACGAAGAACTGACGGATGGCCGCGCCGGCGAACATCATCAGAATCAGCACCAGCCAGTTCAGCTGGTGGCCATACAGCCAGCCATAGTGGTTGGACAGCATGGCGAACAGCACGGGCAGCGTGAAGTAGGTGTTGTGCACGCTGCGCTGCTTGCCGCGCTTGCCGTGGATGGGGTCGACGGGCTGGCCGGCCTTCAGGGCGGCAACCACCTTGCGCTGGCCGGGAATGATCCAGAAGAACACGTTGGCGCTCATCGAGGTGGCGATCATTGCGCCCATCAGCAAAAAGGCTGCCTGGCCGGGGAAGATGTGGCAGGCCAGGAAGGCGGCAATGCACACCAGCACCAGAACCATGGCACCGACGATGGCATCGCCATTCTTCTTCTGGCCGAAGATGCGGCAGATGAAGTCGTACAGCAGCCAGAAGACCACCAGGAAGGACAGGGCCGATGCAATGGCCGCCGCCGGGCTCATGCCATCCGGGTCACCGGGGTTGACCAGGTAGATGTTGGCGTTCCACAGATACGAAACCGTCAGCAGCGCGAAGCCCGACAGCCAGGTCGTGTAGCTTTCCCAGTAGAACCAGTGCAGGTGGTCCGGCATCTTGGGAGGAGAAACGTTGAACTTGACGGGGTGGTAGAAGCCACCGCCGTGCACGGCCCATAGTTCGCCGTTGACGCCCTGCTTCTTGAGGTCGTTGTCGACAGGCGGCGTCAAGCTGCTGTCCAGGAACACGAAATAGAATGAGGAACCGACCCAGGCAATGGCCGTGATGACGTGGAGCCACCGCAACAGCAGGTTAGCCCAGTCGAGAATATAGCTTTCCATAGCTCTCAACCTTGGCAGCGTGGGGCTGCCGACAACCTGCTCACCACTGCGGGCGCTCTGAGCAGAAGATAAAAGGCCGCGCTCCCGAGGGCATAAAACCGCGGGGCACCGCTGCGACCAGTGTGTAGACAGAAAGTGTATGCAACTTTCTACTCAAGTTCGTCCGATTCCAGGATACCCCACCCTAGAGATTTCCCTTACCTCAATGAATTTTCGGATGCGATGGCTTTCATGCCATGCGAATACGTTGCAAGCCCGCGGCGTTACCGGCCCGGCAGCGGCAAAACTGCCCGCCAGAGTCTATGCCGCAGCCCGGCAGCCCTTGTTCTGCAGCAACTGTGCCGCCACCGCCACGGCAATCACCTCCGGCTCCTTGCCCTCGATACCCGGCACGCCGATGGGGCAGGTCACATGCGCCAGCTCCTCGTCGCTGAAGCCGCGCTCGCGCAGGCGGCGCCGGAAGGTGGCCCACTTGGTCTTGCTGCCGATCAGGCCGACATAGGGCAGATCGCCCCGCAGGCGCTGGCGCCGCAGGCATTGCGCCACGATTTCCAGATCCTCGGCATGGCTGAAGCTCATGATCAGCACCTGGGACTGCGCCGGCAGTTCCTGCACCGCGCCCTGCACGGGGTCGGAATATTCGCATTGCACGCCGATCTGCTCCTGCTCGGGAAAGATGGCATCGCGGCTGTCCACCCAGATCACCCGATAGGGCAGTCCGGAAAGAATACGAACCAGGGCATAGCCCACATGGCCGGCGCCGAACAGGGCCACGCAGGCATCCGGAATGGACAGCAAGGGGCGTAAATCCTCCTGCCGGCCTGGCTCGAAAAAGGTAAAGCACAGCTCCACGGCTCCACCGCAGCATTGGCCGAGGCTGGGACCCAGGGCATAGCGATGCCTGACGTCCCGCGCACCGCCGCCCTCCCCTCCCCACTGCGCCAGCAGCTGCCTGGCCTGATCGATGGCCTGCCATTCCAGATGGCCACCGCCAATGGTGCCGAACACCTGGCCGGCAAAAACCGCCATCCAGGCGCCAGCCTCGCGCGGCGCCGAGCCCTGCGTCCGGTCGATCTGCACCCAGCACAGCGGCTCTTGCTGCAGCCGGGCCAGCACCTGCTTGTAAGTCTCGCTCCACATGTCTGTTCAATCCGCTTGGGGTTATGGGCGTGGCCCCGGCCTGGCTGCCGGTCTGCGCCACCTCGGCATGTTCTCCCATTTTGGCGACGCCGGCAGATGGATTCGCGTATGGGCCGGCTAACACAGGACGGATAGTCAATTTGTTGCGGATTTTTCCAGCGGCGCGATATTGATTTACGCCGGCTCCTGCGATGGCTCCGTATTTCAGGATACGCTTGGCGGCATGCCTGAGACCCATGAAATGCCTTCCGGTACCTCCCCCGCACCCCTCAAGCCGCGCAGCTCTCGTCCTTGGCGTCCTTGGCTATGGGCCGGCGTGGTGGCTTCCATTGCCTCGCTGGTCACGGCCTGCAAGACGGCCCCCGACGTCGGCACGGGTCCGGTATCCGGAGCCTCCAACGCCACGACGCCCCTGGCCTACCGCCAGGATGCAGCGCGCAGAATCTACGACCTCAACGGCCAGCGCATCTACAAGGGCACGCTGCCGCCGCTGCTGTACGCCGTGGGCGTGCTGCAGGTGCAGCTCGACGCGAACGGCCGCATCCAGCGCCTGCACTGGCTGCGCTCGCCCAACCATGCACCCGAGGTGGTGGCCGAGATCGAGCGCACGGTACGCGCCGCGGCCCCCTTCCCGGCTCCCGTGCGCCTGGGCAAGGTGACCTATACCGATACCTGGCTGTGGGACAAGTCGGGGCGATTCCAGCTCGATACGCTGACCGAAGGCCAGCGCGGACAGTAGGCCATCCCAGCTACGCATAAAAAAACCGGCATCCAGCCGGTTTTTTTATGCCGAGAGGGAATGCCCGGTCACTCGACGACCTTGGTGATCTTGGAGCCCTGCAGCGAGACGCCGGCCTCCAGGCCGGCATTGGTCAGCACATAGCTGGTCACCGGCGCCTGGGCCGTGGTGGTGTCGATGCTGCCATTGGCCCCGATCTTGCCGGCAGCCACCGTGGCGTCGGCACCCACGGACCAGCCGTTGCTGTTGACGAACTTGTTCAGGGCCTCCTGGGTGTTGAACACATAGATCACGGCCTTGGACTGGCCGCCGGCCTGCCAGCCGATCGAGGCGCCGGTGGTGCTGTAGTAGCTGTGGTTGTGCCCGCCGACGCGCAGCACGCCGCGGCCGTGCTCGACACCCACGACGAAGCTGCCGCCGATCACGGACGGGAAGATCAGCACGCCCTTGGCACGCTGCACCATTTCCTTGGAGCCGGGAGCCGTCTGGTACAGGCGTTCCAACGCGGCATTGGCGCGGGTGTTGAGGGTGGTGGAGTCGGCACGCGGGGCCGAGCTGGTTTCGGGCTTGGTGGTGGTGCAGGCGGCCATGGACAGGGCCCCAGCCGCCACGGCAACGGCCATTGCCACCGAACGCATAGAGATTTGACGCATACCAATATCCTTTCTTGGGATGAATGTGCGAACACATTTCAAGGTTGGTGATCCTGAGCTCCGCGATATGCGCCCGCTGTTCATTCCTCATGGCAGCCGCCGGCGAAAGACAGGATTGGCACGATCCTAGTGCGCCCCATGCGGCAATGGCCTCCCTGCTCTGAACTTGAGAGTTTCGCCTACAGCGCGCGTTATGAAATATCAAAAAAGGCCCACAAGCCCATGCGCCATCGCATTACCCACCGTCCGGGGCCGCGCGTCGCGCCTTGGGGCCATGCCGCATGACGATGCTGTGACAGCCCGTGCCATCATTCGGCGCTAGCATTGTTGCAAAACATCATTGTTTTGCTGAAGTCATTCACAAGGAAGTTCATGAGGTTCTGGAGCAATTTTCACCATCCCCGGGCAGCCATGGTGCTGCTGCGCGTGACGCTGGCCGTGCTGATGCTGTTTCACGGCTGGGCCAAGCTCCGCCACGGCATCGGCGGCATAGAGCGCATGGTAGAGGCTCTTGGGGCCCCCGGCTGGCTGGCCTACGGCGTCTATATCGGCGAAGTGGTCGCGCCGCTGCTGCTGCTGGTCGGCCTGTGGGTGGTGCCGGCCGCGCTGGTGATCGCCATCAACATGGTCGTGGCCTTGGTGCTGGTGCATGCCAAGCAGGTGCTGATGCTGCAAAGCACCGGCGGCTGGGCGCTGGAATTGCAGGCTTTCTACCTCGTCACGGCCCTGGCCGTGGCCATGGGCCACTCCAGGGGCAAGTGATTTCCGAGATCCCGGACAGATCTTCAAATAAATGAGCGGCCCGCCCGCCCTGGCCCGCTATCAGGAACCGCGGTACGTGGAGTAGCTCCAGGGGCTGACCAGCAGGGGCACGTGGTAGTGCTGGTCGACGTTGGCCACGCCGAAGTCCAGGCTCACCTTGTTCAGGAAGCTGGGCTCGGGCAGTTGCACGCCGCGGGCCTTGAAGTAGGCGGCGACGTCGAACGTCAGGCGGTAGGTGCCGATCTTGAGCGTGCTGTTGTCGAACAGGGGCGCGTCGGTACGGCCGTCATGGTTCAACACCAGGCTCTTGATCAGGGTGGCCTTGTCGCCTTCGGTGGAAAACAGCTCGACCGCCATGCCGGCAGCGGGGCAGCCATTCATGGTGTCGAGAACGTGGGTGCTCAGGCCCATGGATATCTCCTCAGAGGCGGTTCAGGCCCGCCTTGGTTATGTCAAACGTCTGTATGCCTGCACAAAGCGCCGGAACCTTTCGCCTGGCGCCAGCAGCCCATGAACAGTTCCGGTCTTTGCCGGGGCAAAGTGTATACAGTTTCTGTACCCCATCTAAGGCTTTACAGCCTTGACTTCTAGGCACATACCCGAAATGGCCTGCAGTCCTGCAAAAAAGGCCTGCCAGCGCTTCTAGACTGGGTCTTTCGCCGACAGCCCGCAACAGGCTGCATTCCAAGGACAAGCCCAGGAGACAAGACCATGCCATCATCTACGCGATTGCGCGCCACCGCGCAGGCTGCCTGCCTCGCCATAGCCGTTGCCAGCCTGACGGCCTGCAGCAGCACGCCCGTCGACCCGGGCCGCAGCGCCGCGGCACCTGCAGCGGCCACCGCGCCTGCCGCCGCTCCCGTCACCCAGTCCAATGCCGCCAAGGCCGCGGCCTCCGCCTATGACTTCGACATGGATGTGTTCCACCCCGTCGAGGCCAAAAACGGCATGGTCGCCACCGAGCAGGAACTGGCCACGCAGATCGGCGTGGACATTCTCAAGGCCGGCGGCAACGCCGTGGATGCGGCGGTGGCCGTGGGCTTTGCGCTGGCCGTGGCCCTGCCCAATGCCGGCAACATCGGCGGCGGCGGCTTCATGATGGTGCACGACGCCAGGAGCGGCAAGGACGTTGCGCTGGACTTCCGCGAAGTGGCGCCCAAGGGCGCTTCGCGCAATATGTACCTGGACGACAAGGGCAACGTCATCGACGGCAAGTCGCTCTACACCCACTATGCCGTGGGCGTGCCCGGCACCGTGGCCGGCATGACGCACGCGCTCTCGCGCTGGGGCACCATGCCGCTGTCCAAGGTGATGGCGCCGGCCATCGCTCTGGCCGAGAAAGGCTATCCCGTGAGCGTGACCCTGGCCAAGACCCTGGACCAGGAAAAGAAGAACATGGGCAAGTGGCCCGCCACCCAGGCCATCTTCTGGAAGAACGGCACGCCACTGAAGACCGGCGACCGCTTGGTGCAAAAGGACTTGGCCCAGTCCATGCGCCTGATCAGCCAGCAGGGCGCCAAGGCCTTCTACCAGGGCGCGATCGCCCAGAAGATCGCGGCCGAGACTGCGCCGCACGCCAATGCCCTCACGCTGCAGGACCTGCGCGACTACAAGGTGGTGGAGCGCGAACCCGTGCGCGGCAGCTACCGCGGCTACCAGATCGTCACCATGCCGCCACCGTCCTCCGGTGGCGCCCACCTGCTGCAGATCCTCAACATGATGGAGCGCTGGCCCATGAACCAGTGGGGTGTGGACAGCGCGCAAAGCGTGCACTACATGACCGAAGCCATGAAGCGGGCCTACGCCGACCGCTCCGAATACCTGGGCGATCCGGACTTCGTGAAGATTCCGCTCAAGGGACTGATCTCCAAGAACTACGCGGGCGAGCTGGCCGCCACCGTCCAGCCCGGCAAGGCCCGCCCCAGCAAGGACATCAAGCCCGGCAAGCCCCAGCCCTATGAAAGCGACCAGACCACGCACTACTCCGTGGTGGACAAGGCCGGCAATGCCGTGGCCGTGACCTATACCCTGAACACCAACTTCGGCAGCGGCATCGTGGCCAGGGGTACGGGCATCGTGCTCAACAACGAGATGGACGACTTCTCGGCCAAGCCCGGCGTGGCCAATGCCTACGGCCTGGTGGGCGGCGACGCCAACGCCGTGCAGGCCGGCAAGCGCCCGCTGTCGTCCATGACACCCACGCTGGTGCTCAAGGACGGCAAGCCCGTGCTGGTAACCGGCAGCCCCGGCGGCGCGCGCATCATCACCACGGTGCTGCAGCAGGTCGTCAACTACATCGACTACGGCATGAACCCGCTTGAGGCCGCCGCCACGCCGCGGTTCCACCACCAGTGGACGCCCGACGAGCTGCGCGTCGAAAAAGGCTTCAGCGCCGACACGCTGGCCCTGCTCAGGCAGTGGGGGCACAACGTGGCGCTCAAGCCCTCCATGGGGCGCACGCAGACCATCGAGATCAAGAACGGCACGCTGTACGGCGCCTCCGATCCGCGCAATCCCGATGGCAAGACCATGGGGTACTGAGCCATTTGCCGCTCGCACAAACCGCGCCATCAGGCGCGGTTTTTTGTTGAAGCATGTGACTCGTCCTAAATTACGTTGACAGTTTGGACGGTTGAACCTGCCGGAGTAACCCGGCTAAAGACGCAGCATCGGGCGTTTGCATTTTCAGCGATGTGTGCAGTCTCTCGCCGTTGTATATCTGCACTGCCTCACCCACTGAACCGCCCCAGGTTTTGAGGAGGCTCTTTTCTCTGAGAGGATTGAGCCATGACGAAGTCGAACAAGTTTTCACCCGAAGTCCGCGAACGTGCGGTTCGCTTGGTG